>DBCO01000013.1 GCA_002293145.1 Akkermansiaceae bacterium UBA956 | reverse complement strand
CGCCTGAAAGAACTCGGCTATTGCCATACCGTTCGTTCTGCGAAGAAGATGATCGATCGCAAGACCAAAGAAGTGTGGGACATTCTGGCTGACGTTACTAAAGGTCACCCGATTCTCCTGAACCGTGCTCCTACGCTCCACCGCTTGTCGATCCAAGGCTTTGAGCCGAAGCTCATCGAAGGTGAGGCAATTCGTGTTCACCCCCTCGTTTGTACCGCCTTCAACGCGGACTTCGATGGTGACCAAATGGCCGTGCACGTTCCACTCTCGGTGGAAGCACAAATGGAGTGCCGCCAACTGATGCTTGCGCCTAACAACATCTTCTCGCCTGCCAGCGGTCGCCCCATCACCGTTCCTTCCCAGGACATTATTTTGGGATCGTATTACCTTACATGGGCTCCGATCCGCACGGAGAAAGATCGCGAGAAAAAAGAGCATTTGCCCTTGTTCGAAAGCACCGACGAAGTCGAATTCGCGATTGCTTCGAAAAAGCTTGGCTACCACTCTTGGATTCGCATCCGCAACAAAGACTTCGGCAAAGACACGCACTACGGGATCAAAGATGCAAAAATCATCGAGACCACGCCAGGCCGCGTTCGTTTCAACGAGATCTGGCCTGACGGCATGGGCTTCATCAACCACACCGTTGGTAAGAAGCAGATGTCCGATGTCATCTGGCGTTGCTACCAAGTTGCCGGTCAAAAAGGCACTGTCGAAACTCTCGATGCACTGAAAAACCTCGGTTTCCGCGAAGCTTCGCGTTCCGGTTGCTCCGTTGGTATTGTTGACATGCTGATTCCGGAAGAAAAACCAGCGATCATTGACAATGCCAATATCGAAGTCGAAAAAGTCACCAAGCAGTATCGCAACGGAATTATTACCGACGGAGAGAGAAAAGAGAAGGTCATAGGTATTTGGACTCAAGCAAGTGATCAAATCGCCAACCACCTCTATCGCAAGATCGAGCACAATGAAGGCAAAGCCGGCATTTCGCCACTCTTCATGATGGTGGACTCTGGTGCGCGGGGCAACAAGAATCAGATCAAACAGCTCGGTGGTATGCGCGGTCTGATGGCCAAGCCCTCCGGCGAAATTATCGAACGCCCGATTACGTCGAACTTCCGCGAAGGTCTGACGGTGCTCGAGTATTTCATCTCGACCCACGGTGCTCGTAAAGGTCTCTCCGACACCGCTCTGAAAACAGCTGACTCCGGATACATGACGCGGAAACTCGTCGATGTGGCTCAGGACGTGATCATTTTCGAAGAAGATTGCGGCACAGTCAGCGGCATTAGCGTGGCTCCGATCTATGATGGCGACGAAGAAATGGCCACACTCCCGATGCGCATCTACGGTCGCGTTTCGCTGCAAAAAGTTGTCGATCCCTTAACCGGCGAAACCGTCGTCGACGTGGATGAAATCATTTCGGAAAAAGCTTCGAATGCGATTGAAAAACTCAACTATGACAAATTCCGCATTCGCTCGGTGCTGACCTGCGAATCGAAACGCGGTTGCTGCGTCAAGTGCTACGGTCTGAACCTCGCTACCATGAAGCCTGCGAAATTGGGCGAAGCGGTCGGTATTGTTGCTGCTCAGTCGATCGGCGAGCCCGGCACGCAGTTGACGATGCGTACGTTCCACATTGGTGGTGTGGCTTCGTCCGCGTACAAACAACCCATCATCAATGCGAAGAATTCGGGTCAATTGGTTTATAAAGACTTACGCGTGGCAAACTCTTCGGACGGTTGGGTGGTTTTAAATAAAAACGGTTATATTTCCGTTCGCAACAAAGATGGTCTTGAGTTAGAAAGTCATCCCATTGTGGTCGGTGCTCTGATTCATACCCAAGATGGCGAAGACGTCAAAAAAGGCCAATTATTGGCAACTTGGGACCAATACAGTGTACCAATTCTTACCGAGAAAGCCGGTAAAGTAGAATTCCGCGACATGATCAAGGGAATTACTATTAAAACTGATACAGACAAAGAAACAGGCAAGAAGGCTATAATTGTAACCGAACACAAAGAAGATCTTCATCCGCAAGTTTGTATTATTGCTCCAGAAAGTGTTAAAAAATATAAAAGTGTTGTTACTGAAAGAGTAAAAGTAATAACTTCATCTAAAGATGTTGTTTCTGAAATCTTTAAACACAATAAAGAACTTGCTGATAGAATATCCGCATCATCGGTGAAGAGTGAAAAAGACAAAATGATTAAGTTTTTGGATCATTATGGTCTTAAATACTTTGAACCAGGTGAATATGATAGAAAAGATATAATTGCCGAAAACTCGCGTCGTAAAAAACTGAATTTTCCATTTAAAATTCCATCCGAAGATATTGTTGAAAAGGTATACGATGGCGAAGAAAGCAGAGAAGTTATAGTAGCCCAATATTCAATTCCGGTTGGTGCGCAGCTGACTGTCTCGGAAGGACAAAAAATTGCAGCAGGAGTTCAAATAGCTAAGACACCTCGCAAAGCTTCAAAAACCAAAGATATTACTGGTGGTCTTCCTCGTGTTGCAGACTTGTTTGAAGCGCGAAGTAAGCCGAGTGAAGCCTGTGTTATTGCTAAGATCGATGGTATTGTCTCCTTCGGTAACAACATCCGTGCGAAGAAGCGCCTGATAGTGACTGATGATGTGACCAGCGAGGAAATGGAACACTTAGTACCGATGGGCAAACACATCATCGTCACCGAAGGCGACCGCGTATCGCGCGGGGACCATTTGACCGAAGGTGCTGTTTCACCTTCAGACTTGCTCGAAGCTTGCGGTGCTCGTGAACTCCAAGAACACTTGGTGAACGAGGTGCAGTCGGTCTATCGTGCACAAGGTGTGGAAATTAACGACAAGCACATCGAGGTTATCGTTCGTCAAATGCTGCGTAAGGTGAAGATCACCGATCCCGGCGATGCTGACGATTTCCTCTGGGGTGATCAAGTCGAGAAGACCACGTTCCAACGCATCAACGAGCAGATCATCGCCAATGGTGGTAAGCCTGCTGAAGGTGAGCCTGTGTTGCTCGGTATCACCAAAGCATCGTTGGAGACGGAATCGTTCATCTCTGCGGCGTCCTTCCAAGACACCACTCGCGTTCTCACCGAAGCCTCGACATTGGGCAAAGTGGACTACCTGATGGGCTTCAAAGAAAACGTCATCATGGGTCACCTGATCCCTGCGGGCACCGGCTTCAGCCGTCACCGCGACCTCGAAGTCGAGTTCACCGTTGAGGAACCCGAGCCAATCTTCGTAGCCCCCGAGGAAGACGACTTCCGCGAGGAAGACGAATCCGCCATCACTGCGTAATTCCTAACAGAATTCGCAATCACAAAGCCCGCGCCGTGCAAACGGTGCGGGCTTTTTTCTTGAGCCGAAGCAATACAATGCTAGGATCTTACACATGATCTATCGAGCGATAATCTGGCTTTTGTGCATCAGCTTCGTCAATGCGGCAGAAAATGCCTATCAGCCACAGCATGGCGACATCGTCTTTCAATCGTTGCCCAATCCTTGGGGTAAGGATTTGGTGGATATGATTGAGGGGGCGACTGGTTCGCCGTATTCCCACTGTGGAATGGTCATCATCGAGGGCGGGAAATGGCAGGTGATCGAGGCGATTGGTCCTGTGCAAATGATCCCATTGGAGGCGTGGCAGGCTCGTGGCCGTGGGAAAAAAATCTGGGCGTATCGGCCAGCGGAAAAGTTTCGCAAGTACATTCCGAATATGGTGAAGGTGATGAAAAAGGATCTCGGTAAGCCCTACGATATTCGCTACCGATTGGACTCGGAAGATATTTATTGCAGTGAGTTGCTCTATCGCGGGTGGAAAGAGGTAACAGGGAAGCCATTGGGGAAACTGGTGAAGCTGCACGAACTGAACTGGCAACCGTATCGAAAAATCATCGTCGCCATCGAGGGCTCAGAAGAAATTCCGCTACAAAGAGAAATCATTACACCACGCGATCTAGCTCAAGCTCACGAATTAACCAAAGTTTGGCCGATCCCAGAAACACAGCAATAAGGAATGAAGAAGAAGTTGCAGAAGTGAAAGGGCATTTTTTTCGAGCTTGTTTATTCATGGGTCTTTGTTAAAAAGCTGTTATGAATCGACGTGATTTTTTGATTTCATCTCTAGCAGCTTGTTCGTTATCTGGCGTAGCTGCCGCTGCAAATCCTTCCGTTTCTCCGAAACCTCGAAACAAGATCATTGGCTTTACCAAATCCTTTGCTGATCTCTCGCTTGCAGATAGTGCTGCCTTGGTCGAGGAAATTGGTTGGGACGGTGTTGATGTGACGATTCGTACTTCGAGCACACACATCCAACCACAAAAAGTGGCTGATGATTTGCCCGCATTCATTGAGCTTTTGAAAAAACGCGACAAGGTGGTTTCGGTGGTGACGACTGACATTTGGAAGATCACGCCTAATGCCGAAAAACTTTTACGTGTTCTCGCTGACTCTGGTGTGAAAAAATATCGCCTCGGTTTCCTTCAATATCAAAAAAACGATGACCCGATGAAAGTGGCTCGTGAGGCCGCTCCTGTGCTCAAGGATATTGCTGCGATCAATCAGGAGCTCGGGCTATGGGCGGGATACCAAAATCATTCCGGCCCACAGTATTTCGGTGGTCCGCTGTGGGATGTGATTTTTGCGATGGAAGGAACATCACCCGATCAGTTAGGTCTTTGCTTCGATATCGCACACGCCACTGTCGAGGGTGGACAAAACTGGCCGATCCAGTATCGGTTGGCGCGCTCGCGCATCGGTGTTTCTTATGTGAAGGATTATCGCTGGCGAGAAGATCAACACACGTGGCACCGTGACTCATGCCACTTCGGGCAGGGAGTGGTGCGGAAAGAATTTTTCACGGGGCTTCTGGCCAGTGGATTCGATGGTGAGTTTTGCCAACACCATGAATATCCGTTAGGTTCTCCGGCGGAACGCATCGATCATTACAAGAGAGATTTAAAACAACTGCGTTCTTGGCTGGGATGATTCTCTCATAAAAAACGCCCTTCATGGATATCATGAAGGGCGTTTTTGTTTCTTAGCAAAAGCGGGTGCTTAGGCTTGGAAGATGGTTTTGTCGTTGCTGGGGTCGATGATCGCAAAGCGTTCGCGGTGCATTGCTGCATCGGCACGGAAGATCAGGCGACCGCTGTGTGAGCGCTCGAGTTCCATGAGGATTTTCGAGTCCTCGGTGCGGAAGCGGTTGAGGACGTCGGTGTTGACCATGACAACCAAGTCGCCCTGATGGGAGCTCTTTTGGATGATGGTATTGAGTTGGCGTTGCACCTCGACGGACATGCTCATGGTAGTCTTCACGCGGCCTCGACCTGCACAATAGGGGCAGGGTTCATACATGGAATCGCGCAACGATTCGTTGAGGCGTTGGCGGGTCATTTCCATCAGACCGATGGCTGAAATTTGCAGCACCTGGGTCTTGGCCTTGTCTTTCTTGACGCGGTCCTTCATGGCCTTATAGACGGCCATTTGGTCTTTGCGGTGACGCATGTCGATGAAGTCAACGACAACGAGTCCGCCGATGTTGCGCAGACGGAGTTGGCGTGCTACGGCTTGGGCAGCCTCGATGTTGGTCTCAAGGATCATTTTTTCCTGATCTTTGTTGCCGCGATTGCGTCCGGTGTTGACGTCGATCGCAATGAGAGCCTCGGTTTCATCGATCACAATGTAGCCGCCACAGGGGAGCCAGACTTGACGAGAAAAGGCTTCGTCGATCTGTTTCTGGATGCCGATGCGTTCGAACAAAGGAACAGGACCAGACATGTAGTTGACGCGGCGTTTGGCGCGGCGTGAGACTTTGCCTGCGACTTCGCGAATCGCTTCGGTAGTATCGGGGCAATCGCAAATGATTTGATCGATGTCATCGGTGAGGAGATCACGAGCAGTGCGCTCGACGAGTCCTGGCTCTTGGAATACACAGATGGGAGCGGGGCGTGAATCACGTTGGCGTTCCACTTCGCGCCATTGTTCCAGAAGCATCGCGAGGTCGCGAATCAGATGGCGCTTGCGGGTGCCAATGGCGGCGGTGCGCATGATGATGCCCATGCCATCGGGGACCGAGAGCTTTTGCATGATCGTACGCAGGCGCGTGCGCTCTTTGGGATCCTCGATCTTACGAGAGATACCAAATTGCTCGGTGTATGGCATGAGCACAAGGTAGCGGCCTGCCAACGAGATGTTGGTAGTAACGCGTGGACCTTTGGTGCCGATGGGGCCCTTGGAGACCTGGATCATAATTTCCGAGCCTATCGGGTAGATGCTTGGGATGTCCTTGGAGGTGATTTTTTTCTGTTGTTTTTTCGGTCCGCGGTCGATTTCTTCGAGTCCGGCATCGAGCGCAGCAGGGAGTGCATCCCAGAAGTGGAGGAAGGCATTTTTGTCGAGTCCGATGTCGACGAACATGGCCTTGAGACCTTGCTCGATGTTCTTGACTTTTCCTTTAAAAATACCTCCGACGATGTTTTGATCGCCTTCGCGCTCGACGGAGTATTCTTCGAGAAGTCCGTTTTCGAGCAGCGCGACACGGCGTTCGAGTTTTTCGACGTTGATAAGAATGGTGTTTCCTTCCATGGGATTGATTGATCCAAATCCGAGGAAGCGTTTGATTTTATTGATCATGGCTAAAGGCACGTTGGTAAGTAGGTTATTGGGTTAAGGAAATCACTCATCGACGGGAGTGGCACGCGGTATGGTGCCTGCGGAGTCGATTTCGGGAGTGATGGTGGGAGAGGGAAGCATTTCGGTGGTGTTGTTTTCGGGGTTGTTGGTTTTGGTAATCGCATCGATATTTGTCTGCGCGTTATCGGCAGTTTCGGTAGCGTCAGCCGTCTCAAAGGCGGCAAGAGTCTCATCAGGCAAGATGATTTCCTCAAGGGAGTCAATTTTGCCAACATATTCGGTTTGGGGGCGAGGTTTAAAGGTTAGTCCATCATCGAGGGCGAAGAGGCTGCGGTAGATCATTTGGGTGAGGGGACCGGCGACTTTGCCGCCTGATTTACCGCCGACCACGAGGACGGCAACTGCATATTTTGGGTTTTCGTAGGGGGCGAAGGAAACCGTCCAGGCGTTGTTGGATTTTTTGCCGCGATCCACGCTTTGAGCTGTTCCGGTTTTGGCAGCGATGTCTATATTCGGCATTTTGACGCGTCCCGCTGTGCCGCCGGCTTCATTGACGGCCATCCACATGCCCTTGCGGATGCGTTCCATGTCTGCGGTGGTAACGCCTTGTTCGAGCAGGTCGACAAGGAGTTTTGGCTCATCCGTGACCAGAACTTCTTTACCTCGAATGACCTTTTTGATGACGCGAGGTTGGTAGTATTTTCCGCCATTGGCGATGCAGGCGACAACGGAGCAGAGTTGCAGTGGCGAAGCGGAGCTGATTCCTTGGCCAATAGCGAGGAATGCGGTATCGACGGGGGTGACGGGAGTGGAGGGGTTTTTTGCTTTCCACGACGGAGTGCCGATTACAGTACCGGGTTTTTCGCTGGGGAGTTCAATGCCGGTGCGTTTGCCGAGATTGAGTATGGTAAATGTGTCAGCCATGTTTTTGGGGCCGACGGCATTGGCGAGGCGGTAGAAGTAGGGGTTGCAGGATTGTTGAATGGCTTTGGAGACATTTTGTGAACCGTGCATGCCTTTACTCTGGTTCCAGATCCAGCAACCGGCTTTGTGGTTTCCGTATTTGACATAACCATTGCAGGAAAAAATGTTGGTACCGAGGCCCGCACGGGCACCGGCGATGGCGGTCGGTAATTTGAAAGTGGAGCCTGGATCGAATGACTCGATCGCGCGGTTCATGAGGGGGAGGCAGATGTTTCCTTTTTCGTATTCGTGCCATTTTTTGGCGTCGATGGAGGGGATGAAGTTGTTTGGATTGTAGTTTGGCACGGATGCCATGGCGATGACTTCGCCGGTCTGGACGTTCATGACAACGGCGGCGGCGCGGCCCGCATTGCGCAGGATTTCTTCGACACGCATTTGAGCGCGGGCATCGATGGTGAGGATCACGTCAGCTCCCATTTGGGGCTTGGTGTAGTCGGTCATGTTGATAACTCGATTTTTTTCATCTTTGAGGATCGTTTTCACTCCCTCGGTGCCGCGGAGGAAGCGGTCCATGGTCATTTCAATGCCGGCAATGCCCTTTTCATCGCCTATGAAGTGATTGTATTTTTTCTTGTCGTCCTCGGGGATATCGCCGGGTCGCCATGGTGTGGTATAGCCGAGGATGTGACAGGCGAGAGTGTCGTAGGGGTAGGCGCGTTGAGGGCTGATGCCGATGTAAACGCCGGGTAGTTCCAAATTGAGTTCGGCAAAGCGAGCAAACTGCTCGTAGGTGAGATCGGTGCGGTAGGAGAAAGGAATGAGGCCGCCGTGGGTGGCGTAGTGAATTTCGAGGCTTTTGGAGCGGTAATCTTTGGCTAGTCCATACTTGGTGAGGCGGGAAATGATGGTTTCATTGACGATGGCCACAATGTTTTTCTTTTTCCCTTTGCGGCTCATGCCATCTTGCGATTTCATGATATCGACGGTGGGGATCTCATCATGCTGAAGTTGGTAAGAGGCAATAACTTCTTCGATGTTGAAGCTGACTTCATAGTTGCGCCTATTGCGGGCGAGGGGGATGCCGTTGGCGTCGCGGATTTCACCACGCACTCCTGGTTCGCGAACAGAGACATACTTGGGCGAAGGAACGCGGTTTTTATATTTTTGCGTGTCCTCGATTTGAACTTCGTGCAGACGATGCAAAAGAGTGCCAAATCCGACGAGCACGAAGGCGGTCAGCAAGTAGAGGCGAAAGCGGAATGCAGTCTGCATGGCGGTGGGTATGGGGAGAATTTAGGTAAATCGGCGAAATGAGCGCTTTTGAGTAACGACGATTTGGTAGTGAGAGATGCGAGCGATGAAAAAAAGTAGTGCGAATACGAGCGGGGCTACGAGTAGGCTGAAGAGCGAGGTGTAGCTGATTTGCAACATCACGCCACGATTGATCGTGAATGAGCCACGGAGGAAATCGAGCAAGCTATATTCTGCGAGACAATAGAGAAAAGTTGAGATGCCGGTAAGCAATGCGGAGAGATACCACTTCCCTTGTCGAAAAATGGGCTGAAATCCATTCATTAGGGCTCCGGCAAGGCCGAAAAGTAAGATCGAGGAGCCAAAGCGGATGTTTTGGATGGAATCCACATAGACGCTGGCATCGAGATTGGATGTGCTAATCGCACACTGGGTATCCCATAGAAAGCCGCAAATCAGGGCGTAAAGAAACATCACAGGCAACGGCACAGTAACGGCTATGCACAAGAAAACGGCCAGCAGAAGAAAAACTCGCGCATTATAGAGAGCAATGAAAGCTGGCACAAATTGCTGCAGGATGACCGTTAGCAAGATCAGGCAAAACAGGGTTATGGAGTAGCGAAGCACGGAGTGGTTTGCGGATTCTGGTTAATTCTCACGAGGAATGACGAACACGGTAGCCAGATCATTGAAGTTCACTGCGGGGTGGACGAGAGCTTCAGAGTACATGGCGCCTGATTCGACAGACTCGATCGTTCCGATGAGTATATTGGCGGGCGTAATACCACCTCGGCCATCGCTGAAGACGCGTTGACCTTTTTTCAGGTTGGTGTTTTTGGGTAAATAACTGAGAATGAGCATGGGGTCTTTTCCGTATTCGGCAGGCCTTCCACTAATGATTCCTAGATCGGCAGAACCCTCAACTTTAGCGGAAACTTGGCAACTCTTATCGGTCAGGAGAATGACGGTTGCAAAGTCTTGGGCGATAAGATCGATTTTTCCGACTAAGCCCTCAGCGGTTACGACTGGATTTTGAATGCCGATGAACGATTCCTCTCCGCGGTTGATTTCGACCGTTTTATACCAGTTCGTCGTCTGACGTCGGGTGATGTTGGCCGCGATCAGGGTAAACTTGGTGTTTTCCGTAAATTTCAGCGCAGAGCGTAAACGAGCGTTTTCGGCCTCAAGGGTATCGAACCGTTGTTCGATTAGCTTGAGCTTGTCGAGCTCAGCTTTGGTTACCTCTAAAGCGGCTTCGAGTGAGCGCGAATGCGTTACTTCGTTGGAGAAATTGCGCGCCTTTTCTTCGATCGCCGATCCTGATTTAAGGAATGGGCTGATCGCGGAATAATACGCGTTTTGGATCGAGCGAACGCTGCGATCACTGCGCGTGAGAGCCCAGGTGGCACCACCAAGGAAACAAAGCAAAGCGATGAGATTGAGCGGCTTCATGCCGGGGAAGAAGTCGGGGTCTACGATGTGTATTAACCAATATTGGCAATACGTTTGAGCAGCGCAATTTCTTGCAATGCTTTTCCTGTGCCTTCCGCTACAGCGCTGAGCGGGTCCTCAGCGATGTGAACGGGAAGCCCGGTTTCTTCACGGATGAGTCGGTCCAATCCTTTGAGGAGAGCTCCGCCACCAGCAAGAACGATTCCACGGTCCACAAGGTCCGCTGCAAGTTCAGGAGGGCAACGCTCCAGAGTGGTGCGGATGCCGTCGATGACTTGGGAAAGAGGATCAGCCATGGCCTCACGGACTTCTTGTGAGGTGATGGTAATCGTTTTAGGCAAGCCCGCAACGAGGTCGCGCCCCTTGACCTCCATGGTCAATTCTTTGGGCAGCGGAGCTGCGGAGCCGATGCGGATTTTGATATCTTCTGCTGTGCGCTCGCCAATCATCAGATTGTAGGCTCGCTTCATATAGGAGATAATGGCCTCATCCAGTTCATCGCCAGCAACTCGAACGCTGCGGGAGTAAACGATGCCAGAGAGTGAAATCAACGCGACCTCAGTGGTGCCGCCGCCGATATCAACGATCATATTGCCTGCGGCATCTTGAACAGGAAGACCTACGCCAATTGCGGCGGCCATTGGTTCCTCGATCAGGTAAACCTCGCGCGCGCCAGCTTGCTCTGCGGACTCACGAACGGCACGTTTTTCCACTTCGGTGATGCCGGAGGGGACTGCAATGACAACGCGGGAGTTTGAGCGGCGACCGTTGTTCACTTTTTTGATGAAGTGGCGCAACATGGCTTCCGTAACTTGGAAGTCGGAAATAACTCCATCACGCAGCGGGCGGATGGCTACGATATCACCTGGGGTGCGGCCTAGCATGCGCTTGGCGTCATCACCTACGGCGAGAACTTGATTGGTGCCTGCTTTGACAGCTACTACGGAAGGCTCACGAAGAACAATGCCGCGGTCTTTGACACAGACGAGTGTATTGGCGGTGCCGAGATCGATACCGATGTCTTGAGACATCCAATTGCCGAAAAGACGTTTAAAAATGGACATGGAAATGGGAAAATGGGGAAAAGAAAGAATGAGGTGTATGCGGCTTTACCGCTGTTTCAGCGATCGAGATGAGGAGCTGTGAGAGAGAGTTCAGGCGCCTTCTCTATCAATCAGCAAGATCGTTTACGCTCTGCAACGATATAAACCGAGGCGAGACAAGCAGAACTTGTGCTAATGTCAATGAATAATTAAGAAGCCGTGACGCTTTTTTGTAAAATTTCCAATGCTTGTGCTGCCGCGATCATGCCGAATGTGGCGGTCACAGGCGTGGCTGTACCGTAGCCTGAATCGCAACTGAGCCGGAGATTAGTGCCTTCAGGACGCTGCGTCGAGACTGATCCATCACATTGAGGAAAAACGGGAGACTCGGAAGAAAAAACAGCAGTTACCCCAAATTTCTTGATTTTTTTCCCCGTTGGTGCTTTAGGGAAGCCATGGTGGGCGCGCAAATTCTTGCGAGTTTGCAAAAGCAAGGCGTCGTGGCAGGTCATTGCCAAATCGGCGATTTGAATGCAGGAAGGATCTCGCCTTCCGCCTGCGGCGCCGACGGTAACTATGGGAATACCGCGTATTTTGCACTCGGCGATCAAGTGGCATTTTTGACGGACAGCATCGATGGCATCTATGACAACGTCCGGAGATGATGCGAGCAATTCATCAGCGTTTTTTTCTGAATAAAACGTTTGTTTTTCTGTGATTTGGCAGTCGGGATGAATGGCGTGGATTCGCTCAGCCATGGCGGTGGTTTTCAAACGACCGATTTGTCCATCCATGGCGTGAAGTTGTCTGTTGACGTTGGTGACACAGATTTCATCGAGGTCGACCATGGTGATCTGGCCAATTCCAGAACGGGCTAGTGCCTCTACGATCCAAGATCCGACACCGCCGATGCCGATCACAGTGACATGGGCTTGGTGAAATCGTTCAAGTGCGCGAGCGCCATAAAGTCGGGAAATTCCGGAAAAACGCATGGAAAGTGTTGAGGGTAAGTGAGTTGTCAATCAATTAAAACAGCAGTTGGAGAATGATTGTTTGATGCAGTTGCTTCAAACGTGTGCTAGAATAAAATCAATCGTTCATTAAAAACGAATGTTTGCAGCAGCAAGAGCAGCGTAAATTTTAGAATCGACTGCTTTACCACCTTGTTCCTGGGCGAGAAGCCAATGACGGAGGTCCGCGACGGGAATCAGATGAACGAAAATATCTTCACCGGCCACGCCACCTCCTGCTTGGACTTTTTTCAAGCCCGTAGCCCAGAATAGATGGGTGGTTTCAGAGGTCATTCCCGAGGAAGTGGGGGAGGAGAGAAGTGCTTTGATCGATAATGCAGCGTATCCCGTTTCCTCCAAAAGCTCGCGGCCAGCGCTTTCAGCGAGTGATTCATCAGCGAATTCAGGCTCGTCTCCAACCAATCCCGCCGGGAGTTCGATTACTCGTTTTTGCATCGGGATGCGGAATTGCTCCACCAATACAATCTCTTGTTCATCGGTGATGGCCAAAATTCCGACTGCGGCATCAGAGTGCGGGCGCTTCACGTAGTCCCAGTGGTCGATGCGATGCAGGGAAAGCCAGCGAGAAGAATAGAGCAATTCAGATTTCAGCATGCGCGAGAAAAGCAGATACGCGGCTGCGATGCAATGATGATCGGCAATTTCGTCAAGTTATGGCAGTTTCCATGCCTCGCGGTAGCGCGCATACTCGGCTTGTGGCATGATCACGTAAAGTGGTTGGCGGGTTGGGTCGATCTGCGCGATCATACTGCGCAAGCGCGATTCGTCCATCGTGGTGCAGCCAGCGGTGGGCTTGCTACCGCCAGCTCTCCAGATGTGGAAAAAGATCGAGCTACCAGCACCAGGACGCACTTGCGGCGGGGCATTGTGAGCAATGAAAAGCTTGAGTTTGTGAGCGGCATCGTTTTGCACCATTTGCTGCTTTTTTTCCCACGTTGTGGCAGGTTCATGAGGCAAAATTACATGCCGATTGTAAGACGGTGATTGTGGGTCCTCGATCCACATATCGCGCGATGTCACACGACGATAAGGAAGCTGTGCATGTTTGCGGATGCTGTTATCAGCGCCCCAAGCTCCGCCGATGCGAAATACTCCAGCCGGGGTGCGGCCGTCGCCTTCTTTTTTAATACCAGCACCAGCAGGCACAGGATGAAGGCCTAGGCCCCAGACAAGTCCATTTTTTCCCAGTCTTCCATTCCAAGATGTTCCTGATTTCACCCAAGCTTTGCCTTGTTTTTGATAAACCTGCAACGTGACATGGGACGAGTTCCAGTCCCTCGCAACTCCGACGAGACATTGAGTTGAGGCGCGAGGGAGTTCGAAGGCATTTCCTAACAAAATTGTAAACAGTAGTAGGAGGAGTATTCGCAACACGAGTGGATGCTAGCACATGAGACGCAAGCTGGCAATAGCACAAGCCTGAAAATTCATCTACAAGCATGTTATTCTTGCGCAAGAGAAATGCCCGTGTTACCAATGGTGGTAGAAAATTCAACCTAGTGAAAATATTTTATTATTTAAATACATCGAAATCAATTAATTGGGGCAGCCAGGCGACCAGTGCGGGTATACGGCATTTAGTCGATGTGAGTTACCCTGATGCAGAGTTTGCACCAATCGATTTCGCACCTCTGCCTCTTCGCTGGTTTCCCTATTTAAGAATTATACCGGATTTATTGTTAATTTATTGCATCAAAAATAATGTTAAAAAGGGTCTAGAGAGGTTGCTCCAGTGGTATGGAATTAAGCCAGAAATTTATAGTCAATGTGATGCTGTTTTATTCAATGGTGAAGGTTCTATACATAATAAATCGGGACATTTTTTTCGATTGATTGCATCACTGTATGCCTTTAAATTGAATGGTAAAATTGTAATATCAATGAATCAAACAGTCGATGTGCCAGGCAACGGAATGCATGCTAAGATTTTAAAATTGGTCTATTCAAAGCTGGATTCGGTCTATTCTAGAGAACCTGTGACTTATCGATTGTTGAAAAGTATGGGTATCGAAAACAGTGTCATAGGAGATGCGGCGTATGCTCTACCCAAGATGCACAGCGATAGAATTGACAAGTTAGTTCTTGATTATAATCTACCAGATGATTTTATTGCGTTAACTGGGTCCTCATTTTTGGATAAAAATAAAAAATCGGTCGAGAGAATTATTGCAGTGATTGATGCTATTTCCACGCTTAACTTCCCAATTATTTTTTTAGCAAATACGAAGACAGATTTGTATCTAGCAAAAAAAGTAGAAAAGATTCGTAATCTACGAATTATAAGTTACAAAGATGCGAAATTTGAAGAAGGTATGGCAATTGTAGCCAAGGCAAAACTATTAATTGGTGGACGACAGCACCCTAATATATTTGCGGCAATTTACGGTACTCCTTTTATTGGAATGGAAGGGAATACACATAAAATGAAGGGCGTAATCGAATTGTTAAAATACCCAATCCCATCAATGAATTGGAAAATAAATGAGGTTGAATTATTTCTTCTTGCAGAAAGAATTATCAACCATGAAGTCAGTTTTTCTCAGGTAGATGTTCCGGTTGTAGATTCAGTGAAGATTTTTTGAACACTGGAACGAGTTAATCTTTAGTGAGGGCAAAAAGGTCGATTGTGTGAGAGCAATCTGCTAAATCTAGATTGAAAAACTCTCTGTTGCATTTGATTTTTTCAGCATCCCAATGCCACCAAGCGATTTTTTTAAGCTGTAGGCATATATCATGATGAAAGCGCAGACGCAAGCCTCGAGCTGGAACGCCAGCAGCGACGGTAAAGTCTGGAATATCGCGTGTTACAACAGAGCCAGCTCCGATTACGGCCCCATCTCCGATCGTCACTCCAGATAAGATAATCACCGAGTCGCCAATCCAAACATTATTTCCGATAATTACTGGTCCTCGACTTTGATCTAACTCCACGAAATCATGATCCCGTTGTAAAGAGCATTGGATATTTGCGTAGCTGACTAAATGATTCGATGTAATTATTTTTATATCCGAACCTAAAGCACAATACTTGCCAATACTGCAATGTCCTTTTCCTTTTATCGTAATCTTTCCATTGATTCTTGTGCCTCGACCAATAGTTGTCGAGTATGGGATTTGAGATTCCGATGATATTTTTATACCAATTTTGTTCCATTTAAGTCGCTGGATAAAACTTTTGATTTTTCTATTCATATGATTCTTTTAATATGTAAACGTGTAAGGAGCTGTGAACCATATTCTTTGTGCCATTCAGGATCAATTGCATTAAAATGAGTGATCTTGTGTTCACGGAGTTGGCTGTAAGTATTTCCGATTCTTATGATGCGATGATTTTTACTAAGCGCAAATAGCATATTCTCTTGAAGCGTATCTAGGTTGCTGATTTTAGGATTGATTGTAATAACAGGAAGGCCAGAGGCAACTGCTTCATTAATCATCGATGCACTGTCTTCGGTAACAATGATCATTTCAGCCACACCCATGAGTGCTGCGATACTTGGTTGTGCGGATTGATTCGCTTCTGAATACCAGACACCTAGTGCGAGTTGCATGCTCTCTTCTAGGATATCTTTCCATATCAAC
Organism: Akkermansiaceae bacterium UBA956; assembly: GCA_002293145.1. Taxonomy (GTDB): domain Bacteria; phylum Verrucomicrobiota; class Verrucomicrobiia; order Verrucomicrobiales; family Akkermansiaceae; genus UBA956. The sequence continues at coordinate 80,751 of DBCO01000013.1, read as the reverse complement.
TCTGCTTTTACGCCCGTACGACGTGAGCTTACTGCGATGATTTTGACGTTTGCCACTTTTGCTTCACGAATCAAATTTACAGCATGCTTTTTATGATCTTCTAAACTCCAGATGCACCCTGATCCATCTCCGCCGATCAAAATAGTCCAATAGCGCCCGATCATGTGCGGTAACTCAGCAGTTGCCGACTCTTTTATCATGGTTGCATCAAATTCTGAGGGCACGTAATCTAACGTTATTACGTTAGCTAAGTCACTCGGATCGAGACGAGGAAGTATTGTGAATTCCGCAGGTTTGCAAATTCGATTAGACCCCATGAAGATATTGGGTACATTGTATTTGTGTGCTAATTTCGCATTCGCCCATTCCGTGTATCCTCCTGCGGATATGATGAGGTCGATGGGATGAGATATTTTACTTCCCAGACAGATTTCGACTGGCATCAATGGAATGCGGGGTATTATTGTCCTAGCGAATGATGGTTTCCAATTAATTGGAATTTTTTGCAAATTTATTGTAGCATGATAGCTTAGCGCTTTCAACACACCCTTCACTTTGGTCAAGTGCCCAGGCTTGCGATCCATTAGCCAGCATACATTTAGCTTCATCTTTTGCAAATTTCTGTTGTAGGTTAAAATTTGTATCCCATGAGCTCAATTTCCCTGCTAAATAAGCGTGTAATCTGCTCGCGTGTCTCATCGTTATAATAATCTTGGTATCCACCCAGTTTTTCCTGTTTTACACCAGTTTTTTCTCTCGGCATACTTTGCGTGAATGGAATTCCTAGTTTTTCACACAGGTGATGGAACGTGATTTCGAAACCCTCGTAGTCAAACACCTCATCGACAATGCAATTTACACCGTCAAAATAGAGTCTAGCATCCATTGGTAGGCGATGTGATTTTTTCATCACGTATTCTTCAAACGACGGCATTTTCCGGCTTTGCCCGTTTTTCTTCCAGTTATAGTAAGACACAACTTTAGCCCAAGGGTTTCGTTCGAAACAGATTTTTTTATAACTATTCCAGATTTCTTCTCCAATCAGTTGGCGGACTCTTACAGCAGGCATGTGCTCATAGTACCATTTTCCTAGGAAATTCGAATGGCGGTTGATGCATTTGCGGAACAGCTTTGATTGCGCGTAAACCTTGCCAATAACATTGTTTGCATGATAGTTTTTTGGGATGTCAGTCAAACGATTTGATTCCATCGGCGTAATGATGTCTTCTGGGCCACACAGTGGAGCAAGCGCACTCTCCATGCTGCTACCTGCTGTTTTGTGTGTTTTTATGAAAATGAATTTGTAACGATGGCTAATAATCATTTTGTTTAATTGTATGGGTTATGAGTGATCTGACGTCGTTGATTTTTTATTTGATGTTAAACTGGCGTATAGTTTTATCGTTTGAAATAACATTTTTTCTAAAGTGAATGAGTTTTCAAGCGGCGGTAGCGGTGCTTGAATGATCCATGACGCGATCAGTTCAGCGGCAGCTTTCCAATCACCAGGCGGAATATTTCCATCGGGAAACAATGCATCGAGTTGCTCGGCGACTCCACCATGATGGTACGCGGCTACGGGTCTCCCTAAGCCCATGGCTTCTAGGCTCACGCGCCCGAATGCTTCGGGATCAAGCGATAAGCTGACGACGGCATCGGATACTGACATGACTTCGCGCAAATCTGTGCGATCGCCCAGAAATGTAATGTGCTCGGTGATCTTTAAGGTTTCGATCAAGGCACGAAGTTCGATACCGAATTCTTGTTTTTTCGGATGGCATGAGCCTGCAATGGTTCCGTGGACAGGAAGATTTTTTTGACGTAATGCATGGATGAGATGGCAAAAATGTTCGTGGCCTTTCCAGCGCGAAATACGACCTGGTAAGTTGATGTGATACTTGCCATGGAGTTGCGGGTATTGCGCTTTCCAGCGGTCGAGCCATTCATTGCTTGGTTGGTAGTCAGGTCGATAAAAATTGTTAGATATGCCGCGATGAATGACGGTAATACGGTCAGGGTCGACAGGATAATGCTTGAGGATGTGTTGCTTGATAGACTCCGAGACGGCGATGATTTGCTCGCCGCGCGTCATGATCCGTGAGTAGGCATTGACGGAATAAAATCCGTGGAAGGTGCTTACGAAGCGTGGTCGAGATGAGCGGGGCAGTGATTTCCAGGCAAGCCAAGCGATCCAAGCAGGTACTCGAGAGCGAACATGGATGATGTCTGGTTTCTCATTGAGAAATATTTTGCGCAAGCTGGCGACGAGAAAAAATGTAGCGAAACTCTTGCGGTGGATTGGCAATGTGATGTGTCGAGTGCCTTGTTCGGCAAGACGTTGAGTGAGACGTCCACCGTGAGAGATGACGATTGATTCGTGCCCGATTTTCACCAAATGTTCGGCTAGCTCGCAGGTGCCGCGTTCGACACCTCCTGAGTTGAGTTCAGGAAGAATTTGGATGATTTTCACAGACGATGAGGATATAATGATTGCAACAAAAGTTGAGCGCAGCGATCGGCTTCACGCAATGGCGAGGATGCGGGAAGCTGGTGACATTTTTGCCAATCGGAAAAAAATGCAGCTTGCTGATGCGCGCAAAGCTGCTCTACGGCGCGCGAGATTTTAGAGAGATTTTTGAGTGGTGGCAAGGGTAGGATTCCAACAGATGCGCGGCTGCTTAGGGCTTCATATATCATGGAAACAGAGTCCTGTGTAACCCAAGCTTGATCAACATCGGCAAGTTGTGCTGGAAGCCAATCGGGTGTCGTTTGTTGGTGTGGGTGTATGGTAAGCTGCAGTGAGGAAATGGTGTCGAGAAAGCCAAGTGGCGTGCGGCGTGAGTCAGTGAGATGCCATTCTAGTGCCGAGTTCGCGACGATTTCAGAAATAGCACGTTGCAGTAGTTCTCCATCCCACGCAAATTCCTTGGATGGCCCGCCGATCATCATCAGCCCACGATTGCTTGTTGATGTACCTGCTTGAATACGATTCAGGGCGCCGATTGTTGGGATGATGTAACAGGGATGATCAGCGCCCTTGAGATCGTGTTGTGGAATGAGGCAGACATCAAATAATGCGCAAGGAAGACTGGGTTTCATTAACACCACTGTGGGTGCAGCAAGTTTTTTTCCAAGTGTCAGCAAGGCAATATGAGTGGCATGACCTGCGGCGATGATGACATCAGGATGAGGTAATGCTTTGGCCTCTTTTAGTATCTGGATGCTGGAGGAAAATGGATTGCGAGTGGTGACGTCGATGACAAGGATGTGCGATAAAGTGAGGCGTGCGATCGCCTCGGCTAAACCGAGACACTGATTGCGATGTCCCGGTTTGCCATCAGAGAGCACGAAAATTTGCAAGGCGTTTTGCATGGTCGATCAAGTATCTGAGAGGGCTTTGCTGCCGAGCGCATCAATGAAGTGATTCCATGTTGATGATTCTTTCAGCGATGTTGCTGGATGGGGGATAGGAGTGGATAACGGAGCAGAGTTTTTTTGAGAAAATCCAGCGCTCCAAGGAATGTTAGTAGTTTTCCGGACATCAAACTGTTCACTAGGATCTGTGAAGAACAGCACCATGTCTATGGGGTAGATCTGCTGTTGATCCAAGATTCGCAGGTAATCACGCAAAGTCACGTCTTCTGGAAGATCGATGTGATTAGCTCTTTGGTCATGGAAATCAATCGGAGCATTCAAAATCAAAAAACGGTAGTCATTTTCTTGCGTTACTAATTGCTTAATAGCAGGCAGGGCTGCTTGATAAATTTCGGGATCACTTGACAATACTATGACGCTCTGCCAAGGTTTAGTTTGTAAATTTTTCGTCTTTGACGTTCTCGTTTGGCGTACTAAAAATGGTTGCTTGACGTTTAACTTCCAGCGATTATGCAGCCAGAATCCGTCGCTGCGGCTGGTGCTGAGCGATGTTTCAATACCACGCATGATGGAAGTGGTATCGTATGGCTCATGATCTGGATGCCTTCGGAGATCGACATGCCAATGAGCGGAGCCGGTTTTCGTCATGGAAACATAAAAAATGACAGCACCAGTTCTTTTGTGGAGGATCTCCAAGAGTGGCGTGCAAGAAGTGTTCCTGCCGAAAAATGGCATACGGATGCCAGAATTGCCCGCGTTTTGGTCAGCGAGTATTCCGAGCAATCCTCCAATACGCAAGTGAGCACAAGCTTGCGAAAAACCTTCTTTGTTAGAAAAAAGCTTTGTTCCCGAGCTTGTGCGACGCATTTTCGTCATGCGATTCATCAAAGGGTTGTTGAGGGGGCGAAAAAAAGCGGCACTGGACCTAGTTGGAGCTAGCAAAGCATTAAGTCGGGCTAGGATTTCCCAGTTGCCCATATGAGCCAAAGCCAGCAAAATGCCTTGAGGAGAAGATTCTAGACACTGCTGCATCTGTTGTAAGCCTGAAATGGAAACGTGCGATGAAATTTTTTTGTCGTTCATCAATGCCAACTTCATGCCTCCGATTAGATTTGCGGAATTTGTTTCAAAGACCGATTGAGACAATTTTAGAATTTCATCATAATGTAGCGTGTCTCCCCAAGCAATTCGGCAGTTCCTGATTACGGTTTTGCGCCGAGACTTTAATAAAATCCAGGCGATTCTGCCAAGCGCGGTCGAGAGTCGATCCACATAACGGGCAGAAATAAATCGCAAACAGGTTTCGAAAATTTTCACAAACGTGTATTCGAACCAGTGAGAAATGCTAGGTTTTGTGGAAATAGTGCTCAAGGCGGTCAGAGCTTTTGCTATTTTTTTCTGATTTGCAAGTGGTAACAACAAATCATTAATAGTCAACATTTGTAAATCTTTTTCTGAAATGCACATCTTCCATTAGCAAAATATTCGGTAATTACGAGTTTTCGCCTGTTATGACATTGTCCGAAAAACTGAAACTAGCAACAGGATCGCGCTTGCTGGAGCGGATTGCCTCGGTGTTTTCCCAACAGCAGCAATGGCTACTGCCGCTGCAGAAATCTCGCTATCTGCTCGTGGATTGCCGATTTAAGATGGGGGACATTGCCGCGAACAGAAGGCTGTTTCGAATTTGGCAAGCCTGCGGCCAGCGCAGGATTGATTCGCCCAGTGTTCGTCATCGCGAATGCGGGAAGGGCTTCATTGCCGATCAATGAGACTTTTGCAGAAGCTCAGCAGTTTAGTGTGTCCATTTTGCCGCAAAGCTCGGCGCCCGCCCCTCGATGGTGTCGTTCTGCTGAAGTAAAATCGTGTGATCGGATTGATTTACAATTACGAGATTACTGAATATGTTTTCATTTTGCCTCGCCAATGCACAGGCTTCTGATTCTCGCATTCCTTGCACCTTACATGAAAACAAAAACGTCCAGACTTTTCATTGGGATTCTTATCATGGGAGCAATTCTGTTAGGATTCCAAATTGTTCGTAATTCGGGTTCTAGTCCGAGTAAGCCCGAGCAGGGTAACGAGCAGCTTAGAGCTGTAATTAAGCCTGCTGCATCGTCACAAGACAGAACGAAAGGCCGCACGAGCTCTCGTAATGACCAAAGCCGCCCACGTCCTGCAACAGTAGATCCAGAATTGGCAGATGCGGAAATCAGTCGACTTCTTTCCGACGAAAAAGTGCCTGTTCTGCAAGCGGCTCAAGGTTTGTTAGCCATCGCTGCTGATTCAAGAGTTGATGCCAAAATAAGAGCTGATGCGCTGCAGCATGGATTGAACCTCACCAGCGATGAGGACTATGCGGAACTCGCCCTTCCTGAACTGGAGGCCAATTATTTTGATTCTCCGGAAATGCAGCGCATTGCGCTAGACGATGGATACAACCGCGATGACCTTGCAAAATTGCCCTCGACTCTAGCTTTGATGAAGCACACGTCAGGAGAGATCCAGCAAGAAGCCATCGAGCTTCTGGCTTTCATTACGAACGAGGATGAATCAATCGGGGCTAACTACGACAAATGGAGCAGCATTGTCACCGAGCATTTGCTGCAAAATGCCGATGAAGAATAAATCACGATTTGCTTGTAAAGTGCTAGTTTATTTAGTATCGATTGCGCCACGCTCCCGTAGTTCAATGGATAGAACGGCCCTCTCCTAAAGGGCAGATACAGGTTCGATTCCTGTCGGGAGCATTTTCTTTGGCCATGTATCCTACCGTTACGTTCATCGGCGGCGAAGGAAGTTGACACGATTTTTGCTGGATTAATCAAGTTCAGATGGTTAGTTTTTCTGCGCGATGTCTAATTCCAGTAAACCAGTTTTTCTCTATGACACCACCCTTCGTGACGGCACGCAGGGCGAGGGCTTTCAACTTTCTGGATTGGACAAACTGCGTATTGCCGAGCGATTGGACCAATTTGGCATCGACTACATCGAAGGCGGATGGCCGGGATCAAACCCTAAGGACGTCGAGTTTTTTCGTGAGGCGAAAAAGCTCAAGCTGACTCATGCTAAGCTGGCGGCCTTTGGCTCGACACGTAGGGCTGATGTGGCCGTAGAAAATGACCCGCAAGTGGCACTGTTGCTCGATGCGGAAACACCCGTTGTAACGATATTTGGCAAGAGCTGGGATCTGCATGTCACCGAGGTGTTGCGCACGACTGTTGAGGAAAATCAGGCGATGATCCGCGATACGGTAGCCTATTTGAAAAAGCATGGACGCGAAGTGGTCTATGATGCTGAGCATTTTTTCGATGGCTATAAAGCAAATGCCGAACATGCGCTGGCTACCTTACAAGCTGCTGCGGATGGTGGTGCCGATATTTTGGTGCTCTGCGATACCAATGGCGGCACCTTGCCGCATGAGGTTGCTGAAATTTGCCAAGTAGTTCGCCAACGCATTCCCAGTGTGCCAATCGGCATTCATACGCACAACGATTGCGAGCTTGCTGTGGCGAATGCTGTGGCCTCTGTTCAAGCTGGTGCTGTGCAGGTGCAGGGCACGATCAATGGCTATGGCGAGCGCACTGGTAATTGTAACCTCACTTCGCTGATTCCCATTCTGCAACTCAAGATGAATCTGGACGTCACTCCTCATTTGGAGAAAATGCTGGATCTTTCCTACTTCGTGGATGATGTCTCGAACAACCCGCATTTCGCTCGTGCTCCATTTGTGGGTCGTACCGCCTTTGCGCACAAAGGTGGCATGCACGTGAATGCCGTGCAAAAACTAGCACGCAGTTATGAACACATTCGCCCCGAGCAAGTGGGCAATTCGCAAAATATTTTGGTTTCTGAGCTTGCAGGTCAATCAAACATTTTGATCAAAGCTGAACAAATGGGCTTACCCCTGGAAAAAGGTTCAACTGCCGCGAAAAACTTGCTGCAAAGCGTGAAAGAGTTGGAAAATATCGGCTACTCGTTCGAGGCCGCGGGAGGTTCATTAGAGCTGCTCATTCGTAAAGAAACGGGAGCTTATCAGAAACCCTTCGATCTCAAAGAATACCATACAAGTTTCCGTCAATATCGCGATGGCCACTCACCAGTTTGTGAAGCTACCGTAAAGGTGTTTGTCAATGACATGCCCGAGTATACTGTGGCTGAAGGTCATGGCGTGGTGAATGCGCTTGATGTCGCTTTGCGCAAAGCGTTGCTATCCTTTTATCCTGAACTCGCTCGTGTGACTTTGGTGGACTACAAGGTACGGATACTGGATGGTCATGATGCAACGGCATCGAAGACTCGCGTTTTGATCGTCTGCTCTGACGGCGAGAACAACTGGGGCACAGTCGGGGTCTCCGAAAACATCATTGAAGCAAGTTGGATCGCTTTGGTTGATGGTCTTGATCTGTTTTTGCAACGTTGTCCCAAGTAATTTTGTGAATTGTCAGAATTTATTGCAAGATTTTATCCCAGGCGCGTATTAATTCATTACATGAAACACACACTCAGCTTCTTTGCCTTGCTTGCTTTGCCTTTGGTTGCCGCTGAACCTGTGAAAATCTTTGACGGCAGCACGCTTGCCGGCTGGAAAGCAAAAGGTCCTGAGACATACTGGTCGGTACAAGATGGTGCCATCGTAGGCAAAAGTGATGAGAAAAAAATCGGCTCGATTCTATGGACGGAAGCTTGCTACAAGGACTTTGTGCTCGAAGCTGAATTCCGTTTTACGGGGCATGTCGACTCTGGATTTTTCCTGCGAAATGAGAGTGAACAAATCCAGCTTGGTATTTCCGGTTCACTCAAGCGTGATCTTTCGTGTTCTCCCTACATCGGTAAAAAAGGTCGTTATCCCGTTGAGGCCGTTGGCGTAAAGGAGTTACTCAAAGAAGGTGAGTGGAATAAGATCAAGATTGATGTGACCAGCAAGAAATACATCGTTACTCTCAACGGCAAGCAAGTGCTCGACTACACGACAGATGAGATCGTGGATAGTGGCCCAATCGGCCTGCAAGTGCATCCTGGATTGATGATGGAAATTCATTTTCGCGAGCTCAAGATCACGCAGAAGTAATCCGCTCGGATGTGGCCTTGTTCAAGCGTAGGTGCAAAAAATTCGACAAGATGATAATCGCTGCACCTGCGTAAAATGCAGGGCGCAGAGAATCATAATCGTGGAATAGCAATGCTCCAAGAATGATGCCGTGGATTGGCTCGAAGTTCATCAAAAGATTGCAAGTATAAGCAGTCACTTTTTTGAGTAAATGCGTATGGAATGCATGGGCAAATACCGTGCAGACAATGGCTAGAAAGAACATCCACAGGAAGTCCATCGGTTGCCAATGGAAAAGTGTCGCGTATGGAGCAAGGAGGGGATGAACCAATAGCGCGGCTAGGCACGCTCCGGGCATTTCCCACAGCAAAATGGTCTCTGGTGCAGTTCCTGACAATACGAGCCTGCGATTGAGCACGGGTAAGATCGATGCTAGAAATGCACCAATGATTGCAAGCGTCAATCCAAGGAGGTATTGAGTCTCAAAGCCTGCGATCAATGCTAGGCCGATTGCTACGAGAATGCCTAACATTACCTCGGACTTCACAACTTTCGTGCCGTTTAACCAAGGCTCAGTGAATGCTGTGAATAGGGAGATCGAAGCAAAGCCTGTGAGGCAAATGGATATGTTAGAAACTTTCAGGCTACCGTAAAAGAATAGCCAATGCGCTCCGATCAATACGCCGATGCCCAGCATTTTTTTCGCTTCAGCTGGACTTGTGCGCAAAGGTGCTGTGCGCCGAATTAGCAACCATAAAGCCATCACGAGCGCGGCGATGCCTGTACGCCACGCAACTAAGCTGGTTGTATTGAGGCTCAATAATTGACCAAAAACACCCGTCAATGCTAGCAAAAATACTAGCAAGTGCATTTGCAGCGTTGGTGAGAGAATCATGACGATCAACTCGCGACGAGGGCGAATTTTAGTTCACCTTCGGATACCACTTCGCCGTTGACGAGACAACGGGCGCGGGTTTGGCCGATGGAGCCGCGGATTTTGATCACTTCGGCCTCGATGAACAAGGTGTCACCGGGGAGAACTGGACGCCGCCATTTGACGCTGTCGGCGCTCATGAAGTAGCCAATTTTTCCTTGGTTTTCCGGTTTGCGCAGCATGAGCACGGAGGAAACTTGCGCCATGGCTTCGAGCTGCAGCACACCAGGCATCACGGGATGTCCGGGGAAATGTCCAGGGAAAAACGGCTCGTTCATGGTCACATTCTTGATGCCTGTGCACTTGGTATCGCCCTCGAAATCAATAATACGATCCACTAACAAAAATGGATAGCGGTGTGGCAAAATTTTCAACACATCGTGAATGTCCAAGACAGCTTCACCTTTAGGAATGTTGATCGGTGGAACCATCGAACGCATCCGGCTGTATTCGCGCTTCACAGTGGCAGCCATCTGCGTGTTTGGTCCATGGCCTGGCTTGACGGCGATGACGTGACCGAGAATGCGTTTACCCGAAAGCATCAAGTCACCGATGAGATCGAGTGCTTTGTGACGGGCGAATTCGTTCGGGTAGCGTAGGGCTTCCTTAGACATCACTTCGTTGCCGCGAACCACCACGGCGTTTTCGAGCGAACCACCTTTGATGAGTCCTTTATCGAGCAAGGGCTTGACGTCCTCGTAATAGACAAAAGTGCGGGCAGGGGCGATTTCACTTTCGTAGAGCTCAGGTGTGACCTCGCTAGAAAAATATTGAGTGAAACGCCCATCGGGGCCGACGTTGGTCACGGAAACGCGAAATGTTTTGCTAGGCACAATCGTGAGGATGCTGCCATCACCACTTTCTTGGTGGATCGGCTCACGGATTTCCCATACCTTGCGCGGGGCTTTTTGCGCCACGATGCCTGCTTTTTTGATTAGCTCGACAAAGGGACGTGAGGAGCCATCGCCAATCGGTGGTTCGTTGGCATCCATCTCGATGATCGCATTGTCCACGCCCATTCCTGTAAGTGCAGAAATGACATGCTCGACGGTGTGAACTTTTACGGATCCTTGTGCCAAAGTCGTGGCGCGTTCTACCGTCTGCACTTTGTTGACATCGGCATCGATGAACGGCTGATCCGGCAGGTCAATGCGACGAAATTTGAAACCGTGCCCTTCAGGCGCGGGTTTGATCGTGAGAGAAACTTTTTGTCCTGTATGCAGAGAGGTTCCCTCCAATGTAGCGGAAGATGCAAGTGTGTGTTCAAGTTCGGTGGCCATGCGAGCAAGCCTTTTAGGCGAAAAACCATGTAGTGCCAAGCTTGTTTTTTGACGATGTATGAGCGACTAATAAGACGCGACTTCGTGTGATACAAAAAGAAAACACTTTAGCCAAAGTAGATTGGCTCTGTTGCTGGTTAGGGCCTGTTGTTGTGTGAATTCTTACTCATCGCCACCTACTTCATCCTCCGGCTCCAGCGGTAGGCGGGTGATGATGATTTTATCGATGCGTTGCTGATCCATGTCGGCGATGTGGAATTCGAGGCGTCCGATGGTAAACTTTTCGCCTTCGGTGGGGAGGCGGTCGATTTTGTGTATGATGAAGCCGGCGAGGGTTTGAAAGGCTTCGTCTTCGAGGATGACTGCGGATTCAAGCTCGGGGATGACTTGAGTGACGTCATCGATCTCGGTCATGCCATCAACAATCCATGAGTTTTCCTGAAGCACGCGCACTTGGGCTCGCTCAGGGCTGAGGTCTTTTTTGTAGTCGCCTACGACTTCTTCGATGATGTCATCAATGGTGATAAATCCGCGGATGGTGCCGAATTCATCGGTGACAAGAGCTGCGCCCAGTGCGGTGCTGCGTAGGGTTTGGAAAAGTTTTAGCGCAGGCTGGTTCTCGACGACGAAGGCGGGCGGCTGCATGATTGCGCGCAGCGGTTTTTCGCCAGCGGCGCTCACTTTGGAATCATAGAGGGCTCGCAGGGAAACAAGGCCACAGATTTGATCGCGGCTGCCTTCGTAAATCGGGAAAACGGATTGCTTGCTGGCTGCGATGCGTGTGCAGATTTGTGCATGGGTGGCATCGTGCGGCAAAAAGGTGACTTTGGGACGCGGTAACATGATTTCCTCGGCTTGGATGTTTGGAGATCGAAGACTCCCGTCACCATGTCGCTTTCTTCCTGATCGACTCCGCCAGTGATGATGCCCTCGCGAACGAGAACTTGTACTTCTTCGCGCGACGGGCCGGAGCTTGAGGTATCGCTGGCACCGAAGAGTTTCATCAGTAAGCGAGTGGATTTTTCTAACAACCAGACGAGTGGGTTTGCAATGCGTGAGAGCCAAGTCATGGGGCGCGCCATGCGCAGGGCGATGCCCTCAGGATTGCGCAATGCTAGTCCCTTCGGCACCAATTCGCCGATGACAATGTTGCAATAGGTAAGTGCGACGATGGCGAGCGCGAAGGAGATTTGTGGTGCGCTGGTGCTTACGAGGGGGAGATCGTTGATCCATGGCGTCATCAAATCGGCGATGTTCTGTGCCCCGAAAGCAGCGGAAATGACCCCCACCAAGGTGATGCCGATCTGCACGGTACTAAGGATGCGCTCGGGATTTTCGATTAGTTTTAGGGCTATGCGCGCGCGCTTGTTGCCTGCCTCAGCAGCTTGTTGAAGACGAGATTTTTTGACTGAAACGAGGGCAATTTCGGCCATAGCAAAAGCTCCATTGAGCATAAGTAGGGCGAAGATGAGGAGGATGATGGTCATGAAATGAGGTGCGGGATACTAGAGCAGGGACGTAGTTGTAGCAAGGATGGAAATGATGGATGTTGGATCAAGAAAAATCCCCGCCGGAGTGAACCGAGCGGGGATGTGGTGGTGGTGGTATCATTCACCAATCGAAACTGGCGGCGTCACGGCTTGCACTGGTTGGCTCGTTTGAATGGTTGGCTGGCCTGGAAACGATGGCTGAGTATTGGCCGCGGCGGCATCGGCTGGTTTGCTGAGCAATTCAGCACGACCTTTGAGGAGGGCATCGACGGTGTACTTTGCCACTTCGTAAACTCGCGTTTGTAGGGCTTGTTCCTTTTGAAGTTTTTCCTGCAAGGTTTTCTGAGTGGCTTTAAATGCCTCGTCTTTGCTCTTGGCGTCTTCAGGTTTTTCATCAGCTGCTTTGACGCGTTCTTTCGGGAAATTGGCTACAACTTTGACGCTCAGATGATAGGCTTCTTCTTCGGCAGTAGGCGGTGCTTCTTCGGGCTTGGCGAGGGCATCGGGAACTTTCACAGCTGGCTTGGCAACGAGTGTGATGGTGTAGGTGAAGCCATCGATGGTCGCAATGGTGGCTACGCGGCGGTCTGCTGCTTTTTCGATGGTGGTAACATCAGTGCCGCTGGCGACATCTTGAAAGTTGGCTCCCGCGAGTATGGTCTTGAGCGGAGCGGTGATGGCGGTATCGAGTGTTTCGTTAGGCTTGGCACCGTCTAACGTGAACTCGGCATTTTCATCGGCGCGGGTCAGTTTCCAGTCGATGGCATCGGCTTGGCCTGTGGGACTGATGGTGATGGATTTGATTTTCTCGATGTTGAAGAATGTGGTATCGAGCCAATCCTTGGGGTTGACCGATGCGGTGGGGAAGCTCTCGCTGGTGACGTAGATGCCTGAGTTATCGGCTTCGTTTTGGATGTAGCGGCCACCGCTATCTGAGTCCTTACCGAGGAATAATATGGCGATGTTTTTGTTCGCGGCATTCGAGAAGTTCAGTTGGGTGCCGTGTTTTTCTTGGCTAGTGGCGGAGAGGTCGATGCCGAAGCGTTTGCCGTAACTGGGGCCTGCTTCGATGGCATTGTTGACTTTCACCTGCTCAATGGTACGCAGCAGGTTGTTGATGGTGCTGACGTTGGCGGGATAATCGCCGCGCTCAGCGACAACCCAGCCGGATTCTTTTTTCGTGAGGGTGACGGATTTTTCGAAGCCCTTGAGTTGGATGCTGGCAACTTGATCGGCGGGGAATGAATCGAGCAAAGTCTGACCGCGGCTGCGCTCAGTATTCGCTTTGCCGGAGACAGGAGCACGGAGCTTGAGCGTGGTCACACTAATGCCTAGAACGAGTGCGATGACCCAGAGGATGATGACTGATTTTTTCGACATAATCTTGTATTGGTTGGGAAATGTGGGAAAATGGATGATTAGCGAGCGCGGGCGGATAGACGACGGAATAAGGCGATCCCGATGCCGGCCAACAGAACTAAGCCGGGTACGACTCCGAGGTTGAGTCCGATGATGCGGGCGGAAAGCTTGTCTTTCTCGCGTTTGAGGTCTTTGTATAGCTCGCGGATTTGCTTGTTGGCGTCGGTGACTTCAGCGCGGAATTGTTTTTCCTCGTCTTCTTGTGCGGTGGAAAGGCGCAAGTCTTTGGAGGAATCGCGTGATTGGGTCAACTCGGTGAGGCGATCTTGTGCGGCTTTGAGTTTGCTCTGTAGTTCCTTTTGCTTGTCTTGCATGGCGTTCTCGGCGTTGGCTTCCATTTCACGGATGAGGGTGAATGGACGGCGAATGGAGGCACGACTGCGGGCCCCGATGAGGTCGGCAGAGGAGGCGGCTTGGTCAATGATGTTGAGCAGGAGCACGGAGTTACCGTTGTAGGGCATTGCAGCTTGCATGCCGCCCATGTTTTGAATGCGATAGGCACCTTGGTTTGAGAATGCATCGGTATCGGCAATGATGAAGACATTGGAGTCAGAGATACCTTCCTTGAGCCATGCAGGTTTTGCGGGTGCTGCTTCTTTTTTCTCGTCGGCCTTGTCATCTTTTTTCTCGGCATTTGCCTCATCGTCGGGCGGAGTTTCGCCTGGTTTGCCATTGGGGAATGCGGTTTTGAATTTACCGCTCAGACGAAGAACGAGGTCATAGGCGCGGCGGTTTTCAAAGGTGACATTGGGGCTGAATTGAGAGGCTGCCATTGAGTCGGTCAGTCCAGCTTGTACGGAGGACTTTACAAGTGTAGAGGAAGCGAGGCCGTTGTTGCCTTGATTGGTAATGGCTCCTGGAAGGATGAAGAAGAGGTCGTTAAGATTTTTGGTAATGACGTCGTCTTTGTCAGGCATGGCTTCCTTGGGCAGGCTGAGTGCTGAGTAACCTGGGCGATTGCCTTGGAGGATCGTACGGTATTTTGCATCGGCTAGGGTTTGGCTGCTCTCAAAGCTGATATTCCATGCCGGGAGAAGAGTTGGGAGTGTGGAGGATGTGGGAATACCGCCGCCGCCCATGCCCATCATCGGGTTGCCTTGCGCGGTAGCTGCGGCATCGAATGAATAGGCATCGAGCGCGGCGATGAGTGTGCCTCCTTTGAGCAGGAATTGATCAATCAAAAATTCGGTCTCGGGAGCAATACCAGCGGGGTGGATAAGGAGTAGCACTTTGATATCACTAGGGATCTCGGTGGCGGTGAGCTCGATGTCCTTGACTTTGAATACTTGTCCGAGCTGCTGATAAATGACCCAGCCTTGTTGGGGTGGTTGGCCAGGCATTTGTGCGGGGCCGCCTTTGAGAGGGAGGGCAGACATGACGCCGATGATGGGTTTTTCTACTGCTATCACCTCGCCAATGGCTCGTGAAAGGGTGTATTCAAACATGGTCTCCTGTTCATCGAGCGATTGCACATCGAAGGGATCAATATTGATGCGGCTATTTTGCTCAAGGCAAGAGATGGCTAGTCCAAGCGAGACGTTTTCGTATTGATTGATGTTTTGCGTCTGGATGCCATCGAGATTGGCGGAGTCTTCGGCGTCGGTATCGGGCTGTGGATCGAGGTTTTCGACGCGCAATTTACCCTCGGGAGCAAGGTTTGCATACTCTTTCAGGATGTCATCGATGCGGCGAATGAACAGCTTGGTCTCGCGTGGTAGTGCTTCATTTTTGCGCGAAGCATAGTAGCGGATTGTGACGGGGGCATCGAGTTTTTCCAAGATGGTTTTGGAGCCCTTTGATAGCGTGTGAACGCGATCCTCGGTGAAGTCAGCGCCTTTGGTGCCAAAGGAGGTGAGAGAGATAAGCCAGTTGGCGAGGAACGCGATCAACACAAGCGCGGCGATGCCAAAGGCTGCACGCACGACGGGATGAGTGGTTTTGGGATGATGCATGAGAATTGGTTGGTTGAAGAGAAAAAAAGAGGTTACTAAAACAATTAGGCTCGCTTGGCTGAGAGGATGGCGGAGGTGCCGAGCAGGCAGGTGATGATGATGGAGCTGAACCAGACCATGTCTTGGAATCGGAATAAGCCGCGTGTTAGAGAGCGGAAGTGATCCCAGACGCCAAGCGAGGTGAGGGCCTCGACGAGGAAGTCGATGCGGAATTTCGCGAGTTCGCGGGTGAAAGCTTCGTAGCCGCATAGTACCATCATGACGCAGATGGCGACAGAGACAATCAAGCATACGACTTGGTCGCGGGTGCAGGCGCTGACCAACATCGTGATGGCGAGAAAGACGCAGCAGGTGAGGTAGGAGCCGAGGTAGCCGGAGAAGATGCGCCAATTATCAGGCTCGCCGAGGTAATTGACGGTGATGATGATGGGGAAGGTAAGGACGAGGGCCACGAGCCAAACGAAGGCGGCTGCTAGGTATTTACCGATGATGGCGGTCCACGGCGGAATCGGGAAAGTGCCAAGGAGTTCGAGAGTGCCGTTGCGTTGTTCATCGGCCCATAGCTTCATGCCAACGGCAGGTGCCAGAAGCATGTAGAGCCATGGGTGCCAGAAAAGGAAGGACCATTCAAGATTGGCATCACCGGCGAGGATGAAGGACCCGAAGGTGAAATTGAACAGCAATGATATGACGAGGAAGATCAGAATGATCGCGTAGGCCGTAGGCTGCGTGAAATAGGAAATGAGTTCGCGTTTGAGAATCGTCCAAATGTGTTTCATGTGATGAGGAACTGGTTTGGGTTAAAAAGGGGATTAGGCCGCAGTATGGGCGCTATCGTGAGTGGTTAGGGTCCGGAAAAGATCGTGGAGTGAGCCTGTGGGGCTTTGTTTTTTGAGCTCAGCGGGTGTGCCATCGGCCACAATCACACCGCGGTCGACGATGACGGCGCGGGTGCAGGAGGCATCGACTTCTTCGAGGATGTGGGTAGAAAACAAAATGGTCTTGGTCTCGCCGAGGCGTTTGATCAATTGGCGGACTTCGTGTTTTTGGTTGGGGTCAAGACCGTCGGTGGGTTCATCGAGAATGAGCACGGCGGGATCGTGAAGGAGAGCTTGGGCAAGGCAGGTGCGGTGGCGGTAGCCTTTCGAGAGCGTGTCGATGGATTGCTTGGCGACACTTTCGAGAAAACAAGTCTCGATTGCTTTCTCTACAGCACTTTTTTTCGCAGCTCCGCTCAGGTTGCGGATATCAGCACAAAAATTAAGAAATCCGGTGACTGTCATATCATTGTAAAGTGGTGCGGACTCGGGCAGGTAGCCAATCTGCGCTTTGGCGAGGTAGGGGGCATCGATGATGGAGTGGCCGCATACACGGGCATCGCCGGAACTGGGCGTGATGAATCCGGTGATCATGCGCATGGTTGTCGATTTGCCGGCGCCGTTGGGACCGAGAAATCCAAGCACTTCGCCTGGTTTGACGGTGAATGACAGGTCCTTGACAGCGTACTTTGGTCCAAAATGCTTGGTCAGGTTTTCTACTTCGATCATAGTGCGGGTTGATAAATGGTTGAATCAGATGGGAAATCCAACGCTTTAGCGATGCTGGTGAGATTTTTTGTTTGATAAAATGAGTTCATTGGAAAAATTTCTGCAAAAATCATTCTTAGGGGCGTTTTATGAACTTTCGCGGAATTTCTCGAAAACTTCCCTTTACAAATTGTGTGTTGCTCTGCATATTTCCGCGCTCATGACTCTTCTCGGTATCAACTATTTGAATGTCAGCATCACGGCGTTGTTGGTGATTTACGTTTTCGTTTGTTTGTTTATGATCCTTCTGGTGTTGATGCAACGTCCTAAGCAAGAAGGCCTTGGCGCCGCATTTGGTGCTAACACGACTGATCAATTGTTCGGTGCGCGGACGACAAATGTTTTACAAAAAGGCACTGTTTACATGGCGGTGCTGTTTTTCGTTTTGACCCTTACTTTGGCGATCTTGATGCAGCGGAAGAGCAAAATCAATTCTCTAGCGAAGACTGATGAGCCTGCGGCAGAGATCGAAGAAGTGCAAACTCCAGTTGCTACATCGCTGAGCGAAGAACTGGAGGCTACAGCCACGACTACCACGGCGACGACAGCTCCAGTGTCCGTGCCTGCGGATGCGGCAGCTCCTGAGGCTGTGCAGCCAGAAGCAGCCCAGCCAGAAGCAGCCCAGCCAGAAGCAGCCCAGCCAGAAGCAGCCCAGCCAAAGGAGTCTGCAACTCCTCCTGCTGCCACAGACAAATAATCGCGCGAGCGCCGCTCTCACAGAGTGAATCCTAGCGAAAATAACACGGGCCGACCGATTTGGGCGCGGCCCGAATTGTTTCCCAGCGCCCCAGATGCGAACTGGGGCTACAATCATCGTTGGCATGGGCTGACCGCTGTGGCGAGTGAAGTGGAATTGGTGCAATTGCTGCGGGATGACGTCAATGAATCCATTGGCCTAGTGTGGACGCCTGGGCAGACAAATCTCGAAGTTCCCGAGGCGATTCCGAGTTTGCATGAGGCCCTTAAGCAATCGCGCAGCGTGGCTGCACGGCGACAACTCGATCATGCGGCTGGTCAATTAAAATTCGGATTGCTGTTATTCGTAGGTTTTCAAGTCTACACAGGTTGGGAAATTTACCAAGCGATACCTGATGCAGCCCCGCTGGTTTTGCTGCGGGTGTTATGGGATAGCATGGCTCCAGTGATGGGCTTTTTGATGTTGTTGATGTTTTTTGCCACGCCTTGGTATGATAGCAGAAAGCGCTATCATGAGGTAAAGGGATGGACGGTAGAGACGATGCGCGAGGCAGCAGAGTTGGCGCGATTCGAGACATGGTTGGAGTGGCAAAAAATATACGCAACGAAGGTGCTCATGGGGGTCATTGCTTTTGCTGGTGCTTTACAAATCATCTCTGGTAAGACCAAAGCCGCGGCCTTGATGTTAGGCGATGCGGAACGTTGGCGATTACTCACTGCGCCGTTGCTGCATGGTCATGCGGCGCATTTTTTCATGAATGCGCTGGGTTTGTTGTATTTGGGAAAACGCATTGAAGCTCTTGCGCGTTGGCCGCATGTGGTGATGGTTTTTGTGTTTTCCGCATGGCTTGGCGGCGAGGCGAGCTTGTTGTTTTCGTTAGCAGAAGTTCCGCCAGGGGCTGAACCGCAATACGCCCTGGGTGCATCGGGCGGCATCATGGGGATGTTGGGTTTTCTGTTAGTGTTTGAGTGGCGACATGCTCGGCTGGTGCCGAGGTCATCACGCCGAAGATTGCTTTTCGCGCTGATCGCAACTGGGGTGATCGGGTTGGTGGGGATTCGCTTTATAGACAATGCGGCACACGCTGGTGGATTACTTGCCGGGATGCTCTACGCGTTGATCGTCTTTCCTCGTTCCGAAAGCGCCATGCGCCCTAGTGCATCTCTCTCTGATAAAATAGCGGCCGCAGCTTGCTTTGCGGTTCTTGGTTATGGATTGTGGCTGTGCTTTAGGGCGATGATGTAAAATAGCAGCAAGTGTTGCTCGTTCATCATATTGTGATTGTCAAGTGGGCTGTGGTCTTTTAATGTATATCATCCGACAGGAAAAACGTGTCGTCGGAAAAATTTATGTCTGACTGGTACTACGGAGAAAATGGCGGGCAACTTGGCCCGGTAGATGATCATGCGTTGCAAGCATTGATCGCTCAAGGTCGCATTACCTCGCAGACCTTGGTTTGGCGCGAGGGCATGAGCAACTGGCAACCTTATTCATCTCTCGCATTGCAACAAGTCCAGCCCATGAGCTTGGGGCCATCGAGTTTTGTGCCGCAGATGCAAATGCCTGTGCCGAATTCAGGTCTTGCGATTGCGAGTATGGTTTGTGGTATTGTGAGCTTGATCCTGTGCTATGTCAATGCAGTGGCCGCGGTCCCGGCGGTGATTTGCGGGCACATGGCTCTGAAGCGGATTCGGGAGTCTGAGTTTCCCGTTGCGGGTCGTGCCATGGCAATTGCTGGATTGATCACTGGCTATTTAGGGATTCTTTTCCAATTGGCTACGATTGGTTTTATTGTCTACTTTTACAGCAAATTTTAAAATAGCTGCTAGGTCTAACTCAATTCAATTTACACACAATGCAATGGTATTACAAAAAAATGGCAAGCAGCTCGGTCTGGTGAATGAAGCTAGTGCGCAGGCGATGTTGGTCCTCGGGTACCTTAGCGTTATTTTTCCCTTGGTTATTGGTGGGTTGAGCCTGTATTTGCAGGTGCATCCTGAATTGATGATAGAACATCATAGGAAGCTTTTTGAGCAAGCGCAACCGAAGTGATGAATGAAGTGCGTCTAGTGATGTCGCGGCCATGGACTTTGCTGGGAAGTTTGGTGTTCTTAGCGGCTATTGCGGCATTTTTGTTGCAGTCGAAACTACTCGGGTTGATGCCACCGTGTGTGTTTTATAAATTCACGGGATTGCACTGCCCTGGTTGCGGTGGGCGGCGATGCATGATGATGTTGGCGCAAGGCCGAATCGTAGATGCTTTGCAGATGAATGCCTTGGTGATTGCCATTTTCATGGGGTTCGGCATTTTTTTCCTGCGCCAAATCGTGCTGGAGTGGAAACTTGGCAGCGTGCCGCAAACAATACTCGCACCGAAATATGCTTGGGCGATCGTTTGGGGCATTTTAGGATTTTGGGTGTTGCGCAATGTGCCACTTTGGCCGTTTACTTTGCTTGCACCGTTTCGTTAGATCGGAAATCTTAGCGAAGATACGGATTGCGTTGTATTTCGGCTTGGATGGTGGTGGATGATCCGTGGCCGGGGTAAACGGTGGTTGCGACGGGCAGGGTGAGAAGTTTTTGGCGGATGCCGGCGATGAGGAGGCGTGGATCTCCGTGGCCGGGGAGATCGGCTCGACCGATGGATTGCTGAAATAAAGTATCGCCCGAAAACAGCTGGCCTGAAGATTCGTGGTAAAATGTCACGGAATCAGGAGAATGGCCTGGTACGTGGGCGAGGGAAAATTTTTGCGACCCGAAGGTGAGTGAAGTTTGCTCGGCAAGGAGGTGATCGATCTGATAGGCCGAAACTTGTGGCATACCCCAAGCGCGCGCCATGGTCTCGAGCGTGAGAAAGGTCGAGTAGGGTGAGTGGGCGTAAACCGGAACTCCGAGTGCCTGCACAGCTGCGGCATCCATAACGTGATCGTAGTGCTGATGAGTCAGCAGCAAGTGGCTAGGCTTGAGATTTTTTTTCTGAAGCCATGAGCTGACACCTTCGGGGGCGTCGATGAGAATGTTCGTTCCATCGTTGAAAGCGAGCAGGTAGCCATTGGTTTCGACAAGGCCACCAGTGTAGATGTGAAGAGTGTAGTCTTGGTTCATGGATAAAAAATGTTGGATCGCGGAGTTTTGCTAGAAAAAAACCGACCAGCGCGAACTGGTCGGTTTTTGAGAAATGATTGCTTTAACGAGCGATTACGCTTTGGTGCCGAGCATTTTGAGAGCTTCGCCAGCGCGATTGGAGTAGCCCCACTCGTTGTCGTACCATGAGCCCACTTTGACCATGTTGCCGGAGATCACGAGTGTGAGTTCGGAGTCATAGATGGAGCTGTGTGGATCAGAAACGATGTCTTGGAGAACGATTGGCTCATCGCAATAAGCGAGGACACCTTTCATAGGGCCTTCGGCAGCTTCTTTGAACGCGGCGTTGATTTCGGCAACGGTCACGCTCACACCAGCTTTCAGTTCGACGACGAGGTCGGTGAAGGAGCCAGTTGGAGTCGGAACGCGGAAGGCTCCACCGTTGAGTTTGCCCTTCATGGAAGGAATGACTTCACCAATCGCACGAGCAGCGCCCGTTGCGGATGGAACGATGTTCACAGCGGCTGCACGGCCACGACGGAGATCCTTGTGAGGAAGGTCGAGGATGTTTTGGTCGTTGGTGTAGGAGTGGATGGTGGTCATGAAACCACGCTCGATGCCCCATTTGTCGTTGAGAACTTTTACCAATGGCGCAAGGCAGTTGGTGGTGCAAGAAGCGTTCGAAACGATGTGGTGCTTGGAAGCGTCGTAGAGATCGTCGTTGATACCGATGCAGATGGTGATGTCAGGGTTGGTGGCAGGTGCGGAGATGAGCACTTTTTTGGCACCAGCGCTAAGGTGAGCTGCAGCTTTGTCACGATCGGTGAAGAAGCCAGTGGATTCCAAAACAACGTCAACGCCGAGTTCGGCCCATGGCAGTTTGGAAGGATCGCGCTCAGCGAGTGCGTGGATTTTGTGACCACGAACGATGATAAATTTTTCGTCGTAGGTGACTTCACCGTTGAATTTGCCTTGCGTGGAGTCGTATTTCAGCAAGTGAGCAAGGGTGTGGTTGTCGGTAAGGTCGTTGATGGCAACGACGTTGCGAAGTTCTTCGTCGCTCATGGCGCGCAGAACGTTGCGTCCGATGCGTCCGAATCCGTTGATGGCGTATTTAGGCATATGATTGATAGCGTGGATGGTTAAAGCCGTGCTGGAAAGCGTAGAGCAGTCCACGCGGCGCGCGGATGATAGGGGGAAACCGGGCCGCGTCAATACACGATTGCAGAAAAGTGTAGCATACCGCGAAATTTGGCTTGGATGTTTTTGCGGGTCGATGTTGATCATTTTCGCGAATTGGTTTAGGATTTGTGTGTGATCTATTTAGATGCAAATGCGACGACTCCGCTGGCGGATGAGGTTTGGGGGGCGATGGAGCCTTGGCTGCGTGAGTATTTTCACAATCCTTCGAGCACGCATCAGGGCGGCAAGCGGGCGCGGGCGGCACTAGAGGAAGCGCGTGGCATTGTCGCAGAATGGTGGGGTGCGCGCGAGGATGAGGTGATTTTCACGAGTGGGGGAACTGAAGCGGTCAATGCTCTGCTGGCGGGTTGGGATTCAGTGGCGTGCGAAGGGTATTTTTTGACATCGGAGGTCGAGCACAGTGCGGTTTTGCGCAGTGGGCAGCGGATGCAGCGGGGGATGATTTGCTGTGGTGTGGATTCACTAGGCACACTGCGCAAGGAAGAATTTGCAGCGAAACTTAAGGGCGCGGCTTTTGCCTCGGTGATGGCAGCGAATAATGAGACGGGAGTGATCTTAGATTGGCGCGGCGCGGCGGAAATGGCACATTCGCAAGGTGTGCCGTTTTTTTGTGATGCGGTGCAAGCAGTTGGAAAAATTCCGCTCGAAGTGGGATCGAGCGCGGTAGATGCAATGGCGATCTCCGCGCATAAATTTCACGGCCCCAAGGGCAGTGGTGCCTTATACGTGCGGCGGGGTTGTCAGTTTGTGCCGATGCTTTATGGCGGAGGGCAAGAGATGGGTCGCCGCAGTGGTACAGAAAATGTTGCGGCCATCGTAGGACTTGCGGCGGCGGTGAAGTTGTCGGCGAAAAAACTCGCAACCGGTGCCATGGACGATGTGGCGACGATCCGCGATGCTTTTGAAGCAGCTGTGATACGGGGGATCGAGGGCGTGGTGCGGAATGGTGATATTGCATCGAGATTGCCGAACACCAGCCATCTTTCCTTTGCGGGATGTGAGGCCGCGGGGCTATTGATTTTGCTCGATGACATGGGTGTGGCTTGTTCTGCAGGATCTGCCTGCATGGCCGGAAAGCAGAAGCCCTCGCATGTGCAGATGGCGATGGGGCTGAGTGAGGCGCAGGCGAAAAGCAGCTTGCGCGTAAGTTTTTCCACAATCAATACGATGAGCGAGGCTCAAGGTGCCGCCATGGCTGTCATCCGTGCCGTGAAAAAATTGCGCAGCGTGCAGGGAAGTGGCGTCGGCCCAGTGGTGATTTACACACCGTGAGTATGCGGGATGAGAGATGGGTAGTTTTTCGATTAGCGTGTAAGAATACTTTCCTCATCGGCGTATTTCCTTGAGTTACCTATTCCTCATATGCGCTTCATTTTCCTCATTTGCTTTCTCCCGCAACTGCTCATCGCAGTGGAAGAACCAGTGCGCTTCAATCGAGACGTACGGCCCGTTTTATCACAAAATTGTTTCGCTTGTCATGGCTTCGATGCCAACGCGCGGGAAGCTGAATTGCGCTTGGATATTGCCGAAAATGCTTACGGCAAGGGCGAGTCGGGAAAAATTGCAATTGTCCCTGGTAAGTTGGCGGAGTCAGAGGTGTGGCGTCGCATCAATCTCACCGATCCCGATGACATCATGCCGCCACCGAAGCATCATGCGCCCCTCAGTGAAGAACAACGTGATGTGATTCGCCGCTGGATCGAGCAAGGTGCAGCATATGAAGGACACTGGGCATTTGTGAAACCAGAAAAGCCCGCGGTTCCTGTCGTGGCTGGAGTTACCCATCCCATTGATGCCTTTGTCGCCAAGACCTTGCAGGAAAAAAATCTAACATTTTCGACTGAAGCGGAGCGCGGTGCATTGATTCGCCGCGTGACGCTCGATCTTACAGGTCTGCCACCATCTCCGCAGGAAGTGCAAGCATTTGTGCAAGATCAGAACCCGCAAGCCTATGACCTACTGGTGGATCGCTTACTCGCATCGCCGCATTATGGAGAAGCCATGGTGCAGCCTTGGTTGGATGCCTCGCGCTATGCAGATACCAATGGCTACTCGATCGATGGAGGTCGGCACGCTTGGCTATGGCGAGATTGGGCGATCAAAGCATTTCAAGACAATATGCCGTATGATCAATTTTTAGTCAAACAACTCGCCGGAGATCTGTTGCCGAATGCCACAGAGGCCGATTTCATTGCTACTGCATTTCAGCGCAATCATAGCATCACGCATGAAGGCGGAACCATTCCCGAGGAAAATCTAACCAACTATGCTGCAGACCGCGTTAAGACATACGGCGAGGCAGTGATCGGCATCACCATGGCCTGTGCACAGTGCCATGATCACAAGTATGACCCGATTACGCAAAAAGACTATTTCCAAATGTTCGCGTTTTTCAATCGGCTTGATGACAATGGGCTTGATGGTGATGGTGGTCGGAATTCCCAACCCAGCATGGATGCGATGAGTCCACTGGCGACGCCGCAGGAAGTGGAAGTCGTGAAAAACGAGATGGCTCATGCAGAATCCGCATTGGCTCAATCTCAACCTGAGGCCCTTCAAGCATGGGAAAAAGAAGTGCGCGCTCAGCATGCCTATCGCGGTAAAGATTTCATCACCCAACCTTGCGAAACGCTTGCTGTTACTACACCTAACGGGGCGGCAGATCGTTTCAAGATTCAGCCCGATCATGCAGTGGAAGTAAATGGAGGTGACTATGCCGCATACACCGTATCAACAAAACTCCCGGCATCGATGGAAAAAATCGATGGCGTGCGCATCATCTTTGAGCCCGCCGCACAGAGCGGTAATAGTATCGGCTTCCATCAGGGCAGCTTCATCATGACCACGGTCAATAGCAGTTCGACAGGATTCCAAGCCGGCAATGTCGATCCGAATGCACCACTGCCGATTGCGCGCATCACAGCCAGCACCCAGCAACCGGGCTTCCCCGTATCAGCTTTGTGGAGTTCTGACACCGCCACCGGATGGAGTCCGCAAGCAGGTGCAGCACCGCAACATCTGACGCTTACTTTCGCCGAACCGCTGCTTCGCTCACAATTTCCGTTCTTCACCACCGAGCTTGTTTTCAATCATGGCAGTGGAAAAAATCCTGGTAAATTTCGCATCGTCGCATTCACGGGCAAGACCGATGATAGTGAACATCCAGCAGATGTGTTAGAGGTCATTCATGCCGAGCCAAGCCTGCGCAGCGCCGAGCAACAACAACGTTTGGCCAACTATTTCCGTGAAGTATCTGCGGCTTATGCCCCATTGCGCAGTCGTGTCGAGCACCTCAAAGAGCGCCTTGCTATTCTAACACAAAAGCATTCGATCTTGGTGATGAACGAGTCGAAAACTCCGCGCAAAACTCACATCCTCGAACGTGGCGTTTACAGCTCTCCATTGGCAGAAGTGCAGCCTGGCACACCGACATTTCTGCCCGCACTCGCAAAATCCCCTGCGACACGCCTTGATCTCGCCCAATGGACTGTCAGTCGCGATCACCCACTCACTGCGCGCGTTGCGGTTAATCGATTCTGGGAAATCGCCTTTGGCCGTGGCCTCAGCACCTCAACGGCGGACTTTGGATCGCAAGGTGTGTGGCCGACTCATCCTGAGTTGCTCGATTGGTTGGCGGTGCATTTTGTCGAAAGTGGATGGAATGTGAAGCAGATGATGAAGTTGATCGTCACCTCGCAGACCTATCGCCAACGCTCGGATACGACGGCGGAAATGCTAGCGCGCGATCCTCTCAATGAGTGGCTCGCTCGCGGTCCGCGCTTCCGCTTGAGTGCAGAGTCGATTCGTGATCAGGCTCTCGCGGTTTCGGGATTGCTAGTGGGTCGCATTGGTGGTCCCTCGGTGAAAACCTATCAACCTGGCGATCTTTGGCGTGCGGTGAGTCACTATGGCTCCACTCCTGCTACTGCGCAAACGTTTGTGCAAGATCAAGGTGAAAAGCTCTATCGGCGCTCACTTTATACTTACTGGAAACGCACCTTGCCTCCGACAAACCTTGCAACCTTCGATGCGCCGAATCGCGAAGTTTGCACCGTCGGTCGCACCGCCACCAATACCCCTTTGCAGGCACTGGTGTTGCTTAACGACCCGCAGTTTGTAGAAGCCGCGCGGCATTTTGCGGTGAGAATTCTCAAAGAAGGCGGCAGTGATGATGGCGCACGCTTGGCCTATGGTTTCCGTGCTGTCACCGCTCGTGAACCAAATGCTGAGGAGTCCCGTGTGCTCACTGAGGCTCTGGCTCGTGAAAACGAAAAATTTTCCGGTTATCCTGATCTCGCACGTCAGTATTTGCAAAGCGGCGAGAGCCCGATCAATGCAGAGTTTCCTGTCGAATCGCAGGCCGCTTGGTCTGCTGTTGCACAACTCCTTTTGAACCTTAGCGAAACCATCACCCGTCAGTAATCATGTCGCCGTTTCTCTCCACCCGCCGGGCATTTCTCGGCACATCTTCCGCAGCCATTGGGCAGTTGGCACTCGCCTCATTGATGAATCAAGAGTGTTCCGCAGCCGCGGCACAACAAGTGATGCGCAGCTTTGCCCCGAAGGCCAAGCGCGTGATTTGTTTGTTCCAGTCAGGCGGGCCATCGCATATCGATTTGTTTGATGGCAAGCCTTCTCTTTACAAGCACCATGGCAAAGACTTACCACCCTCGGTGCGTGGCGATCAGCGCGTGACGGGCATGACCTCGGGACAATCTTCATTTCCTGTCGTGCAGCCTCTTGCCGAGGGCAAACCCTGTGGTCCTGCTGGCGTGTGGATCAGTAATCTTTTGCCATGGACGCAAAAAATTGCCGGCGATATTTGTGTGGTGCGCTCGATGCATACCGAGGCGATCAATCATGACCCTGCGATCACCTTAGCGAATACGGGATCAATGCAACTCGGCAATGCCTCAGCAGGTGCATGGATCAGCTACGGTCTCGGCACTGACAATGCCAACCTTCCTGCATTCATGGTGCTGGTCTCGCAAGGCACTGGAAAAAATCCGGGGCAACCGATTTTTTCGCGCCTGTGGGGCAGTGGATTCTTGCCCTCCCAGCATCAAGGGGTGCTTCTACGCGGTGGCGCTGAACCGGTCCTCTACCTCGATAACCCGAGCGGCATCGAGCGCGAACATCGGCGTGCGCAGCTCGATTCCCTTGCGCAGCTCAATCAACAATTTGGCGAGCGCAGCGGTGATCCTGAAACTTTTGCTCGAATTCAGCAATACGAAATGGCATTTCGCATGCAAGCCTCCGTGCCGGAGCTCACCGATCTCTCCACCGAGAGCCCGGAGACGTTTGAACTCTATGGTAAAGAATCTCGCAAGCCTGGCACTTATGCTGCGAATTGTCTGCTTGCACGCCGTCTCGCCGAACGCGGCGTGCGTTTCATCCAGCTGTTCCATCGCGGGTGGGATCAACACGTGGCCTTGGCTCGGCAGCTACCCGCGCAGTGTCGCGATACCGATCAGCCTAGTGCCGCCCTAATCATGGACCTGAAACGTCGCGGTTTGTTGGATGATACACTCGTCATCTGGGGCGCGGAATTTGGTCGTACCGTTTACTCGCAAGGTCAGCTTGGAGCTGCTTCATCAGGGCGCGATCACCATGGTCGTTGCTTCTCCGTGTGGTTGGCTGGTGGTGGCATTAAGCCGGGAAGTGTGCATGGGGAGACCGATGACTTCGGCTGGAACATCACGCGTGATCCTGTGCATCTGCGTGATCTCCATGCGACGATGTTGAATCAACTCGGACTCAATCACGAACGTTTTGTTTTCCCGTATCGGGGACTCGACCAAAAACTCGTCGGAGTGGAACCTGCCAAGGTAGTAACGCAAATCCTTGCGTAAATACTTTAGTGATAGATGCTAGGAATCATTTCTGAAATAACTCAGGGGGATGATGCGTAGTGGCATGATTGCTCGATGAAAATTATTTCTATCCTCGCACTGGTTGCTTGCTTTTTGCCCTTGTATGCTGAAGTATCAGTGAAGCCCAATATCGTCATTCTTTATGCCGATGACATGGGTTTTGGCGATCTCGGTGCGAACAATCCCCACTCGAAAATCCCCACGCCCCATCTCGATCAATTGGCCCAAGAAGGCATGCGCTTTACCAATGGTCACAGCTCCTCGGGAGTCTGCACGCCATCGCGCTATGCGATGCTCACGGGTCGCTATCATTGGCGTGAATTTCATAACATTGCGAATTCGTTCGATGGCTCGATGTTTCAGAAAAATCAACTTACCCTGCCGCTGATGTTGCGCCAGCAAGGTTATGCCACGGCTGTCATTGGCAAATGGCATTTGGGCTTTGATTGGGATGGCATCCGCAAGGATGGTGCGCCGAAAAATTCGATCAAGCATACCGACTACGATTGGACCAAACCCTTTCTCGGTGGTCCTTTGGATCATGGGTTCGATTACTACTTTGGCGATAACGTCATCAATTTTCCGCCTTACGCATGGATCGAAAATGATCGATTGGTGAAAGCTCCGGATATGACCTATCAGACATTTCCCGGCAAGCCGAAAGAAGGGAATTGGGAGTGTCGTCCAGGCCCTGGCGTGAAAGGCTGGGATCCCTATCAAGTGTTGCCGACTCTGACGCAAAAGGCTGTCGATTATGTTCGCTCCCGCAAGGGTAAGACGCAGCCGTTTTTTCTTTTCTTTCCGCTTCCCTCTCCACACGCTCCGATCATCCCAAACGATGAATTTGACGGCAAATCAAAGGCAGGTGCCTTTGGCGATTTTGTGGTGCAGACGGATGACAGTTGTGGGCAAATTTTGCAGGCCCTCCGCGATCATGGATTTGCCGAAAATACGATTGTGATTTTTAGTGCTGACAATGGCCCAGAACACTATGCTTACGCACGCGATGAAAAATTCGATCACTGGTCAGCAGCTCCATTTCGCGGCTTGAAGCGCGATATTTACGAAGGAGGTCATCATGTGCCTTTCCTGATAAGCTGGCCTGGAGTCATCAAGCCGGGCTCGGTCTCGGATGTCTTGATTTCGCAAATTGATTTGATGGCGACATTTGCGAGTCTAACAAAATTTTCATTACCTGCAAAAACAGCAATTGATTCTCAGAGCTTCCATGCATTCCTCACAGCCAAAGACGCAACGCCGCCGCGTAGTTCGATGGTGCATAATACGCATCCAAAAAACTACGCAGTGCGCAAAGGCGACTGGGTGTTGATCGATGCTGTCCATGGATTTGGGGGACAGGCAGCTCCCAAAAACTGGATTGCGAAACATCAAATGCCCGCTGATAACAAGCAGTCCGTGGAGCTTTATGATTTGAAAAACGATATTACCCAGAAAAAGAATCTCGCAGACGAGCATCCTGAGAAAGTCACAGAGCTCAAGGCGGAGTTGAAGCGGATTCGTGAAAGCGACTCATGATGTTGATCGATCTTCTACTGAAGTTCACTCGGTGAAATCGATTTTTGATGGGCTTCAAATTGGGCTCTGAGAAAATCGAGACGTTCTTTGATTTTTCGTTCGTGACCATTACTACTAGGGTTATAGTAGGTTTTACCTTCGGGCAAATAAGCTTGGGGCACGTAGTTCTCGGGATAGTCGTGGCTGTAGAGATACTCGAGCTCTGAGTCTTGTGTGCCGGAGCGTGAGGCGAGGGATTTTCGACTCTTGGTGCGAAGGTGTTGAGGCACGGCAAGTGTGCGACCGTTGGCAACATCGGCCATGGCTTGACTCAAACCCATGTAGGCGGAGTTCGACTTCGCGGCGGCGGCGAGATAGACGGCGGCGTGGGCGAGGGGAATGCGACCTTCGGGCATGCCGATGAATTCGAGTGCGTGATGCGCATCGATGGCGATGCGCAGCGCGGCAGGATCGGCGAGGCCTACATCTTCGCTGGCGAGGATCACGAGTCGACGAGAAATGAAGCGAGGATCTTCACCGGCGTGTAGCATTTTGGCGAGCCAATACAAGGCGGCATCGGGATCGGAGCCACGGATGGATTTGATGAATGCGGAAATGGTATCGTAATGATTGTCCTCGTCGTAGGCGATGGATTTTTTCTGAATCGATTCCTCGGCGACTTCTAACGATAAATGAATCTTGCCATCGGCGTCCGCAGGAGTGGTGAGTATCGCTAGCTCCAAAGCTGTGAGTGCTTTGCGCACATCGCCGTCGGATTTTTCGGCAATGTGATGCAGGGCTTTGTCTTCGATGACCAGCGGAAAATGTCCGAGTCCGCGTTCGCGATCGCTGATCGCTCGCTGCAACACAGGCATCAGTTCGGCGGTGCTGACGGGTTCGAGTTGAAAAATCTGTGAGCGCGATGTCAGCGGTGAATTGATGTGAAAGAACGGATTGTGCGTGGTGGCACCTATGAAACGAATGGCTCCGCGTTCGATGTGTGGCAGTAGGACATCTTGCTGCGATTTGTTAAAGCGATGGATTTCATCGATAAACAAAATCGTCGTCTGTTGGCGAATGTCGCGGTAGTGCTTGGCTTGATCGATCTTCGCGCGGATCTCGGCGACATTCGATTCCACTCCGTTGAGCGACTCGAAGCGTGATCCCGTCATGCGTGCGATGACGGTGGCGAGCGTGGTTTTTCCCGTACCTGGAGGACCGTAAAAAATTAGTGAGGTGAAGCGATCGGACTCGATGGCACGACGGAGTAATTTTCCCGGAGCAAGAATGTGCTGTTGGCCAGCGATCTCGTCAAGATGCTGCGGCCGCATGCGCGAGGCGAGCGGCTCGTTGTGCGGGTTCTGCGGCTTGGGTTGATGGAAGAGATCGGACATGGAGAGATGCGAAATGATCGGAAGGATCGGACAAATTGAGCCGATCTTAATCCTTACGCATGATACAAGAGAATCGAATTCGCGGTGAAGTGATCGGAGAGCATGTCAGACACAATGACGATCGGTGTGCCGGGTTGCGCGAGGTTATTTTCGCGCATGATTTCCGCGGCGCGTTGGATCGTCTCGTCGATGGTTGGCGAAAAGGCTAACTGAAATGCGGTGACGCCACGCGACAAAGCAAGTTGACGGCAGACGCGTTCTTTGGGGGAAAAGGCGTAGAGCGGTGTGCGCGGACGTAGCAGCGCGGTGTGGTTGGCAACGATGCCGCGACGAGTCAGCACAATCAAACAAGCTCCCGGCAGTGAGTCGGCGAGGATCACTGCGGCACGACATGTTTTCTGACGCTCATCGCGCAAGATCGCGTGTTCGGCATAACCTAGTCCACCACTGCGTTCGATGCGAGATGCGATGCGCACAAAAGCTTCCATGCAGCGAATCGGATAGGCTCCGACGGATGTTTCGCCCGAGAGCATCAAGGCGTCAGCTTCTTCAAAGGTAGCATTAGAAACATCGGTCACCTCAGCGCGGGTTGGCGTGGGATTGGTGATCATCGACTCTAACAACTGCGTTGCCACGATCACACGACGTCCCAGCTCGTGACAACGGCGAACGATGCGGCGTTGCAAGATGGGCAGCTCTTCAAATTCAACTTCGACACCTAGGTCGCCGCGTGCGATCATGATAACGTCAGTTGCTTGGATGATCGAGTCGATGTTGCGGATCGCTTCTTGGTCCTCGATTTTCGCGACGATTTGCGCGCTGCCTTCCAGTTTTTCCATCGCAGTGCGCAGTTCGCGCACGTGGGCGGCATCGCGCACGAAAGAGCCCGCCACAAAATCTGCCTCACACTCGACGGCGAGAGCCAAATCCGTGTGGTCTTTTTCCGTTAGGGCAGGGAGGTTGAGGCGAACACCTGGCAAGTTGATGTGTCGGCGCGAGCCCAGTTTGCCGGGAGTTTTAACCTCGCAGGTGATCGAGTCGGGTCGCACGCTTTTGATCAACATTAGCATCGCGCCATTGTCGACGACGAGAGTGTTGCCCTCACTAACATCATCCATCAAGCCTCCATAGTTGACAGTCGTGGAAAGGGGAATGGTAGCAGTCGCGTCAACTTTACGAAATTCGACAAGGTCACCTTCTTTGAGTTCGTATGGTTGTGCGAGATCACCGGTGCGGATCGAGGGCCCTGTGAGATCGAAAAGCACGGCAATGTGAGCATTGCGATCTTTGGCTTGCTTGCGCACGCGGCGAGCCATTTCCCGTGCCCACTCGTGCTTGGCGTGGGACATGTTGAGGCGAAATACATCGGCACCGACGTCCATCAGCGCGCCGATGGTTTCTTCAGATTCTGTTGCGGGGCCGAGGGTGCAGATAAATTTGGTGCGTGGTTGCATAATCGTGGATGAACAAGAGTGAACACGAAACATGCCAAAAAGGCAACTATTGCTTGCGCGTCTGCTCGCAGCATCCTGTCATGCGTGAAATCGATCTGAAAACTCCGATTCCCATGATTTTGGTAATTTTTCGAAGAAATCGCCGACAAATCTTGACCGATTCCGCCTGTCTCCCTAGTTTTTCGCGCGCAAGCGCACCGAAAATTTTATGAATATCCACGAATATCAGGCCAAAGAGCTATTTGACCGCTTCCAAGTCCCTAGTCCGAAAGGAAAAGTTGCCTCCACACCCGAAGAAGCGGCTGCTGCGGCCCGCGAGTTTGCTGGTGCTAAGCTTGTTATCAAAGCTCAGGTCCATGCCGGTGGTCGTGGTAAAGGTCACTTCAAGAATGGCTTCCAAGGTGGGGTGCATTTGATCGAGTCCCCTGAGCAAGCCGCCGAATACGCAGGAAAAATGCTCAACGAAACACTCGTTACCTTGCAAACAGGCGAAGCAGGTCGCTTGGTGCGCAAGGTGATGGTGGCTGAGGCCGTGGACATTACGCATGAATATTATCTCGCCATCTTGATGGATCGCGCCACCTGCCGTCCTGTTATTGTTGCTTCCACCGAAGGCGGTATGAACATCGAAGACGTCGCGCACAACACTCCCGAAAAAATCGTTCGTCAATTCATTCATCCACTGCTCGGCCTGCAAGCCTACGAAGTGCGGAAAATTACCGCCGCTCTCGGTCTCGAAGGCGACAACGCCAAACAATTCGCCAAGCTCCTTGGCAATCTCTACAAGCTCTTCATTCAGTGCGATTGCTCGATGCTCGAAATCAACCCGCTTGTCACCACGCCTGATGGCCGTGTGCTCGCGCTCGATGCCAAGTTCGGCTTCGATGACAACGCACTCTATCGCCATCCTGACATCGTCGCCATGCGCGACAAAGAGGAAGAAGATCCTCGCGAAGTTGCGGCCTCTGAGTATGACCTCAACTACATCGGTCTCGATGGAAATATTGCATGCCTTGTCAACGGCGCAGGTCTCGCCATGGCAACCATGGACATCATCCAACACTACGGTGGTGAACCAGCCAACTTCCTCGACGTGGGCGGTGGCGCATCTAAGGAACAAGTTTCTGCCGCCTTCAAGATCATCCTCGGCGATCCAAACGTCAAAGGTATCATGATCAACATCTTCGGTGGCATCATGGACTGCAACGTTATTGCGGAAGGTGTTGTCGCGGCAGCGAAAGAAACCGGTCTGCCGATTCCTTTGGTCGTTCGTCTGGAAGGCAACAACGTCGATGCAGGCAAAGCCACCTTGGCTGCCAGCGGCATTAACATCACCGCCGCCAGCACCATGGCCGATGCTGCACAAAAAATCGTCGCACTTGTCGGCTGAATCATTTATACTAAGCACATGACCAGACATTTCGCAGGAAACGAACGAATCAGCTTTGATCCCGAGATCATGGGCGGTAAGCCGTGTATCCGTGATTTGCGCGTCACGGTTGGTTCGATCCTGGGAAATTTATCGGGCGGCATGAGCCAAGATCGTTTGCTTGAGTTGTATCCTTACCTTGAAAAAGAAGATATCTCAGCCGCTTTGGAATATGCCGCTTGGGCTGTGTCATCACACTCCTTTGATCTAGAAGTTCCGCTTGCTTCATGATTTTTCTGATCGACATGAATCTTCCTCCCGCATGGCGTGAAATGCTGACATTTGATGATTGCAGCGCTTTGCATTGGAGTGAAGTAGGTCGAGGAAATGATTCGGATTTATCGATCATTGAATACGCTCGTAATCATGATTGCGTAATTGTCACCCAAGATTTAGATTTTGGTGATATTTTACAATACACTGGGGCTACGAAACCTAGTGTGATTCAGATTCGTCTCGAAAACAACGATCCCCAACAATGTCGCGATGCAGTAACTTCGTTATTACGCTTTGTAAATAATGAACTTGCCGCTGGAGCGTTGGTGACTATATCACCGCGCAAGCATCGTGTGCGCGTCCTGCCTTTTCCGAGTTCCACAAAAACAAACGAATCATAAAACCCAAACTGATGACGCAAAAGCAATTCTACGACTGGCAAACCATGGGAGGAAGCAAAGATGTTTCCGCTCTGGTACAGTCGTTGGAAGATCGGGAAATCTCATGGTGCATGTTTGGCGGCCTAGCTGTTAATCACTGGGCGGAAGAACCGATGGCGACAGCGGATGTCGATCTTTTCATCGTAACGAAACAACTCGAGGCCGCAGTGGAGGCGTTCCAGTCTCTGGGATTCAGTCGTGAAGAATTTACACATTCGGTCAACCTCAAAGGTCAATCGAAAGTCAGCATTCAAATCACTACTGCTGAATTTTACCAAGAATTTCCATCCCGTTCTGTTCCCGCCGATGTCCACGGTATGCTCATGCGCGTTGCTAGCGTAGAGGATACTCTTGCACAAAAAATTGCCGCATTTACCGATTCATCCCGCCGTCCCAGTAAGCGCCAGAAAGATATTGCTGATATCTCTCGATTGCTCGAGTTGCACCCGCATTTGCAACAACTCATTCCAGCCGAAGTTCTCTCAAAACTCATTTTTTAACACACCGATCACTCAAACCTTCACACTAGACACTTAAGAACCATGTCCATTCTCATTAACGAAAATACCAAAGTCCTCATTCAGGGCATCACGGGCAGCTTTGGTGCTCGCCACGCCTCCTTGTCTCTCGCTTACGGCACCCAAGTTGTCGCGGGCGTTACTCCTGGAAAAGGTGGTCAATTGTTCGAAAACACCGTGCCGATTTTCAACGGCGTGGCTGATGCCGCGCGCGAAACGGGAGCCACAGCTTCGGCGATTTTCGTGCCGCCTCCATTCGCTGCCGATGCCATTCTCGAAGCAGCTGACGCTGGCGTGGAACTGATTGTTTGCATCACCGAAGGCATTCCTGTCATGGACATGATGCGCGTCAAAGAAGCCCTCAAAGGACTTCCCGTGCGCCTTGTTGGTCCAAACTGCCCCGGCCTGGTGACTCCTGGCTATGGTGAAAAATCTCACGGTGGTTGCCGCATCGGCATCGCTCCTGGTTACATCCATAAGCGTGGCAACGTCGGTGTGGTATCGCGTTCCGGCACTCTCACTTACGAGGCTGTTTTCCAATTGACTCAACTCGGCTACGGTCAAAGCACCTGCGTAGGCATCGGTGGCGACCCGATCAATGGCACCAATCACCAAGAAGTGTTAGAAATGTTTAACAACGACCCCGAGACCGAGGCGATCATCATGATTGGTGAAATCGGCGGCACTGCGGAAGTCGAAGCTGCACGTTGGGCCAAAGAGCATTGCAAAAAGCCGATCGCCGGATTCATTGCCGGATCCACGGCTCCTCCAGGACGTCGCATGGGCCACGCCGGTGCGATCGTTGGCGGCGAAGACGACACCGCCGAGGCCAAGAAACGTATTCTCGCTGAGTGCGGCATCGCCGTCGCCGAAACCCCGAGCGACATGGCTACTACGTTGCTCGCTCGCTGGGGCAAGTAAGGGCCAAGGCTTTCTTAAAAAATCTGAAAAAACAACGCGACGAATGCAAATTCGTCGTGTTTGTTTTGGTAGGCGATATCCCATTGCTCCAACCCATCTTATGAAAATTGCATCCCGTTTGTTTTGTTTGCTCGCGTTGATCCCGATCTCTCTATGCGCGGAGGAAACCAACAAGCCGAACATTTTGCTCATCGTTGGTGACGACATTGGCTATGCCGATGTTGGCTTTCATGGTTGCAAGGACATTGCCACGCCGCATCTTGAGGCCTTGGCGGCAGCTGGTGCGCGTTTCACTAATGGCTATGTCACAGGTCCCTATTGCTCGCCCACGCGGGCTGGTTTGCTCACTGGTCGATACCAAAATCGCTTCGGCCATGAATTCAACCCAGGCGGCAGCAGCGCGGGCATGCCGATCACCGAAAAAACTCTCGCCCAGCGTCTTAAGCAAGCGGGATATGCCACTGGCATTGTCGGCAAATGGCATCTCGGATCTGCAACTGGCATGCACCCCCAGGAGCGAGGCTTCGATGAGTTTTTCGGCTTTCTTGGAGGCGCACACAGCTATTTTCAATCACAAGGCATCATGCGCGGGAAAATACCCGTTAAGGAAATCGACTATCTCACCGATTCGTTCGGACGAGAAGCCGTTGCATTCATCGAGCGCCACGAAAAACAACCATGGTTTCTCTATCTCGCCTTCAATGCCGTGCACACTCCCATGGAAGCTACACCAGAGAGTTTGAAAAAACTCGAACAAATCCAGGATCCGACGCGTCGCAAGTATGTCGCGATGATGCAGTCGATGGATGACGCCATCGGCGTGGTGATGAAGCAACTCAAAGATCGCAAGCTCGATCAAAACACGCTGGTGTGTTTCATCAGCGATAACGGTGGTCCCGTGATGCCCGGAGTGACGATCAATGGCTCGAACAACGCACCCTTGCGCGGCAGCAAACGTACTACACTCGAAGGCGGCATTCGTGTGCCGTTTCTCATCAGTTGGCCAGGTAACGTGAAAGCGCAGGTGATCGAGCATCCGGTGATTCAACTCGATCTTCACGCCACAGCGCTTGCGGCAGCTGGAGCGAAAACCGATGATCTCATCGAAGGCGCAAACCTCATACCTTTGCTGTTAGGAGAAAGTTCCGATAAACCGCACGATGCCTTGTTCTGGCGTTTTGGTGAGCAAAAGGCCGTGCGTGCCGGGGATTTTAAGTTGGTGCGCTACGATCTCACCGCGGAGGCCAAGCAAGCAACCAGAAAGCCCGCAACATCCGAGTGGAAATTGTATAATCTGCGTGAAGACATCGGTGAAAGCAAAGACCTAGCCGTATCGATGCCAGAAAAAGTCAATGAACTGCAAGCGCTCTGGCAGAAATGGAACGAGAAAAACGTGCCACCACTCAACAGCCAAGAGGGCAAGAGAAGAGCGAAAAAGTAATCTATCGATCTTTACTCCACCGTTACCGACTTCGCGAGATTGCGCGGTTGGTCGATTTCGCAGCCGCGGATGTTGGCGATGTGATAGGCTAACAATTGCAAGGCCACGGCGGTGGGAATGGTGGCGACGAGCGGATGACAGGCGGGGATTTCGATGACGTCATCCATGATCTCTGCGGCTTCGTGATCACCAGCGGTGATGATGCCGAGGATGCGTGCGCCGCGAGCTTTGCATTCTTCGACGTTGCCCAAGGTTTTGTCTTTGCCGGGAATGTCGTTGGCCAATGCGATCACAAGTGTGCCATTTTCTAACAGAGCGATCGGACCGTGTTTGAGTTCGGCGGCATGATAGCCCTCGGCATGGATGTAGGAAATTTCCTTGAGTTTGAGAGCTCCTTCCAGTGCGACGGGATAAAGTGGTCCGCGACCAATGAAGAACGCGTGTTCATTTTTCGCGTAGCGCTCGGCGACAGCGGCGATGTGATCGTTTTGCAAAATGACTTGTTCCACCAGCGCGGGTATGGCTTCGATTTGTCGAGCGAAGTCCATTCCTTCTTGGCGTGAGAAACGTCGGGAGCGGCCCATTTTCAGAGCCATCATCAACAGTACTGTGACTTGGCATGTAAAGGCCTTGGTCGAGGCGACAGAAATTTCTGGCCCGGCATGAAGG
The DNA here is from genome assembly GCA_002293145.1 of Akkermansiaceae bacterium UBA956. Taxonomy (GTDB): domain Bacteria; phylum Verrucomicrobiota; class Verrucomicrobiia; order Verrucomicrobiales; family Akkermansiaceae; genus UBA956. The sequence continues at coordinate 42,811 of DBCO01000013.1, read as the reverse complement.
TAGATTCCACGTCCTGTTTCCCGGGCGATCGTCGAACCGACGACGTTACAAAGCCCCATCACAAAGGCTCCTTTTTGATTGGCCTCACGCACAGCAGCAAGGGTGTCGGCAGTTTCTCCTGATTGGGAAATGGCGATGACGAGATCGCTGCGACTGATGATCGGATTGCGATAGCGGAATTCAGCAGCTTGCTGCACTTCGGCATGGGTATCGGCTAGATCCTCGAAGGCATACTCGCCGATGAGACCTGAGTGCAGAGAGGTTCCGCAGCCAACAAGCACGACACGATTGATTTCTGCGAGATCGCGCGGTGAGGTTCCCATGCCGGAGAGCACGGAAGAGCCAAGATTGAAGTCGAGGCGACCGCGAATGGCGTTGCGCAAGGATTCGGGTTGCTCGTGGATTTCCTTGAGCATGAAATGGGCAAAGCCACCTTTCTCTGCTGCACTGGAATCAAAGTCGAGCTCGGCGACTTCACGGTTGACGGGCACATTGTGAAGGTCGCGAATTTCTATACTATCGGCGGTGACAATCGCGATGTCGTTGTCATCAAGATAGATCACGCGCTGCGTGTGAGTAAGGATCGCTGCGGCATCTGAGGCGATGATGGTTTCGCCTTCTCCGATGCCTAACACAATTGGACTGCCACGACGGGCGGTGATGATTTTTCCCGGTTCCTTGACCGAGATCACAGCGATGCCGAAAGTGCCTTCGACCTGATGCAATGCATCGCAGACCGCTTGAAAAAGATTGCCGTCGTAGCGATCGCCGATGAGATGCGAAAGTACCTCGGTATCAGTCTCCGAGAGAAATAGGTGACCTTTGGCTTCGAGCCGCGCACGCAAGCTGCGGTAGTTTTCGATGATGCCATTGTGCACAAGGGCGATGTCGCCGGATTGATCGAGATGCGGATGTGCATTGACCTCTGTAGGTGGACCATGGGTCGCCCAACGGGTGTGAGCGATGCCGTAGGAGACTTGAGAAAATCGTTCGGTGGGCCATGTATCGCGGGCGCGATCACTGAGACTTACCACCTTTCCAGGAGCTTTGGCGACGATGATTTTTCCATCTTCGACGATGGCGAGTCCCGCCGAGTCATAACCACGGTATTCAAGCCGCCGAAGACCGTTGATGAGAATGGATGGAGCTGCTGATTTGCCGATGTATCCTACGATGCCGCACATGATAAAAATCGTTCGTTTGTTAGAGAATGAGATCTTTTTGAACGATTTCACCGGGACGCGTGGAAGTATGAGGATGGAGTTTTCTGCCGGGATAAATGGAAGTGTTGATGCCGGTGTGAACGTGATCGCTAACGATGGCGCCGAACTTGCGACGTCCGGTATCGATCAATTGATCTCCCACAGTTGTGCGATGATTTTTCCCATCGTGCCGCAGGTTGGACGTGATGGTGCCCGCGCCAAAGTTGACTTTGTGGCCGATGACCGAATCACCCACGTAAGAAAGATGGCCGATCGATGTGTGTGATAAAATGATCGAGTTCTTGATCTCCACGGCTTGGCCGATGTGACAGTGATCGCCGATGGAGCTGGAACCACGCAAGTAACAATTTGGTCCGATTTTACAGTTTTCACCGATCACGACATTTCCTTCGATGAATACTCCTGGCAAAATGCGCGAGCCTTTGCCGAGATGAATGATGCCGTCGATCACGGCAGAGGCATGCACATTGCCCTCGATTTTTGCTTCCTTGATCTGGGAAACGTGATTTTCGTTGGCTTTGAGTAAATCCCAGCTGTGTTCCAGCAGCAGCGAACTCGTGGCGACTAGAAAATTTTTGTTAGGTTCTTCGCCTCTCCAAGCGATGTCATTGCCAGCAGTGTCAATCATGGTGTCGAAGTCACTGCTACACAACAGAAGCGCATCGTATTGGCTGATCCATGCATGTGGGTGACGTGTCAGACCATGCGGCAGCGGATGCTGATCGAGCGGAAGATTTCCGATCGGGAAACTTGCCAGGGGATTGGTGAGGAGAATGGGCATGGTGAAAAAGTGTTAGATGCTGTGTTTTGTGATTGCTTCGAGTAGTGCTGTGCTGAGATGGGCGGCCCATTTGGTGACGATGGCTTGATCGCGATGCTCCACCATCACACGCGCTTTGTTTTCGGTGCCAGAGTAGCGAATCAATTGTCGGCCATTTTTGCCGAGTGCGGCATCGGCTTCGCGCAGTAAGGTTTGAAATTCTGTTAGGGATTCAAGTGCTGGTTTTGCTGGCACTTTGAAGCTCTCCAATTGTTGGGGAAATTCCTCTATGCACAATGCCAACTCTTGCAGTGGCTTGCCGCTTTCTTTCATCACGCGCAGCACTTGAAGCGCGGAAAGGATGCCGTCGCCGGTAGTGGCGTGGTCGGCAAAAATCAAGTGTCCCGAGTTTTCGCCGCCGAACGAATGTTCGTGCGCGCGCAGAGCTTCGATGACTTGGCGATCGCCCACGCCTGTCGTCAGCACGCGAATGTTTGCTTGCTCCATCGCGGCGTGAAGCCCGAGATTGCTCATCACTGTCACAGCAATCGTATCTCCGCGCAATTGCTTGCGTTGCTTCAGCGATAAGGCACAGAGAGCAATGATGCGGTCGCCACTGATGGTGTTGCCTTCGGCATCAGTGAAGATCGCGCGGTCGGCATCGCCATCAAAGGACACACCGAGATCCGCGCCGTGTTGTTTGACGAGAGCGCCTGCGGCTTCTGGATATAGCGCGCCGCAGTTGGCATTGATGTTCATGCCATCGGGCTGCGTTGCCATGGTGATGACTTCGGCTCCGAGTTCGCGGAAAATCAACGGTGCGACGGAATACGCTGCGCCATTTCCGCAATCGATGACGATCTTCAAGCCGTGCAACGAAATGTTGTCGGCGGTGTGCTTGGCGAACTCGATGTAGCGACCGCGCGCATCCTCGATGCGTGTGGCCTTACCGATTTTGTTAGGCGGCGTTGGCGACTTGGGCGCAGCATCGGAGAGAATGAAGTTTTCGATTTGTTCTTCGAGTTCATCGGAAAGCTTGTAGCCATCGGGTCCGAAAATTTTCAGACCGTTGTCTTCGTAGGGATTGTGTGATGCGGTAAGCATGATGCCGGCCGCACAGCCCATCGACTTCGTCAAATGGGCGACAGCAGGAGTGGGCAGGGGACCGACGAGCAGTACATCCATGCCGGTGGAAACCAGGCCACTGGTGAGTGCCGTTTCTAACATGTAACCAGAAATGCGCGTATCTTTTCCAATGATCACACGCTGGCGTTTTTGGTCTGAACCCGACAACACTGCCGTGATCGCTTTACCAGCGCGTAGTGCCACTTCAGGAGTTATGGGAAATTCATTTGCCGTGCCGCGGATGCCGTCTGTGCCAAAAAGTTTCATGATCGCTGTGCGGGCAGCATGGTACAGAATTTTTTGTAAGTAAAGATTTTTTGTTCAAAAAAAAATGAACAAAGTTAATCGGCTCCTTGTTCCTGATAACTTTTTCGTTGTTCACATCATTTCATAATCAGGAAAGATACGTTTTTACAGATTGCTTCGTCACGATATCAGTACAGATAATGATTTCGCTGTTAGGAGGCTTGAGTCAGTCATCTTCGTGCAGGCAGGTGCCTTGATTATTGTATGCGAAACGATTACCCAAATCTAAGCATGTAGCAACGGGACGCAGGCCCGCAGAGGGTGTTGGGTCAGTGAGCGATACCGCGGCGGTGCAGGTCGCGAGATGGAGGCAATCTTGCATGCAGAGACCTTCGTGGATACCGTGAAGCAGTCCAGAGGCAAAGGCATCTCCTGCTCCTGTGGCACCTTTGATGAAGTTTGGTGGGAGTTTGAGCGCAGGCTGGATGAGCGGTGGCTCATTTCTCGATGCCGCTACGGCAACATGCGGTGTGTGGATAATCACCGCGTTTCTTACGCCGGAATCGAGGATGCTTTGCGCCGCTTCTTGTAAAGCACTGAACTGATCTGCTGCGAGTTTTTTTCCCAATGTGTGGCCAGCTTCAATTTCGTTGATGATGAGGTAATCTGTCCAAGGGAGCGCGCTAAGGGCAATGTCGTGAAATTTCGGATGCTCGGTGCTGACCATATCGACACAAGTGATCATTCCCGCGTGGCTAGCATTTTCTAACAAAATCGAAGCTCCAGTGCGTCCGTTTTCTCTGATTCCATCGAGTTGATCGAGTAGCATGAGGTAGGCAAGGTGAAAAATTTTGGCATCGCAGCATGATGGGTCGCAGTGTTCGAGATCGAATCGAGCATTGGATCCACGATGGTGAAAAAAGGTGCGTCTACCACTGTGGCTCACGGTCATGGCATCGGTGAATGAAGTCGAGCCTCCGCGATCGCGATGGAGCTGCGTAGTATCGATTCCGCGTATGCTGAGGTCATCGCTAATCCACTGCCCGTTGACGTCGTCGCCGATGAGTCCACAGGCAAAAAGTGGATAAGCTACTTCCATCGCCGAGAGATCGCATAAGACGTTGTAGGGTCCTCCACCGTTGGATTTTGATTCGCTGAGAATTGTCGCGAGCATATCCTGTTCAGGATAATTTTCGATGATTTTGACGTAATCAACGATGAAATTGCCTGCTGCTAATATGCCGTTGCGCCTTGCTTTCATGATAGCAAAAATCAGAGTGTAATGACGGATCCTGAGCGCTGTGATTCAAGCGCTGCAGAAAAAATTTCGTGTGTCGCCACGGCTTCTGCGGGAGTGGCACAGCCAAATCGTTCGCCTAACATATTTTCTCTTTCCATCAGATATGCGGCCCACATTTGTTGGATCACATCGGGAAATCCCGGTTCGAAAATTCCTCCCGTGACGGTCTTGAACTGTGTCGAAAATCCAAGCTCGGTTTTTTTCCACCATTGTTCTTTACCACGCTCGAATACCCAGAGTGTTTTGGGTTCGGCCGTTGAAAAACGCACACCACCTTCGGTGCCAAGAATTTCGATGAACCATGTATTTGTCGATCCCGGAGAAAGTCTTTTCATTTCTAATCTTAGGGGCACCTCTTGCTCTCCTACTTGCACCCAAGTGTGCAGAAGGGCATTGTCCCACGTATCGCATGTCGCCACACCGCCTTTGCCATCGGGGCGCTGCGATACTCCTTTTTGTAGTTGCGCAAAAAGCCTTTTGGGTTTCCAACCGAGTCGTAGAGGCAGATGGCACGCATGCATGCCGAGGTCATTCAATACTCCACCTTCGCCACAGGTAGGGCTCTGGCGCTTCCAGTTCGCGGGCTTGGTGGGATCGAGGTCGCTACTGTGGTGAAATCCTGAAACGACTTCCAAAATGCGACCGATGGGTTGGTGTACGACTTGATCGATCACGCGCTGTGCTCCGGGGAAAAAGGGCATCTCTGAGCTGCATCGCACAAAACGACCACTCTTGTCGACAGCTTCCATAATCCGTCGCGCGGCTGCGAGATCAATGCCGAATGGTTTTTCGGCGAATAGGTCTTTGCCTGCTTCGAGTACTTCGAGATAAACGGCTTCGTGCAGGTGATGCGGTAGTGCCACGTAGATCACATCGAGATCGGGATTGGCGAGAAGGTCACGATAGTCCGTAGTCTTTTGCGTGCAGGAAGGGATGGCGTCAAACCATGAGAGCGTCGTGGGATTGAGGTCAGCCACGGCGCTAAGAATGGGGTGCACCGTCACGTCTGCGAGAGCGCACCAGCGCGCAAAAGCACTAGCCATTTCGCGGCCCATGAGTCCGCCGCCGATGATGCCAATAGAGATTTTTTTCATAATGTCTGTGATGAGGTTTGTTCGCGGCGATAAGCACGTGCGAGGAGAGTTACGGGTTGGAGGATTTCGATCTCCGATCCTGCGGCGCGCAATCCGCGTTCGATTTGTAGGTGGCAGCCGGGATTTGAGGTCGCCAAAATGCTGGCACCTGTTGCGAGGATGTGGCGAACTTTTCGATCTAGCAAAACATCCGAGGTCTCTGGCTGGGTTATGCTATATACGCCTGCACTGCCACAGCACCAGGCGGATTCGTAGAGTTCAACAAGTGAAACACACGGTAAAAGTCTCAGCAATGAAACAGGGGCGAGACGAACTTTTTGACCATGAGTGAGGTGGCATGATTCATGGTAGGTGACCACCATCGATGACTCATTGGATGGCAGCGGTGCACGGCAACCGATTTCAGCTAGCCATTCATGGATATCGCGAAGCTTGCTGTCCCATATTTTCGAAACTTCGGCATACTGTGGATCGTCTGCTAAAAGCCTGCTGTAATGCCGCAGATGCGATCCGCAGCCGCCCGCGTTAGATATGATCGCATCATACTTTTTGGGTGGAAACTGATCGATCATAGCGCGGGCTAACTCTGCTGCAAGAGTCGGTTCGCCGTTATGACCGTGCAGCGAGCCACAGCATCCTTGCAGCGGTGGCGTATCGACAGCGCAGCCATTGGCGAGCAATACATCGACCGTATCTCGATTAATGTTCGCAAAAACAAGATCCTGCACGCAGCCTGTGAGAACGGCTACACGATAGCGCGTTTTACCTAACGGTTTTTCATGGGCTTCAATAATTTCGTTAGAAAAATATTCACCGATTCTTGGGGCGAGAGGTTCGACGTTTCGCAACGAAGCGGGCAAGAGTTTGGTTAATCGCATTTTACGAACGATGTTTTCAATGCCGCTTTTCTGATAGATACGCAGCATTCTTGCAACACCACGCAGCAGGCGAGGATTCATGAAAAGCACCTCTAATGTCAGCCACCGCCAGAACGTGCTAGCGGTGTTTTTTTGCCCTTGTTGCACTACGACTTCGGCACGAGCTGCTTCGAACAATCGTGCATAATCAACTCCGGCAGGGCAGGCAGTTTGACAGGCAAGACAGCCGAGGCAATAAGACATTTCCTTGGAAAATTCTTCATCCACGGGAAGCTCGCCGTCCACCACAGCTCGCATCAATGCAATGCGCCCGCGCGGTCCATGCCGTTCGCGTTTCGTTAGGTCATAGGTGGGGCAAGTGGGTAGACACATGCCGCAATGCATGCACTGTTGCAAAAAACTATAGTCGATGGTGGTAAGTTTTTCAGGCATGTTTGTTCAATGAAAAATTTTCCCCGGATTCAACAAATTGCGTGGATCGAGCGAATGCTTGACTAACTTCATCAACGAAAGTGAGGCGTCGCCAACTTGCTGGGCGAGCCACTCGCGCTTAGCGAGTCCTACACCGTGTTCGCCAGTAATGGTGCCGCCTAGTTCGATGGTACGCGTGACGATTTCATTGAGCGCAAGATGAACGCGTTTCATTTCATCGGCATCTTTTTCGTCGGCTAAAAATGTAGGATGTAAATTTCCATCACCCATGTGACCAAAGGTGCCAACCAGCAATCCGTAGCGAGACGCCACTTCATTGATGAATGAAACCATCGTTGCCAATTGATTGCGGGGCACTGTGACATCTTCGAGAATTGTTGTGGGGCGCAGTCTCGCTAGAGCGGAAAACGCGCTGCGACGAGCCGTGGCCAGCACTGCTGCCTCGTTCGTATCTTTGGCAACGCGTATAGAGCTTGCGCCCATCTTCCGCGCGATTGCTTCCATGCGTTCGGCTTCATCGGCCACCGCAGCGGGATGACCATCAGTCTCCATGAGTAACAAGGCGGCTGCATCTGTGGGTAGTCCGATCCGACAAAAATCTTCGACGCAACGAATGGTGGTTTGATCGAGAAACTCTAACGTACAGGGAATGATCCGCGCCGCGATGATTGCGGACACTGTTTCAGCGGCATCTTCCATACGAGCATAGGTGGCAAGCATGGTCCGCCGCGCCTCGGGCTTGGGCAAGAGCTTGAGCAATACCTCGGTTACAATGCCTAAGGTTCCTTCTGAGCCGATAAAAAGATCCTTTAAGGAATAGCCAGCCACATCTTTGACACAGGCATTACCCAGTCGAACGATGCTTGCATCCGGCAGCACGACTTCCAACTCCATCACGTAGTCTCTGGTGACTCCATACTTTAAGCCGCGCAAGCCGCCGGAGTTTTCGGCGACATTTCCGCCAATCGTGCTGATTTTGATCGAACCAGGATCGGGTGGGTAAAACAAACCATATTCCCCCGCGGCATCATCGATTTTTTGTGTGATGGCACCGGCTTGGGCGCGCACTGTTAGATTTTCTGGATCGACGGCAAGTACGGCGTCCATCCTCACGAGGCAGATGACTAACGAATTTGGCGAGGGCACACTGCCACCACTGAGTCCCGTTCCCGACCCGCGTGTGACTACGGCGATTTCATGATGAATGGCGAGCCGAACACAGGCCGCTACCTCAGAGGTATTTGCCGGAAAAACAACCGCCAGCGGGGATTGTTTGAGCGTGGCCGTGCCATCGAACGAATATGGGAGGATGTCGATTTTGGCTGTGAGCACGTGATCCTGTCCCACGATGTCGACGAGTTCTTTGATCCATACAGAGCTGCTCATAGTGCGATTATTTAAGGAATTGCATCGCGGCTTCGACGCTCGCACCTTCGTGAACGATGGCCATCAGTGCGCGGGTGATGCCTTTCGGATTCGGATGTTGAATCACATTGCGGCCATAGACGATGCCTGAGACTCCTTGTTCAATGAGCTTGTGAGTTCTCTCGAAAATTTCTTCATCGCTGACACGGCCACCACCGCGAACCAACACGGGCACGCCACTTGCTGTTTCGACTACTTGATGATAGAGGCTCACATCATCCGTGGGATCCGCTTTGATGATGTCGGCCCCAAGTTCTACGGCTTGACGGACCAAGTGTGTGATCAATTCTTGATCGCCATTCACGGTGTAGCCGCCGCCATGCTCATTAGGTCGGAAGGCGAGTGGCTCTACCATCATCGGCATGCCATAGTGGTCGGCTTGGGGCTTGAGTTTTAAGATGTTAGAAATGCATTGCTCATGAATTTCGGGAGCACCAGGAATCATGAAAAGATTGACACAAACGCAAGCTGCATCAAGACGCACGGCCTGCAACATCGCATCTTCGATCATGTTGCTGAAACAAACTTTCGGCAAATCCTTGCCATAAATGTTGGCGGTATCGGTGCGCAGAACGAGGCTTGGTTTTTCCCGTCCGCGTATTTCCTGAAGATGTCGCGCTTGGCCAACGGTCATCTGAATAGCATCGGGCGCAGCATCGACGAGAATTCTGACCACCTTACGCATGTCCTCGATCCCTTGGAGAAAGCCTGGTTGGTTAAAAAACCCGTGATCCACAGCGACATCAAAACAGCGGCCCGAGCGAGCATTAAAAAGACGGTTTAAGCGGTATGATTTCATAGAGTCGATCGTGTGTTTTTTGGTTTTATATTTCAGCGCAATCCCATCAGGTGCTTGATAATGTATAGTTCCATGGCTTCGTAATCGCGCGCATTTCTGAATTGCTCTACCAATGTTTGATCCATGGATCTGACTTTGTCCACCAGATGTAGAAAAATTTCACGGCTGTTTTTGAGGTGATCCGTCACCGGATAGCCCGATTGTGTGCGTATGGCTTTGACATCGAGCCCGATGAACTCACCACGTTGACCGTAGCCTGATTCTTCAAGAACACGCACTTGATTGAAGGCTGATCGCAGATTGGCGCTGCCGAAATTTTTGTCTTGATCGTATTTTAGACCGTTTTGATCATTGAGATGAACGCTGCCGAGTTTATCATGCTCCAATGCAAAGGCCATTTCATCGCTGGGATCCAAGCCGGCTAGGATGGCATGGGCACTCTCGATAAGCCCTTTCACTCGCCCGGGTGATGAAGATGCATACGCTAGTGCGATGGCATGCCCGATCGTTGGCACATATGCCTGATCCGTTGGTTCGTTCGGTTTAGGTTCGATCCAAATTTCGATTTCTTGATCGTAAGCAAGGATATCATTGATTGTTCCCAACAATCGTCGATAAGCAAGTCGCGCGTCTTTAGCCTCGCGGATGTAGGTACCTTCACGAGCAAACCACAATACAATCGCCTTGCAGTCGAGGCCACGGGCGATGTCGATGCACTTCTTAGTCCGGTCCCATGCATAGCAGCGATCCGCGGCAAGATTGGAGGTGTAGGCACCATCATGCGTTTGCGATGCGAACCATAATCGTGGGGCCACAAACTCAGGAGTGAGTCCTTGATTTGTAAGCATTTCTTTGACCTCTGCGACTTTACGACTCACTTGATCCGGCGAAAGGGAGTCGAGATCTGGTACTACATCGTCGTCGTGAAATTGCACACCTTCGAATCCCAACGGACGATAAAGCGCATATTTTTGTTCATCCAAAAACTTCGAACGTGTCGGTCCGCCGAAAGGGTCTTCTCCTTCGCTAATGTTCCATGGTCCAAAGGAAAAACGATATGGTGCTGACGTGCTTGACATACTGCATTGATAGTCGATTACTTGATCGCACGCTACCTCATTCATCGCACGAACTGGTATGATCGTCTCAAATTAGATTGACTAATGCACGGCATTGTGATATAAAAGTGGTCATGCTCGGTGCGAGAGAACTAGTTCAAATCCCTTCAGGCCGCTCATTTCGGGTTTTGCGATGGAAGAACAACCTGCGCGAGGTCGAGTGCGTGATCGACGAGGGCAAGACCTTGCCGATCACGGGAGAAGGCGCGCATTGGCACTTTCACAAAGAGATGGAATTGACTCTGTTTCTTACCGGAGAAGGGACGCGTTTCGTAGGGGATCATATAGCATTTTTCCAAGCGGGCGATCTTGTTTTGTTAGGTGAAAATCTGCCGCATTATTGGCATACACGTGGTGATTGCAGCGGGGTATCCATTCAGTGGCATTTTCCTGTGAGTCATCCATTTTGGGCCTTTCCTGAAAATTCGGTTCTCGATGCGTTTTTTCAAAAAGCGGGTAGGGGCTTACACATCAAAGGGCAGACGGCTCAACTTGTCTCACGCATGTTACAGGAGCTGCCTGAGCGCATAGGGCATGCTCAGCTCGCTCTGATGATGCATGTGATTACAACGCTTGCGACTGCCCCTGCCGCGGACAAATCTTTTCTGTCGCAGCGTTCCTTTAATCTCGCAAGTGAAGATCAACAACAAGCTGCGATTGCGCGCGCGGTGCAGCATATGATTGCGAACTTTCGCTATGAAGTTCGTTTGGAAGATGTGATGCTTGCGGCTGACATGAGTCGCGCCACTTTTGCGAGACGATTCAAAGCATTGACGGGGCATACGTTCAGCGAATTTCTCAATAAACTACGATTGCAAGCGGCCAAAAGGGAGCTGCGTGAGACTCCGCGTTCTGTGGTAGATATTGCCTTTGCCTCGGGGTTCCATCAGTTGTCTTTTTTTAATCGCATATTCCGACGGCATGAACAGTGCAGTCCCAGTCAATACCGCAAAGCGCAAAAAACATCGGGTAACTCAGCGCAAGATTTGTGATTTCGAACCTTGGTTATGCTTTAAATCAAATGGGGCTGAATGTAGCTTTTGATCTAACAACTTCAAACTGATCCTTCCTGATCTCATATGAGAAAAATGCTCAGTTTTTCCGTTCCTTTGGCGCGCCCATTTTGATCCATTGTTCGAGGGCCTCGATGGTGGATGGGTCAAGTAAGGGCAGGGGATACGGAGGCATGGTGCTGGTCTTGAGCATGCCAATCAAGTGGCTTTTGTTCGGGTTGCCGGGCACGATTTTCGCGCTTAATTTCTCATAGGTGGAGAGGTCGTGCGGCGTTCCTGCTTGGTGACAGATGATGCATTTTTGTTCGATGACGTTACTCCGCACCCACTCGTAATCGAGTTGCTCTGCGGTCCATGGAATTTTGTTTGCTATCGGACGCTTGATGGCATCGCGACCTACTTTTTTGTCGAAAAATCCTGATACAACTTCGTAAGTGTTGCCATTTTGTTCCTCTTCACGCACTACCAAGGTATCGGGTTTTTCCGCATCGGACGCAACTGCTCCAGCAAAATCAGCCCGCAGTCGATTGATGGTGGCATAGAAATCTAGAGTGAATGATTGGCCGGATGGATCGAGCACGCTGCCGTGCAACTGCGTATACATGGCTGGCAAAAGATCGGGAATTTCAAAGAATACCACGCGCGGATCTTGTTGTGGGATGATGCGTGTGATCTGCAAGCGATCATGTCCGATTTCTTGCGGCGAGCGAGCTGAGTAATCCGCCGATCCGTAGGTGATTTGGTAGTCAACAGTGTTCCATTGTTGGGCAAAAAATTTCTCACGTTGGAGTGAAGCGGGATCAACCGGTTCATGAAAGTGGATCAGTAATCCATTGCGATGCGCTTGCCAATCACTGACCACTAGCGATTTTTTTCTACTGTAGCGGATGCGGTGAAAGCAGCCTTCTTGCACTGCATAGTCGCCCCAGCCATCGAGCCCCACGCAGTAGATTTGTCCATCGCGTGGGTTTTTTGCGAGCCGCAGCGCACCACTCGCAAACTCTCCCGGCATCGGGCATAGCGCAGCTTGTGGCGTGCCTTCGTTTTCATCCCGCAGCATGCTATACCAAGTTCCCGTCCCATAACTCAAGCCGAGGATCGAGTGGCCCAGAGGTCCGAAGCGTGGATCGTTGATAAAAATTCTACTGCCAGGTGAGCTATCGATACCGCGCGGTAGATAAAGGATGCGGCGTTTTTTGCTACTAGAATGAGTGTTTTCAGGATGCATCGATTCGAATACCGTGCAAGCGCCATTGTAGTTTTCGCCTTCCGATGAATCGGACAAAACAAGGCCATCATTGCGCACGGCGAGGCCCAGTGGATTGCGCGAGCCATCGCCCACTTGTTTTACCTGCTTGCCATCGGCGCTGATCGAAAAAATGCCAACTCCGCCATTGCGATAAAAATTTCCGTCTGCATCACAGCGAAGATCGCCACCGTTTTCGGCGCTGAGGGGAAGCTCTACTCGATTGAATTGCTCGTATTCGTCCGCTTCCAGATCAGCATTTTGATCGTGCAGTTTGATGATTTGCTTGCGGCAACTCACATGCGGCACGCCATCGACTACCACGAGCCCCATAGGTAAGTTTAGTCCCGATGCAAAGCGCCGCCATTTGACTTGCTTGAGTTCGTTGTCCAGTCCCTCGATGCGCCAGACATCGCCGACCATCGTGCAGACATAAGCGATGCCGTTTTCATCAAAATCAATGCCACTCAGTGTCAGCGGTTGGTTCCATGGATTTTCCATCGGCAAGTTGATGTCATCGATCTCATAGGCACCCTTTGCCGCAGCTGGATCGGCATTCAGATGTCCCTGGGTAATTATGGTCTGCGGAAAGCTTGGCTTTTTTTGTTGTATTGTTTGCAAGGGATCGCGAGCAGGAATGCGATTGATCCGTGCGAGCGCCTGAGCGTCTTGTTTGCCTTTCCATGTGCGCACTTCCATCCATGCATTGCGAGTGGCCGCATGCAGTACAAAAGTTTTTCCGTTAGTATCTAACGAAAGTTTCAGCCCGCCACCAAATTGGAGTAAATGCTGACATCCACCATCTTGTCCAGGTGCGAGATAGAAGCCGTCTGCCACTTTTTTTACGATACCAGCACCTTGCGGATTGAAGCGCATTTCAGGCATTCCCTCAGCAAAAGCAAAGCGCCGAATCACCACCAGATCATCGGCTTTTCCGTCTAGTGAGATTTGTTCCAGAAAGGCACTGGTGCCGACTTCATGACGATATGCGATCTCACCTGCGTTGGTGTGATAGCTTTTGAATGCGATTGTTTGACTACCCGCTGACCATTCTGGCTGAATCGTCTGCAGCCATTCTTTGCCCTCTGCTTGGATGGTGAAACCCCAACAATCCACTGCGCCGCGAAATGGTCCGGGAGGTGAGATCAATCGAGCGCTGGTGAGTACTCTGCAAATGCCGGGCAGGCGCAGATCATAGACGATCACGGATTCATTTGCGGGAAATGTCATGTACTCCAACCCATACTCGCCGCGCGATAGCATCGACGGCAGAATCGGCGGCTTCTCACGTTTCAGAGACTGAATCGATACCTCATTCGTCACTCCCCAGTGTCCTCTGCGTCCACCATCGAGCCCTGTGAAGGGTAGGAGCAATGTTTCTTGTGCCGCTGGATTTTTTGCTTGCTCGATGTGCCACTGCGCTTGTCGTTGGTAATAATCATAGATGCGATAGCGATTCACCTCGGCATTCGCAAAACGATGCGCTTCCCGCCCCAGTCCCGTCTGCGCAAAGGGAAGATCGGAAAGATTTCCTCGCAAAGGTTTTTCATCGTAAACTCCCTGTGCCGCGGCGCGACATAGGAGCTCAGCAGTAATGATCAGTGCGATGGAAAATCCTTTCATGAGTGGTAAGCGAAAATCTTGCCATGGATCACAGATCTTCCGGCGGAGTCGAATGTGTTCTTACGATCGAGCTTGTCTAACTTTTTCAATTTACGCGAAATCTTCACAACTCACTACCGCATCAATCGCAAGCGGTGATATGATCGTCTCACTTTTTTGGGCGAGAAGATTCGCTCGGCAGACTTGCGTTGCCGATGACCGGCGATCGACTCTCCGTGATGCACTGTTCTGATTTTTGTGATTTCGCGCTTGGAATTTTTCTTGCTTCGGGTGCATGATCGGGCAGTGACGATGGATGAAGAAATGATCGAAGAAGATTTCACACGCTTGGAGTCGGTGTTTGTGCGACACCGCAATGCCCTGTGGGTGCGGGCTTCCTTTACGGGTTTGTTTACGGACTACTACATCCATTTGATGGAGCAAAAAATCCGCCACAATCCCGAGCTCGATCTGATGCTCAAGGAGCACTTGGTGATGCTCAGTCTCTACCTCACGACGCGGCCTTGGGCCGAAACCACGGGCTGGACGGTCAATCTCCGTGCCCCGCGCGTGAATCTTTTTGCCGCTGGTGGCTGCACCCAGGAGTCAATCATTGGTCGCTTATTCACTGAGGATGTGCGCGAGCCGGATCGCAATTATTTTTACTCCCAAACAACCACCCCGAATGGCAAAGCTCCGCGCGTTTCATCGATGGAAATGCCCACGCGCAATCCACTCGAATGGTTCGAGGAGTTCTATCATCAATCCGAACAACGCCTCGGCCGCGCCTTTCACATGGGCGATGACGATTACGCAATCGTTGTGGCACAGCCCGATTGCGATCTCGATTGGCTTGCCGCGCTCGATGTAGAGGCGGTGAAAAACATGGAGCGCGATGAGGAAACCAAGCTGTTAGAAGTGCGGCGTGTGCGATTCCATTGCGGCTGCAATTTGCTGAAAATTATGCCCTTGCTGTCTTCGTGGCACGATCGACTCGATGATCTTTTCGGCGAGCTGGAAGTGATCAATGTCCAGTGCCCACGCTGCGCGGCCGTCTATGCGGTATCGCGCGAGATGGTGGTGGAATTTCAGCGGAAAAATCAAGGATCTTGAAGCATTACCATCATCAACAATTTTCCGATCTCTCGGCCTTGCTCGCTCGCAAACAAGCCATGGGCGAGTCGATCAGTGTTGTCATCCCGACTCTCAATGAGGAAGCAACAGTGGGGGACATCGTTGCGACCATCCGCCGCGAGTTGATGGATCAGGTCGGCTTGGTGGATGAAATTTTGGTGATCGATTCCGGATCGCAGGATCGCACCTGTGAGGTTGCTCGCGCAGCGGGAGCTCGTGTATTTTCCGCAGCCGACATCGCGCCAGAGTGGGGGAATCATCCCGGCAAAGGTGAAAATTTGTGGAAATCCCAGTTCGTTGCGCAGGGCAGCATTTTTTGTTTCATCGATGGCGACATCCTCGACTTTCATTCAGGATTTGTTACGGGATTGGTCGGCCCCTTGCTGGATGCCGAGCATCCGCACACGCAGTATGTGAAGGCATTTTACCGTCGGCCTCTACTCTCGACCGATGGCCCCGTGCAACAAGGAGGCGGTCGGGTTTCTGAAATTCTGATGCGGCCGCTGTTCTCGCTGTTTTACCCGCAACTCTGCGAGTTCATCCAGCCTTTGGCCGGCGAGTATGCGGTGCGTCGTTCGTTGCTAGAACGATTGTCCTTTCCTTGTGGCTATGCAGTGGAGACCACGCACTTGATCGATACCCTCCAGCTGTGTGGCATGGAGGCCTTTGCGCAGTGTGATCTCGATTGCCGCCATCACCGCAATCGCGATCTCGCCGATCTCGGCGAAATGTCCTGCGCCATCCTTCAAGTCTTTCTCGCCCGCGCCGAGCGCGATGGTCTGCTCGCGCTGCGCAACGTTTCTGCCGACTACATTCGCCAGATCTGGGTTGATCAGGAATGGGAGCGTCAGAAAAAAAATCTCGATGTCAGCGAGCGACCCGCGTATGCTACTCGGCAGCACCCACACCTCTCTTGATGAAATTGCACTGGCTCACCGAGGCGCAACTGGATGACACCATCGCGCTGCTATCCTATCTCAATCCGAACGTTCCCGCTGCCACCTTGCGCGAACGTTATGAGAAAATCATGCGCGCGCACAACAACTATCGCGTGTTAGGAGCCTTCATCAATGGTCAACTCGTCGGGCTCACCGGCATTTGGCACGGCACGAAACTTTGGTGCGGCGATTACATGGAAGTGGACAATCTCGTTGTGCATCCAGATTACCGCAACAAGGGTGTGGCCACATCGCTCATGGAACACGTGAACGCTCTCGCCAAGGAAGCGAACTGCAACATCGAGGTGCTCGATAGCTACACCACCAATTACCCCTCGCACCGCCTCTACCAAAGCAAAGGCTTCGAGATCTGGGGCTTCCACTTCATCAAACCGCTCCGCGACTTCGAGCATTGAGACGCCCCTATGGAGAAGGGATTTGAAATCCCTTCTTTCCATCGTGTATGGCATACCCCTCGACCATGCAAAGGGATATGGGAGTTCACCATCCGGGCACAAAAAAACAGCGCAGTGCGCTGTTGATTTCGTCATTCGGCCAAAGCCTATAAGAAAGAGATGGTACACGGGGACGGGATCGAACCGCCGACCGACCGGGTGTAAACCGGTTGCTCTACCGCTGAGCTACCCGTGCATGGGGTGGGGGCGCAGAGTTTAGGAATATTTCCACCGATGGCAAGAAAGAATTTCAGGATTCATCACTTTTTTTCGAAAAATTTCGCTTTTCTTTTATCTACCATAGGCGAAACTCTCCTTGCGGACAGCAAAAAGCCCGCCGACGCGTGAGCATCGGCGGACTGAGTCTGTAACAATGCGACGTTGCGCTGATCAGATAGCTTACCAGGGCCTAGATCAAGCAGCGTCGTTTTCTTTTTGGCTGATCTGGTTGGTGTTCTCCTCGCCCTTGCGCTTGCGCGTGAGACCAGAGGCCCGTTCACTTCGTGGCACGTAGCCCAGGGCTCGATACAGCGAACTATCAGCGCCATAGGCGTGATTGCCGCGCACCGAGTTGATCACCAAGTCCAGCAGATCACGGAACTCCTTGTCCGCTTGCTCCCGTGCTCGGATCAGGCCGCTTTGTTTCGACCGAGCGGTGTCCAGTTGCTCTCGCGCCTGAACGACTGCTAGGGTGTCTGCCTCAAACTCCGCCAGGGTTCTCCCGGCAAAGGTTTCAGCGGCGGCGAATTCACGCCAAGCCGTGCGAACACGATCTCGGCAGTTTACGACTTCGATTAAGCTATTGTTCTTAATCATGGTTTTGTTGTTTGTGTTATGTTATTTTGGTTGTTGCATGTGAGTTACCCATGGATCGAAAACACCAGGTTGTCTCACGGTTTGTGTTACCTCGCGGCAACGAGAAAATGCTACCACAAAAGCACGTATTTTCAAGCGGAAATACCAGATGAGTTATTCACGTTTTATTAACATACAAGATGTAGTGGTTGCTGGTTTGCGAAACTTTTTGCAACTTTTTTCGATTATTTTCATTTTTCCTGCAAGCATCCCTGCGGCATCGTACGATTTTTCATCGAATGGATGTTGTTAGTGAAATGGCCCATCGCTATCTAGCCCCTAATTTTTTTTTGATACATGCTCGTTTCTAGGTGAAATAACGAGGTTTGGTGAAAGTATCAGATCGTTTTTCGCGAATTTTGCACTTCTCGTGTTCCTCGGAAGCGTCCTCATGAGCGTCCGAAGAATGCTCGCATTCGTCCGCGTATCACTCATGCGCGCACGAAGAGCACTCATCCTCATCTGAGCCTTGCTCATGCCGAGACGAGCCTCACTCAGCCACATCCGCAGAGCACGCGTGCCAACCTGAGCAATGCTCACGCGCGCCCGCAGAGTTCATAGGTGCGCCCGCAGAGCACTCATGCGCAACTGAGAAATCCTCGCCCTCGTCTGCAAAAGGCAAGATTGAGTCATATTGTATCAGCAAAGAACTCTTTTTTCATTGCCCTAACGATTTTGCTGCATAAGATCGTCTTGTGTCTCAACAGGAAGTTATCATCGCCACATTCATTGATCGCTGGGAGCGCTCTGCCGCTGCGGAGCGCGCGAACTATCAAATGTTCCTCTCTGAGCTATGCGCTCTTCTGGAAGTCGCGCCACCTAATCCCACGACGGCTGATCCTGAGAAAAATCTCTACGTCTTTGACCGCGCTATCACCCGCACCAATCCTGACGGCACTGCGGTGACCAATTACATCGACTTGTATAAAGCCGGGCACTTTGTTTGTGAGACGAAGCAAGGTTCCTCCGAAATCATCGCTGAGGAAGATGCCGCCAAGCCTAGTAGCACCAAGCTCGGACACGGCAAGCGGGGCTCGGCTGCTTTCGATAAAGCGCTTGAACGCGCCTACAATCAAGGACGCGATTACATCACTTCCTTGCCTGCCAATCATGGCAGACCACCGTTTTTGATCGTCTGCGATGTCGGTTACTCGATCGATCTCTATGCCGAATTCACCTGCACAGGCGGGCGTTATGAGAGATTCCCTGATCCGAAAAATCACCGCATCCTCCTTGCTGATCTGCACCGCCCAGAAATCCGTGAGCGCCTCCGTGCCGTTTTCACCGATCCTCATTCGCTCGATCCCTCCAAGAAAGCCGCCGAAGTCACCCGTGATATTGCCGATCGTTTAGCGAAGCTGGCGAAGTCTCTGGAAGCCGCAGGGCACGATCCACAAGTCATCGCAGGATTTCTTCAGCGCAGCCTCTTCACCATGTTTGCCGAGGACATCGGCCTGCTTCCCGAAAACGGCTTCAAGGACATTCTCGAAAAGGTCAAGGATTCCCCGCATGGTTTCGTGCCACTGGTCACAGCCTTGTGGAAGGAAATGGCCACGGGCACTAGCTACTCGACCTTGCTAATGAAGGAAATCGCCCACTTCAATGGCGGACTCTTTGAAAATACCACCGCGCTGCCGCTCAATCACGGGCAACTGAGCATGCTCATCGATGCCGCAGGCACCGATTGGTCAGGCGTGGAGCCCTCCATCTTCGGCACACTGCTCACCCGTGCTCTCGATTCACGCGAACGCCACAAGCTCGGAGCCGAATACACTCCGCGCTCCTACGTAGAACGCTTGATCCGGCCCACCATCATCGAGCCGCTTCGCGATGAATGGGAGTCCGTGCGCATCGCCGCCGCCAAGCTCCATGCCGATGCCGAGATCCTAGAAGTGCAGGCCGATCTGCGCCAACAAGAAATGAACGCGCTGGGCACCACCAAAGAAGCCCAAGCCATCGGCACCGAACGCAATAAGCTCCTGGCCGATGCGAAAAAGAAAGACGCCGAGGCACTCAAGCTCGTCACCGCCTTTCATCGCCACCTCTGCGGCATCAAGGTGCTCGATCCCGCTTGCGGCACCGCCAACTTCCTCTACGTCACCCTAGAGCACATGAAGCGCCTCGAGGCCGAGGTTCTCGAACTCGTTACCGCTCTTGGTGGAGATGCCACCTTCGAGATGAACGAATACAAAGTCCGCCCCGAGCAATTCCTCGGGCTGGAGCTCTCGCATAATGCCGTCGCCATTGCCCAACTGGTTTTGTGGATTGGTTACTTCCAGTGGCAGCGCAAGACTACGGGCAAAGCCGATACGGGCGACCGCCCCTTGTTGCCAAAAACCCAGAGCATTCGCCAACAAGATGCCGTTCTCGCCTACGATGAGAAAATCCCGCGCATCGATGAAGAGACGGGAAAAATTCTCACCATCTGGGACGGACACAGCACCAAGCCGCATCCGGTCACCGGAAAAGAAGTGCCCGATGAGTCCGCCCGCACCGTCCTCTTCGACTACATCAATCCCCGCCGTGCCGAATGGCCACAGGCCGATTACATCGTCGGCAATCCACCGTTTATAGGAGCCTCTCGCATGCGCGATGCCCTCGGTGATGGCTATACCGAAGCCTTGCGCAAAGCATGGAAAGGCGACGTGCCCGAGTCTGCGGACTTAGTGATGTTCTGGTGGGCAAAGGCGGCGTCTGAAACAGTTGCAGCACGCACGAAACGCTTTGGCTTCATCACGACTAACTCCATTCACCAAACCTTCAACCGTCGCGTCATGGAGCCCTACGTGACCGTGGCGGAGGCGTCTCGCCTCCCAGCCCCTCTTCATCTCGCCTACGCCATCCCCGACCACCCCTGGATCGACTCCGCCGATGCCGCAGCCGTTAGAATTGCGATGACCGTCGCCGCCCCTGGCAATGCTGAGGGCGTTCTCGAAACAGTTACCTCCGAAGTAGCCATGGAACACGGCGAATGTATGGTAGAAATCACTCGTCAACGTGGGATAATTGCCAGCAATCTCAATGTCGGAGCAGATGTTACATCTTGCCAAGCTCTAAAAGCTAACGCAAAACTGAGTTGTCCGGGCGTTAAGCTGCATGGCGCAGGTTTCATTGCTACGCAGGAAGAAGCTGAGAAACTTGGGCTTCATACGGTTGAAGGAATCGAAAAGCATTTGAAAGGCTATAGGAACGGAAAAGATCTAACAGATCGCCCGCGCAATGTTTTCATCATCGATCTTTTCGGTCTAAGTGTAGAGCAAGCTCGCGAGGAATTTCCTTCATTATATCAGCACGTGTTTACACACGTAAAACCTGAACGAGATCAAAACAAACGCGACAGCTACAGACTGAACTGGTGGATATTTGGAGAGCCAAGGAGGGACTTCCGGCCAGCACTTGATGATTTGAATCTTTACATCGCCACTGTTGAAACCAGCAAACATCGTTTCTTTACGTTCTTGGAAAAGACGATCTTGCCTGACAATATGCTCATTGCGATTGCTAGTGATGACGCCTTAAATCTCGGCATATTATCATCTATTGCGCACGTAGTCTGGGCTCTAGCAACTGGTGGAGACTTAGGAGGGAACACCCCCCGCTACAACAAATCTCGGTGTTTCGATCCCTTCCCGTTCCCCGCCGTGGAAGAAGGAGAGCTAAAGCAACGCATTCGAGACCTCGGCGAGCGCTTGGATACACACCGCAAGCGGCAATTGGAGCAGCATCCCGGCCTCACTCTAACAGGGACATACAACGTGTTAGAAAAAGTCCGAGCAGGTGAACAACTTAACGCCAAAGACAAAGTCATCCACGACCAAGGACTCGTCACGCTCCTCAAACAACTCCACGACGAACTCGATGCCGCCGTTTTGGAAGCCTACGGGTGGAGCGACTTGCTCAAACTGCCTTCCTCAACAGATTTCAGCATTTCAGAATCTCAGCGTTTCAGCATTTCCGAAGCTGAGCTCCTCACGCGCCTCGTCGCCCTGAACCACCAACGCGCCGCCGAGGAAAAACAAGGACTCATCCGCTGGCTCCGCCCAGAATACCAAAACCCCAAAGCTGGAGAAAGCATCCAACCCACACTCACTGGCACCGAAACCGAGACAACGCCCAAAAACAAAAAGCCAAAAGCTCAAGATGCAACGCCAGCAGCAACTCTCGTGTGGTCGGAAACCCTAACCGGACAAGTCGCCCAAGTCCGTCAACTTCTCAGCACCAACCCCACCGCCACCGCCGAAACCCTCAGCCAACACTTCGGCCGCAAAAACCAAAAACGCACCGACCAAATCTCCAGCATCATCGAAATGCTCAAAGGCTTAGGGCAGGTTTAATTGACCACATGAAATCAAATTATTACGCTATAGTAGCCCTACCCAGCCCCATATCGCTGACAAATTGCGCTCTCGGTCATAGATTCTCTGCAATCATCGGCGGGCACAAGCTAATCCTACATACACCTTTACTTGTGCCAGCGGATGAAAACACAAGCGCGCACTTAAAATACGGTGACTACCACGAGCGCTTGGCTCAACCTAAAATAGCAAAGCGATACATCCGATCCGATGCTGATATCGATTGGGGCTCACTCCATGGGGCTGATGGCAAAGGAAATGTTATGGCATCAGTGAAACATCTTTTCGCCGTATTTCCCGAAAGCCCAGCAGACATCGAGAAATTTGCCCACGAAGTTCATGTTGCAACTTTTGATTGGTTCAATCATTTCGACGCATTCCTGCGCATCATCTCGAACCAAAGAACGACTTCATCCATACGTGTCGAGGGAGATATTCGAACTTGCCTGCGAATTGAGCAACACAAGCCGTGGAAACATCTTCAACCACGCTCACAAACAATTGAAATTATTGTTACGGAGCATAAAGCGAAAAATTTTGCGACAAGATCCGATCTAATCAATGCCATGCGTCTATGCTCCAAAGAAAAAGAATTATCACTACAGTATCAGTTATTTCTTCGGGCCTGTGATGCATTTCAAGAAAATGATTTCAGAAACGTCGTAATCGAATCAGCAACAGCGCTCGAAGTCGCTGCAACTCGTCGCATTCGCACGGAAATGCAAAAAAACAAAGCTACAGACCAGCACATAAAACTAATGCTCGAAGGTCACAAAATGCTGCGCAATCGTCTAGAATTATTGAAAAAAATCAATGTCCCGCTTCCATGTACACCAAAGAATATAAAGGACCTTCTCGATCTCCGAAATAAGGTGGTACATGTCGGCAAAGCTGTAGACGCTAATCAAGCCACTAAAGTTCTTCGCGATACTGAGACAATCATCAGAGCCATTACTCCTGAATTCGCCGAAGACGCAAATTAGCCAAATAGCCTCTCAATCTTTGGTGCTTTAATTTGCATTGCTCACACGACCACCTAACTGATCGGCGCATATTGACAGCCACGGGCACTCGCCTTCAATGCCAGAAGTTGTGCTTTATGCTTCTTTTGACTCTTTGAACTCACCTGGGAGAAATCCACGTGGCAATGCGCGGGGTTGTTTTTGGAAGTGTCTTCGGGAACCACTAACGGCGAGGAGCACACCTTTAGATCTTGCACTTCTTTTATCTCCGCAAAGGACACCGCCCAGGTGCCGACCGAGCGGAATCCTAACTTCTGCGTAAAGTGACGCCACGCATCAGTGGCCGATACCAGGGCGGAATCGTCCACCGATAGCAGATTTTTGTCTTTAGGCATTGGGCCGAAGGCTTGGCTGTTAGGTTGCCCATTCGAAAGCCAGTTAGGATTGACCTGACGATAAAACAGATGCTCGGTTGTCCATTCTGCATTCATCGATCGAGTAATTGGGAAGCTTTGGCAAAGGCGTCCGCCCAATCAGTTTGCGGATGCGTTTCTTCGACAAAATCGTTTGTTTTCAGATTCGTGGCATAGATCTCTAACTGCTGCTCAGAAAAATTTACCTCTAGCTCGATCCTCGTATGCGGGCGAATCCACTCAAATACGATGTTTCCTTCTTCCGTGGGTACCACCGACGGATATTCGAGGTCGGGAGGAAATTCCCTTATTATCTCACCAATTAACCAATCGAGATTTTCAGGCACAGGCGCAACACCGCCACCTTCCAACCATCCGTCCTTCAACTCGTATAGCGTAGCAATGCGATCTACCATTTCAGGGTTAGCTACGACTTCCAAATGCGCGATTTCAGGAATTCCCGTGAGACGGTCATTCAGATCGAAAACGCCTATTCCTTTCAATGATACTGCCAGTCGCGCATTTCCCAGAGCTTCTTTCAAATCGGCAAAAAAGCGATCATCGAAGTTAAATGTTACGATTTGATTCTCTAGGCTATCGAGGGTTCCTGTTTTGCGCTTGGCATCGAGACTATCAATAAAGCCTGCCATATCGACTTCCGCTTCATACGTCTCGCGCTGAGCCAGAACTAACCGCTTCCGCTTCACAGGCGTAAGCACCGTTTTGTTGGTGGTAGAATGCGGTAACCACTCAATCGATTCACCAGCCTCTAACGAACGGCCGATACGATTGAAATAACTGTAGAACTCCTTAGGGAAATCCGCTGGGAAAGACTCACCTTCTTCCGTAGCAATGACTTCATTGATCAAGTCCTTTGCCTCAAAAATCTCAGGGGGCGGTTCGGTTATAAGGACGCCCAGCATCATCGCTACTAAGGCGGGCATGGCACTGCCATCATCAATGCGCTCGATGTGCAAACTGAACCCCTGAGCAAATCCTTTTTTGACCCGACCGTGTCTCTGCCTGACCAAGTGTTTCGCCAACTCTAGAACGAGTTCTTCATAAGCAGCCAAATCCCTCGCAGCCGAGAGAGGAAGCGTATGCCCCTCAAATCTCGGCCCCACGAAGCGCGGCTGGATGAATAGTGACTGGTTCATGTTAGACATAAGCTATCGGTTATTCGATTCAAATCAAGTAAGTTTTTGAGGCTTTACGCGCAGCGCATGGTGAATTGAGTGCTAAGGTATGACCAGAACTTTTTTCGATCTTTGATCTGTGGACCCCACAATTTGATCAAAAAGGGCCTGCAAAGAGTGAAATTCTTCGCAGGCCCATGAATGGTGATGGGTTGAGCGGATGTCGCTCAATTTGCTGGGAATGCCCAGAATTACGGGGCGTTGCCGCTGATGGAGTATTGGCCGATGCTGCCGTAGTTGGAGTAACCATCGGCGAGAATGTCACCGCGGCCAACACTGCTGACGCGGAGGAAGTAGGTTCCTGCGCTCAAGGTGGCGCTGACGCTGGCATCGGTGAGGAGATCGGCATTGTCTGATGAGATGACGGCACCGCTGGCATCGAGGATTTCCAATTGGACATCGACGTTTTGGCTTGTCGCATCTCCGCTGGCGCTGAATGAGCAAGCTCCGCCTACTGTGGTGAAGCTAAATACATCGGCATCGCCTGTGGTCTCGATGATGCCTTTGGCGCTGCGTGCACCGCTCGTGCCTGTGATGGCTGCTGCGGTGGCGGTGGTGTTGCCTTGTTGATCCACGCGGTAGCCGAAGCCGTTGAGGCTGGTGATTTTGCTAAGGTCATTTTCGGTGTTGTTGGCACTGAGGTATTCACCTTTTGACCACTGCACGAGCAGTTTGTAGTAGCCTACGCCCATGATCGGTGCCCAGCCTACTTCGCCACTTCCGTGACCTGTGTAGTAGCCTTCGGCGGGGGAAATGCGACCGTCATGAGCAAGGGACAGAGTGTGTCCGATTTCGTGGGAACTCGCTTCGGCAATGTAACGGGGTGAGTTCGACAACATGTCTGAGAAGACCCAGCAAGGAGTGTCGCCTGTCCATGTGAAGGAATTCAGGTAAGCGACGCCACCAGCGTTGGTGCCATACCATTCGTTGTCAGGGGTGATGATGCAGCGGATGCGGCGATTGGAAGGTGCGGCTAGGTAGGCGCTTTCTTGAGTCGTGACATTGATTTGAAAGGGGGCGTAGTCTTCTGCAACGCGATTGCAGATTTCGATCATTTGGGCATTGGTCAGCGTGCCAACTACACCGCGCGTGGTGATGGTGGCTCCGCCGGCCCATGAAGTGCCGGACACGACTTGGCCATCCATGTCGAGATAGGCTACCGCGACAGCTCCAGGTAGGCTATTGAAAACGGGCACAGCACTAGGGGCGGAATCATCGTTGGTGATGGTGCCTAGACCTTGGGCATCACTGATGGTGGCGTTGACTGGATTGGAGAGATTGACGGCAAATGTTTCATTTGCCTCCACGGTGGTATCGCCAATGATGGGGACAAGGATGGTGGCAGTGGTAGCTCGCGCGGGAATGGTGACGGTGCCTGCTGTGGCAGTGAAGTCGGAGCCAGCGGTGGCAGTGCCATTGGCGGTGCTGTAGGTGGCGGAAATGGTTTTATTCCGATCAGACTTCGACAGTGTGACGGTGAATGCGAGGTTCTTGGTGCCACTATTGCCCTCGGTGACGGTGGCATCAGAGATTCTCAGTGAAGGAGTCGTGGTAGTGGTAGTGCCGCCGCCCGTTGGTTTGGCTTCTTGGATTAGTTTTTTTGCTTTAGCGCGGGCTTGGGCATCCGCTTCGTCGCATTTTTTGCCGCGCTCTTTGTCCACGGGTGGGAGTCCCATCTGGGCGACTTCTCCCGCCTTGTAGTCGAGGAGTGAGCAGATCATTTCGCTGAGCTCATGGCGTGTGGCGGTGATGCCCTCGCTCGATTTTTTGAATTCGTAGGCAACGGGATGATTCTCGTAGTAAAGTTGTGCAAGGAAGAAGTCCATGCTCGCATTTTCTTGGATGCTGAGTTGACCACTGGGAGAGCCTTGGATGGTAAGGTTCGTGACGATAGTGCCATCGCTATGTGTGTTGCGGTTGGCGACACTTGCTTGGAGAGTAGGCACATGGGGTGAGAGCTTGAGCGCAAAAGACGTGCCTACTTCATGCTGACTGACGGCCGAAAAGCTATCAGCGGCGATGTTGATGGATTTGCTGCGGCGTTCGCGGCCGTTCGATGCGACCGTTTCCCACAGCATGCCCTTAGCGGCGAGGCTGCGATCGATCAGATTCGCTGTTGATGAAGAAGAGGAGAGACGATCCGGTTTTGATGCCTGATGTGGAGTTGAAACAAGTTCTTGGTCTTTGTTTTGTGTGTTCCATTGATAGGCAATCAAAGTCCCAAGAAGAACAGCGGATGGGATAATGTAATGGTTTTTTTTCATGATTCGAGTGCCAAGGGTTAATGACGTCCCTACAAATAGCATCTGGGGTGGTTTTGTAAATGTTTTTTGGTTTTTGCGACCCAAAAAATGATGCGAGACTATCGCTCAATTCCCAGACCCGAAACAAGCTCCCTCATTCACTGACACCGTCCTGGGAAGAGTTGTCTCCAGACTTGGAGGGCTTGCTTGATTTCTTCGGTCTTGCGGGTGGGGGAGAGTTCCCAGATGATGGGGCAATCGAGCGGGAAGAAGGGGAGCAGGGTTTTGTAGTCGAGGGTGCCGGTGAAAGGTGTGCGGTGATCGCGGGCGGGCCACTCGACGTCGTGGATGTGGGCGCCGATGATGTGCGGGGAGATTTGCTTGAGCCAATCGACGTGGTCGAGCAGGCCGATATTGTGCTTGAGCTGGACGTGGCCGAAGTCGTGCCAATAACCGATCCAGGGGTTGTCTTTGAAGTGGTTTTGTAGGTGGAGCATCTCGCGCTCGCTGGGGACGTCTTCGTAGCGGGAGCGGGACTCGACGGCGAGGATGATGCCGTATTCCTCGGCCTTGACGACGAGTTGTTCGAGGGCATCGATGGCGCGACCGTAGTAGAGCGGGGCGATTTTTTCGCGCTTTTTGATGAATTTGATTTTCGCCTCGTTGTAGTCTGGATCGAGGATCTTGCCATCAGCGACCATGGCAGTGAGGCGTTTGGTGTATTTCGCTGGCTTGAGCGGCACGGAGCCCATGTGGAGAACGAGATAGTTGGCCCGGAACTCAGCGGCGAGCTCTAGGGTCTGCAAGGTCATGTCGTGTGCGCGTTTGCGATCAAAGGAGCGGTGGGAGGTGAACTCGTAGGCATCGGGGGCATCGATCATGACCTCGACGGGTGAGGGAAAGTAGTTGTGAACGCCTGAGCAGGTAAATTTCCCGGCCTTATAGGCCTTGCGAATGCCGGGGAGCTTGGCGATGGTCATGCCGTGGGAGAGCTCGATGTTACGGAATCCGAGGTCGAGAATTTCATCGATCATGGCCTCGCCATCGGTGTGGCGGCCATTGTTCCAGCAGGTGGAGAAGGAAAGCATGGGTCGGATGAGTGGCTGGGGAGTTACGGTTCGTCGAGCTCGATAGAATCGGTGCTATTTTCGGAAAAATACGCGGAGCCATCGGAGCTGTGGACGAGCAGGACGATTTCGCCTTTGGGGGAATGCTTGGAGAAGTGGGCGAAGAGTTCGGCGGCAGTGCCGCGGTGGTAGGTCTCGAATTTTTTCGTAAGCTCACGGGCGACGCAGACGCGGGCGAGTGGCTGGAGTTGGCTGAGGATTTCCAGGGTGGAGATCAGGCGGTGAGGGGACTCGAAAAACAGGTGGGTGTGGCCGGAATCGAGCGCGGACTGGAGGCTCTGGCCGCGTTTGCCCTTTTTCACGGAGAGAAATCCGCCAAACGAGAAGGCGTGGCAGGGAAAGCCCGAGCCGATGAGGGCATTGAGCACGGCGGAGGGCCCAGGGAGGATCTCATAGGGGATGGATTCCTCGATGCAGCGCTGGATGAGACGGTAGCCGGGATCAGAAATGCCAGGCATGCCGGCATCGGTGATGACGGCGATGTGTTCACCGTTGCGGGCGCGATCGAGCAGCTCGGGGATGCGGCGGACCTCATTGTGCTCGTGCAGGGAGATGAGCGGCTTCTGGATGCCGTGGTGCTGGAGCAGTGGCGAGGAATGGCGGGTGTCCTCGCAGGCGATGCAGTCGGCATCGCGGAGGGTTTGCAGGGCGCGCAAGGTGATGTCATCCCTATGGCCGATGGGCGTAGGAATGAGCGAAAAGCGGGCACGTGCTGTGGTGGAATCAGAAGTCATCGGTCAGGCGTCCGACGACTTGGGTAGCGGCGCGTTGCAGGGCATCGGGCAGGGCATTTTGTCGCGCGGTTTGTTGGTTGGCATCGATGGCGAAGCGGGAGGATCCCGTGGCTTTGCCGGTGCTGAGGATCTTGCGGGTGCTGGCATCGAGAAGCTGCCAGTGTAGGGTGACGGTATTTTCCATTTCCTCGGAGCGCAGGGTATCGAGTCGGGTAGAGCGAACTTGGCTGTAGGTGATGGTTTCCATGGTCCCTTCAAGAACGGCATCGGCCTCGTGGAGAGTGGCGATGTGGTAGGTGCCATCGTTGGTGATGGCATCGACTACGGAATTGGTGGCTAGTATCTCACCGCGTGGGACCAAGGTTTTGTTTTCAAACAAAGGAACGCTGATTTTTTTCACATGAGTCAGTGCTTGAGGGCGTCCGGTCTGGAGTTGGTAGCCAGTGCAAGAAATGCTAACGAAGCCGAGGCAGAGTAGCGGCGCGAGTAGGGCGAGGCGGTGGAAGATAGGCGAGGCGTTCATGTGGCGATTTGTAAAGTCGATTACTGAAGGGATTGCAGTGCCATTTGTGCTTTATCGTGCAGTGGACCAGATCCATGTTTTTTCAGAACCTCGCGGTAGTAGAAGCGTGCGGACTCGGAGTCGCCCTTACGCCGGTAGAACTCGGCGACATCATAGGAGCGTTGCACGTCTTGGCTGCCGAGGGCGGCGATTTGTTGGCGGGCATCGTTGGCGCGCGAGCGACCAGGGTAGCGGGATAGGTAGTCCTCGAAGGCTTCGCGGGCGCGGTCGAGATTACCCATGTCTTGGTTGCCGCGTTTAGCTTCTTCCACGAGAATTACGCCGATGCGGTATTGGCCCTCAGGGGCTTGTTGGCTATCGGGCCAATCGAGTGTGAGTTTGCGGAAGGCGGCGATGGCCTCGGGGGCTTTGCCTTTGCTTTGATAGACCTCGCCGATCTGGAATTGAGCGGCGGGAGCAGTGTTGGCTTGAGGGGCGGAATCGCGTACTTTTTCAAGCATGCCGACGAGTTTTCCGGTATCGAGCTTCGATCCAAAAATGAAGCCTGATTTGACATTACCTTGGGTGGCAGCCTTGGCGATGGCGGATTGGCGTGCGAGGGCTTGGGAGTAGAAGCTACTACCTTGGTAGCGCTGGAGGAAATCACTGTAGGCGTCGAAGGCTTCGACTTGCTCGCCGCGTTGTTCAAGCAACTGCGCTTGACGCAATCGGGCGCTGGGCGCGTCATGTGAAGTCGGGTAGAGGTCGGCGTTTTTTTTGTAGAGTTTGATGGCTTTTTTTGCATCGCCCGCTTGGTCGGAGGCTTGGGCTTTTTGGTAGAGTGCGGCGGCAGGGCCCGAGGATGCTTGGACTGTGCCGATGAGGGGTGGGGCATCATCGACATCAGATCCGCATGAGATCAGTAGGCATGCGGCGCTGCAAAGAACTGGCAATAAGAATGTATGAGAAGGCATCATGGTGTTTAGCTTGGATTGGAGAGTTCAATGGAGCGTTCGGTGGCGCAGGTGACAGCATCGATGAGAGCAAAGCGGAGGCCGTTTTTTTCCAGTGCGGCGAGGCCGGCGATGGTGGTGCCGCCGGGCGAGGTGACCATGTCCTTGAGTGCGCCGGGGTGCATGCCAGTCTGGAGTACCATGGTGGCAGCACCGAGAAGTGTTTGTGCTGCGAGTTGTGTCGCTTCGGCACGGGGAAGTCCGCAGCGAACGCCTGCATCGGAGAGGGCCTCGATCATCAAAAATCCGTAAGCAGGTCCTGAGCCGGAAAGGCCAGTTACGGCATCGAGCAAGGATTCCTTGACCTCAAGAGCAAGGCCCACTGAGGAAAGCAGTGCCGAAGTGGCGACAGAGTCCGCTGCTGTGGCGCGACTACCGGGAGAAAAGGCCGAAGCACCTTGGCCGACGAGGGCTGGGGTGTTCGGCATGGTGCGGATCACGCGAACGTTTTCTGGGAGGTAGGACTCGAGCGTGGAGATCTTCAAACCAGCGGCGATGGAGATGACGAGTGCGGGCTTGCTTTGAAGTGCTTGGGCAAGATCCTTGAGCACGGGGCCGACATCTTGGGGCTTGGTGGCGAGGAGAAAGGTATCACAGGCAGCTGCCAATTGCACCAACGAATCGCAGGCGTGGGCACCGGTTTCTGCGGTGAAATGGCTGACGGCAGCGGGGATTGTATCCATGCCATAGACTGCTTCGGGCTTGATCACGCCCGAGCGCACAGCCCCTGTTACCAAGGCTGATCCCATTTTCCCACATCCGATGACTCCCAAGACCATGGGCGGAGTATATCAGGGAATTGGGTCAAGGCGAGCGTGATTTTTACTTGGTGGATGAAAAATTTCGGTCATGATCGTCGCATGCGATTGCCTGCTTTTGCCCTGAGTCTCGTCTCGATCTTTATCTATTCACTTGCTACGGCGGCGGAGATGTCACCGGTGGAGGATTTGATCCTGCCAAAGTTGGCAAAATTACCGGCTCCGCAGATGCGTAAGTTCGCTGGGGGCTTGACGATGGCGATTACCGCCAAGGATGAAAAGGCGCAGGCTCATGTATTGCAGGGGCTGAACTTGATCCATGGGGGCTGGGACTTTGAAGGCTATCGGCATTTTGTCGAGGCACTCAAGCTTGACCCCGATTGCTTGATGGCGAACTTCGGCGTGACCTTCGCGCTGCTCGGGGCGGATAGTGAATTTATCAAACCACGCATTGCAGCGACGGATCGGACTCTTGCTCTGGTGGATGCCCAGGCGGGATCGGAGTTGGAGCGTGGCTATGTTTATGCGCTGACGAAATTACTGGAAGAAGGTCCGCTCTCTGCGGCCGATGCTTTTGGCCAAGTGTCGCGGAAATTTCCGAACGACATGCAGGCGAAACTTTTTGAGTCCTATTTCCGCCGCAGTGGATTCGATGAATACGGTTCTCCCAAGCCCGAGCAGGAATTGGCGCAGCAAATGATCCAATCATTAATGAAAAAGCAACCGGACTCGCCGATGCTGATGCATTGCTGGTTGATGATGCGCACCGAGAATTTGCTGTGTCGTGAGGATTTGCCGATGGCCCGAAAATTGTGCGAACTGGTTCCAGATTACCCACCATACCACCACTTGCTCGGTCATTATGAATGGCGCTCAGGGAACTATGGCAAGGCAGCAACAGCTTTCTCGCGCTGTGGAGAATTGCATCTCGCCTGGATGAAGCAATCGGGCCTCGCGATCGTCGATTGCCCAGAGTGGATTCGGGCGGAAGTTTATCGTTCGGTGGCTTTGGCATCATCGGGCGATTATGAGTCTGCGCTGGATGCCGCGAGCGCATTGGCCAAGATGCCGATCCCGCTTGATCGTATGGAATCAGCAGGTGCCCGCATGATGTATTGGGAGGCAAAAACCTTGCAAGCTCGGCTCTTGATGCGCCGTGGTGCAGCAGGTGATGTTGCTCTGGCTTTGCAAACGATTCCCCAACCGGATGATGTTAAGTCGCTGGTTGGGCGTACGACGGTAGGCTCATTTTATCAGGGATTGGTGATCGCGCTGGAAGGGAGAAAAGCACTCACAGAGGGCAATAAACAGCGTGCCGAGGAGATGTATCAGCTGATGATCCTTCACGGTGAAAAAATGGAGGCGCTGCGTCAACAGGCGATGAAACTCGGTGAAATTGCACCGTTAAGCCGTGCCTTCATTTGCTTGGAAATTCTGGCCTTGGAGCTGAAAGGCAACATTGCAATGGCGAGCGACTCCGCGAGCCGTGGCGCTGCATACAACTGGTATAGCGGAGCGCGGGAGCGTCAAACCCTAGCGACGCGGATGTTGCCGCCGATCTCGCTGTTGCCGATGTCTGCTCATGTGGCGCAGCATTTCGAGCTGCGTAAGGATTGGAGGTCTGCGCAAGAAGCCTACGAGGAGGGCTTGGAATATTGGCCAAATGATCTGATTCTTCTAGAGGGGATAAAAAACGCTCATGTGCAGCAAAAAAATCAAGCGGCAGCAGACAAAGTAGCCGCCCAGATTCAGCAGGTGAAGAGCGGGTTGTAATGTGACGCCGTTAGGGTTTTCTCAGCAATAATCTATAGCTCTCAACTTTTCTGTTCTTTTGAATCTTGAAAATCCTGAAATCTTGTAAGAATACTACTACTAGCGTAATTGGATGAATGTTGTGTTCGTTGAGCGTGATGTTTTTCACGAATCTTCCTCTTCCAGCATCCGGCGAGTTTTTTCTGCCAAGAGCTTGCGTAATACGATGATTGCGATGCTACCGGTGATGATTACTACAAGCATTTCTAACAACGGTGTGGCGGCGGGACGTGGATTGGCATGACCGAGCCACTCTAGCCAATTTGGTAAATTCACCATCGTCCGACAAAAGCCAATCAGCGCGACAACGCCGCCGCCGATCATGCCATGCCAGGGATTCTTGATGGCAAATAGTCCGCAAATGAGCAAGGCCCCGCCGAGTGTGAGGCCTCCTTGCAAAAAGGAAAACCCCTCATTGCGCCCGCTGTGCATCATTTTTCCGGCGAAGCCGATGCCGATGATCATTAGTCCTTGCAGGATCAGGTAAGCACGCATGAGAGTTTGTTTCAGTTAGAGACGAGCGAGGATCGCATCGCCCATGGCGGCGGTGTTGATGCGAGTTTCGCCCTCAGCACCCGTAGCGATGTCGCCCGTGCGCAGGCCATCGCGGATGGCCGCGGCGACAGCGGCATCGATGGCATCTGCGGCAGCAGTTTCGCCCAGCGAGTAGCGTAGCATCATCGATACGCTCAAGATTTGTGCGATCGGGTTGGCGATGCCTTGACCCGCGATGTCAGGAGCGGATCCACCGGATGGCTCATACATGCCGAAGTAGAGGCCCTTGTCATTTTTCGCGCCGAGCGAAGCGGAGGGCAGCATGCCGAGTGATCCGGAGATCATTGCCATCTCATCGGACAAAATATCGCCGAAGAGATTTTCGGTGACGAGCACATCGAACTCAGAGGGTCGCTTGACGAGTTGCATCGCCGCGTTGTCGACATACATGTGTGAGAGTTTCACCTCAGGAAATTCTTTGGCGATTTCGTTCGCTGTCTCACGCCACAATACCGATGTCGCGAGTACGTTGGCTTTGTCCACCGAGACGAGTCGTTTGTCACGGCCCATGGCAGCGGCAAATGCCACGCGGAGAATGCGCACGATCTCGGATTTTTTGTAGATCATGGTATCGAAGGCGACGGGTTCGCCATCTTCTTCGCGACGTCCTTTCGGCTGGCCGAAATACACACCACCAGTGAGCTCGCGCACGCAGAGCACGTCGAATCCGTTTGCAATGGCTTCGTTTTTCACCGGAGAAGCATGGATCAAGGCTGGCAAGCAAACGCCGGGGCGCAGGTTTGCAAAGAGCCCAAAGTGTTTGCGTAGCGGCAAAAGGGCACCGCGTTCAGGCTGAATCTCGGGTGGCAGAGATTCCCACTTGGGTCCACCGACAGAGCCGAACAGAATCGCATCCGCTTTCTCAGAGGATGCCACAGTCTCGGGCGGCAAGGGATGCCCCGTGGCATCGATCGCTGCACCGCCGACGAGATGCTCGCTACGATTCACGGTGAATTGAAATTTTTCAGCCACAGCGTCAAGAACGCGTAGAGCTTGCGTCATGACTTCGGGGCCGATGCCGTCGCCAGAGAGAATGGTAATGGTATGCATGATGGTGCGATGAGTTTCGTTCAGAAAGTTGGGAGAGTTTGACAGAACGAGCCGAGAATCAAGCGAAAATCGTGGATTGCGAAGTGATTCCAACGAATGGAGGCAAAGAGGAAGAATTTCAGCCACAAAAAAACGTAGAATTCGCAAAAATTCTCGTCTGATTGATTGAATGCCTGTAGTCCTAGCAAAATTATTACGCAGCCTTCTTCTTAGGATCTATTTGTTCGTTGTTCTTGTTAGTAGGAGCTGCTGGTGTTTTCGCCTTAGCAGGGGTTTTCGGGATGTCCCATGCAGTGAGCCATTCCTCACAACTGCGTTTCCAACCCTGTTTGATCAAGGTCTTTTCCATGTCGGGAAAATGGGCCGAGCCGTAAAAAATGCCGAGCTTTTTCTGTCCCGCTGCGAGTTGTTTTTCCATCACTTCGAGGCATTTGGCATTGCGATCAGTGACAATTACGGTCTCGCCGGCGAACATCGAAACCTGGTCATCGCCCTGACCGAGTGTGTGGATGAGTTCGAGCTTCATGCGGTTGCTATTCCCCGAAAACATGGCAGCCATAAGACGCGCAGGATCGGGTTGTTTGGCTTTCGCATCTTGGGTGTTGGCCTTGAGAGCTAAGCCTAACAACGACTCGTTGCGCTCTTTCTGTTTTTGGTTGAATTCCTTCAAGGTTAGGTCGGCATGCACGAAGTTTTTTGCCTTGTAGTCGATGGTTTCCGATTGGCCACTCAGTTGCAGAAATTTCGCAACCATGCTGTAAATGTCTTTCAGTCCCGAGAGGTTGTTAGGCTCTTCTCTTTCTTCGATTTCTGTTTCAGCGTCGGTTGCTTTGGGCGCATCGTCATTTTCCCCTTGCAGTAATTTTTCGCCGCCGACCATTTCGAATAACAATCGGTCGTATTGCGAGAAGCGCTCATTGAGTTTGCTGTAGTAGGCTTTGTCAGCAATGTGGATTGCTCCGATCAGATCCACTCTTTTGCCGTCCTTTTCCATGGTCACAATTGAGGTTTGAAGTCGTGCGGCTTTGTCATCTTCTTCCACGCGAATGTATTCTCTTTTCGTTTCTGAGAGCGTTTCTGGGAGCGTTTCTGCTGCATGAAGTGAAAGCGTGAGAATGGGCAAAAATGCGAGAGATTTGATCGACATACGTAAGGCAGAGCGGAGGCGGGGAAGGTATTTGTGCGAAAATCGCGCAAATATTTTTCTTTCCTAGCATTGCGGGCGCGCTGATTTGTGGTTATACACAGCGCGAAATGAATTCGTCCGAAGTACTGCGCTATTGCCCTGACCTACTCCATTACGTCCGTCGTGCCTCACGTGAGGTGATGGTCGGCAGCGTCGGTGTGGGCGCCAAAAATCCGATCCGTGTGCAGTCGATGATCACTTCTGATACCCGTGATACCGCGGCCTGCGTGGCCGAGGTCTTGCAATTGGCGGGCGCAGGATGCGAGATCGTGCGGATCACGGCGCAGACGAAAATTTACGCAGCCAATCTGGAAAACATCGCGCGCGAGGTACGCGCGGCGGGCTGCCAAGTGCCACTGGTAGCCGATATTCATTTCAAGCCCGATGCCGCATTAGAAGCTGCAAAGTGGGTGGAAAAAGTGCGCGTCAATCCCGGTAATTATGCTGACAAGAAAAAGTTCGAGATCCGTGAATACAGCGATGAGCAGTATGAAGAAGAACTGTATCGCATTCGCGAGGAGTTCGCTCCTTTGGTGACACTGTGTCTGGAAAAAAATCGCGCCATGCGCATCGGTACTAACCATGGTTCGCTTTCCGATCGTATCATGAATCGCTATGGCGACACACCGCTTGGCATGGTCGAGAGTGCGTTTGAATTTGCTCGTATTGCGCGGGAAATGAACTATCATCAGTTTGTTTTTTCGATGAAAGCCTCGAACCCGAAGGTAATGATCGAGGCCTATCGTTTGCTCGTGGCGCGTCTAGAACAAGAAGGTGCAGACTGGAACTATCCGATTCACTTGGGTGTGACCGAAGCGGGTGATGGTGAGGACGGCCGCATTAAGAGCGCGATCGGCATCGGTTCGCTTTTAGCTGATGGCATCGGTGATACTGTGCGTGTCTCGCTCACCGAGGATGCCGTTTATGAAATTCCGGTCGCCCGTGCGATGGTCAAGCCATTCCAAGAAGGCGCGCTAAATCGCTTCGTCGGAGCAGACGCAGCTGCTGGGTGTTTATCATACGATCCCTTCAGCTACGATAAACGTAGTAGTTCTGTCATCGAGGTTATGGGCGTGCTCCTCGGCGGAGGCCAAACGGTGCGCGTTGTTACGACTCAAGAAAAATGGAATGCGGTGGCGCATAAATTTTCTGCGCTCGGTGATTTCAAGCCCGAGATTATCATCGAAAAATCTGGCGTTGTAGCGGTTGATCCGCGCATCGACTCGGAAATTGTGGCAATCAATGAAAGTGAGACGCCTCAGTTTGTCACGCTGCGTGATGGCATTGATCTCGAAGTCATTCACGGCTATCGCTTACTGGCCTCGCGCTTGCAGGCACGGCATCCGATTTTACTGAAAGATACGCTCGAACCCGTACAAGGCGAGGTTGATTTTCAGGAAGCTCTTTTGATCGCGGCGCGCAACATCGGCTCACTGCTTTGCGATGGCATCGGTGACGCGGTATTGGTGCAAGGAGAATCCGCCCCGGGCCAAAGCTTCCGTCTTTCCTACAACATTCTCCAAGCGTCAGGCGTGCGCATTTTCAAGACCGACTACGTGGCCTGTCCGAGCTGCGGTCGCACCTTGTTCAATTTGCAATCAACCACGCAAAAAATCCGCGCGGCTACAGGCCATCTCAAGGGCGTTCGCATCGCCGTGATGGGCTGCATCGTCAATGGCCCAGGCGAAATGGCCGATGCTGATTTCGGTTACGTGGGCGGTGCTCCCGGCAAGATCAACCTTTATGTAGGAAAGACCGCAGTGAAGTTTAACATCCCTGAGGATGAAGCGGTTTCGCGCCTGATTGAGCTGATCACCGAGCATGGAAAATGGGTCGATGCTCCTCCAGCTGTGATCTCGGAGTAAAAGCATTGGAGTGAACCACACGTCACGCCATCGGATACTTCATCATGATGACGCTCGCCACGTCCTCGTAGGTCATTTCTTTTTGGCAACGCAGATCAAAACCGCACTTTTTAAGCAAACAGGGAGCGCACTCGGTCTTGTGACGTACGAAGGTATGTTGTTTTCCTAAAGGTCGGCGCCATGTAGGATCATTCGGCCCAAAAAGACTGATTGTCGACACTCCGAGATGCGCGGAGAGATGACTGATGCTGGAGTCAGCTGCAATCACTAACGAGTGTGCCGCGATTATTGGCAGAGCGGATGCGATAGGATCAAGCATCGCGAATTGACAGTCGTTAGGGAAAAGTTTCGCCAGTCGTGCGGACAATCCTGTACGCGATCCAGGATGACCTGCGACTAACACTTTTGCATTCAGATGGGTTATCAGTAGCCCCATGATTTCACTCCATCGTTCCAAGCTCCACTCGAAGTGAGGTCCATAGTCGGATTCGGGACAAACCAGAACTGCACCAGGCACTTGGGGTATTCCCAAATTGACGGGCATAAACAACTCAGGCTTTTGCGTTGGCACATTGAGCTTCGTCATAAAGCGCAAGTAGTGTTGCACGCGATGCTCCGGTGGACCAACTACGGTCGGCACTAATACTTCATCGGTGAGATACTTTTGCAATGACTTCGCAGGGTAGCCGAGGCGCTGCTTGATTTTCGCCGCGTAGCAATACTCTGCTGCGACGTTATGTTCCCACAAAATCGCGCTCTCCCATAGATAGCGTGACTGCGCTTGCTCCCGCATGATGCTGCGGGCTGATGAACGATCTTGGTACGTGATGATCTCATCGATCCCGTGAATACTTTGCCAAAATTCCAGTTGCCGCTCATGGCAGATCACGCCCAAGGTGCAAGTCGGGCGTGCGCTGCGAATGGCTCTCAGTGCGGGCGCGGAAAAACATCCTTCATCCCAAGATTCGGGCGCGGCGAACAGCACATTGCCACCATAGAGACCTACGGGGGGCTTGTTAGGAACGGGATTGGGAGCGGGATGTGACATGGGGAAGCGGTCGTGGGACGAGGCACTCTAATGCGTCCACGTGATGCGTGCCAACTTCATTCGTCTAGGGAATGAAATCGTAGTGGGGAAAAATCTGCGGGCATGTGAAAATCAGGCTCTTCTCTGGGCAGTTTTGTAGCACTGATGAAGCGCTGTTCTGGAGAACCAGTAATGAAGCTGACGTTTGCTAGAGACCGATTCCCAAAGTTGACGCGCGCTTGCAATACATCGAGCGGAATCGCCATCGCGCTCATCCAACCACCATCTAACGAAATTTCGGCAAACGTGGCGACCTCGGGAAACGCAATGTCGATTTCCTCGGCCCTCTGCCTTGGTGCTGTAAATTCACAACTCCACCAAGCTCCATTCGCAGCGAGATTGAACTCGAAATAACGTCCGCTCTGTGGATCGGCGATGAATAATTCAGCGACATCACACTTCCATAGCTCAGCGGTGAAATTTCCTGGCCGCGCAGCGTGGTGATTTTTTGCCGGGCGATTGCTCGCGGCAATGAACCAAAGGTAGCGTGGATCTGAAACTAACGAAAACATCAAGGTGTTGGCGATGCTTTGTCCATACCAGTCGGTTTG
The DNA here is from genome assembly GCA_002293145.1 of Akkermansiaceae bacterium UBA956. GTDB lineage: Bacteria > Verrucomicrobiota > Verrucomicrobiia > Verrucomicrobiales > Akkermansiaceae > UBA956. The sequence continues at coordinate 3,759 of DBCO01000013.1, read as the reverse complement.
TAATCCCATCACCGGTACATCGAGATCACCCCATTGAAGATTTTTTTGTGTCTTGAGTATCAGCACGCGCAAACAATACGGGACTCCTGATGATAGGTCTAGTAAGAAAATTCATTAAGAAAAATGTAACAAATTTCGGAAAAAAGATTGATAACAAGTGAAAAAAGCTGGTCAAAAGAGCGTATTACCTGTAGTCTTTTCCCGATATCCATGACCTATAATCCATACGATTGTTTAAACACCATCGAATACATTGGCCCGCGCCCTCAAAAGCCTAAGAAAAATTTCTTTGGAGGTTGGGTCATTTTGGTTATTTCTGTGATCATGGCGCTCGTATTTGGTCGACCTTTGCTGGCATCGCTGAAATCCGAGCAAGTCGCAGGCACACAGGCAGCAGCCGACACCATGATTGAAGAATTGAGCGAAAATGCTACAGCGAGCCACAAGCTCGCGATTGCCGCTCTTGCACTCACCAAGTCGGACAACCCTGAGAGTGCCGTTAATAACTCGGCGGATCTACTGCTCAAGGTTTATCAAAATGGATTGGGCATCAATTTGAAAGACCTTCTCCATGAGGACATGAGCAATGCATTTTCTCAATATCCGCAATTGTGGTATGAGCGCGGAGCTAGCAAAGAAATCGACGCGAGCCGCGTGCAAAATATCCAGCGCTTTTTTCATCGCTCCGGGGATGATTTCGGCGCTGCTGATCCTCTTATGGGAGATGTGATTTTCTGGACACTCCCCGATGGTAATGCTCACGCAGCCATCATAGTTCCTGGTCCAGGTCTGCACTCAAATGAAAAATGGATCGTTCATCATTGGCAAGGATCGGTTGTATGGGAAAATAAACTCAGCGAATTCATCATGCCGCTCGGGCGCTATCGATTCGGTCAATAATATTCCCTAACTGATTTTCTGCGCCTCGCCAACTCATTCTTGGCGAGGTTTTTTTTGCCCAGAATCAGATTGGGATGGAGCGTAAAGTCTAGGGCCAATAAAAACTAAAATGCTACTTAGCCACTAGTGCGATTATGATTCAAATACCCTCGTAAGGCAAAAGTTTGAGAACCAGCGACTCATAGCCTAGAGGGCGTTGGTAGCAAGTCTCGATTTCTACTCGCGGTAAGGCATCGACCACAGAAATAGCACCGACCCTTTCGGTGCATTTCATCAGCAGCGTACGCAGCAGCAGTCGCGCATGGGCGGCACCTAGGCAGAGGTGTGCACCGAAGCCGAAGGATAAGTGCGGATTCGGTTTACGATCGAGGCGCAGTTCCTGTGGCTCCACGAAGGCGGATTCATCCATATTGGCCGAGGCCCAGCACAGAGAAATGCGCTCTCCAGCCAAGACTGTAGCTTCATGGACCACCGTATCCTGCGGGCAAACCCGACCAATGTGTGTGAGTGGCATGAAGACGCGGAAGAATTCTTCGCTGGCATGAGTGATACGTTTCGGGTCTTCCCGCAAAAACTCCAGCGACCTAGGCTCTAACGCCAAATGCGCCATGACACAGGAGACAGTGTGAATGATTGTGTCGCGACCACCCGCAAAGGCGAGATTCGCAAAACCCATCATCTCATCGCGACTCAGCGGTTGCCCGCGAAATGTTGCCTGACTCAGAGCGCTGAAAAAATCCACACCAGGGTTCTCTGCCACTTCATCAAATTTCCTTTGAAGATAGTCCTCTAGTGTGGTGCCTTTCTTGAATTCTCCTCCCGTGACTTTGAAAACGTGTATTCCCCAAGCAATCCAAATGTCAGCTTCGGACTCTGGGACATTGAGTAAATAGGTCAGAGCACGTGATTGCAGCTTCAGTGCGAAATCGTTGACGATCTCGATCGAATCACTCCCAAGAGCATCATCGAGAAGTTCGTCGATGAGAGCCTCGATCTGTGCCACGAACGCCGAATCTTTGGGTCTCTGAAAAAATGGTTCCACAATTTTCCGGTAATCCGTATGCTCGGGTGGATTGGTCTCAATGGGCAGTTGACGCATTGAACGCACATCTTCCTCCGAGGGAATTGGCACGCGAAAAGGAGCGTCTGAGCTAAACGTCTGCCAATCCTTCGCCGCGCGCCGCACCTCCTCGTGGCGCAATAGCATGAGTATATTTTCACCATGGAACGGACACCTGAGTGTGCCAGACTCCTGGCGGGCTTCTTTGAATGGATCGGGAATGACGTTCATGAATTTTGAGATGCTAAATCACCAAAACCGACGCTAACCACTAATAGGATGAAGGCAATACAAAACCTAACTCAGAGCTACAATTGCGAAAGAGATAGAGCATTGCCCAGAAAAATTATCCTTAAAAAAACCTAATGGCACCGCGAATTCAAATTGCGAATGATCAAGGCGCTTCTTGCTCTGATTCGACTAACGAAAATTCATATTTTTGGTTTTTTACCTCTACCTCGGGAGGGATGCCGTGTGTCTCAAAGTGATCATATCCTTGCTTCAAGTTTTTCCAAAAGTCCAGCCATGGGTCATCTGCAGCTTGTGCGAGGCGCGCTTCCGTCATACGAAAGGGGAATAGATGAATGCGGAAATAATCCTGCCTGCCTGCTAGCGCGGCATCGCAGAGGCTGTAGATTTCCTCAATCTTTTCATCGGTCATCGCTAGGCAGCCGATCGATACCGTATTTCCATGAATCATGATGAACGAGCCCGTGCGCTGATGCGCGCGATCGTAAGTATTGGGATAACCACAATTGATGGCGAGGTGATAGGTGCTATCAGGCTTCATTGCTGAGCGTCCTGCGAAATAGAATCCTTCGGGCACCTGTCCATCGCCCTCGCGCTGCTTAGGCCCGAGTTCGCCCGATTGCTTGGCGATCTGATAGGTCCGAAATAAAACAAATCGTTTGCTTACGCGGTCTTGCACAAAGAGTTCCAGTTGCCCCTCCTCCTTGAAGGCGCGCAGGAACACCTGATCGCCCCAATGTAGCCCTCTGGCTACAAGCTCAGCGCTCAGCATAGGCTTCACACGTTCAGCCGCAGCCTGCGCCCGCGGGGCAGCCGCGGAGTCAGAATTTTTCGAGTTACGATTCATCAGAGCAGCAGCGTCGTTCATCAAGCGTGATGCCAACGATCTCCATCGCGGCGTATCATAAAACCAGACGAGGGCGAAAACGACAACAAAAACACACACAATCAAGCGCCACTTCATACTACCTAACTCTAGCAAAAAATCACTGAACTGCAATCTCTAAGATCGATGTCACATGATCGCACAACCATTTGTAAAAAAGCAAAATGCAATTTTATGCAAAAAAATGAGAAATATCCTTGACCGAATTCGCATTTTTGTGCAGTCTTCGCCCCCGCGCTCAGCGCATCGCAGTAATGCACCCGTAGCTCAATTGGATAGAGCGTCTGACTACGAATCAGAAGGTTAGGGGTTCAAGTCCCTTCGGGTGTACCATGCATTATTCCTTCACTATCAACGGTTTAGAGGGGTTACTTGGCATGGAATTTGACGCACCAGCCACCATCAATATGAAGGGTGGTGACAAATTGGTGACAAATCACAAAAAAAGTGCGAATTTCCCTGTGAAATCAAGGGGTCCACGGCGCAAGAAAAAACGCAGTGCGCATTTAGTGGTCAAATTCGGCTCTGCCTCGGTGCCTGTGTATCGCACCGACTCTGGCGGTAGGACCCGCTTTGTGATCAGCCACTACCGCCACGGCAAACGCCTGCGCAAGTGCTTCACCACGCTGGAGGCCGCTAAGAAAGAAGCTTTGCTCGTGGCGCA
>DBCO01000005.1 GCA_002293145.1 Akkermansiaceae bacterium UBA956 | reverse complement strand
GCTCAGGCTGTGGGATGACTGTGAAAAGTTTTAACGATTTAACGGAATATCGAATTCGCCCTGATGTTGTCGTCTTAAGTCTTAAGACTTCTCCCAAGACTGTTGATCGTTCATCGTTTTCAGTTACACCTGGGTACAGAAGCGGACTGAAGTCCGCGCTGCGTTTTGCTCAGCGACTCAGCATTTCTTGGACTTCTTTGTGCGTGAGGCCGGAGGAGTAGGGGTGGCTGGTGATGGCGTTGTGCCAGCGGATGGGGCCGGCGGGGCGGTAGCCGAGGCGCAGCAGGCGTTTTTCGAAGTCGGGTAGGTGGGCGGCACCGAAGAATAGGGCGATGCGGCGTTGGTTCGGTTCTTTGCGCAGCGTTTTTTGGAGTTCGTTGATGACGTGGGCGTTGCGATCCTGAATCATCAGGGTTTGCAGGCGGGGCGAGGTGCCAGGGTCGTCGGTTTTTTCGGCACCCATGCTGACGAGCATGAAGCGCGTGAGGGATTTGAGGGTGTGGCTGCTACCGATCAGGCTGATGGCGGTATTGATCATGAAGTTGTTGCCGCGCACCGCGGAGTTGACCGAGTTGAGTTCATTGTAAGCTTGTTGGGCGGCGTTTCCTTTGCTTCCACCTTGGGCGATTTCGTGTTGCAGGGTTTGCTGCATTTGTTGGAAGCTCATGTCGCAGTTGCGATAATGCTTTTGCGCATAAGGTATGCCGCGGTGTTGGGAGACGAGGCCGTGGGTGTTGGCGAGGCGATTGTAGGCGGATTTTTTCATCGCTTTTTCGCGTTGGGCATCGGTGAAGCGTGGTTGATTTTCATCGGACACGCCTTCGTAGAGAACGAGGCTCGCATTGCTGAGGTCGCGCTTGAGCTCCTGATAGTAGGCGGGTTCTGCGGCGTGGATGGCTCCAATCAGATCGATATCAGTGCTGCCTGCTTTGCGATAAAGTCGGCTACCAGTTTGTAGGGAAAAAGTATCCGTGCCGCTTTGGATGGTGCGTATGTATTCGCCGCGGTGGGCTTGGTATATTTTGGGTAAATCCTTTGCCGTGAGTGGCGGTGGTTCGATTTTTGAGGGTGGAGTGAAGGTGCAGGCCGTGAAATTAAGGCTGGCGAGAGCGAGGCTGAAAGCGGAAGCGATGGAGAGCAGGCGAAACATGAGGGTGGGATGTTTTCGTTCTTGGGAGTTGTGATGTTGTGGTGGACTGAAGTCAGCGCTTCATTAGGAGATGATTTTGGTGCGGAGGAGGTCGGTGACCATTTTGGGATTGGGCTTGACCTCGGAGGCTTTCATGATTTGGCCAGTTAGGAAGTTGAGAAGGCGTTCGTTGCCGGCTTGGATTTCGGCGACTTTGTCGGGGTTCTCGGCGATGATTTTCTCGCAGAGTTCATCGAGGGCTCCGACGTCTGTGGGCTTGAAACCGAGTTCATCAGCGATGGCTGCGGCAGCTTTGTCGGGCTGTTCGAGCATGACGATGAAAACCTCGCGGGCTTGGTTGGCGGCGAGGGTGCCGTTTTCGACGAGTTCGAGCAGGCTGGTGAGGCTCTGGGGCGGCACGGGGCAGTGCTCGATGGCGATGCCGCGCTCGTTGATGGTGCCGAGGATGTTGTTGATGAGGAAGTTTGCGGTTTTTTTCGCTGGAATGGAGGCATGCAAGGCGGCCTCGAAGTAGCGGGCGAGTTGGAGGTCGGACGAAAGCACGCTGGCATCGTAGCGGGTGAGCGCGAAGTCGTCTTCGTAGCGAGCTTGGCGTTGGTGGGGGCTCTCTGGGACGATTTGGCGCATGCGTTCGACGAGCTCTGCGGTATCGAGCGGCAGCAAATCGGGGCATGAAAAGTAGCGGTAGTCGTGTGCGTCTTCTTTGGTGCGCATCATTTGGGTCTCGCCGCGGTCGTCGTCCCAGCGGCGGGTGGACTGGATCTGGGCGATGCCGGCGTTGAGTTCTTCGGTCTGGCGCGCGATCTCGAAGTGGATCGAGCGGCGCACGGCGGAGGTAGAGTTGAGGTTTTTGAGTTCGACCTTGGCGCCGAGGGGATCGCTGGCGTTTTTGCGGAGGGAAATGTTGACATCGCAGCGCATCTGGCCTTTTTCCATATCGGCATCGGAGACTCCTCCTTGGACCAGGATCATTTGTAGGGTGCGGAGATAGGCGAAGGCTTCTTCGGCGGATTCGAGATCGGGCTCGGTGACGATTTCCATCAACGGAGTGCCAGCGCGGTTGAAATCGATGAGGGAGGAATTTCCGAGGTGGGTGGACTTGGCGACGTCTTCCTCAAGGTGGATGCGGTTGAGGCGGATGGTCTGGCCGGGGCGGGCGATGGATTTCTGGGCATCCGAGGGGTAGCAGTGATCGTAGAGCGGAACTGTGCCACCGATGCAAAGTGGCAGGTCCATTTGCGTGGTTTGGTAGTTTTTCGGCATGTCCGGGTAGAAGTAGTTTTTGCGATCCCACTTTGAGACGGGCGGCGTTGTGCAACCAAGAAGCATGCCAGAGAGGATGGTTTTCTCGATGGCGATGCGATTGAGCACAGGCAGAGCGCCGGGGAGCCCGAGGCAGGTGGGGCAGACGTTGACGTTGGGTTCATCGCCAAAGGAGGTGGCGCAGGCGCAGAACATTTTGGTCTGGGTGTTGACTTGGCAGTGGACTTCGAGGCCGATGGTGACGAGATACATTGTGAAGTTTTAAGTGGGAAGTTTTAAGTGCTGATTTAGCGGGATTGTTTTTGGAATTCTTCGATGGCTTTGCGGATGCGTGGGTCTTGGAGAGCGGACTCGATGGCGGGATCACGGAGGATTTCGCTAAAGCGTTGGTCTTTGGTGAGTTGCTGGAGCTTGGGGTCATCGAGCACGCTGCTGCGGATGAGATGCTCCTCGGCTACGGGGATGGCGCGGGGAATGTGTTCTTCTTGAGCCATGGCGAGCAATTGGGCGAGGGTGATGCGCGAGGGATCGGTGAGAGGGTCGATGCGCTGGAGCCAAGCGGGTGGCACGTATTGATCGATGGTTTTTTTGAGCAAGGTGCTGGTGGCATTGCCTGCGGGGTTTTTGATTTCCTCTAGGGTGCCGACATGGCGGATGGCGGTGGCTCCGGTGAGGCAAAGTAAGGTGGTGGGAATCAGGCTGAGGCTGAGTGAGGTGATTTTTCCAAAAAACGACGAGGGCGTGCCGCCAATGGTGCCGAAGGGCTTGAGGACGAGGCGAAGGGCTTTGCGGAGGAAAATAAAGCAGGCGATGCCGGCAATGGTGGGGAGTAGGAAGGGGAACCATGCGGGGGGATTGCGCAGGATTTTATCGCCGAGGCCGGGTGTCTCTAACCAGACGTAGTAGGCGACGAAAAGTGAGGCAGCGAGAAGACTGGTGCTCAGGAGTAGGCGAAAGGCGCCGCGCAGCATCGCAAAGCAAGCACAGGCGGCGCCGATGACGAGCACGATGATGCCTAGGCTCATTTGGGAGAGCGCGGGTGTTTCAGCCAAGGATGGAAGAGCGGAAATCATCATTCAGCGGTGGGGGCGTGGAGCGTGCGTTGGCGCAAAAGGTGATCGACAAGGACGAGGGTAGCCATGGCCTCGACGATGGGCACGGCACGTGGCAGCACGCAGGCATCGTGGCGACCTTTGCCTTGGAGCTCAGTGTTTTCACCCTCGCTGGTGACGGTTTGCTGGTTGGTCATGATCGTGGCGGTGGGCTTGAAGGCGATGCGGAAAAAGATGTCTTCGCCATTTGAGATGCCTCCTTGGATGCCGCCGGAGCGGTTGCTGGCGGTGCGGACGCGGCCATTTTCCATGACAAAGGGGTCGTTGTGCTCACGACCAGTGAGCTGGGTGCCGGCAAAGCCTGAACCGATCTCGAAGCCCTTGGTGGCTGGGATCGAGAGCATGGCCTTGGCGAGATCGGCTTCGAGTTTGTCAAAAATTGGCTCGCCGAGACCGGCGGGGCAATTGCGGATGACACACTCGATCACGCCGCCGACGGAGTTGCCCTCGCTGCGGATGGCTTTGATATGATCGATCATCGCAGGGGCCATCACGGGATCGCCAGTGCGCACGATGTTGCCCTCGATGTCAGCAGCGGTGACGGTGGCGGGATCGACATCGGCGACGAGGTGCTGAATCGATTTGACCCAAGCGAGGATTTCGAGCGCGGGGTATTGTTGTTTGAGGACTTGGAGCGCGATGGCGGCGGCGGCGACGCGGCCGATAGTCTCGCGGGCGGAGGCACGACCACCACCGGAGAGCGCGCGGATGCCGTATTTGGCATCGTAGGTGTAGTCGGCATGGCTGGGACGGTACTTGGCGGCCATTTCATCGTAGGCACCGGGGCGCTGATCGGTATTTTTTACCGAAATGGCGATGGGTGTGCCGAGAGTGACGCCATCTTGGATGCCGGAGAGGATCTCTGCTTCGTCGGCCTCTTTGCGTGGTGTGACGATATCGGACTGGCCAGGGCGGCGGCGGTCGAGGGCGGCCTGAATGATTTCGCGGTTGATCGGAATGCGAGGTGGGCAGCCGTCGATGATCACTCCTACGGCTCCGCCGTGGGATTCTCCGTAGGTGTGGATGCGAAATGCGTGGCCAAAAGTGGATGACATGCCGGATTCTACGCTGGAAAAGCGACGAAGCCAAGAGCAGAGATTGTCTGCGAGGGACTTGCGGTGATTTTTTCTGGATATGACAGGGGAAATGTGATAGATATGATGTGCAAGTGTGTATGAAATGAGTCTGAAAATATGAAAATCATGATCAAATTTCCTGCTTGTTTGTTGATGTGCGGCATCGCTTTGAGCGTTGTAAGTTGTGTGCACCCTAGCGCTCCTGCGGAAACTCAGGCGGCAATACCTACCGAGGACCCGTTTATGATTTATGGGAAATCGCAAGCGTATTCTGGAAGTGTGGGCGCGCGTGCTGCCATTTTCACCCTGACCTGGGCGGAAGATGGCAATGTAGCGGGACGCTATTATCACCTTGGTGATGGTGTGGTCTTTCAGCTCAAGGGCAAAAATACCACTGATGGTCAATTGGTGCTGACAGAGTTCGCAAATGGAACACAATCGGCGATTTTAACTCTCAGCAAGTCGGTGAGTCAGCGATTCATCACCTGGACTGGGGAAATGCACAACACGGACGGTCGAGTGCTCGCCGTGACTTTTTCGCGCACGCTGTGAGGGCGATGTGTTGATTTTTTCGCGATGGCCTACTCGATGGACCATCGCCTATTTTGCTAGCTGATTTTTGAGATGAAACGTTTGTGGTCTTTGGTAGTGATGGTGGTGGCAGTGCATGCGGCGGAGCCAGTGGTCGCGCCTGCGGGCGGTGGGGAATTGAGTGTGAATGCATCACTCACTGCGTATGTTTTTCCCGAGCATGGTAAGGCGCTCAAGCGGCAGCAAGTCATGCAAGTGGAGGTGAGTAAAGAAGATCCATCAAAGCCGTATTGTGCCCAGATTGCATTTACTTGTGCTGGATTACAAAAATTGCCAGCGAAGTCTCCTTTGCTTGCCGTTGTCCGGGCGCGCGTGGTGGATGGTCAGGAGGGAAGCTTGATTGCGAAAGTGCAGCATGGGGCAAATCCCTATCAGGCGTTTACCTCAAGCACGGTATTTTCAGTGTATGCAGAGTGGCGTGAGTATCCGATTTTGTTGATGACTGATCAGGACGTCAGTAGCGAGAGATTACAGTTGGTGTTGTTTTGTGGACAGAAAAAGCAAAAGGTCGAGATCGCGGGCATGCGTTTACTGAGTTATCCTGTTGGCGCGGATGTGTCGAATTTCCCACGCATTCGTCGAAGCTATGTTGGTCGTGAGGCCGACGCTCCTTGGCGCAAGGAAGCGCTGGATCGGATTGAGAAAATTCGCAAAGGTGATTTTCGTCAGGTGATTCGCGATGCGGCAGGGAATCCTCTCGCGAATCAAGAAGTAACCATCGAGTTGAAACGCCACGCCTTCGGATTTGGTTCTGCGATTCGGGTATCGAGCATGGTCGATCCATCTGCGGATGGTGAGCAGATTCGCAAGATCGTGGATGATTTATTCAGCATGGTAGTGTTAGAAAATGACCTCAAAGATTTTGAGTGGGCTCAAGACAAGACTACTGAGCAGAAGCAAAATCGCAACCATCGACTGGAGCAGACGATGGCATGGTTAAACGAGCGCGACATCGCCATACGAGGGCATTATTTGATGCAAACCGCTACGCCGCAAAATCTTCATGGGAAGTCCGCAAATGAAGTGCGAAATCACTATTTAGAAAGCGCGCAGGAACGGCTCGATTTTGTCGGCGACCGCGTAATTGAATGGGATGTGATCAATCATCCGGTGGCATGGAGTGGGGCAGATTTACTTACGAAAAACCCCGGCCTGATGCGAATCGACCGTGAAGTTTTTTCGTTAGCATTGAAGAAAACGAAACTACCGATGTTCATCAATGAAGATCAAATTTTTCGTCCCGGACGGCAACAAGACGAAACCTATAATTACATCGTTGGCTTACAGGCAGAAAAATTTCCCGTAGCAGGATTGGGCAATCAGGCACACTTCGACGAAAGCTTTTTGCCATCACCACAAGAAATGTTAGATGTGACAGATCGCTTCGCGAAAATCGTGCCGACTCAAGTAATTACGGAGTTCGATGTGACAACAACGGCCGATGAGGAATTGGCTGCGGATTTCACGCGCGATACGATGATCGCCTGCTTTAGTCATCCTGCCTATCATGGCTTCATTTTGTGGGGATTTTGGGAAGGAATCCACTGGAAACCTGAAGCTGCATCCTGGAACAAGGACTGGAGTATTCGTAAAAGGGGCGAGGTTTTGCGTGATTTGATCCAGAGGGAATGGCATACCAACGTCACGGTCAAAACTGATGCCGAGGGCTACGCAACATGGCGTGGATTTCCGGGATACTACACCGTGCAGTCAGGTAATACTAGCTTGCACAAACTACGTGTAGGCCTCGAAAAGAATCGCTAGTATTCTTCAGGGCACAAAGCTCACACGATACATGGCTTTTCCGATCGGTGGATTGGTGTCTGTGTAGGTGCCGTTGCCAGTGACGGTTGTGATTGTTGCCCATTGATTGAGATTTGTGCTTCGCTGCACTGTGAAGATCACGCCCTCAGCGGAGGGCCATGTGACGGTGTAGCTGTTAGGATTGCGAACAATGCTCGCGCGGAAAAACTGTGATCCATTGTTTGGCAAAAGATTCAGTCGGTATTCGGCAAGATTGCTGGTGCCATCGCCATCGCTATCTTGCATGGCTGTTTTGCTGAGATTGCCGAAATGCGCGTTTTCCCATGTGTCGGGTAAGCCGTCTTCATCGCTGTCATTGATGACGAGATCAACGGCATTAGCAGTTGTGGAAAGTTGAGCAGTTGTGCCCACATGGATGCCGCTGAGTGCGAGTGATCCGCTGATGCTGCCCGAACACGAAATCACTCGATAGCGGCCAAAGGTTGTGCCTGGGGCAAGATTGATTTGCATGGTGCCATCAAGATTTAAATCACCGCTGACGTTGATGAGGTCAGAGGTGGTGCCAGCGCGAATCCGTGTCACCGATGTGGAGCCGAGAAACACGCTGCCTTGAATGTTCATCGTGCCCGCAGTGCCCGATGCGAATCCTCTGCCTTCGATGACACCCTCTGCATTCAGATCGGCGCTGAGGTTGCCCCATCCTGCAAGTGTGCTGCCGTTGACGAGGTTGACCGATTCGGTGGTAAATGAGCCGGCCTCGATGCGCAAAATCCCGCCGCTCGATAGTTGCGTGGAGCCTGCACAAGCAGATGCGCCTGTGATTTTTAAGGTGCCTTGCTCGATGCTCGTGCCGCCGCTCCAATTTCCCGAGCCGCTCAATGTCCACGCTCCTGTTCCGGTTTTGATGTAGTTGGTAGCGGTGCCGGTGTTGCGTTCAGAAATGGTGCCGGCAAAAAGAGCATCGGTGTTTTTTCCTCCAATACGATACGTGAGAGCTCGGCCACCAGTGGCACCGCCTTGCAGATTTGAGAGCGCCGTTCCACTCAAAGCGCCGATGGGAATCGTCGTGCCAGCACCCTCTGCCAACGTGCCGTCGTAATAAGCCCAGACGCGATCGCTCAGGATCACGAGAGCTTGTGGGAATCCTGGGTAGTTGTAAGAGCTGCCTATGCGAAAGTCGCCACCATTGGCATCTGTGAGGACGTTTATGGTGCCAGCATATACCGACCAGTCTGCAAACAAGGTGGAGCGCACATTGGGCACATAAAACTGGAGCGTACCGCCACCTGCAAGAGAACCGTAGATGTCCACGCGCGAGTCGGCATTGAGCCGAGCGGTTACGCCGTTGGGCACAATCAACTGCGCAGTAAAATTGTTGTAACTGGTCATGTTGTCGAACATGGAAATCACGCCACCGTTCATGGTCACGGGTCCAGTGCCCAGTCCGTTGGCATTCATCGTATCATTGGTGAGATTGATGTTTCCCGCGTTCAGCGTGATTCCACCGCTGAATGTGTTCGCTGTGTTGTTGGAAAGTGTTAGGGTTCCCGTACCGTTTTTCGTGAGGTTTGCGTTTCCACCGATGGATCCTGTTCCAGAAAAAGTGTAGCCAAGCGATGTATTGATTTCGGCAGTGCGTGGAGCGAGAGTGCCTGTGAGGGCGACGGTTCGAGTGAGTGCTGTGTCGTTCAGTAAAACGTCATCATTGTTATGAAATGTGTTAGGCGAAGATCCACTCCAATTGTTCGTTGTTGTGGTATCCCATGAACTGTTTGTGGTTCCCGTCCAGGTGAGAGTTGCGGGGTTTCCGGTGACGGTGAGCCACATTTTAGAGGGATTCGATCCCGCTGCACTGCGGGCAAGGGCAAAAGTTTGGCGTGAATCGTTAGGGAGATTGTGAGTCAGTGTGACTCCACTTGCTGTGCTATTGGTGGCAGTGATGAGATCGTAGGTACCAGCGGCTAAGGGGCCGTTGAGCAAAAGAAATTGAAAATGCTGAGATCCTGTTAGGCCTAGTGTGCCACCGACGACGATTTTGTCATTGGCTCCTGTGGGTGAATTGGAAAGATCACAATAGATCGTGTTGCCTTGCAGGGTGAGTCCTCCTCCGATGGTCAGAGTCGATCCTGTAAAGGGGATTGTGCCGGGTGATAAAATGGCTAAGGCATTGGCCGTGACAGTACCACTGATGTTGCCATCACCACCTAACATCGCGCCGCTTGACACGGTGACGGCCGTCGCACCGAGCGCGCCATCGACTAGAAGACTGCCCGCTGTAATCGCAGTAGAGCCAGTATAGGTGCTGGCACCTGATAAGGTCCACGTGCCTGAACCTACTTTGCTGATGCTTGTCGCGTCGCTGCCGTTGGAAATAACACCTGCAAAGGTCGCATTGGTATTTTTTCCTCCGACTTGATAGGTGCTCGCGGTTGTGCCCGTCTGAGTGCCGCTGAGAACAGTGGAACTTCCTGATGAGGAGAGTTCTCCAATGGCAATCGTTGCTCCATTGCGACTCATCAATTGTGCGCTGCCGCTGCCTAAATCGATAGATACTGCCGCACTGCCGAAGTTGGTGTTCGTGCTGCCATTGATGCGTAATTTCGGATTTCCGATACCAGCCTTGATATGCCCCGTGAATCCTGTCCACGTGCCAGCAATTGTCCAAAGTTGCGATGATGTGGCGTTGATGGTTACAACTTGATCACCGGTCCAATTGCCTGTTTGCGTGTGTTGGGAACCGACAGTGATCAGCGCTGGTTGACTGAATTCGAATGTATTGGCGATGATGTTGTTGCTCGCTGGAGCGAGTGTAAGAGCTCCGCCCTGAAACGAAATTTTTGCAGATCCGCCAGCTGTTGCGTTATTGAGTGCGAGTGTTCCTGCATCCAGCGAGATCGACGAAAAACTGTTAGCTCCAGAATTTGCTAGGGCCAGTGTGCCAGCGCCGCGTTTGGTAAGAGCTCCTGTGCATAAAATCGAACCCGTGCCATTGAATGTATAATTGCCCGAAGCATTTACCTCGATTGTCGAAGGCAAGATCGAAGCAGGAATGCTCGCATTCGCTTGTGCGATGCCTGATTGATCAAATGTCACGCGGTCGCCATCGGAGTATGCGACGGTAGTGTTATTCGATGTTCGCAGCCAATTGGTGGCTGTGCTGTTATCCCAGGTGTTTCCCACGCCCTTCCAAGAAACATCGCGCGGCAAGCCTGTGGATGTGATGACTAAGGCGCAAGTCTGCGTGAAGCTATGCGCTGAGCTGTCGGTCACGGTAAAGTCAAATCGCGCTCTTCCTGTTAGATTGAGTGTAGGGGTGAAAGTCACGTTTCGATAGCCTACACCGCTTTGTACAATGGTGCCGCCGATGATGTTTGAGATGGTGAACACAGGAGCATCGCTGAAGCCTGCGGTGAATTTGGATAGGTCAATTTGTACGCTAGTCGTTGAGCCCGCGATATTGCGCGGCACCGTGCCGTGAGGTAGGGAGAGAAAGTGTAAGTATTCTTCGAGTCGCGTGTAGCCGGCTGGAGTGGCGGAAGGAAAAAAGGTAGTGCCTGTGACGAGTCCACCGCTATTGGCGAGCGCCGTATTGTGATCTTGTGTGGCGGGGTTCCATCCGAGGGATGTTTCGTAAAAGTCAGGCATGCCATCTTTGTCCGAATCTACGGGAGCGGCGGATGCGTTGAATGTGCCGAAGCCAGCGTTGCTGATGCCTGCAAGCTCGCTCTCGCGAGTGATGTGGTTGCGTGTTTGCGTGGTGAGATTTTGTATCAATCGAGTATCGACTTCATCACGATAGGTTCCGCTGTAGCCAATGTCCGTGCGCAATGCTCCGCCATGTGAAACGATTTTTTTATGAGCTAAATGCGGTGACTCGACGGCGAGCGTTGTTGAACCGCTTACGGGTGTATCAAGGCGCAAGTAATTTCCCGTAGGATTGGTTGTTGCTTGATAGGCGCTGCCATTGACGATGTTCCATCCACGATCTGTGCCATTGAGAATCCCATCGCCGTTGTTGTCGTGAAGGTTGTTAGCAACGTGAACCGAAAAATTTGGATAGCCATTGCGGTCGAGATTTGCGCCGATAAGTGGCTTGCTAATGATGTTTCCCGGTGGACAAACAAAGTAATTGCCGATGACGTTTGCTTTCCAATTGGCGGGCGTTGCGGAGTCGCCCATGATGAAGCCGATGTCCCAGTCAAAAGTGACGTTGTTTGTCCACTCAAGCAATCCGTTAGGGCGAGCCTTCGGGTTCCGCGTGTGATTGTGCGCCCAAAGCGAGTGATGGCATGTGGCGTGGTTTTGATCCCAGAGTCCTCCCGCAGAGTGGGATTCGAGACCCCAGGCATTGAACGACCACTGCATCGTCAAGTTTTCTGGAGGGCTGCCGAACGAGGAAATGTTTTCATCGGTGCTAAATGCCATCGAAATGTGATCGAGGATCGCGTTTTGGCAGCCGGAATCGAGATCGATGCAGTCACCGCCGCTACCATTTTTGCCATGGCGAAATCGCAGATGGCGAATGATGATATGATCGGCTGAGATTCGCAAGGTGCCATTCCTTAGCAAGATCCCATCACCTGGTGCGGTCTGTCCAGCGATGGTCAATTTGTTTTGTGTGATACGCGTCGTAATGCCACCTGACAAATTAATTTGACCACTCACGGCAAAAACAATCGTGCGGCCATCGGCGGGAATGTTCGTGATGCCATTGTAAAGTGAACCCGCGCCAGTGGAGTTGAGGTTGGTAACGGTGTAAACATCGCCACCGCGTCCACCCGTCGCGAAGGCTCCATACCCTTGTGCTCCTGGAAAAGCAGGAATCTGCGCGAGCAGATTGCTAATCGGAAACACGAGTAGCAGGAGCAATAAGAGACGCTTCATGGAATTTATAAGCAAAGTATAGCACAAGATTTCCGCTGCGGGTAATCTAGTCTGTCATCCACGCATCAAGTTTTTCAGAATCCGAGCACGATTTTTATGCGCAGCAAAAAACGGTGTATCTTATTCTTCCATGGACGAGGAAGACGAATGATTTCCCAGCCCTTGTCTTCGGCAATGGCTAACAGTTTTTTGCTTGGGTTGACCACAGTCGCAGTTTGACAAAGGGAGAGCATTGGCAAATCAGCTCGACTATCGGTGTAGCCATGGGCTTGTTGTAATGTGCCATCATTGGCGAAATGACTTTGATCAAGCTCCTCTCGCAGACGCAGAACTTTGTTGTGGCCCTTGTTGTTGATAAGATCGGGGAAAATAGGAAGCCCCCCTTTGTCAGGAAAATCAATGACGGTTCCGTAGCTCAGATCGAAGCCGAGAATTTTGCCGATTTCTCGCACATAGGCTTCAGGGCTTGCCGAGACGAGCACTGTAAGATCGCCATTTTTTTTGTGTTGATTGATGCGCGCCAGCATCTCGGGCCAAGCACTTTTGGCGACCCATTCGGCCGCAAAGGCGCGTGCATATTCTTCGATTTCATGTCGCTCCATTTTCCATAAAAAACTCAGGAACACGCGCTTCAATCCCTCGGAGCCGAGAGTGCTAGCGAATGGTGTGAGTGGCACATAGGCTAACAAAAACAAGCGGCGTAGCGGATGGCGCGTGATGACGTAGTGGCAGAAAAGTTTCTGCGTATCCCAAGGAAGAATGGTGCCATCAAGGTCGAAGAGTGCAATCATTGGATAGAAGCGGTGAGAAAAGAATCAGGTGCCGCGAGTGTTTCCGTAGAGGTCTATGTGAAGGCGCGGCGTGTAGCGAAAGCCGTAGCGCTTGCAAAGCTCGGATACGGCGAATGCGGATTGCTTGAGAATATTTGCATCGATGCCCTCCGGCATGAGAAGGATTTTGTGCGCGGCAACTTGGATGTTGCTGCTGCCTAACAATTCCATCAGCTCGATCACATCCTGTTCGTTGCGGACGACAAATTTCAGCTGGTAGTCGCAGTGATTGATCCATGCACGGATGACATCAGGTTGCCATCTTGTGGCCTGATGGCGGGCCGCCCATGGCCCAGCCTGTTCCTCGGAAGGAGTTGAGTGTGCGAGCTTTGGGCTCAGTGACGCGAGATCGCAGGCAATTCCTTGTGGGGCAATTGTTCCAGCCGTCTCGATGGTGAGGTGCTTGCCATTCGCGCGCAGTTCGGCCGCGAGAAATTCGATACCCTTGGCAATCAGTGGCTCTCCGCCAGTGAGCACTACGTGCTGTGCGGGGTAGGCGAGAATTTCCCCTAACAAATCAGCGATTTCGTATTTTGTTCCTGTCGGGTTCCACGAAGCGTAAGGCGTATCGCACCACACACAGCGCAAATTGCAACCGGAGGTGCGCACGAACACACTGGGCACACCCGCAAGTGAACCTTCTCCTTGGATCGAGTGAAACAATTCGCAGATTAGCATGAGGGAGTGGCGGGTAGAGGCGGTGTGGCGAGATACTCGGTAGGATCGATAATATTGGCTAACAGAAATGCCTCGCGTCGTTCCACGCAAGTGCCACAAGTGCCGCAATGAATGTCACCTCCTTTGTAGCAAGACCAGGTTTGTCGGAAGTCGATGCCGAGTTCTGTTCCGCGCGCGGCGATGGCGGCTTTGCCGAGGTGAATGAAGGGCCGATCAATTCGTACGCGGGCATAGGTTCCTTCTTCAACGGCGGTCGCCATGCCTTGCATGAAGCTTTCGCGGCAATCAGGATAGATCGCGTGATCACCTGAGTGCGCAGCGATGACCAAGCGCCCCGCACCATGATTTTCGGCAATGCCGGCCGCGATGGCGAGCATGATGCCATTGCGAAATGGCACCACGGTTTGTTTCATGTTCGCTTCGGCGTAGTGGCCATCGGGAATGGGAGCTCCACCATCAAGCAGGCTGCTGGTGAAGAGTTGGGTAAAAAAATCGAGCGCTACGACTTGATGCTTGATGCCGAGCTCATCGCAATGCCATTTGGCAAAGGAAATTTCACGAACATTGTGCTTCGATCCGTAGTCAAAACTCACCGCCGTTAGAACGGGGCCAGCGGCGTGTGCGTGGTGGAGCGCCGTCACGGAATCCATGCCGCCGCTGAGAAGGACGATAGCTTCGTTGTCTTGGGGATGGTTCATGTTTTTGCGACGAGTGTGTGCTTTAGGATGACAGGCAAGATGCCCATCTGCTGAGTCAGGCAAGATACCTGACCTCCCGTATGTTAGAGAATGGCGCCGGGAGCGTAGCTCACAGCATTCGGATACTTTGCCTCAAGCTCTTTGATGGTTGCTGAAAAATAATCGACTTGAGGATCGGCGGCACCGGTCTCACGTTCGCCATTTTTCATTATCAAATCAAGTGCTTCTCGGCTCAGGCCAATGCGCGAGTCAGTAGCTAGGCGCTCGATGAGATTGTTGCGATCAATCACTCCATTGCGCAGATCTTTGACCGTGGCGACGGCATGCTCCTTGATTGCTTTGTGTGCGGTTTCGCGACCGACACCGGCTTTCACAGCTTCCATCATCACGGTGGTGGTCATCAGGAAGGGGAGATAATGTTGTGTTTCAGCTGCGATCATCTCCGGATAGTTTTCCATTTGATCGAGAATCGTGAGAAACGTTTCGAGTAAGCCATCGAGTGCGAAAAATGCATCGGGCAGCATGACACGGCGCACAACCGAGCATGAGACATCGCCTTCATTCCATTGATCTCCAGCGAGGCCTGCCGCCATCGCGAGATAGCCTTTGAGGATTACGTGAAAACCGTTCACGCGTTCGCAGGAGCGTGAATTCATCTTGTGCGGCATCGCGCTAGAGCCCGTTTGCCCGGGTGCGAATCCTTCGCTGGCGGTTTCATGACCAGCCATCAGACGCAGAGTTTTGCAGAAAGAGGATGGTGCCGATGCGAGATCAGTTAGGCAGGAGACGACTCGAAAATCTAACGAACGGGGGTAGACTTGACCAACGTTGCTCCATACGCCGTGCATGCCGAGATGGCTGGTGATGCGTTGCTCTAGCGCGCTTACTTTCGATGAGTCGCCATCGAACAATGAGAGCTGATCCATCTGTGTGCCTACCGCGCCTTTCAGACCGCGAACCCGATACTGGGTGATTGTCGATTCCAGCAATTGCAGGCTTTGGTAAAATTCCTCGCCAAACATCGCGATGCGTTTACCCATGGTCGTAGGCTGCGCGGCGACATTGTGCGTGCGTGCGGTCAAGATGATGTGCTTGTTGTTTTCGGCATGCAGACGAAAACGATGCAAGGTGGCGACGCATTTGTCGCGCAGCACGAACAGCGATTTGTAGACCTGGAGTTGCTCGACGTTTTCGGTGAGGTCACGCGATGTCATGCCCTTGTGAACATGCTCTTGACCGGCAAGATCATTGAATTCCTCGATGCGTGCTTTTACATCATGTCGAGTGGTGCGCTCGCGTTGCATGATCGATGCCACATCGATTTGATGTTTTACTTTTTGATAGGCACTGATCGCTTCATCAGGGATGTGTAGGCCCAGATCTTTCTGAGCCTTCATCACGGCAATCCAAAATTCACGCTCTAGCAGAATTCTGCCTTCTGCCGACCAAATCGCTTGCATGCCCTCGGAGGCATATCGTTCTGCTAATACATTCGCAATCACGCGTTTTGTTAACGCATCCCCAGCGGATGCGCAATGCCTTTTTGCGTCGCAAAATCAGCTGAATTACCACTGCCTGAGCTGCTGGAAGGTATTAAGACGGGTGTTGATGTCTTCTTGGCGGGTGTAACTCAACCTAGTGGGCAAGCGGAAGACTCGCAAAGGCATTCGTGCAGATCCGGAATATACGATGGTCATTCGTAGTGGCGGCCAATCGAGACAGCATTATAAAGATTACAGGATGAGATGGAAGACGCAAGACTTGAAGGACTTGGTTGTTCATTTGTTTTTGGTAATTTGAAAAAAACTCTGCATGATTCATTTCTTTCCTCGAAAAAATCCGTGAAAACAGTTTTAATTTACAGGAGTAATTGGACATTCAGTTAGCCCCGCTATCTTCGTCACAAAGCTGGCTTCAATGGTTTTTGATCAATGGCTGACTGGTGTGGAAATCTCTACAGGGCACCTCTGGATAGGGGTAATAGATTTGTGAATGCTTTATAGTTGGCTGAATGCGAGTTCAAGCTACTCGCGAAGTTGATTGAGCTGGTTGGGGGAGTGTTTTTCTGCATGCGGCTTATGGTTTTGTTGGTTTTGATTTCTGCTTCTCTGAGCGGGTGGTTTCGAGTTGCTTTGCCCAGCGTCCTTCGCAATCTTTCTGTCTACCCACGGATGGACTGGCGTCGAATTCTTCGGGGCGTTTGCCATCTTTGATCTGTTGGCTTTGTTTGCGGGTGTTGCACTGGCGTGGCGCATCCGTGAAGCTTGCGTCAACGATGCGTCCCTCGCGGGTAATGAGTCCTTTGCGTTCTAACGTGTAAGTGAATGCTGCGAAGAGGCGAGCGGATCCATCGCGGCCTTCGGCTTCGATTCGCTACTTAAAGTCCCAGATGCTTCTTCGATGATGAAAATTGAGCTGTAGATGCGAAACCGTTCGCGCTCATTCCTCCACCAATCATGAGTGGTCTCTTGATCGGCGGCGATCAGCGATAGGCTTGCGATTTTAGATTCATCAATTGCAAGATTTCGCGTTGGAGCAGCAGCCATTGATTTTGTTCCATGGCATTTTGGAGAGCAAAATCGCCAGGCCACACCAGCCGGTCGAGCCGGCGAGGGTGAGACCACAGCCGAGGAAGGCGGGGAGAAGCGCAAAGTTTTTGTGCACGGTCATGGCTAGGATCGAGCCGGTCAGGGCTAGCAGTCCGATGGTTAATTGCACTTGTCGCATCAATGGCAATACCTTGCGCTCCGTGCGTTGGAGTGGCAGTCCTTTCGCTTCCCAGGCTAGCACGCCGCCATCGAGGATGGCGAGGTTGCTACAACCTGCGGCTTGCAATTTCTGATAGGCTTGTTCCGCGCGTTTTCCGCCGCGGCAGATCAGCACGCATTGCTCGGCAGAGGACGAGGCTGACTTGACAGCAGCGGGATCTAGCTGATCGAGCGGCATCAAGTGTGATCTCTCAATGTGCATTTCCTCATGCTCGATGGGTGTGCGGACATCGATGAGGCTGATGTTTTTTCCGGATTGAAGGCTGTTTTGGAGTTCTGTGGCATTAATTTTCATAGTCGGTGCGGTTTGTATATAAATGAACATATTTCTATATGGTTATTCTTGCAAGTGTTATTTTTTCCTTTATAATGGGTGCATGATAAAACTGGATGCGATACAGCTTGAACGCGTGGCAAACCTGTTCCGTGCGTTTTCGGAGGTAAGCCGATTAGCGATCGTGCAGGAGCTGAAATCCGGCGAACGCAGTGTCTCGGACATTGTCGATGTCTTGCCGACGAGCCAGGCAAATGTCTCGAAGCAACTCAAAATGCTGCACGATGCCGGAGTGGTGAGTCGCCGCAAAGAGGGCACGCAGGTGCTCTATCAGATCGCTGATCCGATGGTCTTCGAGCTGTGCCGTATGGTGTGCGATAAGTTGAATCGGGATGTGACGAAAACTTCGCGTTTGAAATTTTAGGCCGAGCTATACCGCCGCGCATCAAGATTTATGATGACGGAAAGTGGGGGAAGAGCTTATCGAGCAAAGATTTTACTGATTAAAACTGATTTCTTGAATCTTTGAATATCTTGAAATCCTGCAAAAAAATTGCTACGAATTCTCAGATGATTCACTTTTCGCATGAGTTACCGTGGATGCATGGTAAAATATATCAAATTTGCGGGAAACTATGATTTTCAAGGGGCGCGGAAGTTTTTACGAGCGATGGCGTGGATTCGGTCAAATCTTTTCCCGCAACTCCGTTTTGGGCTTGCCTTGCGTCGGGGTAATGGGCAAAACGGTCGCCCGCACCGCAGGCGACGCGCGATTCCATAGTTCCGTTGCCCGTCTGAGGGGCTACTAATCACTACACAGCGCAGCCATGGAAAGCATCTCATCACGAATTCAAAAAGTTTCCCCGTCACTCACCCTGTCGATCACCAATCAAGCCAAAGCCATGAAGGCACGCGGCGAAGAAGTATACGGTTTGGCCGGTGGCGAACCCGACATGGACACTCCAGAACATGTCAAACAAGCTGGTGCTGCCGCTTTGATGGCAGGTTTCACCAAATACACCGCCGCTTCGGGCATTCCTGAGCTCCGCGAAGCTCTCTCTGCCAAGCTGAAAGCTGACAACAATCTCTCCTACGATGCCAAAGACATCTGCGTCACCGGTGGTGCCAAAATGGCCTGCTACATGGCGATTCTCGCGATGGTGGAAGAAGGCGACGAAGTCATCATTCCTGCTCCGTATTGGGTCAGCTATCCTGAAATGGTCTTACTCGCTGGTGGCGTGCCCGTCGTGATCGAAACCACCGAGGCCACAGGCTGGAAAATGACTCCCGAGCAATTCGAGGATGCCATGACTCCACGCACCAAGATCGTCATCATCAACTCTCCCGGAAACCCCACCGGCGCCATTTACACGGAAGAAGAATTGCTCGCACTTGGCGAAGTGGCTCTTTCCGAGGACATCACGATTCTCTCTGATGAAATCTACGAGAAACTCGTATACGGCGACGCCAAGCATGTTTCCATCGCCTCCTTGAGCGACGAACTTTACAACTGCACCATCACCGTCAACGGCTTCTCCAAAGGCTATTCGATGACCGGCTGGCGCCTCGGCTACACCGCTGCTCCGCGCGCCTTGGCCGAAGCGATCGAAAAAATCCAGAACCATACGGTATCGAACGCATGCTCGTTCGCGCAATATGGTGCCTTGGCCGCACTCACTGGCGACCAATCATTCGTTAGCGATATGGTGGGTGAATACGATGTGCGCCGCCAGTTTATGCTCGGTCGCCTGCGCCAGATTCCGAATATCCGCGTGGTAGAGCCACAAGGTGCCTTCTATTTCTTCGTTTACACTGGTAAACTCGGTCTGAAATCGATGAACCTCTGCGATAAATTGCTTTCGCGCTACAAAGTCGCCGCCATCCCTGGCATCGCTTTCGGCTACGACGACGGCATCCGTCTCAGCTATTGCACCACGCTCGATGTCCTCGCCGAGGGCCTTGATCGCTTCGAATCATTCTGCCGCGAGCATTGATTTTTGCTGAAAAAAAGCTCACCAAGAAAGCGCGCTAATCCACTGTGATGGGCGCGTTTTTTGTAGGTTGCGCATTTACCATATTCCTCCTTGCCAAAACGCCTGCTTTCCTCCACGTTCCGCCCGTTATGTCCGAACTTCCAACTGCCGACCTCCTGTCGCTCGATACCGATGGCCTCCGTGGTCGTCTCTCGAAGCTCAGGAGGTATCTTTGACATCCCTAGCCTCGAAAACAAAATTGCCGAGCTAGAGACCTCCATGTCTCAACCAGAATTCTGGAACAATGCGGATCGTGCCCGCGAGATCAACGGCCACGCTAGCGCGATGAAGAAAAAAGTCAGCACTTTCCTGGAATTGGAAACGCGCGTGGACAACATCGATGCTGCCGTCTCTCTTGCCAAGGAATTCGATGACCTCGATACCGCCCGCGAGGCATTGCATGAGTTCGCGAAATTGGACCAAGACATCATTTCCTTTGAGTTGCTCACCTTGCTCAATCAGCCCAACGATTCTGGCAACTGCTACCTCGTGATTTCTGCTGGGGCTGGCGGCACGGAGGCCTGTGACTGGGCGCAAATGCTGCACCGCATGTATACCCGCTGGGCCGAGCGCAAGGGCTTCGAAGTGGAAACGCTCGACTGGCAAGACGGCGACGAAGCCGGACTGCGTTCTGCGACCATCAAGATCACTGGCGAATATGCATATGGCTATTTGAAAAACGAACGCGGCGTGCACCGTTTGGTGCGCATTTCGCCATTCGATGCCGCAGGAAAGCGCCACACATCGTTCTCCTCGATCGATGCCACACCGGAAATCTCCAAGGAAATTAAGATTGAGATTAACGAA
This sequence comes from Akkermansiaceae bacterium UBA956, assembly GCA_002293145.1. Lineage (GTDB taxonomy): Bacteria > Verrucomicrobiota > Verrucomicrobiia > Verrucomicrobiales > Akkermansiaceae > UBA956. The sequence goes on along the minus strand of DBCO01000005.1, from coordinate 216,603 downwards.
AAAGACATCGAGATCCAGACCACGCGCTCGGGCGGTAAAGGCGGCCAGAACGTGAACAAAGTGGAAACCTGCGTGATCCTGCGCCACCTTCCCACCGGCATTCTCATTCGTTCCTCCGCGTCGCGGACGCAAGGCGCCAACAAGGAGCAAGCTTATCAAATTCTCAAAGCCAAACTTTTCACCATCGAGGAAGACAAGCAAAAAGCCGAATCCGAACGCGCCTACGGCGAAAAGGGCGACGTCTCTTGGGGTAACCAAATCCGTTCCTACGTGTTCCAGCCCTATCAGAAAATTCTTGACCTCCGCACTGGCCAAGAAACAGGCAACATCCAACCCGTCATGGACGGCGATCTCGATGCCTTCATCGAGGCCAAACTCCGCGGAAAAGTCCGTGTCAAGGGCTCGAAAGACGACGAAGATTGACGGAGCGCGGACTTCAGTCCGCTTCTAACAATTCCATGTCAAATCTAGTTTCTTCATCCATGAGCATTTTCCTGAAAAATTCTCAAGCGCTCTTGCGTAACTAACCTGTTATGACAACTATCACACGCAGAAATGCTTTAAAAACCCTCGCGGCGTATGCCTCGATCCAGATTGTGCCGGGGCATGTTCTCGGCCTCAATGGTCAGACAGCCCCCTCCAATCAACTGACCCGTGGCATCATCGGCTGCGGCGGCATCAGTGCCTCGCACCTCGATATGCCTGGAAAGTTGTTAGCCTTGTGCGATGTCGATAAAAATCATTTGGCCCAGCGCATGAACGATGCCAAAGCCGAGCAAAACGGTATCAAGGGCTACGAGGATTTCCGTGAAATGCTCACTCGCAAGGACATCGATATCATCCATGTCGCCACTCCGCCACATTGGCACGCGCTGATGTCCATCGAGGCTGCCAAGGCTGGTAAGGACGTTTGGTGTGAAAAACCTATGAGCCGCACTATTAGTGAGGGCATGGCCATGGTCAAGGCCGTTGAAAAACACGACCGGATCTTTCGACTCAACACCTGGTTCCGCTTCAAAGATGGCTTCTACGGCATGGGCGTGCCCGTGAAACAAATCAAAAAAGCTGTCATGAACGATCTGCTCGGCTGGCCACTCAAGGTCACCGTGTCGGGTGTCACCGGCTTCGACTGGAAATTTTTCTGGGTCGGTAAAACCAATCTTCCGAAGCAAGACGTACCACCGCAACTCAACTATGACATGTGGCTTGGCCCTGCGCCGATGAAACCCTACAATGCTCACCGCACCCACGGCACCTTCCGTGGTTACTGGGACTATGATGGCGGTGGTCTCGGCGACATGGGGCAACATTACCTCGATCCCGTGCAATACATTCTCAACAAAGACGACCAAGCACCGATCTCCGTGGAAATCGATGCCGATCCCCAAGACGGTGATGCCATCGGCACTTGGCGCCGCATCGAGTTCACCTATGCTGATGGTTGCAAGATCATCCTCGATGGCGAAAACAAAGACAAAGACGCCGCTTACATCGAAGGACCAAAAGGGAAAATCTTCAAAAATTTCCGCTCCGACATCCCCGATCTCGACAAAAAACTCGCCGCCCTGCCCGATCCTCCGGAGCAAATCGTCGACTTCCACGAGAGCGTGCGCACGCGCAAAAAATTCGCACTCAACGAGCAAAACGGCTTCTGGTCCTGCACCATGGTCAACATGGGCGTCATGGCACACCGCCTCAACAAGAACCTCAAGTTCGATCAAAAAACCATGACCTTCGATCTGCCGGAGGCCAACGCACTCATGAATCAACCCATGCGCGCGCCTTGGAAAATCGAGGCCTAAAAAAAAGTGAGGTTTATCATTTTTTATATTCACGCTTTTCTCTAGCAAAAGCGTGGATATTTTACTTGCAGAAATGCTGCCAAGTCTCGAACCCGACGGGGCGGAGGCGGTAGCGGGCGATTTTGCCGATGTATAGGATGCACAGCTCGGTTTCCACCAAATGAATTAAAATGCGTTGCACGGTTTTCGAATTTTCGAGCAAATAAAATGAATCGCGCTATATCGGCGAGCATCGCGCTGCAGAAAAAATTACGCCCGAAACCAGTGAGGGGAAGTCAGGTTCCGGGCGATAGGGGCATGAGAAAAAAAAGGGGGAAGCAGCTTGTTGTTAAAGAGACAACCAGGTTCCACTTGGACAACGTCGTGAAAGTTGAGACGGTTGCAAAAAAGAAAAACTTTGTGAAATAGGTTTTAGCTGAGCGCGAGTGCTCCATCGCCGCAAAGATCTTTGTGACCGAAAGTTGGAATATGATGCCCGAATGAATGAGCAAGCGACAGCCATAAACGATTGTGTGGGATTTGTGGAAACTGGTGAGCAAGACCCGTTTTGAAGCCTAGTCCACCACCGATGAGCACAAAGGGAATATCATCGAGGGTGTGACTATTGCCTTTTCCGAGTTCGTTCGTCCAAATGATCGTTGTATGATCGAGCATGCTACCAATGCTGCCAGGTTCGGGAGTGCTTTGTAATTTGCGGGCGAGATAGGCGACTTGTTCGGCGAGCCAGGTGTTGATTTTTACGAGTTTTTCATGCGCTTCTTGATTGTTGTCGGGCTCGTGAGACAAGTGATGGTGATCCTCGTGAATGTCGAGCCATCGCATCCGCGCTTGGCCAACGCTGTTGGTGTATTGCAAGGTGGCGATGCGCGCCATGCCATTGGCGAAGGCATTGACGAGTAGGTCGGATTGCATGTGGCTGATTTTTGGAATGCCATCGTTGTCGAGCGATACACCAGGTTCGAGATCCGGTGGTGGCATGATCAACTTGGCTGTGCCTGCATGCTGGAGATCCTTTTCCATTTCGCGGACAAATGTGGTGTGCTGATCGAGTAACGCTCGCTCTGCGGGATCTACTTGCGCTGAGATTTTTTTCAGATCGGAAGTTACGTCGTCGAGAATGCTGCCGAGATTTTCGCGGTCTTTGACTTGTCCGTAGAGTTTTTCGAAAAGAGCATAGGGGTCGTTGTTGGGAGCCACGGGTTGGTTAGGGCCGCTGTAGTTAGCGCGGGTCCACGGATCGGCACGATTCGGCACTGCTACGCCCATTTCCAGTGAGCCGAAGCGAGTTGCGGTCTCGGGTCGTGCCTGGAGAAAGCTGGCGATTTCTTGGTCGATCGAAATATTGCGCGCCCACCCAGCGGGCATGCCACCACCACCTTGGATGTTGCCGGGTAGTAGTTCGTCAGCCGTTAGCAGGCAGCTCATGCCGCGCATGTGGCTATCGCCATCACCTCCGACTTTGTTGCACAGACCTTTGAGCGTGATCATTTGATTTTTGAAATCAGCCAGTGGAGCAAGGATCCGCTTGAGTTGAAAATCGGTACCCGCTTGATCGGGCCAAAACTCAGACGGCACCGTTCCGTTAGGCGTGAACAAAAATATCAGGCGCTGCATTTTTGCTGGATTCCGCGCCTCGGCAGCGATTGATGGCAGATGCGGCAGGAAGGGTAATGCTGCGGCGGTGAGTCCGAGTTTGCGAAGGAACTGACGACGGCTTTGCGTGTTCATGGTTGGGCTGATGGAATGCCGTGTACGGCGGTGAGTAGGTTGATTTCGAGGAAAAGTTTCCGCATGTTATAGGCGGAAGCGATGAAAGTTTGATCGAGTTTGTGCAGCACATCGCTGCCGTAGACGGGTGCATTTTGTTTCACGACCGTTTGCAGCATTTGGCGAATGAAACCGCGGCGTGCGCTTGCGGAATCAATGGCATGCTGAGCGACATCGCGCGCGCCGCGCAGGTGGATGCTATCGCCTTCGAGGCTGTTGTATTCGGCTTCGACATTCACGGGTTTCTGGCCATCGGTGGTGCGGTAGCGGCCAATGGCATCAAAATGTTCGAGCGAAAAACCGAGGGGGTTGATGGTCTCGTGGCACGACATGCAATCAGTGCTTCGGGTGAGTTGGACGATTTTTTCGCGGATCGTAAGATTGGGATCGAACTCTTGGTTCTCAAATGCAATGGCCTTAGGAGGCGGCTTGAGAATGCCACCGAGAACATTGCGTGTGAGAAATACACCACGGTGGATCGGCGAAGTAGTATCGGCATGGGCCAGCTTGGCCATCAGGTATGGATGGGTGATCACGCCGGTGCGTTGTGCAGGGTCGACTTTGACGAGTTGAAACCCGGGCTGTGGATTGGCGGTAATCTGATAGAACTGTGACAAGCGATCATTGATGAACAAATAATCAGCAAGCATCAATTGGCGGTAATCAGAGGCCTCATTCCAGACGACGTGCTCAATGAATCTCTCCAAAGAAACGCGAAGGTCGGCGACGATGTTGTCATCGAAGCCCGGAAATTCTTTCTGGTTTTTCTGCATGTCTCCTTCGTCATCAAGCTTGAGCCAACGATGGAAAAATTCTTGCATCTTCGCCCGCGCGCGCGGGTTATCCATCATACGCTGGGCCTGTTGGCGTTGGACATCAGGTTGGCGGAGTCGCCCTTCACGCGCGGCTATGAGGAGTTCTTCGTCAGGTAGCGAATCCCATATCCCAAGAGCGAGGCGTGTGGCGATCGTGTAGTCATCCTTCTCACGACGGATTTCAGGATAGAGAAAACGCGGCGATTTCAAGATCAAAATGACGGCGCGTTTGATCGATTGATCTAACGGAACGCCTTCGGCAAACATGCGCTGCACGTAGAGATCTTTCATCTCGTCGTTGAGAGGAGTGCGGAAAGCTCGTTCCGCGAAGTGGATGAGAAAGTCACGGAACTTTTTCGCAAGCTCGGGATCGTCATGCTTGATACCGCTGAGGCGGTACATACCCTCGACGACTTGGTTTGCCGCATCAATGGCAGCAGCGGTAGTGGCTTCATGCCATGCCTTGGAAACACCAGTGCCGCGTTCATATCCTTCGCTGGCATCATCCGCTGGAAAGTCTGTGCTAACCACCGCAACGTGGTGAGACCAACTGGGCGATAGGTAGGGCGCAGAGAGAACTTCCCATGCTCCGCGTGGGCGTTTCCACTCGACTCGGATCATGCCGTTTTTTTCTTTGTATTTGAAATAATCGAGCCGAAGCGGGTAAGTCCTTCCGGCTAGCAAAAAGATGCGTTGCCCGTGTTCCCGAACATTAGCTCCCGAGCTGACCCATGCATCAATAAAAGCTTCTTGCCGTTTGCCGCCGCTGTCATCGCGATGATTGCCATCGCCGTCTTGTGGGATGCCATTGAGGTAAAGTCGCGCGCCGTTCGGCGTGAAAATCTTGAACTCATACCAGCCAGTAGCGGGTGCGAGCAGTGATCCATCCCATGCGATGCTGAATTGCTCGGCATTGATGCCATCGCATGGTGCTACTTCGCCGAAATCAAATGACAGCGCTGTGTCTGTTTTCTCCATGACCATCTTGGCCTTTTTGTTCATGCCGTCGGATTGAAAATACTGGGCCTTAAGACCTGAGCCGTCACCTGCTTGGGAATGTGGACCGAAGCTGCCGAGAAGATCGGCGACAGATTCGCGGAACTGGCGATTGGTCAATCGAGCAAAACTCTTTGCTGGAGCAGGTTGATGAGAACGTGCTTCCGCCGAATAAAAGGCCCCCATGATGTATTCGGAGACTAGCCTAGCATCTTCGCCGACGACGAGATGCGGCTCATCCTCGGGCATATTCTTATCAATGTATTTGATCAAGGAAGCAAGTGAGCGTTCACCTTGCAATGGCTCATCGCATTCCTCCTCCACGCCTTCGCCATTTTCACCATGACATGAAGCACAATGTTTCGCATAAATTTCACGCCCAGGATGGGGACTTTGCGCTGCAAGGAGCGAAGTCGCCAATAAGGGCAAAATCATGGCAAATGACTGATAACGAGGCACCATTCTGTAATATGATACGTTTCATGATGCTCCGATTTTTCACGGTAGCAGACGTTTTGTGTGAAGTTGTTATTTTTGAAGAATCACGAACCTACGCCCTTGGGCGGGGATTTTCAGAGGCAATGTTATGTGCTGACTGCCGTCAATCGCCCTAGTCTTCGGTTCATCACCATCGATCGAGATCTGGCAGTTGTCACGCAAACCCGTATAGTGCATGGGCACGCGGATGCTGCGAGTGATTTCCTCGTTGAGCGGATTGTAGATGCAGAGCATGCCCTGCTCTTTGCCTAGCGGATTGGCGTGGAGGATGCCATCCCAGTCGCGGCCACTGGGGCGGCGTAGATGGATGATTTCACCATTGTCGAGCACATCGCGATGTTGTTTGTAAAATGACACCCACTTCTTGACGACCGCTTTGGTTTCCTCGGAGTCATACAAGCGTGGACCACGGAAACATGCTTGCACACCGTATCCTAACAGATTGGCGAATCTCGCTTCGTAATGAGGCAAGTGCTGGCGCAATGGTTCGATGGTCGCTGCTGCGCCACCGCCGTGGTATTGAGAGAGCGGCACAAACATCCAGCCCATGCTTTGGGTGCGACTCCAGGTGCCGTCGTAGATGTTTTGGCGCTCGATGATTTCTTGTTCTGCACGAGGCAAGCTCCAGTTTGTCTCACGATATCCCATGCCGGCTTTGTTAGCACCGGTGAGAAAATACCAATCGGGAATGTTGAGATAAACACCTTCGGCGCGCAGTGCTTGGTATTGCTGTGTGATGGCGCGCCACATCACCCACTGCGAATCTTCTTTGCCACGGTGAAATGGATGATCCGTAGCGCAGCAAATGTCGCCGGGGTAAGAGCCATCATTTTCGAAAACGGAAAAACCTGCATAGCGAGTGAAGGCCACGATGTTGTCGAGATAATCGCGTCCCCATTGCGTGCCGAGACATGGCATCACGCCATAACGTGCGGGGCTCCCTTGGGTGTTGTCTTTTGGATTGGCAGCACCGCGCGACGCAAGCAAGGAGTAAGCGCCGAGAGCGATGCCTTTGGAACGCCCGTAGTCGGCCAGTTCCTTATAGAGATCCCAGTAAGCTTTGTCTCTACTTTCAAAGTTAAAGCCAGAACCAAAGGACATGATGACCATTTCGAAGCCGACTTCCGCGGCTTGATCGATGGCCTCGCGAATGGTGGCAGGGTCACTTTGCACCTTATGAAACATCAGTGGGTTTTCGTGAGTCCATGGAGCTATGGTGCGATACATTTTTCGCCGTGCCAAAGTGCGACGCTCACGTTCGCTCGAATCTTGCAACAGCTCGAATACACGGAATGATTCAAAAGGATTCTTTGTCGAAATTTCTTGATCGGGCCCCAATGGCGGTCTGCATTCTAACAGACAGGGTGTTTGTCGATCATAGTGGACCTGCGTTGCGTATTCTGGATCTGCGGAGTATTTCACACAAGGACTGGCATACTCCGGCGTCATGTCGCCAAAGGCCATGTCAGTCTCGACCCACAGCGGAAATTTCTCGCTCGTCGGTGCGGTGTTCACCGAGCTTTCGACTTCGGCGAGCTTGAGTTCGTGTGCGGTAAATGACGTGAGTCGCACAGGCTTTTCGTGGCTCTGGGTCATGGTCAGCCATTTGCTGAAAAGTGGAATGCCATCGTAGAGTTCATAGTGAACTTGAATTTTCGGTAGATCAACGCGCGCTTGATGTGCCGTGCTCGTTTCCTTTGCGCGAAATGTGATCTCGCGCATGTGGCATCGGATCAAAGTTGTTTGTTGATCCGCACCATTGTAGTCTTCGCCCTTGCCATCACGACCGACTTTTCCGATGCGGATTTTTGCAGGCATTTGCGTAAAGGCAATGGTGGCGAGTGCTGTGAAGTCTTCGCCCTCTTGGCTGGCCTCGAAGTGCACTTCACCTGCCGCGAGGCGCGCGCGTAATCGAACTGGCTTGGCTCGGTCAAGCTTACCGGTAAGCCCTGCTGGTGTTTCATATACTTGCTGATGCGGGCGAATGATGCAGTGCGCCGTCTGGCCATCAGCCGCGACTAACGCCAATCCGGGGCCCCAAGCATTCGATAGAGCATCGTCTCCTGCATCGAGCTCCAATTCAACAGTCACGGCATCTTTCGGCCAATCGCGTTCAGCAAATACCGAGCAATCGGGAAGTGACATGATCTCTCCCGATTTTCCTTCGTTGTTGAACGATGAACGCGCATGGAGTTTGCTCGCGGTGATTTTCCAATCGCTTTTCGGTGGCGCAAAGGCTCCGAAGGTTTCTTGTTCGATCACCTTGCCACTAAGGTTTTTGTTAGGCGCAGTAGGTGGATCGTAATGCATCACGATGTGCCTTCCGGGCGCGGGCCATGGGTGATCTTTCGCCATCCATTCAGGACGTTTTTTCCAAGCAAATCGTGGTGCGATCGAGCTATCTTCCCAACGCGTAAATTGATAGGATCCGGGTAGGGATTTCAGATCTTTGATCCATTCTTCTTTGATGAAATTCTGCACCAGTTGCCCAGTCAGTCCGCCTACGGGATATGCCATGCCATCCACGGTGACTCGGGCTTCGGGCGCTACAGCACGCAACAATTCTTCGCCAGTTGTTAGATTTTGCAAAGAGATGGTCGCGGCATTCGGTGCGAGTTTGATGACTCGGCGCGCTAGTCCATTTTCCATAATCAGCACCCCGCGTTGCTTGTCTTCGCTGACACGCGCTTTAAATGGGCGGGGATCGACCATCCAGTCCGAGTCTGCATGCAAGTTGCCCTGCGCGCGTGCGGCATGGGCGAAAATCAAAACGAAGATAACCGATTTTATCATTACCAAATTTACGTTGTACTACACAACGATCTATCAGATAACTTGTCCTTACGGCGTGAGCTCGATGATCCTGAGACGATAAAAGCGCTTGGTTTGAACCGCTGGCTCAGTGACTTCGATCATGCCATTCACATCGGGGAGTGTGAGGCTGCTTTGTGAATCGAATAGCACAGTGGCTTGACTCCAATCATCAAGATTACTCGTGCTCTCAGCAATCGTGCGGATGTCTGTGTGTTCGGGAAAGTAACGAAATCGGAAAGTTACGAGATTGCTGGTTTTCGTTAGTGTTGGCAGTGCATTGGTCGGCGATTGATTTGCCGTGAGCCCGAGTGCGAAACGGAGAAGATTGGCGATGCCGCTGCCTGCTGGGTCAGCATGGGGGCCAGAAACAGCATCATCGCTCAGCTCTGGTTCCGCAGGAAATTGCTGGGTTCTCCAGCCTGCATAACGCAGAGGTTTGCCATCGAAACGGACTTCAAGAATCCGACCATTTTGACCGTTCACTGTTGCCGGGATCCGCGTTACTGATGCTAGGTTCGATTCGGTCCACGTGCGACCTGCAAAGGTGTGCAATCCGCCTAGGTCGCGCACAAAAATCCGCAGTGGCGCATCAAGCAATGATTCCCACGCGGTAGAAACAGGAAGAAAATATCCACCTTGATAACGAGATGTGCTGGTGGTAGTTTGTTCGATGTAAATGTCGTGGGACAGAGCAGTTGCTGGATTTTCGGTGAGAATGAGTCCATTGCCTGTGACGTAGTTTCCTTCTTGGGTAAAGATGAAGGCGCGATGCAATCCATTCACGGCACTGGTGACAAAGGAATTTCCATCGAGCAAAATAGAGCCACTGCCGCTGACGGCGCCACTGCTATGCGCGGCATCGAGTATTCCTGTGGCATTGATTTCGATCGATGCTTGCAGCGAGGATCGGAGTTTTACGGTGCCGTTATTGATCGTCCAAGTCCCCGATTGCAAGGGCCCTGCATTCGTGAGCGAAACCGTGCCGCCGCCGCTTTTGGCAACGTTGCCAGTGCCGCGCACGACACCACTGAGTTCTAACACATTTTGTGATCCGTCAACGTGAAGGCTCGCAGCTTCAGCGAAATCGATGGCGTTTCTTACAATCGCAAAATTGCCTTGGGTAACTGGATCATAGCGCAATGCACCTTGTTTTCCCTGACCTGATTGATCGGCGATTTCGCTTCCTCGGCCTGATCCTCGCAAGTAAATGTCACCGCCAAATTGATACACCGCAGGTGCAGCAATCGTTCCCGTGCTAACCAAGCGAAACTGTGCGCCGTCATACACTTGCACGGCAGAACTTTGACTCATAGCTGCAGCTTGTGTCACACGGAGCACGCCTTGTTCGAGAATGGTTGGACCCGCATAGATTTTGCTGTCGCCAGTGAATGTTGCAACGCCTAAGCCATTTTTGGTCAATCCTCCTGGGCCGCTCCATGCCGACCTGATGCGCAGTGCTCCGTATTCGGGGTGTCCATTGTTGTTGGCGATGTCAATTTCTAACGAATTTTGCAAGGTCACGCCAGCTGCGACTTCCCATTCCACATAGCCCGTCGAGCTTCCATCGATTTTCATCAAGGCGGTAGCACCGTTGTTTTGAAAGGTAAAACTGTTGCCTATATTGCGATCGCGGATTTTGTTGCGCAAGGGAGATGCATTCATCGGAAAATGGATGCGTCCCATGGTCACGGGGGCGTAGAGATCGACGGAGCGCTCGACTTCTCCGCCAGGTGCAGGAATGATCGCAGCTTTGCCATTTCCGTTAGGGTAGGCTGCGGGGTTGGTTTCCCAGTTAGCGTCGTCATTCCAGCTAGCGGTTCCACCGGGCAGAAATTGCGGACCAGGATCGGAGGCGAGTAAGAGCATGCTAGCAGGCGCGCTCCATTCACCCGCGCTGCTGCGTATACGAGCAACAATGGTGCTAGGAGCGTTGATGGTGATGGCAGCAGAGTATGCACTGCCATTGATCGCGCCTCCCGCTGCCCTTGGGTCTAATCCATCGAGGCGATAGTAGAGGGTGCCGCCCGTGCCACTGAGGCTCACGGTTCCTCCAGTAAGCAATGGTGTTTGTTGAGGCGTGATGGTTGGCGCGGTTGGTAGGAGTGCTGCATCTGTGATGCGGCGTCGTTCCATCCATCCTGCACGGTTTTGTAGCCAGGTAAGCATTGCGGATATCTCCGCAGGATAACCGCCACTGCGTGGGGCGTTGTCCGTCCATCGTACTGCATCTCGATCGGCTGCTGAGCCAAGGCCATTGGCACTGTTGCGAATTTCATTTGCGATCGGGTTGATGATATCGGCGAGACCCGCATTCGAGAGAGTGGTCTTGCGCAATTCCGCCCAACGATCGTAGAAGGCTTGCCGGAAGTCAGGGTCCTGGCACAATTGATTCCACCAGTCGCGAGTGAAAAAATCGGTGCCATCACCCGTGCCCAGCCAAGTATTGAAAGCATCGTCTCGATCATCATAGGACTCCATTGATCGATCAAAGTCCCATGTTGGTCCTGCTTTGATTTTCTGATTTTCAGGTTTGTGAAAAAAGGCGCTGAGTCGTAGGCCATCGACATTTTTTGCAAAGACATTGATGAGCAAGTGATCGATCCAATGGTCGCGGTCGATGAAGTTTAGGTAGTTGCGAGTGGAAAATCCATTGGCGAGATCGGCATGCAGTGCATCTTCAAAGGCTTGAATGTAGTTGGTGATATACGCTACTTGGCGTGATCCCGCAAATGCGGTGGGATTGCTCGCATAGGGGCCGCCATCAAGGTTTTCCATTTGCGGGCGACTCAGTGCGAGAAAGAAATCTCGCGGCAGATTTCGTGTGGTTTTCCAGCTGTATTCATCCGTGTCCGCCCGATCGATTTTGAACAAATACCCACCCGTCCAGTTGCCGCTCGCCTGCACATTAATGGCTCCTGCTGGTGGTATGTCGGTTTTCTCCAAGACACGATACCCCATCCGCGTTGGGTTCATTTTGATCTGTTCGCAGATGGCATAAACACCAATGTAGTCACTTGCGGTGAGATCATCACCTGCGGCATTCAAATATACCTCTACGAATTTCATTTGCGGGGCCCATCGACCCATGCGGCGCGACATTTCATACGCGACGGCATTGCGAATGTAGGCGCGATCGAAATAGTAGGGAGAATACATCACCCAGTCCGATTCGGCATTCATGCCTAACAGCGGGTGGTTGATCTCCTGGTCACGGTCGTTCCAAAATGCAACGCTGTATGGTTTTTTGGGCTGACCTTCTGATGACGAGCCTCTCCAGCGCAAACCTTGTCGCGTGGATAGTGTTGGCACACGATTGAGTGCGCTTACACCATTCGTATCGCGATCAAACAACTGAAAATACGCCCCAGCGCGATTCACGCTATTCAATATTTGATTGCGCGGATCGAGCACGACCATTGGCAGATTGGATTGACGATTCACCACATCAGCCGCCAGCTTGGTGAAGTGGCGTGTGAACGTCCTGCTGCCGATGCCAGAGCTATCAAAAATTCTCGCACGGATCACCGAGCTTGCCGTGATGTTGATGGGGGTCGCATATAAGGTCGATGAAATAGTCGGCACAGTACCGTCGGTGGTGTAGCGAATAGTTTTTCCTACCGTGGCTCCGCTCAGCGTGAGAGAGAAGTTGTTAGAAAAAGTTTTGGATACTTCGGAGAACAGCACTTCATCGAAAAGAATCATGCTCTCCGTGCCGCCATTGCCGGCACCAGGTGTGGCAGGCTCAAAGTAGCCCCATTGCGTAGCTCCAGTGTTTGCTAGACGAACCCAGACTTGCGGTGCGCATAGAAAGTCTGAGCTCGATTGATTGGCATTTAAACCATGGATGGCCAATACGTTTGATCCTGTGACCAAATTGCCGATCTGCGCGCTTAGATTGGCAATTTTCATCGAGAGACCGTTGCCGTCAGTCTCGGTGGCTGTGGCGACCGATTGCCATGTCAGGGAAGTTGGGGCATTGGCGGCATCCACAGGATTACTGCTGCCGTTGATGAAGGTCGCGTAGCCGTCATCATATTGGGTACGGAGCTCGAATTCTAACACATTTTCGACATTGCTGACAGTAAATGGAACGCGTAGATAACAGGATTGTCGACTTGTGAGATCGTACATCAATGACTGCACATTGGTCTCAAAAATCGAGCGCATACCCAATGGATCAGCTGCACCATTTTTGAAGCCGATGGCGAGAGTTCCTTGTGTCCATGTGCTGTCATTGAAGCTTTTGGCGCGCCAAGTTGTTCCGAGCACTGGTCCAGTGGTGGCATTCGGCACTAGGTAGCGAAAGGCACTGCTTTTTCCGGCAAGTTGGACCCATGAATTTGATTGGGCCGATCCGTACGAGACATCGGTGCTTTGTGCGGGATACGCGGGAGAAAATTCCGTTGCTTTGGTGAGCCCATCGGGTGCAGTGAGTGCGAGATATTCACCCGCAGCTGCTAAAGAGAAATTGGCGTGCAGTGGTTGCCCGGTGATTTTACGGTCTTTGGACGAGGCAAAAACAATAAGGGCTCCGTTGGCGGCGAGTGGGGTGTCTGGGAAAGTCCATTGCTGCAAATCCGTGCTCAGATCGCTCAAGCTCCAGCCTGCCAGATTGATCGTCGCGTTGCTGGTGTTGCGGATCTCAATCCAGTCCGAATACTCTCCATCTTCGTCGGCCAGAGTGTTGTTGTTCTGCGCCATGAACTCACTAATCACCGGCTGAGCAGTAGCGGTAACAAGCAGGTAGAGCAGAGTGGTACATAGAATGCAAAGAAAACGAAAGTGCTTGGGATTCATGAGCAGTGGGGGAATTTGTGTTGGTAACTCACGCAGTATTTAGGTTTGTATGGACGATGTCAAGACAATATAGGAAGGGTGGGGCTCGGCAAACCCGTGAGCGAGGATTGGAATCGTGGAGTTCCTTATGGTGCTATTTCTGCTACGGTTTTTCTATCGTTTGAGAATGCATAGCTGGGTTGAACCATGAAAGTCCGGGAAAGCGAGAAAATCCCTGATCGAGGCTTATGAGTGTAGCTCCACTTTCAATAGCAAGTGCTGCGAGCCAGGCATCATTGATGTCATTACCCGAAAGGGATAGTGTGCGAATGAGCGAGTGAAGGGTTTCCCACTGCCGCTCGCTGGGTGAGATGCGTTGTGTGTTCGGGTAGTCGAGCAGAGCTTTGTGAAAATCCATTGCGATTTCTGAATTCGCGATTCCCAGTTGTCGATGTGAACTGATTCGGAGTAAGGCGCATTCTGTTAGGTCATTCACTAGCAATATGCATCCTGATGAGGTCACGTCATCGAGCCATAAGCGACATACTCTGTGATCGGCCGCGGATGCGTTTAAGGCATTGACCCAAATGTTCACATCGGGAAAAAATGGGGGGCTCAAATTCATTTTTTAGTTGGGTGAAGCGATAATTTTTTGAGGTCGTGCTCGAGCTCTAATTGTTGTGCGCGATGTTTGAGTTCTAGGCTTGTCAATTCGAGAGGCTTTTCTGGATGAAAGACTGGGAATGAGTAGGGCGCGCTCGGGCTACGGGTATCTTTTTTCTTTAGTCTTAGCGTAATCGCTGATTCAAGGTAGCGAGTGAGTGTGATTCCCTCTCTTGCAGCCTCGGCTTTTGCAGCCCGATAAAGTTCGTCTTGGATACGTAGTGTGGTTTGCATGAAAGAAATATTGCATATGAAATAAATATGTCAACGCTTGTTTTCGTTCATGGGCCTTGGCTGTAGGATGCTGCCGCTACGAAAAAGCCCGCGTAGCTTGTGGGCTACGCGGGCTTGGGAGAGTTGAGGGCTCGGTTTATTAGCCTTCGCTGGACTCAGTGCCAGCGGCTTCCTGCTGAGCGAGCTCGCGGAGATAGGCTTTGCGGCTCATCTTCACCCGACCTTTTTCGTCAACGCCGAGGCATTTTGCGGTGATGGTGTCGCCTTTTTTGACGACGTCTTCCACTTTCTCGACGCGGCCTTCGGCCAGCTCGGAGACGTGAACGAGACCATCTTTGCCAGGCAGCACTTCCATGAAGGCACCAAAGGCGGTGACGCTGACAACACGACCGGTGTAGGTCTTGCCAACTTCGATCTCAGCAAACATACGGTCGATCATCGCCTTAGCGCGGTCGAGACCGACTTGCTTGGAGGCGTAGATGTGCACGGTGCCGTCGTCGTCGATGCTCAATTGTGCACCGGACTCGGCTTGGATGCCTTTGATGTTTTTGCCGCCAGGGCCAATCAGTTCGCCGATGCGATCCGCTGGGATCTTCACGGAAACGATGCGTGGGGCGTAGGGGCTGAGTTCGGCAGGACCGCTGATGGATTCTTCCATCTTGTCGATGATGATCATGCGACCGTTTTTCGCGACTTCGATGCCTTCTTCAAGGATCGAAAGCGGGATGCCGGGCAGCTTGAGGTCGAGCTGATAGCCAGTGACACCCGCGCGGGTGCCGCAGAGTTTGAAGTCCATGTCGCCGTAGAAGTCCTCACTGCCGATGATGTCGAGCAGGGTGGTGTAGGCTTTCATGTTACCGTTTTCATCCATCTCGGTAACAAGACCGCAGGAAATGCCGCCGACGGTAGCCTTGAGCGGCACACCGGCATCGAGCAAGGACATCACACCGGCGCAGACGGTTGCCATCGAGGTCGAGCCGTTCGACTCGGTCACTTCGGAGGAAACGCGCATGGCGTAAGGGAATACGGTCTCGGCAGGGATCACGGGAGCGATCGAGCGCTCAGCAAGAGCACCGTGACCGATCTCGCGGCGGTTGAGGCCACCCATACGACCCGTTTCACCAACGGAGAATGGAGGGAAGTTGTAGTGCAGGATGAAACGTTTTTCGGTTTCGCCGCCGGCGTAGTTGTCCATGTCTTGCTTCTCATCGGCAGGAGCGAGAGTGGCAATGGCGAGCGCTTGAGTTTCGCCACGGGAGAAAATGGCGGAGCCGTGAACGCGAGGAAGGGTGGCCACTTCGCCGTAGAGCGGGCGAAGGTCACCAGGCTTGCGACCGTCAGCGCGCAGACCTTTTTCCATGATGGAAATGCGGAAAGCTTTTTTCTGAAGGTATTCGAAGGCTTGCTCGATTTCAAACTCGGTGGTTTGCGGGAAACGCTCCATGATGGCGGCTTCCACTTCATCGCGCAGGGCGCCGACTTTTTTGCCACGCTCGACTTTGGAGGCGGCGTAGATGGCGGACTCGATGCGACTTCCGGCAATTTCGTAGGCGACTTCCAAGAGTTCGTCTTTGGCCACAGTCACGGTGTATTCGCGCTTGGCTTTGCCGGCTTTGGCCACAAGTTCTTCCTGAGCGGCGATGATTTTCTGCACCGCTGCTTGGGCGAAATGGAGTGACTTGATGAATTCTGGCTCAGGGAGTTCCAGAGCAGATCCTTCGATCATGATGACGTCATTTTTGCCGCCAACGTAAACGAGGTCGAGATCACTCTCGGCACGTTCGTCGTGGGTTGGGTTGATGAGGAATTCACCGTCGATGCGGCCAACGCGAACGGCACCAATCGGGCCAGCGAAGGGGATGTCCGACAGGCAGAGGGCAGCAGAGGCACCGTTCATCGAGAGGATGTCGGCGTCATTGATGCCATCGGCGCTGAGGAGCAGGGCAACGATTTGTGTTTCGTAGAGGTAACCTTTGGGGAACAGCGGACGCAGCGGACGGTCGGTCATGCGGCAGGTGAGAATTTCCTTTTCAGTAGGGCGGCCTTCGCGTTTGAAGTAGCCACCGGGAAATACGCCGGCAGCAGAGGCTTTCTCTTTGTATTCCACCGAGAGGGGGAACCAAGTTTGGCCGGTTTTTACTTTGGTTGCGGATACAGCTGTGACGAGGATGATGGTGTCTCCGCAGCGGACGGTGACGGCACCGTCGGCGAGTTTGGCAAGTTTGCCGGTTTCGATAATCATGGGATTGGATCCCACTTCAATGGTAACATTGTGTATGTTCATGTCTGTCTATTTTCTTTTTTCGTTGAATCCCTGCAGCACGGTGCGACAGGGGGTGTTTGTTAAGTGTGGACAGACCCGTAATAGGAGATTCCATAGAGGAAGAAAACGGTTTCGGGTTACTGTCCCCAGCTCTGCTTCACAAGGAATGCATGGGCTGTTTTGTCAAAACGGCCACTGAGAAAAATCTCGGTGGCCGTTTGGAGAAAGGGTTGGTTAGCGGCGGAGGCCAAGCGAAGCGATGATCTTCTGGTAGGCTTCCTCGGAGTTTGCCTTAATGTAGTTAAGAAGTTTGCGGCGCTGGGCGACAAGTTTCAACAATCCGCGACGGGATGAGTTGTCTTTCTTGTGCAAGCCAAGGTGGCCAGTGAGGTGGGCGATGCGTTGTGTCATCAAAGCAATTTGATATTGTGCGCTGCCAGTGTCTTTTTCGTGTTGCTTGTAATCAGCAAGATTTACGGTATTTTCGCTCATAATGTAGTTCGGTTCAGTGCAGCCGTTATGGCCGTTCTGTCCTGTGAAGGCGCAGGAAAGAAAGCAGGTTTTCGGCGCTTGGCAAGGTTTTTTTGCGAAAAATGCGGGGCGAGGGGGAAGGTGGATTCGGGTGATTGTTGCTTTTTGATGATCCTTTTGTAGAAAAAATTTCGCATTTGTTTGGTGATGGGAGTTCTTGTCCGCGATCAGCATAGATAGCGTAGCTGATTTTTCTATCTGGTTGTCGATGGTGGTTTGTTTCAATTCATTCACTGATATGCATCTTCCGTCACTGCGACTCATTCTTTATCGTTATCAACCTTGGTTGAACGTAAGCCATGCCATCCCCGCACCTCACTTGACCAACCCACGTCGGATCGAATCCTACCCATGTTGCCAATCCACCAGGTTAGGTAGCAATGCCGCCAACTCAGGTTGTGGTTGAGGCTAGGCGAGTCGGCGGCATCCCAGTGCAGCGGAATAACTTGCCTGTCTGAGAAAGATTCTTGCCAACATGGATTGGCGCTTCCAAAGAATGATTTTACCTAGCAATATCAATGATTTTTTGTTTTTTTACGTGTTTTTTTGATGTATTTATTTTGCCTTTAGTCACGTTATTTCCGTTTTCCAGTCTTTGCCTGTTTTACAAAAAGAACGGAAGTAAATAGTCAAGTCGTTGCGGTTGCTTTTGGAATTTGCGGAGAAAGAGAAAAAATGTGGAGAGTAAGAAAAAAACGCGCTAGGAAAAAATAAATGATCTTTTTGTCAGGAAAATTTCGTATATGATCGATGAAGAGACACTTTCGTTCCCAAATTAATGCCAATCAGATTATGAGCACCGAAACCACTCCACAAAAATCCTTCCGCAGCATCAGCCTGCCACCACTCGCCGCCTTGGCCCTTGCATTGGGTATGATCGGCTCGACCTTCATCGCCGCGAACACTTGGCGCGATGTCCGCAAGCAACCGGAAAAAAACAACATTCGTGTGACGGGATCGGCCAAGAAACGCATCGCTTCTGACCTCATCGAGTGGTCGGCCACCATTGAGGGCATGGGCGTGGATCGCACCTCTGCCTACGTGACACTCAAAAGCGGTACCGATAAGGTGGTGGCATTTCTCAAAGCCCAAGGGATCAAGCCCGACGACATCAAAACGCAATCGGCGCGCATCGATGAAGAATTTGAAATGGTGCGCGAAGACAAAGTGCTGCCCGGCACCAATGTTCCGATTCACACGGAAACTCGTAAATCGATCGGCTTCCGCGCGCTTCAAACCGTCACAGTGAGCTCATCGAATGTTCCGCAGATTGAAAAAGCCTCGCGCGAGATCACTTCGCTGCTAGAAGAAGACGTGTTTGTTACCTCAAACAATCCACGCTATTACTACACCAAGCTTGGGGAGCTCAAACTTCAGATGCTAGCCGAGGCGGCGAAGGATGCGCGCAGTCGTGCCGAAAACATTCTGCTCTCGGCAGGAAACACCCAAATCGGTTCGCTCGTCGATTCCTCCATGGGTATCATCAACATCAATCCCGCCAACTCCACTGAAACATCTACCGAAGGAAACAACGACACTTCCTCGTATGAAAAAGATATCATTACCATCGTTCGTGCGGAGTATACGGTGAAATAATTTGCTAACCAAATTTGCCCACGTCATCATCATGAAGTGCATTGTGAAGCTTCTGCTTTTTCTCTTATTTGGCATGTTTTTTCTCATCCGTAGTTGCTGAAATCCTGTGGGACAGCATCCGGGCGATTTAAGGTTATCGGAGCACTCAATTCCGGATGGTTACCAGGGTATGCGCCGGTAAAAACGTAATCTCATGGGACAGCATCGGCACGCAATCTCAAGGATCTATCCAATTTACCGCAAAAAGTCGCAAACGGCATTCCTCAAAAAAACCTCTCAGGGCCACGTAGAATCAAGGCCTAGGACGCGCTGTGCTTAGGCTATGGGACGGCAGTGAATTCTTTTATTTAATGCTGCAAAGTTTCAATGTTCATCGATTTACAATCTATGGTATATTTCCCGAAACAAGATTGGCATTCGATCCATCACTGGCAAGCCTCACAGGTGCCGCCGTCCATCATGGCCTCTAGGGAGCAGGCGTTGATTTGTTCGGGGGTGTATTTGGGCTTGTTATCGCCGGCCATGGTGCCGATGATTTCTTTGGCTACGGTGACGGTCGATTTCTCGATGTTGCTGGCTTGGAGGGTGCGTAGGTAATATGTGGTTTTGAGGCCTTTGCTCCAGGCACGGCGGTACATGTGGCTGAGGACGCGGAAGTCGGGGTCTTTGAGGAAGAGGTTGACGCTCTGGCTCTGATCGATCCATTTCTGACGGCGGGCGGCAGCATCGACGATGGCTTCGTAGCCGACTCCGAAGACGGTTTGGTGCTTGGCCTTGATATCATCGGGGATGGTCTCGATGTCGTCGAGCTCACCGTCGAAGTATTTCAGTTGATCGAGCATCTCGGGGTTCCACAGGCCCGCTTTTTTGAGGTCCTGAACGAGGTAGGAGTTGAGTATGATGAAGTCGCCGGAGAGGTTGGATTTGACGAATAGGTTCTTGTAGTTCGGCTCGATGCAGGGGGTGGTTCCCATGATGTTGCTGATGGTGGCCGTCGGCGCGATGGCGAGGACGTTGGAGTTACGCATGCCGTGTTTGGCGATTTTTTCGCGGACGAAGGTCCAGTCCATTTTGCCGCCGCGTGGGGTATCAATTTTCACGCCGCGCTCTTGTTCGAGCAGGTCGATGGTGTCCTGTGGTAGCAGGCCGCGATCCCACTTTGAGCCCTTGTAGGTGGAGTAGGTGCCGCGTTCGGCGGCGAGGTCGGAGGAAGCACTATAGGCATAGTAGGCGATGGCTTCCATGAATTCGTCGTTGAACTCGATGGCCGCGGGTGCGCTGAAGGAGAGGCCTTTTTTGTAGAGCGCATTTTGCAGGCCCATGACGCCGAGGCCAATGGGGCGGTGACGGGAGTTAGCGGTCTTGGCGGCCTGGGTGGGGTAGAAATTGATATCGATGACGCTATCGAGGGCGCGGATGGCTACGGTGATGGTTTCCTTAAGCATCTCGTGATCGATGATGCCGTCCTCGCTGATGTGGGTATCGAGGATGACGGAGCCAAGGTTGCAGACGGCTGTTTCTTCCTCGCTGGTGTTGAGGGTGATCTCGGTGCAGAGGTTGGAGGAGTGGATGACGCCGCAATGATCTTGGGGTGAGCGTACATTGCAAGGGTCCTTGAAGGTGATCCATGGGTGACCGGTCTCGAAAATCATCTTGAGCATGGATTTCCAGAGATCGATGGCGGGCAGCTGGCGTGACCAGATTTTCCCAGTGGCGGCGAGGGCTTCGTATTCTTCGTAGCGTTGCTCGAAGGCTTTGCCGAAGAGGTCGTGGAGATCGGGCACTTCATTGGAGCGGAAGAGGGTCCAGAGTTGGCGGGCTTCCATGCGTTTCATGAACAGATCGGGAATCCAGTTGGCGGTGTTCATGTCGTGGGTGCGACGGCGCTCATCACCAACTCCCACCCTGAGATTGAGGAAGTCCTCGATGTCGTTGTGCCAGGTCTCGAGGTAGGCGCAGCCAGAGCCGCGGCGCTTGCCGCCTTGGTTGACGGCGACGAGCTGGTCGTTGTGTAGCTTGAGGAAGGGGATGATGCCTTGGGACTCGCCGTTGGTGCCTTGGATGTAACCGCCGGTGCCGCGGACTGCGGTCCACGATCCACCGAGGCCGCCGGCCCATTTCGAGAGGTAGGCATTTTCGGCAATGCCGCGTTGCATGATCGACTCGATGGAGTCATCGACTTTGTAGAGGTAGCAAGAGGAAAGCTGGCTGTGGAGGGTGCCAGAATTGAACAAGGTGGGTGTGGACGAGCAGAAGCGGCGGCCTTTATAGAGATTGTAGAGGCGGATTACCCATTGCTCGCGATTCTCGGGCTCGGTTTTGAAGAGGCCCATGGCGACGCGCATCCAGAAGAACTGTGGCGTTTCGAGGCGGCGCTGCTTGGCGCCCGTTTTATCGACGATGAGGTAGCGATCGTACATTGTCTGGACGCCGAGGTAGTCGAAGTCGAGGTCAGCGCTGGGGTCGAGGGCATCGGCGAGTGTGTCGATGTTGAACTGTCCGAGCAAATCGGGATGGATGCGCTTGATGCTGACGCCGTGGGTGAGGTGGCGCTTGAATGCATTGCGATGGGCGGTTTTGATACCGTTGATGCCATCGCGGGTGATGTCCCAATCGAGCACTTCCTCGTAGATGTAGGTAAGTAGGATACGGCCGGCGAATTTCGCGAAGTCGGCATCTTTCTCGATCAAAGTGCGGGCATTGAGAATGATGGTCTGCTTGAGGTCATTGGCGGAAATTTCCGATCCGATCGAGCGGCGGAGTTCACGTTCGATCTCATTTTCCGTGAGGCAGAGGTCGAGGCCGATAGAGGCAAAGGTGATGCGTTTTTTGAGGTCGAGTCCATCCCAGAAGGCGGACTGGTCATTTTCTCCGAGCACGACGACCATGGACTCTTGGTTCGGGTCCTCTGTAGGTTCTTCGTGGTCGATGCGGTAGCGGGCGCGCTCGAAGCGATAGGCCATGTAGGCGCGCATCGCCTTAAAATAGCCGAGGCGGCCGAGTTCTTCTTCGACCATGTCTTGGACGTCTTCGATGTGAACGAAGGCTTGCTCGCCGACGCGGACGCGCTCGGTGACGGCCTTAGCGATATCGTTGGCAGGATCAGCGGATTCACGGATGGAAAGAAAGGCCTTGCGAACGGCGATTTCGATTTTGGTTTCGGACCAAGGAACGACGTTGCCATTGCGGCGGATGAGGCGGACGGGCATGGTTTGCGGGGCGGTATTGACGTCGACGTCGCCGCTGCGTTCGTAGGAGCGGCGGAAGGCGAGAGATTTGGCGACATCGTAGGCATCGTTCTCTACGAGGGCGCGTTCGATGAGCAGGTAGAGGTCGTTTTCCGACAAGCGCAAGCGGCCACCGTCTTCGATGTTTTTCGTGAGAGACTTAGCAACATTGTGAGCGACGGCGGAAACGAAGGCGCGGTTGGTGTCGTTGAAGATGCCGTCCTGCTTGGTTTCGCGGGAGATGAGCAGGTCGGTGAGGGCAGAGCCGATGGTATCTGCGACTTGGGCGAGCGAGAACTGTGTCTCGTTGGCGCCGGATGTGACGGTGATTTCGGGGTGAACGGCATGGAATTCTACGCCAAGCACATCGCGCCAAGCGAACTGGTTGGCGGTGATGTCGGAGCGGTCAGTGATGACTTTTTTTAAGGCAAGGTCTTCGGCGAGAGTGAGGTTGCGGTACATTTTTTTGAGTGGTTAGTGATCAGTGAGCAGTGATCAGTGAGGGATTTTTTGGGAGTGGGAGAGTAAAGCGGCTTTTTTTAACGACGGATTTAACGGATTTACGGATTTTTTTGAGGGGGAGTTTTATTTTCGATAGATGTTGGCGTGATGTTGGAAGGTGAGTGATGCGGTTTTGAAATTGAAGACGAGGCCGACTTGGAGCTTGGTGATCGCTAGATAGCTGAGCAATTGAGCGACGTGGGTCTGGTGGATGGTATCGGCGACTTCTAGCTCGAGGATCACGCGTTCGTCGACGACGAGGTCTGTCACTAACTTGCCAACATAGCGGCTACGGTAATGGACGGGGTATTGTTTTTGCTGGGTAAATGGAATGCCGAGTTCGGCCATTTCGATGCAGAAGGCATTTTCGTAGATTTTTTCGTCTAAGCCTGGTCCTAATTCACGATGCACAGTCATGGCGGCACCGATCAATTTCTCGGTGAGTTCCATGTGGGGATGACTGTTATCTTTCATGTAAAAAATCCGTTTTAATCCGTTTAATCCGTCGTTGTAATTGATTTTTAGAGATCGTCGTCGTCGATTTGGCCGAGGGCGGAGGACTTTTGGTATTCGGTGACGCGGCCCTCGAAGAAGTTTTGTTCTTTTTTGATGTCCATCATTTCCGCGAGCCAGGGGAAGGGGTTGGAGACGTTGCCGTTGAGCGGTGCGAGGCCGCAGTCGATGAGGCGGCGGTCGGCGATGAAATCAATGTAGTCTTCGAACTCGGCGGAGTTGAGGCCGATGGAGGCGACGGGGAGGCAGTCGCGGATGAATTTTTTCTCAAGGCGAATGCCTTCTGCCATGGTGGCGCGGAGGTCTTCGCGGAATTCATCGGTCCAGATGTCGGGATTTTCATCGACGAGATCCATGAGCAGGCGGCGGAAGACTTCGATGTGGTTGGATTCATCGCGCAGGGTGTAGCGGAACATTTGGCCGATTCCGGGGAATTTGTTCTGGCGGTAGAGAGAGAGGATCATGCCGAAGAGGCCGTAGAACTGGGTGCCTTCCATGCATTGGCCGAAGAGGAAAATGTTCTTGGCGAGTGCTTGCTTGTTGGCGGTGATGGTGAGGTCGGCATCGCGGCGCAGCGAGCGGCTGTTAGAGACGACGAAATGGTTTTTCTCGGTGATGGTGGGGATGTCTTCGAACATCGCCTCGCACTCATGCGGGTTGAGGCCGAGGGAGGAAATCATGTAGACGAGAGAGTCGGCATGGATGTTTTCCTCATGAGCATGGCGGCCGAGCACGAGCTTGAGCTCAGGGGCGGTGACGACGCTGCGGACCACGTGTAATACGTTGTCACCGACGATGCCTTCGGCGGCGGAGAAGTAGCCGATGCCCATTTTAATGATCCAACGCTCGACGTCGGAAATCTCGTTCGAGCGCCATTGCTCGACGTCTTTTTGCATCGGGATGTCCTCGGGCTCCCAGTGGTTGTTTTTCATCGTCTTATACAGTTCGTAGGCCCAGCCGTACTTGAGTGGGAGGATGTTGAAGAACATGGTATCGCGGCCATTGATGACTTTCTTGGCAGCGTAGGCGGCCTCGGCCTTTTCTTTATCGAGAATGAAGGTGCGAGCGCCGAGAGTGACGGTGGTGGTGGCAGAGGTGAGAACGGTGGACATAGAGGTGTAAGTGGTGAAAAATCGGAGTGTTTATTAGTCCGCGCGAGCGCGTCTCGAGACGTGCACGACGTCAGAAAACATACGAAAATTGTTTTAGTAAGTCAAAGGAATTTTGCTCATATGGTATCAACAAATTATTCACAATACAAGATGTAGTATGCCCTGCCGTGTATGTGCTTTGTAAAGCGCTTGTAAATCAAGCCTCGAGCGTGACCGTAGCGGGTGCTCTTGGGGCTAAATTTTTTTTTGCCTTTGCATTCGATCAGGGAGTAAAAGTAATTTTCTAAAAAATAATTGAGTTTTTGCGGTGATTTTGCGATAAACTGTTAGATAAGGAGGTGGAAGGTAGCAGTCGCAACGGCCCAAAGTTTTTATAAAAAAGGGAGGTGGGAAAATGCATCGTTGGGATGGGGTTGTTAGTGCACGATGTGGCGGGGAATTCGGGCAAAAAACAAGGCGCTGAGGGTGAACTCGAGCGCCTTGGGTGGGTCAGGGGAGATGGTGGTGCAGTTTAGAATTTCCAGTTATGGGAATCGATCTCGCAGACGCAAGCGGCGAGCAGGAGAATGCCGCCCTTGAGGTCTTTTTTGTTGGTGGACTCGATTGTTTGGTGGATGTGGCGGGTGGGGATGGAGACCGCGCCAGCGATGGATCCACCAGCGACCATGCGTTGGAGGTTGGCGGTATCGGTGCCACCTGCGGCGAGGATCTCGGGCTGCCACTCGATCTTGTGTTTTTCGGCGGTTTTTTTCATGAACTCGATCATGCGGTAGTCGCAGATGACGGAGGAGTCCATGAGTTTGATGGCGACGCCTTTGCCGAGGGCGGTGCATTGATCTTGGGGAGTGGAGC
Organism: Akkermansiaceae bacterium UBA956; assembly: GCA_002293145.1. Classification (GTDB taxonomy): domain Bacteria; phylum Verrucomicrobiota; class Verrucomicrobiia; order Verrucomicrobiales; family Akkermansiaceae; genus UBA956. Next base: position 191,643 of record DBCO01000005.1, on the reverse strand, counting down.
CGGGGACATCGTAGGCGATGGTGGTATCGAGGCCGAAGCTAAAGTCTGGCTGCACGGAGAGGGCGGCGGCTTGGGCCCCGCGGAGGCCGACTTCTTCTTGCACAGTGAAGCAGGCGTAGAAATCGAAGGCGGGCTTGCGCTTGGATTTTTTCAGCTCGCGTAGGGCCTCGATGAGAAGGAATACTGAGGCGCGATTGTCGAGCGATTTGACGTTGACGCAATCGCCGAGCTCGATGAGTGGGCTGTAGCGGGTGACGCAGTCGCCGACAGCGATGATTTTATCTAGTTCTTTTTTGGAGAGGCCGGTATCGATGAAATAGTCTTTGATTTGTGCGACGCGGTTGCGTTCATCGGGATGCATGATGTGGATCGGCTTGCTACCCATGACGCCCATGATGTCCTTTTTGCCATGGATAATGACGCGCTGGGAGGTGAGAGTTTTCGGATCAAATCCGCCGAGTGGATTGAATCGGACGAAGCCCTTGTCATCGACGTGAGTGACGATGAAGCCGATTTCATCCATGTGGGCGGCTGCCATGATTTTTTTCTTGGATGACTTTCCTTTTTTCAGGGCGATAACATTGCCCATGTTGTCGACGGAAACTTCATCGGTGAGGTCCTTAATCTCTGCGAGGACGAGCTTGCGGATTTCTTTTTCGAAGCCTGGGGCACCGGGAGCCTCGCAGCAGCGAGCGAGTAAAGCTGTATTAATTGGCATGCAGAAGTGTAGGTTTGCGGAGGGGGATGTCGAGGGAAAAAGGAATGGTGTTTGATTGGCTGCGTGCGATTTCCGCAAAATTTGCTTGATCTCCCTCAGGGAAGAGCTATTTTCTGGTCGGTATAGCTAACGGGGGCGTTCTGGTTTCGACGGGATGTTTGACGCGCTGACTGCACGTGGAGGTTGATCGGTTGGCCTCCTTAATAGCCGATCAAAAAAAATAAATGCAAACTCTAACGAGCTCGCACTTGCTGCTTAATTGACAGCAACGTCTGAACCCTGACGCCTGTTAGGGGGGAAGGCGACACTTAATAGGCTGGGCATGAAGTCGGGGGACCGGATGGATTGCTGAGAAACTACAGGTCTCTAGGGTCACGACGCTGCATGCGAGCCGCAGGATTCCGAATCACTGATCGCATGCTAAACGTGTAGATGTCTTTGTGAATGGCGTTCCGGACAGGGGTTCGACTCCCCTCGCCTCCACCAGCCTAGGCCCGGGCTGTCGCCAGACAGTCTGGGCCTAGGCTGGTGCCGCGCCGTAGAGAAACGGAGGCGGGCTACTCCAAGCGGCCCCGGTACTCCGGCTCGGCGAGCCAGCTTTGTCATTAGAAAACTTTCGCTCATATGTTCTCATTTGATCTACAACGATTGTTCTCTGCTGTCGCCAGACAGCTCGGACGTAGGCTGGTGCGGCCCCGGGACTCCGGCTCGGCGAGCCAGCTTTGTTGAAAATATTGTTAGCAACTCACTATGCACTACACTTATGTCCTGCAATGCATCGAGGATCACAGTCGGCATTACATTGGTTCTACTGATGATCTCAAACGCAGATTGGAAGAGCATAACTCGGGGAAGAGTCCTCATACTTCCAAATACAAACCTTGGCGGATTAAGTCGTATTTTGCGTTTACAGACAAACTGATCGCCACTCGATTCGAAAGATACTTGAAATCTGGCTCGGGGCGTGAATTCGCGCGTCGGCATTTTGAGCTGCAATCGGACGGTGACTAAATTTCGAATGCTTGCACTTTATTTTAAGCATATCTCCATGTGTCACTCCCAAACTCGTGATATCAACATTGCTTTTTTCTGTGTTTTTCTTACAGTGGCCCGGTGAAGAATTTTCGGAAGAAGCCGCAGGGGCGTGAGGATGGCGCGCGGGAGAATCGGCATGTGCGCTCGTTGGCGACGGAGGCCGAGGCAATCCCAGCGCGCAATGAGGATGATGTGTGGGACGTGATTGCGGAGTCAAAAACAGCGCCTCTGGTGTTGATTCTCGATTGCATTCAGGATGTGCACAATTTGGGTGCGATCTTGCGCACGGCTGATGGAGCGGGGGTCACTGCGGTGGTGGCGCCGAAGGATAAAGCTGCATCGATCACTGAGACGGTGCGGCGGGTTTCCACGGGGGCTGCCGACTGGGTGCCGTTTTTTCAGGTTACAAACTTGGCGCGCTTCATGGAAAAACTCAAGGAGGTCGGCGTATGGATCGTGGGCACCTCGGATCGCTGTGATAAGACGCTGTATCAAATGGATTTGAAAGGACCGATCGCGATCGTGATGGGTGCGGAGGGGAAGGGGATGCGTCGTTTGACAGAGGACAATTGCGATTTTTTGTGTAAGTTGCCGATGGCTGGAAAGGTCGAGTGCTTGAACGTCTCGGTGGCAACAGGTGTATGCCTTTATGAGGCAGTGCGTCAGCGCAAGGAGTCATGAGGGAACCGGTGCTGATTTTGTCTGATTTGCATCTGGGGCATAAGGGGTCTCTGATCGATGACGTCGCGGCGCTGCGGCCATTGATCGAAGGAGCAGGCACGCTGTTATTGAATGGCGATACGTGGCAAGAATTAGCGCGGGAATTTCGTGCGGATGGTGAGCGTTTGTGGATCGAGCTGCAGCAAATGTGCACGCAGATGGGCATCGATGTGATGGCGCTGCCGGGGAATCATGATCCCGGAAATGGTGACTGTGGCTATGTGGAGTTGGCGGGTGGCAAAATCGTGATCACTCACGGCGATTGTGTGTTTGCGGAAGGGGCGCCGTGGAGTCGAATGGCCATCGCCAAGCATAAGGAGTGGATGGCCTTGTGGGCGCAGCGTGCCACGGAGACGATCGATGAACGACTGGCCTTGGGGCGGGAATTGGCGCGCATGTTGGTGGCGCCGAGCCATGGCCGCAGTCAGAATCTTTTCCTGCGAGCATGGGATGCCTTGATGCCGCCGGGGCGCGCATTGCGCATGGTGCTCTCATGGGCGACGATGGTAGCGGAGACGCGCAATTTTTTTCAGCGCTACTTTCCTGTGGCCGAGGTCATGATATGCGGACATTTCCATCGCGCTGGGATATGGGATGAAAAGCAAGGACTGGTCATCAACACTGGATCATTCATGCCGCCAGGAGCAGCGTATTGGTGTGAGTGGGCATCGGGAAATCTCCGCGTAGGAAAGATCGAGCACGAGGGGAATATGTGGCAGCGTGGGGAAGTGATGGGTATTTGGTCCATATGATCCGCTGACTACTAGGCACATCGTAGCATTTCGTAACTGAATCGGCGTAGTGGCTGATCTCCCCGCTTTTTCTCGTGAATTCCCCCTTGACGGATAGACATTTTCTCGGTGAAGTAATCGCGTTCGTTAAGAACTACGAAATATGAAAGCATTGTCCTTCGATCCCATTACCCGACGTTTTCTTGCATCGCGCAAGCCAACGATTTTTCTTTCAGCGATCCTTTGCTGCGCTCCGCTGATGACTCAGGCGCAAATGGTCGACTTCGAGGGCAAAAACATCACCAAGGTCGAGATCAAGTATCGGGGAACCAAGACGGTGGACGAAGCTGCGATTCGCAATTTCCTCAGCACCCGCGCGGGTCAAGCTTATAGTACCGAAAAGCTCGATGCCGACATCAAAAAACTTTATGAATCCGGCAAAGTGGACGATGTGCGTTGGCTTGCGGAGCCTGAGGGCGATGGCGTTAAGTTGATCGCCGAAGTAGCGACTCGCCCTGCCATGACCGGCGTCGGCTTCGTCGGTAATTCGATTTTCAGCGACAAAAAGCTCGCCTCAGAATCGAAGCTCAAGGCCGGTGGTCCTTTAAGTGATGAGGAAATTCTCAATGCACGCCGCAACATCGAGGCCTACTACCAAGGCTACGGCTATCCTGATGTATCGGTTACGCATCGTATGCAACCGGGCGATGGCGGTGCTTCGTTGATTTTCCTCATCGATGAGGGCATGAAAAACGAAGTCCGGAACATTCGCTTCGAGGGCAATGCCAACATCACCTCGAAGGACCTTGAAAAGGTCATGAAGACCAAGGAAAAGGGCATTTTCTCGATCATTACCAAGTCGGGCCGCGTTGAGGGCAATCAACTCGATGAAGACATGGAAGAAATTCTCGATTACTATCGCAATAAAGGCTTCCTGCGCGTATCAAGCTCTGGCATTCAGCGCATTCCCACGGGCGATGGTAAGATGGATTTGATCGTGCCAATCAACGAAGGAGCTCGCTACACGGTGAACGGCGTCGGTTTCGGCAAGATGAGCGTTTTCCAACCCGAGGAACTTTATCCAGCCTTGACTCTCGTCGGCGGTGATGCTTATTCCGCCAAGAAAATGCGTGCCGACATCGAGATGATCCGCAGCTACTATGGATCTCGTGGATATGCCGATGCTAACGTAATACCTGATCTCGATAATGCCTCGGGTGATACGGTGCAGATCACCTACCGCATCACCGAGGGCAGTCGCTATCGTGTTGGTCGCGTAAATATATCCGGCAACACCAAGTCCAAAGATAAGGTTATTCGCCGTGAAGTGCCTCTTAAGCCAGGTGATTGGTTCAACTCGGTGGACGTAGATACTACGCGTACTCGTCTGAAAAACCTGAACTATTACAACGATGCACAAGTCAGTGCCTCGCCCGGTGGTGGTGGCTACCGTGACCTGAACATTTTGGTTGATGAGAAAAAGACCGGCTCGCTGAGCTTCGGTGTGGGCTTTAGCTCGATCGATAACCTCGTCGGCTATGTAACCGTTGAGCAGACCAACTTCGATCTATTCAATCCATGGCGCTTCACGGGTGGCGGTCAGCGTTTCACCGCAAGTGTGCGAGCTGGTCAGGAGCGACGCGACTTCAGCATGTCCTTAGTGGAGCCATGGTTCATGGATCGCCAACTCTCGCTCGGCGGTGAGTTGTTCTATCGCAATGCTCTGTATTTCAGCGATTACTACGATCAACTCAATATGGGTGCCGCTGTATTCCTGCGCAAGCCCTTGGGCGAGAGGGCATACATCAAGGGTGAATACCGCTTTGAGCGCATCGAGATCGATGCGGATGATGATGGTTTATTGGCAACAGCAGACGATTACTTCGCTGATCTCGATGAGGAATACCTACGCAGTTCTTTCGGCCTGAACTACGTATATGATAGCCGCGATAGCAACCAGACACCGCGTGAAGGTCACAAGGTAGATCTAGGTGTGAACTACGCGGGCCTCGGCGGTGATGTGAACACGGTTACTTTCTCGGCATCGGGCCAGAAATACTGGAACCTTGCTTGGGATACCATTTTCTCCGTGAACGGTGAAATTGGCATGGTGGATAACACCAACGATGACGATGTGCCGATCTTTGATCGCCAGTTCCTCGGTGGTGCTCGGACACTGCGCGGCTTTGAATTCCGCGATGTCGGTCCACGTGATGCAGCCTCGAAAGAAGTCATCGGCGGCAACAGCATGGGCTGGCTCTCCTTGGAATACACCGTGCCACTCTTTGAGCAAGTGCGTGGTGCTGTCTTCTATGATGCGGGTTTTGTGAATGCCGATTCGTTTGATTTCAATCCTTCCGACATCTATAGCGATGCAGGTGTGGGTCTGCGCTTGAACTTGCCCTTCGGTCCGCTGGCATTTGACTACGCTGTGCCGATCGCTTCTCCCGATGAAGAGGCTGATCAAGGTGGCCAGTTCAACTTCTACCTCGATTACAAATTCTAAGCAACGACCTGCTGCCGCGATGCCTGATGTGACCATCGTCGCCGTGAGTGGCAGGAAAATTCTTTTATACCTCGATGACGTTGCCCGGCTGCGCATCGAGGTTTTTCGTGATTATCCGTATTTGTATGCGGGTTCGCTGGAGTATGAGAAAGAGTATCTGCAAAGCTACGCTGCTTGTGACAAGAGTATTTTTGTGCTAGCGCTGGATGGCGCAGATGTCGTAGGTGTCTCGACGGGATTGCCCATGCTGGACGCCGATGAGGCATTTCAGCATTCCTATCTGCAACGCGGCGATGATCTGAGTAAGATTTTTTATTTGGGAGAATCGGTGTTGTTGCCTAAGCATCGTGGCTGCGGCATCGGACATGCGTTTTTTGACGAGCGAGAAAAACAAGCGAGGGAGTGTGGGGCGGCGCTGGTGACGTTTTGTTCGGTGATCCGGTCAGAGGATCATCCTCTCAGGCCTTTTGGCTATCGATCACACGATGTTTTCTGGAAAAAGCGTGGCTACGAGCCAAATGGCTTGTGCGCGCAGTTGGCGTGGGAGCAGGTGGATCAAGGTAGCGAGGTAGAGAATGAGCTGGTTTTTTGGAGCCGAGCGCTTTGAGGTGTAAATTTTTTTAGATGCTGCGCAATTATTTTCTTGCCCTACGTGAACGCGCCATGGTAACTAGTTGATCCACAAAAAGAAACGACTCTTGTTTGAAAAGAAACGTTCCTTTAGTAGTAACCCCAAAAAACCATATGAAAAAGAACCTACCCCGTTGGATCGGGAGCAGTGTACCCAAATGCCTCGCGACATGGATCGCGCTTGCATCAGCGTCGCTTCATGGCCAGAGCATCAACAATGCGAGCTTTGAAGCAGATACATTCACCAATTTCCCTGGCTATACCTCGGGAAATGGCGGAGTCATTACGGATTGGACCTTGTCGAACAATACTCGGATTGGGCTAAATCCTGGTGGAGGAACTCCTTTTGCTGACAACGGCACGATCCCTACCGGAACTAATGTGGCATTCCTTCAAGCCGGATCCACCGGTGCTGTGACCATGAGTCAAACAGTTACAGGCTTGACGATTGGCACGAAATACCACGTGGAGTTTCGTGTGAACGCACGCAGCGGGAATGGACCCTTTTTGGAGTTTTCCACCGATGCGGGAGAGCCTGCCGTGTCAGCCCAAGTGACGCTAGTCGGCGGCTCTAATCCTTACAAGTATGTGGGCTTTGATTTTACTGCGACGAATACTAGTCATGTGATCAACATCGCCAACACGATCAATTCTGGCGATCATACCTTGCTGATCGATGATGTGACGATCGCTACTTCGACAGGTGCTTGGTCATTTGGCCCATGGCAAGATGACGCGACTTCTGGTGTCGATTCCGCATACCTCTATACCCACGCGGTGAATTTTGCTTCGAATGCCGTTGCGAACATCAATGGCGTGCCCTTCATCCCGCGCGAATTTAACATTGAAGGAAGATTTTCTGCCACTGGACTGGATAACGGCTTCGGCAATCGCACTCCGAACAATGTTACGGGCAACAGCGCAGGGCTAGCAAAAGATTTCCGTTACAATGGCAATACGGGCATCACCTTGGATAACCTCAAGCCGAATACCCAATATGTGTTCACGGCATACGGCATCGGCTTCGATGTATCCGATCCTCGTGCCGCTACGTTCAGCAGCAATCTATCGAGTGAAAAATTCACCGCGAACTTGAATCAATATGGTCAGGGCAATGGTATGCGTGTGAATTACACTTACACCACCGATGCTCTCGGTTCGCCGGTTACAATCAATTATCCATCCACAGGTGCAGGCACTTTCCACACGAGTGGATTCAGCAACCGTGAGGCTGCGGTAAACGCCACACCATCGCCATGGTCCACAGTGGCTTGGTCAGACGATGCCACATCGGGTATTGATGGCAGCTATCTTTATACCCACGCGTATAATTTCGGCAATGCCACTGGTGCAAACGTCAACGGCGTCAACTTTACAGGCATCGCGGGAGCAAATCCATCAGCGGCCAACTACACATCAGTGCTGGGTGTCTTATACAACAATGACGTAAACAACATCACGGGATTTGGAGCGGCTTTGGCGAAAGATTTCGTCTATGCCGGATTCCCCGAAGTTCACAATCTAAGCGGATTGACACCGGGAAAAAATTACGTGTTAACCTTGTATTCCGTTGGCTGGGAAGCTGCGGGCAATCGATTTGGTGCACTCGTCGGTGGCAAGGGAGATGGCATTACAGCGATCGACCAAGATCAATTTGGCGACAATAATGGCATCCGTATCGAGTATCGCTACACGGCTGACTCTACAGGAAACTTGAAAGTGACGAGTTCGGAGATTCAGAGTGCCGTTGCACCTGCTGCAATGCACATTTATGCGATGAGCAATCGCGAGGCTGATGCTTTGGTATCGACGCCACCAACGATTACCTTGCAGCCAACAGGAGTCACATTGGGTATTGGCAGTGATTGCACTCTCAACGTGGGAGCTGTTGGCAGTTCCACCATTACTTACCAATGGAAGTTGAATGGCAATGACGTTTCTGGCGCTACCAACCCTACTTTAGTGATCGAAGACATCGACTACGCCGAGGGCGGGGTTTACACCTGCGTGATTACCAATGGATTTGGTTCGCTCATCAGCAATTCCGCTACGGTACAGGTGCTAGACAATGTGCCAGGCCTTTACAACACAGGTGTGGATGTTGATAAACAACCGCTTGCTGCGGGCGCTACCGACCCTCATTACACATTACTCGTGAACCCCGATAATACGAGCTCTACACTCGCTCTGGTGCAATCGGGCAATCCAGGCCCATGGAATCCAAATTCTGCAACGTCGTTGTGGATTGGTCCTCGGGCAAACACCGGCGGTGCGGCAGGGCAAACTGTCGACGCAGGTGAAGGATTGGGCACATACGTTTACCGCACGAGCATCGATCTAACAAATTTCGATCTCTCCACGGTGACCATCCGCGGCAAATGGGCGAGCGACAACGAAGGCCTTGCGATTCGTGTCAATGGCACTGTAGTCACAGGTCTTAATAACTTAGTAAATTCCTTTGGCGGGCTGAAAAGTTTCACTCTCGATTCGGTCATTGCTCCTACTCTCACGACCGGCATCAACACCATTGATTTTGTGATCATCAATATGGATCCAGTTGCGGGCTTCACAGGCTTGAAAATTCAGGACTTTGAAGCGATTGGACTGATTGCACCGAACACCGCTCCGCACATTGCCGTGCAACCTGTGAGTGTAGTTGCTAAGCACAATCAAAATGCTAAGTTCGCGGTTGCAGCCAGTGGTTCTGCAACGGTCACGTATCAATGGTATTTCGACGGTGATGCCTTGCTCGGAGAGACCCAGTCTGTGTTGGTTGTTCCAGCCGCTGATCCAATTGTAGCGGGCAATTACAAAGTGCGAGTGTCCAACGGAACGGGATTTGTGGATAGTTCGGTCGTTACTCTGACCATTCCGAATATCGCTCCTGTAGCTGTTAATGATCTTGCTGAATCGAATGAGGACACACCGTTGGAAATCAGTGTGCTGACACTTTTGTCCAATGATACCGACGCAGATCTCGATCTGATTTCTTTCACAAGTGTTGCGGCAACCAGTGTGCAAGGAGGCACCGTTTCCGAAGTGGACGGCACCATCACTTACACGCCACCGGCAAATTTCCACGGGCTCGATACCATCAGCTATACCATCAATGATGGCATTTGGGGCGGAACTCACACGGCAACTGTCAACATCACAGTAAATCCTGTTGCAGATGTCCCTCCTGGCGCTCTTAGTCTTACGTTATCGGGCGGAGTTCTCTCAGGCAGCTTTACGGGAACACCGGGCACAAGTTATTCGATCGAGAGGTCCACGACGCTCGAGGCTAATGATTGGGTGGTGATTTCCACCACAGTGGCACCGCTCTCGGGGATTGTGTCTGTGAGGGATAACTCACCGCCGCAGAATCGGGCCTTCTATCGTATTGTTTATCCCGAATAGTTGCTGCGGTTGATTCTTTTTGAATCACCGCCCACGCCAAGCCCTGCCGATGTGATAAGCATCTGTGGGGCTTTTTTTATGTAAAATTTTTTAGGTCGTGTTTTAGGACCGAGTATTACCTCTGGATGATGATTTGGCTTGCACATCGGCCTAAGCTCCCCTAATAAAGCCCCTCGATGAGTACATCCATGCACCTATACGAACGACTCGGGTTATTTTCTACCGGAGTGACATTGGGCGTGTTTTTACTGATGTTGCATCTGCTGATGTTCGTCAAGTCAGCGGCCATGCAACAGTTTTTGGTGAAATTTCCGCGCAATCAGAAAATCGGTCAAGTGATTCTCGGCATTGGCATGGCGTGGTTCTGGCTGCTGATTGCCCCTGAGGGCAAGGGATGGATTAGTTTTTTGGCGCTGGACATGACGGAATTCAATGCAGTGAAGCCGATTTTGCGTCTCCTTTTGCCGGTGATTTTTGTTTTTGTGGCGATGTCGATTCGTGAATTTCTGTCGGTGCGAGCCCTCGGCTTGTTGGGCTTATTGGTGGCGCAACCATTGTTGGATGCGGCCTTTTTGAAAGATCCAATGAGCCGATTGCTGATTCCGTTTTGGACCTACGGACTTGTCATCGCGTCGCTCTTTTTCGTTGGCATGCCCTATCTTTTCCGTGATGCCGTCACCTGGGCGACTGCATCCGCTGCCCGCTGGAAGGCTCTTTGCCTCGGAGGACTTGCTTATGGATTGATTCTGATCGTCAGCACCTTTGCATTTTGGCGTTAAGCTTTGGTTTTAAAAAATAGTAATAAAAATAAGAATCATTCTTGATTTCTGAAAAAGTTGGGCTAGTTTTCACCACCCAACATGGTCAACAATCCAGAAAACACTCCAGAACACGATGATTTCCCGCCAGAAATCAATGGTCTGCGCATGACCCGTCAGCGCCGAGAAGTTTATAAATCGCTGGTGGGAAACCGAGTCCACCCGACGGCGCAGGACCTTTTCCTCGCGGTGAAAGATCGTTTGCCACAAATTTCTCTCGCTACGGTCTACAATTGCCTCGAGGCCCTGACGCAGCACGGCATCATCCGTCAGGTGCATTTCGATCGAGAATCCTGCCGCTATTGTCCAAATCTTCACGAGCACGGGCATTTTCACGATCAAAAAACCGGCGTCATTCACGATGTGACATTCAAGCCGGGCGTGAAGCTCGAAGATTTTCTCGATCTGCCGCCTGGCACTGCTGTCTCTAACATCGAGCTCACTCTCCGCGGCACCATTGCTCCACAATCTTAACATTTTTCCACCAATCATCATGTCCCTACTCATCGAAAATCTGCACGCCACTCTCGAAGACGGAACCCCGATCCTCAACGGAGTAAATCTTGAAATTCCCGCCGGCGAGGTCCACGCTATCATGGGGCCCAATGGCTCAGGGAAATCGACACTTTCCAAAGTCATTGCTGGCCACGAAAGCTACATCGTCACCGGTGGTTCGGTCACCATCGATGGCATCGATATTCTGGAAATGGATATTGATCAACGCTCGCGCGCTGGTGTGTTTCTCGCCTTCCAATATCCTGCGGAAGTTCCGGGTGTATCGAATGCCAACTTCATCCGCGCCGCCCTGCAAGCACGTTTGCCTAAGGGTCAAGACATTGATGCCGTGGCTTATTACAAGAACCTCTACGCAAAAATGGACTTGCTCGAGATGGATCGCAAATTCACCGCCCGCTCGGTGAACGAGGGCTTTTCTGGAGGTGAGAAAAAACGCAACGAGATCCTGCAATTGATGATGCTCGAGCCCAAGTATGCGATCCTCGATGAGACCGACTCCGGTCTCGACATCGATGCGCTCAAAATCGTCGCCAAAGGCGTGAATGCGATGCGTGCTGCCGATCGCGGATTCCTCCTCATCACGCACTACCAACGCTTGCTCGACTACATCGCGCCCGATTACGTGCACGTGATGTCTGCCGGTCAGATCGTCCGCTCCGGCGGCCCTGAACTCGCCCTCGAACTCGAAGAAACTGGCTACGATTTCCTCAAGGAACTTGCCACAGCGTAATGTCCTTTTGCTCGTTTTGACTTTCACTTACATCTCACCACAACACTTTTATGTCCCTCGATTACATTCCTGAAACGCTCGACTCGGAAACCGCCGATGCTGTGAACATCGACCGTACCATCGGCGATTTTACCTTTCCTGAGCGCAATAAATTTGATGCGGGCCGTGGCCTAACAGAAAAAACGGTTGACTACATTTGCGATGTCAAAAATGATCCGCAGTGGGTGCGTGAATTCCGTCATCGTGCCTTGAAAGTTTTCCGCGATAAACCGATGCCGACCAATTGGGCGACGGAAGATCTGAACAACATCGACTTCGATCAGATTCGCTATTACCTATCCGATGGTGAAAAGCCGAAGCGTTCATGGGACGATGTCCCTGCCGATGTGTTAGAGACCTTTGAGCGTCTCGGCATTCCGCAACAAGAGCGTGCCTTTCTCGCCGGTGTGGAAGCACAATTCGACTCCGAGGCCGCGTATTCGAACGTCAAAGACGAAATCACCAAACAAGGCGTAATTTTTGTCAACTCCACCGAGGGACTCAAGGAGCACGAGGAAATTTTCCGCCCCTGGTTCGGTAAAGTGATTCCTACAGGCGACAACAAATTCTCCGCACTAAACTCTGCTGTGTTTTCGGGTGGTTCGTTCATCTACATTCCCAAAGGCGTCAAGCTGAAGCAGCCGCTTCAAGCCTACTTCCGCATCAACTCGGAATCGTTTGGCCAGTTCGAGCGTACGCTTATCATCGCCGATGAAGGAGCCGAGGTGATGTACATGGAAGGTTGCACCGCGCCGAAATTCGAGACGGCAACGCTGCACTCCGCTGTGGTGGAACTCGTTGCTCTGAAAGGTGCCAAAATCCAATACGTCACAGTGCAAAACTGGTCGTCGAATGTGTTCAACCTCGTCACCAAACGCGGTCTCGCGATGGAAGATGCCGAGGTCCGCTGGATCGACTGCAACATTGGTTCGCGTCTCACGATGAAATATCCAGGTGTCGTGATGAAAGGTCGTCGTGCCCGTGGCGAAGTGATTTCCATCGCTCTTGCCAACACCGGCCAGCATCAAGATACGGGTGCAAAAATGATCCACGCCGCTGACGAAACTACTAGTAACGTAGTATCTAAATCGATCTCCGTCGGCACTGGTCGTTCCACTTATCGTGGTCAAGTGCACATTCCCAAGCACCTCAAAGGCTGCAAAAACAATACCGAGTGTGATGCGCTTTTGATCAATAGCAAATCGCGCACCGATACTTATCCTGCGATCACCGTCAAAGGCAATCAACACGCCACCCAGCACGAGGCCAGCGTAAGCCAAGTTTCCCAGGAAATGTTGTTCTACATGATGCAACGCGGTATCAGCGAAGGCGCGGCGATGTCCCTTGCTGTGAACGGTTTCATCAATGATCTCGTGCGCGAATTTCCGATGGAATACAGCGTAGAACTCAAACGTCTCATCGACCTCGAAATGGAAGGGAGTGTTGGTTAATTGTGATGCGGCGTGTTTCTGACTTTCTCCTGTTTTGATCATGCCACTCATTCGTAAGCCTTTTCGTTCTCTCATCTAAGGTCTGATTCTTCTTCTTATATTTTCATTTTCCACCATGCCTACCGCGATTTCTCAACCATCGATTCTCACCGAAGCTCCTCGTACCTCTGCCGTGTTTCCTGCTTGGTTTGCACGCACGCAAGAGACTGCATGGACTTCGTTTCAGCAGACCGCTGCACCCAAACGCGGCGATGAACCATGGCGTTTCTCTTCGCTCAAAGAATTGGATTTTTCTGCTACCACTCGCGCGGAATTTCTTGGCGAAGCCAGTGAACTGATTCAGCGCTCGAAAGGTCTGGAGCAGTTCTCCGCAAAGTTTGTGTTCGTCAACGATGGTTTCTCGCTTGCGATCAACCATTTGCCAAAAGGTGTCATTTGCATGCCGCTGGCTGAAGCCTTACTGTCTCACTCGGAGCTGGTGGAACAATACTTCATGCGCCATCCGGCCACCTTGGGGTCGAAAAAATTTACCGACTTACACACCGCGCATCTGAGCAATGGCATGTTCATTCACGTTCCTGCGGGCGTGGTAATCGAGCATCCGATCGAGATTTTCCATTGGGTCCAAGGCCAACATCAGGCCACCTTTCCCCATACTCTGATCGTCGCAGGAGAAAACGCGCAAGTGCGTGTAATCGAAACTTTTCAATCGATCAATGAGCGCGATGCAACATGGACGATTGCCGTCAATGATTTGATCGCGGAAAAAGGAGCGAATCTCCAGTATTCCGTCGTTCAGGCTCTCAATGCTGAAAGCAAGATCATCTCGGTGAATGCGAGCGAAATTTCGGCCTCGGCTGTCGCAACGAGCTTTCAACTCCACATCGGTGCTGCCTGGGCGCGCAGCGAATCGATCTGTCGATTACTTGGCGAAGAATCCCGCTCCTACATGTTTGCCGTCTCTGTTCCAAGCCATGATCAGGAATACGATCTGCGCACGTTCCAGCATCACGTTTCTCCTGGCGCGTATTCGGATTTGTTGTATAAAAACTCGCTCTACGATGAATCGCGCACGATTTTCTCGGGCTTGATTTCTGTGGACGAGGGCGCACACCGTACCGATGCCTACCAAACATGCCGCAACTTGTTGATGTCAAATGCCTGCGAAGCAAACTCAATGCCTGGCTTGGAAATCAATGCGGATGATGTGAAATGCAGCCACGGCAGCACCAGTTCCCAAATCAGTGAAGAGGAAATTTTCTACCTTCGCGCCCGTGGCATTCATTCTGATACCGCCCGACAACTCATCGCGCGTGGATTCTCGATCGAGGTCATCTCCCGTCTCGATCACGAAGCTTCTGAGGCATACATCCTGCGCATGCTTGATGAAAAATTTGCGACTCTGAAATCCTAACAAAAATCGGGGGAAGGGATTTGAAACCGACTTCTCCCTTCGACCCTTGCCACAGTCATCATAGTCTACGAGATAATCGAGAAGCAGAACATCAAAAATCTCTTCTCTATCATAGCATTCATTTCGATGTCCGCTTCCTTTGCCGCTGCGGAAAAATGTGGTGTTTCACTCTATCCGCATGATCACACAGCGGTCGAAACTGCCGAGAAAATGTTGGTCTATTTGAAAAATAGACAAGCAACCCAACCTCAGCATTTTCCTACATCCATGCCATGAATTGCGCGCGGGGAATCAAGCTCGTTTGGATGAAGTCATGGCGGCTGTGGGGCCTCACGTGGATATCGTGACCCTGTGCGGCTCTGATACAAAACTCAACGACAACAGCGAAGACTGGAGCGATGCCATCAAACCACTCGGCGAAGGTAACTATGATCCCAAAGAATTTCTGCGTGTGCTCAAAAAACACAAGTTCTCTGGAACCATCGTGCTACACACCATTGGCTTGGTCAAAAAACCGGCCAGCCATTACCAGACCTCCTACGATCTCTATCAAAAAATGCGCGCCGAAGTTGCCGCCGAACCCGAATAAGGAGAAGGGATTCTCCATCCCTTTTTTTTTGTAACCCGTCTCATTTTATCCGTCAGGAACCTGTGTGTGGTGTCTTTTCTGCATCGAGAATGAGCGTTCACATTGATCGCCCGCGCGTTGTCTGAATTGGAAAGTGAGTATGCTGAGAAACAAGAATTTTTCACTGTGCTTAAGCCCTGGCTCGATGGTGGAGCAGCCTCATCCCAAGCCGAGGCGGTGCAAGTTCTTGGCATGAGCGAGACCGCAGTCAAAGTCGCAATCCATCGTTTGCGCACACGCTTCCGCGAGCTGATTCGCGAGGAAGTTCCCACCACAGTTAATGATGCCTCAGAGGCTACTGATGAACTCCGACATCTCATTGCGATCGTCAACGCAGGGAGCAGAAAAGAATGCTTAGTCCTTTTGTTGTGAGAAAAACAATGGAAACATAAGTTTGCAAAATTAGGCATCTCGGTGTGCCAATATTTGTCAATGACGCTTATGTTACAATAATGTTTGTTATATTAAGTTTCACGGTCATAGCGGTGCTGCCGCGGAGACCTTCTTGAGAAAACAAATTTCACAAATTTATTCTTGAGAATTTTCGATTTTTCGGTATTTTTTTCTCTACCACATCTAGGTTAAATCTCAGTCCCCGAATTTATGAAAATCCGAAATGCATCTTTTCTCTATTTCGCAAAAGTCTCCCGATTATCGCTGCTCATTGTTAGCGGATTGGTTGCGCTTCCCTCGGTTTCAAAAGCTTCCACTCTTTCGAGAGATCTCGATGGAGATGGTATCTCCAATTCTACGGATTCAGATATCGACAACGATGGCAAACTCAATGGTCGTGATACCAATGTTGACGGTGGCAAAGCAAAGTCTGGACCATTCAAAGGTAAAACTATTGGGGATACTTTACTAAACGGCGATCCTGCTGAACTTGATATCGATGATGATGGGCTTGCTGATGATTCTCTTGCTGAACTTGACATCGACGGCGACGCTCTCAATGACGATTCTCCTTCCGAAAAAGATATTGATGGTGACGGTAAAGCTGACAACGCTAGGAGTGAATTAGACATTGACGGCGACGGCATGAATGATGATGCCGCCAACGAGGACGATTGTGATGGTGACGGGGACGACGACGATTCATCCGATGAGATGGATATCGACGGTGATGGACTAGATGATGATTCTTCCGCAGAAAAAGATATCGATGGTGATGGTCTGGCCGATGACTCACACAAAGAGGAAGACATCGATGGTGACGACGATGATGACGATTCTCTTGATGAATTAGACATTGATGGCGATGGCTACGATGATGATGCCACAGATGAAGAAGATATCGATGGCGATGGTCGTGATGACGATGCCAAAAACGAAGATGACATCGATGGTGATGGCGACCATGACGATGCGCTCGATGAAGAAGATATTGATGGCGATGGATTTGATGACGATTCTCTTGACGAATTGGACATTGATGGCGATACCGACGATGACGATGCGCTCGATGAAGAAGATATCGATGGCGACGGACTTGATGACGATGCCAAAAATGAAGATGACATCGATGGTGATTCGATCAAAGATGATGATGACGGCGATGTTGATGGTGATGGAGAATCATCTGATGACGACGATGACGACGACGGTGATGGGTCAAGTGATGATGATGATTCAGACGACGACGGCGATGGAGATGGTGACGAAGAGGACGATGATTGATCATTTCTCTTTCTTAAGTCATCTATTTGTATGATTCATGCTTTTGACCGATTCTACGATTTTTCCTAATTACATTTGTGTTAAGGTCACCACATCAAATGACGTTAGTTAGCTTTGTAACTGGCGCCATAGTGGGGGGTTTTGGAATTTTGTTGTGTTATCATTCTACGAAAGCACCGGATCAACCATCTGAACCGGTTACTTCCTCGCAGAAATACTCGACTAGTTCTCAATCAAATAATCGGGTTTTTTTCGCTCATTTAAACCGAAGCCGATCTCTCATGGAGATCGCTAGCAAATTAGGAGTCACAGATCCTGAAGCTGGCTGGGCTCAGGGAATGGAAATTAGCAATGCAATCGAAAGAGCCGATTTTTTGCATGCTCTACTAAAATCATGGGCGACTAAAGATCCTACGGGTGCTCTTCAAAAAGTGAACGAATTGGCAGTGGGCAGATTGAAAAATGAATGTTTGATTGCCGCGTGTGCCGGATGGGCGATGATTGATCCCAGGGCTGCGGCTGATTGGGTGGGTGATTCGGTATCGTTTTCTCAAAAATCTGAATGTTACGCATCTATTGCAGCTAGTTGGGCAAAAGCAGAGCCTGCTGCTGCTGCTGCATGGGCAATGACATTAAAGCCGTCAAACAATGCCGATGCCGCACTTGCATACTCGCTCGAAGCTTGGTGCGCAAGCGACCCAGATGCCGCATCTGATTGGGTTGCCACGCAACCTGAAGGGGAACTGCGCCACACAGCACAGTTGCACCTTGCTACCGAATGGGCGGTTCTGGATCCAGTTGCGGCGAGCATATGGATTGCCAAGGAAACTAGCCTAGGTTCAGCTCAGGCAAGTGAGATGGTTGATGCCTTGCTCAATCATTGGTCTAGCGATGATCCTCTTGCTGCAGCGAATTGGGTGAAATCGCTGCCAGAAAACATACAAGCAGAAAAAAATGCCATGGTGCTGGCTGCGTGGGCGGCTAGTGATCCAGTCGCTGCTTCTGCCTGGGCCGCTACTTTTCCCGCAGGGGTGAACAGAGAACGAGCGATACCAGTTTTGGTGGAATCATGGGCAGGAAATGATCCACAAGCTGCCGTTACTTGGTCCCTTACCCTTCCCGAGTCTGTTGAAAAATCACAAGCACTCGATCAGGCAGTCAGAATTTGGTCGATGAATCAGCGGGATACGCTAAACGAGTGGATTAACATACAACCCAAGGGTTTAGAGGCTGACCATCTTCGCGCCACGGCATCGATCGTCATCGCTGAAAGTCATCCGCTAGAAGCTGCGACCATGGCCGCGGCCATCGGTGATCCAGCGACTAAACAGGACGCGATCGTGGACGTTGTTCGCCAGTGGCGGCTAACAGATGCAGCTTCTGCGGAAGAATGGTTGAACAAGCAGTCGCTTGACGATGAGACCAAGCATTTGCTGCAGCCCTAATGAATTTAGCCGATCACGACCCTGGAGGACTCTAACGATTGATTCATTTCTCCATCTTCCGAATCCACTCTTCGACGATCTTTGTGGCTTGGGTGTCGGGGGTGTTGTGGAGGAAGGGTGGTATTTTAACAGCGGGGTCCGTGGATTTCATGCGATGCAGATGTAAGGATTTTGTGGGATCGCCGGGAGTGACGAGTGTTGCATCGGTGAGGCCGAGATTATTGCGGACGGGGTCGCGAAGGATTCCTTGTTCAGTGAATGGCGTGCCAAAGCGCGCGTTCCAATGGGCACCTGTGCCGTTGGGGCGATGGCAGTGGGCGAAGTTGGCATCGAGATAGGAACGCACGCGGATTCTCGATCGAAGTGATTTTCCGTCTAGACCATGAAGCTTCTGAGGCATAGCAAAAGGCAAAGCCTGATCTCAAGTTGATTGACGTGCTTGTCGGACCAACCGTGATTTGCTCTTAGTTGGCACCGACATCATATCAAGACTGCACATTTCACGAAGATTTAACATGAGGATTGCGGTTATTTAACGTTACTTCTGTATAATGAATTCTGATCTGGGACGGATTCCGGAAAATCTAATATCAAATACAATTATTATGAAAATCATCAATCGTTATCAAAATATAGGGCGCGTTTTTGCCACATCAATCGTTGCTACTAGCGCTATAGTTCAAGCGCAGTCCATTTGGGATGGAGTATACCTTGAGGCATTCGGTGGCTTTAGCGAGCTGCTAGACGGTGGCATCAAAGAGGGTGGAACGACTGGAGATGGATCTTATGATATCGGCTTTCTTTCGGGAATGTCTTTTGGTAAAGTTATTTCTCCATCTTGGGCAATGGAACTGGAGTGGTTCTATCGCAGTAACAGTGTAGAATCCGTGACTGGGGGCGAATTCGATGGCGTTAGCGATGGAGACTTCGCTTCGACCAATCTGATGCTCAATGTCATCTACACTTTTAACCGTGAAAATAGTGGAGGGAATTTTTTCAGCAAAGTTAATCCTTATGTCGGCGTAGGCTTCGGTGCAATGCAAGAAATCGACATCGACTTCACAGTGGCTGGTGCAGAGCAGGAGCATTCAGATAACTGGGTGCCAGCAGCGCAATTCATTGCAGGGTTGCATTATCCCATCAGTGAAAAATTTTCTGCATTTGCAGAGCTTCGCTATCACTATTCTGGAAGTTCTACCCTGGAGGTGCAAACAGGTCCAGCAGGAGAAATTGATGCGGATTATAATGGTTATTCAGCTCTTCTAGGCTTACGCTACTCGTTCTAAATGCTGGTGTTGCGTAGTGTTTTCTGACAAACTTCGCTTGATGAGCGATGTGCCGCCACTTCCTGTCCTTCTCGTTGAGGACGACCCTGATCTTGCTGCAAACATTCAAGACTTCCTTGAGCTACGAGGTTGGCGTGTGGACTATGCGCCGAATGGCGCTTTGGCGATGCATCGACTCATCAGCGGTAAGCATTCGGTTGGTATTTTCGATCTACGTATGCCTGGAATCGACGGTCTTGAACTATGTGAGCGTGTTCGTACACAGTTAGCTCCTGGCCTGCCAGTTCTGATGCTGACAGCCGCAGACACCTTGCATGATCGGTTACGCGGCTTTGAAGCTGGGGCGGATGATTATCTTGTGAAGCCTTTTGCTTTGGCAGAATTGTTGGCGAGGCTGCAAGCGTTGGTTCGCCGATCAGGAGGTAATGTTTCAACTAATGGGAATACATTGCGAATCGCGGATCTTCAATTGTGTGCATCCACGAGAGAAGTAACTCTTGAGCAACAGCGGCTCAAACTTACGAATATGGGCTTTACGATCTTAGAAAAATTAATGCAGCACTCGCCAGGAATTGTCGCGCGTGCTGATTTAGAATTTTACCTCTGGGGTGATGAACCGCCCGGCAGTGATGCTTTGCGTACACACATTGCTGTTTTACGTGCTGCAATTGACCCGCCAGGTTTAGCCCCGATTTTGCTAACGCATCGTGGAATCGGTTATCAATTGCTGTCATCGCGTCGGCTATCACCATGAAATCGACTAGGCTAGAAGTTCGCATTCGTTTGTTGATCATCTGCTTTGCCGCTTTGATCATTATGGTGTTTTCTGGAGTTGGTTGGATCATTTTGTTAGATTCGGAGGATGAAATCCATGATAAGTTTTTTGTACAAGTGGCGGCAGACATAGCCTTGGGCAAAACGGGGGCCACTCTGCCGGAAGGAATAACGGCGCATCCGAACGCTGATTTTTTGAAAAACAAAATGCAGCTTCATGAGGTCCCTACTACTCCAGGACTACATGATATTTTTGCTAATGATGACCTCAGCCGTAGTGAAGTCATACGCACATTTCCTGATCGTTTGAAACTGTGGATATTTCTAGGCTATGAGCGGGAGTTCCGTCTGTGGATTGCGCCAAATGAATCGACAGGACAAATTCACGCTGTGTTGGCTGACCTAAGCGCTCTGGAGGTAAGCGAGCAGGAAACAGAGAGTGTAGAGAAGCGGATGCTCATGCTTAGCATCATGCTTTTTCTCGTCGCCTTAGGCGTAAGCCAGTTGATTGCACGCTGGGCACTGAAGCCGGTGCGCGTTTTAACTCGCCGCGTTCTGAGCGCCCCAGCTGATGTGAAAGCTTCACCGTTACAGAAAGAGTTTCTCGACGATGAGATTGGCCAACTTGCTTGTGCTTTAGATGACTATCGACAACGATTCGGGCTGGCGATTTCAAGAGAGAGACATTTTCTATCAGATTGCAGTCATGAGCTAAGAACTCCGATTGCTACGATGAGGTCAGCAATGGATCTCCTTGAACAGGCTCAAGAAGATGTTGCCGCTCGTGAGCGCATCATTGGACGCATGCGGAGGTCTTCGCAACGCATGGACAGACTAGTTCGGACTTTCTTGTTGCTTGCCCGCGAGCGCAAAGCTCCAGAAAGCGCGCGCGCATTGGACGTAGTAGCGACAGTCCGACAAGTAGTTGACGAAATCCGCATGCTTCATCCTGAAAATTCGTTGAAGGTTTCTATTCATTCCGATCATGAAGTCCTCTTGGAGGTAGACTTTGAAGCTCTAACCATTTTATGTCATAACCTAATTGGCAATGCGTTTCATTATGCCGGCGGAGGAATTTTGGATATAAGTATTAGCTCTGATAAGGATTTTGTGTCTTTGGTTTTTCAAGATGACGGGCCAGGCTTTCCTCAATTGCCTTCCAGAGCTTCTGCCGTCGGCAATGGCATTGGACTATCTCTTGTTGAGAGGCTTTGTGAATCTTGCCTTTGGAAATTGTCGCGCGGCCTTGGGCCGCAGGGCGGAGCGAGAGCGGAAGTCATTATTGCAAAGTGAATGTTTCGAGATGGGGAGTTGTAGATACAATTTTCATGGTAGGGGCTGAACGGCTATATGAAATCCTTTGTGCACACGCTTCCGGAAAACTAATTCGCGCGGAAGTCTCCGCCACAGTATATGATGCCACAGAGGTCAGCGAAGAACTGCGTCATTTTATTGCGATCGTCAATACGGGGCGTTGAGCTGGATTGGCTCAGCTGGCTGTTCTTTTTTCCCTTTTCACCCTTGCGCGTTTGGGTGGAAACTGCTTGCTTCCTTGCGTCAACAACCGAAAAATTATGAAAATCGTCGTCGCATACTCTGGTGGTTTGGATACCTCCGTTCTTCTCAAGTGGTTGAAAGAAAAATACTCTGCAGAAATCATCGCCTATTGTGCTGATGTCGGCCAGGCCGAGGAATTGGACGGGCTTGAAGAAAAGGCGCTCACCACCGGTGCTAGCAAATGCTACATTGGCGATCTCAAAGAAGAATTCGCTCGCGATTACATTTTCCCGATGATCCAAGCTGGCGCCATCTATGAAGGCCGCTACATGCTAGGCACATCGATCGCACGTCCTTGCATCGCCAAGGGTATGATCGATTGCGCCATCGCCGAAGGTGCGGATGCGATTGCTCACGGTGCTACCGGCAAGGGCAATGACCAAGTGCGCTTTGAACTATCGATGGCATCGCTCGCACCTAACATCAAGTGCATTGCTCCTTGGCGCGATGCCAGCTTCCGCAAAGATTTCCCCGGTCGTGTCGAAATGATCGCCTATGCTGAAGCGAATAACATCCCGATCAAGGCTTCGATGAAAAAGCCTTATTCGATGGACCGCAACTTGCTGCACATTTCCTTTGAAGCAGGCATGCTGGAAGATCCATGGTATGACGCCACGACCGAACAAGATCGCGAAATGTATGTGCTCTCGACTGCGCCCGAAGACGCACCTGATCAAGCTGAGTATGTGGAAATCCTTTTCCACAAAGGTGATGCCATCGGTGTTCGCACTGCCAACCTCACGAGCATCGTTGCCGAGCTCGGCGACTCCAAGCCAACAGGAGAACAAGATGGCTACACACTTTTCACGCCCTATGGGATCATGCGGGTGCTGAATTTCCTCGGTGGCAAACACGGCGTCGGTCGCGTGGACATCGTCGAAAACCGTTTCGTGGGCATGAAATCCCGAGGAGTTTATGAAACACCAGGTGGTGCGATTTTGTTGGCAGCCCACCGCGATCTGGAGGCCCTGACGATGGACCGCGAGGCAATGTTTACCCGCGATTCCTTGATTCCGAAGTATGCGCAACTGGTCTACAATGGTTTCTGGTTTGCGCCTGAGCGCGAAGCGATCCAAGCATTGGTCACACACACACAACAAACCGTTAGCGGTGAAGTGCGAGTGAAACTATACAAAGGCAACATCATGAATGCCGGTCGTCGTTCGCCCCATTCGTTGTATTCCGAGGCCGTTGCCACCATGGAAGGCGGACAAGAAGAGGCCTACAACCAAGATGATGCCACAGGCTTCATCGCGCTCAATGCGCTGCGCTTGAAAGCCTCGGCGCGCCAAGTGAAATGATTTCCTGATAAATTGTTAGGCATTTTACAGCCCACAGACCCTCGGCCTTGGTCGAAGTCTGTGGGCTTTTTTTGTTGTGTTCTGAGTTTTGGGGATTCGCTGGAAAAGCGAAATTGTAAAGTTTTGGTAAAGATGCGCGACAAGTCGGCAAGTGATTTGTTATGAATAAACAAGTAAAGAACCAACACCATGAATGCAAAACATCGATGCAGCGGAGGAATCATTTTTTTGTCCACATTGCTATTCCCACTAATTTTGGTGGCACATCCTGACGGGCACGATCACGAAAATGATGCTGGAGGAGAAATGCAAAGCTTGATGACGGTGCAGACGGCAGAGAGTCAGATGAAGCAGAAGGTGCAAATCAAAACCGAAGCGGGATTTCGTCTGATCGAGAGCAACGGCATTCCTGATCATAAACCGGGAGAATTTCCGCGCCGTGGCAATCCAAATGCGATCAAACCGCAGAGCTATGCGTTTCGTATGACTCTGAAGCCGGTTGCGGCGGATGAGCCAGTGAGGCGCATGGGGTACTGGTGGGGTGTGGGAGTCAATGGTGTGCCATTTGAGCCGGGAACTGGTGAGACGTGGAATAACGATATGCGCTCGGGATGGCGCTACGAGGCTGCCACAGGTTTTTTGAATTTAGGTCTCGATGAACACAACGCTCATGTGCAACCCAATGGTGCGTATCATTATCACGCGATGCCTACGGGCTTGGTGGAGAAACGCGGTGGGGATCGAGATACTATGATCTTAGTGGCATGGGCAGCCGATGGTTTTCCTGTTTATACTTCGCGTGCGCACAGTGATCCGAAGAATGCCAAGAGTGCGTTGAAAGAAATGACCTCCAGTTATCAATTGAAAAAAGGTGAGCGTCCTGGGGCTCCCGAAGGCCCAGGCGGTGTTTATGACGGACGCTTTACGCAAGATTTTACCTACGTCGAAGGATCGGGTGATCTCGATGAATGCAATGGCCGTTTCGGCGTGACGCCCGAGTTTCCTGAGGGAACTTACCACTACTGCATCAGCGCGAAATTTCCCTTTGTCGCTCGGTTGTGGCGTAGTGAGCCTGACGAGAGTTTTCGCAAAAATGACGCGCCTTCTGGAGGTGCTCGGCCCCATCAAGCGCCTCCTGGCGGACAGCCGCGTGGCATCATGGAAGGGCCTCCACTGCCGAATCAAGAGGGCATGCCGCTTGCTGGTCCACGCATGCCGATGGTCCAAGCCATCGATCTAAACGGTGATGGAACGATTGATTCGAAGGAAATCGACGGCGCGGTAAGATCTTTGAAAAAATTGGATCGCAATGGCGATGGCAATCTCACGACAGATGAATATCGTGGAGCGATGCCTGGAGGTAGACCTGGTGGGCCAGGTGAATCAGGGAATCGGGACATGCCGAATCGTTGATAGTAGTGATAGAAAAAGTCGTTGTGCTAGATTCGGCTACCATCGACAATGATGAGCTTGCGCAATGATGTTCGATCATCAATAGTTCCCGTGTGAGCCATGAGCGAGAAATTGAGGCACGAGATTCTGCGAGGGAAATGATTTCCCTGACGGGGCTTGGTGCGCTTTCGGCGTGGGGTGACACGGTAGCCGCACATCGCGATGGCATTCATCACGCGGCATCTGTGGTGGGTGCGGCTTTGCCATTTCGACCTCTTGGAGAATTGTTAGACTGTGGTTATCCTGAATTGCCTGCGGCATGGATTCAGAATCGGACCATGTTGACACATCGAAAATGGTCACCTGCGGCGATGGCAGCGCTGCATGTTGCGCGACACGCGGTGCGCGAGGCGGGGTGGTCGCAATCTGAGTTACGCGAGACGGTTCTGATGCTAGGAACATCTCGCGGTGGTGCGGCAGGTTGGATCGAGCCATGGCCGGGGCGTCGTGGTTTTCCTTTGATGGCGGCGAGCAATGCGATGCACGGAGAGGCTGCGGCAGCGGTATCGATCGAGCTCGGCATCGGTGGTGCCTATCAGGTGATTTCCACAGGATGCTCGGCGGGACTGGATGCGTTGGGGATGGGCCGAATGCATTTGCAATGTGGTATGGCGCAGCGGGCCTTGGTCGTGGCGGTCGATTTGCCGTTGGTGAAATTGTTGTTAGATAGCTACCATGCGACCGGAATTCTTTCGAAGACGGGAAAAAATGATCCGTATCATCCGCTCACGAGTGGAATTTTCCCTGCCGAAGCGGCTGCGGCGGTTGCGTTAGAAATTGGTAGCGATGGTGATGCGGTGAAATTTTCTGGTTATCTCGCTAATTCGGATGCCTGCGATCCTCTATCGCTCGCACCTAAAAGCGGACAGCTACAAGCACTCTTGCGCGAGGGGATTCGTCGTTTTGGTATGCCGCAAGGCTTGTGTCCGCATGCGACTGGGACACCTTCTCATGCGACTGCGGAGCCACAGTGCTTCGCGGAAGTTTTTTCAGAAAATCCACCAAGCTTGCACTTGCTCAAGCCGTTTTTGGGACATGGAATTGGTGCTGGTTCCTTGTTAGAAACAGTGTTGTGGATTGACGCGCTTCGGCGCGGAGAGACCTTGCCGAACTTGCCAGGCTTGCATGTGCCATCTGGATTTGAGCTACCCCATGAAATTCTTGCTGTGACTGGACCGATCTTCAAAATTGCCGCATCGCTCGGTGGCCATAATGCTTTGGTGGCACTGGAGATGGGCGATTGATTGTAATACGAACGACACGCAAAGGTGCGGAGTTCGTGGAGGATATCGCAGAGGTTTTTCACTGAGCTAGAAACCGTATTGGGCAGACAGCTATCTTGGCTGAACGAGCTCGAAACCAAGCCCCAACAATCTTCTTTTTGCTATGCACATTCGTTGCCCCATGGGTGGTTTTCACTCGACGACTGAAGTCATCAAAAGTGCCATCCCTGATCAATGTTATGATCACCAACCATGAGTCTTATGTCATACGGAAACCTCACCCGCTACGCCCTAATAAAAACAGCCTAAGCCTAACAAAAAAAGAAACCCCGAGCAGAAAAGTCTCAAAAACCAGTGCCAGTTGCCAATTGGGAAAATCACCCCAAACAAGTTACTGTCTCAAAAAACCCACTTTCCAGAGCCTCCCTTTAGCTCAGGCTGATTTGCACTGTATTGGTTACTGAATGTGGGCTGTGCAGAGAGGGCAGCTTATTTGCGCAACCACGATTTCGTATCGTTGATCTGGAGGGCGCGTTGTGCTCGCCAGTCGATGATATCGGGTTCTTGGTAAACCTTGCGTCTCAGATCAGTTTCTGCATCGCTGGGGCGTGTAAGTCCGGAAGTTGACTCTTCGAGCGCGCCTTGATGTGCGATGCGATTGGCTTCGACTTTTTTCCCGGTGAAAAAGGATGAATTACCAGCCTCGGCAGCGCTTTTTCCTGAATCGCGTGCGGTGGTGGCGAAGCGACTGGCATCGGTATTACCCCTATACTGTTGAGGTTTGTATTCGCGATTTCCCCACCACGATTTTTTCTCGTAGTTGCCGGGGTTGAATTTTTTGGTATTGAAGTCTTTTTTGCCCATGGACGATTGTCCGGCAGACTCAAAGCTGCTACGCTTGTTGTTATTGGCTTTCCAGTTGCCTTCGGAGTCCTTGAAGTATCCTTGTTTTTCTTTGCTATTGAGCCTCTCTGTGAGTGTGCGCGGACGGGATGTCTCGGATGCATCATTGGCGACTTTTTTCTCAGCGCACTGACTTGTGACGAAGCACAAAGCCAGCAAGGAGGCAAAGCGATTGACAAGATTGGAGCGTGAGAAATTCATGAGCAAGTAAAGTGTTAGACCATGCCGAGGATCATGCGGCCTTCTTCTGAGATCATGTCTTGGTTCCATGCGGGATCCCAAACGAGATCGACGCGGGCTTCATCGATTTCTGGCAGTGACATCAGGCGCGCCTGGGCATCGGCAGCGATGACTGGACCCATGCCACAACCTGGGGCGGTGAGGGTCATTTTCACGAGTGCCACGGTTTTGCCATCGTGTTTTTCCAAGGCGCAATCATAGACGAGTCCAAGATTGACGATGTCAACGGGGATTTCTGGATCGAACACTCCTTTGAGTTGTGCCCAAACTTGTTCTTCGAGTGGGGCGTCCTTGAGGCGTTCGATTTCCTCGGACTTTTTCTGTTCGGCCTCAGGGTTGATTCCTAGAGCATCGGCATCTTTCGAGGAAATGCGCGCTAGGCCCGCAGAGGTTGCCACGGTGTAGGTGCCACCAAGGCGTTGAGTGATATAAACGACCGTGCCGATGGGCAGGGTGAGGCTGTCACCGCTGGGAATCTGGATGGCATCGACGTCGCGTGCGAGTGTAATTTCTTCGTGCATGGCGGTAGCTTCGCTAGATCGGTATGTTTGTCAATAGGCGGCGCAATTATTCTCCTACCTCTTTTTCGTCATCAGCGTTTTTGAGTTTATCCATCGCGCGTTCGGCGATGTCGATGACGCTATCATACTCGGAGTTCTCATAGAAATTGGTGATGATTGGCAATGCCCAAGCCGTTGGGTGGTGGGTGATCAGACCGCGGACAATGGACTCTTGTTCTTCAGCTGTTTTGGCGACTTTGCTGAGAGCTGTCCAGAGAGGCTGATCGTCTTTTTCTGCGCGATCGGAATCCTGGGCGAGAAATTCTCTTGCGGCTTGGAACATGCGAGTGCGCACGTTTTCGTCATCGCTGCTGGAAATTTGCGCAATGATGTAGCTAAACATTTCATCATTAGGCCAGTTCTTGAAAGCGGCGGCGGCGGCGATCTGCATGGTTTGGTCAGATGACTTCAGTGCTTCTTCGATTGCGGTTTTGGCATTCTCTGAGCCCGTGGCGCTGTATACACGAAGCAAGGCTTGCTTGATTTCTGGGCTAGTAGCAGCTTGTAAGGAAGCGCCCACGTATTCGCCCATGGCTTTACGATCACTGGATTTATTCAAGACAGTTACAACGGCTTCTTCGGCATTTTTACGGAGATTGCTGTCTTGGGAAAATTCCAAAATGATGAGCAATTGCTTGAAGTGAGTATCGGAGGCCATATCGCGAATCGCTTCAAGAGCGGCGCTGGCACTCTCGGGCTTGGGATTTGAATTGATGAAGGTAATGAGTGGATCGACACTGGCCTCGTGCTTTCTGCCACCGATGACGCGACGGAGGAGATTGACGCGGATTTCTTCAGGCATAACGGCGGTAGTGGCATACTTGATCAGCATTTCATCGACGTCGGTGCTATCGGTAGGTTGGGCAATGAAGAGTGCTTTGTAAACGGTCTCGCGTGAGGTGTTTGAGGCGATGCTTGTCACGCTGTTAAGCAGGATTTGAAGATCTTTTTCGTCTACAGCTAGCTCCGAAGTGCCTGGTGTAGCGGCAAGAGCGACAAGCTCGTTGTAGCGTTTGTTGATTTTCCCTTCGCTACGTTTGTTCAAAAACACAAATGCAAGAATGATCGTGATGAGGCCGAGTGTGACGGCAAGAGAGGCTTTGGCTCCATTGCTAAGACCTTTTTTCTCCTTAGGTCCGGTGATGCTGAGTTGTGTTGTAGCCGCTTCGCTGGGCGCTTGGTTTGCTGCGGAGGGGGTAGCAATTGGCACTTTCGTTGCAAGACTCGGGCCGGTTGCCTTGATTGCTGATGTTTGTGGGCCTTGAGCGGTAGGAGTGGCGGTGGCAATCGGGCGCGCGACGGCGATCGGATTGGGTCCAGCTTGTAGGATAGGTTTTGCAATGGTGGCAGCCGGGAGGGGCGCGGCTGCTGGCAGGATGATGGGAGGCGGAGCAACAGGGACAAGTGGAACTGCGACTGGTATGGGCGGTGCCGGATCGGCGGCAATTGGCGTTGGGGGGATCTCGGCGGCGGTTGGTTTAGCGCCTGGAATGATAAGTCGTGGTTTTGGTTTGGGTGTTCCTTGGTCCATGATGAGAGCGTTTTGGGATTTGGTTGAAGTTTCTGCTGCTGTGGCAACAACGGTTGCTGGAATTTCTTTGGAGATGATGTCTGCGGGTGGGGCTACGGTTGCTTGAGTGGAAACGGCTTCTTCTGGGGAAGGCGATGTGGGGATTTCCACAACGGGATTTGGTGTGGGCAAGGCCGGGGGCTCGGTAGTTGATGCTATGACAGCAATGATCTCGGTAGATCTGATTTCTGCAGGTTGAGTTGCCGCCTCGGCAACTTTGGGAATCTGTGATAAAACTGTTGTAGGCTCGGCATTAGAAGGGGCAGCGGGAACTGGCGCCGTTGTCGGTGTGACGACCGCGGCAGGAGCGGGAGCATTGGGAGCTGCCGTAAAATTACAATCGCCTAGCTGTTGTATATTGGGCTGAGAAGTCGTGTGAACGCTGGGTCTGCCATAAGTCTCAGGTGGCAGGATCGGCTGGGGTGCAGTTTTCATCAATGCTGCGATCGCCGAATTTACTGCAGTGGGAGTTTTTTTTGTGACGGCTACTCCGGGTGTTACGAGTTGCGTACGCGAGGTGGCAGGTTGGGTCTCGCCTTGAAACGCTTGCGGTGCTTCATTGAGATCGCTCTGAAGGAAGAGCCCTAGTGCTTCGCGTGCATTTTTGGGGCGATGGTCAGGAAGGCGATTGATATGCCACATGACCCAGTCACAGACCCAGCGAGGCAGGTCCGGCCGGATTTCGTGAAGGGGGTAAACGCGGTGATCGAGGTGAGCGACCATAATCTGTGGCCCAGTTTCTCCGCTGAAGGGGTGGACTCCGGTGAGTGCATAGTAGTAAACGCAACCGATGGAATACATGTCGGTGCGGACATCGAGCTCGGTGCGCTCAAATTGCTCGGGCGACATGAAAAAGATTGAACCGAAGATAGAGTGCTTTTGATCGATCGTTTGCAGTGATGGCCTGGGGCAGAATTTTGCCAATCCAAAATCGACGATTTTTACCTGAAATTTACCGGAAGGGAGCCAGGTGAGCATGACGTTTGCGGGCTTGAGGTCGCGGTGGATCAAGCTCATGTCTTGAGCGGCGATGAGGGCCTCTTGCGTTTGTAGTGCGAATTCGCGGAAGTCCAGCCACGTGAAGCTCGCTTTTTCTACAAGTTCGTCAATGGTTTTGCCGTGCAATAACTCCATGACCACGTAGGGTCCGTCTTCATCGATTCCGACATCATAAATGGTGACAATGTGTGGATGTTGGAGCACAGAGAGTGCTCCCGCCTCTTTCGTGAGTTGGTGTGTTGCTTCTTTTTCAGAATCAGCGGCGCCTTCGGGAAGTATGCGTTTGAGTGCTACTTCACGGTTTAAGTTTTTGTCATAGGCGCGATAAACCGCTCCAATTCCACCTTGGCCAATTTTCCCTCGTATTTCGTATCGATCATCCATGCGAGCAGAGATATCTTGCATGATATTTTCCTGAGTAAAAGCAGGAAATGAGCAGAATTGACGATTCTTTCCGAGTGGGGCAGGGCATTTTAGGGCGTAATGCTCACATGCAGGCGCAGAAGCTCGCGGTTGCGTGATCCGAGGGCTTGGGTGCTGCGATAAGTGACGGTTTCAGTACCATCACCATTGGCTATAGGGGGGCCGACAGGAAGAAAATGTTCTTCGCCGTGCAGCCATGATTGTAGTGATAGCGAGACTTCGGCGCGCACTTGAATAGCTGAGTTGTTGATGCGACGACGGAATTGCAAGGTCTGGTAAATTTGTCCCAACACGGTAGTTTTTCCAGCAGAGATGGGAGGCTGGGCGCGATCAGAAATGAGAGGATGAGTCGCTGTGGCGTATTCGATGAGATTGCACCATCCATCGCCATCGGGGTCGGCTTGATCACCAGAAACTGAAGGATCGTCGAGTTGTGTGACAGAGAAATGGGCTCTCCGCCACGCGCTATCTTGGTAACTGTGAGTGACCAGAAAACTCCGCTCCACGTGTGGGGCGGGTTGATAATTTACATTACCGATTTGTGTGGCTCGCACGGTTACGCTGCCGCTGCCCGCAGGTGTGATTGCATTTGACGACAAATTCACAGGTCCGCTGATGATTTCATATTCGACAGGCAGATTGCTGGAGCTGGAAGCGGTAAGCGTCGTAATTCCTCCATCGAGAGGAATGTCGGAGATCAGAGGAAAATCGATCGTTTGTGAAGCTTTTTCAATTGTGAAAGTCCCGGTAGCTGTGCCTTCGTAGTTGGGAGATGAGATGGTAGCAACAACGGCGTAGCTTCCGCAGTTGATGGGGGGCGTGAGAGAATCGTCATAGGTGATTGCCACGGCAATGTTGGCGGGGGTGGTGGTGATGGTCGGTATTTGCATATTGGCGTTGTAGATTTTGCTGAGATCACTCAGCGCAATCGTCGCAAAAACATCGCCCGTGCTAGGTGAACCATCGCTGTCAGGGCTCATGATCCAACTGCTCGCCGCTCCCATTTGCGCATCTGGAGTGTTGGCATTGCGCAATACTAACGAGGAACCTCCGCTATCGCTGTGCGGATACCAGAGGTCATTGTATGAAAAATCGGTGACCACTTCGCCTGAGGCTTCGGTGAGTTCGATGCGCTCGCCGCCGTTGCTAAGGTTGTCATCGTAGCCGCCGAGAACTCCGGTAAAACCGGGGTGGCGCAGCAAAAAGGCAGCGGGATTTTTGGCAATTACCACGCGCGCACCGGCTGCGACCGCTGTGCTCGGAAAGGTGAAGTCAAAACCAGCGGTGATGGTGTAATCGGTGAGATCAATGCTGGTGTTGCCGTTGTTGACAATTTCGATGAATTCAAAATCGTCGTTGTTGATGCCCGGTAAGGCCAGTGATTCAGCTGGTGTGGGATCAGCGGGGTTGTAATGAATTTCTGAAATGCGCAGGTGTTGTTGAGCAAGGGTTGGCGCTCCTGTATAAGTGAAGCTGGCCATGGTGGTGTTCGCAGAGTCGACTAGGGTAATGGTCTCGCCGCGTGAGGAAAGTTGGCCCGTGTAATTGCCTTGGATGAAGCGTTTTTCGCCACCTTTCGGGCCGGTGTTGCGAGCACGAAAAGCGGCGGCATTTTTCACGATGTGGAGCAGGCCTTTGTATTCAACAGCGGCTGTTCCGGCGCCGCTGGGGATGACGGTTCCCGCGGTGAAATTGTGATTGATCGCGCCCGTGAGTTTCCAACCTGTAAGATCGATCGCTTGGGCGCTGGTATTTTTCAGGATGATGTATTCGCTGTTTTGCGTGCCAGTAGAGGGAAAGAAATCGATCGAGTTAATGACAACATCGCCGGCACTCACTGATTGCGCAGCGTTTGGAATCGGGGTGCCGCCACTAATGCCAAATTTTTGCACCAATGGTCGTGTCGCCGCTTGATTGTAGAGAAAAGTTCGTCTGGCGGGGAAATAGTCATTGAGCAAACGTGTGACTTCTTCTCTTGGACGATTGTTGATGAAGTTAGCGCTGGGCATGCCCCATTTTGTATGATCGATATCGCCATCCGTGAGTGGCGATGGATTGGCGGGATCGGGATCGATGAGCGCCATAATTTCCGCCATGCGATTAGCGATCAAGCCCTGTGGTGAGCCTGGTGATCCGAGAAATTGATCCATCGCACTGCGCATGCGGCGGGCAAACATTTCCTGAAATTCTGGAGACTCAAGTATCACATTGTAGAGTCGATTCGCGCTGCTGTGACGGTTCAGGGGATTGTCCGTTATGAGTGAGTCATTAAAATAACCACCGGTGTTGTTATTGCCGTTCCATTGATGTCCTTGAGTCAAATCAACGTCCCAAACTATTGGCATCCACTCGCCGGTGACATTGGTATCACGGTAAAGGTAGTAGTTTTTGTGACCATGATCGGCATCAGATTGCAGTTGGCGCGCGACAAGGTAATTGACCGTCGCGGCGATGTCGACATTGTCGTAAGCGTAGCTGCGACGAGTGGCGAGAGCGATGAAGGGATCGAGCGAATTGGTGAAAGTATTAAGGTCCGTGTTCGCTTCGGTCTTGCGGGTCTTTTTTTCTGCCGCCGAGTTCATGGTCTCGGCATAGATTTTGTAAAACGCACCTTCGGGATCGAGACCATTACGATCTAGTAATCGATCATCGCCATCTTCCATCATATCGACAACGCCATGAAATGAGCCATTCAGATGCATGCGCACGGGTTTGCAAAAATGGTTGGGCGCGCCCATCAGACCGATCACCTCTTGTGAGACGGTATTGCGTGTTTTGGTTTTGTCGGCGTAATTGCTCAACATGTTCAGGTCTTTCACGCGATTTTGTCCCTCTTGCCAAAGGAAACGAAAGCCCGTGTTAGAATCGAAATCGTAGCTTTTTTTCGTCAGGCCAGCAGTAGACTGTCCATGGATTTCGTGACCAATGTTGTCATAAAAATACCCGAGAAAATACATTGATCCACGGAACGCTGCGGCGGTGGGGCCGGTGGTGGGGGCGCCTTCGACAAACCAATCGACAATGGGCAATTGCGTATTCGCTAGATCATTGCGTTGGGAAACGGTGCCGAAGTATTGTGGCGAATCGAGTGGATCGAGGTAGGCGGGAAGTTTTGTTAGATTGGATGCTGAGTCAACGGCTTCGAATCGCCAACGTAGCATTTGGCCGTAGGCGAGAGCATTGGTGGCGAGGGTAGTAGTGAAAATTTTATCGCCTGCGATCAGATCGGGCGCTACGCCATTGTCGAGCATGGTGATGGCAGCGGACTCCGCAGCATACATAACGCGGGGAATGACGCGCACCACAGAAATGGGGTTTGCAGTTTGCACGACGCGTAATGATACCGTGAGCGCTGGGCTGGCAGCGGTTCCTGTGGGGCGCGGAATATTGGGGTCTTCAGGCAGCGCGCTGTAGAGAATCGGCCCACTGGCGCTGGCTCCATTGCTTGCATTTGGCGTGGGCGTGGAAAAATATCCGGGGCTGCCAAGGCTCAGATTGGTCACGCCGATTACTTCGGGTAGGAGCAGGAAATCCGAGCTGCTGGTAGAAGTGTTGCAACCTTGAATGGCTAACAGATTATCGCCTGCGACGATGCTGCTGGCGGGCACAGTGACTTCTGACCACAATTGCCATGTGCTATTGGGAGCGTTAGCCGCTACAGAATTGAAGGCAAGCGGGGACGGGTTGTTGTAATTCATGATTGGCGTGCTATTTCCGTTCAGAAAAACTGTGCAACCGTCTTCGTATTTGATGCGGATTTTGTAGGAATCGTATGCATTCGGATTCGCGACATTGAATTTCAGGCGTGCACAAACCGAGTTGTGTAAGTTTTGCATCGTGGACTGAATGTTGGTGCTGATGAGTGAATTAAACTTTCCACCCGTATCATAGCCTAGGCCAGAGGTGAAATTCATCCAACTGCTGTCATCATAGCTGGTGCTGCGATTCCAGCCGGAGGCGTCACCATTACCCATATCGCCTGCGGCGTAATTGAGGCCACTGAAGATGGCGACGGAGGTGGGAAATTTGTATTTTCCTGAAGCTCCTGAGGGCAAAATCATCGAAGTCGTGCTACCGAAAGTCCGGCCATAGCTCACATCAGTCGCTTGTGCTGGATAGCTAGGCGAGAAATCATTCACCATCTCGGGTTGCCCTGTGCCGGCATTAGGTTTGTAGAGTCCGAGGTATTCGCCGCTTTTCGAAAGACTGAAATTTGTATGCAGTGGTTGGCCGGCGACACGGCGATTTTTACCAGAAGCCCAAACCAATAAAGTGCCATTGGCGGGCATGCTTACGTTGGGAAATTGCCACAATGCCGTGTTGGTGGTTTTGTCAGTCAGCCACCAACCAGATATACTAACTGTAATAGAACTTGAGTTATGCAACTCGATCCAATCTTGGCGCGAATCATTTTCATCTTTGATTCCGCTTACATTCTCGGCGAGAAATTCAGAAATGACGATTTGTGCTTGTATTGCAGGGCTTAGGAGCAGGGATAGCAGAAGGATCAGTCGATGCAACATATGGGTTGATTTTGCCACTCATTTTAAATAAAATAAAATACAATGCAATGACAAAAGCTATCATTGTCGGAAAATGGTAGTAGCGAGATGACGCGGCTATTTTTCGGTAATGACAGGTTCAATTGTATCTGTCGTAAAACGGACGCTGACCATGTAGCCGTCGATCGATTTTGAGGTTCCGAGAAGAGCACTACCTCGACTATGAAGACGCCATAAGTGGGAACTCAGTGACATGTCATTTTCAAGTTGATTGGCCTCTGGGAAATCCGCTTTTTGCAAAGGAGCACCGTGCAAAGTAGTCATCAGCTTGCTCAATTCTGACCACGTGTCTTTGAGCGAGCCATCGTAGGAACTTCCTGATTGAGGCGTGGTTTGCAAGGTTAATTCTTTGAGAAGCCCATTGCTATCCCAATCGAAATAGAGCGAGCATTTCAAGCCGCCAATTGTCTGTTTGGTGCGATATGAGCCATTCAGGCCGAAGCGCCCCAGATACATTTCGTTGACCGTAAGTTCCAGTAACTTACTAGCCTTGATTTTTGCCTGCACATCGGCGCGGGTATCACCTAGCTTGAGCGTATCAAAAACCGCAGTTTCATCCATCACGCCACCAGATTGTTTTTTTTCAGATCCTTCGCTGTTGGGATTCGCTTTTTCCGTACTGGCAGGGAGGGTAGCGAGGAAATTCGCATCATGCTCGTGAAGATCCCTTCGCCCGAGGGTGACAATTTTTCCGTCAGCTCGCTTGACGGTGACCGTGAGGGCATCATGCTTGATGTATTCAGCTATGATGAACTTGCTGCCATCCTTGCTTTGCCACTTTCGCGTCTCAGCAGAGCTAGGATGACAGAGCAATAAGGCGAGAAAAAAAACAGAAAAAGAACGCATCATATTTACATTACGCACGAAAGCGGAATATTTTCATAAATAATCTTAGCAAAGTGTGTCAGTACAAAAAACCCGACCTGTTTGGCAAGTCGGGTTAGAAAAATGGATTGCTAACCGCAATTACCAAGTTTGTGTCCGAGCGTGAGAGAAATATGTCTCAAAGCCGAGTTCGGGTGGGAACTCAGACAAACCTTGGGAAGGGCTCATTTCAATGCGACCATCTTGACCGCAGTTCTCATAAGGTGCCTTAAAAGTACCGCGATAGGTGGGGCAGGTGAAAGTTAAGAGTTCGTAGAAACCGTAGCCGAGGCGACGGAATGCACGGTTGGTGCCATCCACTGCGCCATAAGACCAGCCAGCATTGTGGCCGTAGGTGTCTGTTTTGCGAACAATGCCTTCTGGGATCTCCATGATCCCGTAAAGAATGTTGGAAACAGCGCGGCTGAATTTGCGAGTAGATGTGAAATCAGCACCTGGAGGGGCTTGGATATCAGCGGATACCATTCCAGTCAGGGCGATCAATGTCATTGCAAGAATCGAAAGTTTTTTCATGCTGGGAGGAGTGTAGTGGAGGCCCCGCCGATTTGGCAACAAGAAAAGGAAAAAAATGGAAACTTTTTTACGCGCCCTGCTACCTCACCATTGTGCTTGCACGACTTGGAGCGGAGGCTCTTGAGAGTCAAGGTGTTGCGCATGTTCGATTATGGTAACATGATCGCCGGGAAGTCGGAATTCAGCCGCGATTTCGCAGAGTGGTTCGAGCACGAATCGCCGATGCAGCATGCGCGGGTGGGGGATTTCCAGCAAACCGTCATTATGCATGACATCCCCGAATGCGAGAATGTCGACATCGATCACCCGTGGAGCATTGATGCCCGCACTGCGATCGCGACCGAGGTGGAACTCGATGCCCTGCGTTTGATTGTGCAGTTGCTGTGGTGTGCCTGCATATTGAAAGGCGACGACGCAGTTGAAAAAGTCCGGTGACTCGTCCGGGCAAAGCACCGGAGTGGTCTGATACACGGGCGACTGCTCGAATGTGCCAGGCGCGCCGAGATTTTTCAACAAATCGCGGGCCGCCTGCAAATGTGCAATACGATTGCCGAGATTCGATCCGAGTGCGATGAGAACAAGAGCCATGTGCGGGAATAAGGTATTGCAAATTGGCGCTTTTGGCGACACGTTTCCTAGAGTAATTTTTGTAGTCCAAGAAAAACTTAACAACCGCCCTAGAAAATGCCTTGGCTGGTATTCACCAAATGAAGTATTCTCAAACCCAACAGCGATCGTTGCACTTCCATGTTGAAACCGCCCTGCCATTGACGAGCAAGATTTTGGTAGGGCACGTGCTTTGATTGATGAAATAAAATCACCGCTGCAGCGCGAACGATTGATGACGGAAATGAATCAATTGATCGATGCTATGTGGTCCGCTGACGCAAAAGTGGAAAATTTACTGGATGTTTTCCTAGAGGAGAATTGTCCATACGAAGATTTCTGGTTGGAGGTAGCCATGCGGGCTCGTCTTGGCGTAGATGCTGAGCATGTATTAGCGTGGTTCGCCGCGCATGGTACAAAGCTGCGGGCAACTTTACGTGACCGCGCTGTTCTGGCTCTTTGCCGGTATTATTGTGGGCTTCTGGAGTGGAAAAAAGCGCGCGAGCTTCATGGGACACTCATGGACGAAGAGCTGATTTCTGTAGTGGACTCTGAAATTGGCGCAGCGATGGATCGTCGCCTGCGTCGTGATGTCATGATCGATCCTGAGGCTGTCATGTCTTCTCTGTTGGAGAAGGATTCTGGCTACGAGGTGTTTTGGTTGGAGGTAGCGATGAATGAACTTTTGGTGAAAAACCCTATTGTAGCGGGAGAGTGGTATCAGAGTAACAAATCTTCTTTTACTCCCGAACAACATGAACGGATTGCCTTGGCCTGCCTGCGGATGCAGCTAGGCCAAAATCAGATCAAGGAGGCGCGTCAATGGCGGCTTCTTATCGTTTCCTCGGAATTAGCCGCAGTGGTGGATCGTGAGTTGGGTGAGGAAGTCGTGGAATGATGAATGCAACAATTTACCCCGCCACCGTAATCTGGCGATCCACGTCTTCGCGGAGGTTGTCGATGATGTATTCTTGGCGATCAGGGGTGTTTTTGCCCATGTAGAAGGTAAGCAATTCTTTGACGCCTTTGCCCTCGATGTAGCTCACGGGATCGAGGCGTATGTTGGCATCGATCATGTGCTTGAACTCATCAGGCGAAATTTCACCGAGTCCTTTGAAGCGGGTTATCTCGGGGTTTTTGCCGAGTTTGTTCATCGCTTTCACGCGCTCTTCTTCGCTGTAGCAATAGATCGTTTCCTTTTTGTTGCGAACGCGGAAAAGGGGAGTTTGCAGGATGTAAAGGTGGCCGTCGCGAATAAGCTCGGGGAAAAATTGCAGGAAAAAGGTCAGCAGCAACAAGCGAATGTGCATGCCATCGACGTCGGCATCGGTGGCGATGACGACGCGGTTGTAGCGCAGTTCTTCGATGCCTTCTTCGATGTTGAGCGCGGCCTGAAGCAGGGCAAATTCTTCGTTTTCATAAACGATCTTGCGCGCTAGTCCGAAGGTGTTCAGCGGTTTTCCTCGCAGTGAAAAGACGGCCTGCGTTTCGACATCGCGCGATTTGGTGATCGATCCGGATGCGGAGTCGCCCTCGGTAAGGAAAATCGTGCTTTCCTCGCGGCGTTTGTTTTTGGTGTCGAAGTGGATGCGGCAATCGCGTAGTTTTTTGTTATGGACTTTGGCTTGTCGTGAGCGCTCGCGGGCAAGCTTCTGAATGCCCTTCATGTCCTTGCGCTCGCGCTCGGCGAGAAGGATGCGTTTTTGGATTGCCTCAGCGGTCTGCGGATTTTTGTGCAGGTAGTTGTCGAGGTGCTCCTTGAGGAAATTGCCAATGAAGGTTCTCAGCGATTCGCCGCCATCAGGTTTGGTGGTGGCGGAACCGAGTTTGGTCTTGGTTTGCGACTCGAATACGGGCTCCTCGATGCGCACGCAGATCGCGGCCTCGATGCCGGCACGGATGTCGGAGGGTTCCCATTGTTTTTTGTAAAATCCGCGGATCGCATTGACGAAAGCCTCGCGAAAAGCGACGAGGTGAGTGCCGCCTTGTGAGGTGTTTTGGCCGTTGACGAAGGTATAGTATTCTTCGCTGCTTTCTTCGCTGTGCGTGAAGGCAATTTCAATGTCCTTGCCGACGAGATGGATCGGTTTGTAGAGTGGCTCTTTTTCCATTTCCTCACGCAGGAGATCGAGCAATCCGTCTTTGGAACGGAATTTTTTGCCGTTGAAAATGATCGTGAGATTCGGGTTCAGGTAGGAATAGTAGCGGCACATTTTTTCCACGAATTGCTCACGGAATTTCGTCTTGGCCGGGAAAATCGTGCGGTCGACATCGAAGCACAGTCGAGTGCCGTTCGGCGCTTCCTCCGTGCGCGGATTTTTCATGTCTTGGGTGACTTGACCTTTAGAAAACTCAATCGCCTTGGTCAGGCCTTCGCGCCACGCTTGGATTTCGAAAAATATTGATAGCGCATTGACGGCTTTGATGCCGACACCGTTGAGGCCGACGGATTTTTTGAATGCTTCGCTATCGTATTTGGCACCGGTGTTGATTTGCGCGGCGCAATCGTAGAGCTTGCCGAGAGGGATGCCACGGCCAAAGTCGCGCACTTCCACGCGGCCTTCTTCATCGATGTCGATGCGGATTTCCTTGCCGAAGCCCATGATGTGCTCGTCGATCGAGTTATCGACCGCTTCTTTGAGTAAAATGTAGATGCCGTCATCGGGCGAGGAGCCATCGGCGAGTTTGCCAATGTACATGCCGGGGCGCATGCGAATGTGCTCGCGCCAGTCGAGGCTCTTGATGTCGTCTTCGGTGTAGGAGGCCATGGTTCGGAAAAGTTCATAAACTGGTAATGTAGTTCCGCCCGATGCGCAAGAGCGGAATGGAGAATTGAACAGTTGGTGCGCATTCGCGCATTTGGTTTGAGGGGTTTGTTGGGATTCTATGTAATTTTCGTTAAATTCGGCGACGTTCGGTCTTCTTACAGCGAGTGTATTTTTGCATTCCTCTCAAACCCACGATTTATGAAACGATTAACACTGCTTGTTATTGCGCTATTTCTCTTGTTGATCTCATCTCTCGCGGAGAAGGTGAGTTTGTCTCCGTTGTCGAGCGATCACATGGTAATTCAGCGTGACAAGCCTGTGGCGGTGTGGTGGTAAGCCAAGGTGGGCATGACGGTGGGGGTGAAATTTTCAGGGTAGTCGAAGTCTCAGGCAGCGGATGCGCATGGTGAGTGGAAGCTGATGCTCGATCTGCTTCAGGCTTCACGTTAGGGGTAGTAGTTTATCATGTGTGATGAAAAGTGTGACGCTCTCACAAAAATCGCAGACGTGCTAGTGGGTGATGTCTGGCTCTCTCTGTAAGTGCCGTTGCCTATGGTGAAACGGGTGAGTACTTAGATTTCATTTTCGAAAGCATGAAGATCGATGAGCCACGAGCATGAATCATGTTCCGTAACATTAGTGGTGGACTTATCGCGAAAGGTGCAGAACGCACAGGATTTACGATGGCGGGATCGAACGGGAAAATTCTGCCAGCAAAAGCCGTGATCGATGGCGGTACTGTGGTAGTCACTTCAGAAAAAATCATCAAGCCCGAGACCGTGCGCTGGGGGTGGGCTCATGAGGCTGTGGTGAATTTATTAAATCAGGCAGGCTTGCCAGCTGTGTCATTTCGCTCGGATGCTCGGTGACTGGTGATTTGTTAGGTTTTTTCTGTGACAGAATAAGGCGCTAATGACCGTAGCTGAGTTGATGAAAGTTTTATTCGCGCCACTCGTTGTTATTTTTCTTTGCTGTGGTGTTATTGCTGCTGAGCCAGAAAGTTTAGTGGTTTCGGATAAGGTTCCGGGATTGGCCGCGGCGGAGCATTATGACGTAAGAGTGCGTCCGGCGCAGCCTGACGCGTTATGGCAGCAGGCTTTTGTATGGGAGACTGCTTGCAAAAAAGTGGAGAAGGGGAAGGATGCATATTTCGACACCCTAGCGGGATGGACGCATGCTTACGTAAATTTTGAGATGTCGGGAGCAGTGGAAGTGGAAGTTTCGCGCAAGAATGGTCAAGCGATTCGTTCAGCGGCAGTGCATCCAAGACGCAAGGTTTCGGCCTGTTTAGTGAAAGATGGCAAGGTTTATGTAACATTGAACAAGCCTTGCCAAGTGGCGGTGGATATCGATGGCCAAATGGATGAGCAAGACACGGGTAAGGGCTACAAGGGGCCACCGATTCATACAATTTCGCTGTTTGCCAATCCACCGTTGCTCGACAAACCGAGGTTGGGGGAGCCGGGGGTGTTGGCAGTAAGACCAGGGGGAATGCCTCCAGCAGGCGGTGCGTGGACCACCTTGTATTTTTTGCCGGGTGTGCATGACGTTGGTGTGGCATTTCCGTTGCGCGCGAATTGTCAGTATTATCTTCCAGCTGATGCGATGGTGTATGGAACTTTTTCGCAAACTTCTTGGACCGAGGGGCGGAATATTCGGGTCTTTGGTCACGGCACTATATCGGGCGCTCGATTGAAGCATCCTGAATATGTTAGGCCAGCGATTGCAGCAAGTGAGCATGAGCGCTATCGTCCAATTGAGATCTTGGGAGCCAATGATGTGACTGTGGAAGGGATTACGATTGCGGATTCGGCAACGCATTCACTGATGCTGGTGGGTGGCTTTAAAAAGGGACATCCGAATAAGGTATCGTGGACGAAAATTTTCACGTGGCGGGCGAATGGTGATGGCATCAATCCTTTTGGGAATACTCTCATTGAAGATTGTTTCTTGCGCACGCAAGATGACTCGCTGTATGTGCAGGGATTAGGGATTCGTCGCACGGTAGTGTGGAATGATGCGAATGGATCGGCATTCGTTTTGAGTTCATTACAAAACGTAAATGATCGGCCGATGGTGGTAGAAGATTGTGATGTGATTTACTCACGAGCGAAATGGCATCACTGGAGTGGTGGACGGGTGTTCAACATGCGTGGCGAGGGCAAGGGGGCAGCGGGGCGCGGCGTGATTTTTCGGAACATCAACGTGGAAGACCCGCGGCCTACTTTGCAGCAGTTTTTTCTCTGCATGAAAGTGCCTGCACCATACGCAAAGAATGGTGGTCGGCGAGAAGCTGGAGATCTATCGGATATTTTGTTTCAGAATGTTTCTATCGCTGCGCCCAGTGTCTTGCGCGAGCCACAAATTCTATGGGGGCTGGCAGATGCTCGGATTCGCGATTTGCGATTCGATCATCTTACGGTGGGCGGCAAGGTCGTGCGCGATGCGCAATTTTTTCAAACCAACGAGTTTGTAGGCGGAATTCAATTTCAGCCCTAACACACGCGCCATCATCTAACAAAATAAACACACAGCCACAACAGCTCTCTAGCGAAACACCAGCTGCCAGCGAAACACCAGCGATCATCCTGCTACCCCAAGAGCTGGAAAATCCACGAATCGATCTCGCCCGTACACCACCTCACCGACATACTCTTCATCTCCCTATGTGCCGTCATCTGCGGATGCGAAAGCTTTGAAGACATGGGAGAATTCGGTATTGCCAAAGAAGAATGGTCCAGTGCGATTGGAATATGTTCACAATTTGATGCGTGATGATGGCCCTACGGGTGCATTTCATTTCGCGATTGGGTTGCGTTTTGACGAGTTCGATTCTGCTTTTTATCTCGTGGTTGTTTGCTTTTGCGGCAGCACTACCTCGACCTGCATGCCATCGATAGCGACTTGAAGACGAGTCACGCATAGGCGATCTCCCGTCTTGAGCCCTTTGACATAAAGATCATTTTGATCAGCACGGATGATTTGAATCGGCTGAATATGGATGGTATTTGTGTCGCGAACTAAGAGCACGCTTGATTCCTCGTGCAAGCCTGAGCGCGGAATTTTGCTAAGATCATTGATCGGCGCTGTCGGTAAAATGGTGCGCACAAATAACCCTACAGGGGGGTAGGTTTTTCCGTTGGGGAGAATTTTGGCAATGATCCGTGCAGAATTGGTTTTGCGGTCAATTTCTCCATCGATGCGGACGATTTCTGCCTGCCAAGATTGCGTCTCTTTGCCCATCATGGCTTCGATGGGGAAACGTCCAGCTCTCGCGAGAAATGGGAAGTCTTCGAGTGAGGCGGGGATGTGCAGCTCTAGGTCGTCATCGGCATATAGTTCTCCAATCGTGAATCCAGGGGAGAGATAGGACCCTAGTTCGACATTGCTCTGGCGAACGCGACCAGCGAAGGGCGCGCGCAGAATGGTTCGCTCCTCATCGCGTTTGGCTTTTTCGAGATCTGCTTGAGCTGATGCAACTAAGGCCCGCGCACGTGTGACCTGTGGATCACGGCGAGTGAGTGGCGATGCCTGATCATTGCTGACGCGCTCCCATTCACGAATGGCCATTTCCGATTGCGCGGTCTCGAGTGCGAGATTTTCTTGCGCTTGTGCCAACATTGATTCCATGCGCGCGCGCGCAGCGGTGTAGTCGGCCGAATCCAAGCGAATAAGAATCTCTTCACGCGTAACGATGCCGCCACGTTTCCATTGTGGTGATACTTCGATGACTTTTCCTGCTACTTCTGATGCGAGTTGCACCTCGCGACGACTGCTTACTACTGCCTGTGAGGCGATGTTGAGCTGTTGCTCAGTTGTGACAATGGTATAGACCTCTACGCTCGGATGAGCAAAGAGGCGTTCTTCCATTTTTGCCTCTGGTTTGCACTGTTTCATCAGAACGAAACTGAGCAAAGACAGAATGCCGATGATTAAAATCGCGGCGATGGTTTTGGCTTTGCTGACGTGTTCGCTGGCGGAGGTTGATAAGATAGGGTCCATGCGGAATGCCAATATGATCGACGATGGCGCTGAAAATGCAAGCCTGTGATGTTCATAGCACGGAGTGAATGGAAGCTATTGGTCTTTTTTCCTTCGATTACAGATCGGTTGGGCTGAGCGTGCCGCTGTATCAACAGAAGCACATGAGCCGCCGCGAAGATCCAACTGAGCCCAATCGATCCCTGCAATGGCAGAGGTGGATTGATGAGCATGCGGAAGTCTTTTTTCTCTATGCTCGTCAACAAACGCGTTGTGAGGCTGATGCGCAAGATGTCTTGCAGGAGTCTTTGGTTGAGACGTGGTCGAAGGCCTCAGATGAAGTGCCACCGCGGGCGGTCGTTTTTGCGACGATCCGGCGCAGAGCCATTGATCTGGGACGTAGCATCGATCGTCGTACTCGACGCGAAAGTGAAGTTGCGAACACGGACGATTGGTTTATCAATGATGTGGGAGCTACAGATACTGATGCCTTCATTCAGACTCAGATTGCGAGATTACCCGATGATTTGCGCGAGGTCTTGATCTTACGCGTCTGGGGTGAAATGACTTTTCCTGCTATCGCACAGTTGTTGGCGATTCCCGTGGCGACAGCCACTTCTCGTTATCGTTATGCAGTCGAGCGCCTCAAACCCAATCTCACCGAACTACAACCATGAATGAGGAACTTCCAGATTC
Source organism: Akkermansiaceae bacterium UBA956 (assembly GCA_002293145.1). Classification (GTDB taxonomy): domain Bacteria; phylum Verrucomicrobiota; class Verrucomicrobiia; order Verrucomicrobiales; family Akkermansiaceae; genus UBA956. The sequence goes on along the minus strand of DBCO01000005.1, from coordinate 146,887 downwards.
GTTTCTGAAACAGATCAAACCCGCTCCCTTGCCGCGTGCATTACGAGCTAGGCTTACACAGCCGCCGGTTCGAGTGGCGGGCAATGCCATGCCCCTATCATGGAAAGGGCGTCTCGCCTCGATTCTGCCTATTGCTGCAGCTCTTGCTATCGGCATGCTATTGCATCGCAAATCTGTTCGCGTCGAGCCTCACGCAACCGAGCCAGACGTTACAGTGCGGCATCATCAAAAAACCCTGATTCAAAGTAAGCGCTTGAAACTTTTTGAAGTTGATGGGGGCTACTGGGAACTTCTTCAACAGCAGTGGAAAGAGGAATCTTCCGTCGCAAATACTCACTCACCCATTTTAATTCGCTCATCAGAGATCAAGCATACACTTGTCTGTGCGCCAGTAACTTTTGATTAACACTACGAACAACAACAGTAAACAATATGAATGCAAACTACAGAACCATGGCAGCTGCACTTACGGCTGCAATCCTAGGATCCACCGCCTTACATGCTCAAGGGTATGATGAGGTCGAAGACAAAACGAAGAACCCCAGCGATGTGAAGATTGACATCGAGATCGATGGTGGCGAGGGCAAGGCAGAAGCTGAGGTCAAAGCTGGCTCGAAGCTTGATGGTAACGGATCAATATCACACTCCGAGAGTAAATCGGTATCCATCACCTCGGACGGGAAAAAAACGATACGCAAGACCGTTACTACGCGCAATGGCGTGACGGCAGAAAAAACGGAAGTGCTCGATGGCGATGGCAATGTGCTTGACGAGTCGGGAGATGATGTGCACCAACAGCAAGGCCAAACGAAACTAGCAGCTGTCTGGATTGGTGCTGAGGTCAAGGCGGCAGATCCCGCATTGCGCGAGCAACTCGGACTTGGTTGCGACGAGGGCGTGGTCATTCGCGCCATCGCCAATGACGGGCCAGTGGCCAAAGCAGGGTTGAAGGTGAATGACATACTTCTCAAAGCTGGTGATCAAGTCCTCGCGGAAGAAGAAGACCTGCGCAGTGAACTGAGGAATCACAAGGCAGGTGATATCCTCGAAGTGGAATACATGCGGAAGGGTGAGCGCGCAAATCTCACGGTCATTATCGAGGAGCGCGGTCAAGAGCAGCAGAATGATGCGGGAGGCGCCGATGCAAATGTCAATCAAGGAGGAAATTCTATTAAGCTGGAAATTGATGGCGCAGCGGATCTTGATGAAGCGCTCAACGACCCTAATGTGCCTGAAGCGATCAAGAAGCAGATGAAGGAGATAATGGAAAAAATGAAAAATTTGCAAAAGTAGGCTGCCTGAGTGTGGCTTACTCGCGGCATTTTTGATCATTCGTTTTCTTCTTGTGCGCGTTCTTGGTTCGTGATAGGATAGGTCATGAAACAGTTATTATTGATTCCCATCCTCTGCTGCATGAACCTTGATGCGGCAGAGGATTTTCCTTTGTTGAAAAAGCAATTGGATGAGGAAATTACGAAACATGAAATCGTCGGCGGCCTTGTGCAAACTGGGAATCGCGATGGGGTGATGCGTCAAGAAATGTCGGGGCTAGCCGATATGGAAACTAAACGTGCCATTCAGGCGGATGATCTTTTTTGGATTGCCTCGATGACTAAACCGATCACAGGAACGGCGGTGATGATGTTGCATGAGCGCGGCAAGCTCAACATTCACAATCCTGTGGCAAAGTATCTGCCCGAATTTGCCGACCTCAAGGATGCTCAGGGCAAGCATATGATCATCACGATTGCGCAATGCATGCAACACAGCTCGGGCTTGAGTGACGTGCCACGCGGTGCGGATGCGGAGTTTGAAAACCTAGCAGATCTCACCAAGTATGTGGTCACCTTGCCAGTTAATTTCCCGCCTGATCGCAAATGGAGTTATTGTCAATCCAGCATCAACATTGCTGCGCGAGTGGTGGAAGTCGTGACTGGCAAATCCTTTGAAGCTTTTGTCGCCGAGGAGCTGTTTCAGCCACTGGGGATGAAAGATACAACATTCTCTCCGAGCGCAGAACAGATGAAGCGCCTGTGCAAGGCTTACCAAAAAAGTGCGGCTACGGAATGGAAAGAAGCACCCTTGAGGTTTCTGTTAGGCGATCCCAGTGCAAACAAAAAGCGCTATCCGCGTGCGAATGGTGGCTTGTTTTCCACAGCGGCAGACTATGGTCGTTTCGCGCGTATGATTTTGCGCGGCGGCGAGCTGGATGGTCGGCGCTACTTGAAGGAAGAAACAGTGCGGGAAATGACGCGCGTTCATACGGGAGATCTCGCCACAGGATTTACCCCAGGGAATGGATGGGGAATCGGCTGGTGTGTCATTCGCAAACCGCAAGGAGTTACTGCCATTCTGTCACCCGGGAGTCACGGTCATGGCGGCGCGTTTGGGACGCAATGCTGGATTGATCCTGTGAAGCAGCGCTATTTTCTTTTTCTGGTGCAACGCTCGGATTTCGCGAATGCCGATGGCTCTGCGACGCGTCAGTCTCTTCAGGAAAAAGCTTTCGCCCCATAATGCCATGATTGATCAAACTGAAAAACCGAAGGTCCAGATTGAGGCTCCTAGCGCAGATCAAATTCGCGCTGCGAAAAAAATGCGCCGCAACATGGCGATGCCGCACATCGATGTGCAACCGATCCAAGAAAAAAAATCCCGTCGATCTTTGATCGAAGGGATTGTGTTGATGTCGATGGGGCTGGCCCTGTTTGCTTTTCTCCAATCGATGGCTGAACTCGCTTGGATCCTCGCGCTCATTCCTTTTTTGGCCGGAGTGATTGTTCTGGTGAAAGGAATGGAGAAGTAGGACCAGTGGCTATGCTGCCGTGGCATCAGAAGCATCGTAAAGAAAGCGCTCCTAGGAATCTCACACTCGGTAATTGTCAGGATGAAAGCCGAGGTTTTTGTGCGACGGCATTCGAATCGACATTGTGCGCGCGCCGATCTTTCATCGTCCATAAACTAAATTCGATTCTATGATCGGGCGCTGTGCCGCCGGTCCAATGTGCTGGGTGGCATTCACCTTGCTCGGCGCGATTGATAGCAAAAGCTGCGCTATGCTGTTATGCCAGTAGAGGCGGCTGCGAGAGCAAATTCTTGTTTGCGTTTTTGGCAGTCCACGCGGATTTGCAAGCTCGGAGCCGATTCGGCGAGAATCTCGCTGGCGGACGGTGATTCAGCAGCAAGGAATTGCGTACTGATTAAGCTGCCAGGTATTGGGGGTATGATCGGTGCATCATGGTTTTTGTGGTTTTTTCATCCAAGGGGGAAGCTCTTGTTTTTCATTGCGGACGAGGAGAGAGGCGTAGGATCTGCGGTGGTCGGTGCCGATCAGCAGGTAGTATGAGCCTTTTTCTTGTGAGCCGGAGCAGGTGCCGATGATCTCAGCGCCATGCTTGATGGCAAAAGCTCCGCCATTCCAGTTGGTGATTTCTTGGCGACCAAACATCTTGAGTCGAAGAATGTTTGGCCCGAGATCGAAGCGTTCTTCATCAGGGCAAAACGACATTGCGTTGAGGTAGTGTCCTTTTGTTTCGGCAAAGGATTCGCACTTCTTGATGCGGAGTTGTGGCGGATTGGGCTTGCCATTTTTGTCTACTTTGTCGCCTATTTGTTGGAGGAAGACTACGTAGAGCGTGCTGACTCCCGGAGTAATCGTGATCGAGCCAGCAGCAGTTTTGTAGCCCTCGACGGCGAGGCTCATTTGATGTTCGCCTGCGGGGACGATGAACCAGCCAGTGGATTCGATGTTTTTCAATCCACCGGGGACGAGCTCTTTCCCAGCAACCTGGATGTTGCATGGCTTATCGCCCAGCACGAGGTTAGCGATATTGAGGAAACCTTGTTCTTCTTGAGCCTGAATGAACGGTAAAGTGCAAAGCGTGAGGCAGAGAATCAAGAAGCGATGAAGATATGAAGTAGTGTGCATACAATGGGTATGTGGAGTTGCCGGATGACACGTGGGCCAGCTTGAAACATGCCAATGCGCTTTTCCGCTAAGGCTATGACAGGCTTTCAATTTTTAGCAGTCTGACAGAGGTCCCGCAAGGGGAAAGTCGTGAAGAATTTGTCACCGCAGTTCCTATGAAAATCACGAGATGACTGCAATGCGCTGTTTTTCGGGTGATTTCGGTATTTTATGTCCATTTCCGACTAAAATTTCATGATCCAATGCTCTCGTTGTTGGTTTTTTGGATTTTTCTTGTATGCAGAAAATGCATCAACTGGCTACGAATCCCCGAAAAAGAAACTGCCGGAGCTCCCCAGCTCCGGCAGTCAATTACCTATGAAAACCCAATTGTACCCTGTCTTGCGACATGCTATTTTTTGGGAAATGCCGTGTGATGCTTAAAGCGTCACACGAGCATAATATTAGCATTTTGTTGATATAGTGCAACATTTTTTATCAAAAATCGTCATTTTTTTGTCATGATGCACGGAAGGGAATTTTTTGGGTTCAGAAATTTCGCACGCAGGGATCTCGGATATCGTGCGTCACTGTGGTGGATGAGACTGCGGATTTTACAGCCCGATTAGCTTACCAAGTTGCATCCAATCAATCAAATCGTTGCGTTTCGGGTCGTGCATGAATCGGACAAGAATTAAGCATATTTGGACATGATCAGCGCGCTGAGGCTGCGGCACGGAATTTCGCGGATTCTGCTTGATTGGAGTGAGAGGTTGGGTGAAGAATTCTGCATGACACCAGAGCTACAAGATCTTTTTACCTTTCTCCGTTTTCCAAGCATTTCCACTGACTCGCGTCACACCGCGGATGTGCGTGCCTGTGCGCAATGGTTGATCACAAAGCTTAGTGGCATGGGATTGGCGGTTGAGCTACACGAGACGGCGCGGCATCCGATTGTGGTCGCGCGCAATGAGCATCGGGTCGATTGCAAAACGGTGCTGATTTACGGGCACTACGATGTGCAACCCGTCGACCCATTGGCCTTGTGGCAAAACCCACCCTTTGAACCAGAAATTCGCGAGGGAAAAATCTGGGCGCGCGGTGCGACCGACAACAAGGGCCAAATGCTGGCGCACATTCTTGGTGTGGAAAAAACACTGCGTGAGCAAGGGGAGCTGCCAGTCAACTTGATCTTTCTTTTCGAAGGTGAAGAAGAGATCGGTAGTCCGAATCTTGCGCCCTTCTTGCGTGAACATCGCGAAGCCCTACGTTGCGATGTGATCGCGGTATCGGACACCGGCATGGTCGCTGCTGGTGTGCCAACCATGGGCTACGGCTTGCGCGGTATCGCCTGCGCTGAGGTGACTTTGCGTGGGCCCAAGGGCGATCTGCATTCGGGCATCTACGGCGGGGCCGTGGCGAATCCTGCGACTGCGATTGCTCGCCTCGTAGCAAGTCTGCATGACTCTAACGGGAAAATTTTGGTCGATGGATTTTACGATGATGTCCGCCCGCTCGAAGCCTGGGAGCGCGAAATGTGGCAGCAAATACCCGGTGTAGCCGATGCGGATTTTCTCGCCGTTACCGGATCCCCTTCGGTCTTCGGCGAAGAAGGCTACAGCTCAGCAGAACGCGTTTGGGCGCGGCCAACAGCGGAAGTCAACGGCATCGGCGGTGGCTACCAAGGCGAGGGCTCGAAGACTGTGCTGCCTGCCGAGGCTTTTGCGAAATTCTCGTTCCGCTTGGTGCCCGACCAAGACCCGAAAGACATTCTCGAAAAAGTGCGTGCGCATTTTGAAAAACATTGCCCCGCAGGTGTATCGATCGATATTTACATCGGCCACGATGGCAAACCTTATCTCGCCGATCCGCACTCGGCTGACGGAAAGGCGGCACAACGCGCTCTGACCGCCGCCTTTGGAAGTGAGCCCGTGCTGATCCGCGAAGGTGGCAGCATTCCGATCATCCAATCATTCCGCGAAATCCTCGGCGCTGACACCTTGTTGTTAGGCCTAGCATTGCCCGATTGCCAAATCCACGCCCCTAACGAAAATTTCCCCGTCGCCAACTTCGAGGCGGGCATTCTGCTCAATCAGCACTTGCTGCGCGAGTTGGGTGCGTGAGAGTTGGATCGTTGATTTGCGCTCACTGATCTTTTTTCGCGCCTGGGGTATTTTGTAATTTTTTCCCCCAGCCGCTGATGTAGTCGGCATGCATGTGGTTGAGCAAGGCAACGACTTCGGGTTCCGCGGTATCGGGGTTGCCACTTTTGGGGAACGGTGGTTGCGGGTCGTATTCGGCGAGCAACTGTATGCCTTTGGCGTAAAGATCTCCGCGGTAGCGACGAACGAGAGTGAAGCCCATGTCGAGGCCTGCGGTGACCCCTCCGCAGGTGACCAGATTGCGGTCGATTACTACGCGTTCTTTGACGGGTGTCGCGCCGACGATGGGCAGCAGGTCCATGGTTTGCCAGTGTGAGGTGGCTTTGTATCCGCGAATCAAGCCCGCGGCCCCGAGGATGAGTGCTCCGGTGCAGATGGAGCCAATCATTTTGCTGCGTGCTGCGGCTTTTTTCACAAATGCCATGGTGGCCTCATCTTCCATGGCGGTGATGGTGCCTGCCATACCGCCAGGAATCAGCAACAGATCGATGTTCTCGGGGCATTGGTCGAAGCTTAGGTGAGGGCTAACAGAAAATCCACTTTCACTGGCAACTGCGTCTGTTGTGGCTGCGATGAAGCGCACACTTGCACCGGCCATGCCGGAGAGTGCGTAGTGTGGTCCGATGGCGTCCAGTGCCGTGAAGCCAGGGTAAAGCAAGATGGCAATTGTTTCTGAACCGGGTTTCAGCAGGGCGACAGCTTTCTCGTGAACGGAAGGTTCTTCGGCGCGAGTGCTTTCGCTCAACGTGAATGCTCCAGCAGCGGTGATCGCGCGGAGAAAGTGGCGACGGGTAACGGAATCAATTTCGGTGTTCATGAGGATGTGTTAGTTGTCTTCTACGATGCGATAGAATCGTTTGCTTGCGGACGTTGCGGTGTTGTCTGTCCATTGGAGCATCTGTCCTTTGCCCGCTACTTTGTAATCGAGTGTGGTCCACTGTTGAAGATCGGACGATTGTTGAATCTGATAGAGAGCATTGCCTTTACCGAAAAAGGAAAGCTGTGCCGCTCCAGAAGGCAATCGGGAAATCGTGGGCATGGGAGGAGGACTTGCTGGAGCGCTGGGTGTTTCGAAGCGAAATTCTCCGACGATTTTTCCTCGGTCGCCGACGAAGAAAAAGAGGTCGAGCTCACGTGCGATGGTGAGTTTTCCTTCGATGATGAGCTTTCCTCCAGTTGCTTGCACCGTCACGGCTGTGGTCTCGAATGCGGGAAATCCTTGGAAGTCGAAATTGTTGACAAAGACCCATCCGCGATTGGGTTCGGTTGTGCCAGCTGGAAGGTTGTAGCGCAGAACATAATCGCCTAATACAAATGCTCCGGTAAAGTCGCCGATGAATCGTGTGGTGCCGGTGAAGCCAATTTCTCCTGTGGCTGTGCCGGTGACATTGGCGGGATCGTAAGAAAATGTGCTAGGCTTGCGATTGCGCGTTGGTTGGCCTGCGGGGTTGATGTTGGTGACTGTGCTGCCGTTGACTTCGAGTTTCAGGTTGGTGGCAGGAATGGCGGTGAAATTCGGCACGATTTGATCGCTGAGCAATTGATTGCGCGTCCGCAGTCGGTCGTCATCGCCGCGAAAAAACTCTTCAAAAATCAGGGCTCCGACATTCGGATTCGATCCATAGTTCATCGCCGCCAGTGCCGCAGGGTCAAAGTGAAATATGCAACTGCCCGAGCGAACTTCAATGGTGCTGGCCCGACATAGCTGACTCAGCAGTAGTGTCAGTAAGCAGAGTTTTTTCAAGATGTTGGTGGGGATCTGCGAGGTCATCGGATTTGTTAGAATCGAGTGGTGATGCTAAAGAAAAAGGAAATCGGTCGAGCGGGTGCGACCACATCTTCGCCAAGATACGGATAGGGTTCGTAGTAAAAATGATTGGTGAGATTGGCGATGGAGAGTTCGGCCTGCCACGTTTCCGTTTCATAGGAGATCTGGGCATCTGCGACACAGTAGGCTTCCGTGAAATAATTGTTGCTCAGACTAACAGGTCGCTTCGAGGCAGCTGTGATTCCTAGACCCAGTCCAAGACCTTGAAGCTTGCCTTCTTGGAATCGATAGCGTGCGGCGATGCGACCGCTATGTTCGGGAACGCGGGCGAGTCGTTTGCCAATACGATCGATGTCTTGTCCCTCAGTGGGCACCTCGTTGATGATGTCTTCTGTGACTTCGGCATCCGTATATGCATAAGTGGCCAGCAACGAAAAGGCCGGCGTGGGTTGCCAGCCGAGATCGAGCTCAATGCCTTGCGATTGTTGCTCGCCAAGCTGCACAGTAGAGCCGGGCACGAATGGATTGGCAGTCGGAACATTTTCTCGGGTCAATTGATATGCGGCGAGCGATCCATTTAGGTGATAGGATTCGTTTGCAAACTTCACTCCAGCCTCAGACATGGCAGATTGTTCGGGCTCTGGCGCTTCTTTTCCCGTGTAATTCAGCACGCCGCGAAATCCTTCGGAATACGCCGCGAAAGCAGATACGCCAGCGCCGAGATCGACGACCCCACCAAAGCGCGGAGCGGCTTCTAGGTAGTCGACGTCATAGCGCGTCGCAGAGCCAATGGTATTTTCCGTTTGGAATTGGTGGTCGACATTCATTCTCACCAAGCGAATGCCGCCGAGCAGGTGATAGCGTTCCCAGGCGGTCACGTGATCTTGCAGAAACACACCGCCGGTTGTGAACTGATTTTGGCTATGATCGATCAAAGCTGGACGTACATAGGGCAATGTACTGTTAGGATCGGCGAAATCGATAAAGCCCTCGCGAATTGGCAATACGGTATCGGGAAAAGGATCTGGCAGAGGGATGCGCAAATGGCTGAAGCCTAATGCTGAAATATTTTCTGTTAGATCGAGGTCAGCGCCGATGATGATTTCATGTTCCACAGGGCCAAAGCTGAAGTTGCCCGTCAACCAGCCATTCAGCGTGGTTTGATTGACTTCTGATGGCAAGTAGCCGCTCAGAACAGGATAAACATTGGGGGTGTCGTTCAAGGGAGATTGTGCACTGGAGAACGTGTAGATCGAATATTCATCAAAGCGATTGTGGTACCACTGTGCACTGGCATTTATTTTGAAACGCTCGGAGAGCCGATGCTCGAATGCCGCTACCAACCGTGTATTGGTGATCACAATATCAGGGGCATCAACGGCACCAGTGAAACGAAAAGGATCAACCTTGGGGCCGTTATAAACTTCAACATTTTCCGAGGCGCGAGGAATCACCAAAGCGGCAGGAAGGCCGCTATACTCGAGTTGGCGGATCGAATGGAATTGCGCTTGGATGGTCAGCTTCGTCTCGGGAGAAATGTCCCAACGCAAGGTCGGATTTAAGGACCAGCGCTTTTGATGTACATGATCGATGTGGCTGTCCTTGCTCTCATAGTCGCCTGTGATTCGAAGAGCCAGTGTGCCATCTTCATTCAGTGGTTGATTGATGTCGGCGAAGGGATTGAAAGTGTTTTCACTGCCGCTGCGCATTCCCAGTGCGTATGATTTTTCGGCCGTGGGTTGGCTGGACACAACATGAATGATGCCACCTAACGGCGAACCGACACCACCGCCAAACAAAGCAGCTGTTGGGCCTTTGATGACTTCTACTGACTCTACATTGATGAGCGACGAAGGGTCCATGGCAGCAGTCGAACCGTAGGTCGGCATCCCATCCATGTAGAGTTCCGCCGGAAATCCTCTCACGAGTGGGCTGAGAATCAGTGATTCAAAAGACTTCGTGGGTACTACGCCCGAGACATTGACCAAGGCATCGGCCAGATTTTGTGCATCTTGCTCATCCAGCAATTGACGTGGGATCACTTGAATCGATTGCGGAATTTCAATCAATGCGGCGTCACCCCGAGTGGCACTCGTGACTTGAGGACTCCATGCATCCTCACGACTGGCTTCCACAACTATGGCATCCATTTCCTCGACGACAGAGCAGTTGGATTCCTCGGCATGGGTCATCGGAATGCAACAGTTGATGAAAAACAAAAGCAGATGCCTAGATCGAACGATCATGCTGTGCGGCGGCGACGTGTCAGCAATCCTACCATCGACAGAGTTCCTAGCAACGCCGATGATGTTTCAGGCACGGCTGTCGCGGTGAAGGAAAAATTGCCCATGTCGGTTCCAGTTAAACCATACAAGGAAAAGAACGAATCAGAGTTCGGCACCAAGTCGCCTGAAAGGGTAAATCCACTGCCGGTCAAATTGGTGGAGACATTGGCGAAATCGAATGCGTTTGCTGGGAAGCCTGCGGTGTTTTGCAGATACCATCCTGAATAGACACCTGTCGCTCTCGTTGGATTGTAGAGGAGTTGGTAATCACCGATGTAAAATAAACCTCCTGCCCCATTGAAGCGGGTGAATCCGCCGAGACCGATTTGGCCTGCTGCCGTTCCTGTGAGATTGCCAGGATCGTAAGTCAAAGTAGTGCCTGGAAGAGTACGACCACTTGGGCTTGAGATGCTGGCTGGATTGACTCCGAAAGGTAATCCCGTCCAGACATCCGTGGTGTCTCCTGGGGTTGCAGGATTTGTGATGGTAGCCAGCGTCATGCTGTTTGACGATGTTGCGCCAAAGTGATCATTGGTAGTAAGAAGCAAGGCGCTGAAAATGGATGAGTCGAGATCTAAGCTCATCGATCCGCCATTCACAGCCATGGTGGCGGCTTGTGATTGCACGGTGGCAGTTGCTAGGGCAATGAGGCAAAGAGATGAGACTCGAGATAAGGTGTGTGTCATGATGGTGGTGCGTGTTGTACCAGCAATCATACACAATTTGCACCCACTGCCTATGTGGCATTTTGTCGCAGGCTCAGCAATGTCGCTCACGCCTCGCGGCGGTGATCAATTCGTTCTCTTCTCCTCGCTCACTTCTTCGAACGTTTGATCAATTCCTCACATGCCCTCCAAGCGAGGGCCATGATGGTGATGGTCGGGTTTTTGTAGGGGTTGGAGCAGAAGACTGCACCATCGACGACTAATACATTAGGGCAATCCCAGAGTTGGCCGAAGGAGTTGGTGACACCGTCTTTGGCATCGGCACTCATGCGCGCCACGCCCATCTCATGATTCACGGAGCCGCCTGCGGTCATGACTTTGGAGGGATCGGTAGGAACAGGATTGGTGAGCACACCGCCCGATGCCTCGATCAGCTCAGCAAAGCTTTTTTGCATGTGGCCGACTTGTTTGATCTCGTGATCACTCCACTGGAAATGAAAGCGCAACACGGGAATGCCGTATTGGTCTTTCTTGACGGGATCGAGCTCGATGAAACTTTTTTCGTTAGGGATCATTTCACCGCGTGCATGGATATCGACAAAGGTGCCATAGTAACGCCGCGCTTCTTCTTTGTATTTCTTGCCCCAGGCATTGCCGACGAGCGAGGAAACTTCACCAGCTGTGCCCATGTCGGGCATGCCGCGTCCGCCGCTCCAGGCCATGTAGTGGCCGCGCGGTGCACCCATTTTACTTGCTTCTTTTTGCCGTTCGATGGTCCAGGGCGCGTAGGTATGCATCGATGAGGTGCCGTCTTCGTTCGCGATGGGACTGTTCTCTAACACCGGCAAGCGACCCGTCATGCTAGAGCCTGTGGAATCGGTAAGCCAGCGACCGAGATGACCTGTGGAGTTGCCGAGTCCGTTGGGAAACAGCGCTGATTTCGAGTTCATCAAAATGCGCGCACTATCTAACGAACTAGCACCGAGGATCACCGTCGTAGCGCGCACGTGTTCTTCTTTGCCGGTTTGTTTGTCAATGAAATGCACGCCCGTCGCTTTGCCACTGGCATCGACCGTGACTTCGCGCACCATGGCATTGGTGATGATGTCGAGATTACCCGTGAGCAGAGCTGGCGGGATCAATACGGTGGTGGATTGAAAATTCGCGCCAATCGAGCAACCGCGACCACAGGCTGTAGCGTAAAAACATGCGGGACGACCGTTGAGCGGCTTGGTGAGGATCGCCATGCGTGATGGAATTACGGGTATACCTAACTTTTTTCCGCCGCGCATCAGCAATTGCTCATACACGCGCGGTGGCGGTGGTGGCTGAAAAAAGTCGCTGTCAGGATTGTTCGCGATGCCTTCTTTGCTGCCGTAGATGCCGATGAGTTGATCGACCTGATCATACCAAGGAGAAACGTCGTCGTAGCCGATGGGCCAATCGAAACCGAGTCCATCAGTAGATTTCGGCTTGAAATCAATCTCCGCCATGCGCAGCGAAACGCGGCCCCAGTGGTTGGTGCGGCCACCGAGCATGCGCGCGCGCCACCACATGAAGTTTTGGTCGGTGGTTACGCGGTTGTCGACGATGGCATCCTGCCAGCCTTTGTCGGACTTGCGCTGCACGGTGTATGGTTCGCCGGGCACATTCCAGCCGCCGATGGTGGCATCGTAAAATCCATTAGGCTTTTCAGGAAAGCCTGCTCCGCGCAAAGGAGCATCAGAGAATGCCTGAAACATCGGCGTTTCCTTGACGGCATCGTAGTTGCGACCAGCCTCGAGCATCAGAATTTTGGCGCCTTTTTTGGCGAGAACCCAGGCGGCCATGCCGCCAGCGGCGCCGCTGCCGACGACGATGGCGTCATAGGATTCGGCACGAGTGCGTGATGTGGTAAGATGAGCCATGAAAGGAAAAAAGTTAGAGTAATCCAGCGTGTTTGAGCGCCGCTTCTGTCGGTGCGGGGAAGTTCCCAGCGATGGGCATATTGCCCACGTAGCCGATGGCTTTCCAGCCTTCGCGCGTGGTGTAGTAGCCTGCCGCCGCGCGATCACGGATGAGCTTGAATGAAGAAAAAACACGTTTGTTTTCCTCGCTGCCATTGGTGGCGATGGCTTCGAGCAGGGCCATTTGTTGGGTGGCTTCGAGCTTGCGGAAATCGTTTTTATGACGATGCTGTGCGAGAGCATCGAATCGCTTGATGCCTTCGCGCATGGCATCGCGATCCTTGAGTTGGGACGGGTAGGGTGCGCTGATCCATTCATCGAGAAAATCCACCACGCCCACTTCACTCGCGACAGGCCCGTGGTCATCGGCAGGGATCAGCAGATCCACCAGTTGGCTCAGCGTTTCCTTTTCATCTTTGGTCAGCAATCGCGGCCAAGGGATTTCTTTCTTCAAAAGATCCGGATCGAATCCCAAGGTAGCCGGCGCATCAGCCCCGAACACCAAGGTTTGGTTCATCGCTGCGACGGTAGTCGTAGCAAGGATTAACTGAATGGCTTGTCGGCGGGATAAATCTTTCACGAGTGCTTAGGCTTGCATTCTACGCCATCATAGAGCCCGTGCAAGTAACCACTTTGGGTTATGGATTTCCGAATGGGAGAGAAGGCATCAGATTTATATAACAAGTAAGACTGAGGGGGGGGTAGGGGAGGAAGCTATGGGTTGTTTGCTAATAGAAAAAAACCGTGAGTGCAGCATATCGTCTGTAAAATTGCACAGTACAAGCAAGCCGGCACATTGTGCCATGGCTCTGTAGCGTAATCGGTCATTGTGCCGGTCGGCGCCCGCTCTTTGGTCTAAATTCGTAGCTTGTTAGTGCTCGGCCATGGATGGATTATGGAGGAGCTCTGCGGCATGGAAGTCACCTCTTGCTAGGTCTCACGCCTAACTGCTCAAACTCGATCCATCCGATACCCGCAGCCTAACAAAGAAACGCTGCTGCGCCATGCTAGACTTCACCGACCGCAACTCTTTGCTCTCGCTAGCTTGATCGCCTTGGAAAGACTCGAATGACTTTACCCTTGCAAAGTAGGGGAGAACGGGCACTTTAGGGAATATGAAATCAACGATTGCTTGCACTCTCAGTCTTCTGCTATTGCCCTTTTCTTCCTGCAAGTCCGCTGAACCCGAGTGGGTGCCGCTTTTCAACGGCAAAGATCTGGGCGGCTGGACGCCGAAAATCGTCGGCTCGGCCGCGGGCGAAAACCCTTACAATACCTTCCACGTCGAAGATGGCATTCTCAAAGCTTGCTACGATCAGTATCCGAAGTTCGACGGAAAATTCGGACATCTCTACACCGATGTTTCCTACTCGCATTACATCCTGCGCATGGAGTATCGGTTCGATGGGCAAAAAATGGCCGATGCCCCGGGCTATGTGAATTTTAACAGCGGCGTCATGGTTCATTCCCAAGGCGCTAAAGATCTTGGCAAAGATCAATCATTCCCGATCAGTCTCGAATTTCAGTTTCTCGCTGATGAGGGAAATGGCAAACGCTCGACGGGAAATGTTTGCACGCCGGGCACACACATTGAGATCGATGGCAAGCTCGTCACGCAGCATATCGTCGAGTCCAGTGCCCCCACTTTCGCGCCCGAGGAGTGGGTGAAAATGGAAATCGAAGTCCGCGGTCACGACGAGATCATTCATCGCATCAATGGCAAAGAAGTGCTGCGCTACCAAAAGCCCCAACTCGATCCCACTTGCCGCATTTGCCCTGCCCAGCCATTACTGGATGCCGGAGCGAGCAAAGACCTTTCCTCCGGTCACATAGCCCTCCAAGCCGAAGGCCACCCCGTGTGGTTTCGCAACATCGAGATTAAGAAATTGCCGGTGGGGGGGAAGAAGTGAGTTGGATTGGCTTCTCGATCAACTCTTGCACAATGCAGTAAAAATCCTGAAGGCTTCAGATTATGATAAAATATTTTAGAAATTTTTTCGATGCTTCAGCGTATATTTGCCATTTTCATTGAAAATCAAAGTATCGTAATAAATTTTCGGCTCAAATGATCGAGTGCGAGCCGCTAGAGGATGAAGATAAGCAAATTTTGTTAATTTCTGTTCTTATTACGTACTATCTGCCAGTAATGGCAAAATTCGATTTGTACAATTGAGCGCTCCGGTTTGATCCGGGAATCAATATGCTGATAAGATCAACTATAGAGGAAATAATCAAAAAAAGTGTATCAGTAGAAATCGTTGCTTTTTGTGAGTGGGTTCTTGTTATCAGCGTAGATGACGCAACACCACAAACTCTGAAAGAAATTGCCGAGATTACCACGGAGTTAAATGTGAAAATTACTGATTTGATGTATTCTGAGTACGGCAGAATGCCTTATGTGAAGTCACAGCCAAGTTACGAATATAAAAAAATGTCTTTATTTTGTATTGGAGTCCGCTAATGAGCAGTTGAACCTATGTTTTGGTGCATTCGAGCCGACGGCAGCAGGCTGCCTTGGGGAAAGCGGCAGCAGGGCTTCCGCAGTCCAAGGTAGATCTTCGGTCTAACAAAAACGCCCTGCGGCGAGGCGGCCCATGGGGAAGCCGGTGGGTTGATCGATGGCGAGATCGGCGATGATTTTCCCGGTGATCGGGGCGAGGCTGAGGCCCATCATGGCGTGGCCAGTGGCGATCAGGACGTTCTGATGTTGCGGGGCTCGGCCGATGTAGGGCATGCCATCGGGCGATACGGGACGTAGGCCCGCCCAAGGGGTAACTTCAGCGAAGTCCTGCTCAGTAAATTCGGGGAAATACGGTTGAACGGAGCGCACAATGCCTTTGACTCGGTTCGGGTTGACCTTGAGTGAGAGATCGCCGACTTCCATGGTGCCAGCGAATCGGAGTGTGCCGTTCATTGGGGTGATAGCGACTTTTGCTTCACAGAAAATCGAGCAAAGTTGCGGCAGTTGTTTCGGGTTGTGCAAAGTCAGCGAGTAGCCTTTTCCTGCTTGCAGGGGCAGGCTCATGCCGAGGTCGCGGAGAATTTCTGCGGACCAAGAACCACCGGCGATCAGCAGTTGATCGACTTCGTGGCGCTGACTATTGGCGTGGATGGCAGTGACTTTACCTTGCTGTTGTTCGATTTTTTCGAGTATGGTGTTGTAATAAATCGTGCCACCGGCGGCGATCACGTGTTGGCGCATCAGTGTGGAGAATGCATTCGGGTTGAGATGGCAGTCATCGGGAAACCACACGGAGCCAGCAACGTTCATGGTGATGGCAGGGTCCATTTTTGCCGTCGCTGCGGCATCGAGCACCTCGGCGCGCGCGCCTAACGAATGAGCCATTGCGGCTACGGCAGCTTCTTCGTCGAGTCCATGCTGGGTTTTGCATAGCATCAGTAAGCCCTTCTGGGAAAGGCCGAAGTCGCCTTCTTGCGAGAGCGCGGCAAACAAGGCGCGGCTTTGCAGGTTGAGATCGAGCAAGAGTTGTTGGCAGGCCTCAACGTGGCGTGAATTGGCATGGCGGTAAAAGAGCAAACCCCAGCGCATCAGTGCTGGACTCAAGCGTGGCTTGACGTAGAAAGGGCTTTGTGGATTGAACATCCAGCGCAGACCTTTGGAGAGCATTCCTGGGGCGGCGAGGGGAATGAAGTGACTGGGCACAACCATGCCGGCATTGCCGAGCGAGCAGTTATCGCCTTTCTCGGCTTCGCGTTCGATGATGCTGACTTTCATCCCGCGTTGCAGGGCGTAGTAAGCGGAGCAAAGTCCGATCACACCGCCGCCGATGATCCAAATGTGTCCGTTTTTCTGCATGAGTTTTGTGCGGGCGGAACATGGCATTGTAATAGTCAGATGACGAGTTTTTTGCGAAAAAATCGGCTTACCGGTCGAGAAAAAGTACGGGCTGAGAAGATTATCAATTTGCGTATAAACCTAAAAATCTATATATCTGGCAACTGATTGCACTGATTGTAGACGATGATTCCGCATTTGCTCCTTTCACGGAAAAGTGGGCGAATCATCATAACGCAAGTTCAGTCAAATTTGCGGGATTATCTTAGAATGATTAGTCCTGCTATCTCCTCCCGCTGTGTGGGATTCGGTTGTAGGTTTAAAAAAGGCTGTGACTTACATTTCTACTTCGGAGTAATGGTTGAATCTTGAAAATCTTGTGATCTTGTGGCAAATTTCTTCGCAAATAAGTTGCGAGGCATCTGGTTATGTTCATGCGCAACCAATAACAAATTACCCTCACCCATCACGGGGTTTCCAGTCTTTTTTCCAGACTTTTTTGGCGGGTGTTTTTTTTCCCGTTTCGCCGAGGGAGGCGCGGTCATCAGCTACGGTACGGTGACCGAGTGAGGCGAGGAGGTTGTTGATTTGCTCGGCTTCTTTGAGGAGCGGTAGGAGTTGTGCGGCGCTGAGATCTGGTTGATTGAGCGCGGATTGATTGGCGGCGTAGCGTTGGTTGAGGGCTTTTTCGCTAAGTTTGGCGAGGGCGTCTTCGGCGGCGCTTTGGAGTAGGGTGTTAACTTCTTGATGAAAAGTGGGATCGCGTTGCAGCGCGAGTTGATCAGGTATGGGCAGTGTGGCAAGGAAGGTGTTGATCGCCGCAGGATTGTTGGCATCGCAATCGGAGGAAAGGATGTTTTCGAGCACGGGAATGCCTTCGAGAAAACGTGAGGCCTCGAGCAGGGTCTCGAGCTGTTCGCAGAGGAAACGTCGGGCCTCAGTGGAGTGGAGCGCGAGGTTGCAGAGATAGGCAACGGTCGGATCGATGTTACTGGGCTCGTAGCTGGGCGCTGTTGCCTCATCTTGGGGGGTGCGTTGCTCGCGGAGTTGTTTTTTTTGCGCGGTAGAGGTGGCGGCGCGGAGATCGGGCGCGCTCATTTGCAGGCGGGTGGCGCAGTGGTTGAGCAGGGAATCGCGAGAGACGGGATCGCTGATGTAGGCAAGAAGGGCTGCTACCTCGCGGGCGGTATTGCCGCGAGCTTGGGCATTGGCGAGGCCGCCCTCGACCTGGGCGCGGTCGATTTTGAAGTCGAAAAAGGGCCGAGCTTGCTTGAGGAGCTCGCGAAAGGCATCTGGACCTTCGCGTTTGAGGAAAGAATCGGGGTCATCGCCCAGTGGCAGGCTGACGACGCGGATGTGGACATTTTGGGCAGAGAGTTCCTTGAAGGCGCGCTCGCTGGCCGCATAGCCTGCTTTATCGGCATCAAAGCATAGGAGGGCAGTATCGGTGTAACGTTTGAGAATTTTAGCGTGATGGGGGGTGCATGCGGTGCCTTGGGTGGCAATGGTGTGATCGATGCCGTGCTCGTGGCAGGCGAGGGCATCAAGTTGACCTTCGCAGATAAGAACGGCCTTCTGGGTCATGATCGGGCGGCGTGCGCGATCGAATGCGAAAAGGACTTTGCTCTTGGAAAAAAGGGAGGTCTCGGGGGAGTTGAGGTATTTTCCGGAATTGGGATCGTGGATGATCTGGCGCCCCGTGAAGGCGATGACCTCGCTTTGTTCATTGCAGATGGGAAACATCAGGCGATCGCGAAAGCGAATGTAGAGGCCACCTTGTTCGCGTTGAATGGCGATGCCGGAATCGACGAGTTCCCGGCCAGTGAAATTCTTTTCGCGGGCCCAGTCGAGAAAGACGTTTGGTTGATCTGGCATCCAGCCGACGGTCCAACGGGTTGCCATTTCGCGTCCGTAACCGCGGGATTGGAGATATTTTCTAGCGTGTTTGGCGCGGGGGTCGTTGAGCAGGAGCTCATGCATGAAGCGGGCGGCCTCGCGGTGCAGGTCTAGCAAGCGGCTGCGTTTGCGGCGATTGCGCTCGGCATCGGGATCATAGACATCCTCGATGATGGGGATGTTGGCCTTGGCAGCGAGTCGGCGTATGGCATCAACGAAGGCTAAACCCTCGTACTTCATAACAAAGGAAAACGCATCACCACCCTCGCCGCAGCCAAAGCATTTGAATGATTGGCGTTGCGGATTGATGTGAAAAGAGGGCGATTTTTCGTTGTGAAATGGGCAATTTGCCTTGAACGAGGAACCAGCGCGCTTGACGGGGATATAGGAACTGATGAGGTCCACGATGTCGGTGGCCTCAAGAACTTTGATTCGGGTTTCTTGGGAAATCTGTGCCAAATTGATGTGAACTGGTGCGGCGAGATTGTGTAGCAGAATCGCGTCGAGTCAGCACGGATTTTTTTTGCACTCGGTGAATTGCCTCGACTGGGAAATCTGTTCGAGAGAGGAGCGAATACCACGTATCAAGTTTCAACTCGCTTGGGAATGCTGAATGGCAAAGCTCTAGGTCCAGAGTTTGCCTCAGAGTCTGGATCGTTTGCTAATAGAATTGCAGAAATGCACAAAAACAGCGTAAATGGTTGAGTCGCTTTAACCTGAGGCACAGCATGTCCGCGCGCTACTCAATGAGAGAAAAAGCTATGCGAGACGACGCAGACGCTCTTGCTCACTTATGACATTGTTTCATCCATTTGCACCAATCGTTCCTTTTGCGACCCGTAATTTTGGCAAACAGTCGATTCGGCAGAAAATTCTGCTGATGGCATGACTTAGAGCAGTGCTGGCGTTACCGTCATTCGCCACTCCGCCACGCTCGAGGCGTGTGCTAAAGGTTCTGTGACAGTCAGTCTGCGCTGGAAAATGACCGAGAGCATGAATTGACCGTCAGTGAACCGGGATTCCTCGCAATCAGAAATCGCAAGATCCAGGAGTCCGTGCAAAGGGTATCACATCACGGATGTTCGCCATGCCTGTGGCGAACATCAGCATGCGCTCAAAGCCTAATCCAAATCCTGCGTGCGGCACACTGCCGTAACGACGCAGATCAACATACCACCAGTAATCCTCCGGATTCAAATGATGGCGTTTCATGTTTTCTAACAAAACGTCAAGCCGTTCTTCACGTTGACTTCCGCCCACGATCTCGCCAATACCAGGAACGAGCACATCCATCGCCGTAACGGTCTTGCCATCATCATTGAGGCGCATGTAAAATGGTTTGATCTCCTTCGGGTAATTATAGACCGTCGTCGGTTTTTTGAAATACTCTTCGGTTAGCCAACGCTCATGCTCGCTTTGCAAGTTGAGACCGTATTCGACAGGGTATTGAAACGTCTTACTGCTTTTTTCTAACAACTTAACGGCTTCGGTGTAGGTCACGCGCTCGAAGGGGCGCTCGGCCACGAATTCCAATCGCTCGCGCAATCCCTTATCGACGAATTTTTCGAAAATGCTCAAGTCTCCCTCGCTGTGGTTCAGCGCATTGACGACAAGATGTTTCACTAAGGCCTCGGCCAGATCCATGTCGCCTTGTAGGTCACAGAATGCGACCTCGGGTTCGATCATCCAAAATTCTGCGGCATGGCGGGTGGTGTTTGAGTTTTCCGCACGAAACGTCGGACCGAAGGTGTAGATGTTCGAGAGCGCACAGGCAAATGTTTCGCCCTCGAGCTGGCCACTGACTGTGAGGTAAGCTTTTTTGCCAAAAAAATCTTCCGCATCCTGTGCCGCTTTATGAGGCGGCAGCGTGGTGACGCGAAACATTTCACCAGCACCTTCGCAATCGCTGGCGGTGAGAATCGGCGTGTGCACGTAAGTGAAATCGCGCTCTTGGAAAAACGTGTGGATCGCGTAGGCCATGCGACTGCGCATGCGGAAGACCGCACCGTGGAGATTGGTGCGCGGGCGCAGGTGAGAAATACTACGCAAAAATTCCAGCGTGTGACCCTTTTTCTGCAAAGGATAATCGGCGGGCACCTCACCAATGAGACGGATACTCGTTGCTTGTAGCTCCCATTTTTGGCCCTGGCCGAGCGAGGGGATCAAGCGTCCCGTGATGTGCACAGAGGCACCTGTGAGCATGCGATCGACATCGCCATAGCCCTCGATCCCCGCATCCGCCACGACCTGCATATTCGCTAGGCATGAGCCATCATTGATTTCCAAAAAGGAAAAAGCCTTAGAGTCACGCCGCGTGCGAACCCATCCAGCGATGCTTACACTTTCCCGCTCTGTTTCACTCGCCAGCACTCGTTTGATCATCTCTCGCATGCAGAAATTCATAGCGTGCTCGGTGGACGCTGTCAAATCCTAGAGCGGTTGCGCTAAGAATTCGTAATCTTCGTTGCGGCTCTCTAACAATTTCATCAACCAGACATCGGAAAGAAAGACCACCCAGTGACCTAGTACGTCGCGCGCGACCACACCGCCCGAAGGCACTTGCAGATTCGGCTGTTCTTTGATTTCTGATCCATCCTTCGCGCGCACCCAGCGGATGCAATTCCACGGCGATGGCTCAACGCGGCAAGGCGCTCCGTATTCGCTCTCTAAGCGATATTGCAGCACCTCAAATTGCAGCGGTCCCACCGCGCCAAGCAAAGGCACGCGTTGCATGCTACTAGGAATTTCAAATGGTTGCGCTAAGCCTTCTTTGAGCAACTGATCCAGACCATCGCGGAAACGTTTGAATTTTTCGGTGCCGATGCATTGCACGTAGCTAAAACACTCGGGTGCGAAGCGGGGAATTTCATCGAAGTGCAAGTTCGCTTCCATCGCCAAGGTATCGCCAATGTGGAAATCATAATTGCCAACAAGAGCCACCACATCACCGGGATAAGCGGTATCGACCGTCTCGCGGTCTTGCGCGAAAAGTCGCTGGCTGTTCGATAAGCGGATTTTTTTTCCCGTGCGGGTGTGAGTGACATTCATGTCGCGCTCAAAGGCCCCAGAAACAATGCGGATGTAAGCCGCGCGATCCCGATGCTTCGGGTTCATGTTCGCTTGGATCTTGAATACGAATCCTGTAAAATTCGACTCGGTAGGATCGACAGTGCGCTCTGCAGCACGACGCGGCGATGGTTCAGGCGCGAGCTTTAGGAAAGAATCTAACATAAACTGCACGCCGAAGTTATTCATCGCCGAGCCAAAGAAAATGGGCATCTGCTTGCCTGCTAGTACTAGTTCCATCGAGAGTGGCTCCGTCACCACATCGAGCAATTCAATGTCCGCGCGCGCCTGCGCTAGCACCGCTTCATCCACCGTGTCCATCAAGGCATCGTCATCGATGCCGCCCGTTTTCACTGGTGCGCGATAGGCACCATGAGCCGTGCGCTCGAACAAATGCACCTCGCGTTTTTCGCGATCATAGATGCCACGGAAACGCGGACCATCGCCGAGCGGCCAATTGATCGGTGCTGGTGCCAAACCTAACACTTTTTCCAATTCATCGATCAACTCCAAGGGCGGACGCGAAGGCCGGTCAAGCTTGTTGATAAAAACAAAAATCGGCACTCCGCGTTTGCGACAGACCTCGAAAAGCTTCAGCGTTTGGGCCTCGATGCCTTTTGCTGCATCCACCACCATCACGGCGGAGTCCACTGCCGTGAGCACCCGATAGGTGTCCTCCGAGAAATCTTTGTGTCCAGGGGTATCGAGCAAGTTCACACAGCAATCACCGTATTCGAACTGCAACACCGTCGACGACACCGAAATGCCCCGTTGCTTTTCCAGTTCCATCCAGTCGCTCGTCGTGCTGCGCTGCGAGGCGCGAGCCGTGACGCTTCCCGCCAACTGCAAGGCTCCACCGTAAAGCAACAGCTTTTCCGTCAGAGTCGTCTTGCCCGCATCCGGGTGAGAAATGATGGCAAACGTGCGACGGCGCGACGTTTCGTGAACTTGCTTGATCGATTCGGGACTAGACATGACAGAGGCGGACAAACCGTGCTCCACTTCGTAGCGCGCTGGCAAGCATGGAATGCAACGAGCGATGAATGAGTTTCGGCATCAATTATACTTATGCATAAAAGTTGCATTAAGTGAAATTGCGTGTTATCTTTCGCCCGCATGAATTCCTCGACACATACCCGCAAGCTCCCCGTCACCATTCTCTCGGGCTTTCTAGGGGCCGGCAAAACCACCTTGCTGCATCACATTCTTCGCAATCGCGAGGGCAAAAAAATCGCGGTCATCGTCAACGACATGAGCGAGATCAATATGGATGCGGAGTTGATCCGCTCGGGCGATGCCGCGCTCTCGCATACCGAGGAAAAAATGGTCGAGATGTCGAATGGCTGCATCTGCTGCACCTTGCGGGAAGATCTTTTGCTAGAAGTTGGCAAGCTCGCGCGCGAGGGGCGCTTTGATCATCTCGTCATCGAATCCACGGGTGTGAGTGAGCCGATGCCCGTGGCAGAAACTTTCACGTTTACTGATGAAGAAGGTCGTTCGTTAGGGGACATTGCCGAAATCGATACCATGGTCACCGTCGTCGATGGCTACAATTTCCTGCGCGATTTTTCCTCGTTAGAGTCATTGCAAGAGCGTGAGCAGGCGGTCGGCGAAGAAGATGAACGCACCATCGTCGATTTGCTTACAGATCAGATCGACTTCGCCAACGTCATCTTGCTCAATAAAACTGACATGCTCGATGAGCCGCAACGCCAGCGCGTGCATGCGATGGTGCGAGCTCTCAATCCCAAAGCGAAAATTTACGAAACACAGCAATCCGCCGTGCCTCTCCATGCCATCGTCGGCACAGGACTCTATGATCAGAGCAAAGCTGAGCAGCACGAAGGTTGGCTAGACTCTCTCGTCGAGCATACGCCCGAGACGATCGAATACGGCATCAGCAATTTCATCTATGCGCGTCGTCGTCCCTTTCATCCACAGCGGTTCCATGATCTGTTGCAATACGAGTGGCCTGGAGTGATTCGCTCGAAGGGCATTTTTTGGCTCGCCACCCGCTTGCGTCTCGCGGGATTTTGGTCACAGGCTGGTGGCATTTGTCGCAACCACTGCCTTGGTTACTTCTGGGCTGCCGTGCCGCGTGATCAATGGCCGACTGATGAAGAAAGCGTGCGTCGCATCATGAGCACATGGCGCGAGCCCAATGGCGATTGCCGACAAGAGCTCGTGCTCATTGGCTCCGGCATGGATCAAGCCTACTTGACTGCGATGCTCGACCGCGCATTGCTGACTGATGAGGAAATGGCAATTCCTGAAAAAAAATGGCCCAAAACATTCAAAGATCTGTTTCCCGAGTGGAACATGGGCGTTCTAGCAAAATGATCAGATGAAAACGCTCACCGATTACCAACGTCTCCGTCAGGCGGAAAAAGGACTCACGCAGCAAATGTTTCTGTGGGGCCACGATGTGCGCCATGCGCAGGGTAATGCACTGCAACGCTTTGGCATGAGTCGTGAGGCATCGAGCGGGCTGCAGGGCACGAGCTGCTATCGCATGGAATGGGAAAATGGCGTGATCCAATTGCATGGAGCCGTGGCATCATGGCATCCCCATGCGACGAATGCGGAGACCACCACTGGCTGCGTGTATGGTCGCGCGCAAAAGCGCATCAGACTCTGGAAACATACCCGTCCTCCCGTCCCCGGAGATGATCAGGGTGAACATGCGCGCTCTGAGGAATGCTGGTCGGCCTTTCAACCCTTCTTGCGTTGGTTGATCGCCTATGAAACATGGGTGCTCGCAGAACTCGGCGCAGAGTGGCGTCACTCCACATGGCGCGCCCAGTTTGCGTTAGTCAAAAAATCCCCTTGGCTCGCTCCGCCCGAAGCGCTCGCTTGGTGGCGAGAGCATGAGAGAGAGAAAGTAGCATAAGAGAAACTTGCAAAATCCCCCATTGCAAATTTTCACCAGCTTGCTATCATGTTCTCATGAGCACCGCTGAGCTGCAAGAAATCGTCGCGCGTCTGGCAAAGTCTCAGGAGGAGACTGACCGCCAGATGAAGGAAACTGACCGCCAGATGAAGGAGACCGATCGTCAGATGAAAGAGACGCACCAAGAATTGAAGCTGCTGAGTAAACAGACAGATCGTCAACTCAAGGAGTTGGGCAAGCAGATTGGTGGATTAGGGAATAAATTTGGCACATTCGCTGAAGGACTCGCCTTTTCTTCGATTCGTCGAGTACTGCGCGAAACCTTCGGAATGGAGACGATCACGCCGGGGTTTGAAATTCAGAAAGGTGCTGAGTCGGAAGAATACGATGTACTAGCTTATAGCAATGGAGGGAAAAACCAAGGCGTGATCGTTGAGGTGAAAAGCCTGTTAGATTTTCGGGCGATCACACAAATGGAGCGAAAAATGGACAGACTCTTTGACTGGCTTCCTGAACATCGAGAGAAGGCGTTCCAGGGAATCATTGCCTACGTGCATGGAGGCAAGGATGAACGAGAGGCAGCCATCGAAAAAGGCTGGCACCTGATCCACGTCGGTGAAGACCTCTTCCATCTCGAAACCAAAGAAGGCTTTCAACCACGCATCTATCGTTCCAAGTAACTGGGTGGCGAGACGATGTTTGCTTCCCACCCAGCACCATTTCTGCTAGTTCTTGTGCATGTCTGCATTGTCGATAGAAGAAAAGCGTGAAGCGCTGCGATTGATGCAGCGGATCCGCATTTTTGAACAACACTGTCTGAAGTATTACAATGCGGGAAGACTCGGTGGATGGTTGGTTTTATCGATCGGTCAAGAATCCGTAGCCGTTGCTGTGCGGATGGCGATGAAGCCCGGCGACCACAGCATCTGCGGGACACGCGGTATCCATCACGCATTGGCTTCTGGGCTGAGCATGCGAAAGATCATGGCCGAATTGTTTGGCAAGGCCACAGGAGCGAATGCTGGAAAAGCTGGCAATCATGGGCTATACCATCCGGCAGGACATTTCTGGGGCCTCTATCCGATCTGTGCAGCGCAAACTCCGATCGCGGCTGGCTTGGCATTTCAGATGAAATACCAAAACACGGGCGGTGTGGCCTTTTGCATGCTGGGCGAGGGAGCAGTCAATCAAGGTGTGTTTCATGAAACACTCAACCTCAGCCAACTCTTTGGACTGCCGGTCTTATTTCTGATCGAGAACAACAAATATGCGATGGGCACCAGCGAGCGCAGAAGCTCGGCATTTCGGGATTGTCTGGCCCGCCGTGCCGAGGCCTATGACATGGAATGGCAATGCATTGATGAAGGATACGATCTTCCGACCTTGCATCATCACATTGCCCAAGCAGCAGAAAAAGTCAGAAGCACGCAAAAACCATTTTTGTTAGAGGTGCGCACTTATCGCTACTATGGATTCACTGTTTCCGATGCGAATGCGAAAAAATATCGAACACCCGAAGAAATCGAGTGGCACAAGGAAAACCGTGACCCGCTGAAGTTTTTGGAAGCGCAATTAATTGCCGAAAATGCCATCACCGTCGATGAGATTGAAGCAATGAAAGAAGAAGCAACAGTAGAAGCCTTAGACGCCGTGCATTTCGCCGATGACTCAGCCAGCCCGACGATTGAAGACATCACCAAGCACGTGTATTGGGAGCTCGATCATCAGACTGCGGCCGCGAGTCATGGGGTTCACTTGTTTTGAGCGTGGCCCCATGAGGAGAACGGATTTGGACTGCGGCAGCCCTGCCCTCTTTCCTGATGTCAGCCTGCTGACATGGGGGGCGTTGTGTTTGCATTCGGGCCGACGGCAGCAGGCTGCCTTTCTCTAAAGCGGCAGCAGGCTGCAGCAGTCCAAGTGCTCCCCTACACCGGCACGGGGATTTGTTCGAGGATCTCGGTGATGATGCCGCGGGCGCTTTGGCCGGCGTAGCGGGCATCGGGGCTGAGCACGAGGCGGTGGGCGATGACATCGGCAGCAAGGGATTGGATGGTCTCGGGGATGACAAATTCACGACCTTCCCACAGACACAGAGCTTGCGCCGTTTTCATCAGCGCTAGGGATGCTCGCGGGCTGGCGGCCAGTTGCAATTCTTTGCGCTGGCGGGTGGCGGCGACGATTTGCACGGCGTAGTGTTGCAGCTCAGGACTGAAGCGCACTTGCTTGGCGCTTTGCATCAATTGCAGCATTTCCTCACGCGTGACGACCGGTTGCATGTGGCTGACGGGGTGATCGAACAATTGGTCTGCGAGGATGCCGACTTCTTCGTCTTCGGTGACGTAACCGAGGCCGCATTGCAGGGCGAAGCGGTCCATTTGCGCCTCGGGCAAGGGATAGGTGCCACGGAATTCGACGGGGTTTTGGGTGGCGATGACGAAGAAGATTTCGTTCAACTCACGCACGGTGCCATCAATGGTGACTTGGCGTTCGGCCATCGATTCTAACAATGCGCTTTGCACGCGCGGAGAGGCGCGGTTGATTTCATCGGCTAACAGAATGTCGGTAAAAATCGGGCCGGGCTGAAAGCGGAAGCTGGTAGTAGCGGGATCGAAAATGGAGGTGCCAAGAATGTCAGAAGGCAGCAGGTCAGGCGTGAACTGAACGCGCTTGAAGGTGCTTCCATGGATCGCGGCGGCGAGTGCTTTGGCAAGTGTTGTTTTTCCCGTGCCGGGTACGTCTTCTAATAAAACGTGACCGCCAGAGCAGAGGCAGGAGAGGATGCGGCGGATGGCAGAGGACTGGCCACGGATGACGCCGAGCAGGGCGGACTCAAGGCGTTGGGCGATCGCAAAAGATTCGTTCATGTGAAAAGAGAGGTAACGCTGCTAGGGATACTGCACGGCGGCATTGTGCTGCGCAACGGATGCATTCTAGTCACAGTTACGGGGGAGTTACAGATTTTTTTGCGTTGTGGCGGTCGGGGCGAATTCTTTGCGGAGTCGCTTGCATTTTGGAAAAATGCATCCATCATCGTGGTGATGATTCGTTTCCGCATCTTTGGCATTCCTGTAGAAATTCAACCGTGGTTCTGGCTGATCTTGGCATTGCTGGGCTCGGACTTCGGGCAAAAAGGCGGGAATATGAACGAGGCGCTAGCGGTGGCATTGTTTGTGATCGCAGGTGCCATTTCCATCTTAGTGCATGAGCTTGGGCATGCGCTGACGGGAAAATATTTCAAAGCGCAACCGATCATTGTGCTGCATAGCTTTGGCGGCGTCGCCGTTTTCCCTTATGCCAAGTTCACACGCATGCAGAGCTTTTTAATGATTGCAGCTGGGCCAGCGATTCAGATTTTGTTAGGTATGATTGTATGGGCAATACAATACAAATATCAAAGCCAGTTCTCGGAAGCATTTGCGGGCTTTTTAGATGATCTTTGGCTCGTGAGCATCATTTGGGCAATACTCAATCTCATTCCTGTCAGTCCTCTCGATGGCGGACAGATGCTCTATCAAATCATGGGGCCGAAGCGTCGGCGTCTTTTTCTCCAAGTTAGTATTGGCTTGGCGATTCTATTTGCGGTCGGTTTATTTCTGATAACTCGCTTCCCTATAATGCCCATCTTCCTACTCTATTACGCTTACCAAAACTTTCAGGAGTTGAGAAATTTCCGTTAGAAAAAACACAGTCGCACACCAGCAATGATCGAGAACGCAATCACCAGCGACTCGAACCATTTTTGCGGCACTTTTTTGACCAAATAGCGACCACTAAACACCCCGACCCACACGGCGGGAATTAGCATAGCGTTGAGCGTGAGGGTGGAGGGATTGATCAACTTGAGTTGAAAATTCATCGGGAGTTTGATCAAATTGATGAGTAGAAAAAATCGGGCACTGATGCCGATGAGCTCCATCTTGGGAATGCGGCGAGAGAGCAGGAAAAGTTGAATCACTGGCCCTGCGGCATTGGCGATGGCTGTAGCCATGCCGCCAGCGATCCCTGCACTGATGCCAAAGCCCGATGAGTGTGCCATGCGATCAAAAGCTGCCTGATTGAAGAGACGTAGTGCTTGAAATGCGACCATCAATAAGACAGAGGCTCCGATTCCATGCCGCGCCTGTTCATCATTCACCACGGCGAGAATGGCAAACCCGCCGACGAGGCCGAGCAGCGCGGGTAAGATCAGCTTGCCGACCGGCTTCCACGATCCGTGTTCGCGAAAGGCGGGATAGACTGTGAGATCAGCGACGATGAGTAGCGGCAGCACCAGTCCCACTGAGGTTTTAGCACCGAAAAGATCGGCGAAAAGAAACACCGAAATCAGAGAAATGCCGGTGAAGCCGGACTTTGCCAAGCCAACACATAGCGCGCCGATGCACGCCATGACCCAGGCTCCGGGACTATGAATCAGTTCATTCACCGGCCCATTTTTACGATGTGATCAAAGTGTTTTTTGATGACCGGAGTGATCGAGAGGCGAGTGCCTTTTTGCAGCACCACCATGCCCTCAAGCTTCGGTTCAGCGCGCAAATCGGCGAGGGTGACCATTTGGCGAAATTCTTTCTCAAAGGCGAAATCCACCAGCCACCAACGCGGTTTTTGCTCGGTGGATTTTTCATCGAAGTACTCCGATGCCGGATCCCACTGCGTCGGGTCAGGATACGGTTCTGATGCGACCCGAGCCACACCCACGATGCCTGGCGGCGTGGCATTGCTGTGATAGAATAGGGCGAGATCGCCGATATTCATTTCTTTCCACATAAAATTCCGTGCCTGATAGTTGCGGACGCCGCTCCATGGTTCCTGCGCGACCTTTTTGAGATCGGCGATGGAAAAGACATCCGGTTCGCTTTTGATGAGCCAGTGATTCATTGCTGAAGAAAATACTAGCGTTTGCGCGCAAAATCACAACTATTTACGACAGATTAGTGCCGATTTTCACGCAGTTGATATTGATATCAAAATTGATTACTACAGTCGAATTCGTAACCCGATTAGGGTAGGGTGTAGAGTGGGATGTTTGATAGAGATCGTGCGCTACAAAGGTAGCATTGCCATGCAGCGTATATTTTTATTTCTCGCAATGCTCGTTTTACCGCTCTTCGCGGCTGACTATTTCATTGCCCCCGATGGTGACGATGCGCAGCAAGGAACGCTGGCAAAGCCTTTTGCCACGTTGATGAGGGCGCAAAAGCAGGTGAAGCCGGGTGATACGGTGTTTGTGCGCGGAGGCACTTATGCAATGAAAGATGAACACATCACACGGAAGGAATACAACCGAGCGATTGTTTGCTGGTTTGATCGCAGCGGCATGCCAGGCAAGCCGATCCGCTACGCGGCCTATCAGGATGAAAAGCCAGTGTTTGATTTTTCCCAAGTGAAGCCGCGTGGTTATCGCGTGCATGCCTTTACGGCGCGTGGTTCGTGGCTACGCTTCGAGAAACTTACCATCTTTGGCGTGCAAGTCACCATCGTCGGGCATACACAATCGATTTGCGTCGAGAACACCGGCAGCAACAATGTGTTTGATCAATTGACGATGCGTGATGGTCAAGCCATTGGTTTTTGGTTAGGTCGCGGCTCGAACAATTTGGTGCTCAATTGTGATGCCTACAATAACCATGATTTCACTTCGGACGGAGGCCGCGGTGGCAATGTCGATGGCTTTGGTTTTCATGTGCCAGAGGGCTGTGTGAACAATGTTTTTCGTGGATGTCGAGCTTGGTTCAATAGCGATGATGGCTTTGACTCGATCTCCACTAGTGAAGCACAGCGCATCGAAAATTGTTGGGCGTTTTATAATGGTCTGAGCCAAGAATTCAAGAGTCTCGGCGATGGTAATGGATTCAAGGTGGGAGGATACGCCTCGACACCTGTAGCTCAATTGCCGAAAAAAATTCCCCGTCACGTGGTGGTGAAGAGCATTGCGGCAGCAAACAAAGCGAGCGGATTTTATGCCAATCACCAAATGGGCGGCATCACGTTCTTGAATAATTCGGCCTATCGCAATCGCTGCAACTACAATATGTTAGGTCGTGCGCTTGATTACTCAAAAGACGTCCCAGGCTATAATCATGTGCTAAAAAACAACGTTGGTGTGAGCGGACGGCGTGAGCTCGACAACATCAACAGCGAGGCCTGCGATTTGAGTCACAATAGCTTTGATCTCAAGAGTCCGATCACCGAAAAGGACTTTGAAAGTGTCGATGTCAAGGAGCTGATGCGTCCACGCAAGTCCGATGGAGACTTGCCTGACATCGACTTCATGCGTTCGAAAAAAAGCTCCCCATTGATCGACATTGGCGTGGATGTAGGGCTGCCCTTTTCTGGCAAAAAACCAGACCTTGGTGCGATCGAGTTGGGTGGGAGGTGATTGCTTTCGTGGCGTTAACTCGACGTGAGGGCAGGGATTGAGATTGCACTTAGCAAAGACGATCGCGGAAGTCTTCGTATTGAAACTCGCGGAGGGTTTCGATGCTGCCGTCTTCATGCAAAACGCGAATGGCAGGATGTGGCACTCCATTGAACATGGTGGTTTTCACCATGGTATAGTGGGCCATGTCATCGAAAACGAGCACATCGCCGCTGCGCAAGGGACGGGGGAAAGCGTAGTCGCCCGTGACATCTCCGGCGAGACAGGTCGGGCCGCCAAGGCGGTAGGTGTGCGCGGTGCTGCCGCCTTCTCCTGCAAGCTGGTAGCTTTCGTTTGCCAAGCAGACAGCAGGTTGTTGCTCTTGCGTGGGAGCTGCTGCGGCATCGACGAGGAAAACATCGGGGCGGTAGGGCATTTCCATCACATCGGGCATGTGTGCTGTGGCTGAAATATCGAGAATCGCCAAGTTGTGGCCAGCGGAGCTGAAAACATCCATCACGGTGGCGCGTAGCACGCCAGTGTGAATGGCGACGGCTTCACCAGGCTCCAGCCAAACATTGACGCCATACTTTTCGCTGGTGCTGCGGACAAGGCGGATCAAGCGTTCGCGATCGTAGAAAGGTTTGGTGATCCAGTGGCCGCCGCCCATGTTGAGGTAGGTGAATTGTGGCGAGCGCAAGAGGTAGCCAAATTTTTCATCAACGGCGTGAAGGGTGGTTTCGAGGTCATCGGAATTTTGCTCGCAGAGGGTGTGAAAATGCAGCCCAGAAAGGCCTGAGAGATCGGCTCCGATGAGTTGGTCGGCAGTGATGCCGAGACGTGATCCCGCCACGCAGGGGTCATAGATCGCAGTCTCGCCGGTGGAGCACTGAGGATTGATGCGCAGGCCGCACTGGAGCTCTCCGCTAAGGTAACGCGGATGGCTGAGGATTTTTTCGCGAAATTGATACCACTGATTGAGCGAGTTAAAATCGAGGTGATGTGTGAATTCTAACAATTGATCAATTTCGTGAGCCGTGTAAGCAGGTGAGTAGGTGACGATGTGTTTTTGAAAAAAATCACGCGCGAGCAATGCCTCCCATAGACCAGAAGCGCAGCAACCATCGAGATCATCGCGGATTGCGGCAAAGGTTTTCCAGCAGGAGTATCCTTTTAGAGCGAGAACCAGATGGCAACCCGCTGCATTTTTGACATCGCGCAGAATGCCAGTATTGCGGCGCAACGCGGGTAGGGAAATGAGGAACATGTTCGTATTGTAAAGGGCTATCGCTCGCTGGCAAGTTTGAAGAGATTTAAGTTTTTAGTTTGAAGTGTGCAGTGAGATTTTTGAATCTTGGAAATCCTATAAAATCTTGGAATCTTGTGATCAATTTGCTGCGTGTGCTCAGACGGCTTGTTTGCAATTCTGTTAGATCTTGCCGATTTTATTCAAGAACTTTGAGAGAGATCGACAATCGAATCAACGCTGATAAATTTTGTCGATGCGTTCAAGGTAGCGCGAAACATGGTCTTCGTTTTGCTTTATTCCCTGATCGAGGCGGCGTTTGAGTTTCATGTAGTCATCAAAAACCCCCGTTGTTTCGCGGGCGCGGGTGATCTCAAACCAGTCGAGGTAATCGACGGCGCGTTTGCCGCGTTGCTTCATGAGCAGACGCGTTTCTTCGAGCTCGCTGAACTTGGCGGCGATGTCAAAGCCTTTCTGTGGTTGAATCAGTGCGATGAGGATTTTCTGATAGTCGTTGAGTAGGTGGCGGTAAGAGGGAAAGCAGCGGTAACTGAGACGCACAAGCGCCTCTTCGGCATGGCGCACGCCGGATGCACGTGCCCCTTGATCGAGGGCGGCTAGCTCTCGCCATGCGGAGATCTCTTTGTCTTGAGCGATGCCTTCTACATTGCGGAAACGAAGCTTCAGTGCTTGGGCGAGGGCGGTCTCGGTATCGGCGATGGTCATTACCTCGTGGAGTGAATTACGCGCTTGATTGGCCATTTGGAGGGTCCACCATTTTTCGAGACTTCGTTGTGAGAGGCTGAGGCTGGGAAAGTGCTTGCGCAGTAGGACGGGCATATCACCGCCAAATTGTGCGGCCTCGCCTAGGAATGCCTGTAAGCCTTCGGGTCCCGCTGGTTGCTCAAGCAGTGCCATCATCAAGCCACCCGCAGAGACGCGAAATGCCGCGCGCATGGCACCATCGTAATCGTCGAATTTTTTCTGCGAAATATCCAGCATTTCTTCCAAATTGTAGAGCCCGCCGGCTTGAAAGATCGACTGGTAGAGCTTGCGGTCACCATCGCCGTTTTTCCAGTTGATGACCTCATGAATACCCTCGATGATCCAAGGGCGGACAATGAGTTTTTCATCAAGTGAACCAGGTTGCATAGTGCGTAGCGAGCGCTCGTAAATCAAGGCGCTTAGTACCGCGGAGCGCAAGCGTTCGGTCTCGATTCCGTGTGCGAGATGGGCGTGAATGATGAGCTGAAACCCAGTCTCGTCATAGTAAAGATCGGGCACGATGGTGCGTGCGGGAATGGTGTCGCCGGGCTTGCCGTGGAGGATCAAGGAGATGGGGATTTTCCAAGCATCTTTTTCTTGCGAGAGTTCGAGTAAATCGGTTTTGGTATCTTCGGCGAGGAAGGCGATGGTGCCACGCACTCGGGGCTCGGAGCCGCTGATGCGAAACTGCATCGACTTGCTGCGGGTGACGTTTGCGCCATCACCGCGGCGGTCACGAAACTCCTGCACGGGGATTTCCACGTTGTCTGGGTCGGCTGGATTAGCGCGCGGTGGAACAGGGTCGGCAGCGTTTTGGGGGACTGGAGCATTTTCCTGAGCTAAGCATAGGAAGGGGAGCAAGGCTAACAGTCGTCCCAATGATTTCATGAAGATACTATGGCAAAGTTTCCACCCCAGGGCAAGCGAGTTTCCTTAATCACACGGTCGCGAGGTTATCAGTCCATCGTGGATGGCTGCATACAGCATGGGTGCAGCCCATTGCCCGGGCGCTGTTGGCGCATCGCCGAGAAAGCCGTAGTTAAGGACGCTTCCCGCGCGTGCGCAGCGAACGCGCGACTCCGGCGCAAGCAGTCCCATGCCCATCGTGGAGAGCAAAACCGGGCTGGATTCTTGTTGGAAGAGCAGCATGGTCTCGATGTCTGCTGGGGAATGCATCATGGCAGCGACTTTGAAAACGGCGGCGCCTGAAGCATGGGCGAGATCTCGTTTCGCGCGTAGCGTCTCGAGATCGGGCATTTCATCGAAACGATGATACGAAGCGACCCAAGGAATGTCATGATCTCTCATCGCATCGAGACTCTCGGACATTTCCCCGCATGAGGCGAGCTCGACGTCGATTAGTGCCGCTTCATCGATCACGAGCGTGAGTAGCTCCTGACGTTGCGAAGCTGTGAGATCGAGTGCTCCACCTTCGGCGCGACAGCGGGTGGTAAAAAGGAGTGGCTTGCATGACACGGCAGACCATGGTTTTTCGGATGGATTCCAGCCGTCAGATTTCAAGATGTCGAGGCGGATTTCGATTAGATCAAATCCGCCAGTGATGAGCGTGGAGCGAGCTTGTTGTAAGGCATTTAGGCCCCCGAAGCTGCCGACAACTAGCGGTTCTGCGGGGTTAAGAGTGATGGTTTGTTTGCGCATCCGAACAAAACCATGGGGAAGTAGTTAGCATTGTCAATCGCACATTTTTTTTTTTGATGTATTTACGTTTATGAAATATTTTTTGGGTTCTGAGTTTTTGTCTGGTCAAAGGCATGTCGATTTTCTAGTTGTTGACAACTCTTTGACAGAAAACATGAAAATCCAACGTATCCTGAAATCTACTTTTCTTAGTGCCGCCATTGCGTTTGCTTCCACGGCCTTTGCTGCTGAATCCAAAGTCGAGGCGGAAAAGCCTGAATTTGATGATCTTCCGTCACCTGAATTCTCTGGAGGAAAGCAAAAGCCCTTCAAGCCGAAAGATTGGTTAGAAGTTACAGCGAAGTTCAAAGTTCAGCTCTCACCTGAGCCAGAATCGAAGACTGCCGAGGAGGTCTTGGTGAAGTGGTATGTGGCCGTGAAAAATCCTGAAGGCAAAGGTTTCCTGAAGCTGACCAAGTCCATCACGCACATCAACGTGCCGCTGAACGAAGATATCGTTACCTCCGTTTACATCAGCCCTGCCTCGATCATGCTCCTGACAGGCAGTTCTAAAGGCGGCAAAGGCTCGGTGGAATACGTGGGATACGAAATTCTCGTCAACGGTGAAGTTAAGGCTACTGGCACAAACAAGAGCCCTGACAAGTGGTGGGCGCTCGCCAGCAAGAGCATTTCTGATAGCTCAAAAGTGCCACTTCTTGCCAAAAACGAAACGCCCTTCGCGGCGATGTGGTGGGACATGTATGCAGAAGTGAAGCAAGAGAAGTGATTCTCGCTCTGCATTCGCAAACCCAATCATCGTATCAACCTTCACGTCCCATTTCTTTCCTAAAAAATCATTATGGCTGAAAACCAGACAACTGTCACACTGAACATCGGATCGCAGCGCATTAGCATGGCTGTGTTTGAACCATCTAAGTCCGGCGGGCTAGTCCTCAAGGCATTTGAATCCACATCCCTCCTGGCCGATCCGGCAACGGAGGCGGTGCGGATGCCGCAGACGCGTCTCGCCATCGTCGAGTTAGTGCAAAAACTTAAGCTCGCGAAAAGCAAAGTCCGCTACGCCATCTCCGGCCAATCCGTTTTCACTCGCTTTGTCAAACTTCCACCGCTCGATAGCGATAATATCGAGCAATTGGTCACCTTCGAGGCCCAGCAACAATTGCCTTTCCCGATTGATACCGTGGTCTGGGATTACGAATTGCTCGATGGTGTTTCCGGTGAGAAAGAAGTCGCACTCGTCGCCATCAAATCGGATGCTTTGGATGAAATCAACAGCACAGTGGTAGGCTCCGGTCTTACCACAGCTGGTATCGACGTGGCGCCGATGGCGCTTTTCAACGCCTACCGGAATTCCTACGCAGATGTTACCGAGCCAGTATTGCTGATCGATGTTGGTGCAAAAACAAGCAATCTTCTTTACATCGAGGGCAAGCGCTTTTTCACCCGTAGCATTCCTGTTGGTGGCGCGGCCCTGACAACTGCCATCTCCAAGGAATATGGCATTGGATTTGCCGAGGCAGAGGGACAGAAAGTCAGCAATGGCATCGTCACCTTAGGTGGTGGCCATACATCGCACCTCGATGAGTCTGTTGCGGCACTGGGAACAGTCATTCGCAATGCGCTCACCCGTCTACCTACAGAAATTGCACGCACGACCAATTACTATCGTAGCAATCATGGCGGCAACGCTCCACGCCGTGTGATCCTTGCTGGTGGCGGCGCTAATCTTCCCTACGCCAAAGAATTTTTTGAAGAAAAACTCGGGCTTCCGGTTGAGTTCTTTAATCCCATGCGCAACGTGATGGTCGGCAAAGGTGTCAATCCTGAGTTGGTCGCTAAAGAGGCGCACATGATGGGTGAATTGATCGGCCTCGGTCTTCGCGGCAACGGCAAAGCAGCCATCAACATCGATCTCGTTCCCTCCAGTGTAGAGGCTGAGCGTGCCGCAGAAAAACGCCGCCCAATTTGGATCGCTTCCGCCGCCGCACTTACCCTCGGATTTCTAGGTTATGGCATTTTGCAAAATTCTGCTGCTACCAAAGCAGAAGCCCAGTTGGCTGATCTTGAGGCCAACATGCGGGAACTTGCTAAGACCGCAGTGCCCATGGGTAAATTGGTCACCGAGGAAAAGAAAGTCAAAGCCGCAGCAGAAGCTTACGTCAAGGCCAAGTCTGACCAGCAACTGTGGCCTGAAATCCTTACCGACTTGCGCAAGCATTTCACCAGTGAATTCACCTGGATCACCGACATCGAGCCCGTTGCGAATTTTGACCCCGCAAAAGTACCAGACGACAAAAGCAAAGTCAAAAATGGTGATAGCATGATCAAATCCGATTTTGCCGCTAACTACGGTGCCTCAGGTCTTGCCGCTGTCAAAGCGCCTACCCCTGTTGCTACAGGAAACCGCCGACCAGCTGTGACAGCTGCTCCAGCCGAGCAAAAAGCCAACGCCATCCGCATCAAAGGCATTTGGCGCAAAAACGATAGCAATCACAATGTTGTCAATACGCTCGTCAAGGCTCTGCGCGAGAGCAATCCCGAGCACCTTCGCTTCGGCACCATTGGCAAAGACGGCAAGGAAACCCCACTGCCTGACAACGTGCTAGTGCCGCTCTTGCAATCCACCGCCGAATCGGAAGATGAATATGGCTGGCCCTTCGAAATCGTCATCCCCTTGGCACAACCCGTGTCTGTTCGCTAATCCATAGCATTACTCAACCCAACGATCCATTTTTTTCATATTATGACACCTAAGGAAAAACGTTTCATCAGTATCCTTGCCGGCATCTCTCTAGTCTGCATAGGCGGACTCTACTTCTTCGCTAGCAAAGGAAGCTCGCGCTTTGATGCTGCTAAGGAGGGCTTTGATTCCGTAGACTCTAAGATCAAGTCCATGGAAGGCCTTCCGGTTTATCCAACCGAGAAAAACCTCGAGCAAAAAGAAGCAGAGCTTAAGACCTACTCGGCCAATGCCGAAGAGCTTGCTAAAAAGCTCCAAGCTCTCCGCCCTGCGACCCTCGAAAATACCGATCCCCAAGCATTCACCGATTTGCTCGTGAAAACAGCGGATGCCTCGATCAAAGCTTACCAAACCGCAGGCTTAAGCGCGGAAGGTGATAATCCTTCGCTGCCCAAGGGTTTCTACCTTGGCTTTGAGGCCTACACCAGCACACCCGCACAAAAGGACTCCACGGGTATCATGACTTATCAACTCGGTGCGATCAGCGAACTGAATGCAGTACTCGCGGCATCTAAGCCGTCTGCGCTGTTGAATTTCCGCCGTGAAGCACTTCCCGAGGAGAAAAACGAGGCCTACAAGCCAACTCCTGGCGTCCCTTACCGTGCGATGCCGATCGAAGTTGCATTTGCCGGTCCAGAGAGTGCTCTTCGCGCATTCATCAACGGCATTCAGTCCTCCAAGCAGCATTATTTCGTCATCCGCAGCATGCGTGTGAGAAATGACAAGCAAGAGGGACCTAAGGCCTCCGATGCTCAATTTGAAGCTCCAGTCAAAGAAGGTGCTGATGCCGGCGCTCCCGGTGGTGGTATTTTCGATTCGGGCGCAGCATTTGTCTTGCCTGGTGAAAGCGCACCCGCTGCTCCTGCTGAGGCCGCCGCTGCCGCAGCGCCTGCGGCCGCTGAGCCAGAGAAAGCAGAAGACTCGCCTGCCGACAGCAGTCGCATTCTGCAACAAGTGCTCGGTCAAGAAGATGTCAACGCCTTCTTCCGCATCGATATCATTTTGTTTGACGGTGCTCCCGCCACCGCTGCTCCTAAGAAATAATTTCCATCCCAACCCAATCCACTTTTCATATGAAGAAAAATTCTGAAAAAGCCATCCTCGCCGTCTGCGCTATCGCGGGACTTGGACTCGCCTACATGGGCTACGCCAAGAGCAGTTCTGTAGAAACGGAGTTCGAGATCTCAATGCGCGGCAATGGAAAAAATGACGTCTCCATCCCAGGCTCTGACAAATTGGCCAAAACCCTCGAATCCGTCGCGAAACCGCTCTTGCTTGAGCAAGGCAAAGCTGGAGAACGTCCCGTCGATAACTTCGTCGGCGTCGCTCTGTTTGCCAAAAAGCCAGCTGGCGGAGATGCGGTAGCTGAGCCCGTCGACCCCGTTCTCGATGCCCCGATTCATCCTCCGATCGATAATCAGTGGTGGTTGACCTACAACATCGACCCAGGCTTTGGCGATTCGCCCTCGCGCGATGAAGACAAAGACGGCTTCTCCAATCTGGAGGAATTCCAAGCAAAGAGCGATCCATCCGATCCGAAGTCGTTCCCCGATCTCGTAGAAAAACTTGTTTACGCCAAGTATGAGTCCGTAGGTTACTTCCTGTGGTTCACGAGCTCCCTCGGTGCCAATCGCTATCAATTCAAAGTTGCTCCCCTCGATCCAGCCTTCGAGGCCGCCGCCGCGCCTCAACAAGAAGCGTATCTGAACAGTGACCGCGTAAAATATACCCGCACCAAGGACTTCATACCAACTGATACGAATATCTTCGAGGAAGGATTTGGCAAAGATCGCTTCAAATTGAAAAAGGTGGAAGTGCGCAAGTTGAAAAACGCAGCTACCAACTCTGAGGAGGATAAGGAATTCGCCACCATCGAGGACCTTGCTCCTAACAAAAAAGAAGAGTTTGAAATACCTCGCTCTCCTCGTTCCAAAGAGCGCGCTGCTACGGTGCGCTATGATCGAACCGCTGTTCTGTCCCTCAACGCCATCAGTGAAGAAGGCAAGGAATTTAAGGTCCAAGAAAATACCACCTTTGCTTTGCCTGAGGGCAAAGGAGAGAAAAAATATCTCCTCAAATCCGTCAGTTCCACCACGGTCATTGTCGAATACAAAGACGCGCAAGGAAAAACCCAAACTCGTGAAATTAAGAAAAATTGACACTTTTTGTAAAATTCTCTTTCCAATTCTCATAAAACTAGCCAATAACAACTCCGACACACATGCAAAAAATACCAGCGCACAAAACTAGTCGCACTGCAGCAGCCTTGATGGCCGCAGCGGTCCTGATGCCCGTGATGACAGCTCACGCGGGCGAAGGCTCCTCCGGAATGTCAGGTCTCGCTCAGCGCGAAGCCATTCGCCGTCAAGAAGCTGTGGCACAAGCCGACCAACTCCTCAACGAGGGTCGGACTGCATACGCAGCTCGCGAATACGATAAAGCCGTTTCCAAATACAAAGCCGCTCTTGCCGTGCTTCCTCCAGCACCCGTGCTCGATGATCGCCGTGCTGTCCTCAAGCAGCACTTGGTAGATGGCTCTGTAGCTCTCTCCGCCGAATACCGTAAGGTAGGCAAATACACAGAAGCTCGCGCATTACTTGATAACGTGCTCTCACCTGAGGTCGACCCTGGCAATACGCTTGCCGCTCGTGAATTGGCATATCTTGATGACCCAATTCGCACCAACTCTGCTCTGACCTTTGAGCACACCGAAAACGTAGACAAAGTGCGTAGCACTCTTTACATGGGCGAAGGTCATTACAACTTGGGCAAATTTGATGATGCCAAAAAAGAGTTTGAAAGCGTTCTTCGCATCGACCCTTATAATAAAGCTGCTCGCCGTTGGTTGGAGCGTATCGCCGCTGCTAAGACTGATTACTATCGCTCGGCCTACGATCACACTCGTGCAGAATTGCTCATGGAAGTGGACCGCGCTTGGGAACTTGCCGTTCCTCGCGATGCTCCGGAATTCGACACTGATAACGTCCTCGATCCTACGCTTACCTCAGGCTCTGCACTGATTGGCGAAAAACTTCGCACGATCATCATTCCCGTTATCGACTTTGAAGACACCTCTGTCGAAGAAGCAATCGACTTCCTACGCTCACGTTCGCGTGAACTCGACACCACCACAAACAATCCAGCCGATAAAGGTATCAACTTCGTGATCCGTAAGCCACAAGCTGGCGCGGCTGCGGCTCCTGCTGCTGATGCAGCTGGCGGTCTCGATGCTGCTGCTGGTGGCCTTGGTGCAGTAACTGATGTCGGTGCACTTCGCGTGAAGGAACTCCGCTTGACAAACGTGCCGATCGCAACCGCTTTGAAATACATCTGCGAAAGTACCCGTCTCAAGTACAAAACGGACGACTTCGCTGTAACTCTCGTGCCTGCTACCGATGACGGTGAAGACATCGTTTCCCGCACCTTCCAAGTTCCTCCTGACTTCCTCGATGCTTTGGGCAATGGCGGTGGTGCAACGGAAGAAGCTGCTGACCCATTTGCTTCCACAGCCGAAACCGGCGGTGGCGGCGGTCTCAAGCCCCGCGGCAATGTGCAAGACCTGCTTAAAGCCAAAGGAGTTCAATTCCCCGAGAAAGCTTCGGCTAACTTCATCGGTGCGAACAGCACTCTTGTCGTGAACAACACTCCTTCCAATCTGGACTTGATCGAGCAAATCGTTAAGGCGATGGAGATCGACACACCAAAACAGATCAAGATCATGACGAAATTCGTCGAGATCAGCCAAGAGAACAACGAAGAGTTGGGCTTTGACTGGATTCTGACTCCGTTCAGTGTTGGCGGTGGCCTCTACCCAGGTGGTGGTACCATTGGCAGCGGTTCTCCGCGCACCAATACCGACTTCCTCAATCCTGTTGACTTCACCACCATTCCTGGCATCCCTGCGAATCCTGGTCAAAACGTTAGCAACATCGTTACTGGTAGCAATCGTTCTGGGTCACATGCTATCACCCGTGATAGCATTGATTCCATCCTGAACAATCCAAACCGCACAGCGCAAAACACGGCTGTTGCTCCTGGCATCCTCAGTCTTACGGGTCTGTTCTCAGACGGTCAAGTGCAGATGATCATGCGCGGTCTTTCCCAGAAAAAAGGTGCTGACATCATGACGGCTCCTAGCATCATGGCGAAGTCGAGCCAGAAAGCCACGATTGAAATCATTCGTGAATTTATCTACCCAACTGAATACGAGCCCCCCGAACTGCCGAACAGCGTTGGCGCTACCGGCGGCGGCGGCGGCATTGCCGGTCTAGGTGGTGGCAGCGCAGGCATCTTCCCTGTAACCCCTGCTACTCCAACCGCATTCGAACCACGTAACACGGGTGTAACTCTGGAAATCGAGCCAACTCTTGGCAACAACGACACGGTCATTGACCTGCGCTTTGCTCCTGAGATTGTCGAGTTCGAAGGTTTCATCAACTACGGCAGCCCGATTCAATCGCCATCTTCGGATGCTCTTGGTAACCCGACTACCGTGACGATTACGGAAAACCGGATTGAGATGCCTGTGTTCTCTGTTCGCCGTGTTTCTACCGCTCTTTCTATCTACGATGGCCACACCGTTGCGGTTGGTGGTCTGATGCGTGAGGATGTGCAAAACGTGGAAGATAAGGTGCCGATTCTTGGTGATATCCCATGGGTGGGACGTTTGTTCCAAACCAAGGCTGAGAATCGCATCAAGAGCAACTTGATCATCTTCGTGACCGCTCAAATCATTGACGCAACAGGTCGCGTGATGAAGGACAGCTCCGCTCCTATAGGTGGTGATGTGCTTGCCGCTCCAGACATGCTCGATGGTGGTCCAAGCTTGCTGCCTCCCGTAGGCATGCAATAATCTCGGTTGATTCCGATTCGACAACGGGCAGACGGAAGTCTGCCCGTTTTTTGTCGTGTTCATGTTGCTGGCATGTCGCCAGTTTGCGTTGTCGTTTCGATATTATGTGATAGAATTCCATTATGACACGCGCGTTCTTGTTCCTCACTTCACTGGCCAGCTTGCATGCTGCCGAGCTCGAACTGCAAGCCAAGGAATGGGCTAGTGAGTCTTTGCTAGGCAGCCCAGTTGGCATCACAGTCGATCCTCAAGGTCGCGTTTATGTAACGCAGACCGTTCGCCGCAAGGAAAGTGAGCTGGACATTCGTTCGCATACCGATTGGGTGACAAAAACTCTTTCTTTTGAGAGCGTTGCGCAGCGGCAGGCCTTTTATGAATCGGAGATGAGCGCGGCGAATCATGCCAAGAATGCAAGCTGGCTGAAGGATCGCAATGGCGATGGCATCTCGGACTACCGCGATCTCGGCGTGCTGTCGGAAAAAATCCTACGGATCACCGATACCACAGGCCAGGGGGTGGCAGATCGTTCTGAGGTTTTCGTGGATGGCCTGAATGACGAGATGACGGGAGTCGCGGGCGGCGCGTATTATCACGATGGACAGCTCTATCTCGCTGCTATCCCGCGGGTGTGGAAGTTTTCGCAAGACCGCAAGATTGGCAAGGCTGATTTTTCCAGCGAGGTGTTGCTCGAAGGATTTGGCGTGCACATCGCCTACTCTGGTCACGACATGCACGGGTTTGCCATCGGTCCAGATGGACGGCTTTATTGGAGCATTGGCGATAAGGGGCTGAATGTGAAAACGCGCGAGGGGACGGTGGAAAAAAAAGCGCATGAGGGTGCGGTGATGCGCTGTGAATTGGACGGTAGCCATTTTGAGATTTTTGCTCACGGGCTGCGCAATCCTCAAGAAATCGCTTTTGATCAATGGGGCAATTTGTTTGCGGTAGACAATGACGCTGACTTCAAAGGCGAACGAGAACGCTTCGTCTACATCACCGAGCAGAGCGATACGGGATGGCGTTGCAATTGGCAGTATCGGGGTGGAGACTACAACCCTTGGATGGATGAAAAACTGGCGATACCCTTCTGGAAAGGTCAAGCCGCATACATCACGCCGCCTTTATTGAACTATTCGGATGGGTCCTGCGGATTCGTCTACAATCCTGGCACCGCGCTGGGCGAAAACTTGCGTGATACCTTTTTCCTGACCCAATTTCCTGGGCGCAAACTAACAGCATTTCAAGTCGAGCCAAAAGGTGCAGGCTTTTCGATGAAAAATGAACGTTTGGTGCATAGTGGAAAAATGATGACCGGCTTGGCATGGGGGCCGGATGGGGCTTTGTATGCAGCCGATTGGAACAGTGCCGTGTGGGAGCCACACAACAAAGGCAAAGTCTGGCAACTAGACGTCGGGGAATCGCAACGTGATGCTGCACGCAAGCTCACCAAGGAGATTTTGCAGCAAGGATGGGACAAGCGATCGGTGAAGGAGTGCGTAGCTCTCTTGGCGCACGAAGATCAACGGGTGCGGCTTGGAGCACAATTTTCGTTAGTAAAAAAGCAAGCCGATAAAAATTTGTTAGAAGTGGCTCAGTCGCACTCATCATTGTTGGCGCGCTGCCATGCGATCTGGGGGCTAGGCCAGATGGGGCGAAAGGACGAAAAGTGGGCGCTACCACTCATTCCTTTGCTCAAAGATCCTGCAAGTGAAGTGCGCGCGCAAGTGGCGAAAGTTCTCGGAGATGTAAAGGCGAAAAAAACTGCGCCCCAGCTAGCTGATACGCTCACCGATGATTCAAAGCGCGTTCAGTTTCACGCGGCTATGGCATTGAGCAAGACGGGAAATGTTACAGAACTACCCGCTGCACTCGTGATGCTTGGTGCGGTTGGAGACAGTGATGTCTTTCTCCGTCATGCTGGCATTAGCGCTCTTGCTGGCATTGGTAAAAATGACCCAGCCGCCATCGTAGCACTCAGCAGTCATTCCCACGAGTCCGTGCGCATTGCATCAGTAGTTGCTCTCCGTCGTCTCGCAGCTCCAGAAATTGCTTCATTCCTCGATGATGATTCTGCACTCGTGAGAGCAGAGTGCGCACGAGCCATTCATGATGATGACTCGATCCCCGCAGCTCTTCCGGCGCTGGCACGATCATTGGAAGCAGCTAAAGGAAATGATCCCGTGTTTCTCCGTCGGGCGATTTCTGCGAACTTGAGGATCGGTGGCGTAGACTCGGCATCACGTCTTGCCGCATACGCCATGAATGCCGCAGCTCCAGCGCCCATGCGCGAAGAGGCCTTGAAGAGT
The DNA here is from genome assembly GCA_002293145.1 of Akkermansiaceae bacterium UBA956. Taxonomy (GTDB): domain Bacteria; phylum Verrucomicrobiota; class Verrucomicrobiia; order Verrucomicrobiales; family Akkermansiaceae; genus UBA956. The sequence goes on along the minus strand of DBCO01000005.1, from coordinate 102,583 downwards.
TTGTCGACATGGTTGGAACCTGCCCCACTTGATCGGGTGGAAGGTCGCTATCGTCCAAGCGCCCCCCGCCCCACATTACAATTGAAGGCGGCACTCGATGCGAGTGCTCCAGCCTTGCTCGCAGATCCCTCTGAGCCTCTGCGCAAGGCCGCCTGTGATCTCATTCGTATGGCCGAATATGCTGGGGTAAATTCGTCCCTGCGGAAAATTGTCGCCAATTCGCAAGAGAAAAGCTCCGTGCGCTGCGCGGCCTTGTTGGCGCTCGGTTCACTGAGAGATGCCAACTTATCGGATGCGACGGCATCGGCATTGCATGCGAACGATCCAGCCCTGCGCGCTGTGGCATTGAAGCTAATGGCGAGTGCTGGTAAGGCAAATGAATCGATAGTGCCGCTTTTGGCCCAAGTTCTCATCTCTGGCAAAACATCCGAAGTGCAGGATGCCTATGCTTGTCTCGCCACGATCAAGTCACCGGCGGCGGTGCAATTGTTGATTAAACAAATGGCCTTGCTCGGTGACGGGAAAATCCCCGCCGAGGTTCGGCTTGATTTGCTCGGCGCGGCACAAGTGCAAGGTGATCCAGGCTTGATCTCTGAGGTTAAGGCTTATGATGAGAAAAACGCTGCAACGTCGATGGGGAAATTCTACGATACGCTCGTAGGTGGTTCCGCCGAACGTGGAAAAAAAATCGCACTCGAACACCTTGTAGCTCAATGCACGCGTTGTCATAAACTCGGCGGTGAAGGAGCCGAAGTTGGACCTGATCTCAGCGGCATCGGCAAACGCATGAATCGAAAGCAGCTTCTGGAGGCTTTAATTTTGCCCAATGCCGCACTGGCGAAAGGTTACGCACTGGTGGTCGTCACGCTCAAGGATGGCACATCGCTAAATGGCTCGCTCGAAAAAGAGTCAGCCACAGATTTGACATTGCGCATGGCCGATGGCAGCGTAAAAACCATTTCCTTAGCCACTGTCGCCGAGCGTAGCACCCCAGCCTCCATGATGCCGCCTATCGATGCAATGCTTGGGAAAAAAGAAATTCGTGATGTCATCGAGTATCTTACTACATTGCGATGACCGAGTCAAAAAAACGATTAAAGAAACACAAAAATTTGCTTGCGAGATCGTCGTAGTGGCACTACAACTGCCTCCCCGCCGGTAAGGCGGCGCAACAAAGGCCGGTTTAGCTCAGTGGTAGAGCAGTTCATTTGTAATGATCAGGTCGTCGGTTCAAATCCGACAACCGGCTCCATGTTTTCCTGTTCTTCAAGACGGGCCTGTAGCTCAGCGGTTAGAGCAGGGGACTCATAATCCCTTGGTCCAGGGTTCAAATCCCTGCGGGCCCACCATTTCGGGCTCAGGTCCATTTCTTGATGAATCTGAGGTGATTTTTCATCTGCGACAATCGGCAAAATCATTTTGTGTGATTGACTATGAGGCAGAGATCCGATATCACTGAAACGCAATTGAGCACGTCATAGGATTTCATTTGATATGCGTAAATTGCACTAGTTTCGCAGAAATGATGATCTTTTCTGCAATGATTTGAATGATTTCCCCCTTTTCCACGTTATATCACTGTTGAATTCCTTTATTTTATGAAAAAATTACTCACATCCTTGCTGTCGTTGGCTTTTTTCGGTGCTGCCGCTACCTTACGTGCAGAAGAGTCGCCTGGCGATCATAAGCTCTCCGAATGGAGTTTTGGCAAAGTGCTTTTCGGGGAAAAGTTTAGCAAAAAAGATCTCAAGGGCAAAGTGGTGCTGATCGAGAACTGGGGCGTACGCTGCCCTCCATGCATCGGTGCCATGCCGCATCTCGCCGAGCTCGATAAGGATTTTCGCGAAGATGGTCTCGTGGTGATTGGCGCAGAGTGCCAAGGTCACGGCAAAAGTGACATCGAGCCGATCTTGAAAAAAGCCAAGGTCGAATTCGCGATCACCGAGGGTGCTGAGGGACCCATTGAATTTTCGTCCATTCCCCGTTGCCATCTTTTTGACCGCGAAGGCCAAATCATTTATGATGGCTTTCCCGATCATGACAAGCTCAAGAGCTTGATTCGTAAAGCACTGAAAGAAGGTGCCGCGGAAGAAGAAGTCGAAAAAGACTCCAATGCTCCTTTGATTGCTTCCAAGTCATGGACGAACAGCGAGGGTGTCGCCATTACCGCTGCTGTGAAATCGGTGGACGACAAAAATGTTGTTTTCATCATGCCTAACAAAAAGGAAGTGACTTATCCACTTGAAAAACTTTCTGAAACCTCTCGTGAAGAAATCGAAGCGGCTGCCAGTGGCAACGAGGAAGAAGATGCTGACGAGGACGTCTGAAGCTCCAAGTAGCGATTTCGTGAATCGCTAACTCATCTATGCGCCCCCAATTGTGTGGGGCGCATTTTTTTTGTCGCGAGTCTGCGGAGCTGTAATCTTCGTCAGTGTGCGCGAGCAAATTTTAGCATACTGGTGAAACCTGAACGATCGTGATTGCCACGGGCTCATGAGTGATGTTATGCATGATGAATGAAATTTCTCCATTGGTTTGGAATGACGGCATCGTGCTGTCTCGCTTCGCTTTATGCTTCCGTGATTTCTCCGCCTGCATTGGTTGTCGAAAAGACTCGTGCTTCAGTCGAGCTACTTGCCGCATTGGAAAGACCCGGCAAGGTCTTGTTTGAGGATTCGTTTGATGAGGAAAGCTCCTTGGAGAAGTATTTTGAACTTCGTGGTCGCGCAGAAAAACGGGCGATGATTGATTTATCAGAAGGTCAGAGCCATCGTGGCAAAGGCGCGCTTCGACTGACTGCCGCGAACGCTCAGGGCAAAGAATCGGGCGCTGGTGCCACGGCTTGGTTGGGTGATGAAGGGCATGATGTCGTGCACCTGCGCTACTACATTCGCTTTGCCGATGACTACAAGCAGGGCAATCTCAATCACACCGGTGGATCGATCTCTGCACTTGCGGGATCGAATAAATGGCGTGGTATGGGTCAAGCAGGCAAGCGCCCGCGAGGTGATGATTACTTCAATTCCCGCTTTGAGACATGGTGCGATTGGCAGCGCCTCGATCCTCCAGGTTATCTGTTTCTTTACACCTACTGGATGGAGATGCAGCAAGATAAAGACAGCAACTATTGGGGGAATATGTTAGAGCCAGAAAAAGCCCAGCGCTTTTTGCCAGAGCGGGGGAAGTGGTATTGCTTGGAACACATGATCCGCGCCAATACACCCGGCAAGCACGACGGTGAATTGGCCGCGTGGATCGATGGGAAACTGTATCTGCATTTTACGGGCATCCAATGGCGGTCCACGGAGCAAGTGAAAATCAAACGCATCGACCTCGGCGTCTATGTGCATGCATGCACGCAGGATAATACAGTATGGTACGATGATGTAGTGGTCTCGACCGGTTACATTGGGCCGGTGAAGTGAAGAATTAGATGAAAGGGCCGCTGTCGATTAGTTAGATTTTTTGTCCTGCTCTTTGAGCTCTTTCCGCAGCTCTTTGAGTTCCTTGCTTAACTCTTCGATCTCCTTTAGCTGACGACCAAGTTCATAGGCGAGCTTCCTATTTTGTTCAACTAAGCGTTGCATCATGGGGTTGATTGCGTCGTTGATGCGGTTGGCAGGCGGGTGAATGCGAGCATCGGTAAGCGGTGGTTGCTCTAGCATTTGTTGATCGTTTTTAGGTGGTCTCCACGACTACGTTGAGTCCGAAGGTTTGAGTGAAGAGATCGGCTTTGGATTGCATGGCGAGTTGTTCGACGGTGGCATCGGTGATTCCTTTGAGGCGAAGTAGGAGTTTATCGGCTTGGACGATCACACCGATGTCGTGCACGCGTTGGTGATGGGTGCGCTCAAGAGCATCAGCTACGCGCAGGATGGCAGCGAGTTTGCAAACACGCACGCGGTCCTCGGCTCCGAGCTCTGCGTAGTCGGGATGATCAGGGCGCGGTGTAGAGTGGCGATGATAACGCGCGATGAGTGCGACAAGTGTGATGTCCACGCGATCGAGTCCGAAAATTTCTGAGTTGAGAATGATGTATTGCGAGTGCTTGTGATGGGAGCGAGGGCTGATGTAGGAGCCGACTTCGTGGAGGATGGCTGCGCATTGCAGGAGTAAGACTTCATGCGGCCCCATATGATGGAGTTCTTGCAGTTGGGTAAAGAGATGCAGGCAAAGTTTGGAAACATGCTCGCCGTGGCGTGGATCAGAGTGATAGCGTTCGGCAAGGATGTGTGTGGCGCGCAAGACTTCTTGCTCAAAGGTTCCAATGAGTGTTTTGGAAATGAGGAGGTCGTGAAGTAGACCTTGCTCGTAGTCGGATACGGGAATGTAGATCTCGGGAAGTCGTAGCATTTCCGAAATGGCGATGGCGATTTCCATGGCGGGGAGTAAGGCCTCGGCGGTGTGGTAGTCGAGGTTGTAGCGGCGAACGAGGTCGTAATCGGAAAGCTCTGAGGCTTGCGTGGTAGCGATCTTGAGCGTCTTAATGGGACAGGCTTTGCTGCCTTTGTTGAGGAAGGGGGCGAGGAGTTGGATCTCGTAGCCGATGATGACGAGGGCTTCGACTTTTTCGTTGAGGTAGTCGAGGCGGATTTGTTCGAGATTGCCGCTGGCATGTTGGCGGATGAGATCGAGCAAGGCAGGACCTTCCGCGTGGGATTGGTGAACGGCTTCGCGTGTGCGGTGAGTCCCGAGGCGATAGGAGGTGTAGCGAGCGATGACACCTTTTTTGAAAAGGAGTGCACGGGTATTGCCGGGGCCGACGTGGATGACGAGTGTACAGTTGCGCTTCATGGCGGGAGTGTCCATGAGGCGGCGGCGTGTTTTCAGATAGATGAGACGTGTCATTTCACCATCGTCGATGGGGTCGATGCTGAGCCCGCAAGCGACGCGCATGCGGTTGAGAAAGACGTCGTGATTGTCGGCCTCGGGCAGGATGTTGGTGGCAACGGCGCGGGTGAGAAATTGGGTCGGCAGTCCTAGCTCGGCAAGCGTTTTTTGGAAGCCATGGATGATGGCAACGATGCGTTCAGTAGTACTCGCGGAGACGCTGCCGGTGCCGAAAATGTCATGAGCGAGGGGGGCGGGTTGCTCTAAGAAATCGAGCGGAGTGATGGTTCCATTTTCTGCTTGCTCACCGATGAGCAGAGAGACGGAACTGGCGCCGATGTGGAGTGATGTGACTTGCATGTTAGGGTAGCTAATTGGTGATTTCTTTTTTCTATCTTATGTCTAAAAATCTTGTTTCCTACCGAGATCAATTGTTGTCGAGGCGAGTTGCAATTTCGGCAAGTAGTTTTTTGAGGCGAGTTTCTTGGGTGATGATTTGCGGCTTGTCGAAGCCGACCCAGATGGCTGTAGAACCTTTTGGCCCAAGGCGAAGTGTCCATGCTTCGCGCTCCGATCCGGTGGCTCCCGTAAATACATCGGTGCCCTTTGTTTCCTTGAGCACGCTGAGTGATTTGCGCGCGGCTTGTGGTTTGAGTGCGGGGAAATACAGCGGGCCATTGTTGACGATCACTTCGTTTTCTGAGTTGCGGATCTCGCGAACCAGATAGGGGCGTGGTCTGCTGCCTTGGTTTGCGAGAGTGGATAGACCGATGGCCATTTCCATGGGCGTCGCAGATACGGCTCCGCGGTAAAGATCCTCAGTTTGCAAAAATGGTCCGGTAAGGCCGCAGCGGCGAGCAATGCGCTCGACACCTTGCGGGCCGATGGGCCGTCCCGTAGCGACTGGACTGCCGGGATAGATCGGGCGGCCGCGTTCAGCCGCAGCAGCAGCAACGAAGATCTCGAATGCTGTGCCGAGATCGCGGCGGGCGGAGTTGCTGCGATCAAAGCGCGAGTGTTCATACTCTCGTCCACCAATTTGCGCCAATATGGCACCGGTTTTGGTTTCGAGAGTGACTGCCGTCATTTGTAAGTAGTTGGGATTTTCCGTGCCTGCATGCTGGGCGATGGTCGGTGCGGAGTAATCGCGATCTTTTTCTAACGAAAGTAATGCCTTTTGGAGTTCACCTTCCAATCGTCGTTGCCATGGCATGTCTAGTGTGGTGTAAATCTTCAGTCCGCCGTGCTGGAGTTCCTCTTCGGGCACGAGTTTGTTCACCTCGCGCACTACAGCCTGGATAGCGTAGGATTTTTCGGTAGCAACGTCTTCGGGTTTGGTGATGTGAATGGGCAGGGCGATGATGCGTTGTTTTTCGCCATCGTCGATGAATTTCATGGCGATCATGCGATCGAGCACTTGGTTCCGTTGGCTTTTGGCGGCATCAAGATCACGCCATGGCGAGAAAATGTGCGGGCCGCGAATGATGCCGATGAGCATAGCACATTCGCTCTCATTGAGATTGCTCACGTGCTTTCCGAAGTAGTTTTTCGAGGCATTCTGAATGCCCAAATGCCCTGCTCCGACACCGAAGTAGATGCGGTTTAGGTAGCCCGCCATGATTTGCGGTTTGTCGTAATGATTTTCGACGCGCAGGGTTAGGGCGATTTCGAGAAATTTTCGATGCAGTGATTTGGCGCGAATTTCATAGGTGTTGCGAGCGAGCTGCATCGACAAGGTGGAGGCACCTTGCGTGAACTTTCGATCTTTTACGTTGCGGACAGTCGCACGCATCAAGCCACGAACGTGAATGCCACTGTGGGTGAAAAACTCGGCATCTTCGCGGGCTTGCAACGCCTTGACCATGAAAGCAGGCAGATCCTCGAAGGTGATAAGGTCGATGTTCGAGCCAACGACGGCATCGATCTCGTTGTTGCTTCGATCGTAAACGATATTGCGTTGCGGGAGTTTGCCGACTTGCGCAATGTCGTAGGACGACGCTAGCCCAACGTAGTAGAGACAGAAACAGCCGAAAGCAGCCATGCCTGCAAGGCTGATTCGAACCAGATAACGCACGAATGTGTGGTATCGCGATGGGATTTTTCTCAACCATCGCGCTGGTGGTTCCTGCGGCCGCCAAGACATGCATAGAGAGTAGCTGAGAAATGCGGATGTGTAAAGGAGTGAGTCGTGTGCGGTCAGATGAATGTTCGCTGATTTTTTCGATGAGTGGCGAACGCAAAGCAAATCGAGGTGGTGTTTTTTGTTAGAATTAAACATCCCTGATAATCACCGCGTAGGCGCGGAGATTATTTGCCATTCCTCGGTCAGTGATTTCACCAACGCGGGTTTTTCACTCGCGAGATTTTTGGTTTCTTTTGGGTCATCGAGAATCTGATAGAGCTCGACTACGGCATCGGCTTCCGAGGGATCTGGCAGGATGAGCTTCCATTCTTTGCTTATGATCCAGTTCCAGCGTAGGTTGGCCGAGGGCTTGTCGATATCGCGTGCGTTGTGCGTGTAGCAGGCCCCGTGAATGGCTTTGCGGGCTGCACGGAGATTGGCTTTGGTGAGATCGATACCAGGAAATTTTTCGTGTTCGGTAATCCCAAGCACCGATAACACGGTGGGCATGATATCGACGGAAATGGCCAATTCCTTTGCTTGCTGAGATGGAATTTTCCCAGGAAGATGGAAGAAAATCGGCGTGCGCAGACCGCCGTCGTAGGGCGATTGTTTGGACTTCGGCGCGTATTTCGGATTGTCGAGACTCTGGATCCAGCCGTTGTCGGCAACATAAACAATCAGCGTGTTGTCGGCGAGACCGCGTTGCTTGAGGCTATCGCGCAACTGGCCGATGCTTTCATCGAACCACTCGATCATCGCCCAGTAACGAGCTTGGTGTATCGATGGCGTGAGTTTGCGATATTTTTCTAATAAGCGCTGCGGTGGTGTGTGTGGGTCGTGCGGTAAAAGCGGGGCATACCACAAGAAAAAGGGTTTTTTTTGGGCGATGGATAGATCAAGAAAATCGTCGATCGGCTTCATGGTTTTGCGGCCGATGTCGAGACCAGCATCACCATGTCGACCGCCCTTGGTCATGCCATGCGTGAAGCCCCCACGAGAAAATTCACCCTGCCACCACTTGCCTGTTTGCATGGCGAGGTAACCATTTTCGGTAAGGATGCGCGGCAAGGTGAGCTGGGCATCCATGTGCTTGTTGATGCGTTCGCGCCCTTCGAGAAAAGCTTTGCTTTGATAAAATTGCGGCGGTTTCATCCCCTGCGGCATCGGCGGATCATTCGAGGTGATTTTGTGCTGACTCGGATATTTTCCGGTGAGAATCGTGGCGAGACTTGGGCAGCAAAGACTAGAGGGCACGTAGCCACGACGAAAGGTCAAGCCCTCCTTCGCTAGTCGATCGATATGCGGCGTTTTGACTTGGGCATGACCCATGAACGCGTAGTCGGTCCAGGCTTGGTCATCCGAAATGATGTAAACAACGTTCAACGGAGCCGCGCTGGCACCGCTAATGATCAGAGCGAGTAAAGTGATGAATTTACGCATGAATTTGTTGGAGCCAATCCTCCAAGTTGTAATACATCGTCACGCGGCTAATCTTTCTGTTTTTCATGGTAAAGAACGCGCCGGCTTGCAACGCGTAGGTCTGGCCCGTGGCTTCGGGCAGTCCATTATCGGTGGCCAAGTAGGTGCCATGGACCACAAACTCTGCCGCTGCTCGCGTGCCGTCTTCACTGGCAAAAAGCTGAATCTCTTGCAAATTCTCGCGGTAGCTGCGATTCATCCGCACAAAAAACGCCCGAAATGCCTCTACGCCGAGCTCTGCTCCCCCTTGATTGATATCGTGAATCACATCGTCAGCGAGCAAGTCAAGCATGGCATGGGTGTTGCCGGCATTGAAGTGGGCGTAGTATTGTTGCAGTAGAACGAGAGCATTTTGTTGAGGTGTCATGGCGAAAAATGTAGGGAATTCCCCCTGCGAGACCAGCATTTCCTTGCCAATTCTTCTTTTTACGATTTTTCACGCTTGGTGATTGACATTTCTTCAGGCATAGTTCGCGCCATGCCCACTGTTGCTATTGTTGGTCGCCCGAACGTGGGGAAATCCGCGCTGTTTAACCGTATTGTAGGACGGAAAATTGCGATTGTACACGACCAAGCGGGGATCACCCGTGATCGTCTTTCTGCGCCGTCGAAGGTGACGAAATTTCCCTGCGAAATCGTCGATACCGGCGGCATCGGCGCTACGCTCGATGACGGCTTTGCCGAACAGGTCGCCTTCGAGGTGGACATCGCCATTTCCACCGCGGATTTGATTCTTTTCGTCGTCGATGCGCACGATGGCATCACCGCAATCGACTCCGCACTCGGACAAAAACTCCGTAAGGCCAAGGCCAAAGTTTTATTGGTGATGAATAAAGTCGATCACGACAAGCATGAGGCTTCTTTCAGTGACTTCGCCAAACTCGGCCTCGGCGAAGGTATTGCCGTCTCCGCAGAACACGGTCGGAATTTTGGTGAACTGATCGATGAAATCGATGCCGTTCTCGAGCCGATCTCTCCAGCTGAAGGGGAAACACCAGAAATGCGCCAACCTGATGGCATCCGCATTGCGATTGTCGGCAAACCAAACGCCGGAAAATCTTCGCTGGCCAACGCCATTCTCAAGGACCAGCGCACCATTGTTTCGGACATCGCTGGCACCACACGCGATGCCGTTGATCTTCCCTGCACTTTCAAAAACGAGCACTTCACCTTGATTGACACCGCCGGTTTGCGTCCGCGGGCCAAGCGCGATACTTCGGTCGAAGTGTTCTCGGCGATACGCACCGAAAAAGCCATTCGCCGCGCGGACCTTACTTTATTGGTCATCGACCTCGCTTCCGGCATCACAGCGCAGGACCGCAAGATCGCGCAATTGATTCTCGAAGAGAACAAACCTTGCTTGATCGTGCTTAATAAGTTCGACCTCTATCATCCCGGCGCGAAGAAAAAATCGCGCATCGAGGAAGCAACTGAGCATGTCAAACGCGAGCTGTTTTTCCTCGATTACGCACCTTTCGCGATTGTATCCGCCAAGGAAAACGACTCCGTCGACCTCGTGCTGAAAGAAGCATTGAAGATTCGCAATGAGTCGAAAAAACATCCGACTACCGGCATTCTCAATCGTCTGCTGCAGAAGGCGATCGAAAAAAATCCACCACCGGTGGACTCGAAGCTGAAGAAGCGCATGAAGCTGTATTACGGCACTGTTGCGACCGACAAGACCAGCGAGCTGATTCCCGTGCCGACTTACATTTTGTTCGTCAACGACAAAAAGTTGCTGCACCAAAGCTACGCGCAATACCTGCGCAATCAACTGCGCGAGTCTCATCCATCGCCCGGCATTCCGATCGTTTTCTCGCCGCGTTCCCGCGAGCGCCGCGACCTCACACCCGGCACTTTCTCGCAGAAGAGCCACTGAGTTTTTGGGGGGGCGTGGCGATGCTTGACTAGGGTTGCGGAAAAGACATCGCCTGAGAGCTCATGGCCTGCTTTTCCTGCCATGGCTCATCGATATCGAATGCATTCAACCCCTGCTCGCCTTTGATACAAAGCCATCCACGTGCCTGCCAATCCGCAAACCAGGAAGAAACCTGTGCCGCTTCGGGATGCGGTTCTGGCAATTGAGTGAAAAATTCCGTTAGGAAAACACCTCCAGCCAGAGCACTAAGAAAACAAGCTTCTTCATTCGGTATTCGCACGATCCCACTGCTTCCCGATGGTCGTCGCCAGATGGCTACGGATACGCTCTCGTGAGGGCAATGATAAGCCGGTGCAAAATCTTCCCAATCAACGCATAGATCCGCAGGCACCGGGAGATGCAAAAGCCTCACGTGGCGTTGAATCCCAATCATTTTGTTCTCCAGATCCGCCGCTTGCGGCAGTGCACTTTGCAATGCCTCGAAACTTTCCATGTAAGCATATTCAATGCGAGCAATGGCCTCAAACCACCGACGTTGTTGATTGTTGAGAATTTCGCTTTTCGATAAAAACACAGCAAAGCCTTCGCCAAGATGGCGCAAGGTAAAACTTTGTGATGGTCTCGTTAGCAAGTATTGTTCGATCAAATCCCAGAACACTTGATCCCCAGACATTTTACGCAAGACCGGAAAATCTTCCGCTAAGGAATCTAAGATCCGATACCAATATTGGCGATGGTACAATTCGAGTCGTTCCGCAGCACTGAGAACTTGGTTCGGCTTGATCCATTTCTCGGCAATGGAAAAAAATTCTACCGAATGCCCTTCATCGCTGGGATGTAATTCTGTCGCTTTTCTGCTAGATCCGCGAAGCGGTAGAGTTAACGCTTGGAAAAAATCTTTCTGCCATGGCTCACACTGCTTCATAATTTTTGCTAGGTTCATTTTCACGCAGTTGGTTATTACGCCATTTTTCGGATTTTTTCGCCTCCTGCCAAACTTCTTCAAAAGATGGAATGCTAGCATCCCATTCCAGCAACGTCGCTGTTGAGCCACAGCGCTCAATCGCCCGAGCATAGAGCTGCCACACGGGATCGATTACAGGATGGTCATGCGTATCGATGATGAACCTTTCATAGCGCGAGTGCCCTGCAATGTGAATTTGTGCAACTCGATTGCTAGGGATGAAATTTACGTAATCCATCGGATCAAACCCATGATTGAAGGAAGAAACATAGATGTTGTTGACGTCGAGCAGAATTCCGATATTGGCAAGTTCGCAAACTTCCGAGAGAAATTGCCACTCGGTCATTTCATCCATGGTAAACTCCGCATAGCTACTGATATTTTCCATAGCTAAGGGAATTTCCAAAAAATCTTGTGCGATGCGTAAATTCTCAGCAGTTTTTCTGGCAACATCGAAAGTGAATGGCAATGGCAGAAGGTCGTGACTGACGCTCCCATCCACACTGCCCCAACAGAGGTGATCAGAAATCCACGGAGTATTCGTTCGCTTGATCAATTTTTTCAATCGCCGCAGATGATCCATGTCCAAACCATTGCCATTGCCCGGATACATTCCTACTCCGTGCATCACAACTTGGTATTGATCCATGATCGAATCTAACACAGCCAGAGCACGACCACCCTCCACCATGTAGTTTTCCGAAATGATTTCAAACCAATCCACCGCAGGTTTTTCGCGGAGGATATGATCGTAATGAGGCACCCTCAAGCCGATGCCAGTTCCGAGCATTTTTCCGCCAGTGAATCGAGAATCAGCCATCGTTTTCCGTTGGTGGGTTAGATTTCTGATCTGGTGAACGAGTTGAAAGGGAAAAAAGATCTTGGCGCAAAGATTGCAAAAACTCTTCGCGAGGTTGTGTTTTTGCCAAATCTGCCACGTGTCTCTTCACCAACACGCGCAAAGATTTAATCTGCTTCGTGTATCTGCGACAAATGGAACAAACCAAAAGATGGAATACGCGACGAATTTTTTCTTTGTCAGTCAAAGGTCGATCATAGGAAAGCAATGTGAGCCGAACACTGTCTCTGCATGAAATGTGATGTTTATGAAGTAAGCCGCCGATCAGTTTATGGCTTCTTTGATAGTCTCCGGGTGGTGGTGGAAGAGTAGCACTCATCGTGTTAGAGATTCTTGGAGACAGGCTCGCAATAAATGTCGAGCTCTGGTTAATAATACGGAAGCACTTGAGAATGCCACACCAGATGCAGTAGCGGCTTCTGGGACCGACATTTCATCGACTTCACGAGCAAGAAACAGCAACCGAAGTTTTTGCGGCAGCTTGTCCATGCATAGAGAGATGTATTTTCGTAGATCAGAATTTTGCGCCGCCACAACAGGTGATTGCAACATGCATGACATGCCAAAATTCGGATCGATCGTCCAACTGCCATGTTCGTCAAACGATCCATCAGCATCACTCTCCAGCTCATCAATCGTTTCGTCTTGCAAAACCGGCCTACGCGCATTGGCACGCCATTGATCAAGAAGTTTATGCCGCATAATTCCCGTGAGCCACACTAACACCGTTGATCCACCTTGAAAAGTATCCCAGGATTTCCATGCGCTTAGCATTGTATCCTGAACAAGATCTTCGGCGAGATGGTGGTCCTTCAATCGAGAATAGGCATAACCATATAACGTTGCTGCATGCTCCATAAAAAGATCAATGGCAATCTTCGATTCACTGCTCATGATTTGATGTTACTTGTTGAGAAAAATTTCGCAATTCTCGGTTGTAAAAAGTGATCCACAGAAAATCGCCCTGCGCCAAATGCGAATAGGAATAACGTAGCCATCAAAAAGGAATAGGGCGCTTGATCTGTGAAATCCGAAATCGATAGAAATGCTTCATCGCGATGTGCCGTAAGGTAAGCGACAACCATGGTTCCTGCCAATGGCAGAGAAATCGCTCGAGAAAACAATCCGCTAACCAGCATCAAGCCGCCGATCATTTCGAGTGAGCCAACAAGGACTGCATGTGCATGGGGTGCAGGTAAGGACAATGAGGCAAAAAATTTCGTAGTCCGCTCCAAATTAACCAACTTACCTTTTCCCGTAAGAAAGAAGCTCCAACCACAGGTGATGCGAAAGAATAGCAATACAACAGATTGCAAATGAGGTAGCAGGGATAAGAATGTACGATGAATCGAGCCGAGTTTCATAGGATATGCGAAAAATGCGTGCCCCGCAACAATCGTTCGCTACGAGGCACTTGGTGAGTTAGAGAATCGAAGCAGAGGTTTTATCTTCGCCTTTGCAGCCATCTTTTCCTTTGCAGGAATCTTTGCCCTCTTTCTTTTCGCCCTTACAACCATCTTTACCTTTGCAGCCGTCTTTGCCGCTGCAGCCGTCTTTTTCTTCAGCGGTAAAGGAAGATTTGGCTTCTTCTTTTTTCTCGCCTTTGCAGCCGTCTTTACCTTTGCAACCGTCCTTGCCCTTGCAACCTTCTTTTTCCTCAGCGGGGAGGTTGTTTCCTGAAAGAACGACTGGTGCTGCCATAGCGCCAGCAGTGAAGATTCCGAGGATTGCGGCGGACATGAGTGATGTATGTTTCATATTCTTGATGTTATTTTTTGTTTACGGGCTCAATACTGACGAGCCACACCAATGAGTCGTCAGAATATTTCCCGCATTAACAAAAATTATGATTTTTTTTCCAGTCGATCCGATTTACAAGGTCATGCATGGCCCACGGTGAAAACTTTCAGGTAAAAAAAGGCACGATCCCCAGCGATGCGGAAAAATTTGTGCTCTATGAAAATGTAGCGCTGGCGCTCGGTGGTATGCTTGCTGGTGAAAGTGATCCGATCGTGATTATGAGCACCATAGTCGCCGCACTGCATCAAAGCATGCCGCATTACTTTTGGACCGGTTTCTATCGGGTCATCGATGAGGAATTGGTGGTCGGTCCGTATCAGGGCACGCCCGCTTGCCTGCGCATTGCCAAGGGCCGAGGTGTTTGTGGAACGGCGTGGGCCGAAAACAAAATCATCCGCGTCGATGACGTGCACAGTTTCCCGGGACACATCGCTTGCGATGCTCGATCGGCGAGTGAAATCGTCGTGCCTTGGCATGATCGTGTCGGCCATGTTACGGCAGTGCTCGATGTCGATTCCTCTCTGCTCGCGGCATTCACCGAGATCGATGAATCTTTTCTGTCTGCGCTATCGGCGAAGTTACCGATAGGATGAAATGCCTGAGATGTGAGAAAATTTCGTGGGCCTGCAAGAATTGAAACTTTATCGCGTAAGCAGTGTGTGAAAAATCCCATTTTAGCACTCGCGTTATTGTTTGCCATCGGCAAATCGGCTTCTGGCGAATCACCGCCGAACATCATTCTGGTGATGCCCGATGACGTCGGTTATGGGGATTATTCGTTTCAAGGAAATCCGATCATCAAGACCCCTGCGATTGATGCTTTTGTCAAATCGAGCGTCCTATTCAGCGACTTCCATGTCAGCCCGACATGCGCCCCCACGCGATCCGCATTACTGACGGGACGCCATGAATTTGAAAACGGTGTGACACACACCATTCATGAGCGCGAACGATTGCCGCTGAACGCGATCACGATGGCGCAGGTGCTGCAACAAGCGGGATACAAAACCGGAATTTTTGGCAAATGGCATCTGGGTGACGAACCCGCATACCTGCCGAGCAAGCGAGGATTTGACGAATTCTACATCCACGGCGCAGGCGGCATTGGACAAAGTTATCCCGGTTCCTGCGGCGATTTTCCCGGAAATAACAACATCAATCCGACCCTACTGCACAACGATAGCGTAGTGAAAACCCAAGGGTATTGCACCGATCTGTTCTTTGCGCAGTCGATGCGCTGGATCGACAAACAACAACAGGATGGCAAACCGTTTTTTGCGATGATCACCCCGAATGCCGCACACACGCCGCACGTCTTACCGCGCAAAGAATTCGAGCACTTGCTGCCTCTAACGAAAAAATTCCAGCAGAGCCAAGAATTGGCAAAACACTACGGTATGATCGAAAATATTGATCGCAACGTAGGGAAATTGTTAGAGCATCTTCGTGAAAAGCAGTTAGAGAAAAACACATTGGTAATCTATCTTGCCAGTGACAATGGCGGCACAATGGGCACACGAGTGCATAGTGCAGGATTGCGTGGCACGAAAGGATCGCCATGGCAGGGAGGCACGCGCACATGGTCGGCATGGCGCTGGCCAGCAGGCTTTAAATCACCAGCTCGCTGTGATGCCAGTGTGGCACAGATTGATATCTTTCCGACGATTGCACAAATCACCAAAATCAGACTAACAGAAAATGCGAAAGCACAGATCAAAGGCAAAAGTTTTCTGCCGCTGTTGCAAAATCCACAGAGCGATTGGGAGAATCGACTGCTATTTACGCATGTAGGTCGGTGGCCCAATGGCGCGGATCCAAAGCTTCATCAGTATCAAAATTGTGCCGTTCGCGATCAGCGCTACAGTCTCGTCAATGACAAGGAGCTTTATGATTTGAAAAACGATCTCGCACAGAAACGCAACATCATCGCCGAGCAACCCGAGATCGCCGCACGACTCAAAGCAGGCTACGATGCGTGGTGGAAATCGTTAGATAAATCATTCGTTAACGAATCGGCCTACCTCAACGCGCCCAAACTTAACGCCTTTCGTGAGCTCTACGAAAAAAAATAAGGAGAAGGGATTTGTAATCCCTTTTTTCATCGTGAAAAGCCACAGAAAGTCATGGCTTTGGTTGCGACAGGGATTGCAAATCCCTGCTCCATAGGGTGAAAGTTCCGGGCAACAATCGTTCGGGATTTTTCATGATATAGTTCTTCGTCCAATCAAATTGTCTCTGCGTTCTGATAAGTCGATCCCAATATTCTCTCTGCCATAGACTACCTGATTTTCCCCGCAGCTTATTGATTTCACGAGCTGCAAATCGTTTCCACGACTGCACAATTTCCTCTAAGCGATTTTCGCCAAGTGGTTGAAAAAGCACATGTACATGGTTTGGCATGATCACAAACGATTCCAACACATATCGGTGCCCATGAAAATGAAACAACGCGGATGAGACAATTGCGCGGATGTTTTCCTCAGAGAAAAGACATTCCCCGTGAGCGTCATCCTGTAAAGCTTCGAAGCCTAAGGTGAATTTGCGATTGTGTTCTTTTTGTTCTTCTTCCGACCAGGGAAGAGGATGCTGTATCTCCCATAGCAAGCGCTTTTTAGCGAGTTTTTCTACTACGGCTTGTGGCAGAGAATCCGCAAGACGCCAGGTCACAAAAATCCATGTTTCCCCTTGTTGCCAATGCGGCAGATTGACGCGATGCCGATCTATCACTTTGTTAGGGTCAAGGAACATAATAAGGAGAGGGGATTTTCAATCCCTTACTTTGGGTTTTCTTGGGTTGATACAATAAGGGATTACAAATCCCTTCTCCATATTGCTTTCAATGCTTCTTGGATTTCCTGAAAGCGCGATTCTTCGTAAGGTTGTTTTTCCGAGCAGGACCAGATGACGCCGGGCCAGGCGATGTCTTGGCTGTGACGTCCGACGATGTGAATGTGCAGTTGTCGGACTTGATTGCCAATCGCCGCTACGTTGACTTTTTCGACTCCTGGCTGTTGTTCCATACACTGCGAAAAAATACGCATGCTGTGGCAAACGGAGGCGTATTGCTCTTCGTCGAGGTGATGCAATTCTGTCACTTCGGCATCGACCTCTGGCACCAGCAAGACCCATAAAAAATGAGCGTTGTTTTTTAGCAACACGCGACAGATGCCATGGGTGCCGAGATCTGCGCAACCATTGGCAAGACGATCATGAAGAACGAAGTGTGAACTCATGCCCTCTAGAATTGATCATTGTCGCCAAATTGCAATGTTGTTATGATAAAGACATGCAGGAAATGAAACGAATGGCGTGCCGCTGGTGGATCGCGCTACACTGTGTGCTTGTCACATGGGCGAGTCATGCCGTAGAACCACGCATGGACGAAGCACAGGCTGCGGTTTTTGTGAAAATGGCATTGGCGGGAATTGATCGGGAATATCCGTACAAACCGGGGGCGGTGCTGACGCGGGCCGAGGATCTACGCACGCCGCGAGAAATGCATCCGGTGTTTTATGGTCATTTCGATTGGCATTCCTCGGTGCATGGGCATTGGATGCTGGTGCGTTGCCTGCGCCTGCAACCCACAGCTCCTTGGGCGGCTGAGGTCCGCAAGGTGTTAGATGGTCGATTCACAGAAAAAGCATTGAAGGATGAAGGTGACTATTTTATGCAAAAAGAAAATCGGAGCTTTGAGCGCATGTATGGCTGGGCTTGGTTGTTGCGCTTGGGACAAGAGTTGCGGAGTTGGGACGATGTCGATGCGAAAAAATGGCTCGCTCATCTTGCTCCGCTGGAATCGATGATTGTGAGTCTCGCGAAAGAATACCTACCGAAACTCGATTGGCCGGTGCGTTGCGGATTTCATCCCGAAAGTGCATTTCCGTTAGGGCAGTTTTTTGACTGGGCGAAATGTGCGGGTGATGTGGAGTTTGAGGCTTTGATTAGCGCAAAAGCGATTCAGTTTTACGGCAAAGATCGCGATTATCCAGTGAGCTATGAGCCATCGGGCAATGACTTTTTTTCACCAGGATTGAATGCCGCGGATTTGATGCGTCGGGTGCTCGATGAGGAGAAATTTTCGCAATGGCTAACGGGATATTTTCCTCAGCTGGCGCAGGGCAAAGCTGGGAATTTGTTTGTCCCAGTGAGCATTAGCGATCCCACAGATGGGCAACTGATTCACCTGGCGGGTCTTAACTTGACGCGTGGATGGACGATGAAAAGTATTGCTCACAGCCTTAATGTCAGCGATCCACGGCGTGCGGTGTTAGAAAAATCATCTGAGGCACATGGCAAAGCGGGACTTGCGATGGTCTCGACGGGGCACTACGAAGGCGAACATTGGTTGGCCTCCTTTGCGGTGTATTTACTCAGCGATGTGGGGATTGCTCATTGATCCAAGCGAGGAAATTGGCTTCTTCGTGTGACATCGGAATCGAGTGCGACGGAGCATCCGCGAGGCATGCGAGGCGTTCGGGGATCTCAACGGTACCTTGCCCGAGTTCGGCTTCCATGACATCGAGGAACTTGGACGGGTGTGCGGTCTCGAGAACAATTGTGGCGTTGCCCGGGTTCTGCGCACTCCATTTTTTGGCGGCAAGCCAGCCGATGGCTCCATGTGGATCGATCACATACTGGTGAAGTGCTTGCACAGTGCGAATCGCGGCGCGGGTGGTGTCGTCGTCAAACGAAAAGCCTTCAATTTTTTCGCTCATGCGTTGCCAGTCGCCATCGAAGAGGGCGAGCATGCGCACGAAGTTTGATGGGGCACCGACATCCATCGCATTTGAGATGGTCGCGACGCTGGGTCGTGCTTGGTAGTTTCCTGATTTCAGGTATGCGGGCACAACGTCGTTGCGATTCGTGGCAGCAATGAATTTTTTCACGGGCAGGCCGAGTTTGGTGGCAAGCAGACCTGCGGTGAGATTGCCGAAATTTCCTGAAGGAATCACAAACACGGGCTCGACACCTTCGGGTAGTTCTTTGCTACTATGAAAGTAGTAGAAACTCTGTGGCACCAGTCGTGAAAGATTGATTGAGTTTGCCGATGTGAGATTGAGTCGGGCGGAAAGCTCTTGATTGAGGAAAGCTGCTTTGACGAGGCGTTGGCAGTCATCGAAGCTACCATCAATTTCCAATGCCGTGATATTTCCGCCGAGAGCGGTGAGTTGCTTTTCTTGGAGCGGCGAAACTTTTCCTTTTGGGAAAAGGATGATCACGCGGGTGCCGGGGACATTGTGAAATGCTGAAGCTACGGCACCGCCCGTATCACCTGAGGTAGCGACGAGGACGGTCAGTTCACGGTCATCGCCGCGAGTGAGGTAAGCCATCAAGCGGGCCATGAAACGGGCGCCGAAGTCTTTGAAGGCGAGGGTGGGGCCATGGAAAAGCTCGAGCATAAACTCGCCGGGGCCGAGTTGGATCAGTGGGGCATCGAAGGTGATAGTGCCATGAACAATTTCGCGCAACTCATCGGCTGGAACATCTTCTCCGAAAAAAGCTGAAGCCACATGGAAGCCGATTTCCGCGAAGCTGTAGTCGCGCCAATTTTGCCAAAACTCGGCAGGAAGTGGGCGAATATCCTGAGGCATGTAGAGGCCATTATCCGCCGGAAGTGAGCGCAGGATGGCTTCCTTGAGCGAAACGAGTGCGTTGGGGTTGTTGGTGGAATGGTAGAGCACGGCGTCTACTTGTTGATTTTTTCTTGGACCACGTGCACGCCTTTCGGGTTGATGCGCGAGACGTGAATTTGATTGGTCAGCGGTACGGAAGAAAATACCTTGGAGATGGCATCGCCGACTTTGCGCGCGGTTTCCTCGCCTTCACAGAGGGCGAAAACGGAGGGGCCGGCACCGGAGATTGAGAAACCGAGGGCTCCCGCAGAGAGGGCGGCGCGTTTAGCTTTGTAGAACTCAGGGATCAGTTTTTGACGACGAGGCTCGGCGATGACATCGTGGATCGAACGCGAAATCAAACCGTAGTCCTCTTGGATCAAGCCGCAGAGAAGTCCGCCGAGGTTACCGATTTGCTGTGTGGCATTGTTTAGAGGAATGTCCTTAGGCAAAATCTCGCGGGCGACCTTGGTGAGGATCTCGATGTCGGGATGCACGACGGCGGCCCAGAGATTTTGCGGCACGGGAATTTGTGCGATGTCGAGTTCTTCGTTCGAGCGGATGAAAACGATGCCACCGAGCAGGCAGGGCGCTACGTTGTCGGCATGCCATGCGCCATCAGCACTGGCTTCACCGGCCATGGCGAAGGGCAAAAGTTGTTTTTTGGTGAGTGGTTCACCGATGAGTCGATTCACGGCATAGACGCCTGCCACAGCGGAAGCGGCAGAGGAGCCGAGACCTGAGCCGAAAGGCATTTTTTTATGAATTTCCATCTCGATTCCACGATCTAGCATACCGAGGTGACGGAGGAAATCCAAGGCGGCGACACCAGCGGTATTTTTCTCGGGATCTTTTGGCAGCTTGCCGTCATCACCGGTAATGGTCGTGATGCGCAGGCCTGGTTTGGATGAATGGCGGACCACTACCTCGTCGCCTGGGGCGTCGATGGCAAAGCCAAGAACGTCATAGCCGCAGGCTACGTTGGCAACAGTGGCGGGGGCAAAAACTCTGATTTCTAGAATGGGCTCGGGAAGCATCGGGAGGTGATAGTACAGATTTTGCAGCAATTGACTAGTGCGGTGTGTGTCAAGATTTGCAGAAATTTCACTGCCAACTGCTTGAGGTAAATGGCCGTTTTTTAAGGATACAAATCATAGAGTATCGATATGATGAGAAAAACTGTAACGAGATACCTGTATCAGGCGAGGTCGATCTAGCGGATAGGATTTACGCCAAATTCCTTGGCGATGAATTGATCTTAGTCAAAATCATCATGGGGAAAATCGATGCCATCTTAGCCTGAGTCTTGCTCCCAAGGTTTGCGCGCGCTGGAGCCGATTTTTATGACTTGGCTGTCTTTGTGCCGCGTGGGCAATGCCTTCCAACTGGCATGCGTGATCAGATCCTGGGCAAAGATATCTGATCTTCAACCGCGGCTGCGATAGAGACTGATGCCGTCTGCGATGCCGTCTGCGATGGCTTGGCGGTACCATGATTTGCGCATCTTATCGCGCTCCGCACGATTGCTAACAAATCCACATTCCACGAGGATGGCGGGCATAGTGGCATTGCGAATCACGTAGTAGCGGGCAAACTTAACGCCGCGGTTAGTGGCACGAACGCGGCGCAGCATATTACTTTGCACGTAGGTAGCGAGTGATTTACTCTGAGCAGAGCTGTAAAATGTTTCAAGACCACAGGCCTCTTGGCGCCAAGTGAAATTGTAGTGCACACTCACGAAGATCGCATTGCGGTATTTCGAGGCCATTGATACCCGTTGGGGCAGTGAAATGAAGTAATCGCTGCGGCGCAGTACAGCGGTGCGATAGCCCTTGCGCTTAAGAGTGTTTTCGAGGCGTAAACTGGTATCGAGGCAGAGGTGTTTTTCGTATACGCGCCCCCATTGGCATCCTTTGTCGTGACCACCGTGACCGGGATCGATCACAACGGTGCTGAAGTATCGTGCTTGTACTGCTTGGGTGATAAGCAGAAAGAAAGCGAATGATAGGAGTAATTGAGTGAAGCGTTTCATAACTCTGCGCGAATTGAATCAGAAATTATATTACTCGACAATAGATTTTATGGAAAATTTAACCATCTGGCTGAGTTAGTTGTAAACGTAAGGGGGGCGTTCGGAGATTTTGCGGATTTTGGCTTGGGCCTCAGCTGCTGCGGCTGCATCGTAGAGTATGCTTCCAGCTACTTTGACGGAGCCATCGCCGAAAGTCATAAGGCGAGGATCACCACTGGCGCCGCGCTTGTGGAGATCGCGTCCGAGGAATTTTCCATTCACATCCATGCGAGCGTGAACGTAGAACTCGGGGGAAGCGAGGTAGAGTATGTGGAGGACCTGAGAGCGATCAACGCTAGCTTGTGGTTTACGGAATAGCAGGGCCTCGCCGAGACAGAGGGTTTGGATGGATGTGCCAGTTTTGCCATCGATGAGCTGGGCGTAGAGCTTGGTCCGGGATGAGCTTGTGAAGTTGATTACGCGGTATTCGCGAGTTTTCCCGGGTGAGCCAGGAACGCCGACTTTTTGGCTCCAATCGGGACGCACAGTCGCGCAGTTGAAAAGCAAGCGGTTGGATATGAAGCCAGTGGATTGGGCACCTAGATCGCGAATGATCGCCGACACGGAGTAAGAACCGGGCTCGCGGAGATTGTAGATTTGCGAGATGTCGATGGTTTTGGCTACGGTCTGTCCTGCACCAATTTTGACAGCGCCGAAGTTGGTCTTTCCGAGTCCTGAGGCGACCTCGCCGTTGCCGCGTTTAACGACCATGTCGAGCCATGAAGTTCGCCCCTGGTTCGCGAGGACGATGTCATTTCCTGTATTGTTGGTGATGGTGACACCGACCAAGACATTTTCCCCCGCAAGAATTTGTGCGGAGTTCATGCGGATGTTGACGCCGATTTGCGCATGGCCCACAGCAGTGCAAATCAAAGCGGCGAGGGAGAGGATGAGCTGTTTCACAGTGCGATTCATTACCGCCATGCTAGGGGAAAAGCTTAGCAGGTCAAGTGGCCATTTCGGGAAAAATTTCGAATGGCCTAGGGATTTATGAGCTCTTTAGGGTGAGAGCGAGTACGTCTGTCGATCATGATCTGATGGACATGGATAAAATTCAGGCGCTTTTTGAAAGAAAAGCGCCTGAATTGTTTTGGGATATGTGATGCTTATTAGAGTTTTTTACCTTCGAAGTAACCTTCGATTTCTTCTAGTGTTTTGCCTTTCGTTTCGGGCAAGAAGAATGCTGCTGCGATGAAGTAAATCACGGTAAATGCAGCCCATGCAAAGAACATGGTTGAGTAGCCGTAGTTTCCGACGAGCGGGAGGAATAGCCAAGCGATTGATGTCGATACGCCTTGGTTGATTAGTAGAGCAATGCTCATGCCGTTAGAACGAATTCTGTTAGGCATTAGCTCGGACAGCGCGAGCCATACGCAAACTCCGGGGCCTGCGGCGTAGGCTGCAATGAATAGCATAAAGCATACTGCTACGAGCCAGCCTGTCGTGCTATTGGGTCGTGGTCCGATTTCTGCACGTTTGATAATCAGTGGCTCCTTGTTTTTCTCATCTTGCGAGGCGGCGATTTTCAGCACGGGCTCATTGATTTTTCCATTGTTCAGTTTTACGGGCAGAGAATTGACCAATTCCGTTCCTCCCTCTTCTCCCCGTTGGTAGGTTACTACCAGTTGCTGCTCTTGATTGCTGATTTCACCAGCTAATGAATCCATCAATGATTTATCACTCAGATTGATGACAAGAGTGGCATCGGTAGAAGAAACCATGGTTTGGACTTTATCGGTGATGTTTTTCCGATTGTTTTCGATACCAAGGAATAACAGTGCGGCTCCAACCAACCCGGCAATGATGCCTGCGGTGCCCATCTTGAGAAGGAATTTCCGCCCAGCTTTGTCTACTAAGACCACGGCTACGATGGTCATGATGCAGTTGACAATTTTGAGCACAGTGTCTCCGTAGTTGCCCATGACTCCAGAGAGCCCACCTTGTTGGAAAATTTTCACAGAGTAAGCCAACACGGAATTGATTCCTGTGGCTTGGTTGCAGGCTAGGATCACGACTGCGAGCACGAACGGGTAGATGTATTTGCGCTGAAAAATGCTACCTTTTGAAAAGCCAGCATCTACGCTAGCTTTTGCATTGCTCGCTGATTCCGACATGTCTCGGATCGCTTGATCAGCACCGTCTTCGCCACTTGATTTCAGCAGCGCCGCACGTGCTTCCTCTCGGCGGCCTTTGAGGAACAACCAGCGTGGGGATTCGGTCACGAAAAAACACCCGACTAAGAAAAAGATTCCCGGAATCACTGATACCCAGAAGATCATGCGCCATGCAGAATTTTGAGCATCGAATAGTTGCTGGCCAGTTCCTCCCGCGAGTTCTAAGGATTCGACTTTGCTACCAAAATAGAGCGCGATGAGTGCGGCGAAAACCAGGCCAACAGTAAGTAAGAACTGAAACAAGCCGGTGCCCTTGCCTCGGCTGTTGGCGCCGAGGCATTCGGCGAGGTAGAGAGGCACGACTACTCCGATCAATCCTCCAGAAATACCCTGTAGCAATCGACCTGCGATGAGAGCTACAAAAGAATTTGATAAACAAATAATCGGCACACTCAGAATGAACAATAGTGCACTGGCGATGAGTATCGGTTTCCTTCCAAAAATATCAGCGAGTGCGCCGGCAAAGAGCGACGATAGCACTGAACCTAACAAAACTGCTGCAACGACTGTGCCGATCTGTTGTGGAGAAAATCCCGTGGTAGCCTCTAAGTAAGGCAATGCTCCTGCGATAATACCAACGTCGATGCCGTAGAGCAAGCCGCCTAGACCAGCGACGAAGAGCAAGAAACGATTGTAGCGTGCTACGCTATCTGCTGAGTTTGATACTGTATTCATTGATTCGTATTTGAAGTTTTGCAAAAATTATACGACCGACTTTTTTTGACAACAAAAAAAGCATTTTAAAATACTAATAATCAATACAGACTAGATCACACTGGGAAATATCCTAGCGTTGTCGCATATTCTTAAACCAATCGAGCGAACGCAAAAACTCCCCGCATTTTTCATTTGTGCGGCCCAACCACGGCTCTTTGTTGAAAAATCCATGCACTTGATCGTCATAAAGCAAGGTGTCACAGCGCACGCCGAGCTTTTTCATCTCATCGCGAAATCGCTCCGCGGTTTTTACGGCAATGAGTGGATCTTTTGTGCCGAGCATGACAAGGGTGGGTGGATCATCTTGGGAAATCTGATGGGCAGGTGAAAAATCGCGAAATTTTTGACCAACGCGTTGATGTCCATATTCCCCTGGACCATTGTCATAGACAGGATTCCATAAAATCAAAGCTTCGGGGCGTGGGGAAATGCTGAGGTCATCATTGGCGGCATCGTGGCCGCGTGCCATACCTGCAAATGCCGCGATATGGCCACCTGCGGAACCACCACCGGCGGCGAGACGTTTGACATCGATGCCAAGCGTTTCTGCTTGTTTTTTGACCCAGCGCATCGCTGAGTTCGCATCCTCGATGCAGACCTGAGGTGTGGCCTTGGCTCCTTTGATCAATCGGTATTGTGGCAGGATCGCCACCATGCCTAACGAGGCAAAATAACGCGCTTGAGGAATGAGCACAGCTGGTGTGCCGCTGACCCAGCCGCCACCGTGAAATAATACGATGGCAGGGCGGCGATCAGTCGCTTTCCAACCCTTGGGTTTGATGATGAATGCCAGCAATTCTCGATCGCCGACTTTTTTATACACCACATGTTCTAGTTCTTTGAGTTGCTCCGAATTGCGATTAGCCGATGTGTCGGCCTCAGCGGTTACACAGAATGTGATTGCCGTCAGGAAAAGGCTAAGCAGCGGGAAAAGTAAGAAGCGATTCATAGATGGATGTTTTTCTGACATGATTTTGAGGATTAGGGGTAAGAGATAGGATTTCAGACGGAAGCGAAAGCACAAATTGCGTTCGTTTTTGTCTATTTATTGATAGCGAGGCTAGAGAGAAGGCCTGTGTTTTGTCGGGGTGTCGTTATGCCGTGCATGTGTCTTGTCAGTTGGTCGGATCTGTGATATATTTATCGCATGTCGCGCGAGAATATTTTTGCCAAAGTCCAGCAAGCACTTACCGCTGTGCCGCAGAAGGCCGAGTATCCAGCCTATGAGTTAGAGCAATTGCATTCACTTCCCAAGCTGGAAGGGTCGGATCTCTGGGAAATTTTTGCGCGGAATTTTCGCGGAGTGAATGGCAAGCCGATGCGCAGTCTCGCCGAGCTGATTGAGTTTTTGCAAAAATCAGGCCACACCTGCGGGTATTGCGATCCAGCTCTGATGTCAACCGTTGGCGAGGCCCTGCGTGGCGCGGGATTGACCGTGGAGGATGTCTATGATCGCACGCAATACGATCGCTACCAATTCGGTGTCACCCGTGCGAGCGGATTGATCGCGGAATCGGGGTCAGTGATTCTCGATGATTTTCTTACCTCTGATCGCCTCGCTGCACTTTCGCCTTGGGTTCATGTGGCCGTTGCCGAATCTGCTACCATTCATCGCACCATCACCGATGCGATTGAAAAACTCGGCACCGCACCGAACACCACATGGTGCACCGGTCCCTCCAAAACAGCGGACGTCGAAGGCATACTCATTGAAGGTGTGCATGGCCCTGGTGAACAGATTGCTTTGTGTTTGAGATAGGTTGGGTAGATGAAACGCTAAGGTCGATAAGGTCGCAGAGGTGCGAAGTTCATTAGCTACGCTTTGGGAAAATTCATATCACCTAGCTTCGCGATTTAGCGTCTTGGAGAACTTGGCGTTTAGTCTAACTTTTTTGTTAGGCAGAAATCGTTACAATATCAACATGCAGTCGCCGTAGCTGTAGAAGCGATATTTTTCTTCCACTGCTTGGCGGTAGGCTTCGAGCATGAGATCGCGACCAGCAAAGGCGCTTACTAGCATAAGTAGAGTGCTTTGGGGCAGGTGGAAATTGGTGAGTAGAGCGCCAATGACGCGAAGTTGGTAGGGCGGATAGAGAAAGATGTTCGTGCTGCCGCTCTGGGTTTCTGAAGGAATGAGCAGGCCGTCGGCTGCGCTTTGGGCGAGGTGCTCTAACACGCGTGTGACTGTAGTACCAATCGCGATCACTCGGCTCGCATCATTGATGGCTCGGGCGGCATCGGCACTAATCGCGTAATTTTCGGAATGCATCTCGTGGTCCTCAGGGCGCTCGGCTTTGACCGGGCGAAAGGTGCCGACCCCAACGTGGAGGGTCAGAAAGGTGTGTGGGAGCGATTGCAGAATTTCCGGAGTGAAATGCAGGCCTGCGGTAGGTGCGGCGATGGCTCCTTCCTCGCGTGCATAGACCGTTTGGTAGCGTTCGCGATCGCTGAGTTCATCCTCGCGGTTCATGTAGTGCGGCAGGGCGAGGTGGCCGTGAACATTGAGGTCGATTTCGCGGTCCCATTCGATCAAGCGGTCGCCGTTTTCATAGACCTCGATGACGGAACCGATGGCGTCGGCCACTTGTACTGTTGCACCTACGCGCATTTTTTTACCGGGTTTGACGAGGCAGCGCCAGAGGGTGGGCGAGGGTCGATCAAGGCAGAGGATTTCACTTTTTCCATCAGTGGAAAAAAGTCGCGCGGGGATAACCTTGGTGTCGTTTAACACGAGTTGATCGCCAGCATGGATGTAGCTGGGAAAGTCGCGAAACATCTTGTGCTCGATGAGTCCGCTGTCGCGATGAATGACCATCATGCGCGAGGCGGCGCGGTCGTCGAGC
Source organism: Akkermansiaceae bacterium UBA956 (assembly GCA_002293145.1). Lineage (GTDB taxonomy): Bacteria > Verrucomicrobiota > Verrucomicrobiia > Verrucomicrobiales > Akkermansiaceae > UBA956. Next base: position 75,230 of record DBCO01000005.1, on the reverse strand, counting down.
GGGCGTGAGGCGATCAGTTCCTCGGGCAAGTGGTAGTCGAAATCTTTGGTCGTAAGGCTCACGCAGGTGATTGAGAAGGGAAGCGGCGTGGCTTGGCAATTGAAATCCAGTGTGAAGGCGGGATTTTTTTCACTCAGCCTCATTCGGGTATTGCCGTATAGAAAAAATTGTCCTAAAGAATAGCACATGAATCAGCCCAACGTTCGCTCAATGTATTTACGCATTTCCCTGATGATGTTCCTGCAGTTTTTTGTGTGGGGCTCATGGTTTGTGACTTTGTTTTTAATTTTGGGTAAACATGGTCTGGCTTCGATCATTGGTGATTCGTATGGCACGGCACCGATTGCGGCGATTGTGGCACCGTTGTTTCTGGGCTTGGTGGCAGATCGGTTTTTCTCTTCAGAGCGGGTGATGGCGGTGTTGTTTTTATTAGGTGGCGCGTTGATGTTGGCGGTGCCGAGCGCAATTGAGCAGGGAAATGGTCAATTGGTGTGGATTCTTTTCACGGGACACATGCTGTGCTTTATGCCGACTTTGGGTCTGGGCAACACGATCGCTTTCACACATCTGCCGCGTGAGGTTTTCCCAAAAACTCGGGTCTGGGGCACGATCGGTTGGATTGCGGCGGGCTGGGTCGCCGGGGCCTTGGCTTGGTCGGATAGCCTGAATCTTTTTGTCATGGCGGGCGTGACCTCGGTGCTGCTCGGGCTGTTTTGTTTTGCACTGCCAAATACTCCGCCGCCGCTGCGTGGTAAGGCTTTGGACCTGCGCTCGTTGTTCATGGTGGATGCGTTTCGCTTGCTGGCTCGGCCGGTGTTTTTCGTATTCATGTTATGCTCGACGCTGGTCTGCATTCCGTTGGCATACTATTATTCGAACACCTCAGGATTCCTCGCAAACATCGGTTTTGAGCAAGCAGCTTCGGCGATGTCGATCGGCCAAATTTCGGAAATTTTCTTTATGCTGCTGGTGCCGTTTTTTTTCCGTAAGCTCGGAGTGAAATGGATGATCTTGGTCGGCATGCTCGCCTGGGTGCTGCGCTATGTGCTCTTTGCCTACGGAGCCACGGAGCAAGCAGTGTGGATGTTGTTTGCAGGCATTGCGTTGCATGGCATTTGCTATGACTTTTTCTTCGTCACGGGCTTCATGTATGCGGACCGCGTAGCGCCGCCTGCTCTGCGCGGACAAACCCAGAGCATGCTGGTGTTTTTCACGCAGGGCATCGGGATGTTCGTGGGCTTCAAGGTTGCGGCTGCGAAATTTGCTCCTGTCGCGGATTCCTCTTCAGCACTCGGTAGTGCAATCACGGCAGCAAAAGCCGAGGAAAAACTCACTTTCTTCCGACAAATGGGCCGGATGTTTTCGGTCAATATGCCCGATGGTGTCGATGTAGGATTGATCTCTCAGAGCGCACAGTTGTGGAAGCAATACTGGCTCTTTCCCGCAGGCATGGCCGCAGTGATTGCGGTGATTTTCTTCGTGGCCTTCTGGGACAAGAGTGCAGAGAAAGATTCGTGAGGTCATGATCAGATTTTGCTTCTCCAGCATGTGTTCGATCGCAATGGTTTCTGGATGGTAAATTGACGAAGCGCATAAGCTGTGAGAAGCCAAGAACAAGCAGGTAGTGGATTCCTTTCTCATTGTCGCAGTGTTCTATTCTTTTTTTGAACAGAATATCGAAATGAGGTGAAGTTATTTCGGCATTCAACCGAATCGATGTTATACTATTCTCATATCTCTGACTGAAGAGTGTTTTCCCCGCTAATTTCTTATGAAATCGATACAAGTATTTGACCCCGCGATGTGCTGTTCTACAGGCATTTGTGGCACCGACATCAACCCTGATCTGATCAATTTTGCCGCGATGCTGGTGCAGATGGGAAATCGGGGTATCAAGGTGGAACGTTACAACCTCAGCCAACAGCCGATGGCTTTTGCCAAAAGTCAGGCGGTGAAAACACTGCTCCAGCAAGAAGGCGTCGAGGCGTTACCAGCGATGTTTTGGGATGGTGCTTTGATCCTAAAAGGACGCTATCCCACCCAAGAAGAACGTCGCGAATGGGTGCGCGCTGCTGCTGGTAAAGATGCCAGCAGCCAGGAGGTGTCGTCATGAATCTGCCGATCTATCAACCAAGCAGAGACTCGACACGTTATCTTTTTTTCACCGGCAAAGGTGGTGTCGGAAAAACGTCGATCTCTTGCGCTACGGCTCTGCGCTTGGCGAAAGCGGGAAAACGCGTGTTGTTGGTTAGCACTGATCCGGCATCGAACTTGGACGAGGTGTTAGAGGTTCGATGTAGCAATCAGCCTTCGGCTGTGCCTGGTGTGATGGGACTAGACGCGATGAACATCGATCCCGCAGCGGCCGCTGCAGCGTATCGAGAAAAACTCATTGAGCCCTTGCGCGGGGTATTGCCGGATTCTGCATTGCGCAGTATGGAAGAACAGCTTTCCGGATCGTGCACAGTGGAGATCGCGGCCTTTGATGAATTTTCCGGATTGATCGGTGATCCTCAAGCTGCTGCGGCCTACGATCATGTGGTTTTCGATACCGCACCCACAGGCCATACCTTGCGCTTGATGAGTTTGGCAAATGCTTGGGACTCATTTCTCGATGACAACACCAGTGGCACATCATGCCTAGGACCATTGGCGGGATTGGAAAAACAACGCGCACTTTATGAAGCAACTGTTGCCACGCTGTGCGATGCCACACGCACGACCTTGGTCTTGGTCAGCCGCCCGCAACTCGCCGCTCTGCGCGAGGCAGAGCGTAGCTCGGATGAGCTGCGCAGGTTGGGCATAACGAATCAACAACTCGTCATCAACAGTGTTTTCCATGCCGAATTCGCCGATGATCTCATCGCTCAAACCATGGAACAACGGGGGCAAGCTGCGATGGCAAAAGCGCAGGCATTTATGCAAAGCATGCCGACTTTTTTTCTGCCACTGCGGTCGATCAATATTCTCGGCATTGCGGGGCTGCGTCTTTTGTTAGATGGTGAAAAGGCGTTAGAAAAAATCGCCGAGTCCGATATCGAGTGGTCGATGCCCGACATGCCCACACTTGGCTCATTACTCAGCGGTATTGAAAAAAATGGCAAAGGGCTGATCATGACCATGGGCAAAGGTGGAGTAGGAAAAACCACCGTCGCCGCCGCCATTGCGGTGTGGCTTTCGCAACGTGGTCATGCCGTGCATCTCAGCACTACCGATCCCGCCGCGCACATTGCACAAACGCTCGATGGTGAATTGCCTGGGCTCAGCATCAGCAAGATCGATCCCGCCGCAGAAACCGCAGCCTATCAACAAGAAGTGATCGCGCAACAAGGACCGCAGATGGATGAGGCAGCCCGCGATTTGTTAGAAGAAGATCTTCGCTCTCCCTGCACCGAAGAAATTGCAGTGTTCCGTGCCTTTGCCCGCGAGGTCGGAAAAGGCAGTGATCGATTTGTGGTGCTCGACACCGCGCCCACGGGCCACACCTTGCTTTTGTTAGATGCGAGCGAATCTTATCAACGCGAACTGGAACGCCAAAGCGGTAGCTCACAACCCGAGGAGGTTTTGCATTTGTTAGAACGATTGCGCGATCCAGAATATACCCATGTTTTTCTGGTAGCCTTACCGGAGGCCACGCCTGTGCACGAGGCTGCTGCGCTGCAAGAAGACCTTAGACGCGCAGGAATCGAGCCCTACGCTTGGGTGATCAACCAAAGTCTCGCGAACAGCGGCACACACGATCCCTTGTTGCATCAACGCGAGCAAACTGAGCATCGCTATATCGACGAAGTGGTCAATACCCACGCCAAACGTTGTACTCTGATTCATTGGCAAATCGAAGAACCCGTGGGTGTGACTGCTCTGGCGCAGTTATCGCAACAATAAGGAGAAGGGATTTTTAATCCCTTTGTTTCAGCATTAATCCAAAGTCCAAAATCTATAGATGAAAGTGATTGCAAATCCCTTCTCTATATTCATGATAATGCGACATGGAGGACTGCACGCTATCGAGAGAATACAAGCTGCGATATCTGGCGGAAATTGATTTCCCGACTGGTCCCGGTCCCGTGTCTCATTCGGTGCGATTTTACGACCCTCGCGATGTCGAGGCGCATTTTTCCGCACTCGAAGTCAAGCGGCCAAGTGCTGAAGAACGTTGGGCACAAAAATCCGATGCCGAACCATTTCCTGGGGTCTAACATACGAGCGATCTCGTGTGACGGATCTGTAACATTTGCATCCAATTCCGCATTGACCGTCGATTTTCTCCACTTTTACTATCCTACATATGGCAATCAAAATCGCAATCAATGGCTTTGGCCGCATTGGCCGTTTGGCAGCTCGGGCTTTGTGGGGGCATCCAGAAGTGGAGCTCGTCCACGTGAACGAAATCGGCGGCGATGCGACCTGCGCGGCACATTTACTCTACTTCGATAGCGTGCATGGTCGCTGGGATCGCGAATGCTCGGGCGAAGGCGTGCAGATGGTAGTTGATGGCAAAAAAATCTCGTATTCGTCCTGCAAAAATCCCGCCGATGTACCGTGGGCAGAGCTTGGCGTGGAACTCGTTATGGATGCTACGGGTAAACATCGCACGCCACAAACACTCGCGCCGTATTTTTTTGCAGGTGTGAAAAAAGTCGTCGTTGCCGCTCCGGTCAAAGAGGATGCTGTCAACATCGTGATGGGGGTAAACGAACACGAATACGATCCGCAAAAGCATCGCGTAGTGACGGCGGCATCGTGCACCACCAATTGTCTCGCTCCGATCGTCAAAGTGATTCACGAAAATCTCGGCATCAAGCATGGCATGATCACCACGATCCATGACATGACCAATACGCAAAGCATTCTCGATACACCACACAAAGACCTTCGTCGTGCGCGGGCTTCGAGCATGTCGCTGATTCCCACATCCACTGGCTCGGCCACGGCGATTGGGATGATCTTTCCTGAGCTGTTAGGTCGACTGGATGGCGTCGCGGTGCGTGTTCCATTGCTTAATGCTTCTCTCACTGATTGCACTTTCGAACTCTCACGTCCCACCACCGTCGCCGAGGTCAATGGCTTTCTAAAAGCGGCGGCTGATGGCCCGCTTCAGGGCATTCTCGGCTACGAAGAACGACCTTTGGTATCAGTCGATTATGTCAATGATCCGCGCAGTTCGATCATCGATGCTCTCTCCACGATGGTCACGCAAGGCACGCAGGTGAAAATTTTATCGTGGTATGATAACGAGTGGGGTTATGCCAATCGTTATGCAGAATTGACGCGCAAAGTAGCGGCGATGATTTAGTAGACATAAGAGTTTATACTATGGATGTAGTAGCAGAAAAGAAAAATGGCCGACGCAATTATGCGATTGTGACGATGGCATACTGGGCTGACACCCTAGCCGATGGTGCAACGCGTACGCTGGTGCTATTTTACTTTTCGCAGCTCGGCTACAGCGCCTTGCAGGTGGCATCGTTGTTTTTGTTCTACGAACTCTTCGGCGTGATCACCAATCTTTGCGGCGGTTGGTTGGCTTCGCGCTTCGGTCTGAAAAGCACCTTGTTTCTTGGCCTAGGAACCCAGATTTTAGCCTTAGCGATGCTTGCCTTGATGCCGCAGAGTTTACTGACGGTGGCTTACGTGATGGTCTCCCAGGCCTTAAGTGGGATCGCAAAAGATCTCACGAAAATGAGCAGCAAAAGCGCGGTGAAATTGGTCGCTGGCGATGGCGAAGGTCAACTCTATCGTTGGGTCGCCTGGCTCACTGGTAGCAAAAACGCGCTCAAGGGTGTGGGCTTTTTTCTCGGCTCCTTGTTACTCACATTGATGAGTTTTCCGCAGGCCGTTGCGGTGTTGATGGGGATCGTCGGCGTAGCCATGTTGCTGGCTGCTGTGATGATGCGCGGTGATTTGGGCAAAGCCAACAAGAAGGCGAAGTTCTCGCAGATGCTCTCGCGTGATCGACGCATCAACCTGCTTTCCATTGCGCGATTTTTCTTGTTCGGAGCTCGCGATGTCTGGTTCGTGGTTGCACTGCCCGTGTTTCTCTCCACCGTTCTCGGCTGGAAATTTTGGCAAACGGGAGGTTTTATGGCCTTGTGGGTGATCGGCTATGGCGCTGTGCAAGCGGCAGCGCCGATGATTTTGAAGAAAAAACACGGAGGCAATCCCGATGGCAAAACCGCCACTTGGCTCGCCTTTGGCTTGGCACTGATTCCTCTCACGATTACCGTTCTGTTAGTTAATGGCGTCCAGCCGACGCTGGCCGTCGTTGGTGGTCTATTGGTGTTTGGTGCTATTTTTGCACTCAACTCCGCGGTGCATTCCTATCTCATCCTCGCCTACGCTGACCATGACAAAGTAGCGATGAACGTTGGTATTTACTACATGGCCAATGCATGTGGTCGTCTCATTGGCACCATTCTCTCGGGTTGGCTCTATCAGATTGGCATTTCTTCGCAAACTACGGGTGGCCTGATCTGGTGCTTGGTGGCATCGAGCATTTTCCTTGTCGCCACTGGTCTTATATCATTGTGCTTAGGACCCGAAAGAGCATGACTTTTTTGTTAGATGAGAATTTTCCTGCGGATGAGCACTGCGGCGATCAAGCAACCCACGAGATTGGCGACGAGATCAAAGCCTGTGTTCACATAGCCGCCGACGTTGGTGTTGGGGATGGTGAGCACGGCGATGAACTCGATCACTTCATTCAGCGCGCCAAAGCCCATGCCGCCAGCGGCACAGAGCACGAGTTTTCCGATGCTGGGATCACACGTGTTCTGGGTGCCGATGTGATGGCGCAGTCCTTGCCAGCAGAGCCAGGTTGTGACGCCAAAGCCATAGGCATGAATCACCTGATCATATTTTAAGTAATGCGGAATCAACCACCAACTGTAGAGTACTCGTTGCTCGCCATTGATCGGCCAAGATTCAGGAACAGGCACCAGTCCTCCCATCATGTGCAGCAATCCCCACAGCGAGAGTGCCCACAGTTGGACCGAGGAGAGCGGCATGCGGCGGTGAATCATCATCACCGCGCCGATCAGCATGAGCATCGTGACGATATAAAACAAAAACTCCTTGTTGCGAAGGATGCTGACCGCGATGATCGAGATCAAAAAATACAGCCCATTAAAAATTGCTAACCTGAGCAAAGGGGGGGACTTTGTTTGTTCCATGGCGCAACATTAGCGCAAGGACTGCGCAGAGCAAGCCACAAGTCTGTCGCACATTGTCGAGAAAAGATCGTTTTTTGTGCGTTGCGCTTTTGGTATTTGATCATCAGACTGGCAATTCTCACGCAAGATGCTGCATTCACATGGCGTATTGGTAGGATCATGAACAAGGATCGTCGGAACCTATTAAAGTTGTTAGCGGCGGGAACGTTGCCGTTGGCTAACGCTGTGGCGGGAGACAAGCAGGCAGGTGGTAAAGTAAGGATCGCGCTGATCGCGGATGTTCACCAAGACCTCGTGCACGATGGTCCTCAGCGGCTTAAAGAATTTCTCACAAAAGCGGCCGAGTGGAAAGCGGATGCGGTTTTGGAGCTTGGCGATTTCTGCACGCCTAAGCCCGCGAATCGAGCATTCGCCGATGCTTTTGAAGCGTTTCAGGGAAAACATTTTCACGTGATTGGGAATCACGAGATGGATGGTGGGTTTAATCGTGATCAGGTGGTGGCCTTCCACAGGATGCCCGGAAGATATTACAGTGCGGATTTGAACGGGATCCATCTGGTGGTGCTTGATGCCAATGATGTTCCGCTTGGTCACAAAGGAGGATATCCAAGTCACATTTCCGACGATCAGATTGACTGGCTGGCGAAAGATCTAGCAGCTACCACATTACCGGTTTTTGTCTTTTCTCACCAAAGTCTGGAGCGTCCCGAGTGCATTCGCTCTCAGGATAAAGTGAGGGCTGTGTTGGAGAAAGCAAAACGGCCTGATGGATCGAATCAAGTGGTGGCTTGTTTGAATGGGCATTGGCACATCGATCATGCGCGCGTGATTAACGGAATTTCTTACATTCATGTAAACTCGGCATCCTACTATTGGATCGGAGAGCGTTTTTCTCACATTCGCTACAGCAAGGAGATTGATGCCTTGAACCCTTATATGGCATTCATCGCTCCGTATCGAAAGCCGATTTTCAGCTTGCTCGAGGTGGATTTAGACAAAGGAGAATTTACCCTTTCTGCCTGTGAGTCGGAATGGTGCGGCCCTTCACCGCAAGATCTCGGTGTTGACTTCAAGGAACTCGATTCGGCATGGGTAGCAGCCAAGTGTTCTGCTAGAAGTGGAAAGCTAACGATTAGGTAAATGGTAAGAGCAATTATAGCGAAGAATCAACGGTGGTCGAATAAGGCGGGGCAGATATTGATTATTTCTACTATTTCCCGCAGAAATTATAGGAAATCTGCTTGTGTTCTTGGTTTTTTTGGGTAGAATGGGGGTGTTATGAGTAAGCGTTGGTTGGCTCCATGGAAGGATTCGCGGGAAAAACCTGTAATTTATCACTGCATCTCGCGGGTAGTGGACCGGAGATTTATCTTTGGCGACATCGAGCGCGAACATTTTCGTATGATCATGCGGATGATGGAGAATTTCTCAGGCTGTCGGATTCTGTCTTATTGTATCATGTCGAATCACATTCATATTTTGTTAGAGGTGCCGCCGATGCCCGATGGCGGGATTACTGATGAGGAAATTCTTAAGCGACTGCGTGCCTTGTATAGTAATGGTGTTGTTGAGCTGGTGGCTAAGGAGCTTGCCGACGCGAGAAGGAAAGGTCGCGCTGATTTGGTCTCGGCAATCCATGGTCGTTACACGTATCGGATGAACAATTTGAGTGAGTTCATGCGGACGCTGATTCAGCGCATGACTCGATGGTACAATCGCAATCACGAACGCACAGGAACGCTTTGGGAGAATCGATTTACGAGCGTAATCGTGGAAAGTGGAATCGCTGCTCGGATGATGGCGGCTTACATTGATTTGAATCCTGTTAGAGCTGGCATGGTCAAAGATCCAGCCGAATATCGCTGGAGTAGCTATGGAGAAGCTGTGGGCGGAGGAAATAAGGGCAATGGAAAGAAGGCGCGTGAGGGCTTGGTGAGAGCTTGCATGAGTCACAAAGGCGTAGGATTTGAAGCGGAAAAATGGAAAGAAGTGGCACGGAATTATCGAGTTTTGTTAGGCCTGGCCTTGGAGCGCAAGGCTGGAAGTTCTGGGGATATGGTCGCGGCTAAGAAGAAAAAACGCTTTGCGGTGGCAACAGATAAATCTTCAGGGGGTAAAGAAAAGCCGGACCCAAATGCTGTGCGGCAAGAGGAAAATCACACTGTGTTACCCGAAATGGAAATGTCAGCTATGTTGCAGCATCGAGTGCGTTATTTCACGGCGGGCGCAGTCATTGGCAGCAAGATGTTTGTCAATGAGGCATTTACTCAAGCGCGAGAAAGGTTTGGTGAAAATAGAAGAGATGGCGCTCGCAAGATGCGTGGACATGCAGCCGCTGCTCAAAAGCATCTCTGGAGTGTTAGAGACTTGCGAGTGGGGATTTGAGTCGTGAATCTGTTTTGCATCGAGTCGAACAATTTTTAATGTTACGATCGATGCTCAAGGGCGAGATTTTCGTGATCGATGAAGGCGCGGAGGGGTGCATGAATTGCTTCGAGCTTGGGATCGGTGGCGATGACAATATCGGCGTGGGTTCTGGCCTCGCGTAGCAAAGTGGTATCGGCTAGAAAATCAGCAAAGCGGATATCGCGCAGCCCACTTTGGGCTGTGCCCAAAACATCGCCTGGTCCGCGTAGTTTGAGGTCTACCTCCGCAATGACAAATCCATCGTTGCTGTCCACAAGGGCTTGAAGTTTTTCGAGTGCCTCGGGTGTTTTTGAATCAGTGAGCAACACGCAATACGACTTGTGCTCGCCACGCCCAATGCGGCCACGGAGTTGATGGAGTTGGGCGAGTCCATAGCGTTCGGCGTGGTGGATGATCATGATATTTGCATTCGGAACATCGACACCCACTTCGATCACAGATGTGGCGACGAGTGCATGTAGTTCATTGGCGCGAAATTGTTGCATGATTTGCTCTTTTTCCTCTGCGGGCATTTTTCCATGCAAAAGTCCCGTTTGGTGAGGTTTGAGGCGTTTGCTCCACTTCTCGAAGGCCTCGGTGGCAGACTCGGCTTTGACGCTTTCGGATTCCTCGACGAGCGGATAGACGAGGTAGGTTTGGCGTCCAGCATCGAGGTGACCTTTGATGAACTTGGTGATCTCGGAGACCTTGGGATTGTTGCGCAGGGCGGTGATGATTTTGCCGCGATTGGCAGGTCGCTCGTCGAGCACGGAGACATCGAGATCGCCGTAAAGCGTCAGGGTCAAGGTGCGCGGAATCGGCGTGGCGGTCATGACCAACACATCGGGTTTTTTGCCATGGGAAATGAGTCGGGCGCGTTGGCTGACTCCGAACTTGTGCTGTTCATCGATGACAACGAAGCCGAGGTCGGAAAATGCTTGTTCTTGAAAAAGCAGTGCGTGGGTGCCGATGATGATTTGCGCTTGCTCCTCGTGCGAATTTTCTTCGCGATTGCCGGTGCGCAGGCTGAGTCGGACGCCGAGTGGGGTAAGCCATTTTTGGAAGGTGAGGTAGTGTTGCTCGGCGAGAATTTGCGTGGGTGCCATCAATGCGGCTTGGCAACCAGAATCGATGGCAAGAAGCATCGCGGCCATGGCAACGAAAGTTTTTCCGGAGCCGACATCGCCTTGCAGCAAGCGATTCATTGGGCGAGGTGAGCGCATGTCGGCAATGATTTCCTTTATCGAGCGCTTTTGGGCACCTGTTAGATCGAAGGGTAATGATTGGTAGAAGGCAGTGAGGAGTGAGGTTTTTTTCCCGAGCACACGACCGGTGTGATCGAAGTGGCGGGCGCGGCGCCAGACGACATTGAGCTGAATGGTGAAAAACTCTTCTAACGCAAAGCGTCGGCGGGCTTGGGCGGCTTGTTCTAACGAAAAAGGGAAATGTGCGTGCTCGATGTCATCAGCGCGGCGTTGCCTTGGAGCAATATCATAGGGAAAAGTGATTGTCTCGGCGCGTACACGGCGGAGCAGTGTGTGCATGATTTCGCGGAGTCGGCGTTGGGCGATGCCGCTGATGTTTTTGTAGATGGGCACGATGCCGTCAATATGAATGGAGGTGCCATCGTCATCGCGCAGGATTTCGAATTCGGGGTGATCGATGACCAATTTGCCCTTCTGGTCTTTGACTTTTCCGTAAACGATGATCTCGTGGCCGGCGGCGAGCATTTTGGCGAGGAAGGGCATATTGAACCAACGCAAGGTGATTTTGTTCGATCCAAATACCCCGCCTTTGCCATCGAGGATGATTGCTTCATAGGCCGCGAAGGCATTTGAGTAGCGCATCGAGCGGGCATCGATGACCATTCCACGCAGGCATACGGGTTGCAGGGTGGGCTGCATCGGGAAGGCATCGAAGCGGCGTCGATCTTCGTGTCGCTTGGGGAAATACTCTAACAGATCACCATAGGTTTTCATGCCGATGGCAGAAAACGCGGCGATTTCCTTGGGAGTAAGGAATGACGATTGATCGAGCGGATTGGTTGCTGGGAGTTGGAGTGATGGATCCACGATGTGACGGGAATCAGGTGTAGCGAGAAATGGTGACAATGCAATCATGTAATGCTCATTAGAACACATTTTTATTTTTTTGACTGAAGCATCGAGTTGCATGAATCCCACATTCTAGCTTGCTAGTTGAGTGAGTGAGGGTATGGTCGATGTATGATACGTTTTCTGCACACGCGCATCCGCGTAAAGGACATTGAGGCTTCGATCGCATTTTATCTCAAATTGGGATATACGGAAGGGGTTCGCAAGGCCTCACCGCAGGGCAATCAGTTGGCCTTTTTGGAATTGCCAGGAAATGACGTGTTTTTGGAGTTGTGCTACTCGCCTGAATACACGGCAACATGCCCAGAGGACTTGATGCATACTTGTGTCGGCGTGTCGGACATCATTGCGTATTGCGATGGCGTTGAGAAGGCGGGCATTGAGATTTGGCCATCGGGCTGGAGAGAGAAATTTCTCAACGACGAGAAAAAGATGGCTTTTGTGACTGATCCAGATGGTTACGAGGTGGAGATTTTGGAGCGCTAAAATTGCGTATGCTTCTAAAAGCCGATCTGTTAGATCAATATGCGACGTTGTGCGGATAAGATTGAGTTGTTGGAATTTCAGTTGGAGATCGATGAGCTTTTGCGAGAGCAGGGCTTTCTGATGGAGGACTTATGCGCGACAAGTGCGGGGCCTGTAAGAGCCTGGACAAGAGGCGATGATCCAACCAAGCCGCTGGTGTATTTGTCGGCAGGTATGCATGGAGATGAACCGGCTGGGCCGCTGGCAGTGAAGGCGTTGCTAGGAAAAGGATTGTCAATGGAGTGCAGATGGGTGATTTGTCCGATATTAAATCCTACCGGGGTGACGGCGTGCACGCGTGACAATGCGGACGGCTATGATCTGAATCGCGATTACTTGCGAAGGGTCACTGTAGAGGTGTGTGCTCATGCGGCATGGTGGGATTACAGGCAGGCCCCCGATCTTTTTATGAGTCTGCATGAGGACTGGGAGTCCGAGGGATTTTACTTTTATGAGATCAACTTGCGTGAGGATTGTCCAGAGCGTGCGCATGCGTTGTTAGATGCAGCGGCAGTTCATTTAGCGATCGAGCCACGCGATTTAGTGGACGATCACGAGGTGCGCGAAAAGGGCTGGATTTATCATGAGGCGAAAGCGGATTTTCCGGACTCTTGGCCTGAGGCGATCTATATGGCGCAACGCGGTTGTCCGTTGTCATTTACCTTTGAGACGCCGAGTTGTGCGGCGGAGTTAGGAGATCGTGTAGCGGCGCTAGTGGCTGTGGTGGAGGCTGCTTTGCGGTTGGCGGGATGTGAATCCATGGGATAAGTTTTTCTTACTTTATGGCGGCTTTTGGTAAAGCCTGTTTTACATATCGTGATTGACAGGTGAGTTGTGATTGGTTAAGGGTTTTTTCTGATGCAGTGCGCGCGCATGGTTTGTTTTTTATGGATGGTCTTGTTCTTGCCGGGATGTGCATGGATGGAAGCAGATGAATCGCCGTGGAAAAGTGCCGTAAATCGCCGCGCGGGACAGATGGGATTTCGCAATTGGATCGTGGTCGCGGAGGCATCGTTTCCGGCATTTGGCCGAGTTGGTGTGCACCAAGTGCCCGCGAATGTGGAGATTCCGGAGGCTTTGGACTATGTGCTGCATGCGATCGAGCAGACGCAGCATGTGAAGCCAAACATTTATTTGACCCGTGAGCTGAGATCTCTAAACAATGATGAGGCTCCGGGGGTTGATCAACTGCGTGAGCAACTGCAAGGATCTTTGCATGGGATCGAGACTACCAGTCTGGAGCAGGAATCGTTGATGACCTTATTGCAGGATGCGAATCGTAGCTTCGATGTGTTGATCATTCGCACGCGATCTGCCTTGCCCTATAGCAGTGTGTTTCTCGAGTTGCAACCGGGATACTGGGATGCTGAGGCAGAACAGCAGCTTCGTGATCGGATGGATCGGGAGCGTTTGAAAAAAGTCACCCCTACTCTGAATTGATGTAGGGCGAGCAGCTAAGGCGAAAAAGATTTATGAGTCAAAGTAAAGAGCAAATGATCCGCGCTGAGCGCGAGAAAGCGTGGGTGGGTGATGCGGTGTTGGCGCTGTTTGCACGGAAATTTGTGCTACGTGAGCGTGGATGCATGGATGCTGTGTGGTTCACGCATTTGACATCGAATGGATTTTTGAGCGCGTTGGGGAATCCAACGAGCGTGGAGGCCAAGATTGGTGGGATTTTTGAAGAAGAAGGTCTTGCGGGAGCCTTTGCTTGGATGGATGAAAACCTGATTCCTTTGTTCCGAAAGCAGATAGCGCGGAAGCAGAAGTGATTCGATTTGGTTGGAAAGAAGGGTGTGGAATAGAAGAGCGGATTAAAGTCCGCGCTCCTTGATGCTGCTGTTGTGTGTCAAGCATGACTGGCGCTCTCCACGAGGGAAAGCGCCAGTTGCTATGCTATGCTATTAGCGTTGTGGGAGGAATATGGGGAGGGGGAATATGGGGAGGGGGAAGAAGTTGTGAAATGTGAGAGGGGGAGCGACTGTACCGACGATTTTCCAATCGTTCGCGTTCCATGGAGTTCATCGATGCAGCCGCTGTTAGGGGGAGATTTTCTGTTCGTGTTCGTTCTGGGAGGGGGACGGGTTGCTCATGCGCTCGGCAAGGACCAGATATGCAGTCACTCATGAGCAACCCGTTCATACAATACATACGTTTTTTTTACGAAAAAAAGATCACAACTTTTAGATTTTTTTTCAGAAAAGAAAAAACCCTTGGATTTACAAGGGTTTTTCGGAGTAAAAAAATGTGGTCTTTTCAGCCTTCGTGCGGCGGGTGAATCAGGTGAAGGTGATCGACTCCGAATTTTTCGAATTCTTTCCACAAGCGCTTTTCGAGCTCGACGGTATGTACGCGGCGTTGTTCCTCGCTGAGGATGTTCCAGGCATCGAAGCCGATGCGTTTGGCGAGATCGCGATCGGCGAGGCGGATGACGAGTTCCTCCCAGAAGGATTCTTGGCGAAATTCATCGTAACAGAGCATGTAGGAGGATTTTTTCTCAAAGTCCTCGGTTACTTGGTGGCGTTGTTCGGGCTCGTTGAATTCGATGACATCGGAATAGCCGGCGTGGAGCAGATATTCAAAAATCTTGTTTTCCAGGGCATTGATGGACGCCATTTTCCCTTGAAATGCAGTGGACTGATTCCACTCGGCCACAAGGGTGGCGAGTGAGAGAAGTTCGATGAGTGTGTGGACCTCGGAGTCTGTGAAGCGAAAATTCATGATAGAGTCGGGCGTGGGTGATCAGTCCCACTTGAGGCGGCGGGTAGATTCATCGAGAAGGAAGATCGAGCGACGGAAATCGATCGAGGTGGAGAGCTTTTTGGCATCAGTGGCGGAACGTTCGTCGATGAGCAGAGTGAGTTTTTCTATCTCGGAGGGGGGAATTTTGGCGATTTGAGAGGGCTTGCCAATGTTTAGGGTTAGACTGCGAATGCACCACCATTTTTTGAGCAATTCGGCGGCTTCGATTTCGGCGTAGGGCTGGGTGATAGCCTGCGTCTGGGGCGCGTTGGCGGCATTGCGAAAGATGTTGCCGCGGAGTTTCCCGTGGAGCCTGATGTCATCGGAGAGAAGGCGAAGTTTACCCATGACGTCATCGCGCTCGATAGGATCAGGAGTAGGGATGGTGGACCAGATGCTGAGATATTCTTCGGCTAACATGATCAAGATGCGCAGGATGCAGCAGATAGTGTTGCGACGTAGGCGAGAATATCTTCTACGGGGGCGAGGCGGCCGATGCCTTGGTAGCCACAGGCGAGGTCGCCGCTGTCGGGGCCGATGAAATGTACGCCATCGCTGCGCAGGATGTCGACGTTGCGTTGTGTCGCGGGGTGTTGCCACATTTTTCCATTCATCGCTGGGGCGATGCAGACAGGAGTATGACGAGGCAAGGCAAGGTAGGTGGAGGTGAGTGGATCAGGGGCCATTCCGTGGGCAAAAGAGCCGAGTATTGCGGCAGACGCTGGTGCAACGAGAAAAAGATCGGCTTGATCGGCAAGGGCGATGTGTCCCGGTTGCCAGCTTTGTTTTTCATCCTCAAGGTGGACTAAAACGGGATGGCGCGTTAGTGTTTGTAAGGTGAGTGGCGTGATGAACTCGCAGGCGGAGTGAGTCATGATGGCGTGCACCTGATGCCCTGCTTTGGTGAGCTGAGAGGCGAGATCGGCGGCCTTGTAGGCGGCAATGGAACCGGTGATGCCAAGTACGATTTTCATAGTATTTTACGGTTGATGCAGGCGCGAGACGCGAAGTCTCTCGGCCATGAGCAGTGCCTTGAAACGAGTGTAATCTTCCTCACGTGTGGCGGAAAGCAAGCGATATTGGTAACTGGGCCAGTGGGCCATTTCCTCCATGGCATTTTTCATGCGCAGGGCGATGACTTCTTCGGCATCGGTATTGCGAGCGGTGAGGCGGGTGCGCAGTTCGTATTCGGAAGGCGGCATGACGAAGATATCGACGAGTGCGAGACGGATGTGCGGATTAGCGCAGCCACGAACTTGGGCGGCGCCTTGGACGTCGATGTCCATAACAACGTCGTGGCCTTGGGTGAGTTGATCGATGACTTCTTGGCGCAGTGTGCCGTAGAAATTACCGTGTACGGTGGCGTGTTCGAGAAATTCTCCAGCGCAGACTTTTTGTTGAAAATCTTCGGTGCTGAGGAAAAAGTAATCGTGCCCGTGAACTTCACCGGGACGAGCGGGACGGGTGGTGCAGGAGGTCGAATAAGAAGCCTCGCCCTCGTCAGCGAGACGACGGCACAAGGTGGTTTTTCCGGAACCTGAGGGGCCGGAGACAAGAAGCAAAATGCCAGAGCGTTGGGGCATGGGCGAAGTATATACGAATTCGGCGACGGATGGCAGAAAAAAATGCATCGAGATGGTTTGTACGGTGAAGGGGATATTGCCGTCATTTTTTCTCGTCAATGGGAGGCTCAATTGTTAGCATGCAGCATCATGAATGAAGTTCCGCAGAAAAAAGGCATGCCGGCATTGGGTTGGATTGGGATTGGTTGTGGCACGGTTTTGTTGATCGGGATCGTGGCGATTTCCCTGCTGGTAGGCTTTTGTAAACGCAAAGTCGATGACTGGTCACAAAATCCTGAGCGTAAAATGGCGGAGTTTATGATCAATGCCAATCCGGATTATTCCGTGGTAATGTCGAACGATGAAACCAAGGAAATGACGATCAAGGAGGACAAAACGGGAAAGGAGACGACCTTTAGTTACAAAGACATTGCCGAGGGCAAATTCGCTATGACAACCAGCGATGGGCAAAGTATTGAGGTTGCCATGGTCAAGCCCGAGGAGCTTCCCGACTTTATTAAAGTGATTGAGGGCGGTGTGATGTCATCGGGTTACCAGTCGACAGCCAATGGCGCACTCACGGGCATGATTTTATACAAGATCACCGAGACACCAGAGAACGTGATTGCTTTCTATGAAAAATCTGTGGAGAGCTGGACGAACGCTTCCTCGGGTAAAAGCAACTTCACCTTGGGCGACATGGCGCAACATTCGCTGAATGTGTCGGATGCGACGCGCAAGATCAATGTCACGGCGCAGAAGCAAGGTCAAGAAACCACAGTGTCAGTAACTTTTGAGCAGAAGTGATTTTTTAGAGCAACTCACTACTCCGCTTGCCTTTTTCAAACAACAGCGTTTCGCTGTAGCCAGCGGCTTTGGCGAGAGCGATGGCTTGGGGAAAATCTCGGCCAATTTCTTCAGGGGCGTGGGCATCCGAGGAAATTACGAGGGGAATCCCAGCGGCGCGCGCTAGTTCAAGGAATTCATGGTGCGGGTAGGCCTCGGCGCAGGGTTTGTGCCAACCGGCGGTGTTGAGCTCGATGGCACAGCCGCTGACGGCGATGGCTTCGATGGTGGGCTCGTAGTAGCGGGCGAGATCTCCATGTGGCCGATGACTGAATTTTTTCACCAAATCAGGATGGCCGAGGATGTCAAAAAGCTGCGATTCCGCCATGGCGGCGTATTCCTTCCAGTAGCGCGACCAGACCTCATCGACGTCGGATTCGGCCCAACGACCGAGCCATTTCGGGTTGTCGAAATCCCATGTGCCGAGGTAGTGAACGGAGCCGATGAGGTAGTCCCATTCATAGGATTCGCTTAGCTTTTCAATCCATGCTTGGCAATTGGGCAGCCAATCACACTCCATCCCTGCGCGGATCGGAATGCGACCTGCGGCGTGCTTCTGGGCGGCTTCGATCCATGAAAAATACTCCGGCATTTTGTCATAAAGCATACGCCAGTCGTCAAAGTAAGCATCGCCCACGGGAGCATGATCAGAGATGCCATAGGCGCTCAAACCTTGCTTGATGGCGGCATCTACGTAAGCTTCGGGTGAGCCGATGGCGTGGTGACAGAGAGGTGTGTGCGTATGAAAATCGGCTGGCATGGTTTGTGGTTGTGCGGACGCGATGATTTTGCTAGCATGGAAATGTTGGCACGACCAGCACGATGATACCAAAGCGATGAAATTCTCCCATACACCCAATATTTTTACCACGGCCTTGGCTGAAAAACTGCGTTCGCATCCGAAGCGGATTGTTTTCACGGAGGGCGAAGATTTGCGGATTTTGCATGTGGCAGAGCATCTTGTCGCCGAGGAATGTGTGATTCCAATTTTGTTAGGGGATCGCGATCGCATTCGAGCTATGGCGGCGGAGAATGATGTTTCCTTACAATTCGTCAACGTGCTCGATCCCTCAAAATCGCGCGAGCTCTCACGTTTTGCGGAAATGTTTGAGCGTAGTAGTCGGGCCCGAGGTGTGGAAATGGACCATGCCGCGGCACAAGAAATCATGGCGCGGCCAGCATACTTCGGTGCGATGATGGCACAATATGGATTGGTCGATGGCGTGATTGGCGGCAATCAATCGCTCCCTGCGAGTTTATTCCGTGCACTGCTGCAAACTATCAAGCCCTTGCCTGATGTGCCACGTGTTTTCAGTGCGATGATTTTGGTGGCGCAACATTTGCAGCACTTCGGCCGCGATGGTGTGCTTTTCCTTGCCGATTGCGGATTGATCACCGAGCCTGATAGTAAGCAGCTTGCATCCATGGCGATCGAGACCGGAAAACTGGCGCGTCACTACCTCGGTGGTCGTCCGCAAGTCGCCCTACTCAGTCACTCGACGAAAGGATCTGCGATGACACCAGCTGCGCAAAAAGTGGCAGCAGCCACCGCATTGGCGCAAGTTACCGCGCAGGAGCAATTTCTCGAAATCGATATCGACGGTGAGTTGCAGGCCGATGTCGCGCTCGATCCGCGTGCCTCGGAAGTGAAGCTTCCTGATCGCAAAGTGCGTCACAGTGCAGATGTGCTTGTATTCCCTAACTTGGATGCCGCGCACATTTCCCTGAAGCTTCTGCAACATTGCGCCGGTGTGCAAAACTACGGCCAGATCATTATGGGGCTCGCCCGTCCTGCTGCTCAAATTCCGCGAACCGCCTCCGAAGAGACTATCTACGGCACGGCGCTGACCGTTGGCTATGAGGCCATCAAATTTCATCAACTTTACCCAGAGGGTGAGGTCTGAGGCATTTCTCCTGAAACAAGCATCAATCGCATTTCGTAATTATTCTAAGCATATGAAAATCAAAACACTAATTCCTGTTGGCGCTCTGCTCGCGACATTTGTGCTGGTGCATGCAAATGCTCCTTCGCCCGAATCTGCACCTCCTGGATCGTTGGAAAAGATCACGGCTGCATTGCCGAAAGAGGATTGGGCCAAGCCTGCAAAGTCACGTAAGCTATTGGTCTTTTCCGCCACTGCGGGATTCCGCCATGAGTCGATCGCTACGGGTAAGTTGGCACTGACTCAGATGGGCAAAAAGAATGGTGCCTATGAGACCATTATCTCCGATGATCTCGCCAATTTCGAGCCCGGAAAGATTGATCAATTTGATGCCATTTGTTTTCTCAGCACCACGCAAGATGTGTTCATACCGCATCCGATGGCGATGAAAACGATGAGCGACGAGGAGAAAAAAGCAGCACAAGAGCGCTCGCTTGTGCTACGCAAAAGCTTGATGAATTTCATTGAGTCCGGTAAAGGATTCGTCGGCATTCATGCGGCAACCGATACATTTTACTCATGGGCCGAGTACGGTCGTATGATCGGTGGTTACTTTGATGGGCATCCATGGGGTGCTGGAACGGAAGTGCAGATCGACGTCGAAAAAGGTCAGGAAAAACATCCGCTTGCCGTGATGTTCGGCGGTGAGAGCATGAACTTTAAAGAGGAAATCTATCAATTCAAAGACCCTTATCAATCGAAAAATCAGCACATGCTGCTACGCTTGAACGTAGAGAAATCAGGGAAAGTGGGCGGCATGAAGCGAGCCGATGGCGACTACGGTGTAGCATGGGCGCGCAACCAGGGCAAAGGCCGGGTGTTCTATTGCTCACTCGGGCACAATCACGATATGTTTTGGAATGAAAAAGTTCTCAGCCACTACCTCGCCGGCATTCAGTGGGCGCTGGGTGACTTCAAGGTAGAGATCAAGCATGAGTGATCATGGCGCCATCCGCAAAGATCGATGTCGACGACTTTCAGCGGGAGTTTTTTTCGCAAGTCGGTGACTTTTCACAACTACTGAATCTGATTGAGGCCTTGCACGGCATCCATTATTTCATCAAGGATCGATCTTGCCGTCATGTCGCCGTGAGTGATACGTTTGCGAAGCGTCTCGGTCTCGCCTCGGCGGAAGGAATGATCGGTCGCACGAACTACGATTTCTATCCGAAGTTGATCGCTGATCAATTCGCCCGAGATGATGAACAGATTTTGCGGACAGGCCAAGCTAAGTTGCATATCATCGAGATGATGCCGTCCGCTTGCGGAGGCTTCGATTGGATTACCACCAACAAAATTCCATTGTTTGATTCCACTGGTGCAGTCATCGGCATCATGGGGACGCTGCAATCTCACGGCGATCAATTCACCTCATGGGCTGATGGCGAGGGCATCGGCAAGGCCGCAGAATACATTCAGCGCAATTGCCACGCACCCGTAGATGTCATCGCACTGACGAAAATTGCAGGTGTGTCTCAGCGTCATCTCAATCGGAAATTTCACGAGGTTTTCGGCATGTCGGCTCAGGATTTCTGGGTCAGCACGCGCATTCATCGCGCCTGTGATCGTATCACAAATTCGTCGAAAAACGTAGCGCAAATCGCTGCAGAATTCGGCTTCTGTGATCAAAGTGCCTTTTCTCGACAATTTCGCAAATTGATTGGTATGGCACCTTTGGAATATCGCCGAAAATTTACGCGTAGAAAATCCTCTATGGCTGAATAGTACTGAAATTTGGCGGTCCAACGCATGGTAAAATCGCGTTGAGATGATATAGTTCAGGCAATCGCACGTAACCATATCAGTGATCCTCATGAAGATATCCCGCCATTTGTTCATCATCTCTTGCTCTATGCTCGGGCTCACAGGAGTCGCGTCGGCGCAGTCGGAGGCTGACGTTTCGTTTTTCCGCGATCAAGTGAAGCCCATCCTCCAAGAGCATTGCTTCGAGTGCCATGGAGCCAGCGATGGCAAAGGCGGCTACAAGATCAAAAGTGGGCTGCAATTGATCAGTCGCAAAGGCCTGCTCAAAGGCGGTGCACACGGTGCTGTGATCAATGAAGAGAGCCCAGAAAAAAGTTTATTGTTAGAGGTCATTTCTTATAACAACGAAGATCTGCAGATGCCTCCCAAGAATAAACTCAGCGATCAAGAAATCGCTCTGATCACCGATTGGGTCAAGCGTGGTGCTCCATGGACGCCAGAAGATGCCGATGTTTTGCACGAGGTGCATGATCCTCATGCGGAAATGACCACCGTCAACGACAAAACCAAGGCGCATTGGTCTTACAAGCCGATGCAGCGCCCTGCCGTTCCTGAGGTGGCTGGGTTTGCTCATCCCATTGATAAATTTCTCGAAGTGAAGCGTCAAGCACTTGGTCTGAAAGCGAATCCTCCTGCTTCGCGCGGTGAGCTGTTGCGCCGTGCCACCTTTGATCTCACTGGTCTGGCACCATCTTTGGCGGAAGTACAGGCCTTTGAAAACGATACCTCGGCTGACGCCTGGGAAAAGCGCATCGATCGCTTGCTCGCTCTGCCACAATATGGTGAAAAATGGGGCCGCCATTGGCTCGATCTCGTGCGCTATGCTGAGTCCCAAGGTTTCGAGCGCGACACCCCGAAATCCTTTGTATGGCGTTATCGCGATTACGTCATCGATGCCTTCAACAAAGACAAACCCTATGATCAATTTCTAACCGAACAACTTGCGGGCGATGAGATACCGGATCCGACAGCAGAGTCCTTGATTGCCACTGGCTACCATCGATTGATGCAGTGGGATGATGAACCCGCGGATCGCTTGCAACATTTTCACGATGTCATTGATGACAACGTGCGTATTACCACAGAGACCATGCTCGGTATGACTGTTGGTTGTGCCCGCTGCCATGATCACAAAGGCGACCCGATTCCCCAAAAGGATTATTTTCAGTTCGCCTCGTTCTTCCGCAACATATCGCCTATGGGCAATGGGGATACGAACTTGCGCATGATCGATACGGCGCAATCGCATTCGCCCGAACAATTGCAGGCCATGCAGCAAGAGATGCAACAAGTACGTGAGCGCATCCAGCAAGCGGAGCAAGCCTACACGGCGTTGCCTGAGCAAAAAGATTTCGCCGTCGAAAAGGAAAATGTTGCACTGATCACCGACTCCCGCGTGAAGCCGTGGAAGTGGCACTATACGACGAAAAAACCAGCGGATGATTGGTTCACTGTTGGCTTCCGAGCCGAGATGCATGGATGGCAAGAAGGCCTTTCTGCCTTTGGTACTGACATCCCTAACGGAAAAGCAGTGACTTCATGGCGGACGCCGGATATCTGGTTAGAAACATCATTTTTGTTAGAAAAAATTCCTAGTAGCTTGCGCATGGATCTTCACCATGATGAAGATGTTACGATTTATTGCAATGGACAGCTTGTCTATCAAAAGGAAAAATATCGTGTCGATTACGCCAGCATGGAAGTATCGCCTGCATTTCTTGCGGCGTTACAGACTGGACGTAATGTCATTTCCGTTCACGTGCATCAAACGGGTGGGGGCCAGTTTTTTGACCTGGGCCTAGTTACCAAAGGTAGATCGATCCGTCATGAAATGCTCGCCGAACAAAATCCTCAGCTCACTCCCGAGCAGCGTCAGGCATTTCGTCAAGATATTGCACGACTGGCTGAACTCGAAAAATTGCTCGAAAAACGAGTGGAGCAAGCCTTGGTTGTTGCCGAAAATGGCAAGGAATCACCGCCCACCTTCATCCACATGCGCGGCAGTGCACATGCCGAAGGTGCGCAAGTGCAGCCTGGATTTCCGCTGATCTTTGGTGGAGAAATGGCGAAGACGGAGCCTCATGACGCTGCCAATTCGACTGGTCGCCGTCTCGCATTGGCCGAGTGGATCACCCGCGATGACAACCCTCGCACTGCGCGCGTGATGGTCAATCGCCTGTGGCAACATCATTTTGGTAAGGGCATCTGTGCCACTCCGAACGATTTTGGATTTCTCGGATCTGCGCCCACACATCCGCAGTTGCTCGATTGGTTGGCCACCGAATTCGTCAGCAAAAACTGGAGCATGAAAGCGATGCACAAGCTGATCATGACATCCGCAGCCTATCAGATGTCCAACCGCCGCAGCGAAGTCCCGCTGGCGCAAGATCC
The DNA here is from genome assembly GCA_002293145.1 of Akkermansiaceae bacterium UBA956. Taxonomy (GTDB): domain Bacteria; phylum Verrucomicrobiota; class Verrucomicrobiia; order Verrucomicrobiales; family Akkermansiaceae; genus UBA956. Next base: position 51,768 of record DBCO01000005.1, on the reverse strand, counting down.
TGCAAACGAAACGTATTGGCGCTTCATGCCTCGTCGCATGACCTCTGAGGAATTGCGCGACAATATTCTGTTAGCCACCGGCGAGCTGAATTTGCAACAAGGTGGCCCGAGCATTTTTGTGCCGATCCCCGAAGAAGTTCTCGCCACTTCTTCCACCAAAGGTGGCAAGTGGGGAGAGAGTCCTCCCGATCAAGTCAATCGCCGATCCGTCTATGGTGTCAGCAAACGCTCACTGCAAGTGCCATTGCTCACTGATCATGATCAGGCCGACCTCGATAATCCTTGCCCCGTGCGTTTCGCCACGATTGTCCCGACACAGGCATTGGGAATGATCAACAGCGACTTCATCCACGAAAAAGCCCGCGTTCTCGCCACTCGCCTCAAGCGCGAAGCTGGTGATGATCCGACGGCTCAAGTCAAACTCGCCTACCAACTCATGGTGCAACGCACAGCCGATGAGCATGAGGTTTCCCGCGCTGTGGAGTTCCTCGCACTCATGCGCGATGAGCACAAAATCTCCGCCGACGATGCGCTTCAACGCCTCTGCGTCGCCGTCTTCAGCTTCAACGAATTCATCTTCATCGACTAACCTTCACTACCTCACCGCCATGATCATCAAACCATCACAAAATTTCTGCGGCCAGATTCGCCGTCGTGAATTCATTCACCAACTCGGTGGTGGCTTCACCTCGCTCGCTCTCACTGGATTGCTCGGACAGAGCGGATTTTTTTCGCAAGCCCAAGCGGCCGAACTCAGTGCCAACCCACTAGCGCCACGCATTCCTCAACTCCCTGCGAAGGCGAAGTCGGTCATCTTTCTCTTCATGTATGGCGGGCCGAGCCACATGGATACTTTCGATTACAAGCCCAAGCTCTATCCGCTAGATGGCAAAACCATCCCCATCAAAACCTTCGGCCGTGGTGGCAAGAAAAACGAGGGCCGTGTCGTCGGGCCGAAGTGGAAGTTCAAGCAATACGGCCAGTGCGGCAAATATGTTTCCGATCTCTTTCCTCACACCGCGCAATGCGTTGATGATATTGCTTTTGTTCACTCGATGACCGCAGACTCACCGATCCATGGCTCTGCGATGTTGATGATGAACAGCGGTTCGATTCTCGGAGGCAAGCCCTCTCTCGGCTCATGGCTCAACTATGGCCTTGGCAGTGTGAATGAAAATCTCCCAGGATATGTCGTCATGCTCGACAAGACGGGCGGTCCGATTTCGGGTGCGAAAAATTGGTCATCAGGCTACATGCCTGCTTCGTATCAAGGTGTGGTTTTCCGTTCCCAAGGAGATCCCATTCTCAATCTTGCTGATAAAAATGGCATGAGTCGCGTGCAGCAACGTTCCTTGTTAGATTATCTCGGTGATGCGAATCACAGACATCTGCAAGGTCGCGAAGACCATACCGATCTCTCCTCGCGCATCGCTAGCTATGAACTCGCCTTCCGTATGCAGGCCACTGCACCCGAGGCCATCGATATCGACAAAGAACCCGAGCACATCAAAAAACTCTACGGCATGGACGAAGAGCGCACCGAGGACTTTGGTCGGAAATGCTTGCTTGCCCGCCGACTCGTTGAGCGCGGTGTCCGCTTTATCCAAATTTATTCTGGTGGTGCTCACAATGACGACAACTGGGATGCTCATGGTGATCTCGAAAAAAATCACAACTTCCACGCAGGCAACACCGACAAAGCCATTGCAGGCCTGCTCAAAGATCTCAAACAACGCGGACTACTCGATGAAACACTCGTCGTCTGGGGTGGAGAATTTGGCCGACAACCCACGGCTGAATACGCCGCTGGCACTGGTCGCGATCACAACTCCTATGGCTTCACCATGTGGATGGCAGGCGGCGGCATCAAAGGCGGCGTCAGCTACGGCGAGACCGACGAACTCGGTTCGCAAGCAGTCGTCAATCGCTGCCAAGTCAAGCATCTCCATGCCACCATTCTCCATCAAATGGGCATTGACCCAAACAACCTCAGCTACTTCTACAACGGTCTCGACCAGAAACTCGTAGGCGTTGAAGAAATCGATCCCATCAGTGATATCATGGCATAGCAATAGTTATTCGATGGCGGAGGCTACGCTGCAATGATCTTGCTTTTGTGCAGCCCTTACGTGCTGTATTTTACTTTCTCATAATGCGGTTCCGCCGAGGGTGCATGGAGTAGTCGTGGCCGTTTGATGATTGGAATAGTGAGCCGACGATGCGTGTTTGCAGATGCTCTGGGAGTTGCTCTCGAAGCTGCACAATGTGACGCCGGTATGCGGCAAAGAAGATATGGCTCTTTCCACACCGCGCGATGAGGTTGCGGCTGATCTGTAATTGGTCACGCACGAAGCGTTTGGTAGGAAATTCGTTAAATTTTCCACTGCGGATTTTTTGCTTGTGCCGAGTAGCACCGCTCGCTCATTGATTTTGATTTTCCCTGTTTTTGGAACGATAGAGTAGTATTCCGACAATCGCACCGAGTATGATACTCGCCTGATCGCGCATGGGTGTATGAATGTCTGCAAAGGGATACCAAACATAGCTGCGTTTCCCGATGCCGATGTAGAAAAACATCAGGCCGGCAAGTCCCCCTACGATGCAACAAAGAAGCAAGTCGGTGCAGCGGAAAAAAAGTTCACGCGCACGGTGCGGCTGTTGCGGTTTTGGCGGTGCGGCATTTCCGATTTTCGCAAGTGGATGCTTGCAGAACCAGCGGGCCAGCAAGTATGCACCTGTTAGAGCGCCAAAGCTTAGGAAGGCGATTTTGGTGCTCGGGCTATGATATTCGCCAAAGACGTAGCTAGCACGGTAGTAGCTGGTCTTTTTGTAATAAATTGCATACATCACAAGCGCACTAAGCAATGATGCGATGCCAAACGGGATTGCGTAGCAGAGAAAAACAAAGATGCCGTGCAGAAATAAGGGGAAGTCCCTAGCAGGTTTTCCCTGATACGGTGTGAAGTCGTCCCAGGGGGATTTTTGGGGATCATCAGGTAATGGCATGGCTGAGTGAGTATCCTATCAAATACGCTGTTTTCTGCAAGATGAGATGCTCGAATTTAAATGATAGGATTCTCGCTCGCCCACGTATGATTATTTCGTTACAAATTCACCATCGCTAAACCATCTAACCTTTATGAAGAAAAAAAATTTCCTTACGCTCGCATTGATCGCCTGCACCACTGCTACGATCTACGCTGCGCCGCCCGTCATCACCAAAGAAATCCGTGAGGAGAATGGCAAAAAAGTCGAATACATGTTTATCGATGGCATCAAGGTGCACGAGGAAGATCCCGCGAAACAGCCTCAGCCCAAAGTTGTCACGCCTTCAGCCTATGACGCTGCAGCAGCCAAAGCACCCGCCGATGCCAAAGTTCTGTTCGATGGCGCCGAGGAAACCTACAAAAACTGGACCGCTACCAACGGTGAGCCGACGAAATGGAAACTCATTGATGGCGCGCTCGAGTCCGCCCCCGGCACTGGTTACATCCAGAGCAAAGAAAAATTTGGTTCCTGCCGACTCCACATTGAATTCGCCACTCCGCTCAAGGTCCAAGGCTCTGGCCAAGGCCGCGGCAACAGCGGGGTCTTTCTGATGGGACAATACGAAGTCCAGGTGCTCGATAGCTATGAAAACGTCACCTATCCCGACGGCCAGTGTGGCGCTCTCTACGGCCGTTCCAAGCCGCTCGTGAATGCCAGTCGTAAACCTGGCGAGTGGCAAACCTACGACATCACCTTTCACCGCCCGCTCTTTAACGAAAAAGGCGAAGTCACCCGCCGCGCCAAATTCACCGTCATCCACAATGGCATCAAGATCCAAGACAATGTCGAGCTTTCCGGAGGCACGGGCTGGGCAGGCCCACACTCGATTAGTGAATACGCCAAGCACGATGACAAAGGATTCCTGCAAATGCAAGACCACGGCAACCCCGTGCGCTTCCGCAACATCTGGATACAAGAAATCGCAGACGAAACAAAGTAACGCCGCATTCATCCTTAATGGATGAAATAAGACTTGCTGATATAATACGTAAGACTTGATAAAGCCGCTGTGTTTCTAAGTCTCTGCGCGTGTCATTTCTTCCTCTCAAAAAATCCGTAAAATTAGTTTTTTAACTTGCGGGAGTAATTGGCCATTCAGTTAGTCCAACTATCTTCGTCCCCAAGCTGGCTCCGATTGTGGCTGATCATAGACCTTTGTTGTTGAAACGAACGAAATGCAAAGGCGCGGAGCTCGCAAAGTAAACCGCGTAGGATTTTCATCTGCCTGCCTCTCTCAGTTCCACCAGGTGAAATACGGATACTGATTTTCATTTTCGTTCACTATTTCGTGCAGGCTTTACAGAAAGCAAAGAAGTAAACTAAGAGTTGCGAGTGTAAAAATACTCATTTCCAAGGACTGACCCCATTTTTGGATTTACCAGTGCGTGAGCTGTTGGAAGGTATTCAGTCTGGTATTGATGTCGTCTTGGCTCAGCGCTTGGAGCTTTCTTGTCGAAAACTCTTCGCAAGTAAATGATGCCAATACGCTGCCTTTGATCACGGCTTGACGGATGTCTTCGAACGCAAATTCGGTTTTGCCGAGCGACGCGAGGTAGCCCGCAAGTGCACCAAGGAAGGTGTCGCCTGCGCCTGTAGGGTCCGCGACTTCGTGCAGCGGAAATGCAGAGGAGCGGAAGAATGTGGTGGGCGTTACTTCCCAGTTTTCATGATTTCCGGAAAAGAGCATCGCGCCAAATTCACCCAGCTTGATGATGACATTGCGCGGACCTTTAGCGAGCAAGCGTTTGCCGGCTAGAATCAAGTTGGAGGTCTCGGTGAACTCGCGTGCTTCACCTTCGTTGATGACGAAGAGATCCAGTTCCTTGAGAACTTCATGCAAGCGCTCATTGGCGATGTTGATCCACAAGTCCATCGTATCTGCGATCACGAAACGTGATGACGCGGTGCAGCCTGCGAGCATTTGCAATTGATTGTCCGGCGACATGTTGGCCAGAACTACGATGGGCGTAGTAGCAATCGAAGCTGGCACTTTGACGCTCCAGCTTTCCAAAACGTTGAGTCCTACGCGGTGGGTGGTGCGGTCATTCATGTTGGCGTGATATTCGCCGGTCCAGGTAAATGATTCACCTTCGGAACGCTCGACACCATCAAGCGTAACGCCGTGCGATTCTAACATCGCAATGTGTTGGGCGGGATAGTCGTGACCGATGATGCCGACGAGGTGAACAGGACTGGTGAAATACGATGCCGCGAGAGCAGCGTATGAGGCCGAGCCGCCGAGAAGCTCCTTGGCCTCGGCCTGTGGGGTGATGACGTTATCAATGGCAATGGTGCCGCCGACGATGACTGGATGTTGTGACATGGTTGAGGAAGTATTTTGGTGAGGCGTTATGAAAGAATGGATATTGAAAGATAACTTGTAGTTTTTTTCGACTGAATTTCAAAATTTGCAGAATTACAGAATGGGTTTTGGATGATTAAAGAATTTCTTCAATCGGGATCAAGCCATTGGTGGCGACGATGCTATAGGAGTCGGCGTGTTTTTCGGATGGGGTGAGATCGACTTTTCCGCCAGCAGTCTCAACGAGCAATTTTCCTGCGGCGATGTCCCACAACGAAATGCGAGCCTCCACATAGGCATCGAGTCGGCCCGAGGCGATGTAGGCCATGCCCAATGCTGCCGAGCCCATCATCCGCATCTTGCGCGCGCGCAAGGAAGCGCGACCAAATCGTTCCATGCCCGTGCGTAGGGCGTCGCCATCTTTGCCACAGCCAACAAACAAAATGGATTCCTCCAGCACGGTGCGCGTCGATACGCGGATTGGCGCGCCATTGTGCATCGCGGGGCCGCCTTTTTCTACGGTCCAAGTCTCTTGCACCATCGGATCATGAATCACACCGACAACAATTTCACCTTTGATGCGCAGGGCGATCGAGACACAGAAATGGGGAATACCGTAGAAAAAATTCACCGTGCCATCGATCGGATCGACGATCCATTGGCGGTCTGATTCCTGATTACCGGCAATGCCTTCCTCGCCATACAAGGCATCACCTGGGCAGGCATCAAGTAGGATCTTCGTGATCAAATCTTGCGATGTTTTATCGAGTTGGAGTTTGATGTCGTGATGTGTTGCTTCATCGACCACGGCGAGTTGGCCAAATTTTTCGCGAAGAAGTTTGCCCGCTTGCAGTGCGGCCTGTGTGGCAAGTGAGAGATCGGTCATGAGAAAAAGAAAATTGTTGCGCGCCGACACTGCTCTTCCCCACTCGGTGAGGCAAGCGAAAAGAGTAAGGAGGAGCAGGGGGCGCCAAAATGGGGTCAGTCCTTGGAAATGCGCATTTTTGGATTGCGAATTTTTCAATGTTGGGTAAACTTACCACATGGCTCGACCGTTAGACTTTGAATTTGCTGGCGCTACGTATCATGTGATAGCACGTGGCAATGGGGGAAAACGAATTTTTCCTCGATGATGGGGATGCTAAGGGCTTTTGCATCCGTCTGGTAGAGGTTTGTGAGTGCTGTGGCTGGAAAGTGCTTGCCTATGTCTTGATGTCGAATCATTTCACCTACTCTTGGAAACTCAGCCTCAGTCGTGCTTTTGAATTCTTGACAAGGGTTGAGGTGGGTTGGCACAGTGGTGAGGCATGGAGAAACCGATTGAACAATGGCTGAAACGACTCGATCAAATTTTGGAGCATCAACAGTTCGAGACTGCTGCCGAGGCCGAGGAGTGGATGCGGAAGCAGGTAGAAAATCGCAGCGTGGAGGAGTTTTTGCGGGAAAATGCGCCGCCTGAAGTGCGCTTGCAGTCTTTGTGGGAGGATGCGGAGCGGGCGCAGGATGCCGAGCAGGCGAGCGACTTGTATGCGCGCGGTGTGGCTCTAGCGGAGGAGAAATTTGCGGATGCTCTAGAGGTGGCTAGGTGCGATTCCAGTAAGTGGGAGGATGGCCCGGCGGCAATGTATTTGTCCTGTCTTTTTGGTTGGGCGGCGAGCTGTGAGGCGATGTCGAATTTTGCGGAAGCGGAGCGCTTGTATGTTCGGGTATTTTCGGAAGCTGCGGGTGATCCGGTAGGCGCTGGAGAGAAACTTTTTTCGCTGTGCGTGATGGATGGTCGGCTCGAAGATGCGGCGCAGTGGTTACCTAACGAATCCGATGGCGAGGCAGCGGCGGTGAAGTATCAACGAGCCTTGTTGCGATTTTTGTTAGCGGCGGACGAGGCAGAGCAGGCCTATCAGCAGTCGGGCGATGTGGAGGCAGCTTCCTCATGGGAGGATGCACAAGCGAATGAGTGGTTGAGCATGGCGATGCGAGCGAACCCCTATGCTGCACGTTTGATTGGTCATCCGCGGGCTTTTGATCTGGAATATCCTGCTGAAGCGGCTGCGGGAAGTCCTGCGGAGGGAGTGAAAATTTTGTTCTCATCGGCACACTTGTGGTTGAGCGATTTTTTGGCCTTGGCTTGGATGTTGGGAGAATTGAAACAAAGTCCCGCCTTGCCTGAGAAGTTTGCGGCAGAGTGGAGTATTTTGTTAGAAAAACTCGGAGGCGAACCCAGTGATGAAGAGCGCTTTGCTTTTTTGCGAAGCTTGGAAGAGATGAATTTGTGAAGAAGTTCGGGCTTGTTAGAATCTCTATTCGCGCGACAGGGGCGGCGAGGTAGCTTTGCACAATTTCTTGTGAGGCGAGCTCGGCTCGGTGATATCGAGAGAACATGGGTATTTGGCGGATATCGAGGCCACGGTGGATGATGTAATCGGCGGTTTTGATCATGAGTTGTAGGCCTACATTGCGACGAGTGGTCTTCATGTTGATCATCATCAGGATGGTATTGGTATTGCTTCATGTTCAATGGTGCCGACGAGAGCGTGGAGGTGAATTTCAATCGATGACTTATCATCATTATCCACGGGGAAGGGGAAATCGAGTCGTAGCGCGTCGATCCAGCCGAGTTTTTCGTCGCGCAGGGTGGCTTGCGGAAATCTGCTGAAGAGAATGCGCATGAATTCAGCTTTACCGCAGTTTGCTGTATCCGCGACGACAACCTTAATTCCTGCGAAAGGTTTTGGTTTTGCGTGTGCGACAGATGATGGGGGGTAGAGCGAAAATGTTAGTTCATTTTTTCCAGCTCGCGGGCGACGATCATGATTGCTTCTTTCACGCCTGGGGCAAAGCTGCCATCGGCCTGCACGGCGAGCATAGTTTGGCCATCACGGATGAATTCGATGGGCACGCTGCCGGAATACAGGCTGATGTTGCCTCCATCAAAACCGAGGCCTTGAAGGGTAGCTTTGAGACTTTCGAGCGCAACGACATCGTTGTATCCAATCTTGGCGACATGTTTCACTCCGGGCAGAGAGCGAGTGCGTTGGAGAATTTCATCGGTGCTCATTTCACGATCGACTCCAAAGATTGCGCGGAGTTCTAGTTGGCGGGAAACGGGTATTTCCTCGACAGAACTGGCAGTTGCGACTTTTTGCGGCTGTGGCCATGAAGCGAAGCTGAGTTGTGGTGCTCGTGTAGGATCTGCGTCAGCGACTGGCTCACGATGCTCGGAGAAGGCATTGAGTTGAGAAGGCGACTTGGCAAGCTGGATCTGATCTGCTTGGTGTGAGGGAGCTGAAGAAATGGGTGCGGTGACAAAATGGGAGACTTGGGGAGCCTCATATCCGTAGGAGGATTCATTGTCACTGGCGACTTGGAAGGGGATTTCGGCGACTTTGGGACGAGATACGGGGATGTATGCGAGTTTGCTAGGCACGGGCACGGCTGCCAAGGCAGAATGAGGAACGCTAGGAGTTGCTGCAAAAGGGTCGCTGGCTGCGGGTGCTTTACCTGCAAATGAAAAGGAGTCTACGGCTTCATTTTGCGCAGAGGGGGGTAGGCTGACAAAAATTCCACGGGTTACGTTCATAAAATATGTTTGTTAAGTCTATTGGTATCTTGAAAATCCTAATAAATCAAGGATAATCTCGGGATTTCGCCATGGAATGGGCCTCAATGCTGATTTTTTTAAATTTATGATATTCCGCAAAAATCAGTGCGCTACAAGCCAGTTTGCGCCTGTGCCTGCTTCAACGACGATGGGAACATCATGGGGCAAAACCAAGGCGTGTTGCATGATGTCGAGAATTTGGGGCACGAGTTGCTCTGTTTCCTCGATGATGAGATCGAAGACCAATTCATCGTGCACTTGAAGCAAGAGTTTGCTACGATAGCTGGATTCCAGCAACGCATCGATGCGGATCATCGCGAGCTTGATCATATCGGCTGCGGTGCCTTGGATCGGCGTGTTAATGGCAGCGCGTTCGGCATTGCCACGGATGTTTTGATTGGCAGAATGGATGTCGGGCAGCATGCGGCGGCGGCCGCTGAGCGTCTCGATATAGCCTTGCTCGCGGGTCTTGGCGATGGTGGCATCCATGAAGGCCTTGATGCCGGGGTATTGCTCGAAATAATTGTCGATGAGCTGTGCTGCATCACTGCGGGGGATGCTGAGGCGTTGGCTGAGGCCGAAGGCGGAAATGCCGTAGATGATGCCGAAATTGACCATTTTAGCGTGACTGCGCATTTCCTTGGTGACCTCGGTGGGAGTGATGCCATACACCTTGGCGGCGGTGGCGGTGTGAATGTCGGCATTTTCGCGGAAGGCGGAAATCATGCCCGCGTCACCCGAAAGTGCTGCCATGATGCGAAGTTCAATTTGTGAGTAATCGCAACTCAGCAAGGTGCAGCCCGCTGCGGGGATGAAGGCCTTGCGGATCTTTTTGCCTAGGGCGGAGCGAACGGGGATGTTTTGGATGTTCGGATCGGTGGAAGCGAGTCGACCGGTGGCGGCGACGAGTTGGTGGAAAGTGGTATGAATGCGCCCAGTTTTTGGCTGAATGTGCGTGGGCAGGGCATCGACGTATGTGGACTTGAGCTTGGTGGCCTCGCGGTATTGGAGGATGTCGCTGATGATCGGATGGCAGCCTTCCAGTGCGCTAAGCGTAGCTTCATCCGTTTTGAATTGCCCGGTGGTAGTCTTCTTGGCTTTCTCGGCGAGATTGAGCTTGGTGAAAAGAACTTCGCCGAGTTGTTTCGGCGAGTTCAGATTGAAGGTCATGCCTGCATGCTCGGAGATCGAGATGGTGAGGGTGTCGATGGTTTGCTGAAGCTCACTGCCAATTTCTGTTAGAGCGGCAGGATCGATGGCTATGCCCTGCATTTCCATGCGAGTGAGCACGGGTAGCAGTGGGGACTCGATGGTGGAAAATACTTCGGCTTGTCCCGATTTCGTCAATTCCTCGCGCAGTAAGTTGGCCAACTGCCAGGTGACATCGGCATCTTCGGCGGCGTATTCGGCGAGAATTTCGAGCGGAATATGGGCGACTGAGAGATCTTTTTTGTTCGTCGGTTGTGCGGCGGTGTAAGCGAAAAGATCATCGCTGGCGGCGCTTGATTTTTCGGCGCTGGCAGGTGTGGCGATTTCGCTGAACTTGATCGGGGTGTATTGCAGGTGCGATTCGGCGAGCCGATCCATGGAGTGGCGTTGATCAGGATGCAGCAAGCTGTGGGCGAGCATCGTATCGAATAACGGGCCATCGACGGTGATGCCATGGTTTTGCAACACAGCAAGATCGTATTTGAGATTGTGGCCGATCTTTTTGCTAGGCTGGGAAAAAATCTCGCGCAATGTAGGGAGGAGCGCGGCGAGATCAGGCGTGGGTAGATACCATGCGTGATGGGCTTGCCACGAAAAGGCGATGCCGAGAAGCTCTGCGGCAAAGGGATCGAGCGAGGTGGTCTCAGTATCAAAACAAAAGCTCGGTTGTGTATAGAGGGCAGCGAAAAGCTCGTTACGGCTGGCATCATCGTTGGCGATGTGGTATACGTGCGCAACATCGCGAATGGTTGTGCGATCGCTCAGTTCGGCTTCGGTTGTTGCGGAGGATTCTTTTGTGGGTGACACCGATTTTTCATCAGGAAATAGACGCTTGGCGAGCGTGCGGAACTCGAACTCGGCAAACAGCGCGCGGATTTCGCTTTCCGGATAGGGCGAGAGTTCGAGTTCTTCCCATGAGTAAAGGATCGGCACATCGAGCATGATGGTGGCGAGCTCTTTGGAGAGTAGCGCTTGATCGCGGTAGGCGACGAGATTTTCGCCGAGCTTGCCTTTGACTTTAACGGCATTATCTAACAGATTTTCGACTGAGTCCCACTCGGCGATGAGTTTTTTGGCGGTCTTCTCGCCGACGCCGGGCACGCCGGGGATGTTATCGGAGGCATCACCCCAGAGGCCGAGGATGTCGATGACTTGATCGGCGCGTTGGATTTCCCAGTTTTTGAGAATGGTAGGGAGGTCGAGAATTTCGTGATCGGTGCCCTTGCGTCCGGGGCGCCAGATGAAGCTAGTAGGCGAGACGAGCTGCGAGAAATCTTTATCAGGTGTGACCATGTAGGTGTGAAAAATTCCTTCCTGATCGGCGCGGTGCGCGAGTGTGCCAATGATGTCATCGGCCTCGTAGCCATCGAGCTCCAGCACCGGAATGTGGAAGGCCTGGCAGAGACGCTTTACGTGAGGAATGGCTGCGAGCAGCTCTTCCGGTGTGGCATCGCGTTGTGCTTTGTAGGCGGGATAGCGAATGTGCCGTGCGGTGGGTGCATGAGTATCAAATGCGACGCCGAGGTGAGTGGGGTTTTCCTTTTCGATGATCGTCAACAACGTATTTGTAAAGCCATAGAGCGCCGAGGTATTGACGCCCTTGGAATTGCGAATCGGGTTGGTGATGAAAGCGAAGTGCGCTCGGTAGATCAGAGCCATGCCATCGAGAAGGAAAAGTCGCATGGCGGGATGATGATCAGTTTTGCTGCGGTTGTAGAGTTTTTTTCAAGCAAACGGCTTTTTTGCCAGATATTGTAATCGGCGAGTATTGATGGCAGGCTCTGGAAAGTGGATTTTTGGAGAGAGTAACTTATTTGGGGTGATTTTCCGATTGGGAACTGGTGAATGTTTTTCCGATGCGCAGTTCGGGGCCTATTTTCTCGTGGTTTTGCGCTTATTTCTGTTCCTAGTGCTTGTTTTTGAGGATTTTCTGCTCGGGTTTTTCTTTTTTTTAGGCTTGGGCTATTTTAAGGAAGGCGTAGCGGGTGAGGTTGTAGGCTAGGTTGCTCAGTCCGTTGTGCTGATGTGCTCGGTTGAGGCCTATGCTGCTGACGTAGTCCATGCCTTTTTGTTTCATGTGACCAAATATGTGTTCTACACTTGCTCTGATGTGACTGATTTTTTGTTGGTTTGCTGTTTGGTCTCGTTAAGTGGGGTGCTTCGCTTGCTCGGAGCTGTAGGTGCTGTCTGCTAGAACTGCTTGGTCTTTTTCGTCTGCGAGGCTTTGGAATTCGATTCGACTTCGGATTTCGGGTTGAATGTTTGAGTAGCCAGCGAAGTTAGGAATTTCGCCCCCAACGTGCGCGCCATTCGGCAGGGAGGCGCTTGGGCTTACCAGCGGGCATTTGCACCAGAGCGAGGGCTTGGCGGGCCGTGATTAGAATTTTCTCATCAGATTCGCGGATCATGATAAACTGGCACCAGAATCGCGCGCCTTCGATCTCGGCCAGTGTGCCCTCGATGCGAATCCAGTCGCCGAGATGCGCCGGCGTGCGGTAGTCGACCTCGGTGCGGGTTACAACCGGAAAAAGCTGGGTTTCCGCCATCGTCCGCAGATTCATGCCCATGAGGGCGGCGAGGCGTGTGCGGCAGGTTTCGATCATCCGCAGGTAGGCGAGATTGTGAACGACGCCGCCGCAGTCGGTATCGAAAAACATCACTTCTTCGCGGGTGATCATTTGGATGGAATCGGTCATGGGACACGGAAATTGACAAAATGCTGGATTTTTGCAATATTGACTTCATGAAATCCGTAACCATTTTTGAAAGGATCAAAAGAATGAAGACAACTGCTCAACTCCCTCGCGTGATGGCTGGCCTCGCAATGGCTCTCACTTTGCAAAGTTCATGGAGTCACGCCGACTTTATTTCGCCGACGGATCGTGTGCCATTTCGGCGCGATCAATTGCCGATCGATGTCGAAACCATGAGGCAACTGTCTCGGCAGTTGACCACGCTGTGCACCTCTCTGAAGGCCGATCGCCCGGAAGATCAACGAGTGGCTGCGCAATTTCTGGCTGTGGCCGAGGCGCTGGATCCAGTGAATCGCCAAGCATCTGAGTTGTTGGAGCAATTGATCAGCAAACAAGCTTTACAAGCTGCGGGTGATGCGGAGTTAACGCATGCCAAGGCGCGGGCTTGGCGCACACAGGCATGGCTAGCAAGTGATGAGGCAGGCAAGGATGGGCAAGTGCTGGCGCAGTGCCTAGGGGATGTTTTGGCTCGCGTGGATGCATCGCACCCCGCCGCCGCTACACATAAAAGTGATTTGGGCAAATGGAATGGCTGGGTCGCTCCGTTGGATGATTTTGCTAAGCCCCAACCGACCGATCTTGCGGCCAACAATGATGAGGAAGAATTGCCTGAAATGGCAGACGATTCCAAAGATCAAGAGGATGAGGATGGAGATGAAGCTGAGGAGAATGAGGTCGAATTCGCCGTGAAATCGGGTGCAATCACTACACCGCTCTGGCTTTATAATGAAAAAACGGAGGCCTATGCCCTGAAGCTGGCAACGGTCTCAATGAATAGCTCCATTGATAAGAATAATAAAGCATTTCGCTATCATGTGAACGGCTCAGACGAAAACATGATCCGGGGTATTCTATTGGCGATCAACAATGCCACGGTCCCTCAATTGAAAGAGATTTATCACGGCGTGCCCGAGGGCGGGGTCGTTAGCATGGGGTTTTCCAAAAACGAGTATTATTCGATCAGCCGCAACGGAGAAAATTTATCAGCTGCGGCCATGGTGCTGGCTGCTACTGCCATGAGTGGAGCAGAAACGACCGGCGTAGTAATCGGCATCGTCAAGGAGGACGGCAAGCTAGCATTGCCTCGCAACTCATGGGAAATGATCCGTATGCTCTCCACGGCGCCGCCATCGCGCATCATTTTACCGAAGGCAATCGAGGATGTGCTGCCAGCGCTGCTTTCGCTCGATGACTTGCAGTTCTTGATGAAGCACGACATTTTCCTCGCAGACACAGCCGAAGAATTGATCGCCTTGACGAAAAAAACTCCTGATAGTGCCGTAGCTTCCTCCTTGGCAAACTTTGCGGACATTCGCTCGAAGGCCACCTCGACGATCGGGCCATTCGTAGCCAATCCTCATGTCTCGAAACGCTTGGAATCGATCGTGGCTGCAACGCCCAATTACGCGTCTGCTCAACTCTTGCTCATGCAGGCGCGTGGGAAACGTCCTGTTCAATTGACGGAAAAAATGTTGGCCCACGAGATCCGCAAAGCATTGCAACCACTTGCTGAGATCAATGCACGTGCTGCAACCAACGGAGATAAGGGGAAAGTCACTTCAGCTGAAGTTCAAGCTGCTCATGATAGCAGCCGCGCCGCACTCGATCCTTTGGAGCGGATTGTAGCCTCATCCAATCGTGAGTTCTACGGGGAGGCGCTTGATCTTGCCAATCGTGCACGCACCTTGGCTCGTGCCATGGATAAAGTGGGCGGCAAGGGTTTCTTGTTCGACGAACGAGGTTTTCACGATAAGTCACTAGCAGAGTCCAGCAAGGATATTCAAAACGGCTTGCCATTGATTGATCGCAAAATCTCCTTGATTCTCGGCGAGCCTCTGGCGCGTAAGGAAAAGAACAATCGAGGTTTCCGCGAAGATTGATTTTTTTCGATAAGTTACTTGCGTCGATGTCATCCATGGGTATCTTTCCAGATGTCCACGATTTGTCACGACCTACCAGACTACCTGCGTGAGGAAATTCTTCTTCATCCCGAAAAAAGAAACTTCCCAAGCTTTGATCTCAGCAACTTGTTGCACACGGTGTTCATGCCTACGGAAGGTTGCAAGGTATGCATTCTATTAGATTTTGTTGATCCAGCCGAGATGATGAAAAATTATCGATTCCTCAACGAAGAGGGATTTCCGATTCAAAAGCGCGCGCATCAGCATTTTTACCAAGGTTTGCAAAATGGCGTGATGGCTAAGCTCGGTATGCATGGTGGTGAAATGTTTGCCTATCGCATGACTTACGGATCAAATCTTGATTTGCCCGATGAGCTCTATGATGCACAAGGCAATCAGCTTTCTTTTGCTCGCGATCTTTATCCGAACTACGATATCATTCTGTGCATTTCCACTTACTCGGCCACCGCGCCACTCACTGCAAAAGCGAAAGAGCATGGCTTCCGTGGTGCTACGCTTCACGGGCTCAATGACATCATCCTCTCATCAGGTCTTGCCGTGAATTATCATGAGGTCTCACGCGATGCAGAAAAGATTCGCCTTGCGATGACGAATGCAGATTCGATTGAAATCGACTTCGCCCTCGAAGATGGTCGCGTGCTCACAGCCTGGCTTGGTTTGGATGGGCAGGTGGCACAGAAATCACATGGTCTGTGCAATGGTCTGGCTCCAGATATTGCCAACTTGCCAGCCGGTGAAGTGTATTTCGTTCCTAACGATGCGCGTGGTCAGTTTCCGATGAAATACGAAGATGGCACGCTCGGGGTGCTCGATGTGGTGAATCGTAACATCGTGCGCTCCACGCTGATCGCAGGAAATCAGTCCACGATCGATGCTCACAACGCGCGCTTGCTGGATGATCCGATGACGGGAACTCTCGGCGAACTCGGATTTGGCACGCAAGTTTTGCCCGTTTCTGGGGCCGACATTCAGGATGAAAAAGTGTTAGGCACGTGCCATTTGGCAACTGGTCGCGATGATCATCTCGGTGGTGACATCATGCCATCGATGTTCAAAAAGCATGAGAATTCGACGCACGATGACATTTTGTTTGCACCACACAAGACGCCGAATTTTAACATTAGCCAAGTGCGGATGAAGCGCGGTGAGCAGCAGGAAATCATCATCGAAAATTTCCGTCCAAGCCGCTACATCATGGATGCCCTCACGCTATAGAAATTTTCATTGTGTCTTCAGCAAACATTTACGAAACGCCTCGTCTACTAGAGGAATATCTTCTCTTCCATTATGCGAATGGGCAGGAAATTTTCCCAGAAAATGGTCCTCTGTGTCCAGCAGGAATGCGCGAGGCGATGGGGTTTTGTCAACGCACTGTGGGGCACTTTTCTCGCGAGCCCGCATGCCGCGGTCTCGATCTCGGCTGCGCGGTAGGAGCTTCGACATTTGCGATGGCACAACATTGTGAGCAAGTCATTGGCATCGATTTCTCGCAATCATTCATTGATGCTGCTCTTGCTCTGCAACAGGGGAAAACACTGCCCTATCGCCGACACGAAGAAGCTCATGTTTTCACTGAGTTGACGGCAGCGGTAGGAGATCGCTCGATACGCGATCGCTGCTCCTACGAGCAAGGTGATGCAATGAAGCTTCGCGATGACCTTGGTATTTTTGATCGGGTGCATGCGGCGAACTTACTGTGTCGATTGCCGCGTCCACTCGCGTTGCTAGAGCGATTGCCCGACTTAGTGCGCGTGGGCGGAGAGCTTGTCATAGCCACACCTTGCACCTGGTTGGAGGAATTTACCCCACCGGATCAATGGCCAGAAGTGGATACCATCTCGTGGTTAAAACATCACCTACTTACGAGCTTCGATCTCACTTGGCAAGGCCACGAACCATTTTTGATTCGCGAGACGGCGCGCAAGTTTCAGTGGTCTTCGGCTCTCGTAACAGTGTGGAGGAGGTTGTGATGGTGCGGCAATTTGCTACATTACCAGATGCTAGAATGTGTCTAGCATGAGACTTGCGCATAGCTTTAGTTCATGAAAATTCGGTTAGATTTTTTCGCGTTAGTTTTTTTAAGGGTAAATTTTTTCCATGCTGATCATGGTCAAATTTTTATTGGTTGAAGATGCTTCTCTCCCGCATCCTATGGCAGGCCATTTGATGATGGGCCAATTCCGAAGGTAGACGAGCGAAAAGTTTCAGTGAAGGATTACAGGTTAATTTTTCACTGCATCGCGTCGAGAAATACAAAAAACATGGCTGCAGTAGATGAAATCGGGTTACATAGACAAAGTTCGAATCAAGATCGCACGAGTCCTTCGCAGCCTTTGATATCAAGCTTGCCTGAAGCGAGGATCGGGATTTCTTTGGCGGAAACGATGCGTTTGGGGCACCACAGGGAGGGGATGCCGGCATCCATGAGCTTGTAGCGTAGGTCGATACATTCTTGCTCCAAGGCGAGACCAGCAACTGTGGAGAGGAGAATGATGGCTTCGCCTTTTTGCTCATCGGGTATGCCGACGACAGCGATTTTGCGTTCGCTTTCTTGATCGAGCTCGAGAGCTTTGGTGATGGCTGCTTCGAGAGTCTCGTGGGGAACCATTTCGCCGCCAATTTTCGAGAATCGAGAAATACGGCCCTCGATGAAAAGGAAACCGTCTTCATCGAGCCTGCCGACATCGCCGGTGAGGAACCAGTGGTCTTGCAGAACTTCGGCGGATTTGGTGGGATTGTTTAGATAACCGCTGAAAACATTAGCGCCTTTGACCCAGATCAGGCCCTGTTGGTTGACGGGGATGGGCTTCTCGGTGGCGGGATTGGTGAGACGCACGGCGATGCCCGGAAGCATTTGTCCGACGGAGCCATTGCGTGATGAGGGCAAGACGGGAGTGTGTCCATCCTCGGACATATTCGGCACATTGAGGTTGGTGGCTGGTGAGGTCTCGGTGAGTCCGTAGCCTTCTTGAGGGCGAATGCCAAATTTTTCCTGGAAGCTGTCGGCAAAGGAATTGGGCAGTTTTTCGGCGCCGGTGACGACGAGTTTGAGTGAGGCGAGCTGCTCGGGGTCGATGCGTTTCATGTAGCCGCGCAGGAAGGTGGGCGTGGACAAAAAGATGCTGACTTTGTGCTGCGCGATGAGCTCGGCAATGCGCTTGGATTCGAGCGGATTGGTGTAGGTGACGAGATCGAGGCCGGCGAGGATCGGATACCACAGCGTGGCGGTGCAGCCGAACGAGTGAAATAAGGGCAGGCAGCCGAGGATTTTTTCTCCGGATTTGCTTTCGAGACGTGAGTGGAATTGCAACTCATTTGCCAAAACATTGCGATGGGTCAATGACACGCCTTTTGGTTCACCGGATGACCCTGAGGTGAAAAGCAGCACTGCTTCATCGGTGGGTTTCACTTCGCCGATGCCGAGGTGAGAGGCGATCGCCTGTGTGGGCATGAGCTTGGAAAGTATCAACCAGAGGCCGATTTTTTTCTTCAAGGTTGGCAGGATGCGCTCTAGCAAAATGAGGTCACGATTGGGCGGCCAGGGGAAAGAGGGGAACTTGCGAACGAAGGGATCAACGGTGATGAAGCGATCGATACCCGCTTGGCGCATGGCCGATCGCACGGCGTCTTGGCTGGCGGTAAAGTTAAGATTTACTGGTACTTTTCCGGCAAAAATGACGGCAAGGTTGGCGATCAATCCTCCCTTACCAGGTGGTAGTACAATGCCAACGCGTGGCTTGTCGGTTTGCTTACGGATGTATTTGGAGAGCACGATCGCGGAGGCGAGGACTTTATCGAAACCGAGGGATGAATCATCAGTGCCGTCGAGGATTTTTGCGGTTTTTGCGTATTGCTTGAGTCCGCGGATTAGCATGCTGCCGAGATTTTTACTCAAGAATCCCCGTTGGGAAAATGCTTCTTCGTGCGCTTGCAGAATCAGTTCTTGAAAAAGTGGCAGTGTGGCTTTTCCAGCGGGGATCTGTTGACCGAAGCACATGACTCCCTCGGGTTGAGGGTCTTTGGCCTCAATGGCGTAGGCTCCCTCGCGAGGGACATCGATGCACACGGGCAAGATCGGCATACCAAGTGCACATAGGGTACGCAGGACCTTGGTTGAGATTTGATGAGATAGACCAGCACGTGTTTGCATGAGACCGGGCAGAAAAATCATCACGCTTTGCTTTTCGATCGATTTTTTCAATTGAGTCCCGGCAGTCGCTGGATCATTATCATCTGCGGAAAACATCATGCCATTTCCCCCTTGGATGAGCAGCTTGATCTCATCGGGTATGATGGCGTTTTCTTCAATCAACCATGTAATGCCACGGGATCCAAAAAGTTTTTTGAAAACGGTGATCTCGTGGGTGGAGACGCGGCCGGGGACAACGAGAGTGCCGGCTAGAGGGATGCGGTCTTGGCCGAGAATGTGATAGAGGCTCATGTGTGCGAACTGTTACGCGAAAAAACTAATGGGAAAAGCCGCTGATGCCAAACATGAAATGCAGGTAATGTCGCACAAATTCGCAGTTTGTCTAAATAGTGGGCTTATTTTTTCTCTTCGAAGCCGGAACCTGGTTTCGCAGGCGCTTTTTCCGGCTTGAGAGGTGCTTGCACGGGTTTGGCCACGCTGACTGCTTGAAACACTTTGTTATAGTTGTGGCGGACGGCGGCAGGGAATGTGACGCGCCCGGCTTCCACGAGATTTTCACGCGATAGCTTTTCTGTTAGATTGGCAACCATGTCACCGCCCAATTTCACGGCCATGCCGACGGCTCCTTTGTTTTCGCCCAGTTTTGCACCGCTACGCATGACATCACTGGTGATTGTTTTTCCCTGAATCGCAATGCTGCTTTGGGTGCTGGACATGGTGCCATCAGCTGAAAATGTCATTTCGAGGGTCGCAAAGTCATTGCTGGCAAAGATGCCGCGCACATAGTCGATACGAACAGAGATAAAAATCCCGCCTTCGGGAGTCGGGGTGATCTCAGGCATGTAGCTGCGGTATGTGCTACCAGAAAGTTCGTAATTTGCCGCGCGCTTGCCCTTCGAATCCCAACCGCCGAGACTTTTTCCAAGGGCGTCAAGATCGAGCACAACTTCAGCGTGACTGGACATGCATAGAAAGCCAGCGAAGCTAATCAGTCGCAGCATGGAGGGATAAAACGAGGATTTCATAAGGAAATGAACAAGGATAGAACGTTTAAATGGGCAGATTTATTCAAAAAAAGCAAAATCATCGGTTTTGAAAACGCGCGGCATACTTAGCCAAAAGGTCAGCCTCTAAGTTAATCGGATGGCCCACGGATTTGTCGCTGAGGTGAGTGTGCAGATAGGTGTGAGGCGTAATCCAGAAAACGGCGCTTGTTTCGTGGAGTTCGGCAATCGTGAGGGAGATGCCATCGATCGCAATCGATCCTTTGGGGATGCAAAATTGCTGCACCGAAGCAGGTAAGCTGACTTCCAGTCGATAGTCCTGCCCCAGGGGTGATAGGTCGAGAATTTCTCCCATGTCATCGACGTGACCTTGCACAAAATGGCCACCCAAGCGCGTCGTCGGCAATAGTGCACGTTCTAGGTTCACCAATGACCCGACTTGCAAGGTGCCCAGAGCCGTCACCTGTAGGGTTTGAAGCAGCAGGTCAAATGCGACACCTTCTTCCGTCAGCGCCGCCACCGTCAGGCAGCAGCCATTTACTGCGACCGAATCACCCAATGCCAATTCGCCCGAAAAGGGAATCGCAAGGGACAGTCGTGCTTGCGGGCCTCTTGGCTCGCGAGCGATGACTTTGCCAGTGGCTTCTACCAAACCAGTAAACATCAGGGCGTAGGGGCTGTTGTTTCAGGTGTCACGACCGGCGCTTCTATCGCAGTTTTTTCCTTAGCCTCATTCAGTTGGCGGTGTGCCTCGTCATTAGGAATCAACTTCATGGCGCAAATCGTAACAATTGTAGGGATCAGCGCGGCGAGTAAAAGTTTCAGTGGCGAAACCCCATCGCCAAAGAATTTGCTGAGAATCGATTGTCCTGCGGGGTTCGGCGCATTCGCAATCACGGTCAGACCGCCACCCGTCACCGCACCAGCGAGCACGCTGTATTTCAGAGCGGGGGATAGGCCATCGACTTGGCTAGCGAGGAAAGTGATGGCGGCATTATCATTGAAGCCGGTGAGAATTGTCGCACCGAGGAACAATGGCCACTCCGTGAGCGATGTGATGATCGGTCCGAGCCACCAGCCTTGCAGTCCGCCGTGAATGACCAGCGCTCCCAAGAAGAATCCGACGAGAAGGGGACCACGCAATTCGATCGGGTTCTGGTGATGGCGCGTTGCCTTGCTGAAGGCGAGGAAAAACAGGAAGCCGCCCATGAAAAGCGGAGGGTAGTGTGAAAACAGCACCGTCCAAGCCATGAAGACGATGTGTATGAGAGTCACTTGAAGTGGGATCGGCGCATCGCGTTGTGTCCAATCGGCAATTCCATCACCGTCGCGGTCAGGCACTTGTTTGTTCATGGCAGCCAACTCTTTGCGGAAAAACACGAAGTATAGAAGAGAGGAAACCACAATGGCGAGCATCGCTTTGCCGCCAAAATTAAGGAACATGTAAGGCGTGCTAAGATCCCATTTTTTTGCCACCATCAACACAGGAGGTGCTGCGAAGTTCGTCAAAACACCGCCAATCGATACGTTGACGAAGAGCAGACCAAGTGTGGCGTAGGCGAATTTCGCACTTGGTTTGAGCGGGTAAAATTTCCGCGCCAAGAGCAATGCCGCGATGGTCATGGCCGCAGGCTCGGTGATCAGTGATCCGAGTAAGGGCGCGATGATCAAAATCGAGAGCCACCACGCGGCAGGTGTTTCTTTTCCGAAACGAGCGACAAAACGCAGGCAGTTTTCCGCGAAGCGTAGAATCGGGCGGGTGGAGGCGATGGCCATGATCACAAACACAAAAAGCGGCTCAGTGAAGTTCACATTCATGATGTAGGCCTTCATGTCGTCGACTCCTACAAAATACAGCAAAGCACCTAACAGCGCGATCACCCAAATGCCAAAAATTGCCTCCACTTCACCGAGGAAATGCAGAATCGTAGCTTTGAAAGAAACCATTTTTTGCTCCTCGGGCATGGTGTGGTGGTCACGAGCGATTTTTTTGATTTTTTCATCGTGATCATGTTGCACGTGGTGTGCATATTTGGAAATAGGAATGGCAACAAATGTGTGCAAAATGGCCAAGAGGAAAATGATCGATGCAACCGCGAGAATCGGCTCTTGCTTCGCACGG
The DNA here is from genome assembly GCA_002293145.1 of Akkermansiaceae bacterium UBA956. Taxonomy (GTDB): domain Bacteria; phylum Verrucomicrobiota; class Verrucomicrobiia; order Verrucomicrobiales; family Akkermansiaceae; genus UBA956. The sequence continues at coordinate 29,660 of DBCO01000005.1, read as the reverse complement.
AAGGAGATTTTGCCCCAAATGCCCGTGATTTTTTGCTCTGCTTCCTGCTTCGAGAACTGCTCGGTGCGCTCAATGAATTTCGGTGAGCCCGCATGCTCCGCTGCACTCAGTGGTTCAGCCGTGAGTAGGGCTAGTAGCGCAAAAAATGATAAAATTAAATGGTTCATAAGCGGGGAAGCTATTAAAGCTTATGCTCCACCGATTGCAAGAATTTTGTGTTTTGCAGCCACCCTTTGCCGTGCTATTCTATGCCCGTATGAATCTTATTCGCGCTGGCTTCATCATCGCAATTTCCCTTGCCTCGTGGTCTTGTGGTGTGTTTGGCAAAAAAGCCGAACAGGATGAGGAAAAAAATCCGTTTGGTCCGAGTGGCGTACCCTCATTTTTGCGCGCGAATCCTGAGGTCGATGGCCCTCCAGGAGAAGCGCCTGTGCCAGGCACTCCAGCAGCAGAGGTGACGGTCGCGCTCGCCAACCACCCAAGCCAAGATAACATCGTGTGGACCGACCCCGATGACATGGACAAGGATCTGCCCGAGTTGCGCAAATTGCTCTCCGGCCCGAAAACCACGATTTGGCTCAAAAGCGAATCCGAGGCCAAACGCCGTGCCATTCGTGAGGGCAAGTGCGTGATGATCTGGTTCACCGATAGTGCCCGCAGCCCGCTCTGCAAAACCATGAGCGAAGAAGTGTTAGGCAAAAAGGAGTTTGGTGACTGGGCCAGCGAAAACGTGGTGCGCCTCGTGGTTGATCAAAGTGCGATGCAGGCACGCGGCGAGAAGTTTGACAATGAAGTCACGGAGCAGCAATACGTCGCTGATATGAAGAAGAAATATAAAGCCCTCGGAAATCCCACGGTGATCATGCTCTCACCCAAGGGCGAAAGACTCGCAAAATATACCGGCTTCAAAAAAGGCCAGGGAGAGTTTTTCTGGGGCCAGCTCAAGCATTCGTCATCGGTTGGCAAGGAGGAATATGCCGTTTGGATGAAAAAGTTAGAGAAACAAGGTTATCGCCGCTGGACGGATCGTAATGATCGCACGCTCGTCGCCCGTTTGATTTCCTATAATAAAGGCTCGATGGTGATGGTCGAGCCCGATGGCAATCGCTTTCGCACCAAGGAGTCCCAGCTTTGTGATGCGGATCAAACCTGGATCTTGGAAGAGAAGAAAAAACGCGGCATTCAGTGAAGCTCTCTCTTGCTATCTTTCGTTCGATCTGGTTCCAGGGCTTTGCCTTGTTGCTAATCACCGCCATCGTTTGGCAATTCCGCTTCGTGCGAGTGGGGCCAAATCTGTTAGCCGATGATGCTTGTGAATCCATCGTTCATTGGGCTGGTGCACCGAGTGATACCTCGATTTTGCAAGCGGGACCTAACGGCCTAGTGCTGACCAAAAAACCACAGGGGTGCTCGGTATCGTTGTCGAAAGCACTAGAGCGCATCGAGGGGGTGCGTTTTTTATCGGTTAGGGCCGATGTCTCTTGGGAGAATTCACGAGCGAAAGATCCCAACAGTTGGGCTCAACCGCGCATTGTGATCTTAGGCCAAGATCAACAAGGTCGCAACTGTAGTCCGATCGATCATGGCGTGCTTGTCGCGCGAGGTGCGAAGCCGTGGCATCGCATCAATTCGGTGTTGGAATTACCACCCGCCATGAAGACGGTGCGGATTTACATTGACGCCTATGGCACAGAATGCACGTTGTGCGTCAATCGCCTGCGCGTGGAGGCTGTGAAGCAACGCGCATGGTTTGTCCCTGTAACAGTCGTTTTGTTAGGGTTTTGGGCGCTGATGTTATCACGCATGATGACTGGAATGATTGCGGAGCGTCTGCCACTTGTGCGCGCTTTTTCTCTCGCGTGCGGAATTTTGTTAGGTACATGGCATTTTGTTTTTCCGCAAGGGCGCACGATGTTTCGCCCCTTTGTCGCGGAGTTTTTCTTGGGAGAAAAAATCGCACCGCCGCCTACTCCCGTTTCACCGGTGGTATCTCCTGCTGTCGTTTCTGCGATCAGAAAAGGACCTGATGCGGCTGCACCCGCAGTCGGACAGAATGCGCAGCGCCAGCCACGCTTGCGGACACTCTTGCCGCCTCCGGGAGTCCTTCCAGCCATGCTTTCACCCGCGCCCGATGTTGTTGCCAAAGCTCCGCCACAAGCTTCGCCCGCAGTCTCCGTGGTCACAACTGAACCGGAGATTCGACACGGTATGACTCAGTTACAATGGCTGCGTGATTTGGATGGTCGCTGGAATTTTCAAAAATACAACTTCACTCACTTCAGTGCGTTTTTTGGAATTGGGCTATACGTTTTTTTGTTGGGTGGAACATCTCGTTTGTGGCCCTTGCCCCTTGCGATTGCTCTACTCGGCGAAATCATTCCGAATGCCTTGTATCATACGTGGGATGTCGGCGACTGGGGTGATGTCACTGCAAATCTTTTAGGTTTAGCCTTGGCGTTTTTACTCGTGAAATGGCTCAGGGCACGCTGGTCTGTTCTAAGGCTGCGTCGATCAGCAATCGCGGATCCGAGCCATCTTCCGGCTGCATCCGGTGACGCATGACTGCCGCAAACAATGCTTGTACATGATCGGGGTGGACTTCTTTTTGACCCTCCAAAAATGCCTTGGCCTTGGCAGCCTGCATCAGATTCAGCAAGGCGCGCACGGACACACAATCTTCCGAGCCCGACATACGACGTAGCGTGTCGGCCAGCGCGGTGATGTAGGCTGCCACGCGTTCGTGCAAAAAGACTGCGTCGACTTGCTCTTGTAGGGCGATGATTTCTTCGGTGCTCAATAGCGTATCCGCTTCCATGCTTTTGATTTGACCACGTGCATGACCTAACAGAATCGCGGTTTGCACTTCGTTCGATGGCAACTCCATGCGGATCGATAGCAAGAAGCGGTCGAGCTGTGGCTCGGGCAACTGAAAGGTGCCAGTTGCATGTACATCGTTTTGCGTAGCGATGACGAGAAATGGCGATGGCAGTTGATGCGTTACACCATCGAGCGTCACTTGTTGCTCGCTCATGCATTCGAGTAAGGCCGACTGTATTCGCGGCGATGTTCGGTTGATTTCATCTGCCAACACACAGTGCGCGAATACCGGGCCGGGGATGAATTGAAAATCCCCTTGGTTCATCCGATAGAGCGAGTAGCCTAACAAATCCGCTGGTAGTAAATCGGGTGTGAATTGCACGCGCTTAAAAACTCCGCCCATCGATTTGGCGAGAGTCGATGCCAATGAAGTTTTACCAATTCCGGGCGCACCTTCGATCAATACGTGACCACGTGCCAATAAGGCAGTGAGTAAAAGTTCTGCCGCATTCTCAGATCCGAGAACGGTGGCATGAAGTCGGGCGCGCAGTGCTTCGAGTGACATGGGGATGAGAAAGTATTAGGCGAGGTGCAAGGCTACAGGGCAGTGATCGGATCCATGCACATGCGGCAAAATGCGAGCTTCGGCAATGCGTTCGTTCAGCGATTGCGATACCAGAAAGTAATCGAGACGCCATCCAATGTTGCGCTCCCGTGCGCCAGCCCGATACGACCACCACGAGTAAGCATCGCTCTGCTCAGGATAGAGATGGCGGAACGTATCAGTGAAGCCTGCCGTAAGCATGTTCGAGAATCCCTGACGCTCTTGATCAGAAAATCCCGCATTTTTGCGATTCTCACGCGGCCGTGCGAGGTCGATCTCTTGGTGCGATACATTCAGGTCACCGCAAAAAATCACCGGCTTATTGCGCTCGATTTCTAACAATTTCACGTAGGCCAAAAAATCGGCATCCCACTGCATCCGGTAGTCGAGCCGACGCAGTTCATCCTGCGAGTTCGGCGTATAGACCGTGACTAACGAAAAATCTGCATACTCCGCCGTGATCACCCGGCCTTCGGTATCGTGGTGATCGTGACGAATCCCATACTCGATGCTCAAAGGTGCAGTTTTCGTGAAAATCGCAGTGCCCGAATAGCCAGCCTTTTGCGCCGAATTCCAGTAGCGCTTGTATCCTGCAAATTCCAAGGGCAGATCCACCTGCTCCTCGCGGGCTTTGGTTTCCTGTAGACACAGTACGTCCGGATTTTCCTGACTGACAAAATCTGCCATGCCCTTGTTCAACGCGGCCCGAATGCCGTTCACGTTCCAAGAAATCAACAACATGATCGTTCAGCTCAGGCGTTTCATCACCAATTGTGAAAGCGTGCGACCATCAGCACGACCATCAACCAACTCCTGCAAAGCTTTCATTACCTTGCCCATGTCCGCTTTGCTGGTGGCACCTGTGGAGTCCACCGCCTGCTCTAACAAGGCCGCAACTTCCTCCTCGCTCAAGGCCACAGGAAGGAATTTTGTGAGAATCGCCATCTCCAATTTTTCATTGTCCGCAAGCTCGCCGCGGCCGGCTTTTTCGAATTGTTCGATCGAATCCTGCCGTTGTTTGATTTGCTTGCGTACGATGGTAAGGCACTCGGCATCATCCAGCACCGTGCCCAGTCCGCCTTTTTCGATCGAGAAATTCGTTAACGCGCTTTTCAAGGCACGCAAGGTATTCAACGCCACTGCATCCTTCGCGCGCATGGCATTCTTGATATCTTCCGAAAGTGATTCCACAAATGTGCTCATGCCGACAATCTACCTCCACATCAACTCACTGCACAAGCATGATTTTTGGCAGCTATCTGTGGCGCTAATTTCCACTCGTCGCGCCGTAGCGAGGCGAAGGACGAAGTGACACTCCTTTTTCTATTTCTCAAAAATATTCGACAAGCACGCTACCGTGCAATAAAAGTTAGTTACGATGAGCGATGAACCAATTACCCCGACATCCAAAAATCTCAATCCGAGCAACAATGCGCGATGTGGCTTCGCAACGATGATCATCCTTTGTTTGCTCCAGTTTCTATGCTTTGTCGCATTTCGTGCTGCCTTGGAAAGAACACCCTATGAGCTCCAAGACTCCCAAGGCCGAACGATGGGCTTCAATGATGTTTTTTCACTTGAGCACTACGGTTTCATTTATGATCGCGTATCCATTAACGGAACCATTTCTTATCTGAATGCCTACGATTGGTTTTTCATCGCAACACTAATTCTGGGATTGTGGCTGCTCTGGAAAGCCCAGCGGAAAACATTGCTCATCTACAGTTGTGCCCAACTCGTGCTTTTTCCAGTCGGCTATTTGGGTTTCCTGATCGGCGGTTACACCATCGTTGACTGGCTCACATCAAAACCCAGAGGCTACATTCTTCGTTGTGATCGCGAACTTTTCATCGACATCCCCTTCGTCCCCGTTGCGGGTCACAGCCCATGGCTGCTTTGCGCCATGTGGATGATTTTAGTCCTGTGGCGTGGGCGCAGAATCTGAGCATATGACGAAATCCACAGGAGATAGTTCAATGGGCCCGATCAACAGCATGAATTTGTCCTAGTTGTTCCAATCTCCGAACAAGCCCACTTCTGATTATTTTCTAGAAGTTAGAATTCGACCAACTCAAAGGCTAAGTTTTTTGAGGCTTAAGGCTCGTTGGTGCTGGCGCGGAAGAATTGCTTGGCGTTGGTTGCAGTGTTTTTCGGGAACTGCACGGTGGTGTTGCCGAAGTTGGCTTTGGTGGGGTGCGCGACGGTGGCTTGGCTCGAGGGCGAAATCGTCGTCCATTGATTCAGGTCGGTGGAGACTTGATAGGTGAAAATCAAGGAGGCATCGTTGTTGCGACGAGCGTGAGTCCACGAAAGATTGGTGCCGACGTTGAGCGATCCGTTCGGGAAGTTGGCATCCTTGACCGTGGGGTCGCCGCCGAAGGCATATTCTTGCAGATTGCTGCGGCCATCAGCGTCGGGGTCGGCAGAGGCGAGTGCGTTGTTTCCTGTTAGACTAAAGGAGGCGGTCCAAGTAATGAAGGCGGTGAGACGGAAGGGGAGGAAGTTTTGAGTGCGTGGTGTAGTGCCATCGAGCCAATTGTTCGGACTTCCGAAGGTGGACTCGGAGGCTCCGTCATCGTAGCCTTGCTCTGTGCTGCTGGAGCGCATCAGTGGAGTAACCGAGGTGGTGGGGTGGCCTTCGAGTTCGAAGACTTCGCGGCTGCTGAGTCCATCGAGTGGAGCGACACCTTCGCCGACGGGGCCATAGACGTTTTGGTTGCTGGAATTGCGAATGCGAAACTGTGTGCCATCATTGTTGATGTCGATGCCTGTCACGGTGCCTGCGGCGATGGAGTATCCATTGGTGGCTAGACTGGTATAAGTCGTGTAGGTCGTATCTCCGATGTAGAGGTTGGTCCAAGTATCACCTGTGGTGCTACGATTGTTGCGGATGCCAAATTGGGTATTGCGTCCACCTGCAGAACTGTCTTTGGCGATGATGGTGAGAATGGTGCCTGTGGGGACAGTTTGCCAGTTGACGTTTTGTGATAGTGTAATGGTGTCTAACACTTGAAAGCCATTGCCGAGGTTCTGGCCAATTTCAATTTTCCATCCGCGGAGATCTATGGTCGATGCAGAGCCATTGCCAGTAATGACAAATTCGGCCCAGTTGCCGCCATTGCCGAGTGCTCTGCCGAAATACGTATCTTGCGAGGCTGCACCGCCATCATCATCGACGGTGGCTGTTCCGCCGTTGAGATAGTTCGCTGCACCCACGGCATTGTATTCATTGAGAATGATCGAGGGTGAGGTATTGAGGATGCTGAGCACAAACTCATGAATCGTGGACACGCCAGCGCTGGTTGCGGTAATGGCGATGTAGTGGTTTGCGGCATCGGCTATCGTCAGTGGACGGTTGTTGGTAATGGTGGCAGTGCCAGTTGAGCTCGTCGAAAGACTCAAAAACGATGGGATGCTCGTGGCGGTCAGTGTTGGTGGTGTAAATCCTGGACGCACCGCATTGAGCGTGTAGCTGTATGAGCCTGCAGCGTAGCGAAGGGGGAGAGTGGTGAAGTGAATTTTTTCTTTTCCGGGAGAGCCGACGTCAGCTGGGCTAACTGTTGAAGAATAGGCTCCATTTCTTCCGCTAGTGCTGGTTTGGTTATAGATCGGCGTGCTGTCCTCGTGGTAGACAAATGAACGCCCAGCAACAGCTGCGCCAAATTTCACCTCGGCAACCACAGTGCCTATGGGATTGAAGAGAATGACTGAGTCACCAGGTCCTCCAAGACCAGAAAACTTTTGAGAGCCTGCAATAGTCACGGGGAATAGGAAGCTACTCAATACGGTAGTGCTGGCACTGAGTCCCCAAGCAATTTTCCATGAGCCTACCTGGGTTCCCAAGGGATCTTCCAGAATGATGATGGATTGATTCGGCGCTATGCTTATACCCGAGGGAAAATAGCTAGGGGTCACACCATCGTTGTCATTCCAATAATAACCATCAAGACTCACGGCGCTTGTCCCAGTATTCGTCAATTCCCACCAATCGCCATTCAGTCCTGTTCCTGTTGCTGGCTTGGTGTGAGCGCTGCTTGACATCACCTCCGTGATGACAAGATCGGCTCTAGCAGATAGGCTGAGGAGTGCAAGAAGAAGGATGGGTCTCATGAGTCGATGCGGAAATATGCTGAAACAATCGTGGTACAGAAATGGCTGGTGGTCAAGCGCTTTGATCGCTCCTGACACAGCTGTCACATCCGAAAATGAGTCATTTTTTCGTGGAGTCGAGCGCTTGTCGTTCTCTGGCACTGAGGCTTTTCAAAAACAATAGTTGGCAGTGATCGATGGCATCGGCGAGATCCATACGCAGACTATAGACTTTTTCCGGGCGGGAGCAAGGCATTGGCGAAGAGCAGTCCGGCGACGAGGGATACAAACATCATCAATGCTTGGCTGCTCGATTGGCTGCCGGCGATGACTTGTGTGCCGCTGACCCATTCATTCAGAAGCATGTAGGTGGTGCTGCCGGGGACAAGTAGGATGATGCCTTGTGTCGAGAGAACAGACGAGGGAGCGCGCGCGATTCTGGCAAAGAGATTGCTGTAGAGCCCCACGGCGAGGGCGCCGAAAAACATCCCAACGATCAGTCCAAAGATGGCGCCGCAGAATTTCGCTGTGAAAAAAGCAATCGCGCAGGCGATGATGCCCCAGATGCACTTGCGCATCGGGATATCGAAGGCAATGTTCAGGCTAAACGCGAGCAAGAGCACAGCGGGGATGTTTTTGTAGTTGGGGAGTAGTCCCGATGCAATGATCGGAGCGGTGCTTGGCCACAACAGGGAGGCTAGCGACACGCCCATGATCGCTCCGAAAAGCAAGAGCAAGAGATTCATGATCGCATCGACCAATCGAGAGCTGCCGGAGACGAGATGGCGTGCGGAAATTTCACTCATCGCCACGGTGAGCGAGAGTCCAGGGATGAAAACGAGGATCGATGATAAAATGACGAAGGGCACATTGACCTCGATGCCGCGCGATGCGATGATTTGCGCGACGACTCCGGATAAAAATGGTGCGAGAATTTTTAGCAAGGCGGCCATGCGTTCGCGTCGCTGAATCAGGTAGTGAAGAAGAAATGTCATGGCGCAGAGCGCAAGAGAGATCCACACATCGTACAGATGATTTGACAACAATGCCGCGAATGCGCCACCGGTGATGATCCAAGAAAGGCCCTGCATCCAGCGCGAATAGAGCGGTGCTGCGGCGGCGAGATGCGGCAACTGATCCATGCCTTCTTCAAGGCTGGTCTTGCCCGTGTGGATGCTCTCGATCAAGGTGTCGATCATCCACAAGCGACCGAGATTCATTTCTCCTGGCTCGACGCGTTCGATGTGAATTTGCTGATCCACTTCATCTTCCTGCCAAAACGCGCAGGTGAATCCTGTCGGAGTGAATAGAAAGTGCCCTTGCAGTCCGACCATGCGGCTGACATTGCCGAGATGTTTCTCGATGCGATGGCTCGATGCCCCGCAGCTATGCAGTGCTCTGCCAAGCTGAATGACAAAACGTGTGCGCTTGCGGTAATCATCAGGATCCATGAGGGTGAGGCGCTGACTCTATCGGAGGACTCTGGGGTTGACAATGCAAAAGGACTCGCACAGATTGTCGTCGATGAATTCACTTCGCATGGGAATTGTAGGAGTTGGCCGCATGGGCGCCAACATGGCACGTCGTCTCAAAGATCTTGGATACGTGATCGGAGGTGTGTATGATGTGCGTGGCGAATCAGCCGATCAACTGGCTACGGAGCTTGGATGCCCTGCGCACCGCAGTCTAGCAGCCGTGACCGCGAGCGCTGATGTAATCCTCACCGTTGTCACTGATGATGCGGCGATGCGTGGCATTTTCTCGGGTGATGATTCACTGCTCCTCGCCGATGCTGCGGGAAAATTGTTCATCAACTGCGCGACGGTCAGTCCCCAGGTGCATGAGGAAATTTCTGCTGCCTGCGATGCCGTGGGCGCTGCTGCTCTGGAAGCCTGCATGGCATCGAGCATCACGCAAGCTCGCGAAGGCTCACTGTATTTGATGATCGGTGGCCGTGAATGCGATTACCAAAAAGCCGAACCGCTGCTTAAGGGCTTGTCCACCGCTTTGCGCTACGTCGGTCCCGTGGGTCAAGCGGCGAAGGTAAAAGCTCTCGTCAACATGGTGATGAACATCAACACGGCTGGACTCGCCGAAGGCCTTGGCCTCGGTGCCGCACTCGGTCTCGATCTCAACGTGCTGAAGGAAGTGTTTTCGCAAACCGGAGCCAACTCGCGTGTGTTAGTCACGGATGGTGATGACATGATTGCGCGTGAGCACGATTGCTACTTCAGCGCCTCTCACGCAGCCAAGGATAGTGGCATCGCAAATGCGCTAGCCGCACAAGCAGGAGTGGCCGTGCCATTGTCGCGCGCCACGCAAGCGCAATACGAAACGATGGTCAGGAAAGGCCTGGGCGAGCTTGATAAATCAGGAATTGCTGAGCTCACGTTCCCGGGACGTGGTGCTTGAGGTTTCGAACAAATACCCCTAACAACTTCGATGAATTCATTTTCCCAAATCCGCAACGCACAAGGCGAAAGAATCGATGCCAGCTTTCACCCAGGTGAAAAAAATCAGACGCTGGTGATCCTTGGTCATGGTGTCACTGGTAACAAAGATCGACCACTGCTCGTCGCCTTGGCCGAGGGTCTTGCGGCTCGCGGTTGGCCATGTCTGCGCATCAGCTATGCCGGCAATGGTGAATCGGAAGGATCGTTCGCCGATTGTACTATCACCAAGGAAATTTCCGACCTGCAATCCGTCTTGGATACCTTGCCAGCTGGCACTAAGGTAGCGTATTGCGGACATAGCATGGGTGGTGCGGTAGGAGTGCTCACGGCGTTGCGCGACGAACGCATCGCTTGTCTGATCACCTTGGCTGGAATGGTGATGACGCGTAATTTTTGCCAACGTGAGTTCGGCGACGTCGTTCCTGATAAAGGCAACATGTGGGAGGATGAAACGTGCCCGCTTTCGCAAGCCTACGTTGACGACCTTCATCAACATGAGTCAACGCTCGCGGCTGCTGAGGCAATGATGGTGCCGTGGTTGCTTGTGCATGGCAGTGCCGATGATGTGGTGCCCATTGCTGATAGCGAGGCGGCCTTCGCCGTGGCTCCGCAGCCCAAAGAATTTTTGTGCATCGCAGGGGAAGGACATTCGTTTTGCGATGCAAGCTATCCTCAAGTGATCGATGCCATCGCGGCATGGTTGCAAGCCCACCACGGCTAAACAGGAGGATAATGCACCTTCCACAAGCTGAGACCATGAGCTGGGGCAATCATACCACAGCTTTTTGAGTCGCGTGGATCGAGCATCACTTTGATTTCACTAACAGAAATTTTTCCTTCGCCGATCTGCACCAGCGTGCCGACGATGGCGCGACACATTTTGTAGAGAAATCCCTCGCCTTCGAGTATGATGGTGAGCTCATGATCGATCGAGACGATTTCACAGCGCTGAAGTCGGCGCACCGAGTTACCCAGTTCCCCCTCGCGGTTGACGGTGAAGGAGCGGAAATCATGCGAACCGATCAAGGCTGCTGCCGCCTCTCGCATGCTTGTTAGATCCAATCGCTTTGGCACATGCCATGCTCGATCGCGCAGCAGCGGATGCATCGCCGCATGATTCCAAATGGTGTAGCGATATTCTTTGCCTGAGGCATCGAAGCGGGCATCGAAGGAATCAGCCACGGCCTCGACATTCATGATGCGGATGGTTTCGGGCAAGCGTGCATTGAGTTGTACTGCAATCTGCGAAGCGGAAAATTTTTTGTTAGGCCATGAGCTGTGCGTGACGAGCTCCCGCGCATGCACGCCGCTATCGGTGCGGCTGGAGCTGATCAAGTTCGCCGCGCAAGAAAAGCATCGCTGCCAAGCTAACTCGATCTGATGAGCGACACCATGCTCGGCACGCTGCGAGCGCCAGCCTTCGTAAGGCGTGCCATCGTAGGCGATCGTGAGCTTGCATTTCATCCAATCAAATCACTGATCGAGCCGAAGTCTGGCAAGAACAATCGCTTATACATCCGACTCGCATAGCCGTCCGTCATCCCGGCAAGGAAGTCACAAATCAAGCGTGCCTTGTGCGATGCTTCTGTGGCTTGCTCGATTTCTGCCGCGGTATCGGCGCTGAGAAGTTGGAAATTTTGTCCATCGATGTGCCCCGGATGAATGTAGCGTTTTTCTAATAAATCCCACAGCGCGCGTAACATATGATTGCCCTTATGTTCTAGTTGCTTCAGCTGCGGCGAGAGGAATACGACCTCGAAGGCCAGCTTCTTGAACAATGCCGACTCCGCTTTCACTGCTGGGTCCACGAGCAAATGATAGCGGTAGCGCTTGCTTTGGTGCGAGAGGAAATTCGTTTGCTCGATCAGCGATGTCGATTGAATGTAGCGGCCGATGCGCTTACCCACAAAGGGATCGACGCGGCGCTTTTGAATCGCTAGGATTAAATCACCCAGTGGTGTTCCAGCACTCGTCGCATGGTCATTTTTCTCCGCCCAGTGGATGATCTTGTCCGAGGTGAGAAATCCTGCACGCACACTATCCGAGATATCGTTCAGCGAGTAGGCCGTGTCATCCGCCCAGTCCATCACCTGGCACTCGATCGACTTGAAGCCATCGCGCGCCTTGCCCGGCGGCAGTTCTAACGGAAAATCATTTTCGCCCAATGCCCAGTGCAGAATCTGGTGCTGAAAGTCGTAAAGAAAATGATGCTTCGGCGTTTCACCGGTCGCTGATTTCAGCTCCGTCCACAGCGATTTGTATTTCAAAATGCTATCCACAAAGGCGCGGCTCGGGTCCATGCCCGTGCGCTTTGCCGAAAAAATCCGCTCGTGCAAAATGCGCAAGGTCTGGGCATTTCCCTCGAAGCCGCCATGTTCGCGCATCAAGTAATTTAAGGTGCGCTCACCAGCGTGACCAAAGGGTGGATGCCCCAAATCATGCGAAAGACAGGCCGCCTCGACGAGATCAGGATCGATGAAATAATCGGGCGTGAGCGGTCCATCATTTTGAGATAGCAGGAAATGACAGATCGCCCGGCCAATCTGCGCCACCTCTAACGAATGAGTAAGCCGCGTGCGATAGAAATCATACTCCCCACTCCAAAATACCTGCGTCTTGTTTTGCAATCGCCGAAAAGTAGGCGTGTGCAATACGCGATCGCGATCAATCTGGAAGGCCGAGCGATAATCCCCCGCATCCGACTTCCCCGATGGTCGTTCGATGTCCCAAGCGTTGTAAAACGTATTGCGCATGAGCCCGATCATACGCCGCCATCCGCGATGGGGAAAGGCAATTTATCGCTCGGTGAAGAGACGCAATCTTATCGTCATAAAAAATGCAAAAATCACAAATTTCAAAATGTTGTGCATTTTGTGTTTCTTTGCGGCAAATGAATCGGCAGTCATGCTAAGATCGATTGCTGAAAAATGATAATGCGGTTACCCCACACAATTTCTCTTGCCAAAGTCCTGTGCTCCCCGTATCAACTCCTACACAACCACCCCAAGCGCGATTAGCTCAGTGGTAGAGCACATCCTTCACACGGATGGGGTCGCAGGTTCGAACCCTGCATCGCGCACCATTTTTCTCATCCCTCCATTACCCGCTGCTGAGTTTGTTCCAGCTTCTGGGAAAGGCCATCATTGATGTTGTTTTTCCCTGCAAAAAGTCCTTCAGGGCCATCTGCGTGCAGGCTGTTGAATGGCGACTCGTAGAGTGCATTCGGTTCGATGAAGCCGCTTGCACTGAGTTCATCGATTACCAATTCGACGAAACGCATTTGTTGGGAGTTGAGGCTGCGGTCATCGAGATCGCGTTTGTGGGTTTTGGTGTCTTCGGGCAGGTTGAGAAATTCGAGGATGTTGGGGTCCTTAAAGATGTTTTCCGGGGAGAGGGGGGGCGGCTTCGCGCTCTGCCTCAGGGGCTTTGAGAAGCCGCTTGTGCCAGCCGCAGCGGATGTTCCGTTCGAGCTGGCGGCTGCTTCCAGGTAGTAGGCGCGGGCCTTGGGTTCCTCGACCCGCATCATCGCCATTTTTCTGACGCTGCTGTTTTTCTCTTGATTTGGAATAGGCTGCAAGCAACGATAGTTCAAAAAATGCAGCATTTTGGCAGCAACCCGAATACGTTTCCTGCTTGCTCTCCGCCTTTTGCTCTGCATGAATCATCGCCGTGAGCGAACAGAATGTTTCTTTTCAGGAGTTGGTCCGTGAATGTACGTTGATTGGGACGAGTGCTGCAGTGCTGGGCTGGGATCAGGAGACCTATATGCCTGAGGATGCATCGGGATTCCGTGCGGAGCAGTTGTCGTGGCTGAGTGCCCAAGCCCACCAACGAGCAACTTCGCAACAATGGGCTGATGCCTTGGAGGCAGCCATGCAGGTATGTGACGAAAAGGATCTCGCCGAGCGGGCAAACTTGTCCGAAATGAAGCGCCGCTATGAATTGGCGACGAAACTTCCGGTGGAATTGGTAGCTCGTGAGTCGAAGGTCAGCTCACACGCCAAGCGTGCATGGATGGAGGCGCGCAAGGAAAATAACTTCGCCAAGTTTTTGCCGCATTTGACGGAGTTAGTCGACATCGCTCGGGAAAAAGCCGAGCGCTGGGGTTATTTGAATGAGCCCTATGATGCCTTGCTTTCTTGTCATGAGCGCGGTGCTACCACAGCGGTGCTCTCGGGATTGTTTGACACCTTGCGGCCTGAGCTGAGCGGCATTGCACGCGCTGCGGTGGAGCGTTCGCGAGATCGCGTCCAGCCCTTGCCGGCAGGGCCTTATCCCGAAGCGCAGCAAATGATTCTCAATGAAGCCATCGCGCGTGATCTGGGGTATTCGTTTGCGGCGGGGCGGATCGACACCACAACGCATCCGTTTTGCACAACTTTGGGTCCGCGCGATGTGCGCTTGACGACGCGCTATGATGAAGCGGATTTTTGCTCATCTTTGTTCGGTGTTTTACACGAGGCAGGGCATGGCATGTATGAGCAAGGATTGCCGGGGGATCGACCAGGCATGGCGGCGGGCGATGCGGTATCGCTTGGCATTCACGAATCTCAGTCGCGCTTGTGGGAGAATCATGTGGGGCGCGCTCGTGAATTCTGGAAAAAATGGTATCCGCGAGCTGTGGAGTTGTTTCCGCAACTGCGGCAGGTTGCGCTCGATGACTTCATGAGCCATGTCCATCAGGCAAATTTTTCCTTGATTCGTGTTGAGTCTGACGAGGCGACTTACGACTTGCACATCATGTTGCGCTTTTTGTTAGAGAGGAAAATCTTTCGCAAGGAATTGGCCTTGGTCGATCTGCCCGCGGCTTGGAACGAATTGTTTGTTGAGCTATTCGGTATGACTCCGCCAGACGATGCGCAAGGTTGCTTGCAGGACATTCATTGGTCGATGGGAGCCTTCGGCTACTTCCCGACATATACCTTGGGCAATCTCCACGCTTCGCAATTGATTCATGCGGCGAGACAAGTTGAGGTGATTCGACAGGGCATCGACACCGCGCAGTATGGGCCCCTTCTGGCATGGCTACGGGAAAACATTCACCGGCATGGAGCGCTGCACGAGCCCTCTGATTTGATCTTCGGAGCTACGGGCAGTGCTCCTGATGCGAAATATCATCTCGAACACCTCAGAAAGCGCTACGTGGACGCATGAAGCGCTATGGACTTCAACTGCGGCGATCCAGGTGGCGGCGCTTGCGATTTATCGCGCCGTAGCTGTGCGAAGGAGGCAGCGCCCAGCCTCACATTCAAGTCATGATAGGCTTGGCGCTTGAAACGCGCCGCCACGGCTTACTGAATTTCCAAGCCACTCGTGGGCCATATCCAGCGGATGACTTTTCCTTCTTGGATCAAGGCCTTGGCTTGGATGTTTTTCACTCCGAAGATGGTCTCGGCTTTGTAGGCGGCAAGGCCAGTTTGGAATTTGCTACCGTCCACTTCTTCCTCTTCGCCTGCTTTCCAGCCGGTGACTTGATCGAAGGTAAATTCTTTGATTTGAGCTGAGCGCACGCTTTCTTGCATGAGCTTCACGATGTCATCGGGTGAGAGAGTTGCACCTGCGGCTGGAGCAGGTTCGGGCTCGGGTTTGGCTTCAGGCTCGGGTTCCGGCATAGGTTCCGGATTTTTTTTCGCGACTACAGGCTCGGGCGCTGGTTCCGGCTCGACCACTGGTGGCGGCGGAGGATTGGCGATGAGTTGCTCGATGAGATTGGTCTGGGCTACGGCGACTTTTCCTTGAGCCGTGCCAAGGATCGAGAAAACAAGTTCAGCGCCCTCGATGCGCACGGGTGTGACTTTGGTGCCAGCGGGCAGGGCCAAGGCATCGCTTTCACCTTCTGCTGTGGCTGTGGCTTGCACCTTGAGTAATACTTTTTCGGGAAGCTGATTGGGAACGAGCTTGGAATAATCGTAAGTAGGTGCGGTGGGGGCAGGTGCTGGAGTTGTTGTGGTTGGCGCGGTAGTTGTTGTTGCGACAGGCTTAGGCGTCACGGCTTCGGCTATGGGCGCCATGCCAGTGAGGCTGTAGCGCATGTCAGGCTCGAGCACATAGCCAAGAACGCCTGCTCCAAAGATGCCAAGAATTGCGAAGAAAAATTTCATATTGTTTTGCGTTGAATTACAGATACTACGGACGGATTACCAGCAAATATTCAAATTAGTAGTCGCGACGGGAAAAAACTAGCATGGCTGCGCCTAGAATCACGAGTTCAAAAATCAGCGACGTTCCCACGATGGAGAACCATGAGTAGCGAAGATCGTATTTTTTCATCGCTTCCTTGGCGCTCGGATCCATCTCGCCCCCCGCGAATACGGAGCCAAGATCGACTCCAGCCAACATCGAGTCACGTTCTTTGAAAACGATCAAGCGCTTGAGCGAGAGGATGGTTTCGCGGGTTTTCGGCATGATGGTGACAAGTGGCTGAATTTTCTGATGAAATCCGCGGAATCCAGCACCGGAATCTTCTTTGCCTTCATTGACTTGCCCCGTGCTCATGTCGAGGTTTACCCCCATTTCGGGAATGGTG
Organism: Akkermansiaceae bacterium UBA956; assembly: GCA_002293145.1. Classification (GTDB taxonomy): domain Bacteria; phylum Verrucomicrobiota; class Verrucomicrobiia; order Verrucomicrobiales; family Akkermansiaceae; genus UBA956. The sequence continues at coordinate 13,171 of DBCO01000005.1, read as the reverse complement.
TAACCCATTTTGTAGGTGAAATCATCCACCCACTGCACGATCAAGGTCATCAACCAAAAAAGCAGCGAGGCAAAGAGGGCGAAAATGGTCGAGCGCGTCCACACACCCACAAAAACTCCGATGCAGTAGATCAGACTGAAGGAAAAGGTGACAACTGGCACAGCCCAAAACACGCTTAGGTTCCATTCGTTGCAGCGCACACCCAAAGCGATGAAGCAAACAATGGTGAAGAGCAAAGTTTGCACGGCGACAAAAAGCAGCCCGCCGATGTACTTGAGCAGGAAAAGGCGGGCGCGGGTGACCGGCTTGGAGATCGCCAGTTCCACGGAACCAGTTTGCAAAAATTGCGGAAAAATCGAACAAGTAGAAATTAGCGCGAGTACTAGCGATGCCCAGCCGAGCCAGAAACGCACGATCACATCGGTGAAAATCAGGGTGTAAAATGCCTGCGATTCTGGAGTGCCCTTGCGCATGATTGCGATCTCGAAGTCCCAGAGTCCAAACATCACGGTTATGCCTTTGTCATTGAAGCCAATCGAGGCATAGACCACAGCGACTACCGCGGAAATCCATAGAGATACCCAAAACAGCTTGCTGGCACGCAGCATGCGCAGGGAGTCGAGGAGAATGGTGTAAGCTTGGGTCATCGGGCTGCTTGGGCGTTCGGGTTTTGACGCTGCTCCATGACCGTTTGCAAAAAGAGTTCCTCTAACGAAAAGCGATCTTCTTTGAGTTCGAGAATGATGACCAGCGAGGCGCGAAGTTTGTCAATCAACGGTTGCATGGCGATGGCGCTCTCAGCCATGAGCGAGAGAACATTGCCTTGGATCGAGATGCCACGTTCGCTGCACCAGCTCATCAGTTCCGCAGGGAGCATGCCTTGGATGCGTAGTTCGTAGCGGGCTTCGCGGCGGGTAAGATCGCTGACCAGTCCTTGCTTGACGATTTTTCCTTTGCTTAGAATGGCGACACGATCGGCGATTTGCTCGACTTCGGCGAGGAGGTGAGAGTTGACAAAAACCGTGCGACCTTCCTCGCGCAATGCTGCAATCATCTTCTTAAAATCAATGCGGCCTTCGGGATCGACGCCGTCTGTGGGCTCATCGAGAAAGACGACCTCGGGGTCGTTGACAAGTGCTTGCGCAAGACCGATGCGCTGCTTCATGCCCTTGGAGTAGGTGCGCATGGTGCGGGATGCTGCCTCGCTCATACCTACTTGATCGAGCAGTCGATCAACGCGATCCTTGCAGGCCCTTCGTGAAATATGCGCCAAGCCCGCCGAGTATTCGATCACTTGTCGACCGCTCAAGTACTCCGGAAACGTCGCATGCTCGGGAAGGTAGCCGACTTTTGCGAGGGTGGATTTTTTCCCGATGGGTTCACCCAGCATCGTACCGCGGCATTCGGTGGGGCGTAAGATGGTAAGCATTGACTTGACCATCGTGCTTTTGCCAGCGCCATTGGGCCCAATAAGACCGAAAATGCTGCCCCGTGGCACCTGCAGAGCGACGCCAGAGAGAGCTTCCACGCCATTGCTGTAGCGCTTGCGCAAGAATTCGATATCGACGGCGAGATCACTCATATTGAAAAAAGTTAGGAGTCACTTCGCCCGTAGCGCTCGCGGAACTGACGCAGCAATTCATCGACGCGGTTGATTTCAGAACTCCGTGTTTGCGCGGAGCTGGTTGCTGCGTGAGATGGATCGTCCACTTCGCCATAAGGCAATGGGGACGGCTTGACCGAGTTAATTGGTGTTGGCTTGAGCACAGGCGCATCATAGATGACCGTGTTTTTGGGTGAGTTTGGTGGAGCGGAGATCACTTGTGCTGTGATCATTTGAGGCTGCTGCTGACATGCAGGCGCTGCTGTGATGATCTCGGGTTCTGGTGCCGTGTCTGCTGCGGCAAGTGATGGCATAAATGATGTCGCTAGAGTCTCATCGGCGTAGGCGTAGGGGCTCGGATCGAAACCTTTCACCTCGTCAGTTTCCGCGGGCGCAAAGGCGAAAATAGGCTCCTCGATGGATTTCGTAGCCACCTCGAAATACGCCGCGATGTTGTCGTCCACAAAGGGGAAGTCTGGCTCGCTGAAGGATTTGTCCGCTGAAAAAATTGGCACACCGTGATCAGATTCTGTAACCTGAGGTAAATCTTCCTCATTGATGATACGAACGATAGCAGGCGGAGTAATGTTTTCCTCTGAGGTTCCGCTGAGCGATTCCGGTGTCTTCGTTGCTGCGATATCTTCCTCGCTCGGTTGCCATGATTGAGCAGCAGTGCTCAGCACGAGGCGCGAGTATAGTGGACCTTGTGACGTAAAATCTGGGGATTGCTCGCGTTTTGCATGAGGGTCGCGACTTAGCAAAAGCTCCCAAGCCTGCTCGGGGCGGAGGGGGGCGAGTCGCACCACAGCCTCGCTGAGTCGATCCTGCAAGCCTCCGCTCAAACGTGGTACGAACGCACTCTCCCAGATGTCATCATTGACAGAAATGATCATGTCCACACGTTCAGCACCGAGGCGAAGCTTGGTCAAAAAGGCGGCGAAGCGCAGTGCTGCCTCGGCATTGACAGACATACCTTCAAGCTCATCGGCTACGAGGATGACGCGTTGCCACTGGGTCAGCATTTTTAGCAATGTTGCGAGGCGCTCATTCATAGGCGCGGTTGCGGATGCATCGACCACAGCTTCCATCAACATGCCAGAGCGACTCGGTTGATCGAGAGGTGTCACCGCATAGCGAAACAATGCATCAACCCAAAAGCTGACTTCACGGAGAGGTGCCGCGATGATTTTAGCGATTTCCACGATCAACAGTGGTCTGAGAATTGCAAAATGATTACGTGCCCAGTGAGCTGTGACGGCCGTGTGATGATGGAAATCAAATGTCTCGACAGGGCGATTTTGCAAGGCCGCCAGAGTCGTCTCCCGATCTTGGCAGGGGACTTCACCAGATCGCACCAATGACCCTAAACCGAGGGCGAAAATTTTCCGCGCAAGCAAGTCGAACTCGGACAGTCCAGCGCCTCCAGGGAGGGTAAGAGTTAGCTTGGAGATTACATCATTGAGCGCCGCATTTGCGTCCATGCGATATCCGTCCGTGGGTTGTAGCAAGATGAATTCGTGTGAGCTACCGAGGAGTGATTGCACTCGTGAGAGCAGGTGAGATTTGCCGTAACCCGCACGCGGCGCGCGCAAGAGAATGCAACGTCCATCGGCATTGACGGGCAATTGCAGCAAGTGCATCATTTTCTCCAAGGCATCTCGGTTGATGCTTTCCACGTGTTGTTTTGGCTCGTTGCCAAACAACTGAAACAAATGGGAAAATGGAGATCTTTGGCTCATGATGTCAAATTGCTAATGAGTGGATCATGACAACTTTGCGATGATAGATCAAGCAGAGAACGAGAAATCGAAAAACTATTGAGCATCCAATTCGTCTTCTACATTTAGGGGCGCAGAATCAGTAGGTGGAGCCGTCGGCTTGTCAGGAGATTTGTCGAGAATGGCTTTGATCTGATCGTTAAAATTATCCTCGGGAGAGGTAGGGGTGCCGCCGAGAGTGATCTTGCACCACTGGTAGCCGCCCGTATTGCGCGGGAAAAGATCGAGCATCATCGGGTTGATGTGGTTTTGCGTGAGCAGTGCGCCTTGCAGACCGACGTCGAGTTGCCCAACAATCTTGCCATCGGTCACGGAAATGTCGCCTTTGATGATAAATTGCCCTTTTTTTTCCAAATGAAGACTGCGCAGAGTCAAGATCTTGGCGTCGCGAATGAGTTCTCCCTCGACGCGGTCGGCAAAGTGAAAGCGATTCACATAATCTTGGTCCTGGAGCTCACGACTCAAATCACTGAAAAATGGGAAGCCGCAGAGCGTGAGCGGCGTGAGGCTGCTGCCGACGAAGCCGAGTTGAATATTGTAGCTATCGTATGAGCCCGGCGTAAATCTGAGCAAGCAGTTGAGTGCTTCAGGATTGGTGTCGACAAATCCACTCATGATCGTTTCCACGCCCTCGCCGAGAAGGATCTCGAGAGGAAAATGTTTCATGCTCAGGTTGAGGTCGGTGGTTTTTGCTCCGTAGAGATTGATGTTATTGCTAAGCTCGAGCGAGCCTGAGGCATTCGGTTCAGGCTTGAAGCGGGCCTGATCGATGATCATTTGCCCGGTGGTGAAATCGATGCTCGCTCGATCCAAATGCATCGGTTGGAATGCGAGTATATTGACTTTGCCACCAACGAAGCGCGTTTGCGAGCCGGCGTCGGTCTTTACCAACGAAACCTCTGTGCCTGAAATTGTGAGCCATGGCTGTTGGGCCTGCTCAAAGCCGATGACGTCGAGTTTCTCGATACGGTAGTTTTCAAAGGAAAAAGGAAAAGCACTAGGCTTTTCTTTGTTGGGTGCGCTTTTAGGAGCGTCTTCTTGGCCTTTGCCGAAGATCAATTTGCCATTTGTAGCGACCACGGCATTGCCACCCCATTGGTTGGTCAAGAAGCCCAAGATGTTGAGTTGTGCGCTGGGGCGAGTGATTTGCAATGTGCGCAAATGATTGCCAGCGGGCCAACTCAGATTCATTGTCGCACAGCGTGCGGTATTTGGTGTTACCGAGAATTCGGTGATGTCCACGTCTGCACCGGTCCACTGCGAGATCTTGGTGCGGATGCTCTCGCGATAGCCTGTGCTATTATAGTAGAACAACAATCCAGCAGCTGTGGCTACCAGCCCACAAAAGAGAGAAAAGGCCAAGCCGAGCTGAAACAAGCGGATTTTCTGTTGGCGTTTTGCGGCCTCTTTCTGCGGTTGTTCCGAACGACGTTTGCGTTTTTTGATCTTCAATGCCTGGGAGCCATCGGCACGGGTCACAAGCTCACCTTCCTCATGCCCGCGCTCTTTCAATCGTTCCATCATTTGATCCAAGGAGTAGCTTTCAGGCTCTATCTCGGGATCTTGTTGATTGCTTAGTGGTGTTTGAGATTGCATAAATGAAACATCGGCTTCTCAGCCAATGGGTGTTGGTTGGAATTATAGGGGACGATGTTCAAGGTTTCGTTAGAGAATGGCAAGTAAAATCATTTACTGCGATAGGGCTTGCCCGAGGGGTCTTGTAGCTCGACGCGCACCATGATGATCACATTGGTTTTCACTGGTTGACGGCCTTGTGAGCGGAACATGCGGCCGAAAAATGGGAGATCACCGAGAATTGGCACCTGATCTTCGACATTTTGCAATTTCTCCTCGATCATTCCACCGATCACCACCGTAGAACCATCGGCAATGGTTAGGCTGGTGTTAGTGCGGATGACGCTGAAGATGGGCATTAAAATCTCGTTGGGAGTTAGTGCACCCACAGTTGTCTCGACGGTGAAGGGCGCGCCAAGGGGAACGTCAAAAAAGTCGGTGCCGCTAGAGTAGCCGCCAATGATCGGGGTGCCGTAGTTGACGAATCCGTCAAAACTTACAATTTCCGGTTTTAAGGCGAGCTCAATGTAACGGCGATCCGTGCTGACAATGGGTGAAACCTCCAAAGTCGTTCCTACATTGCGTTTTTCAAACGCTGTGGGCATCGCTGGCGTGATGGGCGTCGGCGGGGCAAGGTTGGCTACCTGACCCGAGGCACCATCGAACAAAGTTGTTGACTCAATCGTATTGGGCAATTCGGGGGGCTCATATTCGGTAGGGTAGATCATCTCGCGAATGACCTCGATGCGCGATGTCTGACCGCTGCGGACGACAGTAGATGGCCGGGTCATGGTATCGACACCTTTTTTCTGGTCGAGTCCATTGAGAATTGCTGCGACTTGAACGTCGGAGAATTGACCTAGTAGGCTCAAGGCTCCAGGGGCGCGCTTGCCTGAAGCAGAAAATCCGCTTGTGCCAGCGCTGATCAATTCATCAATGCCGGTTTTGTTGATGGATGTGTCACCAGCACGCAATCCTGAGGTGATGGGCTTGAAATTGATGTCGTCGATGACGAGATCGCCATTGCCTTGGGTGCCGCCGCCGACAAAGGTATTGTTACCTACGCCCCAGGGAGTCATGATCCAGTCAAAGCCCAATTCCTTCAAGCGGGTTTCTTGCACTTTGATGATTTTCACCTCGACGATGCATTGCACGGGTCCTGTCTGCGCTGCGCTATCGACGATTTGTTGCACGTAGTCCATATTGCTCGCTGTATTGCGAACCAACAAAGTGCTACTACCGCCGTTGAAAGAGGCCGTCGCACCCTCGGGGAATGATACCCCCATGCTGCGAAGCTTTTCTTCTGCCGTCATGCGGGTAGCAGTGAGGCCTTCGCTCGGCGCATCATCAAATGGATCCGTTGCCGCGGCGTTGGCGGAGTTCCCCACAGAATCTGCCGATAGAAAATCAGGTGGCACTTTGAACGTGCGTGTCGTCAACTCCACTCCATCTGTCCCCAGTGGACGGATGTTGATCGCGTATTCATCGATGCTAAACTGCGTTCGCGTTTGCTCGCAAATGTAGGTGAGCAATTGGGAGACTGGGACGTTTTTTACTTGAAGATTGAAACGCATCGCGCGCACCTGCGTGCCGATCTCACCGGTGCCGATGTTGAGCACAATGTTGAATCCCTTCTGGACGGGGTCGGTAGTAGTGGTGTCGAGCTGTCTTGCTTGATTGCGGACAAAGTCAATCGCCTCTTCAATGCCCACGTCTTCGAGCTCGACGTCAGGAATGACAACATTGCGCATTTTCTCCGAGACAAATTGCACTGCGTTTGCTGCAATATCGACTACTGAGGTGACTTCTAAATTGGGCGCGTAGTCTAGCACTGGGGTTTCCCACAAGGCATCCACTTCTGCTAACATTTCAGCGCGCGTTTGATCATGGCCAGCGCGAGCGTGGTCAGTCTTGTGCTGAGCGACCTTTTCAAGTCCACGACGAGCCGCTTTGTTTGTCGGGTCGACGCGCAATACTTCTTCATACACACCTTTCGCAAGATCGAATCGGCCAAGTTGGACGAAACCTTCCGCTTCATAAAGCGATCGGCGTACCTCATCCACATCCCGCGTGTGTTCCTTTGCCGAGGCAGGGTTCGTATGGATCGGGTCATCGAGCTTGGCGCGCATGGCCAGTGCTGCTGGGTCGTTTGGAGCGATTTCGTCTGCCAAGGCATTGTCGACAGCTTGCTTGGCCGCTGCGATGTCGCCTTTGCTTGCCAGTTTTGATGCTTGCTGGGTACTGGCCGTGGTATAGCGTTCCGTTGCTGCATTTCGTAGTTCCTTGGTCTCCGCAGCGTCGGGCAATAAATTTTTCGCCTTTAGGAAAAGTTTCGCTGCCTCGGCATACTTGCCTGAGCCGTAGGCGACATCGCCTTGCATCAAAAGCGTTTGCGCTTCCATCACGCGATCTTGCCGTGCAGACTTTTCTTGATCGGCAGCAGATTGGCCATAAACACCGTAGCACAGCGTCATCGAGACGGTTGTACTCAGCAGCGCCAAGCGCCAATTTACGGTTGATTTTTTGAGTGGTAACGTGACGTTCGCCATGAGGTTTAGCGATTTGTAGCAAAAAAAGATACCGACTGTAAGCCAAAAATCCAGAAATGAGCATTTTTTTTTGGTATCCCTTATCGCCGCATTTTCGCCTCCGCGGGGTTTAGCGCTCAAAGGGCAATTGTAACTGCTCTAATCGCATGCCACGCGGCTTCCGGCCACACAAATACGATTTGCGCCAGCGGCGTGAACGATTTTTCCAACGTTGGCAAAAGAACCATAAACGGATTTTGAGTGTATTCATACGAACACATGTTATCATGAACAGCTACTTGCGCAACAAAAAATATGCTCAAAGAAAAATATGCTCAAAACTTTCAATAATTCACGCCTCGACATCGTTAGTTACTTACGCATGAAAAAATCTGCCATCATCAAGTCCTGCTCCGCCGGAGCCATAGCCGTAGCTCTCAGCAGCTGCATCGAAGTCAATGAAACCGTGAATTTGAAAAAAGACGGATCTGGCACCATTGTCGAGGAGACCATTCTTGGCTCCCAAATGAGCGCTATGATGCAGCAAATGGCAGCACTTGGCGGCGGTGAGTCCCCTGATATGTTCGGAGAAGATGCTGCCAAAAAACGTGCCGAAAAATTTGGTAAGGGTGTCACCGTCGCTAAGGTAGAAAAAATCAATGCTGATGGCAAAACGGGATCCCGTGTCACTTTCAACTTCTCCGATATCAATACGGTCAGCATTGATATGAGCGATAGCGCGTCTGGCCTCTCCGATATGGCGCCTCCAGGGGCTGCCGAGGAGGCGAAAAAAGAAGCTGGCGAGACCAAGCCAATCACCTTCAGTTTCAAGGATGGCGAACTCACGATCATCAATCCTCAGGCTAAGAAACCCGATGCTCCTGCCGTCGAAAAAGACGCTGAGCATGAAGACACCGAGGAAGCCGCTCCCGACGCCGGCCCTGAAGCTGCGCAAATGCAGGCCATGGCCATGGGTATGATGAAAGATATGAAAATGACCGCGAAAATTGTCGTTGAGTCCGGCATCGCCGAAACCAATGCCACCTACCACGAGGGCAATACCGTGACCTTGATGGAAATGGACTTTGGCAAACTCATGGCTGATCCGAAGGTCGTGGAGCAAATGAAGGGGCTAGACATCCAGGATCCCGCCGCCTTGCAAGAAAAAATCAAAAATATCCCCGGCATCAAAGGCGAGGAGAAAGAAAAAGTCACTATCAAGGTTAAGTAAGTCCACCTAGGGATATGGAATTTGACATCCCTTTGTTTGCACATCCACCTAAGAATCTCAGCCCTTCGTTCCCTCCCGAGCGAAGGGTTTTGCTTAATCTACTGTGCTGCCCATTTTTTGTAATCAGTCCTACGTCTTATGTCTGAAAGTCTTGCGTCTTACACCCACTGAAAATCCTTTACCCCATCGTCACTTCCCGCTATCACTCCTTCCGCCGTGCATTCCCTTCCTGTTGAACCATCGCTCGAATCTTTTGTCTCGCTGTCCGCTCAGGGCAACGTGATTCCCGTATACACCCAGCTTGCGGCTGATTTCGAGACGCCTCTATCCGCCTATCTGAAAATCCGCGACGGTGCCCATGCCTTTCTTCTCGAAAGTGCGGAAAGCACGGAAAAAGGTGGCCGCTGGTCGATCGTTGGTAGTCAACCCAAGCGCACTTTTGAAGCGCGTGAAAAAACTCTCACCGTTCGCGAGGGCAGCACGGTTCGTTGGATTGAAGCGCACGATGACATTTTGGCAGAATTGCAACGCCAAATGGCGGCCTACACACCTGTGCCACATGGCGCGATTCCTCCGTTCTACGGTGGCATTTTGGGCTATCTCTCCTATGATGCCGTGCGCCAGTTCGAGCCTAGCATCGGTCCCGCTCCACACGATGACCTGCAGATTCCCGATGCCTTTTTCATGCTCGTCGACACTGTGCTCGTTTTCGATCACCGTCTGCGCCGCGTCTATGTCATCGCCAATGCCTTCATCGATGATTTTGCGACCGCCGATGAAGCCTATGCTGATGCCCGCGGTCGTGTCGCCGCGATGGTGGAAATCCTCAACCGCCCCGTGTATACCGCCGCGCTCAATGGCTTGACCCCGCTGGCCTCGCTGCCCGCGACGAGCAATACCACTCAAGCAAAATTCGAGGAAAACGTTCGCAAAGGCAAGGAATACATCGCCGCCGGTGACGTCTTCCAATTTGTGCCGAGCCAGCGTTTTGAGACCCCCTACACCGGTTCTCCCGTCGATCTCTACCGCGCCCTGCGTTGTGTCAATCCTTCACCGTACATGTTTTTGTTAGAGCTGGGTGATTTTTCGTTAGTCGGAAGTTCTCCCGAGGTTCATGTCCGCTCGATCCAAGGCCGCATTGACATTCGCCCCATCGCCGGCACCCGTTGGAGAGGCAAAACGGTGGAAGAAGATGATGCACTCGCCGCCGATTTGCTCAAAGATCCTAAGGAGCGCGCCGAGCACCTCATGCTCATCGATCTCGCCCGCAACGACGTCGGTCGCATTGCCAAACATGGCTCAGTCAAAGTCGACGATTTCATGATCATTGAGCGCTACAGCCACGTCATGCACATTGTTTCGAACGTCACTGGCACGCTCGATCCCGCCCACAGCGCTTACGATGTCCTGCGCGCTACTTTTCCCGCAGGCACCGTCAGTGGCGCGCCGAAGATTCGCGCCATGCAAATCATCAACGAGCTTGAGCCGACCAAACGCTGTGCCTACGCTGGTGCCGTTGGTTATTTCGGCTTCGATGGCTCGCACGATTCCTGCATCACCCTGCGCACCTGTTTGGTGAAAGACGGCAAAGCCTATGTGCAATCCGGCGCCGGTGTCGTAGCCGATTCCGATCCCACCTACGAATACCAAGAAACCTGCAACAAGGCCCAAGGCATGCTCAAAGCCATCGCCCTCGCCCAAACTCTCGCATCATCCCACTGAGACCATGCTGCTCATCATCGACAACTACGATTCCTTCACCTACAACCTCGTGCAATACTTTGGCGAGCTCGGTGCAGAAATGAAAATCATTCGCAATGATGTCATGACCTTGGAGGAAATCCAAGCGCTCCAGCCCACGCGCATCTGTGTTTCGCCTGGCCCCTGCACGCCGAACGAAGCCGGTGTCTCCTGCGCCGTGATCGAACACTTTGGACCGACAACCCCGATTCTGGGCGTCTGCCTCGGACACCAGAGCATCGGCCAAGTGTATGGTGGCGATGTCATCCGCGCGCCACGACTCATGCACGGAAAAACCTCACCGATTCACCACGATGGCAGTAGTGTTTTTCGTGGGCTGAGCAATCCTTTTGAAGCCACCCGCTACCACTCTCTCATCGTTAAACGCGAGACCTTGCCCGATTGCTTAAAAATCACTGCCTGGACCGAAGAAGGCGAAATCATGGGCCTCGCCCACAAGGAATATCCCGTGCACGGTGTGCAATTCCACCCCGAGTCCATTCTGACGCAAGAAGGCAAGCAGCTACTGCAGAATTTCTTGGAGAGTTGAGAGCGGGCAAACGTTAAGCCAAGGAAGGCCAAGGTCTTGATAATCTTGGAAATCTTGCAATCTTGCGATACGATCGCCGCAATTGATCACAAAGCTAAATTCCCCAATCGCCAGCTATAGCGATGGTTATCAAACGATCGGCATCCCCCAATTATTCTTCTAGATCAAGCCTTTTTCGCCGTGGTCTGGATGCGCAAGTCGCGCAGTTGTTTCGGATCCACTTCAGCAGGCGATTGACTCATCAAGTCGTTGCCTTTGTTGTTTTTCGGGAACGCGATCACTTCACGAATCGAGTTTTCTCCGCAAATCAACATCACCAAGCGATCGAGACCGAGTGCTAGGCCGCCGTGCGGTGGCGCGCCGAAACGGAAGGCATCGAGGATGTGACCGAACTCTTCAGAGGCTTGTTCCTCGGAAATTCCGAGCGCTTTGAACATCGCGGATTGCAACGGAGCTTCGTGAATCCGGATCGATCCACCGCCGAGTTCGTTGCCGTTAAGCACGCAGTCGTAGGCGTTCGCACGCAGATCGACGGAGAGCTCGCCTTTGAGCAATTTTTCTTCGTCTTCTTTGATCGGACGGGTGAAAGGATGGTGCACCGCAACGTAACGACCGCTTTCTTCGTCAAAGGCCAAGAGCGGAAACTCGGTGACCCAGAGGAAATTCAACTCGGTGTTGTTTTCTAACAGTTTTTGCATTTCTGCCGATGCCAAACGCACACGGCCCAAAATCTCGCACACTTGTTCCCAGGGCCCAGCTCCGAAAAGCACCAAGTCACCGGTCTCGATGTTCAGCGCTTCTTTCATCGCAGCCACTTCCGTTGCGGTGAGGAACTTGGTGATCGGCGAGCGCCAGGTGTCCACGGTCTCGCCACGCGCTTGGATGTAGGCCAGACCTTTGGCTCCGGCTTGGATCGCTGTTTGTGTGAGTGATTCGACTTGGCCGGTACTGATGTTGGAAAATCCTTTGACGTTGATCGCTTTGATCACGCCACCGGATTCGAGCGCGCCCGAGAAAACTTTGAAGGTCGATTGCGCAAACACAGCACCGAGATCAACGATGGTATTGCCGAAACGACGGTCGGGTTTGTCGGAGCCGTAGATGTTCATCGCATCGCGCCATGTCATGCGATCAAATGCTGTGGGGATATCTATCCCTTTGGCCTCTTTGAAAATGCGACCGATCAGGCCTTGCACCAGATCGATGATGTCTTCTTGCCCGACGAACGAGGACTCGATGTCGATCTGCGTGAACTCGGGTTGACGGTCCGCGCGAAGGTCTTCATCGCGGAAGCACTTGGCGATTTGGAAATATTTTTCAATGCCGCCGACCATCAGCAATTGCTTGTATTGCTGTGGCGCTTGCGGGAGTGCGTAGAAACTACCGGGCTGCAAACGCGATGGCACGAGGAAGTCGCGCGCACCTTCAGGTGTGGACTTTGAAAGAATCGGCGTCTCGATTTCGCAAAATCCGTGCTCATCGAGGTAATCCCGTGTGCTTTTGGTCACGCGATGGCGTGTGCGCAAGTTGTTGGTCATGCGCGGACGGCGGATGTCGAGATAACGGTATTTCATCCGCAAGTCTTCGTTAGAGAGCTCCTTGTCGAGCTGGAATGGCAGCACGTCAGCTTTGTTGATGATGTTGAGCGTTGTCGCGATGATCTCGATTTCTCCTGTGGCGATTTTATCGTTCGCTGAGCCATCAAGGCGCTTGGAAACAACACCTGTGACTTGGATCACATCTTCGGAACGCAAGGTGTGCGAGAGTTCGGCCAGTGCGGCATCGACTTCGGGGCGGAATACCACCTGCGTCAAGCCCTCGCGGTCGCGCAAGTCGGCGAAAATCACACCGCCGTGGTCGCGGGCCGAATTCACCCAACCGATCAGGGTCACGGATTGATCGATGTAGGAAAGGCGGAGCTGATTGCAATGATGTGTGCGCATGATTCGTTTGGTGGACGGGTGTTAAACCCTGAAAATGAGAAAAAATCAATGGATTTTTGTGTCGTGATAGGGATAAAGCAATCAGTCGCATTTATGACCAAGCATTCTTGAATGAAATCTTCATAATGCTGGCCCCAAACAATCGCAATTGCCACGACAGGAGCTGCAATTGCGCGGGCAGGTGTCACAAAACGAAAAGGGCGGTTTCAACATGGAAGTGCAA
>DBCO01000007.1 GCA_002293145.1 Akkermansiaceae bacterium UBA956 | reverse complement strand
CAAAAATCAGTTGCATCTCAGTTTGTGCTTTTCTCGACAAGCTCCATTTGCCTTAAAACTCACGCTTTGCCCCGCAACTTGCCATTTTTTCACGATCCATGTTTCTGCTCAGTTTTGTTTCTATTGAACCATTTCTCCCTTGTCAGTCATGGATTCCTTCTCTATCTCTGCGCTGCCATGGCACTTATCAACGAAAACTTTCTCAAACTCAAAGCTGGCTACCTCTTTCCTGAAATCGGTCGCCGCGTTACCGCATTTCAACAAGAAAACGCTGAAAAAGCCGCGCGATTGATCCGTTGCGGCATCGGCGATGTCACCGAGGCTCTTCCCGCAGCATGCATCAAGGCAATGCACGAGGGTGTAGATGAGCTCGCCGACCGTTCTAGCTTCAAGGGCTACGGCCCTGAGCAAGGCTATGCCTTTTTGCGCGAGGCGATTTCCGCCAACCAATACGACGGACTCAACATCAGCGCTGACGAAATTTTCATCTCGGATGGCTCCAAGTGCGATACTGGCAACATTCTCGATATTTTTGGCAAAGGCAATCGCATCGCCATCACCGATCCTGTCTATCCTGTATATGTCGATACCAACGTCATGGCCGGCAACACCGGTGATGCTAACGAATCCGGTGCCTATGCGGGTCTCGTCTATCTTACCTGCGATGCCTCCAACGGCTTCGTTGCGGGGCCTCCTGCGGAAAAAGTGGACATGGTTTACCTGTGCTTCCCGAATAATCCAACGGGAGCCGTAGCCACACGTGAGCAACTCACCGCTTGGGTCAACTATGCCCTCGTGAACGACACCTTGATTCTTTTCGATTCCGCCTACGAGGCCTTTGTGCAAGACAGCAACGTGCCGCGCTCGATTTATGAAATCCCTGGTGCTCATCAGTGCGCCATCGAGTTCCGCTCTTTCTCCAAACACGGTGGCTTCACGGGCGTTCGCTGTGCCTACACCGTCATCCCGAAAACTCTCATGGGCTCCACAACGAGCGGAGAACAAATTTCCCTGCACCAACTCTGGTCGCGCCGCCACAGCACCAAGTTCAATGGCGCAAGCTATCCCGTGCAGAAAGCCGCCGCCGCGCTTTTCACGCCCGAGGGCAAAGAGCAAGTCGCAGCATTAATCCATCACTACATGGGCAATGCCTCATTGTTGCGCGATGCTTGCAAAGCCGCCGGACTCCCTGTATTTGGTGGCGAAAATGCGCCCTACGTCTGGGTCGGCTGCCCCACTGGTAAAACCTCGTGGGAGATGTTTGACCTGATGCTGGATGAGGCTCAAGTAGTCATTACTCCAGGATCGGGCTTCGGCGCCGCTGGCGAAGGTTGGTTCCGCATTTCGGCATTCAATTCGCGTGCTAACGTCGAGGAGGTCTGCCGCCGCATCGGTCAACTTTTTCAAGCGTAAGAATCTGAGCTGATTGGCGCGGATTAAATTCGCTTCGACAAGCCCCGATCCCATGCTAAGTTTTTCTCGAACATGGACCTCTCTGATTTTCGTAAAGAATACTCTGCCAAAGGATTGCACCGCTCTGACCTTGATGCCTGCCCGATTAAGCAATTCACCCAATGGTTTCAGCAAGCCATCGAACTAGATGTTCACGAACCCAATGCGATGTCGCTCGCAACAGTGGATGCGCAAGGTCGTCCACTGTTACGCACGGTTTTACTCAAGTATTTCGATGGCCAAGGCTTTGTATTTTTCACAAACTATGAGAGTCGCAAAGCCCAGCAAATCGCCCAAAACCCAAACGTGAGCCTGCTCTTTCCGTGGGTCACTCTGGAGCGCCAAGTCATCGTGCAAGGCCGTGCCGCGAAAATTTCCGCCGCTGAATCATTACGCTACTTCACCTCCAGGCCGCGCGATTCACAACTCGGTGCCTGGGTTTCCCAACAAAGTTCGGTCATCAGTTCACGCAAGTTGTTGCTTCAGAAACTCCACGAAATCGGAGAGAAATTCAAGCATGGTGAAATCCCCTTACCTTCTTTCTGGGGCGGATTTCGCATCGTGCCCGAAACCATCGAATTCTGGCAAGGCGGACCAGCGCGCATTCATGATCGTTTTCTTTTTTCACGCGAATCCCCTGCGGCTACCGAGTGGAACGTGGAGCGCCTTAGCCCCTGATCATGCATTTTCCGATAGTCGAATTCCCAAAATTCGCCATTGCTACCCCGTTCTTCATCCGCTAGTGTATTCCTGCTAATGACAATTGCCGACAAACAACAACTTTTGCTCGAGGATCTATCCTTTTTCGATAACTGGCAAGACCGCTATGAATATGTGATCGGGCTCGGAAAAAAACTCGCCTCCCTGCCTGACACCGCGCGGGATGCCGATCACCTGATCAAAGGCTGCCAATCTCAAGTCTGGCTCGACGCTACTTTTGCTGATGGAAAGATTCATTATTTTGCAGATTCTGATTCACTCATCACCAAAGGCATGATTGCGCTTTTTGTCTCCGTCCTCGATCAACAGAGCCCGGATGACATATTGCAAGCTGACATGTCCTTTATCGAGAAAACCGGCCTCAAGGAGCACCTCGCTCCCACCCGTGCAAATGCCCTTTCACTCATGGCAACACAAATGAAACAACGAGCATTGCTCTTTTCTCAACAATCCTAATTCATCCTGATCACCTGTGCCCATGCGCACGACACTCCCTAACCGAACATGAATCTCTGGCTCTGCCCACTCATCGCCTTTCTCTGTGGCTCCATCCCTTTCGGTCTCATCTTTGGAAAGATCAAAGGCATCGACATCCGTGAACACGGCTCCGGTAATATCGGAGCGACCAATGTGTGGCGTGTCCTCGGAAAATCATTTGGCATCCCTTGTTTTCTATTAGATGTGCTCAAAGGAGTCATTCCTACGATCATCGGCCTTTCCCTGATTCAATTTACCGGAATGAGAAACCCGATGATTCAACCAGCTTTGGCAAGTCACGCAGAAATTCATCCGATGCTTACGGCTCAAATTTTCCAGGTTCTTACGGGACTGTGCGCCATTCTCGGTCACAATTATTCTCCTTGGGTTCGCTTCAAAGGTGGTAAAGGCATTGCAACTTCTGCTGGTGTTCTCATTGCACTGATGCCAGCGGCCGTCGTGATTCTCGTGGTCCTTTGGGCGATCGTTTTTGGCATCAGCCGCTACGTTTCTCTCGCAAGTATTGTAGCAGCAGGCGCTCTGCCATTCCTTACGCTTTGGGGCTCATACCATCATGGGAAAATTGCCGATGGCACATGGAACAAACCGCTTTTTGCCTTTTCAGTCCTCATCGGCGTTCTTGCCATCTACAAACACCGCAGCAACATCCATCGTTTACGCGCAGGCACCGAAAACCGGTTTCCGAAAAAATCTTGATTCCTCTTCCACAAAGCTATGTCCGCTGACTCAAAACCATTTTCTTTTTCCTCAGTAGCCATCATCGGCAGCGGATCGTTTGGCACGGCTCTTGCATTTTTGTTAGGACCGAAGATGGCAAAAATCACACTTATCGGTCGTGATGCCCACGTAGCCGAGAAAATTAACACCCACCATCGCAATCCGCGCTACGTGAGTGAAGCACAACTCGCCGATCATGTCCGTGCCTCGCTAGAGCTAGCCGATGCCGCTGATCATGAGCTGATTATTTTTTCCGTACCCACCTCCGCCACACGTAGCACCGCTGAGGCACTCGCTGCCATCGGCACGTCCGCAGCTCTCGTTTCCAGCGCCAAGGGCATGGAACGCAATACGGGGGATCGCATGAGCCAAATTCTGCGCGAAGTATTTCCTCGCAATCCGCTAGCGGTCATTTCCGGTCCCAATCATGCGGAAGAAATCGCCAATACCATGGCCACCTGCGCTGTGATAGGCTCGCATAATCATGAATTAGCGACCGCCCTGCAAAAGCTCTTCACTTTGCCGCATTTCCGCACTTACACCAGCACTGACATGCCAGGCATCGAGCTCGGTGGTGCGATCAAAAACATCTACGCCATCGCTGCGGGCATTGCATCCGGACTAGGGCTGGGCGATAATGCCATTGCGGCGCTTGTCACCCGCGCTCTGAGCGAAATGACGCGCCTCGGCATTGCTCTCGGTGGCCAACGCGAAACATTCACCGGCCTCTCAGGAATCGGCGATCTCATTGCCACCTGCTTTTCCCACCACTCGCGGAATCACCGCGTCGGCTTAGCACTCGGACAAGGAAAAGCACTCGATGAGGCCGTTGCCAGCATCGGCATGATCGCCGAAGGCGTGCCTAACACCTTGTCGATCTATGAAGCGGCGCGACAAGCCGCCGTGAACAGTCCGATCATCGACGCCGTCTATAGCATCCTCTATCAAAATCGCCCCGCTGCCCTAGCTCTTCGCGATCTTCTCTCACGCGATCCACGACCGGAAAACGACTGAAACCTCAGTTACACTTGAATGCTTAATGGATCGTCATTTCATCCGTCCCCGCATTTTGTGTTACTCCACGTTTACGCGTGACAATCCTTAGCGGCATGCTAGGCTTATCCCATGGCTGAACAACCGATTATTGTCGCGAGAAAATCACTAGCACTCGAAGTAGAACCAGGCACTCATTGGTGGTGCTCATGTGGTCGCAGTTCCAATCAACCCTTCTGCGATGGCTCGCACAAAGGCACGGGACTCCAAGCATTGAAATTCGAAGTGACTGAGAAAAAAACATTCTACTTTTGCCAGTGCAAACACACCAAAAATCCACCTTTCTGTGATGGCAGTCACAAAACACTGCCTGCTGATCCAGTGTAACAAAAACTGATTCCCACCGTGACCACTGAGGAACTCCAGATTTGTCACCAACGCGCAATCGCTACGTCCTCGCGCGTAAGAATCCCCTTGCGCTCAAGCGTGTGGAAAGGACAGTCTGGAGAATTTGCAGGAGCGGGAACGGGATCTTCGCTCGACTTCCAAGACCATCGCATTTACGTGCCTGGCGATGACCCTCGGCACATCAATTGGCAAGCCTATGCACGCACGGGCTCTTACTCGATGAAGCTATATCGAGAAGAAGTGCGTCCAGTGATTGATCTGATTTTCGATGTTTCAACCTCGATGTTTTTTGATCCGCTCAAAGCAATACGCTCATGCGATTTGTTTTATCTATGTGCTGAATCTGCACAACGCTCTGGCGCCTCGCTACAAATTCATCTCATACAAGGAGATGCCCACCGCCAGATCCGCTATGAAGCGGTGGCGACTCATCATTGGTGGCAACAAGTGGCGCAGCTCTCTCCTTCCGATCCCGCACAAGCACCCCAGTTGGAACTTGTCAAAGTCCGAGCCAACGCCATTCGCCTCTTGGTTTCCGATCTGCTTTTTTCAGGGGCGCCTGAGCCGATTCTCCGCGCCTTGCATCAACGCCAAGGAAGCGGCATTGTTCTCGCGCCCTACTTGCAATCCGAAGTCGATCCTGCATGGGACGGCAACTATGAGTTCATTGATGCCGAGAACCAAACACGCCACCCACATCGCATCGAGGCAGCTACCCTCAAACGCTACAAAGCGTCCTACATGAAGCATTTTTCGCTATGGAAACAAGCAGCGCAACGCCATCAAGTGAGCATGGCACGCGTCCCCGCCGAGTTCGAAATTCTCAAAGCCTTGCATGCTGAGGCCATCATGCAAAAAGCTCTCGAAAATCACTAATTTTTTCCCGTGCGTTGTGGTGCATCAATCAAGGGGTGTAACTGAAACTAGTTGTCAAGCGGCAGGCTTGCAAAAATTTTAAGTTGGCCTAGATATCAGAGCATGAGGAAATTAGTCATGATGGAGGCAAATTGAAACAGAATTTCAGAATTTTCAAAATTTCAGAATTGAGAAGAAGGTAGGAGTTACTAGTTGATTTGTTATTGGTCGATCACGGAATCTCTGCGTCTCTGCGCGAGTCATTTCTTTATCAATGATCAGTTCTATCAGTGGAATTCAGTGGCTGCAGTTGTTGATAAGCCCGTTTCTCTGGACTGAGCACATCGCGCCGAGATTTTGCTCGACTTAGCCAGCATTGCATAGCGGGAAAATCGCCAGATTCGAGCAACTGCATCACGGTCTTCATCTCATCAAGAGATTCATGCAAATTCTCTAACAAGCATTCACGATTCTCTAGCAATATCTCCGCCCACATAGCTGGATTTCCAGATGCGACGCGCGTGGTATCACGCAGGCCACCACCGCCGAAAACTGAGAGTTTCGGATCTTTCAACGCAACTGTAGCTCCAACGCAGGCGAGAAGGTGCGGAAAATGGCTAATGCGTGCGACTAAGGCATCGTGGTCAGCAGAACTGCACCACGAGGTCCGGCATCCGAGAGATTGCCAAAATTCCTCCAACGCTTGGCATTTTTCCGCAGCGACATTTTCATCATTCGTCAGCAGGCAAGCGGCATTCAAAAAAAGATCCGCGCGAGCCTGGGCGATGCCGCCTTTTTCACCGCCTGCCATTGGATGACTGCCAATGAAATCATAACCAGCAGCAGACACGATCGGGCGCAGAGTCTGATGCGGCAAGTGTTTGACGCTACCAACATCGGTGATCAGGCAGTTTTCAGGAAGTCCAGCAGCTATGGCGTTCGCCAACAGAGGAGCCATTGCGCCGACGGGCACCGATAAAATCAAAAGATTAGCGCAGGCGACAGCAGCAGCGAGATCGGAGGTGGCATCGAGCCCCAAATTCAAGGCCTCGTGGGTCGCTGCATCTCGGCGCGACCATACTCGAAAAGTATGCTTGTTTGACTGCGCGAGTGCGATGGACCCACCGAGGAGGCCACCACCCAGAATCGTAATATGTTTGAGAGCGGACATGAAAAATGAATTCGCCGGGCGCATGGCCCGGCGAGTGGTATGAGTCGTTTAAGTATCAGGAGTTCGATCGATTACGGCACGCGAAAGTGTTTTTTCTCGGATGCGGGATACTGAGGATCGGCGACAAGAGTTCCACTGGGAATGTTGCGCACGTCGACGACTTTATTATTGAATGGGCTGAATACAAAGCCTGGCTTACCGGGAACAGCAGCAGCTACTGGGTGATTCCTTGGTGGCACAGGCAGATTTAGTGGTTTAGGGAGATCTGCATCCTCGTCGAGGCGAGGCTTAGGATTGTTGTTTGTAAGTGTCTCATCCGCATCATCAAGATCATCAAGATAGCCCTGATCCTTCTTGCGAGCCTCTTCCTTCATGCGAAGTTCTTCACGCTTCGCTTCAATTTCTTGCTGCTTTTTGTCGGTAACTGTTTGTTGTTTTTTGCTTTGCGCGCGGCGATTCTGAATGGGTCTACCATTTTCATCGTAAGGAACGCAGGAGGAAAAAATGGAGGCACAAATTACCGTGATCAATGTGTAGATAAGTTTACCGTTCATGATTTTTATGTGAGAATATTCGGAGGGCAACAATTTGCGGGTGCGGAAAGAATATAGAAAATGCCCGATGTCCGTCAAGCACACATTCCATGACAACGTCATGAAAATGAAAATGGCTCAGATGGCAAGGCTCGCGGCAGAGTCTGCACGTGCTTCTTAGATACTTGCTTCAAGGCCTTGTGGGGATTAGGCGTCGACAGTTTGAGCGCAGGGTAGTTCACGGGAGATGCAGAATTTCCGCGAACCGTATTCATCGGTTGATGGGGTAACGAGCAACCACGCTATTGAGCAAGAATAAGCGCCGCGAATGTCGTAAGACCATTTAGCATCGGGCAATTTTCGAAACTATCAGCAAAACAACGAAGCAAAATCTGACGATTTGCGCCGAAGAGAGCGATAAAGCTCACTACGGCGTTGGTGGAATGATGCAACAATGTCGTCATTTCACCCTTCACGCGGGTCGTCATAGCGCTTGAGCCTCAAAAGAACGTACGGTCATGTTCATTGCTATGGTGTAAATGGGGCGATGGGATTATTTTACATGCGTTGCACACCTTGTAAAGCACCTCAGAGCGACAAAAACATCATGCTTTTTTGCGATTCCACGCTTTATTGCGGTATTTCTCTCGACAAATACTTTCGATGCCGTGGGTATCGGGCTCGATCTGGATCACTCTCACATGGCGCGACAACTCGCCAGAAAAGGCATGAGCGCGCGAAGGATTCATCGTTGGTAGTGCAACTGACCCTTGGTGTAACAATCCATGCAGCCCTCGACGCTGGCCTGCACCTGCAATTTTGATGCCGCAACTATTCACGAGATCATGAACGACGGGACGTTGAAAACAAAAATCATCAGACGAATCCGCATCGACAGCGGTTAGCATCACCTCGGCATTTTCTTTGGCTAGAGCTACGGCCAACGCTTGATGAATGAAACGATAGCTTTGATTTCCCGGCATTTCTGCAAGGTTGATCCCGCGAGGTATAATCAAAGTGTAGGTCCAGTCATGACGGTGATCCACCACTCCACCGCCGGTAGGACGTCTTACGAATGCACGTTCCTCGGGAATGCGTCGCGCTGATCCGAAATAGCCCAAGCTCATCCAATCCCCCGCCCATTGATAAACCCGCAAAATCGGCACTAGGGCTTGCATCCACAGCCATTCATCCACCGCCATCGCCTCGGGTCCTTCACGAAACAACGGATCAATCCACAACTGCAACTCCTCCAACACGCGGAAAATTTGACACCTTTTTGCCTCATGCTGCAATTATCATTTTACAAATTGCATTTCCTCTCTCCATTATCCACTCATGCCAATCACTGCAAAACCTCAAGCCGCCCTGTTCATCGCAGGACATGGCTCTACCGAGAACCCTGATTCCTCAGCGCCATACTTCGATCACGCCGATGAAATCCGCAAGCGCGGGCTATTTGCCGAAGTGAACTGCATTTTCTGGAAAGAAGAACCCTCTTTCCGCGAGGCCTGGTATCTCACTGATTGCGAGGAAATATACGTTGTCCCTGATTTTATCAGTGAAGGTTATTTCACGCAAGATGTGATTCCGCGAGAACTGGAACTCACTGGCCCTACGACCACTGTTAGAGGAAAAACTTTTCACTATTGTGCTCCAGTGGGCGTTCACCCATCGATGACGCAATTGCTATTACGCCGCGCAAAAGAAGTGGCACCCGATGTGGACCCAGCTCAGACCACGTTGATCATCGTCGGCCACGGCACTAATCTTAATCCCAATAGCACCAAGGCGATCAAGGATCAATGTGAACTCCTGCGCCAACAAACTGAGATTCCTTACGCAGCAGTGCTCGATACCTACATGGAGGAGCAACCCTTTATCGCCGATTGGCACACGCTCGCTGAAACTCTCAATGTAGTAGTTGTGCCCTTTTTCATCTCGGATGGATTGCACTCCTATCAAGACATCCCGGTTCTGCTGGGCTTCGAATCAGAAGTCGGCGCGGCAGCAAGCCAGCGCGAAGTATTTCGTCACAACCCTCACGAACTCCATGGTCGCAAGCTCTATTATTCCTCCGCCATCGGCACCGAACGCCTCATCGCCGATGTGATTCTTGACCAGATTCACGACTTTGATCAACTCCATTCCAATAACGCCAATGACACGCATTGAAAAACTCCAGCAACTTCTCGACCAAGGATTTCACCGCATTGGTCAGATCGAAATTCTGCGTGCCGAGAGCATCGCATCTCCTCCGCCCTGCGCTTTCCTGCTGTGCCACGAAGATGACATTGAGGATGTGGTGAATGCCTCAGGTCATCCATCTGGCTTCTCTGAAACCTGCAACCCCTTCGACGCACGCGACATTTCCACCTATGCTGATGATGGCGAATACCGCTTCACCAAGGGGCAAATCAACCTCAAGCGCCGCTGGGTGATGCATCTTGCAGACATCACGGCTCTTCATGATGCAATCGAAAATTTTTACCCATCGAATTTCAGTCTTTGGTTAGCGCAACAACGTGGCATCTTAGAGGTGCAAACTTTGCGCGACAAGCTGAATCGCCAGACGGGAATGTATCGCTTCGCCCGCAGTATCAGTAATGAAGGGGCGCAAAAGTTGGTGCAACGAGTCTGCGGTCCAGCCCACCAATGCGCGAAGAAAATCCTCTGGCAAATCGATGCTGACACCCCGCTCGAAGAAAGTGAAGCGTCTCGTTTCAATGGCATCGGCAGTGGCCTCGCCGAACCGCATGCAATCCCTCTGCTGTGCCGAGAAGCCTGCAATCATTTCGTCGCCGAGTGCCGCAAGGAATCGAAAAAGGAATTCGAAGCCAAAGCGCAGGCATGAACGCTCGCGCCCGCAAAGCCCTGTTTGGTGGAACTTTTGATCCCGTTCACGAGGGACACCTGCACATCGCGCGGATGGCACGTGAGCAATTATCACTCGACAGCGTGATTTTCCTCCCCTGCTGGATTTCACCACACAAAATCACACCCAGCAGTGCATCGATCATCGATAGACTCAACATGCTTGAGATAGCTACTGAAGATCAGAACGGAATGCTAGTCAGCGACTTCGATGCTCTGCAAGCAGCTCCCGCTTACAGCTACCGGACCGTCGAGCACTTCACCGCGCTCGAACCAGAAACCGAATGGTTTTGGATTATGGGCTATGATCAATGGGAAGCGCTACCGCGCTGGCAAAACCCAGAAATCCTTGCCAAATCAGTAATATTTCTGGTGTTTACCCGTGATCAAGCTCCCGTTCCGCGGGAGGGATATCGGATGAAAGCACTACAGGGCATCCATCCCGCCTCATCCAGCGCGCTACGCGAGCGCCAAGGGCCTGATCATCTTCGTGCTGACTGGTTGCATCCCAAGGTTCTCGCATGGATTGAGCAACAGGGAATATATCGCTAGACATTTTACCCCTCTCAAAGAGCATCAGCGCAGAGCATCAATCATTTCACAGAGCTGGGCTAGTTTGCCTTTCCATTCTTCCAGTCGCGCTTTTTCTTGCTCTACGACATCAGCTGGGGCACGATCTACAAAGCTCGCATTGCTGAGCTTTGCTTCGCATTTTACTACCTCCTTGCTGAGTTTTTCGATCTCTTTGCTGAGCCTGATGCGCTCTGCATCGACGTCGATCAAGCCTTCAAGCGGCAAATACACTTCACCTACGGGCGTGATGGCCGCAGGTGTGCCTTTCGGAGCCTCGTAGGCATCATCGATGAGGATTTCGGCAGCACCGGCAAGCAATGCAAGAACATCAGCTTCATCGTTGAGCCACGCGGCGGCAGATTTAACGATGAATGTTACATCGCGGCGAGTCGCCACATTGTATTCAGCCTTCAAATTGCGCATACGCCCCGTAGCCTCATATACCGCCGCTGTTTTTTGACTGGCAGAGCCCGCATCGTAGCCGTGAAGCAGTGGGAGTGCAGGTAGTTGCTGATTCATTAAGAATTCCCCTTCAGCTACATAGCCCATACGTGCCGATAGCTCCTCGGTAACGTGCGGCATGTAGGGATGGAGCAATTGCAAAAAGCGACTCATTACAGCATCGAAAACTGCCAAGGTGCGATCGCGCTCTGCGGCAGTGGCATGACTGCGCAGGTCACCTTTTACCGCCTCCAAGAACCAATCGCAGAACTCACTCCACAAGAACTCGTGCATTTTCTGTGCGATTTCACCAAATCGGTATTCACCATACGATTCCTCGATCTGCACGGTGAGCGCATCATATTTCGCCATGATGTCAATGTGATAGGGGCGTAACGAATCGAGAGACGGCAAAGTCAAAGCTCGACCATCGCTTGCCATTTGGCGGAAACGGCAAGCGTTATAAATTTTGTTCGCAAAATTCCGCCCTTCTTCCACCTGCGATTCATCAAAGCGTACATCGCTGCCCACGGGAGCAATGCGCAGCAAGCCGAAGCGCAATCCATCAGCACCAAATTGATCCATCAAATCGAGTGGATCAGGTGAGTTCCCGAGCTGTTTGCTCATCTTGCGACCTTGCTTATCGCGAATGATTGAGGTGAAATAGACATTGCGAAAAGGCAGTTCATCCATGAACTCATAACCCGCCATAATCATCCGTGCGACCCAGAAAAAGATGATGTCAGGTCCGGTAACGAGATCGTTCGTAGGATAGAATTTTTTCTGCGTTTCGTCATCCATCGTCGCGAAAGGCCAGAGCCATGAGCTGAACCAGGTGTCCATACTATCTTCATCTTGGATCCAGTTTTCCGGATCGGATGGTGGCTCGGTGCCGACGTGGATATCGCCCTTGGTGCGATCAGACAAATCAAGAGTTTCAGCACTTTGCAACGCCTCGGACTTTTCTTTGCAATACCATACAGGAATGCGATGCCCCCACCAGAGTTGACGGCTGATGCACCAGTCTTGAAGATTTTCCATCCAGTGCGCAAAGGTTTTGCGCCAGCGATCTGGACGGAAGGCAATCTCGCCGCTCTCTACCGCTGCCGCAGTGCGCTCCACCGACGGGTAGCGCAGGAACCATTGCAGCGAAAGGCGCGGTTCGATTGGCACGTCCGCACGCTCACTGAAGCCGACATTATTGGTGTAGTCTTCTTCTTTCACCAGAGCGCCCATTTCCTCGAGCATCTTCGCAGCCAGCTTGCGAGCCATGAAACGATCAACGCCATCCAACTCGGGGCACTCGGGGCAATTGATGCGACCATCGGGATGCAAAACATCGATGATTGGTAAATCGTGGCGCTGACCGATTTGGAAATCCACACGATCATGCGCAGGTGTGACTTTCAACGCCCCCGTGCCAAATTCTTTATCCACCGCATCATCAGCAATAATCGGAATGGCCAAACGTGGAAAGGGCCTCCACACATGCTTACCAATCAAATCCTGATGACGTTCATCGAGTGGATTCACTGCCACCGCCGTATCACCCATCAGAGTCTCGGGGCGAGTGGTGGATATCTCCAAAAAGCGGCCAGGCTCTTCCACCACCTCGTAACGCATGGTGTAAAACTTCCCACTCTGCGGCTTAGGGATCACCTCTTCATCGCTCAGAGCAGTTAATGATACGGGGCACCAATTGACCATGCGAAGACCGCGATAAATCAACCCTTTTTCGAAAAGCTTCACAAATACTTGCTGCACCTCGCGGGTGTAGTCGGCATCCATGGTAAAGCGTTCGCGTCCCCAATCGCACGAGCAACCCAGACGCTTCAGTTGCGAAATGATAATACCACCATACTGATCCTTCCACTGCCACACACGCTTGAGAAATTCCTCACGACCGAGATCTCGGCGAGATTTGCCCTCTTCCTTGCGAATCAGTTGCTCCACCTTGGTTTGCGTTGCAATTCCAGCATGATCAGTGCCTGGTAACCACAATACCTCGAAACCTTTTTGCCGAGCGCGTCGTGCTAAAATATCCTGCAACGCATTATTCAAGACATGTCCCAAGTGCAGAATACCCGTGACGTTAGGCGGAGGAATCACGATCGAGTATCCAGGCTTTGCGGAACGTGGATCCGCTTCAAAACAACGGCCTTCGATCCATGCTTCATACCATTTGGCTTCCACATCCTTCGGTTCGTATCCTTTCTGTAATTCTGACATCGCTCGGCACGATTGCCACAGCCAGCGAATCTTGTAAAGAAAAGCATGAACATCTCCGAGAATTTCGTGCAACTTACGAACCTCCATACCGCACTCCCGTATGGTTATGCCCAGATTTATTGAGACTGCAAGCGATCAACTCCATCATCAATTCCCCTCATTCGCGCGGTATTTTTCCATTTTTACAAAAAAATACTTGAGATTGGCACGATAAGGGCTTAAATGAAGTAGTAATCTTTATCATCAAATTTTTCCCCTTCTTAACCAAACTTCCTGATCACCCCTTGAGCCTCATATCCTCCCTTGTATCATGCTTAACAAAACATTTTCCACGCTATCGCAAATCATTACTCCAGTCACTCCTGAATGGTCACTCGTCTGCCGCCGCAAAGCCTTAGGGATCATGGGGTCGGTAGGAGCTGCCATAGTCGCGGGTTCGCAATCAGCTTCTGGTTTCTTTTCGCGCAAGCCTACAGACCCAACTTTGAATTACGATGAGCTCCCTGCCATTTGGGTTGAAAGACAAGGTCGCAATCTCAATGGATATGTCGACTTCATCGCGAACTTGAAGTTGGGAAAAATTACAGTGCAGCAAGTGATCTCTGCTCATGCCAAACAAAAAGGCTCGCTTTGGAACTCCCTGCCACCACAAGAATTATGGAAAAACATCGGCACCACTTTGAAAGTAATCGATTACATCTCGAAGAGCATCAACGTGCCAGTTCGTGAACTCGTTTCGATCTACCGCGCCCCTGTCTACAACGCACGCTGCGCAGGAGCAAAGCGAGCCTCTTGGCACCAGACAAATTTTGCTTGTGATGTTACCTTCCACACCAATGCTGCAACCATCACGCGCACCGCACGCAGCCTGCGCAATCGCGGCCTATTCCGCGGCGGAGTTGGTGGCTACTATGGATTCACTCACATTGACTCGCGCGGTCAAAACGTCGACTGGTGATCGCATACATTCCTTGCAATGTTTGCCAATTTTCTAACAATTCCATTCGATTATCGAATGGGATTTTTTTTATCTCAAATCCACCTGTTGACTCGACAAAGCAAGCGCTTCCGGCGAAAGTCCATCTCAGCAACGAATGTTTCGCATTTCTGATCGGTATTTGTTTTTTCAAGTTCTCCAAGCCACGGTCTATGCCGTAGTGGCCTTGAGCTTGTTCATCGTGCTTGGTCAAATATTCCAAGAAATTCGCCCTCTGCTCGTCGAAAATCGAGTTCCCTTGCCCTTAGTTGGAAAATTCATACTCAATGTTTTTCCGAAGTCGTTGATGTTCACCATACCATGGGGCTTCATGGCAGCCGTGATGCTCGTTTTCGGCAGGCTATCCGCAGAGAATGAGCTCAACGCATTGCAACTCGCCGGCCTAAGCTTGCCGCGAGTGGCTCTTCCCGTTATCATATTAGGTGCTTTACTGTCTTCTCTTTGCTTATGGATCAACACCTCCATCGTCCCACGAGCTAACGCTCGGATCGACAACGTCGTCTACGATGCTGTAGAGCGAAATCCCAAAGACTTGATCAAACCCGGCATGATCACTTCGCAAATTGAAAATCTTCGCATTTTCGTACAGAGCAAGGATGGCAAAAAACTACAAAATCTGCATATTTATCGCCTACCCGATCCGAAAAAAAAGACCGAGAACACAGGTTGCGAATATGTTTACGCAGAAGATGCAGGCTTAGGTGTAGACCCGCTCAAAAAACAAATCAAGCTCACGATGAATTCGGCCTACATCGAGAGCACTGGCAAAAATCAAGAACTCCAAATCATCCTCGCTTCCGCTGCACCGTGGAAATACGATTTGCTTCGCGAAAAAAAATTCCGCGCGAATAGCATGACGGAGCAAGAAATTCGCCACTACCTGAGCAATCCTCCGCCCGGACTCAAACCGATTACTATTGCAAAATTCCACTCTTCTATCATCCAGCGCTATACCTTCGCGATGGCAACATTTTGTTTCGCTTTCATCGCCATTCCCCTTAGCCTCGCGCGCCGCAGACAGGACTCGACATCAGGCATCATTCTCGCCCTATTGTTAGGTGCTGGATATTTCATTTTCACGCTCGTAGCTCAAAAATCAGGAGACGTTGACAAAGCGATGATCATCCTGTGGTCTCCAAATGTGCTTTGCATTCTCGTCGGCATCCACCTCTTCCACCGCGTCCGATTCCGCTAAACCATTCCCCATGCTTACACGACATCCAGTCAGCCGTGTGCTTCAAGGTGTTCGCTCGTTCTTCACGGGTGAGGTCCTTGAAATGACCCCGTGGATTGGCCCGCTGCGGCGATACGATTTGTTCAAGCTGCAAGCAGATGCACGCGCAGCTCTGAATGTTACAGTTTTAGCAATACCTCAAGGTATCGCCTACGCCGCGATTGCGGAACTACCGATCGTCTATGGCATCGTATGCTCTGCTGTGGCCGCGATCGTCGCACCGCTGTTTGCTGGTTCACGCCACACCATTCTAGGCCCCACTAATGCCACAGCCTTCATGCTATTCTCATTCTTCGCGGCTTCTCCAGCCTTGCGCGCGCGCGAGGTGGAATTGATTCCACTTTTGGTGATGATGGTCGGAATTTTTTGCTTGCTCGGGGCCCTATTGCGTATTGCCGATTTACTGCAATACATTTCCCGATCCGTTCTCGTCGGCTACATTGCAGGTGCCGCCGTTTTGATTATCGCCAATCAATCAAAGCATGTAATCGGTGTGGAATTTGATAGCGCAAACACCCGCACCTTCATCGGCCAACTCGGTGAGCTCTTCAAAAACATGCACCGTTCCCATTGGCCCTCGGTCGTCACCGCGCTCTCAACTTTACTGGGGTATCTCGCGCTAATGCGCTGGAAACCACGATGGCCGAACTTTGCGCTCATGCTCATCATTTCCTCAGCGATTTGGGGCACGCTCGCATTTCACAAAATCGGGCTGTTTTCTCAAGTCGAGTGCTTTACTACCTTCCAACTCCAAGACCTTACCCTAAGCTTACCCCTCCTCAATCGTACGGGCATTTTCGATGATGTCAGCGCTCTTATGGGCCTGGCTTTTGCGCTCGCCTTCCTCGCCTCACTGGAAAATACGGTGATGGCAAAAAGTCTCGCATCACGCACCGGTGAAGCACCACAGGTAAACCAGGACATGTTTGCGGTTGGCATGGCCAATGTAGCAAGCTCACTCGTAGGTGGCATGCCCGCTTCAGGCTCGCTAACGCGCTCTGCTCTCAATGAATCCTCTGGAGCGCGCACCCGATTTTCCTCGCTCCTCTGCGGCGTCTATACCTTACTCGTAGCGATAGCCATCGCGCTATCACCTGCATGGGGTGTGCCTCTGATCGATTTTGTGCCAAAGGCCGCCCTCGCAGCTCTCATTATTGGCCTCGCTTTCTCTTTGTTCAATCTGCGCAATATTCGCGTTTGCTTGCGTGCCACACCCGACGATGCCGCAGTGCTGATTGCAACCTTCGCATCGTCCCTCATCGCGCCACTTGACACTGCTATTTTCCTCGGTGCGGCTGTATCCATCGCACTCTTCTTACGCCGCGCAAGTAGACCCCACCTCGTCGAATACAATGCCTCTGAATCCGGTGATCTCAGTGAAATTCACGGCGTTAAAGACCGCAAAAATCCCTCCATTTCTCTCGTCCACGTCGAGGGAGATTTATTCTTCGGTGCGACGGAAATTTTCCGCTCGCAGATCCAGCGCATCACCTCAGATCCATCTCTGAAAGTTATTATCCTGAGACTTAAAAACGCTCGACATCTCGATGCCACATCCGTGATGGCCCTCCAGGAATTGGCGTCGTTTGTGCGCTCACAACAACGGCATCTTCTCATCTCCGGTTGCCCAAGATCGGTCTATCGCGTCCTGAAAAATTCTGGTGTTCTTGCTATTTTGCAAAATGATTGTGATCGTAGCAAAGGAGAGTCCAATGTGTTTCCGGAAAGCCCGAACAACCCGAACCTTTCGACGCGCGGAGCACTCAAGCGCGCACAACAATTGCTGGGTACCAAAACAGCCGAAGTGGTGATTTTTATCGATCAGAAAAAAAAATCTATCTAATTTTGCAACCTTTTCTGATTGGCGGAGTTTGATCATGTAGAAAGCAGTCAAAAGCTCTCTCCAACAAAATAACAACACAACTCCATGAAACACGCATTTAACCTCATCATCGCCTCCGCCCTGATCGCTGCAGCAAACGCACAAGCCCCCGAAGGCAAGCCCGAGCGCAAAGGCCCTCCAGGCGGACCTCCTGCCGAAATCATCGCCAAATTCGACAAAGACGGCGACGGCAAACTCAATGACGAAGAACGCGCTGCCGCTCGTGCCGAATTCGAAGCCATGCGCAAAGAAGCACAGGCCAAGTTCGACACCGATGGTGACGGCACGCTCAGCGAAGACGAGCGCACAGCCATGCAAGAAGCTCGTAAAAAAGAAATGCTCGAAAAATTCGATAAAGACGGCGATGGTAAACTGAGCGAAGAAGAACGCAAAGCTGCTGGACCACAACGCGGCGGCCCAGGACGCCCAGGCGGACCTAAAGACGGCGGCAAAGGCGGACCTAAAGACGGCGGCAAAGGCGGACCCAAAGGCGGCGGCAAAGGCGGTCGCCCTGCTGGTAAATAAGCGAAATTTTTTGCTACCACTACACACTACATTCAGCCCGCTGCCATCACGCAGCGGGCTTTTTTTGCTTTCATGCCATCATTTGCTTGCTAAGTTTCCACTCCTGCCATTAGCTAGTTGCTGATGATTTGGAACATCAACGGCCGCATGCTTGATCTAACACAGCGCGGCATGATCATGGGTATTCTCAACACCACGCCCGATTCTTTTTCTGATGGAGGCAATCATGCAACGCGTGAACTCGCATTGCAACACGCATTGCGTATGATCGCTGAAGGCGCGGAAATTATCGATATAGGCGGTGAATCAACCCGACCCGGCGCGCCCGAGGTCTCTGCCAATGAGGAAATTCAACGCGTCATTCCCGTCATCGAATCCCTGCGCCAAACTTGGAGTGGACTGATATCCATCGATACCTCCAAAGCCATCGTAGCTCGGGCGGCTTTACTCGCTGGCGCCAACATTGTCAACGATGTCAGTGGTCTACGCCACGATCCTCTCATGATCGATCTATGCCGAGATTCCAATTGCGGCATCATTATCATGCACATGCTTGGCAATCCGCGAACCATGCAAATTAATCCGCGATACGATGACGTCGTCCATAGCGTGAGCGCATTTTTTCAAGAACGTCTTCACACGCTCAATCTTGCAGGCATTTCAGCGGACCGTCTGTGCTTCGACCCAGGCATCGGCTTTGGAAAAAACGCCGATCACAACTGGACTCTAATGGAAAATCTGCATCGCCTATTCATCGCGAACTGCCCCCTTCTGCTCGGTGTGTCAAAAAAATCATTCATCGCTAAGCGAACCGGCATCTCTGACATCGGTGCGCGGACTTGGGCAACCATCGCCCTAACGGCATACGGTCGTGAGCAAGGGGTGATGTTGCATCGCGTTCACGATGTGCGAGAGAATCTCGATTCCTTGCGTATGTGCGAAGCGATTCTTTCTACACCTGCACGCTCCTAGTCTAATGAGAAAAATCAAATGTCTCCGACCGCGATTGATTTTAATCACGCAAGAAGAGTATTCTGGCGTGTAAAAAATTTCATAGAGCAATTTTACACGCTGTGTTTCCTCACCCCGAGCCCATCAAGATTCTTGCGCACAAATGGCTCTAAAGTGGTTGATGTGATCTAATTTTTTTCAAAATCACTCTATAAAGTGCGCACGAGAGGACTCGAACCTCCACATCGTTGCCAATACTAGTACCTGAAACTAGCGCGTCTACCAATTCCGCCACGTGCGCGTGACCTTGTTACGGGAGCAGAATTCAACATACTTCCCGAGGTTTGACAACAACGATTTTACAATTAAAAAAAATCTCATTGATTCTTCCACGGGTTACGCTCCAATCAATGCATGCGCAAAACGATCCCGCTTATTGTGCTACTTTCTGTAGCAGCTGTTGCCTTTTTTTACTGGGGCAAAAACCAAAACAAAGACCAAGCGTCCAAACAAACCATCAAGGAAGATGCCACCGTGGCCATCGCCCCCTCTAAGCCTTGGCCGCATTCCAGTTCCGACATCGCAGCCGACTCCAAGACCACCTTTGGAGCACTTCCCAATGGCATGCGCTACATGATCTACCCTAACACCGAACCTCCTCAACGCGTCTCCTTACGCATGCACATCGCCGCTGGCTCGCTCATGGAGGCAGATGACCAACGCGGTGTGGCTCATTTCTTGGAGCACATGGTCTTCAATGGTTCCAAAAATTTCACCCCTGATGAACTCGTGCCACGCATGCAACGCCTTGGTATCGGCTTCGGCGCTCACGTCAATGCTTACACCTCTTTTGACGAGACCGTTTACATGCTCGATCTGCCCGATCTCTCCGAAGAAACCGTAAAGCTCGCTTACACCGTCATGCGCGATTTTGCCGATGGAGCCCTTCTCAAACCAGAAGAAATCGATAAAGAACGCGGCGTCATTCTCTCAGAAAAAATCAGCCGTGATTCCGTTAACTACCGCATGATGCAGAAGCAGTTCACCCAACTCCTTCCTCAATCACTGCTCCCACACCGCTTCCCCATTGGCACGGAAGAAGTCATCAGCACGGCGCCCCGTGATCGTTTCGTCGACTTTTACAGTAGATACTACACGCCTCAACGCATGACATTCATCGTCGTTGGTGATATCGACCCGAAGGCTACTGAGGAAGTGATCAAGCAGACTTTTGGCGACGTAAAAAACCCCGCAAGCCCGGGTGGAAATCCCGACCTCGGAAAAATCGAAGCACCTCAAGGCATTCAAGCCGCTCTTTTTACCGATAAAGAATTGTCCAGCACTGATATCTCCCTCCTCGCGATCAAGCCCTACACCGTGCTTCCTGACACTTCAGAAGTCCGCGCTTCACGCATGCCACTCAGCGTAGCGCACTCGATCCTCAATCGCCGCTTCCAACGCATCACGAAACAGGAAAACACTAGCATCCTCTCTGGTAGCGCCTCTCGCAGTCCGATGTTTCAATTTGTCGACATGGGCAGCATTGATATCACCGCCAAAGACGACAACTGGAAAGATGCTGTAAAAGTGCTAGAACAAGAGTTTCGCCGCGCACTCGAATTCGGTTTCACAGCAGATGAGATCAATGAAGCCAAAGCGAATATTCTCAATGCTTATGAGCAACAACTCAAAGCAGCGGCCACTCGTAAGTCCGATGCCCTCGCAACCGCCCTAGCCCAGTCGATCAATGATGGCTCGGTTTTCTCATCTCCTCGAACCGATCTGGATCTAGCGAAAAAAGCACTCGATGCCATCGATGCCGCCACATGCCAAAAAGCGTTTCAAGAATTCTGGCAAGTTGACGGTTACCACCTCATCCTCAGCACCAAAGAAGCCCCCGAATCAAGCAAAGATGAACTCGCGGCACTTTATGCTGAATCCGCAAAAACAGCCGTCACAGCACCAGAACAACGCGCCAGTCAGACCTTTGGTTACACGGAATTCGGCCCCAAGGGCAGCATAGCCAAGCGCAACGACATTGCCGATCTCTCGATCTCTCAAATCGAGCTAAGCAATGGCATCAAAGTAAACCTCAAACGCACCGATTTCACCAAAAATGCGATCAGCATGATTGCGCGCTTTGGTAATGGTCAACTCACCATGCCAAAAGATAAACCCGGACTCAATTTGCTCGCTAACGCAGTCTACAACGCAGGCGGTCTCGGCAAACATAGCACCGATGAATTGCAACAAATCCTCGCCGGCAAAAACGTCGAGTTCACCCTCGGCATCGGCGAAGATGCCTTCACACTCTCAGGAAATACTACACCAGATGATATGGAGCTCCAATTGCAACTGTTCTGTGCATCACTCCTTGATCCGGGCTATCGCGATGAAGCCATGCGCCAATTCAAGGCCGCATTGCCCATGATCGATCAACAGCTCAAGCACTCACAAGCAGGACCGCAAACCAAGATCGAGGCATGGCTCCACGGCAATGATGAGCGTTACATGATGCCGCCCACATCCGCGCTCGCTGCTTACATCGCAGATGACGTTAAGCAATGGCTCACTCCAGCACTCACCACAGCTCCCATCGAGCTCAGCATCGTCGGTGACTTCACCGAGGAAGCACTCCTGCCCGTATTGCTCAAAACCGTTGGCGCACTTCCCCAACGCAACGCAGCTCCCACTGACCTCAGCCCTCTGCGACAAGTAAAAACTCCTGATGCCCCAGCGCGTCGCGATGAAACCTACGACAGCAAAGTCCCCCAAGCCGTCGCCATGATCAACTGGAAGACCAAAGGCCTGCGCGATAACACCAAGGAAAGCCGCCGCCTCAATGTTCTCTCAGAAATTTTGAGCGATCGCCTACGTGAAGAAATTCGCGAAAAGCTTGGTGCGTCCTATAGCCCGAATGCTGGCGTGGATGGCTCCGATGCCCTTGAGAAATATGGCTTCATCTCCGCCATGTCGATTGGCAAACCCGAGGATCTTGAAAAACTGTTAGATGTAATTCTCAATATCGGTGATGAACTCGCCGCAAAAGGAGCAACGGCCGATGAGCTCGACCGAGCACTCAAGCCCACACTTGCTGCCATGGACAAAACTCTGCGCGACAACAGCTACTGGCTCAGCACTGTGATGATGCGTAGCCAGGAAAAGCCCGAAATTCTCGACCTTGCCCGCAATCGCAAAGCAGATTACGAAAGCATCAGCCTCGATGAAATCAACGCCCTCGCCAAGCAATACCTGCAAAAAGACAACGCGCTGAAAATCACCATTCAGTCCAAAGCCGAAAAATAACTACTAACACCGACCTGAATCGGTCGAGTGTTCAAAAAATACAACCCCAAGTGCTACAGCCGAAAAGCCATGCACTTGGGTTTTTTCAGCGAAGAAATAGGATGATTCTGCAGAAGCGTTGGTATGATTGCTCAGCTCTGCTTTGATCTTCTTACTCGTCGCAACCTTGAGGCTCAGTTTGAGATGAAATCTCGATGCATACCTTTTGGCCTTAGATCGCTTAGTAACTCGCTCCGCAGTGCTCCAAGCTCATTTTTTTCGGAGGTAATGGTGAAGAAGCCA
Source organism: Akkermansiaceae bacterium UBA956 (assembly GCA_002293145.1). Classification (GTDB taxonomy): domain Bacteria; phylum Verrucomicrobiota; class Verrucomicrobiia; order Verrucomicrobiales; family Akkermansiaceae; genus UBA956. Next base: position 224,947 of record DBCO01000007.1, on the reverse strand, counting down.
GAGAACAAATGAGGAGCTCAAAAATCATGTCAAGAATGATCATCGCAATATCTTGCCCGATGCAGAATACGAAAACTCTTGTAGGCATGTCTTTGATACTGATTTCACCCATTTTCCTCGGATCTTTCTTGACCTCTCGCTTGACCTATGATTCGTACCGTGTAGTCTCGCCGTTCTAACTATGAGCGAGGCAGCGAAGAATTACAAAGACACGATCACATTGCCACAGACCAATTTTCCGATGCGAGCGGATTTGGTGGACAATGAACCCAAGCGCTTGGCTGCATGGGAGGGACGGAATTTATACCAAAACATCCTGCAACGCCGATTGGATCAGAAGGCGCCCCATTTCATTCTGCACGATGGCCCACCATTCGCGAACGGCGATGTTCACATGGGCACAGCGCTCAATAAGGTACTCAAAGATCTGGTGGTGAAGTCCAAAACGATGGCTGGCTTCGCCGTGCCTTTCGTGCCCGGTTGGGATTGCCATGGTCTGCCGATCGAGTTCAAGGTCGTAAAGCAAGCCACAGGATTGGAGCCCGGTGAGATTCGTCGTCGTTGTACAGAATTTGCGCTCAAATTCATCGACATTCAGCGCGCGTCATTTCGCCGACTCGGCGTTTTTGGTGACTGGGAAAATCCTTACCTAACCATGGCTCCTACCTATGAGGCGGACATCCTTCGCGTGTTCGCAAAGATGGTCGAGGACAATCGCATCTACCAAAGCCGCAAACCCGTGCAGTGGTCGTATGGCGCACACACTGCCTTGGCCGAGGCTGAAGTGGAGTATGCCGATAAAACTAGCCCTGCGATTTTCGTCAAATTCCCGCTCACCAATGACTCTGGCGAATCGATGGTAATCTGGACCACCACTCCTTGGACTCTTCCTGCCAACCTCGGCATCGCGCTGCATCCGGAATTCACCTATGTGGTTGGTCGATTTGAGAAAGACGGCAACTCAGATGTTTTCGTGATCGTACGCGAGCTGATCGAAACATTTTCCGCAAAAACAGGCTACGCCTTGGTTGAGACTTTGCGTGAGGAAAAAGGTCGCGCTTTTGAAGGACTGGAAGCGCAGCATCCACTTGTCAACCGCACCTCGCGGGTGATTCTTGCGAATTTTGTCACGACCGAGACTGGAACCGGTGCTGTTCACATCGCCCCTGGTCATGGCGCTGATGACTACGTAGCTGGCATGCAAAACAAACTCGGCCTGCTATCGCCCGTTGATGACAATGGCAATTTCACCGAGGAAGCGGTAATGCCTGAGTTGCTAGGAAAGCATGTATTTGCTAGCAACGAGCCGATCATAAATATGCTAGCGGCCAAAGGACTTCTGTTAGGTCGTGAAGACTACAAACACAGCTATCCGCATTGCTGGCGCTCGAAAACTCCGATCATATTCCGTGCGGTGGAACAGTTTTTCATATCGCTCGATGGCATCCGTGGTCGCGCGCTGGAGGAAATCGATCAAGTCACTTGGCTGCCCGCTTGGGGCCGCAATCGCATCTATGGCACTGTCGAAGCTCGCCCCGATTGGTGTATTTCCCGCCAACGGACTTGGGGCGTCCCCCTTCCCGTTTTCTATCAAGAAGATGGCTCTGTGATCCTCTCTGCCGATCTTGCCCGCAAGGTCGCAGATCTCGTCGAAACAGAAGGCACCAATGTGTGGTTTGAGAAAACTGATGACGAGCTTGCGCAATTGTTAGGTTTACCAGTAGGCGTCAAAAAATGCCGTGATACCCTCGACGTATGGATCGATAGCGGTTGTTCACACGTTGCTGTGGTAGATCGCAATCCACAACTTCACGGACCTGCTGATCTTTACTTGGAAGCTACCGACCAGCACCGCGGTTGGTTTCAGAGTTCGCTGATGCTCAGCGTCGCATATCGTAATTCTGCACCTTACAAATCCGTCCTCACTCACGGCTTCGTGGTGGATAAAGACAAAAAGAAAATCTCCAAGTCCGATGCCGCCAAAGCGGGCAAGCCAACTGATGCCGCGTTTTTCTACAACAAATACGGTGCCGACATCCTGCGTCTCTGGGTTTCGTCAGTCGACTGGCAGAGCGAGGTTCCCTTTAGCGAAGACCTGTTCAAGCAAGTCGCAGAACCATACCGACGATTGCGGAACACCCTGCGCATTCTGTTAGGAAATCTCGAAGGATTTGATCCAGCAAAAGATGCGGTGACACCTGAGGAAATGCCGTTGCTGGATCGTTGGATTCTGGAACGCCTGAACGATGTAGTCGCAGAGTGTAGCAAGGCCTATGAAAATTTTGAGTTCCGCAAGGTATTCAACTCACTGAATCAATTCTGCACTACTGAGTTGAGTGCTGTGTATGTCGATGTGACGAAAGACAGGATGTATTGTGATGCAGCGGGGTCTCTGCGTCGTCGCGCCTCGCAAACAGCGATGTATGAACTCTTCAGCAGCATCACTCGCTTGCTCGCACCGATCCTTGTTTACACCGCCGATGAGGCATGGGAACATGCGACCTTTACCAACGGTAGCATCCACGAACAAGACTTCCCCGCCGCAAATCCGCTCCATGCGAGTGGCGATGCCACGCAACTCATGAGCCGCTTGTTTGAGATCCGCTACGCGATCCAAACAGCGATCGAGCCACGCATTCAAGCCAAAGAGTTTTCACGAAATAATGAGGCCGCCATCACGCTCACCATTCCTGCTGATGACATCGCGCTAACCGCTCTGCGCGATATTGAATCAATGAAAGAATTTTTCATCATCGCGGAACTCGATGTTAAGGTTGGAGGTAATCTTAGTGCCACTGCGCGCAAAACGGAGTTACCCCTTTGCCCACGCTGTCGCCGCCATGAGCCTTTGCTCGAGAGTGGTCTCTGCCAACGTTGCGATGATGTCATCCAATCCGCCTAAAAAATGCCATGAACCTCAGCCCGCGCAATCTCATTTGCTTCATCACGTTGCCTCTCTACGTGCTAGATCAAATCAGCAAATGGTGGATCGTCCTGACCTTTCCCGAACCGGGCTATGGCAATCGCGAGATCGAAATCACCAGTTGGTTTGAAATCATCCGCGTGCACAATCAAGGCGTCGCATTTGGAATAGGTCATGGCAGTAATTGGGCACCGATCGTGTTTTTCTTCGTGCCCATGCTCGCGCTCTTTGGCATCGGTTATTTCTGGAAAAAAGGATTGTTTTCGACAAAGCCAGCAAAGCTTGCAGTGGCTCTGCTCTTGGCCGGGATTTTTGGTAATTTCACCGATCGTGTTTTCCAAGGATTTCAGCTCAAGCGCTACGCAGAAGAGAGTTTCTGGACTCGTTTATCGGAGGGCTACGTTGTCGATTTCATTAGCGTATGGCTTCCCGGCTTCGCAAAAATCATGCCCCGAAGCGGTGGCTGGTGGCCGACATTCAATGTCGCCGATTCCTGCGTTTGCATTGCTGCGAGCCTGCTGTTCATTTCTGGTTTTCTCGAAGAAAAAGCACTGAAGGCGAAAAAGAAAGCAGTCGGTTAAATCTGCGACTGCAAAATTTCTAACATCAAAGCATTGCAGGCTAACAGACTTGGGACGCAAATCTCGTTGCCTAGAATTTCCGCAGCAAAACAATGATCTGTGAGTAAATCCCTCGCATGCTTGAAGCGATCTGCTTTCGGCACACCAAGCCAATCCCAAGCCTCCTCAGGTATGCTTACCGTAAGATTTTGCATTTCCGCAGTGGCATGAAAATTGATTAAGACCAATACCGCATGTCCGCTGACTTGATCGCGGCGTAGAAAGGCGTAGAGCCAATGTCCACTGCAAGAGTCATCCGCCATGCGACCAAAATTTGGATTATCGCGATTGGCGAAATTCAAACCATAAAACTCCCCATGCTCGAAAGCTGGCTGCTGAATGACATGCAATAAGCGCCCATACCAGTGACGCAATACCTTTGTATCTGCGTCGAGCCCTGCGCCATCATAGCGACCATCATTGATCCAAGGAATCTGCGCCGGCATTGACCAATAATCGAAAATCGACGTTCTGCCATTGTCTCCCGCAAAGCCCTCTGAGCCATCAGCCCGTTCGCCGAGCTCTTGTCCATTGTAGATCATCACGGGGCCACGTCCCATTGCAAAAAGTGCCGCACAAACAGGCTTGCCAACTTTACTTCCTAGGTCAGCCCATTCACCACGAGCTGCTAGGCGGACTTCATCATGATTTTCTCCATAGCGGAGCGAGCGATGAAATCTTCCGCCTGTAAAAATCAGCGCATCGAGATCATTACACCACTTACCCTCATCATAGAGTCCCATCAGAGCATCGTAAATGGGATCGTCATAAACCGCATCAAATCCTACGGCGAGTAACTCATCGAGCACATGCCCGTCACATAGTTTTGCTGGGTCATTGTCGTAAGCTTCGGCCATAAAAAACACGGATGCGTTGCGCTGACGTGCACGCGTAACCAGCCAAGCCCAAAATTCCATCGGCACCATGTGCGCCATGTCCACTCGGAATCCGCTTACCCCCATCTCCTGCCAGTAGGACAAGATGCGATCCATTGAGCGCCATGTGCGGGGCACTTCTTCGAGCGTAGCATCAGCTCCGGGCAAGTGCGACGTATCTCGACCATGCCGAAAATCATGTCCGTAATTCAATTTAACTGTATCATACCAATCGTGCCGGCTAGGTGCCCAGGTAATTGCATTATTTCCCGTAACACGCCCAATGTGAGTCTCTGGCGCAAATCGTCCATCACTGCTCGCTATGCCCTCTGTTGGTAACCGCAGCGGCGGACCGCTTCCTGAATCACCAGGTTGTAAATAAAAAAAATGATTATCTCTGCAAAAAAAGACTGAACAGTCATCATCACGCCCCAGGTCTTCCTCGTCAAAAATATCAGATCGATACGACCGCGCTACATGATTCGGTACGAAGTCGATGATGGTTTTCAGACCATAAGCCTCACACCGAGCTAACAAGGAGCGGAACTCATCCATACGCTGTTCAGGATTCTGCGCGTAGTCTGGACTTACATCAAAATAATCACGAATCGCATAGGGGCTTCCAGCTATACCCTTCAACAAGATCGCATCGTCTGCCGGTCGACATCCATATGCCGTGCCAGATGCGTGCTCCAGCACCCCCGTGAGCCAAAGATGGCTGATTCCCAGATCACGCAGTGATAGCAATGCTGCATCATTGATATCCTCGAACTTGCCGCAGCCATTATCCTTCAGTGTGCCATTCCATTTCCTAGTTTGATTGGCGTTGCCAAACAATCGCACAAAAAGCTGATAGATGCGCGGACGTGTGGAACGAGAAATCGACATGAGTGAGGATGCATTCAAAGGAAACGCTTCATCACCCTATCAATCCTTCGAAGACTTAGGATCCAACGCATCACGCAGTCCATCTCCAAGGAAATTCAATGATAACAAGGTAAGCGAGAAAAACAGGCTAGGAAAAAACAGCAACCAAGGATTGGTCAGCATCATATCAGCGCCCTCCTTAATCAATACACCCCAAGAACTGTTGGGCGGCTTCAATCCCAAACCGAGGAATGACAAAACTGCTTCAAACAACATCACGCCTGGAATCGTCAGCGTGGTATACACAATGATCGGACCGATGCAGTTCGGCAAAATGTGACGAAATAAAATAGTAAAGTGAGAAAGCCCGAGTGAACGCGCCGCCTCAATGTATTCGAGTTTTTTGATGCTCTGCACCTGTGCGCGCACGATCCGTGAGATCGTCAACCATGACAGCGCACCAATCGCTAGAAACAAAGGAACCATCGTCACTAAGGGCTCGATTGCTGTGCGCACCGCATTAATTTTATCATCGCTATCAGTATCTGCAGTAAATAGATCGACCAAATCAGCAGCCCACGCCGCCGTCATGTTTTCGAGCACTTTTCCTAACAAAATTACCACCACCAGGAACGGCATACCGTAGAGAATGTCCACGCAGCGCATCATCAAGGCGTCGACCTTGTTACTGGCATATCCAGCCACAGCGCCATAAATCACACCGATACTCACTGCCACGAGAGTCGTCAATACGGCCACAGCAATTGAAATCCGCCCACCATAAAACACCCTCGAGAATATATCACGCCCTAGGTGATCGGTGCCGAACCAATATTGCTGATTGGGCTGCGTGTTTTTCACTAGCAAATCCTGCGCATTCGGATCAGCTAGAAGCGGCGTAAAGGGCAAGATTACCGCGGCTAGCACAATCAGCAGCAGCAAATACATACCCAAAACAGCAGCATGGTTTTTCTTGAGTCGCTGCATCGCATCGGCCCGAAGAGAAGTTCCTTTTTGAATGACAAGAGACATGAGAAATCAAGATTGAGCGCGAGAACGCGGATTGAGCCAAGCGATGAGGAAGTCCGATGCAATGTTTCCTAGCGTAACAAGCGCGCCGTACAATAATACAATTCCAAAAATCACGTTGGCATCGTTCGTTTCAATCGCCTTGATGAAGTGGCGTCCTAATCCCGGCACTTGAAAGACAGCTTCAATGACCAAAGATCCAGAAATGATCCCCGCAAATGCCGGACCGATGTAAGCCGCCGATGGAATCAAGCCACCACGGAGGCAATGTTTCACGAGGATTTTCACTGTTGAAACTCCCTTCGCTCGGGCTGTGCGCACAAAATCTTGTGAGAGGACGTCAAGCACCCCCGAACGAGTCAAGCGAGCCAAGTAGGCTGCGTATCCAAGCGATAAAGTAAAAACAGGCAACCCCCATGTGGATACTTGCCGCACATCCCAGCCCATCACAGGAAACATTTGCTTTGAACGCCCAAGATACTCCGCAAGAATCGGACCAATGACAAAGGACGGCAAACACAGGCCGATCATCGCGGTAGCCATCAACAAATAATCAATCATGCTATTTTTCTTATATGCTGAGATCACCCCGGCAGGCAAGCCGATGAGAATCGCGAGGATCATCGACATAATACCTAAGTGAATCGAAACCGGAAAAGCCTGCGCCATGATCTCGTTGACAGGACGACCTTCGAGGCGTGTCGAAACACCGAGGTTGCCTTCTAACAAAATATTTTTTAACGGACGAATGTATTGCACATGCAATGGTTGATCCAAGCCCAACTGCGTCTTGAGCTTTTCAATCACATGAGCAGGTATCGCTTTTTCGGTTTGGAAAGGCCCATAAGGTAGCGCACGAATTAGGAAAAACGTCAGCGTGTAGAGCACGAACAGGACCACAATCCCCTGCAACAAGCGGTTGATTAATTTGCCAATCATGGTGCTTCTTTCTCTGAGTTTAGTTCAACGGCAGACCACGGGTGATTATCTAACAAAAGTGGCTGCCAATTTTTCACCTGGGGCTGCAGGAGATACGTTTTCGCCTGCCACGCAAAGGGAATGATGGGCTGCTCCTCCATCAAGAGCTTCTCCGCTTGCACGAAAAGTTTCAGGCGCTCTGCCGGATCTGCCGAATGAGCAGCATCGTCGAGCAATTTTTCAAAATCGTCACTGTGCCACCCCGTGTTATTGTTGCCGTTGCCCTCAGTCCACATCAGCAAAAATGTAGTTGGATCGAGATAATCACCAATCCACCCAGCCAGTGTCACATCGAAATCGAGCTTTTGCTGAGCGGAAATGTATGAGCCATAGTCCATTGCATGAATATCGAACAAGATATTCAAGTTCTTTTTCCACATCGCCTGAATCGCTTCACTCGTCGACCGGGTCCCTCCTGAACCGATCAAGATTGAGTAGCGAGGAAATCCTTTACCGTTCGGATACCCAGCCTCTGCTAGCAGTGCTCTGGCTTTTTCCAAATCATAAGCTACCACCGATTCTGGTTGATACGCACCCAAATCTGGTGACAAAGTATCGGCGGGGGCAAAACCTTGCAATACGGTATCACAAAGCGACTTTCGATCGAGAGAGAGAGATAATGCCATCCGCACGCGAGGATCATTCAGGGCCGGGCGGGTGACATTGACGCGCACAAACCGCGATCCTACATAAGGATCTTTGCGCAAAAACTGTGGATATTCTTTTTCCATTTTCGGCACGAGATCGGGCGGCAGTTGATAAGTCACGTGAAGCTGACCTGCTAAAAATGCTCGCGTCTCAGTATAAGTATTCTCAGTCGGGAAAAACCGCACGCCATTGAGTTTGACATTCTCAACATCCCAGTAGTGTGGATTTTTTTTCACCGCCACATGATCGTTCATTTTCCATGATTGCAAAACAAAGGCGCCATTGCCAACAATGTTCCCGACATCAGTCCACTCGGTAAAACGGTCGGAGATCTTTCCATGCTGCAGCACAATGTGTTTCGGCACGGGAAACCAAGTGTAGTGGCGTGTCACTCCAGGCAAATAGGGTACAGGCTCTTTCAACTGAATCCGCAGGGTGTAGTCACCTTCCGCTTTGACACCTACCTTCGCGAAGTCGATGATTTCCCCTTTGTTATAAGCCTCTGCGTTTTTGATGAAATACAACATCTCAACATAAGGAGCAGCAAGCTCAGGATGCAACATGCGGTTGTAGGCAAAAACAAAATCATGTGCTGTGACCAGTTCACCATCAGACCATTTGGCACCTTGGCGCAACTGAAAAACCCACTCCGTGTAGTCGGCATTGTGCTCCCAGGAAACAGCGGCAGCGGAGGGCATTTCTGTATCGCTTTGTGGGTGATCACCGACCAAGCCCTCGAACAAACTGCCGATCACCTTGCTCTCGATCACGCCCGTGACCAAATGAAGATCGAGAGATTTCGGGTCGCCGCCATTGCCAACGAGCAAGATTTTTTCCCGATTTGCTTTCTCGACTTGCGTCTCCTTCTGGCACGCTGTGAAAAAGAGCGTGAGTATCGAAATCAAGTACAACGAGATTCTTGTCATGTTCAGGGGAAGTCTTGCTTTGATCGAAGTGCGATGCAAGCCGATTAGCGGAAAAATTTGAGTTTTTTCAAACAACTAGCAGTTTGCTGGGTAATGCTTTTCAAAAACCAGAGACTTGCGACCACTCGCCTCCAGCAACTGCCTGCGCGATGCGGGTAAAGACGCCGCTCCTACTTCCGTGTAGCCCATACGATCACGAAAAAAATCAGCGGCCCGATTCGTCAACGCAAAGACTCGTGGCACTTGTTTTTTCACCGCCATCTCTTCGGCGTGAAGAACTAAGTCTGCGCCATAGCCTCGACCTTCGTGCGATTGTTTTACATAGAGGCAAGCTATCTCTGCACAGTGATCCTCTGGATATTCATGAAGAGCCACACAGCCGACCACGTTATCGTCGATCAGCATGACGCGGTAGTCTCCGATGCGCTCTTCGATCTCTTCATAATTGCGAGGAACCAAAAAACTGCGACGCACCGAGCGACCAATCATGCCAAGCAATTCAGGGATATCCTCGGAGTAAAGCTCACGGATCACGCGATAGCTGTCAGCGTAGACCATGGTGCCGACACCTTCGTTCGAGAACAATTCATCTACCAAAACACCCTGCCGCATTCCATCAAGAACGTGAACACGTGATACGCCTCGATGGCAAGCAGTCGCCGCCAAGCGCAGCAAATCGACGCCCTCGATGAGGCGCGTATTCCCTGCTCCAGCGGCCCATTCCTCGGCTTCCGATGCGCGCACCGCATGAACTGGAGCGCCATCGACTAAAATGCTTTTTTTTAGCAACGCAATCAATTTTGTCGCACCAAGAGCAATCACCAAGTTCACAAGATCGTCATCGAGTGGTCCATGGCCCGTGGCATTCACCACGGGCACTTGACCTCGACCCAAAATCTCCTTGGTTTCCTGAACCAAGCCATCGCTCGTAATCGGCTGTCGAGCCATGGCAACCTTGATTTCGCACTCAAGACCCCAATCATAAAAATCCTTTACGTCACCGCCTAATACAACAAGCACGAGCTTCACGCCCACATCTTCGAGAGCAGCAAGATCGAGCAAACACTCCGCCACAGCAGCCTCGGGCAGTTTTCCAGCCTCGATCATCACCACGAAAAGACGGCCGCGGAATTGCGGCACATATTGAAGCACGGCACGCACGTCGTTTTGCACACGCACTGAGTGACATAACTTAGGGCTGCCCGCAAGCCTTGATTACGGGCGATAGTTGATTACAGGCGCTCAAGTTTACAGACCTGGCAGGTCCACCGATTTGGTGAACTCATAGGAATGCTCTTGTAGGAATTTGGCCTTCGCTTTTTCATCAATGAAGGTCCGCGTCTTGAGCTGATTGATACCCGTATCGGAGAGCACCGTGATGCTGATCTCGCATCCTGTGACTTTACCCGATTTGAGTTGTTCATTGCTCACAGACATCGCCCCCGAAGCTGGTGTGCCATCGGTATCAAGGCGATCACCATAAATGCGAAACTCATTGGCCGTGCCAGCATCACCCAAGGTCACTCGCACTGGTTTAACTGTAGAACCCACACTCATGGGGTCAGATACATCGACCCGGAAAGTGATCGAATATTGATATACGTTTTCGCAGACAAACTCGTATTGAGAATCGGTGCTGCCTGAATTCGAAGTCGCAGTTTCAAATCGATTATTCCCACCTTCAGCGTTAAATGCTTGTTTCAAGTCAGGCTTAGCAAGAAGCGAATCAAAGGTGGGCTTGGGATCAACCAATTGGCGATAGAAAACAAAGGTAGAGGTAGGGCTCTCACTGGCGTCAAGAGGATCTTGGAATGCCAATTTGTAGGAGACTGCACAAACATCACCACCGAGGTCCTTGGAGGTGCCGAGAGCTCCTTGGTAGCGATCGGTAGCAGAGGTGAAAAACATCAACTCAGCAGCGTTAGTGCTCTTATCGCGGTCAGGACCGGGCAAATCAGTCTCTGTTTTGCAGTAGAGCCACTCGTTGATGTTGCCCGATCGGAGAACGATACTCTCGAAGTCGCGGGCCATCACATCAAGCATTGCTTTCGCTTGGCGAGAAGCACGCACTTCGGCACGACTGCGCTGCCATGCGCCCATCGCTACATTGGTGATCCCGACAAGCATACTCATGATCACGATGGCAATGCCCATGGCCACCATGAGCTCGACCAAGGTGAAGCCCTTCAGCGTTGAGAGCTTGTTGGCTTTGTGTTGAATAGGTTTTTTCATACGAAATGGGAGTTAAAAATGAATGATTAGCGGCGGACAGCAAGATTTCTACTGAACATCGGAATGGGGTAAGAGGCAGGATTAAACTTCCCACCTGGCCTCAAGAAGTTCACATCTGTCGTCTGAATCTCATAAAAATCGGCAGTAAAAGGAATGACAGCTTCGGGATAGCCATCGGCACCCTGTCCCGTGAGAGCTGAGGTCGGAGAGTTTGCAGGTTGTGGGGGTGGAGTGATTTTACCAGCTTCACCAAGGGTTAGCCCCGCGTTGTTACTAAATACCAATTGGGTCATTTTCACGAAAAATACTCGACCTTCGAGAGCTGCCATATCTTCCACGAATGCTGCGTTATCACGACGGCGGAACATCGGCTGCACGACGAAATCTTTGCCTGCTTGGCCGTCTTTTTCTAAATAAGGAGTCATGGTGCCATCAGCGCGCAGCGTGTTGGGATCGCCGCGGTATTGGTAAGCAAATACCACGTTGTTCTCTTCGTGCGATTCCATAATCCACTCATAGGCTTTGTGAAAGGCTGTTGTTGCCTCACCACTGTTACCCGAGGTAGGGCGATTGGTGGAAAGTTCTTTTTCCAAAGCACTCGTGAGGCGATCGGCTTCTTGCACGTTGATGGCCTTGCGGATGGTCTTGGTCGCGGGACCGAAGACACCCATGAATGCGGTTAGCATGACAGCCAGCACACCGATGGCGATAACGGTTTCCATCAGCGTGAAACCTTTGCGTTTTTTCATGTGGGAATGTTTCATATGCGGTTATTTCGGGGGGAATTAGAAGCTTTTGATCGAATTCAAATCGCCAATTTGACTCGGATCACGGAACATTGATGTTTCACCGTTCGACCAAATGGTAAATCCTTGAAAATCTCGCTTGGCAGATCCTGTGATGAGCGGATCTTCTCCCTTGGGACGCGCGCCTGCACCAATAATGAAAGTAGCTCCTGGATTGAAGCTGAGGCCTTGGCTATTAAATTCGTAGGAGATGTAATTGCCCGAGTCATCTTGCTTGGAAAAAGTGAATTGATTATCCGTGGTCCCATCGCCGCCAGTCGCGCTTTCCTTGCTCAAGGCACGACTATAAAAAGTTCCGTCTGGCAAGGTATAACCACGGCTCACGAGTGACCATGAATCGATCGGTTTACCATTCGCATCGGTGTTTTGCGCGGCGATCACCATGCGGCGAAGGTAGGAACTTTGCTCGTTGATATCACGTGCATCGATCAGCACTCGAGTGTTGGTGCCACGACCAATGGCGATTTGACGTGCTTCTGCAAAAACGGCTTCAGCATTGGCTACGGCAGTCGAAGTACCTTTTCCTCCCGTCAGATTTTTGATACCCATGGCGCCCATGGTCATCAACGCTGTCATGATCACGATCACAATCAGCAACTCGACAAGACTAAATCCCTTAGTGCTGGGCGGAAATCCCGAATTAGGAGCAATTGGTTTTTTCATAAAGTAGATGGGTTACGAGGAAAAAGATAGCAAAGATGAATGATTAATCAATAAAAAAATGTGAATACATCGCAATTACTAAAGGGTCAGGATTTCGTGGCATAACGCCCCCTTTTTGGACCGTTCATCCAAGCCCATGCCGAGCGAACAGTCTCCACAATATCCAGACGTGTGGCTCGCCAACCAAGTAATTCTGCCGCTAGACTCGGGTCAGCAACAAGATGTGCAGGGTCACCGGCGCGGCGATTTCCTAGCACCAGTGGCACAGTCTGACCAGTAACTTTTTCGACAGCACTGATGATTTCTTTGACAGAGATACCAACTCCCGTGCCGAGATTGACGCGAACAGAGTTGCCGCCGTTCGCCAGATGATCGAGAGCTTTCGCATGCGCTGCCGCCAGATCTTTGACGTGAATGTAGTCACGAATGCATGTTCCATCAGGTGTCGGATAGTCAGTGCCAAAAATTTCCACAGGTCCCGCCTCGCCGGTTAGGGCCATCAACACCCGTGGTATCAGATGGGTTTCAGGATTATGATCTTCACCAATCAAGCCATCTTCTGCACAGCCACTGGCATTGAAATACCGCAAACAAGCCGAACGCAGGCCCCAGGCTGTCTCACAATCGGCCAAAATCCACTCAAGCATCAATTTGCTGCGACCATACGAATTGATGGGTGATTGACGAGTCTTCTCCGTAATAGGAATTTGATCGGGAATTCCATAAGTTGCGCAAGTCGAGGAAAACACAAAGTTTTTGCAACCGAATTCCTCCATCACCTCCAACAGGGCCAATGGTTCCGCTGTATTGTTCCGGTAGTATTTCAGCGGCTTAGTCACTGATTCTCCAACGTAGGCAAAGGCAGCAAAATGCACTACAGAAGAAAAATCATAACGCTGGAAAAGACTTCGCAGTAGCGCGTGATCACCAATGCCACCAAGAACAAAGTCAACCGCGGTATCAATGATCGAGTCCTCGTGCCCATGCACCAAATTGTCAAGAACGACGATTTTTCGCCCCTCTCCTGCCAAGAGGCGTACCGTATGCGATCCAATGTACCCCGCCCCGCCTGTCACCAAAATCGCTCGCGTATCCGTCATAGTTTTTCGTGAAGCGAGAGAAACCGATGCGTGAGGTGATGTCAATTCTTTCGCTCAAATATCTTTCTTGAATGGCGTTGAATATTTTGTTTAAAATCACGTCACACTAGTGAAATGAAAAAACTACTTATCTTAGCGGCATCCGTCAGCACTCTGGTTCTCAGCTCTTGCTACATTGACCCCTACTACGGAGGCTCCGTCGGCTATAGTTCATACGGCTCATCTGGTAGCTACAGCTCTTCCGTATTCATAAGCACAGGCGATAGCCGCTGGGCCTATGATCCGTATCGATACTGCTACTATGACCGCGTCCGCGGCAGTTACTACGACCCTTACCTCTATGGCTACTACCCAGTTGGATACTTGCCGACGCCCATTCTTGGATGCCCACACCCTGGAGGTTGGTCGGGGCACGGCTACTGCCCTCCTCCATCGCGGATTACTGTACGAAATCTCTCGCGTTATGATGATCGCTTAAGCAACTACGAGTCCGCCAATTATCATTGGTCGCGCAAAGTTAGCTCCGGCGGCACTCCATCTTGGATGAGCTCCTCGCAACGCTCACAACTTCAACAGCGTGCCTCGCAAAACTATCAAGCACCCGCAACACCATCAGCACAAGGTAATGGCTGGATGAATGGCGGCTTCAATCGCGGAAATTCCTCCTCCATGAATCAGCGCCCCTCCAGTTTTTCTGGTTTTGGCGGCAGCAATCAAGCTCAACCACAGACGCAATCACCCACTTTGATCAACGAGGCATTGCAAACCCAACCACGTCCCAGCAATGGTGGTATGTTTGGCGGGCTCGATCGCAGTGGTCGTGGCGCATCCCCTCGCATTGATTCTAGCCCACAGCGTCAAGAAAGCATTACAAGCATCGAAACCCCGCAAATCCGTGAACAACCCCGCCAGACTCGTTCAACCAATAGTGGCTGGAAAGGTTCGCAAAAATCCGATGATGGTCCCAGCCCCTTCAGCGGTGGTGATGACAGCGGCAGTCGCGGCGGGTTGAGAAGATTCCAACGCTAAAAAGGTAGCAGGAATGGGCTAAAAGCGCCGAACCTATCAACACATCTCAAGACTGAGTCTCCGCACTCAGTCTTTTTTTGCATCTGGATTCCCGATTGCTCGATCAACGAGTTTCCTCACGGAGCATTCCTCACGGAGCATTCCTCACGGAGCATTCCTCACGGAGCATTCCTCACGGAGCATTCCTCACGGAGCATTCCTCACGGAGGCTTCAATTACCAAAAAGTAAAGGCCTTGCTCCTTCGAACAAGACCTTTATTGGCTCGGGTTCTAGGATTCGAACCTAGGACCTAATGGTTAACAGCCATCCGCTCTACCGCTGAGCTAAACCCGATTTTTTTGACGCTGCAGTTACCTACGAGGCGCGGCAGAAGTAAACATTTTCACTGCGTAGGGTCAAGAAAAAATCACAATAAATTTTCATCTTTTTTCTAGTCCTTGATTTTTTAAGGAAATTACGACGCAAGGATCAAAATGCACGATCAAAAAAAGTCTCATTAAAAACCCAATCTAACAAGAAACAAGCCTTTCATAAGGCAGAGGAATTCTAACATTTTTTCAACGCACAAACATCCCCATTCTAATGATTGGAGTCTTCAATCAAAACATAAGGCATTGATACAGAACCGACTGCGATTCTCGAATAGAGCCACAAAAAAACCGCAGGTGTAGAAACCAAGCGGCAATTTTCAGTAAACTGAATTTACGCGATTACTTCTTGTGAACAAGCAATCGAGTGATGATGTATTGGTCGGGGCGGCCAGATTCGAACTGACGACTTCCTGCTCCCAAAACAGGCACTCTATGACTTTTCAATGAAAAAAATAACGCAATATCAATGAATTTTCCCCATCTTCAGAATCTTCACTTGCTTTTAAGGGCAGTTAAGGCAGTATTTGCCCATGCCCCGACCCGTAAAATTTACTGTGAAACAAGTTCAAAATTCATGGCGTGTAAATGTCCCTGCTCAGTATTCGATCAGTGGACGGCGTGAACGTCACCATTTCAAAACAAGAGAAGCCGCACTAGAGGCACAAAAGAAGCTCCGCAATGATGCAAAAAAGTTTGGCGAAGTTGCCACCGCCCTACCCCCAACACTCGCAGAACAGGCCGCCAAGGCATCAGAACTACTGGCACCGTTCGGCATCTCGATCTTGGAAGCAGCAAGCCGTATTGCGGCCATGGAACGGGAAAAGCAGGCAAGCGTCACAATTGATCAGGCACTCGATCAATTCATAACCGCAAAATCAGAACTCTCTGAAAAACAGCAACAGGCAATCAGGCACCTAGCAAGCCACTTGCGCAACGACTTTGCTGGTCGAGTTCTATCAACTATATCTTGCGATGAGATCGAAGCGCATTTGCAAGAGAGGACTTCAGGGGCAACTTCCTATAATGCAAAATTGCGATTACTTACTACGTTCTGGAGATGGTGCGCAGTGCCTAAGCGCGGTTGGTGTAACGCTGAAAATTTGAAGCATGCCGAGCGCAAGGCAGTAGTCACCGAAGAAATCGGCGTATTGAGCGCAAAGGAAGCAGAAACGCTATTGCAAACAGCAGAGAAGCATTTCCCTGACATGGTGCCAGTTCTGGCAATCAGTCTATTCACTGGCATGCGACAAGCCGAAATCGAACGCTTGCAAATGTCAGACATTTCAGCCGAGGGCATCACCGTTCCTGCTACTTCTGCAAAAACGAAAAAACGCAGATTCATTCAAATGACCGAGCCACTTGCGGCTTGGTTGGACGCATACAAGCCTGCCACCGAGCTGATACCAGCAAATTTTGAGCGTAAGGACAAAGCAGTCCGCAGACTAGCGGGTTGGGCGGTATGGTCTGACCTAGTGTTTAGTAAGGGGCTAGGTGATGCAGAACCACCAGAGAACGCGCCTCACTGGCCTCAGAACGCGCTTCGTCACACCGCCGCATCAATCAACGTGGCATTGGGCAAGCCTATTGAAACGCTTGTTTTTGAGCATGGTCACGCAGGCGGATTACAAATGCTCCGAACTCATTATGTCGGAAAAATCACCAAGGCAGACGCGCTGAAAATTTGGTCGCTAAGACCGCTCAAAATCGCCATCAATAGCAAGGGGAAAACAGCATGAAAAACACATAGTCAGCAATCTACCACAAAAAAATCCTTATAAATAAAGGCGCGGATGGTTTTACCATGCCGCGTTTTTTTTGTGAAATAATTACTTGACGTAAGGAATATTGGTCAAAAATGGGAAAGGTATGAGCGCGAAGCACAATACCCGAACAATCGAACATAATGCAGATTATGTCGCAGCCCCGATCATCGCACGCAAGCTATCTGTGACTAGCAGATACGTTTTACAATTAGCCGAGCAAGGGAAAATTCCTTGCGTTCGGTTGGGTAGAAAATGCGTTCGTTTTAACCTTGCCGAAGTCTCACAGGCTCTTGGCGTAACCCTAACGAAAGGAGTAGCATGAGCAATCGAAAATCCCGCCGCAGCAAGCTCGCAGAGTATCAGATTTTAAAAGAGCAGGCGCAGAATCGGGCAGCGGCAAATGCTGTGCATTTACAACTTACAACGCTGACACAATCAGGGCTAGATGAGGCAATCAAGCGCGCGTTTGGAAAAGCTAACGGAAAGGAGGGCGCAAAGTTATGATTGCCGACCTATTCAAACAGGCACGCGAGACGCTAACAGTTTTTCAAGCATGGGAAATGTTAGGCTTGCAAGGTGAAGCAAAGGCAAATTGCCGTTCACCCTTTCGTGATGAAAAATCACCATCATTCACCATTTACGAAAACGGCACTAAGTGGAAAGACCACGGCGAACAGATAGGCGGTGACGTTGTCGAATTCATCAAGCACGCAATCGGCGGCGATCACTCAGACGTTCGCAGATGGTTGCAAGAAAGAATCGGCACGCTAGAAGCACCACGAGCCAGCACCAAAGCCCCGACAGTGAAAAAGGTGATACAATACCGTAGCACGATCACCGAGGGCACAGAGAGGCATTGGCGAGCAATGGCAAGGGCGCGGAATTTCAATCACGTTACTGTGAAATTTCTTGCCACGTTCGGCTTGGTAAAATTCATGCGTTACGATGGAAAAAATTGCTTCATTGTCACCGATGCAACAAATAGAAATGCGGAAATCAGAAATCTCGACGGCACACTTTTTAGCAATGGGAAAAAAGCCTATCCACTCATAGGGGTAGATAAATCTTGGTTGATTGGCGCGGAGTTGCTCAATCATTCACCCGATGCAAACGTGCTACTTATGGAGGGCGCGACCGACTTTCTCACGGCATGGGATTTGAATGTTATCTTTCGCCAGGACAAAAGTGTTAGAGAATCAAAATGGTTGCCCGTGGCATTACTTGGCGCAACGTGCAAGGCATTGCATCCAAAATGCGCGGCACTGCTCGCAGGGCGACACGTTCGCATTGTGCCAGACGGTGACAAATCAGGTGACGACATGCGCGACCACTGGACGGCACTTTTGCAAGGTATCGGTTGCTCCGTGGACATCGTGGAATTGCCAAGAGGTAAGGACTTAACAGACCTTAGAAATGAAATCAAACCCATTGAACTTTTCACTCTATGAACGCGCTGAAAATTATCAAACCAGAATTACCAGTGAATACTGAACCAGTGAAAAAACCGCTCACATTTGAATACGTCCACGCAGACGACTTGCAAGACACCGAGGGCGCGTTTGACTTCGTGGAAGGCTTGCTCACCGAGGGCGCGGCAAGCGTGATCTACGGGGCAAGCAATAGCGGCAAAACATTCTTTGCACTCGACCTTGCTGCACACGTGGCAACGGGGCGCGATTGGATGGAAAAGGAATGTGAGCAAGGCGCGGTGATTTACATCGCACTGGAGGGCATGCACGGCGCAACGAATCGCATCAAGGCGATGAACAAAACAGGCAAGCTCCCGAAAGGCTCACCCTTGTTTGTTTGTTTCTCACCAGTGGATATTCTCGACAAGAAGCACCCCGAGGGAATTAAGCGAATGATTGAAGAAATCACAGAGACAACGACTATCCCCGTTCGCCTTGTCATCATCGACACCTTGGCGCGTGCCATGGCTGGAGGCGATGAGAATAGCGGCAAAGATATGAGCGAGGCGGTGAAATCCATCGACATCGTAAGAAACGGCACAGGGGCGCACGTTTGCATCATTCACCACAGCGGCAAAGATACAGCTAGGGGGGCACGTGGTCACAGTTCGCTTCGTGCCGCCATTGATACGGAAATCGAAGTGATCCATCCCGAGGGCGACAAATACCGCACAGCAACGATTGTGAAGCAAAGAGACATTGCACCATGTCCCCCGATTTGTTTCTCGCTGGAAGTCGTGGAACTTGGCACGAATCGCAGACTGAAGAAAATCACCTCATGCGTAGTGAAAGAAGAAGATTCGATCATGGCAAACACCAAGGGCAAAGCAGGAAGAAAGCAACAATACACCTGCGAAATGATCCTCGCATTACTGCCACAAAACAACGTCAAGGAATGGGAAAAAGCCGCAAAAGATACTCACACCATGAGCCATGATACATTTCACGACCGCAAGCGTGAATGTGCTAGCTTGTGGCATAGAGTGGGGAATCAAATCACGCTGAAACCATTGGAGAATCAAGGAAAGTGGGGAAATGGGGAAATAGAATTCTGATATTCCCCCGCGCCAAGGCAAAATAGTGGAGGAATGGGGTAATGTATATATATTACCCATTTCCCCCATACCCGAATCACCCCACAAAAACGCCACAACAACACCCATGCAAAAAGACCTTTTTCCGAGCATACCAACCAAGAAGAAACCACCACCGAAACCAAACAAGATCGTTCGCGTTGCCCTAGGTGAAAGCGCATCGCAAGCACTCGATGAAACGGGTTTGCCAGCATTTGCCGTCTGTGGATGCGAGCGACCAGCGGGACAGCCTAGGCGATGGATTCTCTACCTAGCAGAAACACGACACCCCGCAGCAATGCAGGCAATCGAAATCATGAAAACCGCCGCAGAAAATCAAAATCAAACAATCGTTTAAATACCAACTAACCAACCAAAAACAAATGAAGCACTCGTTTGAAATATACCTCACCATCGCCCTACTCAGCCGCCCCGCCGCCTATATCCTCGCCTTGCTTTAACGCCCTAGAAAGCCCCACAAGCTCGCCTATGCCGTTACCAGAGGAACACCCGCGAAACGATCAAAACGCTCACCACAGGCAGCGTAGAGCGCAAGGGGCGCACCCCCCCCCGTGCCAAGTGAACTCTTATCCGATACTTTGCCTTACGCGCAACGTCTCACGGGCTAAATGCATGCATAAATTTTGCAACTCAACTTTACTAGACCCTCAACCACCTAAACCATGATCATCTCAAAATCTCAAACTGCCAACATGTTAGGCTTATCCCGCCAAAGAATCTCACAACTTATCACCGAGGGTATAGCTATCGAAGCCGATGGGGGTATAAACGCAGTTTTGACCGCGCGGAACTACGTTAAAAGATTACAGCAAAAAGACCCCCGCCCCTTGCCCGGGGGTGTGCCCTGTTTGGACGAATCAAAAGCACGAAAAGAGGCGGCCTTGTGTGAGATTGAAGAAATCAAGCTTGCATCCCTGCGCATGGAGCTGATTGACATGGACTCGATCAGAAATCGGCAAGTCCGCATCACTAACGCAATCACAAAAGCCATGGTGCAAGAGCGCGACCAGCTACCCGACTTGCTTGCGGGATTAAGCGCGAATCAGATTGCCACCGTTCTCGATGAACGCGCTCACGACATGCTGGAGAGGTTAGCCGACCCCCGCAGTGAATTTTGGCATGATGTGACATAATGAAACATTGTGGAAAAAAAATCTTGACGTAACGAATTTCGCTCGAAAATCGAACTCGAAATGCAGCTCGTCCCACCATCAGCACCGCTTAAAACCTTCGCGCAAATTTATAGAGTAAGTCAATCGACATTGCATAGATGGAGTCATCAGCGAGGCATACTTAGGGACGATCTTGCTTCACCTGAAAAAGTGTTAGAAAAACTCCAACACTCCGCAACAAAAGACGCGCCGACCTTGTGGCATTTACGGCAACCCGAGGTGCAGGCGCGCATCAAAAATGAACTTGCCGCCCTCAATCCTAAGTCATGAAAACCAGACCAGCCAAAAAGATTGCGCATGAACGTGCAAAAACCCTGATGGGTCTCAGCGCGAATCGTTGCGCCGAAATCATCGGCAAAGCATCGCAACCAATTGCAGGGCAGCAAACCCGCCGCGAACTAAGAACCGCGCTCGATACCCTAACCGATAGCACCGACAGAATCCTTTTCCGCGCTAAATATGGCGCGGTCATCCGAGCCTTTACCGACAACAAATAACCACGACCAATAACCATGAATTCAAGTAACAAACCAAAAACAGCCAGCATATTTGCAAACAAATCCGACCTCGAAGCAGCGCAACGGCGCATTGCAGAACTCGAAACCGAACTTGCCACCGTTCGCAAGTCACCATTTGGGGCGCAGGCGCGACCGCTCGCAGTTGCTCCCAATCGCCCTGTAAACGCTGCCGCATCCCCCGCCGTGCCACTTGCCACTAATGAAGCATGGAAGCCCTCAGCACCGTCCCCAAGGCTGACTAAAGAGGAATTTGCGCAACTATCGCCTGCCGATAAAATGTCATTCTCGAAAGCTGGCGGCAGAATTCTCTAACTTCATTGGCGCGCCCTAACCAAAACCAAACAATAGAATAAATTAAGATGAGCAAAACAAAAACACCTCGACTATCCGCAGAAATCCGCGATGAAATCATTTCGACAGAACCCCATTTACGCAAAGCACGGGTAGTCTTACTTGGCGCGCGATTGGATGCAGAGCGCGCCGCAAAGCAATGCGTAAATGGCTTAATCTGGGGTGATTCGGGCGACCTCGACGAACCATTATCGGGCGCATTTTTAGACCTTGGCAAGCACCTCGCCGAGGCTGCAAATTTGGCTTTCTTTGTCCAGGCACTGGAACAGGACGAAACAGTTCAGGAAGCCATGCATCGGCTTGTTCCGCTCTATGCCGAACTCGCCCAAGCCACCGACACCGAACGCGCAGCACAAGCCGCAGAACGCGCAGCATGGCAGGAGCGGGAAAATGCCAAGCAGGAAGCACTAGCTAGTGCGCACGCCGAGATCGAAGCGCAGTTTGCTAGCGTGTGATTCTGCCATGACCAGAGTTCGGGTGCGGTGAATTTGACGGCATCGAACTTGAACTCTGGTCTACAAATTTCGCATCGACCTTTGCTCTTTTCAGGTCGGGTGCAACCCGCCTAGGTGATTGCCCTTGGCGGGCTTTTTTTTGCCTTGGTGGGTAAAAAATAAAGGCAGTGTAAGGGCAGTCGATTTTTACCCTAACAGTTTTCAACCCAACAAAAAACCCTCAAACCGTTATGGCTCAAGGGTTATTAGTGGTCGGGGCGGCCAGATTCGAACTGACGACTTCCTGCTCCCAAAGCAGGCGCTCTACCAGGCTGAGCTACGCCCCGAACGGGGCTGCGACTCTGATCGAAACCTACTCATATGGCAAGATAATTTTTGGAGTTTCTCGAAAAAAAGTTGATAATGCTTGTGATTCTAACAAAAATCATCACTTCCTCATCATCTTTCCTATGAATATATTCTCATAATTGAGCAACAAAGCTAATTGAAGCGCTAGCGCTGCGTCGCCAGGGACAGCGACATCGAGCAAACTCCCAGCCATGATATCTTGCAAGCACTGCAACACCGCCTTCTCACCCCGCAGCGCTTAAGATCGTTTTTGTTGTCATGGATGTGAATGCGTTTATTAGATGATCAATGATCAACGACTTGATCAGTTTTATTCGCTGAAACAGGAATTGGCGACCTTGCCAGTGAATATCCGACTTTTTGAAGAGCATGATTTTTCATGGCTGCTCGCAATGATCGAAAATTCCGAGATCGCGGCGAAGGAGCAGCCGAACTTGGATCTGGCTGTGGATGGGATTTCTAGCGTGGGTTGCGTATGGATGATCGGACGATCTTTACACGTTATCCTGGCTCCGGTTGTGCATACGCTCCCCGACCCAGGATCTGCTGCATCAGGAATGGCTACCAAGCAAGTGTGACATCGCCACATTCCTGAAGGAAATCAGGCAATTTGGCTACGTCGCAGCACCTCGCAATCAGCATTCAGGTCAAGCGAATAGTAAAAACTGATGGCACGGATGGATTTGTGTAGAGCCTTCGCGCTACATTCGATGGCTTTTTCTCTACTGACTTATTTGGGAATGCAGCGCGATTTCATGTTCGCGGATTTGTTTCGCCTCATCACATTTCTCTCTGCCACTTTTTCGATGCAGGTGGGCGGCACTTGGTATATGAACAAAGCCTGGTGAGCTTTGCAGATGGGTTCCGTGCACATTGATATCGATTGCGCTGATTGCAATTTCTCTGAAAAATCAAAGTTCTTTGGTTGAACAATCTCATTCGACCCGCTAAATTTACTCCGATGTCGCACGGTGAGAATACGTTACTAAAAAACCACTCTCATAAATCATTTCTACATTCGCTGTTTGAGCGTTTATTCCACTCGGAGAGATACACCATTTATCAAGACGCTTTTCGAGCAGCTACAGGCCTGCCTTTGCGTCTTGTAGTCGCAGATACTGATTGCTGGTGCATCGATGACCAATCGATCAATCGCAGTCCTTTTTGTGAAATAATTAAGCTCTGTAAAAGCGCTTGCCATGCCTGCATCGAAGTCAATGCTCGCTTGATGAAAGAAGTAGAGTCCAATGGCCCTGCCACCTGTAATTGCTTTGCTGGTCTCTACGCCTCCGCCGTGCCGATCAAGCTCGGGGCCTCCATCATCGCGTATTTGAGAACTGGTCAAGTTTTTTCACGCGTACCCGATGCACACTCCTTCGAAGATGTTTTAGCTTTGCTCGGCAAAAAAAACATCCCCGCAACCGAGGTCGAGCTTCTGCGCGAGGCCTACTTTCAAACCAGAGCCATGGAACCGCAACGCTACCAGAGCATGGTCACCCTGCTGTCCAGCTTTGCGGAGCAACTCTCATTATATGCCGAGCAACTCTCGATCATCGATCAAGGATCAGAGCCCGCAGCAATTGCTAAGGCCAAAAAATACATTCATGCTCATTTGGATCAGGCACTCCCTCTTGGTGAAGTCGCCCGCGTCGCCAGTCTCTCCGAGTCGCATTTCTGCCGTCTATTCAAAGACAGCACAAATCTCACTTTGACGGATTACATCAATCGCTGCCGCATTGAGTGGGCTAAGCGCGAACTGCTGCGTCCTCAAGTTCGTGTCTCAGAAATTGCCTACCAAATTGGATACCAATCACTGTCGCAGTTCAATCGCTCATTCGTACGCATCACAGGCACATCACCCACTGCCTTCAGGCGTGAACAATTGAAGCGCGCAGCATCCTGATGTGATTTTACCATTTTTCCCAAATTTACCCCATCCTGTGACTTGACCTTTGACATTTCTGCGTGACTTTCTCACATGGAAAAACACTACGCAATCATCGGCGGGACATCAGGCATTGGACAAGCATCGGTCGCTCGGCTACTCGCCAGTGGTCACTCGCTCTATGCCGCATCGCGCCGCCCGGAAATTTTAGAACAACTTGGCATCACGTCACAATTTTTTGATGCACTTGCCCCCACCAGTCTGACCTGGCCCGATAAGCTCGATGGCCTAGTATATTTTCCCGGTAGTATCACACTCAAACCCTTTCATCGCCTAAATATAACAGATTTCATCAACGACATTCACGTCAATCTGTTAGGTGCAGTGCAGGCATTGCAATCGGCTTTGCCCGCGCTCAAAGCATCCCAAGATGCATCGGTTGTGTTATTCTCTACCGTGGCCGTAAATCAAGGAATGCCCTTCCACGCATCCATCGCCGCCGCAAAAGGTGCGCTCGAGGCGCTAGCACGCAGCCTCGCGGCCGAGTGGGCGCCCTTGATTCGTGTCAATATCATTGCGCCATCATTGACGGATACACCACTAGCAGGATCTCTGCTCTCCGATGATGCCAAGCGCGCGGCCTCGGCGAAACGTCATCCCTTGCAGCGCATCGGCAATGCTGATGACTTGGCGCAAATGGTCGAATTCCTTCTCAGTGATGCTAGCCGCTTCATGACAGGACAAACTCTGCGCCCCGATGGCGGATTGACATCGGTGAAACTTTTTTCCTAACAGAAAATGTTACCGTTGCTCCAAAAACACCTCTTCTACTGGCGCATCGGGCAGAGCTTGCAGGAAGTTTTTCCCATAGCGTTTGGTGAGAATTCGGTTGTCTAAAATATGCACGTATCCACGATCTTTGCCAGTGCGGATCAGTCGTCCTACACCTTGGCGCAATTTGAGAATCGCCTCTGGCACGCTATATTCCATAAATGCATTGCCTCCTTCGACTTCGATCGCCTCGATCCGCGCCTGCGTAAGCGGGTGATCCGGCACCGCAAATGGCAAACGTGTGACGATCACGTTTGATAAAGCTTCACCTGGCACATCCACTCCTGTCCAAAAACTATCCGTGCCAAACAACACACTGCTCACATCACTGCGGAATTCCTCGATCATTCGGTGCCGCGTCATTCCCGCCCCTTGGATCAGCAGTTGCCAACCTTTTTTGCGAAAAAACGACTCCAATTGCGTAGCCACATCCCTCATCGCTCGGTAACTCGTAAACAGCACAAAGGCCCGACCTTTGCTCAACTCAACAGCCATGCGGATTGCTATCGCTAAGGATTTCCCATACTTGGGATCCGCTGGCTCAGGCATATCACGGAAAATTTTCACCTGCATCTGGTCCTTGTAGTTAAAAGGACTACCAATCGTTAGACTCCTTACATGCTCTGCCCCTACGCGACCCTTGAACCATTGCAAGGTAGGGTCCCCTACCCCTAGAGTTGCACTTGCCATGATGCAAATTTTACCCGGAGCGAAGAGCAAACGCCGTAGCGCTTCTGCCACGTTCACGGGTGCCGCATGCAAGGAATATTGAATCTCCTCACGCCCACCGCGCTCTACCCAATAGACATTTCCCTCCTGCTGTTGATCGAGAAAGACCTGCACCGTGCCATGCACCTCGCGCAATTTCTGTGCCGCATCTAACAACTCAGCCTTGCTCGATTCACCTTCCACATTTTGTGCCAATTCATCAATTTCACTCCACAACTCCCTTAACGGCCCAGCGATGCTATTTTCGACCAATCCAGGCCGACGCACACGGAACTCTCGTGAATATTCACCAAAGCGCACTTGATCCGCCACGCTCTCAAAAAAATGATCCGCCTGCTCCAACAATGTCTCCACCGCCTTCATCGCCGAGGCCTTCCGATAGCTCTTAAGCAAACCTTTTTTCGTGCGTGGATGATAGAGTCGCAGCAAGTCAAATTTCAACCCCGCTTGACTCAAGCGAAGCCCCAATTGCGATGCCGCCACATGCTCAATCGTATGGGCCTCATCGAGCACTACGAAGTCATTCGGAAACAAAAATCCGCTCATCGCGCCGCCATCGCCCTCAGCCACATCATCTGCGGCTCCCAGCAATGCAAAAAACAAGGTGTGATTCACCACCACCATCTTAGCATCCGCTGCCGCCTTGCGTGCTTCCTGAAAGAAACAATTCCCACGCGGACCACAAGTGCGCGCCGTGCAAATGTGCGGATCACTGCACACCTGCGACCACACCTTCGGCGATGGCGTAAAATCCATACCGCTAAGCGTCCCATCCGTAGTACTCTCCGCCCAGCGTGCGATGGCATTGAGCTCATCGTCTTCAGAGCTCGTAAAAAGATCCGCCGACTGCTCCCGAGCACGCCGCAACCGCACCGGACACAAGTAGTTGGATCGCCCCTTCAATAACACCGCAGGAAAATCATTGCGGAGAATTTTTCTAACGATGGGGATGTCTTTGCGGATCAACTGCTCCTGTAAATTGATCGTATGCGTCGAGATCACCGCCTTGCGTCCCGTCTCAAGCGCAAAACGCGCAGCAGGCAGCAAGTAGGCTAACGATTTTCCCACACCCGTGCCCGCCTCCGCGAGCAAACAGCTACTGCTCACCATCGCTTCTGCTACCGCTACAGCGAGATCTTGCTGCTGAGGCCGATATTCAAAATCCTTCGACCGCGCCATCAAACCGCTCGTAGAGAAGGCCATGCGCATTTCCTCCGCAAGGTCCGGCAACGGCACCGCCACATTTTCCGGAATCGAAATCATTCCATTACCTCACCAGCTTGCGATTGCAAAAATTGCACGCGCGCATCAGCTTCCTTCAAAGTGACAAAGCCATCTTTGTCGACATCAGCACCATCAAAGCGCAGTTTCACACCGCCCTTGGACACTTGTTCTCGGAAAAACTCATTAAAAACCACTTTGCCATCGCCATTGCGGTCGTATTGTTGAAATTTTACATAACGGAAGTCGGGATCAATGTCCTTGGCTTCACTCCACGATACAGACCCACTGCTATCGTAGTCGATACTAGCAAAAACACGCACCAGCTCGTAGCGATTGGCTTCATTCAAAGTAAGCTTGCCATCACGATTCGCGTCTGCATCGCGAAATTTCTGACGGTCTGCCTTCGAGTCCACCGACTGACAGGCGCACAGCATCATGCTAGAGATCAACATCATTTTCCAAAATTTCATCGCAATCATTTTGTTTGTAAAATTATATTACGTCCCAGCGTATCCAGAGACAAGCCAAAACCCCCGATACTTTTTCCGTTTTCCTCACCGTGATCTTCACCGCGAAAGAAAAGCTGAACGCAAGTCAAAATTCATTACTGAGCGAGCAACAGTAACACCACTCGGTGAAAAAATACCCGACAAACCGCCAACGGCAAGAATGTTGAATACACAGCTACCTACGACGTTACCAACAGCAATATCACGCTCACAGAAAGTTCTGGCGCGATCGCGCCATACGAGACCACCGTCAAACCAACCACAAGAGGTGAAATTCCGAGAGAAAGAGCCAATCGTGAAGCTCTTTTAACGAGCCAATCTGCACCAAGAGCTAGGAGAACTAATCCAACAATGAGAAGAAATATCGTTATTATCATCGATGAAAAAACGAAAACTAAGAAATAATGGTAACCGCCCTCTAACAATGTGCCAGTAGAAAAATCAGCTCATTTTCCACTCGACGCACTGACCACTGCTCCCTCAACACGGGCTTTTTCGGCTAGCAGCGCAAATTGGTGACCCGGAAAACCATCTAGCCCTGAAGCTAACTTGCCTTGCGGACCGAACAAGCGATCCAATGAATCGATAATTCCTTCGTCTCCGCCGCCGTGACCAGCATAGCCGAGCTCTGGAGGATGCTCGATGATGATTTCCTCTGTAGCACCAGTCGTGTGATCACGCACCGATAATTCATAGGCACCAGCTTCTTTCCAAGCGTGACCGCCCTTTAAGCTTCCCCTCGTGCCGTAAATTTCCATCGAACGCCCCATATCGAAAGCTGTCATCGAGAAAGTTACAGATATTCCATTTTCCATCTCACCAGAGATCACCTGGTGATCCACTACATCGTTGTCACAATGATAGACACAGCGCCCCCACGGTGAGGTTTGAATGAATTGCATAATTTGCTCATCCGTGGCAGTTTCTGCTCCGTCGAGCACCATCCTCAACCAATTGCGTTTGTCGCTGAGATAGCGATGCGCATCATAAAAACAAGAACTGATGTGCGGACAGCCATCGCTGCAACGCGCTGTGGCACCCGCAGGCGCATTGGCAGAGTGAAAATACTCAAGTCGCCCGAAACTAGAAACGTTTTTGATCTGCGAATCAGTAAACCAGCACAACAGATCAGTATCGTGACTGCATTTGGCGAGAATCATAGGCGTCGAATCCGCACTAATGGCCCAGTGCCCCCGCACGAATGAATGGGCCTGGTGGTAAGGTTCGACGCCCTCACTGGCATGAATCGAAATGATACGACCAAGCCGACCAGAGTCGATGACAGAGCGAATCGTTTGGTAAAATGGCGTGTAGCGTAGAACAAAACATAGACCAATTTTCACGCCATGCTCTTTCGCCTTGCGGTCGAGTATTTCACATTCTTCCAAACTCTGCGCCGCAGGTTTTTCTAACAAAACATCATAGCCCGCATCGATCGCCCGCAGGGCATGACCAAAGTGATCGCTGTCCTGCGTGGCAATGATGACGATGTCGGCGAGCTTTCCAGCTGCAAAGAAGTCATCGTCCTTCGTGAATACTGTTACTCCATCGCCGAGATCCGCGATCAATCGCGCACGACTCTCGATCAAATCACAGGCGGCAGTCAATTGATACCGCTCCTTCCACGCCGCCGCAATGCGCGAGTATGTCCTACCCCTTGATCCACAACCTAAAACAGCAATCTTCATTTCTCGCTAGAACCTTCCTTTACATATCGACTGTTATACCAGTATAACTTGAGTCAAAATAGACAGGAAATCCCCTTTGGTGACAATAGAAAAAATTCATAATTCGAGGAAATATTCACCACAAACATGAATTGAATTCATAGTGTATGAATGTAGTATTCAACACGAGCAGGCCCTCCTCTGCCGCCAGACACTTCTCGACGTTCGATCTTTGATCCCATCAACAACTCCATCATCCGCATTTCCATCGCTACGGCAGCGGGGTACTCCTCAAACAAGGCCCACAGCGGATGGTGAAATTCCTCAATGCGAAAACCTTGTTTGACGTCGTAAGAACAACGAGCAAAACAGCCCTCCTTCTCGCGCAAACCAGTAAGAACCGTAGCTTTTTCAACAAGTGACTTAGCTCTTTGCATACGACTCATCCAGCGCTCTTGAAGCTCCACAAAATATTGGTGCAGCAATTTTTCTGGAGCATTAGAGCCAAACAATTGCTTCATGTTTTGCAACAAACTAAGAGTCATCGCCACCCCTGCTTGAGGAAAAAGCGCATCGGCTTTGGGTGCGAGACGATACATAATTTCCGGCCTGCCCACCGCCTTGCGCGGTAACCGACTACGCTCCAGATAGCCAAGTTTGAGCAATGCTTCACAATGCTGCTTCACTCCCATGTAGCTCATTTCTATGATCCGAGCTAATTCAGGGATCGGCATGCCACCATGGATTTTCAATTCTTCCACGATCGCAACCCACTGCGGCCGCGCCAATTCTCGAAAACCATACAAAAACATCGCCATCAATGTGGGCGAAATTTTTCATCCACGCAACAAGGAAAGCAATTTACGCCAATTTTGCCGATCGGGGCCTTTTCCAAGCTCCGACGATCATCCCCATTCCTCCCAAGAGAAACAAACCCGGAAACCACAAGGTGTAGCCAGCGGCACGGGTATCCAGCTTGAGAACAGCCTGGCTCGGTTGCCGCGGATTGACCCAACATTGGGTCATGCTCCCACTCGAATAAGTAGCAACAAGCTCCTCTGCGGTAGCTCTGTCGTTGCGTGGCATGCTACCCCGCAAGCTCCATAGCCGACTTTCATAGGGGCTACCGTCAAAATCATAACAATACAAGACTTGCAAACGGTATTCTGGTGCCACAGTAGCGCCGATGCGTTGCTCTTCCACGCTCGACTGCAAGATCAGACACGGCACCTTCGGCCAACTTGTCATCCCTTTTGCTCGCGCATAGCTACGCCACATCAGAGCAATAAAAATCCCAGAAATCACACATAGCGACAACCCAACTGCCGTTAAATACCATTTTCCTGCACAATTTGTTTCACTCACGCCGCATCACTAAGCCAAGATCAGCAACTTGCCAATAGAAAATCGACCATGCAATCGTAATACGAGAAAGTTCAAGCATGTTCTGACGACAAAAAAGCGCAGCAAGTAATACTCGCTGCGCTACTTTAAAAAAGCGAGAAGCAAAAGCTTACTTCACTCCTTTTTTGGAAAGGCGGGTACCCTTGGTTGCACCTTGACGTGCTTTGAATTTTGGGTTGCTTTTGCAGATCACATAAAGCGTGCCACCGCGTTTTACCACTTGGCAATCAGCATGGCGGCGTTTGGCGGAATTGAGTGAGGAAAGAACTTTCATTGTGTGTGAGGTAGTGATTTGGGAGGGGGAAACTAGCGGGGCGGATGATTTTGTAAAGGCATTTCTTTGAAAAAAACACACTTTCTTTTTGATCATACGTCGCGCATGTTATTTCAGAGATTTTAATCGTCGTCTTCGTCGTCGGGAGGTTGTGGGGTATCATCTTCACCGCCATGGTTGAGAATGAAGGCGAGGTCGTCGATGCCGAGGTTGGTCGCAAAGCCCTCATCGCCGAGCACGTTGATGACAAGTTGTGTCTTCTGGTGCTGGAGAATACGGATCTTTTCTTCGACGGTATCACGGGTGAGCAAACGGTAAGCAATGACCTTGTTTTTCTGGCCGATCCGGTGGGTTCGGTCGATGGCTTGGTTTTCTACCGCTGGGTTCCACCACGGATCGTAGAGGATAACGTAGGATGCGGAGGTCAGGTTGAGACCAGCACCACCGGCTTTGAGCGAGAGCAAGAATACGCTTGGATCCTTGGTGGTTTGGAATTTCTCAATCTCCCCTTTCCGATCTTTTGTCTGACCGGTGAGGTAATTGTAAGGTCGGCTTTCTCCTTCCAAGCGAGCCTTAATGAGGTCGAGCATGGAAACGAATTGCGAGAAGACGAGCACTTTGTGACCTTCCTCGTGGAGCTGATCGAGAAGATAGAACAACGATTCCATCTTGGCACTTTCTTCCTTGAGGTATTTCGGGTCGATGAGACCTGGGTGGCAGCAAATCTGACGCAAACGCATAAGTCCTTGCAGAATCGCAAAGGAGTTTTTCTTGACTGCCTCGTCAGAGTCCATACCGAGCAACGCTTTTTGAATGCGCTTGAGTTCGGCACGATACAGCTCGAGCTGCACGCCCTCCATTTTGCTGTAAACTTCTTCCTCAGTACGTGGTGGGAGGTCTTGCGCCACTTGGGACTTGGTCCGGCGGATTAGGAACGGACGAAGGCGAGCGGCAAGACGTTGTTGTGAGCCTGGATCTTTGCGCTTGTCGAAACGTTTTTTGAAATAAGCACGGGAACCGAGCACGCCGGGCATGGCGAAGGCCATAAGTGACCACATATCCATGAGGCGGTTCTCGATGGGCGTACCTGTAAGGACCAATCGATTGCCGGCATCCAACTCGCGCGCTGCCTTGGCGGCCTTCGAGTCGGGGTTCTTAATTTGCTGACCTTCATCGAGAATGACGGTGAGCCACTGAATCTTATTCAATAGCTCGCCACAAACGCGCAACTGAGCGTAGTTCATGACCAACATGTCGAGAGTATCCTGGAAGTAATCGAGATCGATGTCGTCTCGATTGCGCAAGATTTTCACTTGCAGTTCGGGAGCGAACTTGTTCGCCTCGGTGACCCATACGTCGAGAACGGATTTAGGGCAAACGATGAGCACTGGCTTCTTGCGCGCTTGTTTTTTGAATGCTTCATTGCGAAGCCATAGCACGTAAGTAAGCGACTGAATTGTTTTACCCAAGCCCATGTCATCCGCGAGGATGCCGCCGAAGTTGTTGGTGGCGAGGTAGGCGAGGAAGCGGAAACCTTCGATCTGGTAGGGACGCAGCGTGGCGTTGAGGTTCGTGGGTAACTCCGCATCGACCTCGATGACGATATCGTTGGCGCGGTCTTTGATTTTCTTCCAGGCTTTCGGATCGAAAACATCCGCAGCCTTGGGATCAGCAAGTTGCAGTGCATGCATGCGGTGCGTTTCTCCTGAGAGGTCGAAGGGATCGAGTCCGAGACGGGTAACGGCATCGCGCTGTTCGGGATCGAGCTTGATTTCCAAGCGCATCCAGGAACCGTCTTCCATGCGAACATAGCCACCGCGGGCTGCGACGAGTTGGCGAATTTGCGCTTTGCTGAGGTTGACGCCTTCCACGTCAATGACGATGCGCAGATCGAACCAGTCGATTTCTTGGTTCACGACCTCGAAGCGCACAGCAGCGCTAACAGGATCGTTGAGAATGGTTTTCAGACGAGCATCGATATCGAGCTCAACTTGCGGTGGCATTTTGCGAATCCACTCGGCGAATTTCTCGGGGAAATTTTTGGTGAGACGGGTTTTGAACGACACCAATTTGTCGTCATAGGTAAGCGACATTTCATCGAGCACCTTGGGAATGCAATGGAGATCTTCACGGGCAAAGCGCAGCAGTTGCTTGCCTTTGACGACTTGTTGCTCGACGAGTTCCCAGCCTTCTTTGTTCAGTCGTTCTGTTCGGCGGCCCTTGATCTCCAAGGCACTCACATCAACGACAAGGTGTTCGGTTTCTGCCGAAGTAAGTCCAGCAATGAGCTTGAGTTCCAGCTTAGGCTTCAACTCCAAATCAACGACGCGTTTGGAGAGTGATTCAGGTAAGGAAGCACCAATTTTGCGAAGAAATTCAACACCCTCCAGAGAATCAATGACGCGTTTGGGGATGTAGTAACGCGGCATGATTTCCGTTTCATTTAGCCAACGTGACGGACCAGGGAAAACCGTTTCGTCAGATTGATACAGCTCAACGCGACCAGGCAGTAAGCGAACCGAGTGCGAAACATTTTCGCCGCCGGCAGTAACGAGCTGCAGCGCGAAGTTCATCTGATCGTAAGCAGCATCCTCACACTTCCAGCGCAAAGGTTCGTCGACGACTTTGAATAACTTTTCATCGAGATTGACGAGATAGCCCTTGAGAGCAGGCTGACAGAACAATCGGTTCATGAAACGGCAGCATTCTTCTTGATCGAAGTCGAACAAGGTATCTCCTTCTTTGCGATAATACGAGAGGAAATGCTCC
Organism: Akkermansiaceae bacterium UBA956; assembly: GCA_002293145.1. Lineage (GTDB taxonomy): Bacteria > Verrucomicrobiota > Verrucomicrobiia > Verrucomicrobiales > Akkermansiaceae > UBA956. The sequence continues at coordinate 191,417 of DBCO01000007.1, read as the reverse complement.
CAGAGGATTTGACTCGATGAATCGAGACGCATCGCAGCCTCCATGTAGAATGCCGCATAGCGCTCGACGTCTGATTTCTCACGCAACTGCAACCACTCACCGCCCTTTTCGCGAAGCTCGATGCGCGCTTCATTGATGGTGGCAACCAAGCGCACTTCGGCTTCGAAGGGTGGCTCGGTGGGTGGGCGTTCATTGACTCGCTCAATACGCTCATACCATGAGGCCACTTCGCGCTCTTGCTCCCATTCGGCCATTTTTTTCTGCACCGATTCGAGATCGGTGATGACGCTCATGAACTCGGGATACGGGAGTTTTTTCTTATAAAATGCGTAGGCGATGTAGTTCCAGAACTCGAGAATATCGCTCGGCGGCATCGGCCAGAGCTCCAGCGGCTCGTAGCTCGTGATTTCCCAACGCGGAGAGATCCGCACCATGTCGTGATCGTGAACTTCCCCCTCGATGACATAACGGCGATAGCGTTTCTCGATTTTGGTTACAAAATCTGCTTCTTTGTCATCGAGCTCACGCCCGAGTTTTTCCTCGATCAAATCAAGCACGGGAGCATCATCGAATTCATTCGGTGACTCGGGCAAATCCTCCCCACGATGCATCCGCTCCATCATGGTGGCATACTGGCACGCACCAGAAGCGATTTCGTCCTCCGCCGTGCAGCTGCCGAACCATCGATTGCCTTGCAGTCGCAAACTAGTGCGGTGAATGCCGGTTTCTTCTTCGACGCGGCCTTGAATGAATAAATGGTTGCCAAAAATCTGGGTTACAGCTCCATCTTTTTGGAGCATTTCACCCTTTTTGCGAGCCTCTTCTGGGAAGCTGTTCAGGAAATTCAATGTGGCACGGTCTGGATTCATCGCGAATATGTTAGGAGAAAATTGTTGCTGATAGGTATAATTAACGGGGCGCGAATCTACACATATTTTCCTTGGCATGGCAAGAAAAACCGTGTGCTTACGAAAAATAACCATTCTCCTTAGACAAAACAACGATGCCTTTTCGCTAGCACTGGGAATTTGTCTTTCCACGCGTTCCTAATCTTAGTATATTGCCCAAAACACTATGCGCTTTTTTTACACCATAGCTCTTGTCCTTCCTCTGTCCACCCTCCTAGCGCAGGAAAACCCGAAGGATGCGCCCAAAGATCCGGTCAAAAAACCAGAAGCAGCTGCCCCGCAGAAAAATGTTAGTGTCGAGGGAAGCGTCACCATCAACGGCGTCCCGATTCCCTATACTGCGACGACTGGTAAGCTCATGATCAATCGCGATGACGGCACGCCGCGCGCATCGATCTTCCATGTTTCCTACGTGCGTAAGGACCAAAAGGACCCGACCCGTCCTGTCACATTTGCTTTCAATGGTGGACCAGGCTCATCGGCAGTATGGCTCCATCTCGGTGCTCTCGGGCCAAAAATCATTAAGCTTACTGGTGACGGCACGCAACCAATCGCCCCACCTGCCAAACTCGGCGATAATCAGTTTTCCATTCTCGATAGCACCGACCTAGTTTTCATCGATCCCGTATCCACAGGTTATTCTCGTGCTGAAAAAGATGCCAAACCTCAGGAATTTCACGGTGTGGACGAGGATATGGAATCCATAGGCGACTTCATTCGCAGCTGGGTCACGGAAAACAAGCGCTGGTCTTCACCCAAATTCTTGTTGGGCGAGTCCTACGGTGGAGTCCGTGCCGCCGGCCTTGCCCACCACCTCCAGAGTCGCTATGCTATGTCTCTCAATGGCGTGGTCATGCTGTCGACCCTCATGGATTTCCAAACCTTAAGCCCTGCGCCTGGAAATGACCTAGCTTATCAGGTATTCTTGCCCACATTCGCTTCCGTGGCTCATTTTCATGGAGTCATCAAGGGCGATAGAAAAAAAATCGTCGAAGATGCCCGAGGCTATGCGTTCGGGCCCTACTCCGCCGCTCTTCTCAAGGGCAACCAAATCAGCGCTGAAGAAAAATCAGCCGTCGCCGCTAAGCTCGCCGAATTCACGGGGCTATCTGCTGCGCTGATTGCAGAAATGAATCTGCGCATCGATCCCACTCGCTTCCGCGGTGAGTTGCTCAATGCAAAGAAAAAAGTCATCGGCCGCTTCGACGCTCGGGTCGCTTGGGATGATACGGACAGCTCGGAAATTTACCCGAACTATGATCCCTCCTACTCCCTAGCCTACGGCGCATTTGGAACCACGATGCTCGATTATTTGACCCGCGAACTCAAGTGGCAAGAAGATCAACCTTACGAAATCCTCACCTCCAAGGTGCATCCATGGAGATGGAACGAATCCAACGGCTACGTCAACTTATCCGAGAAGCTCTCCACCGCCATGCGCGACAACCCACACCTCAAGGTGCTCGTTCAGTGCGGTTACACAGATCTCGCCACCCCCGCCGACGGTATGCTTTATTCCACCCGCCAGATGCTCTCCTTACCCGAACCGCTGCGCAAGAACATCGAATTTACTTGGTATGAAGGTGGCCACATGTTTTACCTCAATCCTCCTGATCTGGAAAAAATGCATATCGACTTGCTGAAATTCATCAAACAAGCCAAATAAATCTCATGATTCAGCAACCACCACCCAATTTGCCCAACGATATGAAACTCATCCCCACACCGGATGAGCGCAATCTCGCCATGCTCACTCACCTCAGCGCTCTTGGTGGCTTGATTTTTCTTGGTGGCCTAGGCTTCATCGGCCCCTTGATCATCTACCTCGTCCAGAAAGAAAAATCGCAGTTTGTGACATTTCACGCTCGCGACAGCCTGAACCAGCAATTGACTCTTCTCTTGTTTAACCTTGTATGCGGAATGCTGCTGATCATTGGCTCATTTCTCTGCATCGGATTTTTGATGATTTTTCCCATCATTATCGCTATCATTACTTCAATCATTTTTGAAATTCTCGCCTGCATACAAGCAAGCCGCGGGGAATGGACAAAAATCCCGATTACCATTCCTCTTGTTAGCTAAGCACTGTTCTTTTTCCTCACAACTCATCGAAATAATCTATGAAAAAACTACTACTCATCCTCTCCGCAGCATTCAGCACTTGCGCCGCTCAACCTTTTGAAGTGAAAACACTAGAGATCGGCGCTGCGGCACCTGATTTCACCCTGCTAGGTGTTGACGGCAAGCAACACAGCCTCAAAGATTTTGCCGATGCCAAAGTGCTCGCCGTGATTTTCACCTGCAACCATTGCCCCGAGGCCTATGCCGCCACCGGCCGGATTCAAGAAACGGCAGACGCCTACAAAGACAAAGGTGTTGCGGTGATTGCCATTTCTGGCAACGATCCACTCGCGCTACGTGCCGATGAACTCGGCTACGCGCCACATGGCGATTCATTCGACGAGATGAAACTCAGCTACAAAGAAGCAAACTGGACGCTCCCTTATCTTTACGATGGCGAAACGCAAGTCGTGTCAAAGGCCTACGGTGCGCAGTCCACACCGCATGTTTTTGTGTTCGATGCCGAGCGCAAACTTCAATATACTGGCCGAATGGACGAAGGGTATCGCAAGGCCGGTCCTGTCGAAAAAAGCCAGATGCGCGATGCCATCGAAGCCATTCTCGCAGGAAAAGAAGTCGAAGTGAAAACCACTCGCTCCTATGGTTGCTCCACCAAATGGTCCTACAAAAGCGAGAGCGTCACCAAGGACAATGATGCTTGGGAGAAGCTTGCTGTAACCGTTGCGCCGATGGATGCAGCCATCGCCAAGGAACTAGTAGCTAACAAAACAGACAAAGTTCGCTTGTTCAATTTCTGGGCAACTACCTGCGGCCCCTGTGTTGCCGAAATGCCTGACCTCGTCGAAACAGCACGCCGTTTTCAAAATCGTCCCTTTGAGCTCATTACCATCAGCACTGATCCCCAGGACGATGCTGCACGCGTTCTTTCCGTTCTGAAGGCAAAACTTGTTGCCACCCCTGGTCCACGCGAGGCTGAGATGAAAAAAGAAAATCGCACAACCAACAACTACCATGTCAAAGACGGAGAACTCGATGCCGTGGCCGATGCCATCAGCAAAGACTGGAAGGGCGACCTTCCACACACAGTCCTCGTAGCTCCTGGCGGCGAGATCTTATGGAAGCACAATGGCGAACTGGATGCCGTAGAAGTACGACGCCAACTCGTAAAAGCACTCGAAAAGCGTTAATCTTCGGCATTCTCCTGAAAAAATGCTGAATTACCGATCCTTAATAGTTGACATCCTTTAAGTATTAGAGGAGAGTATTGGGCTAATATGCATCAAGCATCACAACGCTCTTTTCACCACCCCCAATGCAGTGGCTTGATTTTCATCCCCAAGACTTTGCCGATCATCACACCCTTCACACTACACGCGTGCCTCGCTTTTCTCATCGACCAACCATCGCCGCCGTAGCGACTGCGGCAGCACCCGCAGCCGTTGGCTTGTTGCGCATTTCTGGTCCCCAAGCTTTCGAGATTGCCGATCTCATGTGCTCAGGAAAAGCCAGCTCCGCGCAGCCACGCACAGCTCGCTTGTGTCGCGTCGTCAACGAAGCCGGGCAGCTAATCGATGAAGTGCTACTTACTCGCTTCCCCGCGCCACACAGCTACACTGGTGAAAACGTCTGCGAGATCGCAGGCCACGGCGGCATGCTTGTCATGCGCTCGCTTCTGGATCGCGCCCTAGCCTGCGGTGCCACACTTGCCGGACCAGGTGAATTTACCCAGCAAGCTTTCATGCATGGCAAGCTCGATCTCACCCAAGCCGAGGCCGTGATGGATCTGATTTCGGCACAAACCCACTTTGCCTTGAGGGCTGCTCATGAGCAACGCGAAGGCCGATTGGGCCGCAGGACGGAAGAAACTCGTGATGCTCTACTCGAATGCATTGCTCACGTCGAAGCCTACATCGATTTTCCCGAGGAAGATATTTCACCTGAAGTTGGAAACGCATTAATCAAACGTCTGTTTGAGATCAAAAACACCATCGATTCCCTTCTTTCCACGGCAGATCGAGGCCGTATTTTGCGCGAAGGATTGCGCACGGCGATCATCGGCCCGCCCAATACCGGAAAGTCCAGCCTACTCAATCGGCTCCTAGGATTTGAGCGTGCCATTGTCAGCCAAGTAGCTGGTACTACACGTGACACCATCGAGGAAACAGTCAACTGCGGTGGCATACTCCTGCGCTTGATCGATACCGCCGGGATTAGGGACGACAGCACGGACCTGATTGAACAAGAAGGCATTCGCCGCTCCGTAGTGCAACAACAACGCGCCGATTTAATTCTCGCTTTAGCCGACGGCAGCTTGACTAAGCCGCCTTCATCACTGGACGCCACTCAACCGCAGCAACACATTCTTCATATAATCAATAAAAACGATGAGCCAGAACACTCGAGCTGGCAGGGCTCATCGGCTCTGCGCATTTCCTGTAAAACTGGTGCAGGCATGGAAGAACTCGAACGTGCCATCGTCGCTACCGTCATGCATCAAAGCATGGATCATGGTGAAAGCCTCGTCGCGATCAATGCGCGCCACCAAGATTGCCTCAGACGCAGCATGGTTGCTCTTGAACGAGCTATTCCCATGCTTGAGCAATCAGAGGATCTCACGCTCGTCAGCATTGAACTGCGCGATTCCATGGACGCTCTTGCCGAGATCTCGGGCAAGATTGATTCCGATGACATTCTCGGAGTCATTTTCAGTCGTTTTTGTATCGGAAAATAAGCCCACTGGAATCTATTTACTTTTCCGCTAAGGTTCCTCATTGCATTTCCGTAATTACAACAGAAAATACAAACACAATGTTGCGCACACTATGCTCCATCACAGCCTTGCTTCTCGGTTCATTGATCGTTTCATTCGCCCGTGCGCAAGAATCTAGTGCGCAAGAGTCCAGTGCAGAGTTGATTCGAGAGCTATCGAGTGATCGACACAGCAAACGTTTAGCCGCCGAAAAAAAGCTTTGGAAATTGGGCCCATCGATCGTGCCAGAATTACAAAATGTTGTCGACCAAGGTGAGCCAGAGCCAGCCTTGCGCGCTACAAAAATTCTACGCTACCTGCACTGGGGTCTCACACCAGAGACGCCAGAGGAGATCATCAAACTCACTGAGCGCTTTCCGCAACTCACCGAAGATCAAAAAAAAGATGCCTACGCTTCACTGGTCAAAATGCGTGAATACCGCCTGGCATTGCTGCTGTTTCGGAGCGAAAAAGACGAGTCCATGAAACTGCGGACGCGGAATTCCGTTCGCGGCTTGGCCATTCTATCGGCGCGCGCCTCGGTTCTCGCTGGCAAGCCCGAGGAGGCAAAAAAAACTCTGCAGGAATTTCAAGATGATCCACAAAATCGCATCGCTTTGGCATGGCTCGCACGCGCTGAGGGACGATTGGATCAAGAAATCGCGAAAGTGAGCAAAAAGCCCGATCGCGAGCAACTCGACTACCACCTCGCCTTGCTTCGCGCCCAGGGCAATCGCCAAGCCATCGCTGAATTCGCGGAAAAAAATGACTTCACCGCCCTGCATGCGTCGATGGAACTACTCGAAGGCCGACCAGAGCAATGGCTACGTTGGTATTCTGAAAATTCCTCTGCGGAGCATTCTGAGCTTGTCGCCACCTACCAGCAAATCAGCGAGATGCGCAGCAAAAATCCCAAAGCTGATGTCTCGGAGCGCCTCAACACTCTCACCAAAGCCGCCCTCAAGGGCGACGACAACACTCGGCGTTGGTCTGCAATCAACGCCCTAAACGCACTCGGTGAAATTAAATCCGTCGATAAAGCCGTAAAGCTGATCAATCCCAGTGATATCTTTACGCTATACGTCTCAACCGAAAAAATCGACGAAGCGCTCAAAGCGCTCGAACTCGATCCTCAAGACCCCGACTACCACGCATGGCTCAATAAAGCAATGGATCAGATCCTCCGCGGCGAAATGGACTACGGCATGAACTCCATCCCGCTGGTGCTCGATTTCCTCGAACGCCGCGACATCATGGACCCGATTAAAAATGTGTTCGTTCCCAAAATGCTCGAACTTGCCGAAGATGATAGCGATAGCTTCCTCGCATTAGTCGATAGCTGCTTTTCCCCACACTTGGACAGCGCACAAGCTCCCGAATCCGCTATTCTCGTAGCCGAAAGTTTCGCCGAGGAAAATGCCGAGCGCTGGGGCTCCATGATCGAGCGTGCATTTGGCTTGGCCGACAGCCCCAATCCCGGCTACCAAAAATGGTTTGACCTCCTCTCCGAGCTCCATCCTGAAGAAACCAAGTTTGATGTTTTCCGCAGGACCCTGCAACTCTTCCGCATCATTCCGATCTCCGACCAAGGTCTGGAGAAGCTGGAACAAACCCTCGAAAGGCATTTCCAAAAAGCGAAAAAAGAGGACCAAGAAGCAAGTCGCCGTTTACTGCTCCTCCTCGCTACCCATACCCAGGTCACGCGCTATTCAGCATGGTTAGAAAAAGAAAATCATGAGCCTGATACTCGTGAGCTGATGGAACAAGAACGCTGGGAGGAGGCCGCTGCACAGTGGTTAGAACATGCTAAAACGAGGCCTGATGACATCGAATACATTAGCTGGGCAGCAGCCTGCTTGCACAAAGCTGGCAAGCGAGAAGAAGCAGCAGAACAAGAGCGTTTGATGGACTTCCTCGTCATGGGCGATAGTAACATGATGTTCATGAACTCGGCAATCTACCAAACTCTTGGTGTTCATGAGCTTGCAGATCAATGGCGCATCAAACACCTGAATTGCTCGCGAACTGATCAAGCATGGATTAACAATGTGTTCACTCTCGCCGATCAATTTTTATTGGAAGGAAAATACCAACAAGCCCAGGCCTACTACCAAGCATTTCTGCTATCGATGATTAGCAATCAAAATTCGGGCTACCTCACGCTCACCCACCGCTACAGCAACAAAGCACAAATGGCACAAGGTTTTGCCTTGCTCGCCAAAGACCGTGAACTTGCGATGAAAATCCTGCGCGCCTGCCACCAAAGTATGATCGCTGATGCCTCGCTCGCCGATGAGTTTTTTCCTAACTTGCGGAAAAATCGTCTACTCAAAGAACACGATTCATGGTTTGAAGAATCATGGCAAGAGATGATGTCCATCGCCAAGCGCTTCCCCCAGGACGACAACATTCACAACTCTGCCGCCTGGCTCGCCTGCCGGAGCTTGAGACGCCTCGATGACGCAGAGCAGCAATCGAAAATCGCGCTTGAGCTACGACCAAACCAAGCCGCCTACCTCGACACCATGGCCGAGATCTGGTTTGCGCGTCGTGATCGTGCAAAAGCCGTCGAATGGTCGCGCAAGGCGATCGCCGCAGACCCTTCTCAAGAACTTCTCAAAGAGCAATTTTTTCGCTTCCAATCAGCGAATTTTCCTCAGTGAGGTCCCCTCGTGCTCGCTTATTGCATGTCAGCAGTTAAGCTTGTGTTTTCTTGCGAAATAGCTAAAACAGCGGCGCAATGGAAGTTTCAACCCAAATGATCATCACCCTCGTTTTGATTGCCTTGACCCTTTTTGCGTTTCTGAAAGAAGTCGCGCCCGCGGATCTTATTGCGCTCACCGTTCTCTGCTGCACCGTTCTTTTTGGCCTCGTATCCGACAAAGAAGTCTTAGACGTTTTCAAAAATGAGGCACCTTTGACCATTGGTGCGCTATTCATCATTGGAACGGCCCTTGAAAAATCGGGCGGAGTATTGCAAATCTCGACATTAATTAAAAGCATGACCAGCGGCGGCCTCCGTTCAACGATGTTGATTTTCTGCACTTTTACAGTTTTCGCCAGTGCCTTCATGAACAATACGGCGATCGTCGCAATCATGCTTCCTGTTGCTCTCGGCCTAGCCCGCAGCAAAGAAATCTCTGCTTCCAAGCTCTTGATTCCCCTCTCCTATGCCTCGATCATGGGTGGTTGCTGCACCTTGATCGGCACATCCACCAATATCGTCGTGAGTGGTGCCTTAAAAAATTACAACTTGCCGCCACTCAGCATGTTTGAATTGGCAGCCATTGGCGTTCCTCTCAGTGTTGTTGGCATTGCCTACCTGACCATTCTTGGCCCCAAGCTTTTGCCCAATCGATCCTCGGTGATCGGCGTGCTCGATGACAAGCAACGTTCGACCCCACTGTTTCATATCCTCATTGAAAAGCAGTCGAGTTTGGTCGGCCAGCGTTTGTTAGATAGCCCTCTCTACAATCCCAGCTCGGGCATTCACATGATGGAAATCCGCCGCAATGGTGAGCGCATGATGACGCCCGTGAATCAGATTACCATCGAGGCAAATGATCGCTTCCTCATCGGCATCCATGGCAAAAGAAACAGAGGCAGTAGCGTCGAGCAATTGCTGCCCGATTTAGGCATTCAAACACTTTCCAAAATTGAGGGTGTAATCACCGAGTTGGTGGTCACGGAAGAATCTGATATGTGCAATCGTACGCTGGCCGAAACCGACTTCCGTCAGCGCTACAACAGCGTGGTGCTAGCCGTGCATCGCAATGGCAAAAACATCACCGAGCGACTCGCCAGAACCGAGATCGATCACGGCGACACCTTGCTTGTCTTGACGCCGCGCAACAACCTGAAAAGCTTGCAGGATAGCCACAACTTCGTGCTCACAGATCGCGCCGACAACAATCCATCACCAGGATTTTACTCGCAAGCAACGTTGACCTGGGCAATTCTGTTAGGAGTAGTGCTGAGCGTGACAATATTTTCCTCGCACGTCCCGATGCACATTGCGAGCTTGATCGGAGCCGTTTTGATCTTGTGGCTGCGGATCATCTCCATGCGTGATGCCTATGCTGGAGTCGATTGGCCCATCATCTTCATGCTTTATGGGATGCTGGCGCTCGGCATGGCAATGGACAAAACAGGCACAGCAAAATGGCTTGCAGATGGATTTGTCGCAGGAGTCAAGGCTGTTGCCAGCCCCGAACTACTTCCCTACGTGGCTCTCTCCGTGATTATTCTTCTCACAATCGGTCTCACTGAGGTTTTGTCGAACAATGCGACAGCGCTGATGATGGTGCCGATTGTTGTCAATCTGGCTCACGGCCTCGAACTGAGCCCCACTCCGTTCATCATTGGAATATGCATCGGTGCCTCGACAGCATTCATGTTGCCGATGGGCTACCAAACGCACATGATGGTCTACGGCCCTGGAGGTTATAAGTTTACAGACTTCATTCGAGTGGGATTACCGATGAACATCATCTCGTGGATTCTCGCCTCGGTGATCATCCCGTTAGTCTGGAGTTTTTAATTCTTCTTCTCGGCCTCCTTGGCCAATGCTGCGCTCACTTTTCCCTCGATCTCCTTGGTTTTCTCGCGATCAGGAGCACCATCATAGGAAATGATCACGCTTTTGCAGGCTGCATCGGTTATCACCACACGGGGAAACTTACCGTCGGGCTCGATGCACTCAGGAAGCTTATCGACATCTTTATCGCCCTTGTTAATCTCGACAAGCACAACATCTGCGCGTGGTATGGCTTTTTTCGCGGCTGAGTTACGGGCCGATGCTGCGGTGATTTCTTGCGGCTCTTGGTAGCTAGTGAAATCCTCGTAAAATACAAAGGCGATCGCTTTACCAGTCTTTTCCGCCGAACGCTTAGCGCTCTCCAGCTTGCGCTCACTGAAACCGGCAAAAACAACTCCGTTGCAGGCTATGAACAAAAAAATCACTTTCATGGATGTTTTCATAGACCAATAATGGTCGCATTTCGGAGGAACAGTCAAGAAAGATCGGCTGCGGGTTATTTTTCAAGTATGCTGGACCTGAAAGCTGTCCAATCAATAAAAGCTCAGACGCATGCTTGCCAAATGCGACTCGCTACGCTAGCGCTCTGTGCACACCAATCACACACATGACAGGAGCATCATTCATAGGATACACACGCGGCAGTCTCGCTGGCCCGAAATCACATGCCATCAATCCCTCCACCCAAGAAGTGATGGAGCCCGGCTATGCTGCGCCATCAGCTGAGGAAGTGGAAAGTGCCGTGCAATTGGCAGCAAGCGCCTTTCCCGCGTATCGCAAAACGAGTGCCGCCCAGCGTGCTGAATTTTTGCGCAGTATCGCCGAGGAAATCGAAGAATCAGCCGATGCTCTGGCGGCACGCGGCACTGCGGAGTCAGGATTGCCCGAGGCCCGCTTGCGCGGAGAAACTGGCCGGACCGTTGGACAGCTGCGCATGTTTGCAACGATGCTGGATGATGGTTCTTGGTTGGATGCCCGCATCGAAACCGCCATTCCCGATCGAGCACCGCTGCCGAAGGCTGACATTCGCTCGATGCTTCGTCCTCTTGGACCCGTCGTCGTATTTTGCGCGTCAAATTTCCCCTTAGCGTTTTCCGTCGCTGGTGGCGATACCGCATCGGCGCTGGCCGCGGGTTGTCCTGTGATTGTCAAAGCGCATTCGTCCCATCCGGGCACTGCTGAATTGGTTGCTGAGGCGGTAATCCGCGCTGCACAGAAATGCAACATGCCCAATGGAGTATTTTCCGTTCTCTACGGTAGTGGACGCGATGTCGGTATGACACTAGTTACCCATCCTGAAATCAAAGCCGTCGGCTTTACAGGTTCGCGTACCGGTGGTCGTGCATTGATGGATGCCGCCGCCGCGCGTCCTGAGCCAATCCCTGTTTATGCAGAAATGAGCTCGATCAATCCTGTGGTGATGCTGCCGGGGGTGTTAGGCGAAAAAGCAAACGCTCTAGCAGAAGGGTTTTCCCAGTCCCTCACCATGGGCGTAGGTCAGTTCTGCACTAATCCCGGCTTGGTATTTGTGCCCGAGGGATCACAACAGGCATTTCTTAATGCTCTAGAAAAGCACATCAAAAATGCAGCACCAGGCGTGATGCTGAATGCGGGTATTTGTCTAGCATACCGCGATGCTACCGCTGCCACTTCACGCCACCAAGGTGTGACGCAATTTGCTAGTGAAGTCAGCACGAATCAGGGACAAGGCTCGCCGATGTTCTTTGTGTGCAGTGCACAAACGTTTCTGCAATCGCCTGCGCTCACTCATGAAATGTTCGGCCCAGCAAGTCTGATCGTAATCGGTAGCCTGGACGAAATCACTGCCGCAGCCAAAACTCTCGAAGGCCAGCTCACGGCATCGATTTTTGGAACGGACGACGATTTAACACAAACTCCAGAATTGTTAGAAATTATCGAGCGCAAGGCTGGTCGATTGATTTTCAACGGCTATCCTACCGGCGTAGAAGTTTGCAGCACCATGGTGCATGGGGGCCCCTACCCGTCTACCTCGGATGGTCGCAGTACTAGCGTCGGTACCATGGCCGTATTGCGTTTCACCCGCGCCGTGGCTTGGCAAAATTGCCCGCAAGCTTTGCTTCCTGACGAACTCAAGGATAGCAATCCACTGAAGATCCCCCAAATGATCAATGGCAAACGTGCCTAATTGATCCGAATAATCGTTTCGAAAAAAAACACCTGCAATCCGCTGAAATCACAGGCGTTTTTCGTTAGACTAGTAATGCTGATTGCGAATTATTTTTGTTCAACACTCAGACGATAAAACTTGTGAGAATCTGTTTTGTAATCCTGATAGATGCGTGTTTGTATTCCGGAACTGAGCTGCGTGGGCACGGCATCGACACGCATCCAATTGCTAAGATCAATCGAAGTTTCGAGATAGTAGTTCACGTCGTTGACGGCTGTGTTGACGGGGTAACTGATGCTACAAGCATCGCCATTCAGCCCCATCGTCGGCAGATTCAATGTGCTGGGCGCATTAGGATCTGAGCCCATCGCGTATTCCATGAGGTTGTTGATCCCATCGCCGTCAGGATCATCATTGGCAGCACCTGCGTTGTTCGTCACAGCCCAGCTTGCGAAGCGTGAACCACTGGCGATGCCTCCAGGGGTGCCAGCGAGTGCTTGCCAATTGATAGAATCGTTACCGTAGTCGTTTTCCGATATTTTATTGAGTGAAGGACCAGAGCCATCAGGCGATGTTGGCCATGGGCTAGCGTCATCGAAGTTGACTCGGTCGACTCGGACGTATTGCAAAACATTGAGACCATCGACTCCGCCAGGTTTGTCCAATTGAAGTGTCTCGCCGCCATTATTAAGACTGCCGGTTCCCCACTCAAACACTGGCGTAGCTGGAGCTGATATAGCCCCAAATGATGTGGTGAAACGCACCAAATTTTTGGTGAGAACAGCACGTTGGCCTGGATTCAGAGTCAAGGGCACGCTTGGCGAAATATCCGAGGGAAACTCAAAGTCGATGCCGTCACTGATGCGCCAAGCCCGGCCTTTGATGGCATCGAAAAAAGTAACGGGTGCATTGCTGACATTGAGCAATTCAATGTATTCAGCATCTCCATTGCCAGCAGGATTATACATGATTTCCGAGATCACAATCGGCCCGATGCGTGGTCCTGTGTTCATCGAGCTTGGCGTTGCTTCTTTCATGGCAACGAAATTATAGCTGTCACTACTAGGTTTATAGTAATAACCAAGAGTCTCGCCTTCCGAGGAGGGACCGAAATCTTCTTTCGATTGGTAATCGGTCAGTTCATCGTCGATTGCAGAGCTGAGATAAATTGTTTCGCCGACGTCACTGAGAGCAAATGGAGTGATCTTGTTCGGATCGATGCTCGCAGCTCCGAAGTTGAGATTTTCCAAAAATGTCACGAAGCCGCCAGGAGGGATGATAGTGCCAAGAGGTATGCGATATTTGCTGAGATTGCTGCCATCATCACTGAGGAACCAGCCGCCGACATTCATCGGTTGGTTGGTGCGGTTGTGAAGCTCAATCCAATCGCTCGCGGTTCCTGAGTTGGCTAGGATTTCGTTGATCACGACAGTTTCGCCGATGGTATAAGGGTAATTCGATGGCGTATAAAGATATTGAGCACCACGATCAACGATGCTGCCATCGAGATCCAAAGCATGTGCTGGATCACCCGAATTGATGGCGGGCGAAGTGCTTCTCAATTGAAAGTTCAGCAATGTCGCATCGACAAATTGTGGATCGGCGACGACGTTGCTCGTGCCTGCAATCGGCAAGGTATCGCTGAGACTATACGACGCCGATGCGATCGAGAAGGAATCGACAGTTACTGGCGGAGTGCTGGATTTGGAAATAATGGTATTGGTGATGATCGCTTCGCCGCCGCCATCGCCAAAGTTTTTCTCATAAACAGCAACGCCTGTATCGCAATCCGCAAAGGTATTTTGGTCGATAGTCGCGACTGAGCCAGCGTCCTTGATGCCGACGCCGAGTGCGCAGCCGACGATGAGGTTTTTGCGTAGCGTTACGGTGGAGGCTTGGCCTACGGAGAAGCCTTTGTCGGAGTTATAATAAATCAAGTTGCGCTGCACTAAAAGATTCGTGCAGCCTTCGCCGACATCGATGCCATCACTGTTAGATCCTTGAAAACGATAGATTTTGCAATCTTCAATCAAGCCATTGGGCACGCCATCGTAGTCGATCGCATCGGTATCAGGTGCGTTGTTGCCGAGGAAGGTGCAACGCTGTGTCACCGCTTGGCCTTGCTTGACGTTGATGCAGTCACCGGTGTGCGGATTATAAAGTACGCTATCGCGCAGAGTGATGCTGCCACCACGCGTGAAGACTGGTCCTTCATTTTCCGTGATGTCCATGAAATCGAGAGTCAAGTTGGCATTCAGGCCTGAGATCGCAGAGGGATATTTTGTCGGGTCTGCACCACGGGTGGCACCGGAAACTTTCGCATGGGCCATGGCAGAGGGAGCACTGGGATTTTCAAAACTGATGCCACCCCAGAGTGCGCCATTGCGACCGACAATGTTGACCTTCTGAGCTGCGGTGCCGTTGACTTGCAAGGAGCCCATGACTCGGATATTGCGCTCTGGATTCATGCGGATTTCCACACCTGCAGAAACAGTCAAGGTCATGCCTGATGGCACGATAAGATCATCTATGATGACGTAGGGCGAAGCGCTAGCGCTGAGCGTGGTATCCTCCGCGAGGGTACCACCGATGAGAGTTTCGTTGGAAGGAACAAAAATCGCCTCCACCGTAGAAGCTCCCGTGATGGTCAATGATGTGTTTTCTCCTCCTGTTACGCCAATCCAACCACTGAACGCATAACCCGGTGCGGGAATTGCGCTGAGTGTGAATGGAGCATTGGGGAACATTTTGAAGGTCGATGCTTCAACGGGAACACCCTGCACCTGCACGGTGCCGCTGCCGGTGATTTGCAGCGTGAAATTTACGGCTGTGCTCATGCTAAGTTGTGTTGCGATTTCACTGTGAGCATTGCCTGCACGGGTGGTGGCGTAAGTTTTTGAGCCTGCAATGCCAGCCGCGCGTGTGTCTGAAGTCATGCCACGAGGAGCCCAGCGCGTTTGATGCCTTGATACTTCTGTTGCAGAAATTTCCGCATCGACTTGATCCCAAATTGCATGCGTACGCGCCACAGTGAAAGTCGATGCCATGTGTGCAGAGTAGCGCTGCGCGAGACGACGCTTGAATGCTGTGTTTACTTTCAAACGCACTAGCACATCTTCATCGACGAGCATTGCGGCAAGAATTCCTGAGGTAGTTGTGGATAAAGTGCGATCCATGTCGGTGAGGAACCATTTCCAGCGCGCACCGGCTTTTTTCTGCTTCCAGAATTCGCGGTTGTGATACCAACTTGTATTATTTCCGTATGACTCGGAGATGACGAAATCCATGAAACTTTCGACGTCGATTTTCGACTCCACGTAATCCCAGTTTGCCTGTACTGTGAGGTCAGCTGAATTGATGAATGCCATGAACTCAAGCCAGTCATCGGCGTCCCCTTTATCCACACCAAGCGTAACGTCACCGCTGGTAATATGACCGTAGAGCAAGTGATCGACGTCATCGGAATTCACGTGATACTTCTGCGAAAACCACATCTCGTCCCAGCGCTCGCGCAGATCATGTAAGCCGTAATAACTACCGTTCACGAATACGATAACAGGTCGGAAATCGGCCGTATCAACATTCAAATAACCTTTGGCAATGCGCGCCCATATCGCATCACGTAGCATTTCATTAGCCCAGCGGTCACCGCCATCGCGCAAGGCAATGCCTGTATGCAAGGCGTTTTTCGATCCTGGAAACAAATCGTATTTGATCTCATCAGAGCCATATTTTCCGCGCACGGCGAGATTCATGGCCTTCTGCGGGTGGACCCAATTGTTTTCACCGCCGATACGAATTCCGACATTAGCGCTAAATTTTCCGGTGCCTCCAGGTGCGAAAAATTCGATGTGTCCTGGTGCATCTTTGCCTTTGTAAACATCTCGCGCACCGAGAGCGGAAAAAGTGGTACTGCTGACGAGAGGCTCATGCGTATTGAGATATATGCCAATCGTATTGCCAAACAATGTCTCAGGATCAGCTACTACGGAAACATACGGTAAAGTTCCTTGGGATTCACCGATGAAATACGTTTGCGTAACAATCTGACCTGTCGCTTTTCCCGCTTCAAAACATGCTGCGCGTAGGATCGTGGTGGCTGAGAACTCTAACGGATTCAAGTAAAGCAAAGAACTGCTCTTCGGGTTAGAACCATCGAGCGTGTAGCGTATTTCCCCCGAACTGGTAGTCAGAGTGACGGTCTGATCTGAGGCGTAAACTCCACCTGATGGCGAAACACTCACATTATTTCCAGTATCGCGCACATTATCTACTACGGACGTCGTATTTTCAGCATTAGGCGTGGATTCGGCGAACTGCTTCCATTGGCTAGGTGTGGTGGCATCGCGACCGTAGGAAACATCGGAGACTTGTTGCGTGTAGGTGACAGTATCGACCAGTGTGCCACCGGTGATCGAAGTAGCGACCAAACTCACGTCCAAGCTGAGGTCTGAACTTGAGCCGTTGGATTGGTGCACCTCCACAGCAATCACGTTAGTTCCCGCTACTAACAAATTCGCAGGAATGCTGTAAGGGTAGAAAGTATTTTCAGCTGCTCCACCAACTGCTGTGGTAGCAAGAGTCTGATGCGTGATCGTGCCTATTGGCATGTTGCGACGCACGACTTCGGCTCCATTAAGATAAACAACTGCGCCATCATCAACCAAAAGATTCAAGGTGAGACCCTGATAGGCA
Source organism: Akkermansiaceae bacterium UBA956 (assembly GCA_002293145.1). GTDB lineage: Bacteria > Verrucomicrobiota > Verrucomicrobiia > Verrucomicrobiales > Akkermansiaceae > UBA956. Next base: position 174,297 of record DBCO01000007.1, on the reverse strand, counting down.
GATGGATCTGCGACAGCGAAACTATGTCGAAAGTAGGTGGTGATGAACTTGTTAGAGCTACTAGGACCAAAAGAAACGGGAGTGTTTGGTGAATCGCCATAGCCCAATTCGGATTTACCGCTTAGCCATGTCGAGTCATCGAACACCCGCACACGCCACTGAGTGCTTTGGTCGCTGCCGTTGTCAAGGTAGCTCCAAGTCGCTGCATTCTCAGGAGTGCCGACAGCAGAGCTGACCAGTGTCGTTGAGCTGATTCCTGTAGCTTGCGTAAGGGTGAGCGTCTCTCCTGCTGCTGCTAGACTGAAGTTGGTATGGTAGCGCTCAGTGGTAAAATTCCGCCACGGCCAGTAGCCGCGAGGAAACGATTGCCCTGGAATCGCATCATAACCATCAGCCATGATCATCAGTTGTCCATTGGCAGGAATCGAGGCCGATGCGGGAAATGACCATTTGTAAGGGTTGGTCGGATCATCGCTGAGAAAGTAGTTTTCTAGACTCGCCACGGTTCCGCCGGTGTTTTTGAGTTCAATCCAGTCGGGGTAATCTTCAAAGTCCACAACATCGGGGAAAGATCGCGTATTGGAAGCCATGATTTCGTTGATCTGCACCTGCGCGTGGGCAACACAGTAAGCGATGCTTAAGAAAGTCAATGCGAAGATTTTCATAATTAGTGTCGGGAATACATTTATGGACACAATATTGTCACCAAGTAAAGAATATTCCTTGTTGATACGCAGTCTCATTAAATGGATTTTCGATGCTTGCCAGTTGATTTTGCTGTGCTAAAAATTCGGCTATGATTACACTGTTTGAAAAAATCTGCGCGCGAGAGATTCCCGCCGACATTGTTTATGAGGATGACATATGCGTGTGTTTTCGCGATATCGCGCCACAAGCGCCGGTGCACCTTGTTCTCGTTCCGCGCAAACCAATTCCGCGGATCGCGGCTGCGGAGTTAGAGGATGCCAACATACTCGGTCAGATGATGTGTCGCATCGGTGAAATCACTCGCGCTGCGGGCCTCGCGGAAAACGGCTTTCGGGTGGTGATCAATAATGGCAGTGATGGCGGAGAGACTGTTGCGCATTTGCACATTCATTTGTTAGGCGGAAGACAAATGACATGGCCTCCGGGTTGAATAACGGTTTTCGCAACATTGACTTGCCTTATAGTACAAACATCACCAAGCTCCACCCCGAGTGAAAGAGTATTTCCTACGAAGAATTTTGTTAATTCCGCCCACTTTGTTTGGCATTACCGTGCTGGTCTTCATGATCATGCGCCTGGCACCTGGTGGACCAATGGAAGAAGACTTGAAAAAACTCATGGGCTCGCCGGAGGGGAAATCGACTCGATCACGCGAGCAGAGTGGCTTTTCCCTCACTCCTGAAATGCTTTTAAATCTGGCGGGCACTTACAATCGCGACAAATCAAGCCTGCGACATTACTTTGAATGGCTGGGAATGATGCCACGCGACACACGCAAAAGTGCTGCGCTTTTCAAAGAGGGCTACACCACCGAGATTTCCCTACCCGGCACTATTTCCACAGTGAAGGTTCATCGTGATGAAGCAGGAAAAGGCCACATCGAAGGACTAGATGCAGCAAAATATGGAGAGTGGTCCTTGCGCATTCAGTCGCCCGTCGATCAAGCCCGGATCTGGCGCAAGCATGTTCCTGGAAATTACCAAATGCCTGCCGACACCCCATGGCGTGCGGAACTCTATCAGCCGAGTTTTCGTGGCTTATTGCAGGGTAAACTCGGCAACTCAATGAGCTACCAAGATCCGGTCGCAGGGATGATTACGCAACGCATGCCGATCTCACTATTTTTTGGCATCATGCAGTTGATATTGCTCTACGGCATCTGCCTCCCGCTCGGCATTATCAAGGCAATCAAACACCGCACTTGGCTTGACAATATTTCATCGATCACGGTGTTTGCGGGCTATGCCATTCCTGGATATGCACTCGGATCACTGTTAGTTGTTTATATCTGTGCCAAGGGTTGGTTCCCGATGGGAGGATTGGTGAGCGATAATTTTTCTGAGCTTGGCACTTGGGGGCAAATCAAAGATCTCGCCAACCACGCAGCCATGCCGCTCGTATGCTACATGGTGGGCTCTTTTGCGATGATGACGATGATGGTAAAAAACAACCTAATGGATCACTTAGCGGCCGACTATGTTCGTACCGCCGTTGCCAAAGGTGTCAGCTTTCGGCGCGCCGTATTCGGTCACGCCTTGCGTAATTCATTAATCCCGATCGCCACAACAATCGGTGGCGTGGTAGGAATCTTTGTTGGTGGCTCGATGTTGATTGAGAAAATTTTCGACATCGATGGCTTTGGGTTGCTGCAATTTAGTGCGCTCGTAGAACGCGATGAAACCATCATCATGGGCACGCTTACCATCTCAGCCTTTCTCTTGCTGGTCGGGAACATCATTTCCGACTTCGCCGTAGCGATGGTTGATCCGAAAATTTCCTTTGATTGATAGCAGCGATGACATTCCCACGAAAAATTTCCTTGGCACTCCTTGCCATCATAGCCTTGGCCATTGTCGGTCGCATCTGGAGCCTAGAGCTGCCATCAGTCCGTTGGTTTTTCTCGTTTGAGCTCACCGAGACAATCAGTGCGAAGTGGCCCGAATTTGCGGAAATCTATCGCAATCTTTTTGGCGGATTTCTCCTCAGCGTCATGTTTGTCGCTGCCGTGATTCTGTGGATTGCGGGCAAGAATTTCGAGTGGAATCCGATGACTCTGCGCCGCGTGAAGCGCTTCCGTTCGCTCAAACGCGGCTATCGCTCTTTCTTGTTGTTGATCGGATTGGTAGCACTCACCCTACCCGATCAATGCCTCGTTGGGCGCAAGGCATTGATCGTAAAATACGAAGACCAGTGGTTCTTTCCAGCCTTTGTCAGCAAGAATTACCAAGACGATACCTTTGGCGGTGATCCCGATCTGGGTGCCAATTATCGAAGCATTCGCGATCGATTCCGCTTAGAAAATGAGGGCAACTTCGTGGTAATGCCGCTCGTGCCGTGGGACATGACTTTTGACACGGACGAGTTGGAGAAAGTCGAACTCGTGAAACGCGATGGAGTTTTTTATGAGACGGGGAGCAACAAGACATACGAGGGATTATCTACCGCTTATGATCCCGCCGCGCCCGATCGCAAGGTGCGCGAGGTCACCTTACGAGATGGAAAATTTCAGGGACTAACTACCATTTACAATGCCGAAGGTGACCCGATCGCCAAGGAAACTTGGAACGCTGGCAGCCTTGTAGAACAAGAGGCGGATTCCCCCATCGATTCTGTGATCGCAGTCAAAGGCTTGACGTTTTTTGCACTCAAGTATCCACCGACTTCACCTTCATGGGAACGCCATCATTTTTTAGGTACTGATTCTCGTGGCTGGGATCTGTTTGCGCAGCTTTATGGTGGGCTGCAAGTCGTCTGCAAGGCATCTTTCCTTTATGTGGTTCTCACATTTTTTATTGGTATCGTCGTCGGTCTCAGCAGTGGATATTTCGGAGGTTTGGTCGACTTGATCGCACAACGTGTCATCGAGATCCTCAGCAATATGCCATTTCTCTTCATTGTAATGATCATAGCTTCACGACTGGGTCGAGAAAATGTGAGTATCATGACCATCATCGCCGTGCTGTGTATTTTCTCATGGATCGGCATCAGCACCTACAAACGCACCGCGGCTTTCAAAGAAAAAGCCCGCGACTACGTGGCTGCGGCCCGAGTGCTCGGCGCAGGCACTCCACGCATTTTATTCCGCCATATTTTACCCAACGTGCTCTCGACTTCGATCACTCTGGTTCCATTCTCGGTCACAGCGGTGGCGACTTCGTTGACAGCTCTGGATTTCATCGGCTTCGGCCTACCCGATCGCTACCCAAGCTGGGGCACCTTGCTTGCAGATGGCCTCGCGAACCTTGAATCCCCATGGATCGTGACCTCGGTGTTTGCCATCTTGGTGACGCTGCTGTTGTTGATCACCTTTGTCGGCGAAGCGATTCGTGAAGCCTTTGATCCCAAAAAATTCACTACCTACCAATGATGCGATTTTTTTCACAACTACTATGTGCCTGCGTTGCTGGTCTGTTGCTGTTAGGTTGCGACAGCGGTGAAACTTTTCCTGCTTACGATAACACCGAGGAGCGCGCCGCATTTTACGAGCGATACAATAAGACCTCGACCGATGACGCCCGCAAGAATCTGGACAAGCTCAACAATGATCTAACCACTGCCACCGATGAAATGCAACGCGCAGACATGCAGCGGCGCATCAAATTGTTAGAGAAGCGCCTTGCTGACGGTGCGTATTTCCAACAGAAAGAAGAATCGGCATTGCCAGCAAATCTGCAATGGACCACGAACCTCGATGACGCCGAAATCGGCTCGCCCAATGCGAAAAAAGGCGGCACCTACAAGGCGTTCATTCCCGGCATGGCCTATCCACCGACCTTGCGCTGTGTTGGCAAAGGCGGCAACAATAACTTTCGTTCGTATCACTGGAATAACATCGAACTAGGACTTGTCGGGGCACACCCGAATACCGGCAACACTATTCCCTCAATCGCCGACCGCTGGGCGGTGGCCGAAGACATGCAGACGGTTTATTTCCACATCGATGATCGTGCAAAATGGTCTGATGGTGATGAAGTGGTGACAGATGATTTTTTCATGGCTTTCTACGTGTATCTCTCACCGTATTTGACCGAGCAATTCTATCGCACCTACTACGGCGAGCAGTTCAATGGCATAACCAAGTATGGCAAAGACTATCTCGCCATCCGCCTCGCGAACCCCAAACCTAAGACCGCGTTTTTTGCCAATCAAGTGCCCTTCCAAGCGAAGTTTTACAAAGCCTTCGGACCTGACTTTGAAGAACGCTACAACTGGCTCCCTCGCCCGACGACGGGAGCTTACAAAATTTCACCCGAGGACATCAAAAAAGGTCGATCAATCACCTTGTCACGCGTGAAGGACTGGTGGGCAAAGGATTTGAAATACTTTCGCTACATCTACAATCCAGATCGCATCGAGTATAAGCTGATTCGCGAACGAGAGAAAATTTTCGTGCTCTTCAAACGCGGTGAGATTGATGTTTTTCCGGTGATCAATGACATGAAGTATTGGTATGAAAAAACCGAGATTCCAGAGGTGTTCAATGGTTACATCGAGAAAGCGACATTTTACAATGACTACCCGCGAGCCCCTTTTGGACTCTACTACAATCAAGCGAACCCACAACTTGCCAATCTCGATGTGCGAATCGGATTGCAGCATGCGACACATTGGGATCGTGTGATCAAGTTTGACATGCGCGGTGATTCGAGCCGACTCAACATTCTAAATGATGGCTTTGGTCGATTCTCGAACTCAAAAATCATCACTCGTCCCTTCTCTCCCAAACTCGCCGCCGAGGCCTTTGCGCGCGCTGGCTACACGAAGAAAGATTCCAAGGGCATCTGGACCAATGATGAGGGTCAAAAAATTTCCTTCACTATTTCCTACACCAAGTCGCCTTTCATTGATCAAATTGTGCAGCGCCTGAAAGAAGAGGCTCTCAAGGCTGGCGTGGAATACAAACTCGAAGGACAAGATGGCACGGCCAACTACCAAATGGTCGCGCAGAAAAAACATCAAATCGCATTTTCTGCATGGGGCATCACGCCACCATTCCCTGATTACTATGAGTTTTTCCATTCGAAGGAAGCCTACGAACCAGGCACCAAAACGCCGCGTAGCATGACGAATAACATTTTTACCTACGCCGATCCCGCGGTCATGGATCCATTGCTTGAGGCGAATCGCAATGCCACGACTGAAGATGAAATTCAGCAGACCAGCTACGCAATCGAAGAAAAAATTCATAACGAAGCACTGTGGAGCCCCGGTTGGAAAAAAGACACCTACCGCAGTGCGCATTGGCGCTGGATTCAATGGCCTGATGATTTCAATGTGAAAATTTCTGATGAACCCGAAATGAGCTACGTTTTCTGGATTGATGAAGACTTGAAAAAAGAAACACTTAAAGCCATGCGCGAGCAAAAATCATTTCCCGAGGTCAACCGGGTATATGACAAATATCGCGTAAAGACAGGAGGTGAGCCATGAGTGAAATTTTGCTAGAGGTGAAAAAATTGATCACCGCATTTGATACCGATAATGGATTGCTGCGCGCTGTCGATCAGGTATCGTTCGATGTCGCGAAGGGTAAAACACTTGGCATCGTCGGTGAATCAGGATGTGGCAAAAGCGTGACCGCGATGTCCCTCGTCAAGCTCTTGCCACAACCCGCAGGTCGCATTCTCGAAGGAGAAGTTTTGTTCAAAGGAAGAGATCTCGTTACAACCAGCCCCGAAGACATGCGTAAGATTCGCGGCAATGAAATTGGCGTGATTTTTCAGGAGCCGATGACGGCACTCAATCCTTGCCACCGCATTGGCAAACAGCTAAGCGAGTGTTTTTTGCTGCATAAGGGCCTGAACAAAAAAGAGGCGTGGGAGGCATCGATTGAGATGCTCAAGCTTGTGCGGATTCCAGCACCCGAGCAACGCATTGGTGATTACCCACACCAACTTTCTGGAGGTATGCGCCAGCGCATTGTCATTGCTCTAGCTTTGGCTTGTCGGCCCGATTTGATCATCGCCGATGAGCCGACAACGGCGCTCGATGTCACAGTGCAGGCACAGATTCTCGATTTGATCAAAGAGCAACAGCAAAAGCTCGGCACCTCGATGATTCTCATCACTCACGATCTCGGAGTCATTGCCGAAACCTGCGATGAAGTTGTCGTGATGTATGGCGGGCGCGTCGTCGAACGCGCTCCAGTTCTAGAGATTTTCCACAACCCGCGCCACGCCTACACCAAAGGATTGCTGGCCTCGATGCCACACATGGACACGCCACGTAAGACGATGCTGCCCGTTATTCCCGGGATGGTGGCCTCGCTGCAAAACTTCGTGCATGGTTGCCGTTTTTGTCAGCGGATGAAGCGCGAGGGATCGATGCTGCGCGAGCGTCCCATTTACAAAGAAATTTCATCACTTCACTGGGTCGAGGCATGCCCACATTGCACAGAAGGAATCTAACAAATTATGCAACATTTACTTTCCGTCGAAAACCTCAAGATTCACTTCCCCGTGCATGGCGGTGTATTCAAGCGACAAATCGGCGCGGTGCGCGCGGTGGATGATGTTTCGCTCACCATTGCACCAGGAGAAACGCTCGGGCTCGTCGGTGAATCTGGTTGCGGCAAGTCAACACTCGGCAAGGCCATCGTCCGACTCTACCAACCCAACGCGGGCCGTATTTCCTTCCAAGGCGAAGACATCACCAAGGCCAGCCAATCCAAAATCCGCCCACTTCGTCGCGAGATGCAGATGATTTTCCAAGATCCCTCTGAGTCTCTGAATGCACGACACAGTGTGCGCGCGATCTTGGAGGAGCCGTTTCTCATCCACGGCATTGGAACCAAGGAAGAGCGGAACATATGGGTCGCCGAGTTACTGGATCGCGTCGGGCTGCCGAGTAGCTCTGTCGACAAGTATTCGTTCGAGTTTTCCGGTGGTCAGAGGCAGCGTATCGGCATCGCACGAGCGATTGCGCTCAAGCCAAAATTGATCGTCTGTGATGAACCTGTTAGTGCGCTTGATGTATCGGTGCAATCGCAAGTGCTCAACTTGATGCTGGAACTGCAACAAGAAATGGGTCTTGCCTATCTTTTCATCGCTCACGACCTCGCTGTCGTGAAACACATCAGCGATCGTGTGGCCGTGATGTATTTGGGCAAAATCGTCGAACTAGCAGATGCTGATTCACTCTATCGCAATCCGCGCCACGCCTACACCAAAGCCCTGCTTTCGGCAATTCCCGTTGCTGATCCTGCTGCGAAAAAAGAACGCATCCTATTAGAAGGCGATGTCCCCTCACCAATCAATCCACCGCGCGGTTCGGCGTTTGGTCACCGCATGAAGCATCCGCTCTATGAGCAAACGATTGACAAAGAGCTACCGCTCACCGAAATTGAACCCGGTCATTTTGTGGCGGCCGACCCCTGCTGCCTCAGTGCAGAAGATTACGCGCTGGTGAGTTGATCGCAGTGTATGACAGAGATGCGTAAATTTTTCCGAAAGTTCGCTTGTAGCTTGACTCTGTGGAATTAACATTTATGTGTAGACACACTATGCAACACACCTTTTCGATCCTCGCCTTGAGTTCAACTCTATTGCTGCCGGTCAGCGCGAAAATTGCCGTAAAAAAAGTCGCTGATGGCTTTGATCGCCCGGTATGGGTGGGCGTGCCGCAGTCGACAAAAAAACAACTCTGGGTGATGGAGCAGAATGGCGTGATCAAGGCCGTAGATCCTGAGTCCGGCGAGAAAACCATACTGCTTGACATCTGCAAGCAGGTCTCACGGCAAGGCAATGAAGAAGGTATGCTTGGTTTGGCTTTTGCTCCTAATTTCTCCAAAACCGGACGATTTTACATCAACTACGTCGATAAAGAACACCACACCTGCATTTCCCGCTTTCAAGTCAAAGGTGGTGCCATTGATGCCTCAAAGGAAGAAATCGTTTTGCGCTTCAAGCAAGACTTTCAAAATCACAATGGTGGCTGGCTTGATTTCGGCCCCGATGGCATGCTCTACATTGGCAACGGCGATGGCGGCGCAGGCAATGATCCGAAACAACGTGCACAGGATTTAGGCTCGCTGCTGGGTAAAATTTTACGCATCGATGTCTCCGGCGACAAGGGCTACGAAGTTCCCAAAGACAATCCATTTTTGAAAAACAAAGATGCTAAGCCGGAAATATGGGCCTATGGTATTCGCAATCCTTGGCGTTGTTCTTTTGATCGAAAAACCGGTGATTTGTGGATTGGCGATGTCGGTCAAAATCATTGGGAGGAAATTAGCTACACGACCCACAAGGATGGATTCGGTGCAAATTTTGGCTGGCGCCTGCGCGAAGGTGAAGTCGCTACGCCAGCCAACGATGTCGGCGGGGATAAGCCAAAGGACAATGTCGAGCCGGTGTATGTTTACAAACACGGTGGCGGCAAGGATGAGGGCTTCTCCGTGACCGGCGGTTACCTGTATCGCGGCCCGGTGAAGGAATTGCAAGGTCGCTACATTTTTGCTGATTACCAAAATCCTCGGATTTGGTCCTTTGAGTTAAAAAACGGCAAGGCTCGTGATTTCAAAGATCACACCGACGAATTGCAACCCAAAGGCGGAAACATCAAGCAGATCCCATCGTTTGGCGAAGATCTCGATGGCAATGTTTTTATCGTTGATCACTCAGGTCCGGTCTATCAAATCATTGAGGCCGAGTAATTTTCTTGGGGTAACAGACAAGAGTTACCCTGATTTTTTTCACCCTATCCTTGCCAAAACCTACTCAACCGACTAGGGTAGCGGCTGTGAACGCTCAACGATCGATCTTCTGCCGCGCTGTTGCGCGCGGGGTTGTTGTGTTTTTTTTGCTCGGATTATTCGGCGCTTCTTGCCAAAGGAAGCCAAACTACACCTTGGTCAATCACTCCTATGAGCAACCAAGGCTCGGCGAAAAAACCTTTACAACAAATGATCGACAGAGTTTTTCGTATCGTAAATTTCTCAGTAAATCGAAAAACAACAGCGAGCCGAAAACTGTCGTCATCGCGCTGCATGGATTTTGCGGAGCCTCGATCGACTATGAAAATCTGGGCAAGCATTTGCTAGAAAAACATCCTGACTTTGCACTTTATGCCTACGAAGTGCGCGGACAAGGGCTCGACCCTGTGCTTGAGCGCCGTGGTGACATCGATCAAGCGGAAAACTGGTATCGCGATCTCGACACGTTTACACGCCTAGTTCGGGAAAAACACCCACGGGCGAACATTGTCTGGCAAGGCGAGAGCATGGGCTCGCTCATTTTGACTAACGCCTATCGCTGTGAAATCGATCAGGGTCTCCGGCCGGCTTGCGATGCTATTATCATCACCTCGCCCGTGGTCGGAATCCGTGGTGATTTCCCTATCTGGAAGAAACATACGGTGCGCGCGATTGCGAAAATTTTCCCCTCCGCGCGTCTCTCACTCGATACCCTATCCGGTGGGCAAAGTGTAAAGATGACAGCTGACTCTTCGCATAATGAACAGTCGGAAACCAATGCCTGGCATGTGGAGCGGCACACCTTGCGCCTGCTCATTCAGCTGCACGACATGATCGAAGAAATGAAAGCTTCGGCATCGATGATCAAAGTGCCCACACTCGTCGTTCATGGAGGTCAAGATTATTTCAACGACACCGCCGATGTCGAAGATTTCTATCGCAGGCTCTCTCAGGTCCCTGAAAAAAAGCGCTTGTTTTATCCAAAATCGCACCACTTGCTGATGTATGATTCGCAAAAAGATCGTGTCATTGGAGACATTGGCAAATGGCTGGAGCAGCTTCCTGCTCGCAGTTCACACGCCAGGCATCACAGGTAAGTCGTCAAACTTGCCACAGTGCTTTCATCGAGGCGGCGCACGAGAGCGGTCGTCAGCGATACCATGGCGAGGTAGTCATTGATATCGATGATGGAATTGTGCGAGTGAATGTAGCGTGCCGGCACACCTAGCACAATGCTCGGCACACCAGAGCCAGACTGATGAATCGAGCCCGCATCGGTTCCCCCACTGCGGCGCACTGTGACTTGATAAGGAATGCCCTCGTCATTTGCGACTTGAATCGCCAGAGCTGCGAGGCGTGGATTGGTGATGGCGGTAGGATCAAACAAACGGATCTGCACACCGCCACCGAGTCGACCTTGTGATTCAGAGCGAGCAAATCCTGGAGTGTCGTCGGCTGGTGGACCTTCAAGAACCAAAGCCACATCAGGGCGCGTGAAATGTGCAGCTGTTTTTGCTCCGCGGAGCCCCACTTCTTCCATCACCGTGCCTGCGAGTATGAGGTGGTTCGGGTGAGAAGATTGGCAAAGAATTTGTCCACTTTGAATCGCAGCAGCCATGCCGACTCTGTTATCAAAGGCCTTCGCCATGTATAAATCTTCCCGCCCCATGGGAGTGAACTGACTCACGGGAGCGATCGGGTCCCCCAAGGAAATTCCCATTTCACGCTCGGCCTCCTCACGCGATGATGCGCCTACATCGATGAACATTTGATCAATAGGTATGATCTGCGACCGCTGCGATGCGGGCAAAAAATGGGGTGGGCGCGAGGCCACAACACCGAGAATTTTTTCACCACTGCGAGTGCGAACCTCAAATCTCTGCGATAGTAACGAATGCTCCCACCAGCCGCCAACAGCCACAAACTGCAAGAAGCCTTCAGGCGTGATGTTCTGCACTAAAAATCCCACCTCATCCATGTGGCCAGCTACCAACACACGCGGACCATAGCCCGTGGCGCAAAACACCGAACCGCAGCCATCGGTGCTGAGATCGCCATGTTCTTGCATCTCATCCACAAAAATCGCGCGAACTTCATCCTCATGACCAGGAACGGAATGCGCCTCGGTAAGCTCCTGCAATAACGACAATGCCTTTTTCTGCATGCACGAAATCATACTCATCTGACGATGTGATGCCAGCAGATTTTCTTATTTCCTGGGGATACTGAAATTCCTGTTAGATGAACTCATTCATAAGCCGATGAAAAATGTGGTTACCAAAGGGAGTTACCAGTCCATATTATGTGATTGCAACATACTTAGGCCCACTACATCACACCTTTGCCAATGTAGCTGGTTTGCCCGAAAGTTACAGTGTGGTCCATGATGCTAAGTTGAAGCAGCTGCGTTTCGAAAGCACGCCGACCATCGCAGCTTACGCAGCATTCGCCAACACAATCACTGATATCACCAAGCGCGGCGTGCTAGACGATGCAGATGGCGACAACATTAGCAACCTGATCGAGTATGGACTTGCGGGGAATCCTTATGTTGCTAATCGACAAATCCTTCCCCGCATTTGTAGCCACCGTAACAAATGTTGTTTTCGCATTTATGCGCAGCGACGATTCTGAAAACGATACAACGCATAGCTTCCAGTGGAGCACGGATTTGCAAGACTACACCGATGTGGCACTGAAAGCAGCATCCGCTGGCGTTGTTACCTTTGCAGAAAACGCAACTGCCGATGATGATGTTGTGATCATTTTCATTCCCAAAGAAAGTAACACCAAGCTACTTGGTCGCGTCAAAATTGAGAAACCACAAGTTCCACTATGTTATTCGTTAGCCTTACGCAAGCAAGTGGCGCAGGGCTTTGCGATAGGGGGCTGACATGGGAAAAGATTCAAGTTCTGTTTCCTCTACCCATTGCTCCCCGAGTCTTGCCGTTTTTTCATTTGCAACATGCACCCGCATCGCCACACGATAGCGGGTGATTGCGTAGGTAGCTTCATAGAGTAAATCAGCGCTTAGGATTTCCTCGCTCGTGCGTTCTGGCAATCGCCACAATCCTCGGCGTCGAGTCCCCTGCTCCATGGCCAATAAGACCTTGCTTTCTTGACGCGCGAAAATCGATAGCTCTTCCAGTTGCGTAATCACGACTTTGCCAACCTTCACCGGCAACGATTGAGGATCGCTCGATTGACAAAACGCCGCCACGGGGCACGAAAGGCAATCGGGCAGTCCAACCTTGCAAAAAGTCTGGCCCAGTTCCATGAACGCTGAGTTATACAAACGCGGGTGTTTTTGATCTAACAAAATTTCCGCACGCTGCCAGTTCTTCTTGATCCCCTCTGACGAGTCAACGGGAGTAGAATCATTGAACAATCTCGCAAAAACCCGCATGACATTGCCATCGACAAGTGGTGTCGGAAGATCGAAGGCAAAGCTACGCAACGCGCCTACTGTGTAGCGGCCAATCCCAGGCAAGGCTAACAATTCCTTTTCCTCAATAGGAAAAACTCCAGCATGTTGCTCCACCACGGCACGGGCTGTCGCATGCAGCATGCGCGCCCTTCGATAATAGCCAAGCCCTTCCCACACGCGTAACAATTCATCCTCAGATGATGATGCTAAAGTTTCCAAATCAGGGAAAATTTCCATAAAACGCTCGTAGTATCCCTTTCCTAGCACCACAGCCAAACGAGTTTGCTGCAGCATCACTTCACTCACCAAAATTGCATACGGATCGTGGGTGCGACGCCATGGGTAATCCTTGCCATTTTGGATGAACCATGAGCGTAAGGCGCTATGAAATCCTGAAGCGTCATCAGTGAGGTTCTTGGTAGCAATGGGCTTGAGCACAGCTAAGCAAAGCATAGATCACCACATCTGCAATGCATTTCGCCCAATTATTTGCTGTATAGAACTCGTCGGCTAGCGCATACTTCTTGCGACGACTGATGAAATCCTACACGGCACCACTTACCACACTGCAATGCAAAAAGCTTCGCGATTTGCTCAAAGCCCAGGATTTTGAGTTTGTCGAAAAGCCTTACACGCAATTTTCGGCCCGCAAAGGCAAGCTCAGCGTGAGTGTTTATGAAAAGGGTCCTAAGGTTTTGATTCAGGGAAAAGATACGCGAGATTTCATCGAATTTCATCTTGAACCTGAAGTGCTCGGAGTCGCGGCGATGGGCTATGAAGAAATTCATGACCCGCAGATGTTTTCACCGCACTTCGGCATCGATGAAAGCGGTAAGGGCGATTACTTCGGACCATTGGTCATTGCGGGAGTCTTCACCGATCACGAGGTTACCAAGCAATTGATGAAGGCTGGCATCATGGACTCGAAAAAAGTCAATAGTGCCGCGAAAATTCGACAACTTGCAGAAGTCATTCGCAGCACTCCAGGAGTTGAGTTTTACATCATGACTTTAGCGCCTCAACGCTACAATGAAACCTATCAACAATTTGGCAATCTCAACAAAATGCTCGCATGGGGTCATGCCAGTGTGATTGAAAAATTGCTCCAACTCGTGCCTGATTGCCCGCGCACACTGAGTGACCAATTCGCCAAGCCATTCGTATTGCAAAAAGCGCTAGCTGCCAAAAAACTGAAAATCACCCTCGATCAGCGGACCGGAGGAGAGTCAGACATCGCCGTAGCTGCCGCCTCGATTTTGGCACGCGAAAGATTCGTCGAATGGATGGACAAAACCTCTGTCGCTGGTGGGGTAACGCTACCACTTGGCGCCTCTGCGTCAGTCATTTCAGCAGCAAAGCAGGTCATTCAGAAGCATGGTAATGAGGCACTTGGCAAGGTAGTAAAACTACATTTCAAGACCACACAGCAAGTGATCGGCGACCTCATCTAACATAATAATTTACCAAAAAAAGCATTTTTTTCGCGACAAATTGGTGATTCTATGGCTTACAAATGGCGCGCGCCACAGTCGCCAAATCATTACTTATTTACAGTAGCCATGTCCACACTCACGAAGCGCAATCTCATTGCTGACATCACGAACAAACTCAGCCACCTCGAGCTGACCCAGAAACTTGTGACGGAAATCGTCGATCAATTCATAGACTCCGTGACCGAACAACTGTGCTTGGGTGAAAAAGTCATTATCAGGAATTTTGGCGTGTTCCAGGTCTCTGAAATCAAGCCCAAGGTCGGTCGTAATCCACGCAACCCAAGCAAGGCGATTCACATCCCTGCCTGCGCGGTGGTAAAGTTCAAGCCCGGCAAAGAGTTTAAGGATAAAGTATCCCAAACCTTGCCAATCATTCGTGAAAAAAAGGCGTAAGTGCCACGGTCACTACTGCAAGATTTTCACGCTGAAAACAGTACCAATTTTCTTAATGAATGTATGTTGCGATCGGTCCGCAGAACGTAACCATTGCTCGAAGTGCTCCTGCAGCGTTTGCTCCTCGCTCGGTACCGTCATACGATAATGCTGAAGGGAATCCCAGCCTACTGGATGCGCCTCAAAGATCGGCAGCAATTCCAGAGCAATGCGACAATTGTGCTCCCGCATAGTGGGGTTTCTCCGCAGATCATTTTCTACCTCAGCAAACCATGATGGAAAGGGCTGCCGATACGTCTGTCGAGTTTTCTCAATCCGCTCGTCTGCATAAGACTTTAGGTGCTCTGCATAATCTTTCCAGTTCGGATACGGTGGCTTAGATCGCCACGTCTCAGACATTGCCCGCAGAGAAAACAGTGAAGCAACTTCGCAAAGACACTCCTCTAACCAAAAATTCGGTCCAGCCTGTCGCAGATTGCGTTTGCGCCAGTTGCTGGAGTGACCAATCAGAGCGTGACAAAATTCATGAGCAAACTGAAACGCATACTGAGCCCAAAAAGTCTGCTTTGTGGCCAACCCGATCAATACGCAAGAATCCGCCGTATGATCAAAATGACAGATCGGATGCTGCTCGTGCTGGTAAATCGAAAAGCCTGAAATCTGCCAGTGCGTGCTAGTGCAATGACACCAAATGGTTTCACCAGACGAACGCAAGACCGCTTCGATATTTTCGCTCAGACCCACGCCGAATCCCTCGCCGATCTGAAAGCGCAAATCTCGATGATTTTTCTCCGCTTCTAACGCTTTCGCAAACCCTGAAAAAAAACCACCATGACCCACTACAGTACCAAGAGTCATGGCGAAACATCTGCGTCTAGTCAAAACGGACATAGAGAAGTCTACGCCCACTTGTATCGATTCTTTCAACTACGCTCTTCTTTGCGCAACATCCAGTTCAGCAAAGGACCACACATTGCTGTCGTGATCAAGCACATCAGCACAAACATCGTAAACAAGGTATCGTTAAGCAGGCCAAGACCTTTGCCAACATTGACCGCGATCAATCCCATCAGCGCACGCGTATTCAAGAGCGTACCAATCTTAAATGCATCAGCGTGAGATTCACCACCGAGCCGCGCGCCTGCATAACAGCAGCCAAGTTTTGCGGCGACTGAGGCCGTGAGAACAACAGCCAGTCCCCACCATTGCCATGGCGTGAGATTTTGCAAATTCACATTGAGCCCATTGTTAGTAAAGAAAATCGGCACAAAAGCCACAACCACCAGCGCGCCAAATTTTTGCGTCCAGGCTTCAGCAAGTCGGCGCTCTTGATGCAAACTCACACCTAACAAAAATGCTCCAAAAATCGTAAAGATCCCAAGATGATAGGTGCACAGACAAGAGAGAAACAAGGCGATGAACAACAATGCCAAGAACGATGCTGGCAATGGATCATTCTCCGAGGATAGATGTCGATAGACCTTACGCAACAGCGGCCCGGCGATGCGGAACATCACCAACACATAAAGCGCAATGCCGCCCAATTGCCAAAGCAACGGCGCGATCGCAAAAGCCTGATTTTTTGCCCACGCCGTAGCCAATGCACCCGCGGAAGCTAGTAATATCCAGCCGACTACATCATCAAGCGCGGCAGCTGTGATCGATAGCACGGCAAATGGTCGCGTTTGCAGATTCATTTCCATGAGGATGCGGCCCATGATCGGCAAGGCCGAAATCGCCATGGCAATACCACAGAACAAAATCATCCCCGTTTGTGGCACCTCAGGAGCAAAATTCCGATGCAACCAGGGGCCCACCACCCAACCGATGATCAAAGGTCCGATCATTCCTAACAGCGCTACATACAATGCCGTTCGCGATTGCTTCTTCATGCTGAAAAAATGAAACTCCATACCCACCTGTAGCAGTAACAGAATCAAGCCAAGTTTGCCAAGCAACTGCAAACTCTTCTGTAACTCCGCCCCACGCAAAAACTGCACTGTTTCCGCACCCCAGATCCCGCAAAGACCCAGAACAGAAGGGCCAAGAATAATACCCGCAGCAATCTCACCAACCGCCAATGGCTGCCCCATACGTTTGCCCAATCGCCCCACCACAAAAGACGCAGCTATAATCAGGGCCCACGCCATCATTACCAAGACCAAATGTTGTTCAATCGCTGCCGGATTCATCAAAGAGTAGTAAAGCGCAACCCCATGACTTGGCAATCCGATTTTACGAAAAAATTTACAGCCATGAAACGTGATCTGCTAATTGATGTTTGGTTAAAAGAAACCAAAAAAGGGCGATGGTCGTAATGCACAACCATCGCCCGTTTGAATAAAAACTCGTAAAATTACGCTTGTTTGACGTCCACCCACTGCTTGGTGCGAGCGGATTCGAGAACTGCGTCGCAGACGTATTGGGTGCCGAGGGCATCGCGAAAGTCTGGATAGGCTTTCGGAGCCGATGGATTTTCGAGCGATTTGAGGAACTCGTAAAGCGCATGCGTGAAGCTGTGCTCGTAGCCAAGGCAGAGGCCAGGAACCCACCAGTTGCCTGCGTAGGGTTGGTCACCATCGGAGCAATGGATGCTGGACCAGCCGCGACGGTCGCTTGGCACTCCATGGTCGAAGTATGCGAGACGGTTGAGATCGTGCAGATCCCAGAAAAGGGATTTGTTTTCGCCATTGATCTCAAAGGTGTAGAGCGCCTTGTGACCACGGGCATAACGAGTGGATTCAAAAATTGCTAGGGAACCATTTTCGAAGCGTGCGAGGAATGCGCAGGCATCATCGATGGTGACGGGCATTTTTTCGCCAGTAGCGGTGTGAACTCGCTCTTTGATGAAGGTTTCGGTCATAGCGCTGACGGACACGATGTTGCCATTGATCCAACGTGCAGTATCGATGCAGTGCGCCAACAAGTCACCCGTAACACCAGAACCCGCAGCGGCGGCATCCAAGCGCCAGAGGCCAGCACCACCTTGCGGAAGATCGGAGGAAATGGTCCAGTCTTGCAGGAAGTTGGCGCGGTAATGGAACACGCGACCAAGTTCGCCAGCGGCAACGATGTTTTTTGCATGCGTCACGGCAGGCAAGAAGCGATAGTTATACCAAACAAGGTTCGGCAGACCGGAGGCCTCGACAGCTGCGACCATGGCTTCGCCTTGCTCACCATTGAGTGCGAGCGGTTTTTCACAGAGGATCATTTTGCCGTGCTTGATGCACTCCAGTGCGATGGCAGCGTGCGAATCGTTAGGTGTGCAGATGTCGATCGCATCGATGTCTTCGCGAGCCACCAACACACGCCAATCCGTTTCGTAGGACTCATAGCCCCACTTTTCGGCAAAGGCCTTGACCTTTTCTTCATCGCGACCACAGATCGCTTTGCGCACGGGCACATATTCCGTGTCGAAGAAATGGGTAACTTGGGAGAGTGCATTCGAGTGGGTACGGCCCATAAAGCCATAGCCAATCACGCCGACGTTCAGTTGTTTTTTCATAAGGTAGTTTGTCGTTGGAATTTATGTTACAGAGCGACTTTCACCGAAACCATAGCCTTCAGGATGGTGTTCCAGGTGGCAGGGTTTTCGAGGGTGGCGTTGGGGAACATGCAACCGTCCCAGCAGATGTGCTTGATGCCGCGGTCAGCAGCGCCTTGTAACCAAACGGCGGAGCATTTCGCGATGTCGAGCTTGCCATTTGGATCATCGGCTTGGCAGTGGCGACCTGTTTTCTCGTGAGAACCAGTGCCGTGGACCGTGCCGTCATTTTGAGCGACGTGGAAATCGATGGTCCAAGGACGCAGGACGCCGACCATTTTCTCGTAAGCGGGCCAGAACTCGGCATCGCTGTATCCGGGTTGCAACAAGGCGGACTCAGGAGCATTATAGCCCATGAGGTAGAGGTAGGTGTGTGCGAGGTCCGCTTGGAAACCGAAGGTTCCGGGCATGCCTACGCCTTCGAGCGTGCGCAGCATCACTTCCCAGGAATGCATGCCAGCCCAGCAGATTTCTCCCTCAGCCGCGATGCGCTCACCATGATCGGCTGCAATTTTGGCGGCTTTTTTAAAGGTATCGACGATGCGAGCTGTGTTCTCTTGAGGATTTTCGGCCCATTTTTGCACTCCAAACTCAGCGGAATCGACGCGTATCACGCCATATTTGCGCACGCCGTGTTGATTGAACAATTTGGCAATGCGGCAGGCTTTTTCGATGGAAAGCAAGAATTTCTCCTGTTGCTCATCAGTGCCCATCGAGGAATCACCCACGGTGCCCGGCCAAATCGGCGCAACAAGTGATCCGACGTTAAGATTTTTTTCCGCAATCTTATCCGCCATCGCCTTGAGATCGTCCTCGGAAATATCGGGATCGGTATGCGGATGGAACAAGAACAGATCGACTCCATCGAACTTATGGCCGTTCACCTCGGCGGCAGCAGTCATGTCTAACATTTGATCCAAAGAGATCGGCGGGTGGTCGGTGCCAAGCTCTTTTCCAACGAGTCCAGGCCACATGGCATTGTGTAATTTCATAGTAGTTTTGTGAGTTTAGGGTTGTGGGAAGCTTACTTCTTACGCGCTCCCATGGCTGGGGCGTTAGGATTGACTTCGGGACCGAAGTAGCGCAGGCAGACGAGAGGCTCGGTGGTGGAGGTGTTGGTGAATGTCACACCGGATTTGGCACCGGCGGCGGTGCAGAAATACTCGTCCTCGGTGAGTTCGTGGAACCGAATCAATTTCGGGCTGTTGAGCACTTGGCCATTGATGCTGCCGCTGCCTTGCACACAGATGAGACCGTAGGCACCGTTGTCTTTGATGGTGCATGTCGCGCCGGGCTCGACGGTAAGTTCTTTCGCGGTAAAGTATTGGAAATTATCAACTTTGCCGTATACGATCCACTTGTCGTGATAGCCCTCGCCTTTTTCGGAAGTGACAGGCTCAAGGTAGTGTTTGTCCTTGAAGTTCGGATCGACGTTTTTCTCCCAATCGAGTTGATCGACAATAAAGTCGACGTCTTGATGTTTGTCCTCGGGCATGTCCTTTACAAGCAGAGCCCATGGCACTTCGCGGCCTTCGACGAGGTTTTGATACATGCCGAAAACATCGCTTCCCCACTGTGGCTCGTAAGTGCAGAGCGAGCCAGGAGCGTGCAAAATGCAGGGATCGATCAGCCAACCAGTGCCGGGCTCCAGTTTGTAAGCCTTCGACAGAGCAAGGATTTTGTTATCCCCTTTGTTCCAATTGGCGATGCACTCACGCACTTGTTCTTTGGTGGTGCCGGGCTCGAAACCCATGAACGTATAAGGAAAATTGTTGCCGACGTTGTTGTGTTGTGGCGGGAAATAGTAGGACTCAGGCTTACCTTCTTGGCCTACGAGCGCAGCTTGTGCGGCATCTTGGTGCATGTGGTGAGGGATTGGACCCATGTTGTCGAAAAATTTCGAGTACACCGGCCATTTGCCATATTTTTCCCAAATCTCGTTGCCAATCAACTCAGCTCCACACTCAGCCACAGCGTCTTTGAGCGTGAAGCGCTCGTTGCCGACTACTACATAAGACAGACCTTCGTCTTCGACGCGATTGTCATTGGCCGCCTCGGTTGTAGAAGCAAACCAACGCTCGTCGATGCCGCCACGATTCAGGCCAAAAGCGTAAAGATCATCCGGATGCAACTTCAAGCGTTTTCCGGGTTGCAAAAAGGAACGCGGTACCCAGCAAGGGGCGAGACGAAGCAAGCCACCCGTTTTTTCTAGGGTAGCTTCTACCAGCGATTTAAGATGAGAGGTGCGGGTCGTGAGGTCGTGTGTTGTTTTTGGTGCAGTCATAGAGGTAATTGAATTTCCAGATACGCAGGGTGTCGCGAAATCTTACACGCATCGATTTATGAACGAATCGCAGTCTTGGCAAGAATTTCCGCGAAAAATGTCACGCTAAATGAGATATTTCCAGTCGATCTTCGCATGCACCACCGTGCCGTTTTCGCCAGTGATCGCGATGGTGTGATCATCGATAGGCGTGATCGATTGCACCTGCCCAAATCCTTCAACCACCAGCGCCACGCCTTGAATGATCGGTAAACGCACGGTTTCTGCGGGATCGAACAGGCGAGTGGTCGGAACCCCAAAGGCCGCCAAACGATTCTCGCGTGATGCCTCCAGTCCGTAGCAAAAATACGAGCATACTTCTTCCAGTCCCACGCGACCAAGATGCCGATTTTCCCATGGATGGGCCGAGCGACCACCATTCGAGATCCAGAACAATGTTGCTGGGAAATCTAACGCATTTTTCAGTGAAAACCACACGTAATCGTCAAAAGTCGCCGCCGTCCAAGCGAACGGTTGCGCGCTGGTCGGCGATTCATTCACCATCATCACCAAATCCTCATGCCCCGGTGCAGTCGGATATTTCGTGAGATCCAAAGTCGAACCGTCTTTACAAGGCACTGCGCTCAGCGATGAAAACTGCGCCCCTTCCGCGAGTCGTCCCGTTTCTCCGGCATCAGGATTCGCAAAGACACCGTCATAGACCGAAGCCCATCGATACGGGCTCACCGCCAATCGTCCCTGCCCTTGCGCCAGTTCGGAAAAATCGAGAATCGGATGATTTCCGTAATTCCACTCCCCCGACAAGCCTCTCACCAAGTGCTCTGTGTACAGCGCCTGCTGCCCTTCTTTCACCTCGATCCGCTTCTGCACTGCAGCCCCCGAATCCGTTTGCTTCATCGCCAAAACTAAGGCGCGCTCCGATTGCTCCACCAAGGACCATTTGGCATTCGCCGTGTCACCGTGCGGCGGACCACCTGCTTGTCCAGCAAAGGGCAGGCAGAAAAAATCCCCGCGCAACTCTGTCAACAAATGCGGCAAACTTGCGTCCACTTGCCCCGGTTCCCACGGCGCCAGTGCATACGGAGAAACGGCATAGTCCTCGAAATAAAAATCCACAGGAGCCAAATGCCCGCCCTGCTCCGTAACCGCAAAATCCACCTCGGGGGTGCTCACAAAAAAACTCGCGCTGCCATGAATGATCTCCATGCCGTCTATCCAACCGAATTTCCCTCGTTCGGCAAACAAAAAAATCAGACATCATGCAATCCAACGTTTCCCCCTTGCCGCCCCGCGCAAAAATGCCTAACTAGAGCTATCGAGATCCAACGCTTTTTTTCCCTCGCAGCACCCGCAATCGAGTTGCGCTAGGGCTAGGCTTGTTGTCGCTGATCTTATTCTCCGCATGGAACCTGATGCCACATTACGAGTGGATCGGACCCGACCATCATCAGATGGACTCTGCATGATTGATGAGTTTAACACCAAAGCGCAGGAGTGGAATCTACAGCCGTTTTTGTAATCCACATCGTCTTGACGAGTAGGCCTATCAGCCATCATACTCTGCACCTCATGAAGAAACACGGCGATCACAAACGCATTCGCAAAGGCGGCATTCTCCACTGGTCCACTCTCTGTCTTTTAGCTAGCAGCAGTGTCGGACTCATCTCTTGTGACTCCGAGACCACCTACACAGCCACTGCCGAAGATGCAAAAATGGCCAAGTTGCAACAATCGCTCGATGCCTTCGAAAGTCGGAAATCGCAACTCATGAATGGACTTGTGGAGCATAATTTCGAGCTCGAAGGCTTGGGCTTTTACCACGCAGAAGCCAAAGACTTTTTCCCCTATCGCTATGGTCAAGAAAAGGATGGCAAATGGTTTGCGAACGGCGAATGGCTCGACACCGAACCTGCTCGCTGCGCGGTATCCGTCAGTCACCCGAGTGCCGAGGCCTTGAGCAAAGTAGAAGAACTCCTCGAGCGCGAACAAGCATTGGCAACCGAATCGAACGGACAAAGCAGTGAAAGCAATCCCAGCGCCACACACCATCACCACAATCATGGCATGGGTGGCATGGGCACGATGCTGATGATGTATTGGATGCTCTCAGGTAATCGCAGCGGATACATGCCAGGTGCAGGCTTCCGAAACGCTCAGGCGAATCAACAAGGCTGGCAGCAAAACGTCAATCAACAACGCCAAATGGTCAACGCCCACGCCGCGGCGAATCCAGCCTACAATCGACTCGTGCAGCAAAGCAAAGCCAGCGGCGCGCCGGTCACGCAAGGTTCTTCCGTCCGTGGTGGCTTTGGCACAAGCAATAGGGATCGCTCGACTTGGGGAAGCTAACTGATTCATCGAACGCATCGCAGAATGAATTTTCACTCAAAGAGTCCCCCCATCCGTCTAGCAACAAGCCCTGTGCGGAACAATTGGGTGCAGCGCGTTGAGGAATCAGGACTGGTTTGGCATGGCAATAGTACGGATGCCTACTGGAATGAAAACGAGCACCTCGTCTTCACGTTAGAAGCCGCAGAGACCTTAGAGGCTGCGGCCAATGAACTGCACGCCCTATGCCTCGATGCCTGCGAGCAGATCATGCGCCGAGATTTGTGGCATAAGCTGGGAATCCCAGAAGACCTGCAATCGATGATTTACACCTCATGGGGCTGTCAGGATTTCTCTCTCTACGGTCGCTTCGATCTCGCATGGGATGGAACCGGCACGCCGAAATTGTTAGAGTATAATGCAGACACACCCACGTCACTCCTTGAGGCAGCCGTAATTCAGTGGGATTGGCTCAAGGATTGTTATCCGCAATCCGATCAACTCAACTCACTCCACGAAGCACTCATCGCGCGTTGGGCTAGCCTGCCTGATCCACTCATCCACCTCGCTTGCGCATGGGATCTACCCGAAGATCGACAAACCATCGCTTACCTCGCCGAGACCGCAGAGCAAGCGGGCAAGCAGGTGCAGCTCATGGATATGTCAGAAATCGGATTCTCTCCCGATGGAAGATTTACCGACACGCAAGAACGTTCGATTGATCGACTTTTCAAACTCTACCCCTGGGAATGGCTCGCTCAAGAACCATTCTTTGCAGCCATCGGCCAAGAGCGCTCACGTTTCATCGAGCCTGCATGGAAAATGCTACTCTCGAACAAAGCAATCCTGCCCCTACTCTGGGAGCTCAATCCTGGCCACCCACTGCTGCTACCTGCCACACGGACTCGCGACGAGCTTTTATCAATCGGCACCACACAATGGGTGGAGAAGCCAATCTTCGGTCGCGAAGGCGGAGGCATCACGCTCTATGACCGCAATTCCATCGTCGCGAAAGGTCTCGGTGAATCGGAATCCACCGACATGATTTACCAACAACGCGCGCCGATGTTTCAAGCAAATGCCAAACACTTTGTTTGGGGGCTTTGGATGGTCGATGACAATTGCTGCGCGCTCTCAGCACGCGGTGACTCATCTCCCATTACCGGCAACATGAGCCGCTTCCATCCCCATCGGATCGAGTAGAAACGAGCAAGCATTCCTTCTGAAACAGCCATGCACCAATCAAAACATAAACTATTGTTACCGATACGACTCTTGCTGTTTTGCCTACTGGGACTTCAGGAACTGCTCCTAGCAGATGCCGAGATCAGCCGACAAAATGTCGAAAATCGCGCCACCATTGCCGATTTGCAAGCGCTGCCTAAGGACATCATTCGCGATGGAATCCCCGTAACCGTGGAAGGTCTACTCACCTACTTTGAGCCAGGACACCGCATGGCCTTTCTACAAGATGCTACAGGAGCGATTTACATTCATGCCCCAAGGGCTAGCAACGTAAAGGCTGGTGATGTAGTCGAAGTAAAAGGCATACTTGACCCGGGATACGGTGGCCGAAATATTCGTGGTACTGATTTTAATACAAGCCCCACAATTCGCAAAGTGAGATCCGCCGTATACCCCTCACCGATTGAGTTTCCAGACTTGAACCAAGCTGCGTCAGCAAAGGGTGCCATATGGACGAAAATTCATGCAAAAATCTCAAATGTTTCTTCCGTCGGAGACCGATACCTCATCAGTTTAGAAAATTTCCCCGATCTCCCTGTATACTTGCCGGCAGCAGTAAGCCATAACACACCACCCGGACATTTGCGTGGGTTGCATGTGGAAATGTTTGGAATTTTTGCCGACACCCCCATTCAAGAAAAACCACTAAGAATGAAGCGGATATTTCTCGTTCCGGACATCACACACATAACTGTGCCAGAAGAGGAAAAACTCAAAAGATTCAATACCTACCCTCGCGGACTCACAACGCTACAGTGGATTCCAGAAAAAGAAGGCCCTAATATCTTTGTTCGGATTGAGGGAACAGTAACCTGGAAACAAGAAAACAAAGGCTTTTTCCTTCAAGCTGGGCAAGATGCCGTATGGGTAGAGTGTGCAGAGCCGAGACTTCCCTCTGTGGGCGAATTTGTTAACTGTGCAGGCCAGCCGATCTCTTATCATGGGTCAGGAATGCTCGGCAATGCCATGTGGATTCCAGCTCAAAAGGACACAACTCCCATCCTCGCTGAGAAGATAGACCATGAAATCTTAGCATCCTCCAAACATCACGGCAGACTAGGCAAAATTACTGCCACACTCGTCGAAAAACTTCATAATCCTAACGAAATTTTATGGATTATGAAAACATCAACCAACCTAGTTTTTGTTCACCTAACAACAAAATCACCACCAAAGACTGTGATTTTCGAACCCAATACTGAGCTTTCGATGACGGGTGTTGTCATCAACCAAACGACACCCTTGCTGGATATCAGCTATACGAATGATGTTGTGCATTTATTCCTGCGTGATGCAAATGACATTGAATTGCTTCGCAATCCTCCGTTTTGGACGCTGCGTCGGCTTTACTTCCTTTTGCTCAGTGCGGCACTAGTCACTACACTTGTCATCATTTGGGTTGCACTTCTCCGTTCCAAGGTCAATAAACAAGCCGTAATAATCAAATCT
This sequence comes from Akkermansiaceae bacterium UBA956, assembly GCA_002293145.1. Classification (GTDB taxonomy): domain Bacteria; phylum Verrucomicrobiota; class Verrucomicrobiia; order Verrucomicrobiales; family Akkermansiaceae; genus UBA956. The sequence goes on along the minus strand of DBCO01000007.1, from coordinate 148,734 downwards.
AACATATCAACTGAGATCATTCAATCTGAAAGACTACGTCTTGCGAGACAGTGGCACGACACCTTCGAGCAACACTTTGCAGGTCTCACAATGCAGCTCGATGCAGTCGCTTCACTTGTTCCTGAGGGATCCGACGTACGCAACATGCTTGATAATGCGGCGAAAATTTCTGACCACAGTCGCAAGGTAGCGCGCGACGCGATCTGGAATTTACGCGTGTCACATGATGTCACTGGGATCACCTTCATCACTCAACTGGAAAATGCGCTAAAAAATGCATGGCCTAACGAATACGATCGCAAGCTTACGGTGCAATATCAGAAAATGGATCAAATCCTCACAGAGGGTGTGTCGCTTACACTCATTCGCATCGCTCAAGAGTCAGTGACCAATGCATTTAAACATGCTCATGCAGAACACATACAAGTTCGTTGGCAAGCAGAGGGTGATACTGCAACGCTGTCCATCATCGACGACGGCATCGGAATGAATGTTGGTAACATTGCATCATTTGCCTCTCGTGGTCACTTTGGCATCCTCGGAATGAAAGAACGCATCGCCCATATTGGAGGCTCATTCGAGATTACTTCTCCCCCGCCTCACTCCTCCTCGGGAACAATGATCGCCGTTCATGTCAACATTTCCGCTTCCATTTTAGATTCGCCAAACTAAAGCTTTTTCTTATGAACTCTCGAACAACCAAAGTGATTCGTATCATGCTTGTTGACGATCATCATGTAGTTCGCATCGGATTAGGCTCTTCTTTAGGACTGGAAAAAGACATGAATATTGTCGCCGAGGCTGAAAACATTTCTCAATTAATGAGCCAGTATGAAACACATCAGCCAGACCTTGTTGTGCTAGACTGGAGATTGCCCGATGGCAACGGACTCGATGCCATTCAACAACTTAGACAGCAACACCCTAATGCCAAAATCCTTGTAGTCTCAGCATTTGACAGCGAAGAAATCATCTTTCAAGCGATCCAAGCAGGTGCGCTTGGATACATTGCAAAATCTTCCAGACGAAGTGAAATCATTGACGCAGTAAGAAAAGCCAGTGCCGGTGATAATGCATTCTCTCCAGAAATCGCGATCAAGCTCGCCGCCCGGATTAAGCGGCCAGAACTCACTCAGCGTGAAATTGAAATCATCAAACAACTTGTGAGAGGCAATTCGAACAAAGAAATTGCATCCAACCTCTCGATCAGCGGAAACACAGTTAAAGCGCACTTGATGCACATCATGCAAAAAATGCATGCGAAAGACCGTACTCATGTTGCTAGCATTGCCCTGCAACGCGGTCTTGTAGATGGTTAAATCATTGCTGGCGTCGCTTATCTGGTATCACCAGCATATGGCCACTCCCATCATCTGAACACGCCCAAATGGGCGATTTGATTACTGCCTACATGCCAAGATGAAAATAAACAGGGTCCGAATAGTGTAGTTCGTTGTGACCCTACGTCTCCATGGATCTTGATGTTTCACTCCTCATTGAAACGTGAGATTAATGCAAACCCGATATCAAAAACAAGCGAACCCATCATTGTGCCAATTCTAAAATGAAAAATAAACCTACAACTCCATTGCCACTACACAGTCGTACACATTTCTATGATGCTAAATATTTAGAGCTCAAAAGAACACGCCCAAAAGAATTATCAATGGATTACCTAGATGATAGGATGACAAACCTGAAGTAGCACCTCACATTTTAGTAGCAATCACGCAAGTTGGATATCGAATCCAAAGATTAAGATATTTCAGACCAAGGCACAACAATTAACTCAACCCAGATAAAACCATGAAAAGAACAATGAGATACGTTGCATTAGCTCTATCTGCTAGTGCGTTAACCCAAAATCCTTTGCAAGCAGAACGTCTTGCATACGAGGGTTTTGATTATACAGAAGCAAACGGAACCTCCGTTGCCGGCCTAAACGGCGGCTCGGGATGGGATGAAGCTTTTCCTACGCCTGACGGACCTCACGTATTGGCCAACGGCCTCACCTTCACAGGTTTGAGCACGGTAGGCAAATCCATGAATCGTTCGAACGGAACCTTGACTGCCAACGGCCGGAACTGGGCCGCCTCAGTAGATACCAGCGCCACTTACTGGTATTCGTATCTGCTAAATTCCACTATTGGAACTGATGGCAACGGACCTGAAGGCACATTTAACTTGTTTCAAACAACATCTGACAACCAAAACGGCGCGGGTATCGAGTTTCGTAAAGGCACAAGTGGTGCCATCGTGATCAAGGTAACGGGCAATGGTGGAGCTACCGATGTGAGGACAGTTCCGGGTGGACAAACTCACTGGGTGCTTGGGAGAATCACCAACGCCAGTCACCGAGTGTGGGTCTATGCCCAAGGCGAAGCCTTACCAACCGCAGAACCAACAACTGGTGGAACAAATATCACCGGAACTCCATTAGCGAATAGGCAAGCCGCCATGAGTGGGCGCCGTTTTGGCTCCTCCGGTGCGAATGCGTCAATCACTTTCGACGAGATTCGTGTTGGTAATTTATTCTCCGAGGCTTTTCCACTTGTTAATGCCGAGTTTACTCTCGCTCCATCCACGGCAATTCAAAATCAAACGATTTCTTTCTCTTGGAATGCCGTTCCAACTACCGCCACATCAATCGAGCTTGATCCTGGTGACATTAATCTCCTGCCTCTAACTACATCAGGTGCTGGAACAACTACCTTGCCTGCACCAGCGGCCAATACGACGTATTCATTGACCTATGTGAATGGAGGAACGCCAGTCACTTTGAATAAAAATTTCACCGCCCTTGCACCATCGTTTACGATGCCTGCGAGTGGCTATCTTGGCGATACGCTCAATCTCACATGGCAGGTCCCGGTGGGTTCGACCTCCGTAACGCTAAACCCTGGCGCGGTAGATCTGACAAGCCTTACCAGTGGCACAAATGGAACGGGAGCAACGACCATTGCCGCTCCTTCTGCGACCACTACCTACACCCTATCTTACACGTTCAACTCGGTAACGAGCACGATCGATAACCCATTTACACTCCTTCCTTCTGTCCTCAATGTGACACCAGAACAAGTGATTTATGAAGTCAGCCCTATTGCCATCTCCTGGCGCATCAATCCCGCATACAGCACTGATTCCATCAATACAAGTGTGTTTCTCGATGTTGGTCCAGCAGGCGGCCCCTATGCCGAAATCGATGTGACTGGAAGCACGAACGCTACCACAGGTGCAGGGACCTATAATTCCGTCACACCATTGGAAGGAGAAACCAACTATCGCATTCGCTACCATGTAGGCGGTGTTCAACAAACACTCACCGATACCATTACTCTGTTTCCGAAAGTATTCCAACTCGGCACTCCTCTCAACAACACCAAACCAGTGCAAACCAATCTTCAGCCCATGTTTGATGGCGTAGCCGCATACAGTGATCGTGGTCACGTGTGGGCTGCAGTTCCTAGTATTTTGCAAGGTGCGCAATTTGCTAAAATGGGGCAAGATGACAAGAATACCGCTGGGTTGCAAATTCCCTTCACCGCCGAAGTTAGTGGTACATTCTTCCTACTCATTGATAATCGTATGGGCGACAATACGGGCGGGAATACTCCCGCCACTGGCACGGACAACCCACCGACTCTGGGCAGTGGAGTGATGGATTGGGTGCTCACTTCTGGTTTTGTCGATTCTGGAGTGGACGTGGGGCTGGATGAAAGTCCTGTAAGCGGTTCAACCACGATTGACCAAAGTTACAGTGTGTATTTCCGCCAAGTATCCCAAGGCGAAACATTCACCTTTTTGGAGCAGAATAATACCAATTTGCGTAACATGTATGGCATTGCAGCAGTTAGCCCACAAGTGGTTCCAGTTGCTTTTGTCGTTACAACTCCCGTCATTACTAAGGGCGCGAGCACGAACCTGCAATGGACAGTTCCAGTGGGATCTACCGTTACAATCAACAATGGCGTGGGCGATGTCACCACACTCACAGACTCCGGCACAGGCGTTGGAACAACTTCGGTTTCACCTACGGCAACCACGTCTTACACCTTGACCTATAATCCTCCAGGTGTCGCTACACCCGCTGTGAATATTGGACCTTACACCGTTACAGTAAATGATTTCACTGCAACGCCTGATGAAATTATTGAGGGTGTAAGCACAACGCTAGCATGGCAAGTACCCGTAGGCGCAACAGCTGTGACCATCAACAACGCTGTAGGTGATGTTACCTCATTGACTAACGGCACAGGCGCTGGCAGCACAACAGTCAGTCCTACGACAACCACCTATTACACACTTTCCTACATGGCAGCGGGCGCTACAGTGGCAACCAATGTCGCAACCATTCCTGTTGTTGTAATCCCTGCTGCTACGCCATTCGAGAGCTGGATGGCTGACAATTTTTCCAGCATCAATGCACCAGACAATAACCCAGCAGCAGATGCAGATGGCGATGGCATGTCGAACCTTGGTGAATTTGCCTTTGGTGGTGATCCAACCGATGCAACCAACGATGGCATCACTCGTGCTGGTGTAGAAGCATTCAGCGGTGCAGATCATCTTGCGCTGACACTGGCATGCCGCTCTGGGGCAACCTTCACTGGCACAGGACCAATGACTGCCACAGTGGATGGCGTTACATACAGCATTCGGGTAAGTAACGATCTCACTACTTTCACTACTGCGCTGGAAGAAGTAACACCTGCCGTGACAACAGGACTTCCCACCGTGCCAGCAGGTTACACATACAAAACATTCCGCGCGACCGCACTGCGCAGTGCTACTACCAAAGCATTTATCCAAGCAATCGCCACGGAAGCTCCCTAATGTTCGTGTTCCGACAACTCAAACGAACAATTGCATTATTGCTGAGCCTGCTCCCTATGCAGGCTCAGCATATTTCTATACCACCGGCACCGCTTGATGCGATGATACCGATGTTTCACAAATGGCAAATGGCTGATGCCGTGCGATACGTGGAAAGAGCAGACGCATTAGGGCACAAGCGGGTTCAGTTTTGCATAGCACTACAAGCTGAACTGGATGCCAGCCACAAAGTTCAGACCATTGGTTTGTATCGCGATAACCGCGAGGCAGGAAAGCCCAATGCATTATATCCTTATGACAATGAAATCCACACGGAGCTCTTTGGATACTTGCGAGATTGTTTCCGCGCTGCCGAGAACAAAGGAATCAAAATATCCGTGTTGTTGCATCTGAACTCTCACGGTGCCATCAATGAATGGAGGAATAACTTCGACTTCGATCCCCTACTGCCCTTGCAAGGTGTCTCCTATGAGAACGGATATTTTTCCACCGTGATGAAAGCGCTGGAAGAATCTATTAGTGCCGATCATCCAGCAGAAATTTCTGTCCAAGGAGAAATGGGCAAAACGGTTTTTCTCTACCCTGGTTCCTGGAAAAAATTGATCGAAAACACTCGCAGCAAGAGCAAACTTAAGAATGCTCGTTATGGACTGAGCTTCAATTACCAAGGTGTGGCGGGTACAGCTCCATTAACGGATGAAAAAAAAGAACAGCTCAAAAGTCTTTGGGGAGTCTGCGATTTCATTGGCATCTCCATGTACCAAGGGGTCAGCTTGCCACCACAGGCAAGCGATTTTGATTTAGCTCTGGGATTATTTCTCGGGGAATTTTACGCGCGTGGCTGTCCGCTACCTGTTGATAAAGACATCCATTTTGTCGAAGTCGGCCTCGGTGGCGGAGGATTATCTTCCACAGATTGGCAAAGTCACATACCTGCAAAGAAAGCAGCAGATGCCGCTCGCTCACCTTACTTGGGAGCAGCCATCGAAACGAAGATTAATCCATGGAACACTCAGGATCTGAACGATCTCCGAATCGGTTACCATGAAGCTTTGTGCGAATTTTTGAGCCAACCTCGCTCTCGTCATACAGTAACGCAAGCATTTTTATGGAACTTTGGTTCATGGGATCCATTGGGAATCGAGAACGATACGTTTGCCGATCCTCAGATCAAAGCTGTGGTTAAGTCACATAATGTCCAAATTCATCCAACGAAAAAAACTACCAAGCCTGACTCTCCAACATTGCCGCCACTTGATGAAGGGTGAGTTCTGTGCTGGCTAGCATAAATTATTTGATCTCTATGAGTCACACACTGCATCGCATAGTTCTGATGACATCACTCATGATCGGGTGCCTGCATGCGGTGGATGGCGTCATTCCCAACCGCACCTATCTGCCTACGGAGCAGTTCACGGCCATCAGCCCGCAGTTGAGCTCGCTGCACTTGAATCAGCCATCAGTGTATAACGGCTATGTCATTTTTGCAGGAAATGGCGTTCATGAGGTCTGGGACATTGCCGATCCGTATGCTCCGTTGAAACGTGCTACTTTCCAGAGCAATTTTCGTTCAGGCGAGGCTGAATCTCATCAAGTGACTTACGCCCGCAAGGCTGATGGAACGGCCTACATGGCGACGATTTCGGGTAAGGGTGTGGATTTTTGGAACGTCACGAACACCATAGAACCTGTGCTATTAGGAGAAATTCAACTTCCTAACATCAACTATGGCGACGTAACGGGCGGCATTTGGGGGGTGTCATGGCAGGGCAATTACCTGTATGCCGGAGCAACGACCCATGGGCTATATGTGTTGGATGTCACAAATCCCGCCGCGCCATCGCTGGTCGCCACGATGCCGCGTGCGGCTCTCGGCAATGTCCCAGCGGGTCCGCTTTTCGCTGTCGGCTCAACGCTCGTCGTCACTACTCCGAAAACGTTTCGCGGCATTGCCACGGTCGATATTTCCAATCCGCTCCAGCCGCGCTTGCTCGACTCGGTGATCCCCGCAAGCGGCGACTCTTACATCGGCGGCTTCTACAACGGCTTTGCCACGCTGATCACGCCATTTCGTGCTTATGATGTCACCACTGATCCGTCTAACATCACGCTGCTCGGCAGCACGAACACGCCCTATGGTGAGTACACCAGCTTTGCGAACAACAAGATGTTTTTCGGCGGCATTCGCGGCGGTACGCACGGGGTTTATAAATTCGATGTAACAAATCCGGCCACGCCGATTCTGGAAGGCCGCTTTATCGGACGCGACACGCGCTGGGACGACCAATTTTCCTGCCCGATCGGCAATCTGCTCGCCGTGGCGGATGATCAGCAGGTCGATGGTCATTATGTCGGCGGTCTGATGGTGGTGCATGATACCCAGCCCGACACCACGGGCCCAAGTGTGCTCAAGGTTTTTCCCAAAGATGGCAGCACTGGGCAGGCCTTGAGTGGTTGTGTATCGGTCTCGCTCAGTGAATGGCCGGAACTGGCCACGGTGGATGCCTCGTCGTTCATTGTCCGGCCCGTCGGCGGCACGCCCATCGCCGGCATCTGGTCCACGAATCACACGATTCTGAGCTTCGGCCCAGCGCAACCGCTGCTGCCGCTGACACAATATGAAATCGTTCTCCCCGCCAACGGCATCAAGGACTTCGTCGGCAACGCCATTGCCGCCGAGTATCGATCCACCTTCCGCACGGGCATCGGCGGTGTTTCAGGCTTCCCAGGAAATGCCGCGATAGCTGCTGTGCCGCCGACGGAACTTGGCCAAGCTACGACATTTTCTCTCGCCATCGCTCCTGCTGCTGCGACGCAGTATGAATGGAATTTTGGCGATGGAAATTCGGCCACGGGATCGCTCGTCCAGCACACCTACACCGCTCCGGGGCGTTATCCCGTGCGGCTCGATGCTGTGCCGACCGGTCCGCGAGTGGAATCATACGAGGCGGAAAGTGCCGTGCAGAGTGGCGGAGTCGCATTCGGCAGTTCGAACCAAGGTTATTCTGGCACTGGCTATGCGGATTTTCCTGGAGGTCAGGGAACAAATGTCGCCATTACATGGAATCTCACCCTCGCCGAGGCGGCGTGGATTCACCTTGATTTCCGCTACGCCAATGGCGGCAGCGCCGCCCGCCCGCTCGATGTCGTAGTCAATGGCGGCGATGAAATTCCGCTCACTTTCGCATCGACCACAGCATGGAATCAATATCGCAGTCAGCCAGCGTCTCGTGCATTTTATCTGCCCGCTGGAGCTAACACCATCATCCTCCGCGCTACGAACGGCTCTGCGGGCGGCAATATTGACCGCCTCGACCTCGTCCACCTCGAGCCGGACGAAGCGGAAGATGCTGACCTCAGCGCGGGGATTTCGGTGCGGAATTGGCACGCTGGCTTCACGGGCGATGGCTTTGCCGACTACGATGCTACCGGCTCAGCCGTGCGCATTCGCTGGACGCTCGACCTCGCCGCTCCGCTCACTCTGCCGCTGAATTTCCGCTACGCCAATGGCGGCACGGGTGACCGCGCGTTAAATCTCGTCATCGATGGCGGCACTCCGCAGCCCCTCCCTTTTCCTGCAACGGGGGCTTGGACGGCCTACGGCATCCAGTCCTCGCCCGTCATTAGCTTTCCGGCGGGAGTCCACACCATCGACCTCGTATGCGATGCGGGTTCATCGGGAGGAAATATCGACTCGCTCCTGCTTCCCACCCGCTCCGCGCCGCCAGCCAGTGTGAGTTTTACGCATATCGTCCACCGCCTACTTACTACGGAACCGTCATCGAACAGCTCGCCGCTCGCCCTTGATGGCGCCCGCACCACCCTTTGGATCGCCAACCCCGATACCGACACCGTCACCCGCGTCCGCGCTGCAGATTTGGTAAAACTCAGCGAGCACCCAGTAGGCGACCAACCCGAAAACCTCGCCGTCGCTCCCGATGGCAAATTATGGGTTTCCAACCACAGCTCCGCCAACCTGACTGTCCTCAACGACGACGGCACGCTGCACGCCACTCACCCCTTGCCCCATGGCTCTCGGCCTTACGGACTCATCATATCCCCAGATGGAAACGGCGCGTACCTCGCCCTTCAAGCTGCTGGGAAAATCATCCGCATCGATCCCGCTACTGGCACCATCACAGCTACGATTCCCCTAGCCCCTAGTGCGGATGGACGCGCCGCTAATCCCCGTGCCCTAGCCCTCGATGCCTCCGGCGCACGCCTCTTCGTCACTCGTTTCATTTCGCCTGACTCCGGCGGCCTCGTCTATGAAATCAACACCGCCACTTTCACGCTCACCCGCAGCTACGGCCTCGCCGCTGATCCCGGACCAGACACCTCGATCTCCTCCCGTGGCATCGCGAACTACCTAACAGGAATCGGCATTTCCCCCGACGGCACGCGCGCATGGATTCCCTCGAAAAAAGATAACATCCTCCGTGGTTCCCTGCGCAATGGCAACGGCCTCACCCACGATCAATCCGTGCGCTCGATTACCTCAGTCATCGACCTCTCCAACCACACCGACATCCCCGCTGAACGCCGCGACTACGATAACCTCGACCGAGCTCACGCCGTCGCCTTTTCGCCGCTCGGCGACCTCGCTTTCGTCACCCAGCCCGGTAATAACCTCGTCGAAGTCGTGGATGCCTACACCCGCTCCACCGTTACCCAAATTCCCGTTGGTAAAGTCCCCACCGGCATCCTTCTCGATCCCGTGCACAAGCGACTCTTCGTCCTGAATTTCCTCGACCGCAGCCTCTCCGCCTTTGATGTCAACTCTCTTGTCAATGGTAGCGGTGCCACCGCCGCGGAACTCGCCCCCGCCGCCAGCCTCATCGCCACCGAAACCCTCACCGCTCAAGTCCTCCACGGTAAACGACTTTTTTACGATGCCGCCTCCACCCGCCTCAACGAAGAAGGCTACATGAGCTGCGCCTCCTGCCACCTCGATGGCGCTCATGACGGCCGCACTTGGGACTTCACGGGATTCGGAGAAGGCCTCCGCAACACCATCGACCTCCGTGGCCGTGCGGGCATCGCCCATGGCCGCCTCCACTGGTCAGGAAATTTCGATGAAGTCCACGATTTCGAAAATCAGATCCGCAACTTCGGAGCTGGCACCGGACTGATGCAAAGCTCGGACTTCTCCACGCGTTCCGACACCCTCGGCACTCCCAAAGCCGGAGTCAGTGCCGACCTTGATGCCCTCGCCGCCTACGTCGCCTCCCTCGCGACTGTACCCGCCAGTCCCCACCGCCAACCCGACGGCTCGCTCACCGCCGAGGCCATCGCTGGCCGCGAAATCTATCAGTCCCTCAACTGCGCCAGTTGCCACGGGGGCCAAACCTACACCGATAGCACCACCGCCGCCCTGCATGATGTCGGCACTCTAAAATCCTCCTCTGGCACCCGCCTCGGAGTCGCCCTCACCGGCATCGACACGCCCACCCTGCGCGGCATTTGGGACACCGCGCCGTATTTCCACGACGGCTCCGCGCCCGACCTCGCTGCCGTGCTTTCCTCCGGCCCGCACCACGATGTCAGCAACACCCTCAACGCCACTCAGACCGCCCAGCTCATCGCGTGGCTCAAACAGATCGATCAAATCGATCCCGCCACCGAGCTTATACCGGGGACCATAGAGTTCACCGCCCTTCCGGCGAAATCGCCAACCGATCCACCCTTCCCGCTAACAGCCAACGCAAGCTCGGGCCTCGTTGTGGCCTTCACCAGTTCCGATCCCACAGTCGCCACCATCGCTGGCGACCTGCTCACCATCCAAGGCCCCGGCACCACCACCATCACCGCCACCCAGCCTGGCAACGCCCTACATCCCGCAGCGCTGCCCGTGGCACAGAGCCTCATCATCACACCTTTGTCACCGCTCTTTGCTCATTTCCTAACAGATCATTTTACCCCGGCCCAGCTTGCCGACCCACTAGTCACAGGACCACTCGCCGATTTTGATAACGATGGTATCTCCAACTTGCTAGAGTATGCTCTCGGCTCTACTGATCCCACCAATCGCACGGGAGCCTTCCCCGTTATTCATTCTTCCGGGCCATTCCGCATCACCTTCCTCCGCCGCTCTAGCGGAACCGAAACTGACGGCACCTACCGCAGCGGCGATCTCACCTACCAGCCCCTCGCAGCGACTGATCTCGCAAACTGGAACATCGCCCCCGACTCCGTATCAAACCCATCAAACCTTCCCACCGCCCCTGAAGGTTTCGAGTGGACCAGTTACGCCATTCCACACTCCGCCGAAACCAGTCGTCGAGGGTTCCTCAAGCTCAATGTAACCATACAAAACGAATCAAATTGAAACGCCTCATCCTTTTCTCCACCATTATTTGTAGTGCTGCATCCCACGCTGAGACCATGCTCATCGATGATGCACAGTGGCAGCGCATCGAAAAAGTTCTGCCCGCTCAAGCAGTTGCAAAACCTCTCAAGCCGCGCAAGCTCCTCATCTTTAATCGCAACGTCGAATACGATGGTCACCGTGCATCCATTCTCGCAGGCAGTGAAGCCTTTCGCCAGTTTGGCAAAAAAACGGGAGCGTTTGAGGCAATCATCAGTGAAGACCCTTCGATGTTTGATCGGGAAAATCTGTCGCAATTCGATGCCGTCTTTCTCAACAACAACGTTGGCTCTTGCTTCACAGAGCCTGAGCGCCGGAAAAACCTCCTCGAATTTGTAACACGCGGTGGCGGCTTGATGGGAGTGCATGGCACCTCTGTCGCATTCACCAAATGGCAATGGCCACCAGTGGAAGATTGGAAAGAATTTGGACACATACTCGGTGCCCGTGGAGCCAAACATCGCGGCGGATACCTGAACGAACCAATCGTTATGGCACTTGATGACCCAGCCCATCCACTCCTAGATGTCTTCGGCAAAGAAAGCTACACATGGTCTGATGAAATTTTCCGCTTCCATGCGCCTTACTCGCGCAAAAATGTGCGCGTCTTACTAAAAATCGACACCGATAAAACCGACCTCTCCACCTACAAACCTGGCGATGCAGATGACTGCCTACGCGATGACAGCGACTACGCTATCGCATGGGTGCGCAACTACGGCAAAGGCCGCGTATTTTACTCCTCGCTCGGCCACAGTCCGCATGTTTTTGAAGACGCGAAAATGCTCCGTTTTTACCTCGATGGCGCACAATTTGTACTCGGAGATTTGCCCGTGCCCACCACTCCGAGCGCCTATCTCACACCTGCGATGGTGGCTCAGGAAAAGCTCGGCTGGCGTCTAGGAATCGAGACCTACACCTTTCACAAATTTACCTTTTTTGAAGCTATCGAAAAAACCGCCGAACTCGGACTCCCCTACATCGGCGGGCTCAGCTTCATGCAGCAAGTTAGCAAAGACATCCCAAAAAATTTCGATCAAAATCTCAACGACGACGAACTCCTTGCCATCCGCATGAAACTCGAATCAGCAGGAATACGCATGCCCGTCTATTATGCGCAGACCATCCCCGCCGACGAAGCTGCATGCCGCAAGCTCTTTGAATTCGGAAACAAAATGGGCGTCGAGACATTCATTTGCGAACCCAAGGCCGAACAACTCGACCTCCTTGACAAGCTCGCCAACGAATACGAAATCAACATCGGACTCCATAATCACGGGCCGGAGATTTCTCCTCACCTCTGGCGTCCTGAGATGGTATTGGCCTTATGCAAAGACCGCAGCAAGCGCATCGGAGCCGCACCGGATCTAGGCTATTGGCTGCGCCAAGGCATCGATCCCATCGAAGCGGTCCGCATTTTAAAAGACCGCATCATCACCATCCAGATGCACGACCTCCACGAAGAAGGAAAAAATGGCCACGACGTCCCCTGGGGCACCGGCACCGGAAAAGCCCGCGAGTTTTTGCTAGAACTCCACCGCCACAACATCAAGCCCACAATGATTGGCATCGAGTATGCCTACGACTGGTTTGAATCCATGCCCAAGCTCACGAAGAGCATCGAGTTTTTCAACACCACGACTCTCGAACTAACCGCCAAGCCCTAACCGTTCTTGTATGAACCGACGCTCTTTTCTAACAAAAACTGGTTCCGCTGCGATCGCCACAGGCTTCTCTTCCACGTTCTCTGCGCTTGCCGAAGCCATCCAGCCAGGTCATCCACACTCCACAAAACTCGGATGGAAAATCAGTTGTCAGCAATGGACATACCGCCGTGTGCCGCTATTCGAAGGACTAGAAATGGCTGCTAAAGGGGGACTCCGCTGCTTTGAGCCACGATCGATTCTCAAACTCGATGCCAAGCGTCCCAACATGAACGCCGATGAAAACATGCCTGAAGACGCTCGCAAGGAGCTCAAATTCCGCGCTGACGACCTAGGCATAACATTTCCCAGCGTCTTTGCAGACTTTAACGGCACACAGGATCAAGCTAGAAAAATGTTAGAATTTTGGAAAAGTCTCGGTGTAACCTACGTCATATCCGAGCCTCCCATGAACTCGATCGATATGTTAGATCCGCTTTTCGCGGAATACGGCATGCAGCTCGCCCTGCACAATCACCAGCGTGGTAAATCTGACTACTGGCATCCCGACATCGTGCTCGATCATTCGAAAAAACGTGGCTCACACATCGGATCCTGCTGCGATGTCGGCCAATGGTCGCGCTCGGATCTCAAGCCCGTCGAATGCCTGAAAAAAATCGGCAAAGAACGCATGATTAGCTTCCATCTCAAGGACGTACTCACCATGGGTGATCTCGATTGCCGCAACACCGTCATCGGCGAAGGTGCTGCAGACTGCGCGAACTGTCTCAAGGAAATTCACACACTGGGTTACAAGGCCTTAATCACCATCGACTTCGAGCACGATACACCACAACTCCAAGAAGACATGTTGAAAAACATCGCTTTCATCGAGGAACAAGCGCGCCTCCTTGCCTAACAGTCATGCATCGAGTGATATAGTAAAAGACAATAATCGATTCATGAAAAACAATACCTTTGGGCGATCCCCATTCACAGCAGCCTGCTGCATTGCTCTCGGTGTTACCTTATTTTTAAACTGCAAACTCAGAGCAGCAGACCTACCTGTTCTCAGCGACGCGGCAAAACAACGCATCGCACAAGCACTGCCCACAACCGCGCAGGCTAAGCCTACCAAGCCTCGCCGCTTGCTGATCTTCACTCGCAATCAAGAATATCAGGGACACGCCCCCGCCATCGCAGCTTCTTGCGAGGCTTTCACTCTGATGGGCAAAAAAACCGGTGCATTCGAAACCACCATCACCGACGACCCTGCCATCTTCGAGCGGAATTCTTTAAAACAATTCGACGCAGTGTTTCTCAACAACACTCTCGGTGCTACCTTCACCGATGCGCATTACCGAAAAAACTTGCTAGAATTTGTCACCGCTGGCGGAGGGCTGATGGGCGTACATAGCACCGTTATCGCATTCACGAAATCCCTCTGGCCAGCACAAGAAGACTGGCCCGAGTTCGGCTATCTACTCGGTGCTCGCGGCTATGGTCATCGGCATGGTTATGTCAACGAACACATCACCATCAAAGTGGACGATACAGCACACCCGCTGGCTGCCGCCTTCGGCGGAAATGGCTTCGAGATGACCAGTGAGTTTTTCCGTCATCATGAACCCTGGTCCCGCAATCGCTGTCGCGTCATCCTGAGTATAGACACCGCAAAAACAGACCTTTCCACTTACCTGCCCGATGACCCTGACAAATGCCTGCGCGCTGACCACGACTACGCCCTTGCTTGGATCAAGCACTACGGCAAGGGACGCGTCTTTTTTACAGGCATCGGCCACAACCCAGAAATCTATGAAGACGCGAAGATGCTGCAACTCCATCTCGACGCCGCACAATTCGTTCTCGGCGACCTAGCTGCACCCACCACGCCTAGCGCGAAGCTTACGCCCGCTGTTCTTGCTCAAGAAAAACTCGGCTGGCGTATCGGCATCGAGGCTTACACCTTTCACAAATACACGTTCTTTGAAACCATCGATAAAACTGCCGAACTCGGCCTGCCCTACATCGGCGGACTCTGCTCCGAGCAACCAGTTTCCAAAGACATCCCAAAAGACTTCGACCAAAACCTCAGCGACGAGGAGATGAGTCAGATCCGCATGAAATTAGACACCGCCGGCCTGCGACTTCTGACATACTACGTGCGCAAATTTCCCAGCGATGAAGCCAACTGCCGCAAGCTCTTTGAGTTCGCCAACAAAATGGGCATCGAGACCTTCATGGGTGAACCTCAACCCGAGCATCTTGAACAACTCGATAAACTTGCCAACGAATACGGCGTGAACATCGCCATCCACAACCACGACAAAGGCATCTCGCCCATATACTGGAGTCCTGAAAATGTTCTCAAAGCATGCGAAGGACGCAGCAAACGCATCGGTGCTTGCCCGGATATTGGCTACTGGCTGCGCTCTGGCGTTGATCCCATTGCGGCCATTCGCTTGCTTAAAGATCGCATCATCACATTTCACATGCACGATCTCCACGAGGTGGGTATCAACGGCCACGATGTCCCGTGGGGCAATGGCGCCGCAAAATGTGCCGAAATTTTTCGCGAACTCCAGCAGCTTAATGTTAAGCCCACCATGATCGGCATCGAGTATGCGTACGATTGGCATGAGTCCATGCCAAAAATCGTAAAATGCATTGAGTTCTTCAACGAGACAAGCCTCAAACTCACGGCAAAACCCTAACAAATCTTCAGCCCATTCACGCTTACATCTATGGTCAAATCGCAGAAAATTGCCCTAACAGCCTGTTCCATTATATCCCTGAATCTATCACACGCGCAGGATGAAAACTGGAAGCAACTCTTCAATGGACGAAATCTCGACGGCTGGAGCATCGCCATCGAAAACACACCTGTTGGCACCGATCCGAAAAAACTGATCTCCATTCGCGATGAAGCTGTTCACATGTATGCGGATACCCCACTGGATCAGCGTGGAGATTTCGGCGTAATCGTCACCAATGAACGGTATAGTCGCTTCCATCTCGATTTCGAATATGCTTGGGGCCCTAAAAAACTTGAGCCACGCAAAGACATGCTCCGCGATGCCGGACTGCTTTATCACATCGCCGATCCAAACAAACGCACCTGGGGAATTTGGCCAGTCTCCATGGAATACCAAATTCAAGAAGGCGATGTAGGAGATCTTGTTTTTCTTAAAGTCCGTGGTCTCACATGGATGCATCCCGATCCTAACAACTCACCCGGACAAGGCGAAGCAGGGCTGCAACCCGAAGCAGGAGGCACGCCTTTATTTTGCAATCAACAAGACCATCACTACGTTGGTCGCTACCCCGTCTATGATAAACTCGAAGGCTGGAACCGCGTCGAAGCCATAGTTCACGGCTCTGAAAGTGCCGTGCATCTTGTAAACGGAAAAATCCGCAGCCGCCTATTCCGAATCACTGACGATGCAATGAAGCCTCTTTCCGAAGGTCATATCGGACTCCAACTCGAAGGTGCGGAAATCAAATACCGTAACATCCGCATCCGTAAACTCGCAGCACCACTCTCGCCTGCCACACGCTACGTCGCCCTCAGCCAAGTCCGAGGCCTAGCCCCAGCTTCCACTGAATTGGAAATCAACAACCCCAGCTCAGAGCCCATCGCGCTCGATCTTTCTCTCACAGGCTCCGACTCACAGCTTTTCCAAGCGACCCTCCCCGCTGGCGCGCCAACCACCCTTGCTCCTCAGGGCAAAATCCGCATCCGCATTGATTTCAAGCCTTCGAACACCACTCCTCCCGCACGCTACTCCACTGGCCTGCAAATCGGTCCCGCCGATCTTGGCACCTTTGTCGTGCTCCAAGGTATCAGCCTCGCGGCACCAGAAGGAGATAACGAGCCACCCTTGCAGCGCATCACCGATGCATTGGGCATCCCCCTTGATGTCGGTGGCGGCGGTCTTCACCTCAATACAAAAGCCCCAAAAATCGGCGCAGGCGTAGCCGCCAACTCTCTTGTCCGCGCGAGCGATGCCCCCGTCCGTGTCACACCACTCGCACGCTTTTCCCCTCCGGGAGAAATCCCACTCCGCTGGCATAGTCGCGGTGATGCAACGCGCAAACCCATCGCCACTCTCGCCGATTCATCAAAAAAATCCGACGCCCACCAGTGCCTCTTCCCGCATTGGATCGATGGCAAGCCCAGTGCAACATTTGACCCCGGTAGTGAGCCATTTTCGCTCGTAGCTGAGACCGCGCATGGCGCGATCCCGCTCGACCCTAGCCACACCCAACCGAAAGTCGATCATCCAGCGCGCATATTTCCGATCCACACCTTTTTGGGAAATCCCGTCACTAATGCGGTGCTTGTAGGATTTGAAGAAGCTACCAACGGTGACTATCAAGACGCACTCTTCCTCATCGAGAACGTCCGCCCATCTGATGATTAACCCCCAACAAATCTGCTAGTGCTGAAGTGAAGTCATTCCATCCGCATGCAAGGATACCAAACATGTGGCAATATGATAAAATTGCCAACCGATCACGGCAATAGCTCCACGTGATCTATGAGCCTTACAGTATCGTAAAAACAAGCAGTCGCGAGAATCGCAGGACGTCGAATGGTCGCCACGGGTTCGAGCGTTTCGGCATCGACTAACGAAAGATAATCGATCTTCAACATCTGCGATTTTTCCAAATGATGCCGGGCCGCAGCGAGGATCGACTCGGCTTGGCGTTCTCCGAGCGATAGCAAATCGCGCGCCGCTGTCAGAGATCGACGGATGATCGGAGCATCCGCCCGTTGCTCGGGACTAAGCCTCACATTGCGCGAAGACATCGCCAAGCCATCAGCTTCGCGAATCGTGGCATGACCGATGATTTCGATCGGCACGTTCAGGTCTCGCACCATGCGCTTAATGATCGCGAGTTGTTGGAAATCCTTTTTACCAAAAACCGCGCTCTGCGCACGAAACAGCATGAAAAGCTTCATCACCACCGTGCAAACACCACTGAAATGCCCAGGCCGTGAGGCGCCACAAAGGAAGCTCGATAGACGATTTTCTGACACCGTGATGCTGTGATCGGCATGATACATTTGCCCTGACTCAGGCGTGAACACCAAATCGGCGCCCGCCGCTTCACACGCAGCCAAATCGGCCGACAAGGGCCGTGGATATTTATCCAAATCCTCCTTGCGATCAAACTGAATCGGGTTGACAAAAATCGATACCGCCACCGTTCCCGTTGTTCCCACCACCCTGCGCGCCTCATGAATCAGGGCCAAATGCCCTTCATGCAAGGCCCCCATCGTCGGCACCAGACACAGAGGCCGCGGCATCACATCAATTTTCTCCATTAACGCAGCAGTATCAGCGGCAACAATCATGAAGAAATTCTAGCACCGATCCTCCTACCCTACGAGTAAAATTCACAGTCCCATTGCCTCAATCATCCTGCGCGTTGCCTTCGATGAAATCTCGCAGCAGCTGATCTTTGGTGGCTTCGAGTTCCTGCGGTGTGCCGATCCAATAAATCTGTCCTTCCTTCATGAACACCACACGATCCGCGATGCGGAAGACCGAGCGGATTTCATGAGTGATCACAATGTTGGTGATGCCTTGCTCACGCTGGAGTTTTTTGATCAATTTATCAATCGTATCGCCGGTCATCGGATCGAGCCCGGCATGCGGTTCATCGTAAATGATACAGGCTGGAGCATTCACCACTGCACGGGCTAAGGCAACACGCTTGCGCATGCCGCCCGATATGTCGGACGGAAATTTTTCTCGATGCTCGCTCAGCATGACGATCTCTAAGGCATCGCTCACTCGCTTGCGAATTTCAGAATCTTTCAAGTCCGATTCCTCACGCAGAGGAAATGCCACATTCTCAAAAACGGTAAACGAGTCAAACAACGCTCCACCTTGGAACATCATGCCGATCTGATGGCGAGTTGGACCAAGCTCGCGTTCGAGCAATTTCGTCACTTCTACATCTCCCACGAAAATCTCTCCCTTGGTCGGACGCAATAGCACAGGCAGATGCTTCATTAATACTGATTTACCCCCTCCGGATGCACCTAACAGAACGAGAGTTTCGCCGCGATAAATATCCAAATTCACCCCTCGCAGCACATGCTGTGTGCCGAAGGTCTGGTGAAGATTACGAATGCGGATGAATGGTTCACTCATATCAATGGGGACGATAAGCTAGCGTCATTTGGAAAAACATGTTATACTTTAAATAGCCCGCCACGTTTGCCTCCAATCATAGCGGCACCAATGATTGCGACCGACAGGAAAACCATCGCCCAGACACCGAGCGCAGCGGAAAGCTGCACTCCATTGCCTAGTGTGCTGAGCAGGGTATAGATCGCCTTCGTGATCGGATAATGCTCGGTTTGCTGCGCAAGAATCAAGCTATCGCTGACTTCCAGCATCGCAAAGGCAAAGGCTAAAATCGCCCCGGCCGCGAGGTTGGCTCCGATCAAGGGAATGGAAATTTTTCGCAAGGTCCGCAGCGGTGAGGCCCCCATCGATCGCGCGGCTTCTTCCAATACAGGATTACTCTGTTGCAAACCTGCCACAGCGGAACGCACAATGTAGGGCAATCGTCGGAATGCGTAGGCGACAATCAACAGCAAGGCAGGGTTGCCATCCGCGCCCACCAAGATCGCAAATGGTTTTCCTGGTTGCGACAATGCTAGATAACCAAATGCCATGACCAAGCCGGGAACCGCGAGTGGCAGCATCACCATCGCATCTAACAAACCTCGACCACGGATTTTGCTTCGCACTACCACCCATGCGATCGCTAGTCCCAGCACGAGGTCGATTAGTGTCGCCATCGAGGCATAATACAGGCTATTTTTGATCGATGGCACGACCAGCGAATTGCCCAGCGCTTCATCGTAATGCCGCAGTGATAGGCTCTCGGGAATAATCGTCTGATACCAATCTCCCGCAATCGAGAGAAAAATCACCCCCATGTGCGGAACAGATGCGATCAAAAAAATCACAACGAACACTGCCGTAACTAGCCAAGATTTCGCACCCTTGAGCGCGATGTCATTGCTCCGACCTTTTGGCCGTGGTGCCGTGCCAAGTGGTGAACGTCCAAGCACCAACTTCGATAACGCAAACACAGCTGCCGAGATCACCAGCATAATCGCAACGATGGCGTAAGGCAGTGGATTTCCACCCAAATCCTTGATGCCATCGTAGACTTGCACCGGCGCCACACGAGCGTAATCAAAAACCAAGGGCACACCCAACTCGGTAAAAGCCCAGATGAAAACAATCGAGGAGCCAGCAAAAACTCCCGGCAAGGCCAGCGGGAAAGTGATTTTCCAAAATCGACGCCATGGCGGACAGCCTAGGTTTTGCGCAGCTTGTTCCATGGAGGGATCGAGATTTGCCAGCGCTGCCGCGATGTTCATGTATAGAATCGGATAGAGGTGCAGCGCGTTCATAATCACAATCCCCGCAAAACGCCCTTCCGCGAGCCAATCAAATGGCCGCGCGGCATCCATCATGCCCCAATAAATCAGCAGCGCGTTCAATGATCCATCCACGCCAAGCATCTCCTTGACTCCCACAGCACCCACAAAAGGAGGCAGAATCAACGGAATCAAGATCAACACGCTCAAGATTTTTTTTCCGGCAAAGTCATACCGATGCGTCAACAAAGCCAGCGGGAAGGAAATCAACAACGTAACCGCGGTGCTAACAATACCCAGTAGAAAAGCATTCCACAAGCCCTCTACATAGACCGGATCTTGAAACACAGCTACAATATAATCCAAGGTCAATCCACCCTCTTTCTTCCAAAACGCCTCACCCACGATCGTAAATGCAGGATAGAGGAAAAAGATCCCAAACAAGATCGTAACCGTCACTAAAATCCCTATGGCATGTTCCTTTTTCATCCTGTTTCCGACGCTTGATGCCACTCCTCCGCGTGCAGTGCTCGGGAATGTGACACAGCAGAATGACAGCCATGCGCAGCACGTCAAGTGCAAGTCACATGCCAACACGGGGATTTAGACCATCGCGACGTCATTCTCGAGATCATAAAGAAATTGATTGAAAAAAATTCTCCACCCATGAAACATCCTGCGATTTTCTGCGTAACAATCATTTGATGAAACCCTTATTTGCCCTCTTCTTGATGCTCGTCGGTGCTTGCTCTCTGGCGCAGGCAGCTGAGTTGCCTAAGCAGTTGCTTGAGGAAAAATGCCTAAGCTGCCATTATGCTGACAAAAAAAAGGGCGAACTTGATATGAGTACGCGCGAGTCAATGCTCGTAGGCGGAGATGCTGGTCCTGCTCTTTTTTTGGAAAATCCTGAGAAATCAGAAATCATTTTGCGGGTCAAACTGCCTCACGACGACGTCGACATCATGCCGCCCGAGGGTAAGGGCAAGCCATTGAGCGAGGACGAAATCAATAGTCTCGTCGAGTGGATCAAAGCTGGCGCCCCATGGCCTGAAGGATTATTACTTGCACCTGCTGACAAAAAAGCCATGCCGCCGTATGACGCGCCCGCAGACCCTGCGATCGTTAAAATTGAGGCATTCCCCAAGGCGATCAAGCTCGAGACTAATGCCGATTTTCACAAGCTGATTGCAATTGCCTACTTCGATGACGCTGCCACACGCGATATCACACGCCAGGTAAAACTCACTCTCGCCGATCCAAGCATCGCGCAGGTCAAAGATAGCACACTTACTCCACTCAAGGACGGTGCCACCGAATTACTCGTAGAATATCGTGGGATGTCCTACAAAATCCCCGTTTCAGTCGTCAATGCCACCGCGCCGCGCGCAGTATCGTTCCAACTGGATGTCATGCCGGTCCTGACCTCGGCAGGCTGCAATTCTGGCTCTTGTCACGGCGCAGCCAGTGGTAAGGATGGATTTCATCTCTCGCTCTACGGCTTCGATCCCCATGGCGATCACTTTAGTATCACCACCCAGCTTCCCGGTCGTCGCATCAATCTCGCACTGCCCGAGGAATCATTGATGATCACCAAAGCAGTTGGTGATGTACCTCACACAGGCGGTAAGCTTTTCGCCAAGGGCAGCAGCGCCCATCAGATCATGCTCGAGTGGATCAAAAATGGTGCGGGCATTGACGACGACACCAAAATCCCCCACCCCACGGGCATTAAACTTGAGCCGCCCGAATTTGTATTGAAAGGAAAAGACATCAAGGTGCCCTTGATCGTCACGGCCACCTATTCGGACGGTACGGACCGCGATGTCACCAACCTTTGCTCTTTCACTTCGTCGAATGATAACTCGGCGAGCATCGACTACCGCAAAGGCATTGCTACCTCAAAGAACCGCGGTGAAGCGTTTCTATTAGCCCGTTTCCACACCTTTACAGAGGGAACACAAGCAATTGTGATTCCGGAGAAAACCGATTACGTGCGACCCGATGTGCCATCGTACAATTACATCGACGATGCCGTCTTTGCCAAGCTTAACAAACTGCGCATCATCCCCTCCGAACTTTGTTCAGACATAGACTTCTTGCGTCGTGCCAGCATTGATATCATTGGAGAGTTGCCCACCATCGAAGAGCGTGCAGCATTTCTCGCTGATACCAATCCAAAAAAACGCGAAACCTTGGTTGATAGTCTCATTGCCCGCAAGGAATTCTCAGAAATGTGGACGATGAAATGGGCCGAGCTCTTGCAGATCCGTACATTCAATGATGGTCCGAAGCAAGTGAGCTACAAGGCCGCATTAAATTATTACAACTGGTTGCGTGATCGCATCTCCAGTAACACACCATTCAATCTAATCATTGGTGAAATCCTTGGCTCACAAGGTGGCACCTTTTCCCAACCCGCTACGAACTTCTTCCAGATCGAGCAAGATGTGCTCAAGCTGACGGAAAACATCGCGCAGGTCTTCATGGGCACTCGCATTCAATGTGCGCAGTGCCACAATCACCCATTCGATCGCTGGACCATGGAAGATTACTATGGCTTTGCCTCATTCTTCGCCCAAGTGAAACGCAAGAACGCCGAAGATCCGCGCGAGCGCATTGTATTCGATGCCGATGGTGAAGTGCCGCATTTGGTGACGAAAAAACCTGTGCCGCCCAAGTTCCTTGGCGGCCCTGCGCCTGACCTCACCAAACAAACTCGCCGTCAAGCCGTAGCTGGCTGGCTGGCAGGTCCCGACAATCCATGGTTCGCCCGCAACGTAGCGAACATCACTTGGTCACACTTCTTTGGCATCGGCATCGTCGATCCGGTCGATGACATGCGCATTACTAATCCCGCCTCGAACCCAGAACTGCTCGATGCGCTTTCAAAGCATTTTGTCGAATACAACTTCGATATCAAAAAGCTCGTGCGCGACATTTGCACCTCCCGCACCTATCAGCTTTCCTCACGCACCAATGCGACCAATGCCACCGATAGTCGAAATTTTTCTCATTCGCTCATTCGGCGGATTCGCGCAGAGGTCTTGCTCGATGCCATTTCCCAAGTCACTGGAACGCCGAACAAATTCAAAGGCCTACCGCTCGGGGCCCGTGCCGTACAAATCGCCGATGGCAATACCTCGAACTATTTCCTGACCACCTTCGGCCGTGCTACTCGTGCTACAGTTTGCTCCTGCGAAGTCAAGTTGGAGCCCAACCTCTCGCAAGCACTGCACTTGCTCAACGGTGATAACACACACAACCGCGTGAATCAGGGCAAGATTATCCAACCAATGTTGGAAGAGAAAAAATCACATCAAGAGATCATCGAGCATCTCTACCTGCGAGCGCTGTGTCGTCCGCCAACGGAGGGTGAAATCAAGCATCTCAACGAATTCCTCGCCAAGGGCAAGGACGAGAACGAAAAACGCGAAATTCTTAATGACGTGTTCTGGTCGATTCTAAACTCAAAGGAATTTATCTTCAATCATTGATTCTCGCTCATGGTCCACACGCCAGATGATTTCATGCGCCGCGCCATATCCGTGGCTCGCAAAAGCATGAACGAAGGCCAGGGTGGACCATTCGGTGCGGTCATTGTGCGACAAGGAGAAATCATTGGTGAGGGCTGGAACCAAGTGCTTGCCAGCAAAGATCCCACTGCGCACGGTGAGATCAGCGCCATTCGCGATGCCTGCGCGCGCCGCGATTCTTTTTCCCTGCACGGCTGCGATATTTACACGACTGGTCAACCCTGCCCGATGTGCCTCGGAGCCATTCATTGGGCACGGATTGATCGCATCTACTATGGATTTCGTATTTCCGATGCCGCCGCCATCGGCTTTGATGACACTGCGATTTTTGAAGAATTTGCGAAAACTCCCGAGCTTCGAAAAATTGCTTCAACCGAACTTCTACGGGCTGAGGCGCTCGTTTTAGCAGACGAATATCAACAATTGCCACAGCGCACTGCGTATTAGGATGGACGAAGAACCACCGCATAAACCATCGTTTCTTGATAGCGAGTATCCGCATGAGGACATTCATTATACCGATATGTTTTCGCCATTTTTTCGGCGTAAGCGGACTTGGTTGGTGCTGGTGGGCATAGCGATGATGGTAGCGGTTCTTTACTGGATGCCAGGCCATGTGAAGCAGACGGTATCAACGGATCTGGATGCGCGACAAGTTTCGATCGGACTTGGCATTCTCACCTGCATTGCTTTTCTGTGGTTGAGCGAAGCGATGCCCTTGGCGGCGACCGCGTTACTCATGCCATTGCTTGCGACGATCATGGGTGTGAGCGATATCAAAACGGCCTTGTTGCCTTTTGCGGATCCGCTGATCTTTATGTTTTTTGGTGGCTTCGCACTGGCATCGGCGTTGTCGTATCAGAAAATCGATCTCTGGATAGCGCGCAAGCTGATAACCGTTGGTAACGGGCGCTTTCTTCCGGTATGCATTCTGTTATTCTGCTGCACAGCATTTTTGTCGATGTGGATGAGCAACACCGCGACTACTGCGATGATGCTTCCAGTCGCCTTGGGCATCATTCATAAAGTGGGATTGGTCGGCGACAAAGCGCGCAACGGCTTGTTTCTTTTGTTAGGTATTGCCTATGCATCCAGCATTGGTGGCTTAGGAACTATCATTGGCAGCCCACCGAATGGCATCGCTGCGGCGAAGCTTGGATTGAGTTTCGCGCAGTGGATGAAATTCGGCATCCCTTGCGTGATCATTCTTTTGCCACTGATGGTATTTATTCTCTATCGAATTTGCCGACCAGTCAAAGGCTTGCGCATTGAGGTAGAGGAGCAGACCTTTGTGTTCAATTGGCATCGCATCGCAACGCTGATCATTTTCCTACTCACGGCATTCTGTTGGATTTTCGGTTCATGGATTAGCAAGGCTCTAGGGATCGGTGGAGCGATCGATACCATCATTGCTCTCGCTGCGGTATTTCTGCTCCTCTATTTTCGCGTAGTGCGTTGGCGTGATATCGATGATGGCACGGATTGGGGCGTGCTGATACTCTTTGGCGGTGGACTCTCCTTGAGTGAAATGCTCAACCGCACGGGTGCAAGTAGCTATCTTGCACGTGTATTGTCTGATGGCGTCGATGCCTGGCCGATGGTGTTGATTTTGATCGCGATCATCGCATTCGTGATCTTCAGTGGTGAACTCGCAAGCAATACCGCGAGTGCCGCGCTGTTAGTGCCGATTTTTCATTCGGTATCCTCGGAGCTCGGCTTCAGCGCTGCCAGCTTAGTCATCCCGATTGCTCTCGCATCCTCCTGCTCCTTTATGCTTCCCGTTGGCACACCACCGAACGCCATCGTCTTCGGCACAGGTATGGTGCGTCAGCGCGATATGCTCCGCAATGGTATTGCACTCGATCTATTATGCGTTATCATCATCGTGATACTCGCCATTTTCCTACCTCGCATTCTCTAACAAACAAAATACTATGAAAGCAAACAAAATACCGCTCCATGCCATTATCCCAACTAGCCTACTCGGCATCGCGCTGTGTGCCACCGTGCCAGCCATTGGTTGGAAGAAACAAATCATCAGCAAGGACTTCGTGACCGAGGGTGTTGCAGCAACCGACATCGATGGCGATGGCGTGCTCGATTTGGTCGCGGGGCACCTATGGTATAAGGGTCCGGATTATACAACGGCGGTGAAATTCCGACCAGGTCAAATCTATCCGATTGTTGATTACGCTAAGGACTCATTTTTAACCTTTGCTGAGGATGTGGATGGCAACAAAACAAATGACATCATCATGGTAGGCTGGCCGGGAAAAGAGATCAGTCTCTATCCAAACCCTGGCAAGACTGATGGCGACTGGGAGAAGCATGTGATCATCACCGAGGCGTCGACGGAAAGCCCCATTTGGATTGATGTGACAGGTGATGGTAAAAAAGAAATCGTCTGCATGAGCCAAGGTTGTTTTGGATACTACAGCGCAGACTGGAGTGTCGTGACCAAGCCTTGGACCTTCACTGCTGTGTCTGCTAAGCGTTCCGATAGTCCTTATGTTCACGGTCTGGGCGCTGGTGATCTTAATGGTGATGGCAAAACAGACATCGTCGAAAAAGATGGTTGGTATGAGCAACCCGCGACATTACCCGGCGAATGGAAATATCATGAACTCTCGCAGAAATGCAGCGGCGGATCACAGATGCTGGTTCATGATTTTGACCAAGATGGCGACAACGACATCGTCACCAGTCTGGATGGCCATGGCTACGGGCTTGGTTGGTATGAGAATGCCGGCAAGGACAAAGGATTTGCCATGACTTATCACGAGATTTTGTCCACGGATGGCACCAAGAAATCTGCTGATGGCTTGCAATTCAGCCAACTGCACGCGCTAGCGACTGGTGACTTTGATCAAGATGGACGCATGGATTTTGTTACAGGAAAACGCTTCTGGGCGCACGCAGACAAGGATCCTGGTTCTCTCGATCCAGCACTAACGGTGGTGTTTTACAATCGCAAGCCAAGCGAAGGAAAAAGCGGTATCGATTGGCAATCAAGCGTGATCGAACAAGATGGTGGTGTAGGCTGTGATGTGCTTGCCATCGATATGAATCGCGATGGCAAGCTGGATGTCGCAGTGGGCAGTAAAAAAGGAATTTTTATTCTGCGTCAATAAAACACAAATTGTTAGATCTTAGGTTCCCAACCTGCGCGGTAGTCACGCTTCACAAGCGCAGTCGCCGCAGCAAGGTTGGTGGATTTCATATTCGGTCCATCCCAGTCGATCACATTCCCCTCACCCAAGCGCTGTGCAATGCTGCCTAACAAAATGATTTCATTGAGGTAAGCTGCGATGTCGAAGTTGGAATACGCGGGCTTGCCACCTGAAATCATGTCGAACCATTCTTGCTGGTGCCCTGGTGAACGCGGGATCGATTCGGCGACGGCTTTGCAGGCCGCGTGCTCTTCACTCGCGGTGAATGTTTTTTCCTCCTTTAGTGCGACGAGAGATTGAGATCCATAGTCGTCAGGCGAAAACAATTTGCCATTTTCGCCAATAATCAAGCAGCCACTCGCTGGGATTTTTCCATACGTGGCGAGAAGTTCGAAGCAGAGATCTGGATGCGGACGCAGGGGCGCAATCGAGCCGCCAGGCGAACCGTCATACCACCAAAACTTCAACGGAGGCAAACCATCGCGCTCGGGGAACTCAAAGCGCACGCGCGATGTGAGCGGATAGGATTCAGCAAATGTGCGCGATGCCATCTCGCATTCGATGCGCGTTGGATACCCCAACTTGAGCGCGCGGAATGGCATGTTCACACCGTGACACGCCATATCACCGAGAGCTCCGGTGCCAAATTCCGTCCAGCCACGCCAGGCAAAATCATGATAGATTTTTTCTTTGAACGGACGATGTGCGGCAGGCCCGAGCCACAGATCCCAGTCAAGGTGCGCGGGCACTGGATCTTCGCCTGCGGGACGATCCATGCCTTGTGGCCAGATCGGTCGGTTCGACCAAACATGCAGCTCCAGCGGCTTGCCGATGACTCCTGCCTCGATGATTTCCACTGCCCGACGCAAGCCCGGAGCGGCACTACCTTGATTGCCCATTTGCGTGGCGACCTTTTTTTCCTTCGCGAGATTGCGCATCATGCGCGATTCCCAAACCGTTTGCGTCAGTGGTTTTTGGCAATAGACATGCTTGCCCATGTTCATGGCCATGATGCTGGCCACACCGTGCAAATGGTCAGGCGTCGATACAGTTACCGCATCGATTTCTTTTCCCATGCTTGTGAGCATTTGTCGGAAATCTTTGAATGTGCGCGCATCAGGAAACTTCTGCGACATATTTTTCAAAAAGTTAGCATCCACATCACAAAGCCCCACAACCTGCATGCCTGTTGCGGCATTTTCGGTGACATCACTCGACCCCTTCCCGCCCACGCCAATGCAGGCGAGCTGAATTTTGCTATTGAGATTTTGACCGCGGATGATGGAAGGACCAGCAAAAAGGGCCGAGCCAATGCCAATACCGGTTTGCAAGAGGAAATTGCGTCGAGTAGTTGTGTTCATGATATTTGTTTATATACTAATACAAAATACCTGATCTGATTGGATGATCTTTCAGAGGTAAAGTCAAAAAATCACCAACATCTCACGGAGTCTTCATAAGTTCTTCTTACGGACATCGTTCACTGCTCCCGTAACCAACTACATTCCATCATGAGAACGCTCGCACGCATTCTCTATTTTGTCGCCTATTCGACCTTCCCCGTCCTCAGCAATATCACCCTGCGCACCGAGAACAACGAGATCATCGATGCGCAACCCCCAATCGTCCGTGATCTATTCGCCGCTCGTCATATCGCCATCACCGGAAAACTTCGCGATCACCAACAAGGCAAATTGATCCTCAGTGGTATGCACACACAAAAAAAATCCGTGATGAAATCCTCGACCTTGGACTGAAATACGCGCTGCTCACCGAATACACCTCGTTTTTGGCCATCGATGAAACGCCACGCAAACTGGCAGAAAATGACGCCAACTCGAAAAAGACCACACGCCAAGCTCTGACGATGCCCGCAGGGGGCTCGAACTCCGCTGCTGGTGGCGTTTCAACGGGCAGTTCCGTGCCCGAGCCATCGACAACGAGCCTGCTCGCCCATCTTCTCGCGATGCTATGCCTTCACCGCAAGCGTTGATTTTGCCTAACAAAAAAGCGACTCTGCATCTCGCAAAGTCGCTTTTTTCGTTTGTCAGAAATGATTACTTCGCCGCAGTGAAATTTTCTCCCACTTTGGTCCAGTTCACCACCGACCAGAATGCCGCGATGTAATCAGGGCGACGGTTTTGGTAGTTCAAGTAGTAAGCATGCTCCCAGACATCCAGTCCGAGGATTGGCGTGTTGCCGCAGCAACCAGCCTGTGCGCCCATCAGCGGGTTGTCTTGGTTTGGAGTCGAGGTCACGGCCAATGTGCCGTCATCCTTGACTACCAACCACGCCCAGCCCGAACCGAAACGTGTTGCCCCTGCTTTCGCAAATCCTTCTTTAAATGCATCAAACGAACCGAAAGCGGCATCGATCGCGGCGGCAAGATCACCCTCGGGAGCTTTGGCACCACCAGGAGCAATGATTTCCCAGAAATGACTGTGGTTTACATGACCACCAGCGTTGTTGCGCACAGGACCACGAATGTCCTCTGGCACTGCCGAAAGATCAGCGATCAGCTCAGCGGCGGATTTTTCCTCGATGCCAGCTTTGCCAGCAACAGCATTGTTGAGGTTGGTGATGTATGCTTGATGATGCTTGCTGTGGTGGATCTCCATCGTGCGAGCGTCGATGTGCGGTTCCAAAGCGTTGTAGTCGTATCCTAATGCGGGTAATGTCGATTGTGGCATAATGAAGTTCTGCTGTGTTCCAGCAGACAAATTATCGCCTCTAAATCCATTCGTGCAAGTCAGAAACAGAAAAATCATGAAAAACTGTCTTATTTCTGTTGATCATTTGCCCAAAATACGCTGAAACATGCGCCCGCGCTTTGATAGCGCAACCCGAAACACTGACATTCCCATCTTCATGAAGGACCTCACTAAATATCGCAACATCGGCATTTTCGCCCACGTGGACGCCGGCAAAACTACTACCACCGAGCGTATTCTCAAGCTTACCGGAAAAATCCACAAAATCGGTGAAGTGCATGATGGCGCAGCCACCACCGACTTCATGGTGCAGGAGCAAGAGCGCGGAATCACCATTCAATCCGCTGCCACCACCTGTTTCTGGAGAGACTATCGCTTTAACATCATCGATACACCAGGTCACGTGGACTTCACCATCGAAGTGTATCGTTCCTTGAAAGTTCTCGACGGCGGCATCGGTGTATTCTGCGCCTCCGGCGGCGTAGAGCCACAATCCGAAACCAACTGGCGCTACGCGAACGACTCCGAAGTTGCTCGTGTGATTTACGTCAATAAAATGGACCGCGTAGGTGCTGACTTCTATCGCGTTGTCAACCAAGTCAAAACCATCCTTGGTGCTAAGGCTCTCGTCATGGTACTTCCCATCGGCGAAGAAACTGGCTTCAAAGGAATCGTTGACCTTCTTGAGAGAAAATCCTACATCTGGGATGATTCAGGCTTGCCTGAAAAATTCGTCACCGGCCCCGTGCCGGACGACCTTGTCGACAAAGTGGAACAATATCGTGCAGACCTGATCGAGACATCTGTAGAACAAGACGACGATATCATGGAACGCTTCCTTGATGGTCAGGAGCCAACCATTGAAGAAGTGAAAAAGTGCATTCGCAAAGGCACCATCAACCTCGCTTTCTTCCCAACCTATTGCGGTTCTTCCTTCAAAAACAAGGGTGTGCAAAACGTACTCGATGCCGTCATCGACTACCTACCATGCCCTACTGAAGTTAAGCCACAACCCGAAGTCGACCTCGAAGGCACCGCCACAGGCGAATACGCCATCGTTGACGCCACCAAGCCATTCCGCGGTCTTGCGTTCAAGATCATGGACGACAAATTCGGTGCCCTGACGTTCACCCGGATCTACTCCGGCACCATCAAAAAAGGCGACACCGTTCTCAATACTTTCACGGGCAAAACCGAGCGCATCAGCCGCATGGTGGAAATGCACGCCGATGACCGCACCGAGATCGATTCCGCACAAGCCGGCGACATCATCGCCATCGTTGGTATGAAAAACGTTCAGACGGGTCACACCCTCTGCGACGAGAAATACCCCGCCACTCTTGAGCCGATGGTATTCCCTGATCCCGTAATCTCGATCGCCGTTGCTGCCAAAGACAAGGCCAATGCTGAGAAACTTGCAACCGCCATCGGCAAGATGGTGCAGGAAGACCCCTCCTTCCGCGTCGAAACTGACGAGGAAACCAACGAACTCATCCTCAAAGGCATGGGCGAACTTCACCTTGACATCAAGATCGACATCTTGAAGCGCACGCACAAAGTGGAAGTTGTTGTCGGTGCTCCACAGGTTGCCTATCGCGAAACTATCACTAAGCGCATCGAGGACGAATACACCCACAAGAAGCAATCCGGTGGTTCTGGCCAGTTCGCGAAAATTAGCTACATCATTGAGCCTCTTGAACCAGGCGATGGCTTTGTGTTCGAATCCAAAGTGGTTGGCGGTAACGTGCCCAAGGAATACATCCCTGCTGTTGAAAAAGGTTTCAAAACCTCGATTCACAAAGGCCCCTTGGCTGGTTATCCCTGCCTCGACTTCAAAGTCACTCTCATCGACGGTGGTTTTCACGCAGTTGACTCCTCGGCACTAGCTTTCGAAATCGCCGCCAAATCAGCGTATCGTCAAACCATGCTCAAAGCTGGTCCACAAATCCTTGAGCCTGTGATGAAAATCGACGTCTTCACACCCGATGCCAACGTTGGTGACGTCATTGGTGACCTCAACCGTCGCCGCGGCATGATCAAGAGCCAAGAGAGCGGCCCAACAGGCGTCCGAATCAAAGCCGAGGCTCCCCTCAGCGCGATGTTCGGCTACATCGGTGACCTGCGCACCATGACCTCCGGTCGTGGCCAGTTCTCCATGGAGTTCAGTCATTACTTCGCTTGCCCTCGCAACGTCTCCGATGACGTGATCGCCAAAGCCAAGGCCCGCGAAGAAGCACTGCGCAAGTAATCAAGCACGAGCACGGACTGAATCAGTCCGCCCCATCACAACCAACGCGCTCCCTTTCTGGGAGCGCGTTTTTTTGGCAACCCATGGCATCGCAACTGATAATGCAACCACTCGATGATAGGATTCGGGGTTGAGGAGTTTGTAAACAATGGTATAGGTGTCGTGACTGGGTATGCCGTTGGTCGAGTCTCAAATCGATCCGCCAATCCGCGACAAAATGACATTTTTCCCGACGAATTTCTAACAACGAGACGTGTCGATTCGTTTAGCCTGAGGTAACCGAAGAATCCAATGAAGCCAGTAGATTATTCATTATACCAAGGCTTACCAGCTCATCCACCATTTTTTTCAAGAAAAACGAAAAGTAGCGCTTGTAGATCTCTTCACAGCACGACCGCAGCTCATGCTAAAACTCTATTCGGAGAGCTTTGAGTCAATCGTGTTATCTCTTGTATAGCAGTTGACTGGCTTTACCAACTCTTTACAATTTTCCTGTTGCCTCGCAAAGAGTCAGGTTGCAGGATTATGGAAAGGATGAATTTTCATACTATCCAACTTCTTTTGTTTTTTGCCTCATCGGTATTTGCGGATCCGATCTTGACCTCTTGGTATACTGTAGAGTCATCCCAGCTTGCGCGGGTGATTCAAAGCCCCACCCTGACCACTTCTGTCACCACTTGGCCTGTTGCCGGCGTGACCAATAATAATACCGGCGGCCTAGCCCAGACGGTACCAGTCTATGCTGATGTCCAGCGTATCAGCTTTACCAACACCGATGTGTATATCAATGCCAGCGGCCTAGCATCCTACACCATGGGGCCTTGGCTCAACAACGCTGGTGGTTTATTCGGCTTCTGGCCAGTCTCGCGGGACTACTCGTTGCGCATCACACGCCAACCGACGCCCGCCGCGACGAAAGTCAGACACCCTGGTGGCATGATTGGCATGATGGTCAACGGGGTGGCCATCTACGACCTCGGCGACGCTTTTTCATTCAATCAAACTAATGGCACTGCACCCAGCGCCTCCAATGTCACCGGCAGCGATGCAATGGGAGCCACAGGCGACGGTTATTGGTCACGCGACGCACTCGCCGTGGAGGTGGTGACTTTTGATCCGGGCTTCGCCCACCAACCCGGCAACAATGGCCAATACCACTACCACGCAGAACCCAAGGCTCTGCGCTACCAGCTCGGGGATAACATGAAGGCCACCTACAACGCCGCTACCAATACTTACAACTACACCGAAATCGATCCCACTGGCGTGGTCACGCCTCTCCACCACTCGCCCATCATCGGATGGTGCTACGACGGTTATCCAATCTATGGACCCTATGGCTATTCATCTCCGAATAATCCAACAAGCTCGGTGACGCGGATGCGCTCCGGTTTTGTTTTGCGCAATGCCACTAATGCTGCCACCTACGGCACAGCGAATCTATCGATCACCGGTCGAGTAACCCTGCCGCGCTGGGCTGCCATCGCACAAGGTTACCTAACCGAATCAGGTGCCCCGGCAGGAGACTACAATTTGCCAGCCCTCAACGGCTATGGGCCCCTAGTTTCCACCGCATACAGCCTCGGCCGCTACATTGGTGATTACGACTATCTTGGTGACCGGGGCAGAGTTCAAGGCGTCGACTTTAATCTGGACAAGTACAACGGCCGCCAGTGCGTGACGCCGGAGTTTCCCAACGGCACTTATGCGTATTTCGTCGCGATCGACGCCAGCGGTAACACGACGTTTCCCCACCTGCTCGGCAAACAATATTACGGCACCTCCAACAGCACTGCAAACGTGACCATTCCCGCCGGGGCTACGGTTCTGTTCAACGGCGGTCCCAAGAAAAAAGAACAAGCTGCTGCTCCCATCGTAAATCCCGCCAGCGGCAATGTCACTCTCACCTGGAGCAGCGTGGAAGGCGGAACCTACCAAGTAGAGGCATCTAACAGCATCGCTACGGGTTGGTCCACCATCGGTGCCGCCGTTCCCGCCGCCGCAGACGCGAATACGACTTCGCTGATCGATCCCGGCGCGGCGCGGACGTCACCTCAGCGTTTCTACCGCTTAAGTCGCACATCCACTGGAACCTATGATCCCGTTTACACTGGACAATGAACTTCTCTGGATTTAACACTTTTCTGATCGCAATCGTTGCACTTTCAGCTCCGCTGAACGCAGTGACTCTTGATATAGCAATCCGCTATACCGTGCAGGGTGAACCGATGTTATTGGATTCGCTGCGCTATCAGAATGGATCAGGCGAAACCATGTCCTTCTCCAGGCTGAGTTATCTCCTTAGCGGATTTGCCATCGAGCGCGATGACGGTGTGTGGTTCGAGGTGCCTGCGTCCATTGCTTGGATGGACGCAGCCTCCCGTCGCTCCACCTATCGCTTGGAAAACCTTCGGCCCGGAAACTACCGGGCGCTACGATTCCATGTCGGTCCAGATGCCGCTGCCAACAACGCGGACCCCTCAATATACCCAGCTGACCATCCACTCAACCCGAACCGCAACGGCCTCCATTGGTCTTGGCAGGGAGGCTACATCTTCATGGCGGTAGAAGGCTACTTTCGCTCTGGTAACACGATACCGAAAGGCTATGCCTATCATCTTGCGCGTGATCCGAACCGCACCCGCGTGAGTCTTGCCGCGCCGCTAGATCTATCAAGAGATGCGGGCTTGTTGCTGGATTTTGATCTCGGAGTGCTCTTGAATGCCCCGCGACGCCTCTCGCTGGAAAAAGATGGAAATGCCACACATTCACGAGATGGGGACCCAATCGCAGCCGCGCTGGTGGCTAATCTTCCCGGTGCTTTCCGGGTCGCGCAACTGCTTGATACCGCATCCACCACGAGCCGTCCTGCAGCACCTGTCAAACCGCTTTATCTGCCAGAGAAATTTACACCTTATCGCTTCACGATGAGCAGAACCTTCCCGGTGCCGGATCTGCCACGCGATAATCCACTCATCGAGGAACGCGTCGACCTCGGCAAAAAATTGTTTCACGAGCCTGCGCTTTCACGTGACCTATCCTTGTCGTGTGCCTCCTGCCATGATGCAAAAGCCGCCTTTGCCGATTCGCGACGCGTAAGTCTTGGCGTACAGGATCGTCCCGGTACACGCAACGCCATGCCCTTGTTCAATCTTGCCTGGAAATCCAGCTTCTTCTGGGACGGTCGCGTAAACTCCCTGCGCGAACAGGTGCTCATGCCCATTAAAGATCATGCGGAAATGGACGAAACTCTCGACCGAGTGACTGCCAAGCTAGCTGCAGACCCCACTTATCTGCCACGATTCACTGCCGCATTCGGCGCGCCGAAAATCACATCGGAAAAAATCGGCCTCGCTATCGAGCAATACCTCCTCACTCTAACATCATTTGATTCAAAATTCGACCGTGCCCTTCGGGGCAAGACCATACTTGATGCCGATGAAAAGCGTGGCTTCGAGTTGTTTATGACCGAGTACGATCCGCGCACCGGCCAGCTGGGAGGTGATTGTTTTCACTGTCATGGCGGTCCCTTACTCAGCGATCACCAGTTTCATAACAATGGACTTAAGCCTGGCAAGGACGTCGGACGGCTTGCGATCACCGGCTTGGAGAATGATCGGGGCAAATTTGCCACGCCCAGTCTGCGCAACATTAGCCTCACCGCGCCCTACATGCACGATGGGCAGTTTGCCACCCTTGAGGAGGTCGTGGCCCACTACAACCATGGTGTACACCGCAGCCCATCCCTCGATCCCAACCTCGCCAAACACCCAGAGGAAGGGCTGCAACTCAGCCCTAGCGACCAACGCGCCCTCGTTGCATTTCTCAAGACTCTGACAGAACAGGCGGGTCAGTGATGATGACTTCTCTCATCCAAACAGCGAACTTCACGTATTTCTCTACACGCTATGAAGTTCCAGAAATGAATCATCATATCTAACAAAAAATTACATCAAATCCCATTCATCGAGTCTTCACGGCATCCGCGCCAAGGCTTCGAGGTGGGCTGCTCCGGTGCCACAGCATCCTCCTAACACTTTTACCTGATGCTTAATATGCAGATCTTTCATGGATGCCACCCAGCTCTCAACGGGATCCACCACTGACACGTGGGAACCGTCCAAGAGAGTGACATCACGGGATGAACCATTTGCCTGGATGCCGATGAGTCGGCTAAGATCACCGGATGTAGGGTAAGCCGAAAGAATGAATTGGGGATGCGTGCAATTGACAAAATAGCCAACCGGACGTTGCTCGCAGGCAAACATTGCGTCGATTCGCGCCATCGCTTGCGGCAGTGATGTAGCGTCCAGCACTTTTCCGTCAGTGCCGGTGCAGAAGCTGATGACAAAGGGTTTCCCTGTCGCGGACATTAGCGCGGCGACCCCAGACGCTTCAGCGACAGATGGCATGGTTTGGGCCAATAGGAAATCAACTTCAGTCGATGCCAGTTCGTCAATTTGAGCTTTGTGGAATACCATCGCCGCTTCAGCGGACGGCGCCAAATCGGGACGATAACAGTCGCTTCGCGGCCCCACCAAACCACCGATTACTACTGGCGGTTGGTCTGCCGGAGTTTCGTGGCGGCGAGCCATCAGAAACGATACGGCATCGGTCACGATCGATGCAGGCATACCAGCGGCAGCGACACGAGAGGCATCGAGCCGCCAAGTAGGAGCCGTAAGAAGGATCGGCAATCCGCTGTCACGGGCGATTTTGAGGTAATCCCGATAGATCGAAACCATAGCGTCCTGAGCGGGCCCGCAACCATAGATCAGCGGTGCGTTGAATAGAGTAGGATGCAACTCGACTCCTGGCAGCCGCCGAAGACGCTCGGCCACAGCACATTCGGCGAGGATGCGGGAGGAACTAGTGAGAATTTGCTCGAACATATCTGCTAGGAGTTTTCTTTTTCAGGGGGCGTTGGATTGGGCATCGGAATTGGGAAGAGAGTGGGGCTGGCATGATGTTTCTGGAACGCTACAAAGATCAAACTGTGCGCTCGTTGTAGGCAATCGAGAACGAGCATCTTAAAGCACTTCTCCGGCGGGTCGATAGCAAAATTTCAACGAACTCGAAATCAAAGGCTGGTGCCGCAAGTTCGAGGTGAAACAAGCCGGCGAGGCCGCCGGAGCAGTCTACTCAGGCAATCAAGTAACCGGCAGAGGTTTTGTAAGATGCCCTCCGGCGAGCCGTGACCACATGGCCGCCGGCCGCCGTTGCTGGCTCCTGCTGCAATTCCAAGCATGCTATTCAGTGTCTCGCAGTAAATGCGTGCCGTGAGTTACGGCTGCTCCGGCGCGAAGCGCTGCTGCGATGTGGATCGTCTCGGCGAACTCTTCCTCGGTAGCCCCAGCTGCGAGGGCGCTTTGCTTGTGTACTTCGATGCAATAGGTGCATTGTGTGGTGAGCGCCACGGCGATCGCCATCAGCTCTTTGTATTTCTTCGGGATGGCACCGTCCGCAAGGGCGGCAGCATCATATTGCCAGAAGGCGTTTGTCGGGGCGGTCGCCAGCTTTTTAAGTTGCGGTAGCCGTTTCAGATTTTCCATGGATGTCATGTTCGTGAATCAGGTAAAATGTTATCAATTGCGTCCAGCCATAACACCGCCATCCACATCCCACACTGCTCCCGTGACCCAGTTGGCTGCATCGCTCAGCAGGAAATCAATGACCGATCCGACATCGGAAGGCTTACCGATCCGGCCAATCGGATGAAACGCATTGAATCCTGCAAGAACTGTGCTGATTTCCTCAGGCTTGATAAACGCTCCGTAGATGGGTGTTTCAACGACGGCTGGGGAGACGGCATTTACACGAATTCCGTGATCGGCGAGTTCCATGGCCAGATGCTGGGTGAGCGAATGCAGGCCGGCCTTAGCCATCGAGTAAGCTGATGAAGGGGTCGCCTTGATAGCCTGTTTCGCCCACATTGAGCCGATGTTAACAATGCTACCTCTAGTTCCCGTATCCACCATTCGTTGCACGACAGATTGAGTGAGGAAGAATAGGGATTCATTGATGTCATGATATTTGTCATAGTTCTCACGCGTGAACTGGAGGAAAGGCAAGGGGGAAAAATACCCTGCCGCATTCACAAGGTGATCGTATGCTTGGGCGGATAAGATCTCTCGGGAAAAGTTGTCAACCTGAGCACGGTCGTAAAGATCGACTACCTTGATGTTAATCGTGGGCGATCCTAAATCCCGCAGAGAGGCGGCAGCGTTTTCGAGTTTGGCGATATCGCGGCCGACGATAGTGACAGCCTCTCCACGAGATGCGATGCGTGTTGCAACGTCGAAGCCCATTCCGGTAGAACCGCCTATGATTAGTGTATGTTTCATTATTTATTATTTAATTAGTTGTTGTAGTTTTCGTTCTTGCCGTCTGCGTTTGCCAGAGTATAAGTCGAAGGCCCACATCATAGCGTTATACTAGAATCGGTAAACTGGGCACAAATTGGTGGGGTAGCCACTAACTGGTAAAAATTGATGCAAACTAACGAAAAAAAAATTTCACAGCATGCCCCACCACGCCGTATCGGCCGCATGGTGGAAACAATAGTCGGCTGCAAATGGTCACTCACCGTGATGGATTTGGTGAATACAGGCATTCATCGGCCCGGAGCCATGGAGCGGGCAGTTGAAGGGCTTACAGCAAAAGTGCTCAATGATTGTCTGCGTCTGCTGGTTTCCTTCGGTGTTTTGGAAAAAGCCAGTTTTGCCGAAATTCCACCACGTGTGGAATATCACTTCACCACTTTCGGGCACAAGTTCCGTGACGCTTTTCATTTCCTAGACGATTTGGAACACGAGCTTACCAAAATCGAACTCAAAGAAGAAGACAGTGCGTGCAAAGATGGTGCCGGTTGAGATGCTCATCTGATAACATCTTGATTCGACTAATTTCTGGTAAAATAATGTGACTTCAGATCAATCAGAGAAAAATCGATTTTACGATAGAGGGATGTTTTACTCCACACATTAGCCCGTCTCGACTCTGCAATTTTCTTCAAAAAAATCATCAACCGAACGACCGCGCTTGCGAGGTTGAATTGATGAAGGTCGGAGTGCGCCGCTTCTCCTGCTTTTGTAAGAGCTCGTACCTGGATCTGTGCTGGAACTTCAAAACCTAACGCATCTTTGCCATGCTTAGCAACGCCATCGCCGAGCTTAGTAAAAGCAATACCGATGATGGCGTAGGCAAAGCGGTAATCATTTCCTAACGATTGCAGCTCCACAGGAAGTGCCCCAGATGCCGATGGGAAGATGCGGGTATTGAGCATGCAGGATGCTGCTCACCTTGCTAAGGTTGTTTTTTCGACAAATCCCTAGTAACTTAGTCCACTTTCGCTGTAGCCATGAGCGCACAGATCCAAGCCGACGGTGATGTAGTCTTGGGGAGCGCGATGTTGCTGGGGCGGATTGCAGGAAATTTCATGGATGCAGCATCACTGCTTTTTCCACTTGTCTGCGTGTCTCGACGCCGCAGAGAATTTCGACTAAACTTAAGCCGAATGCGAGTGCTGTTCCGGCGCCTTGGGAGGTAATGAGAGAACCATCGATGACCACGGCAGCTGACGCTAACGATTGTGGCAATTCTAGCCAACAGCTGTCATGACTGGTGTAACTTTTGTTTTCTAACAATCCGGCATCGTGCAGCAATAACGGAGCAGCACAGATGGCAGCGATGGGTTTTCCGCTGGGGGAAAATTCTTTCAGCACCGCGACGATGCGACCGTCCTTACGCAGTTCGCTCACTCCGGGCCCGCCAGGCAGGACGAGCAAATCGTAATCGCTAGGTTTCACATCGCTGAACAGCGCATCGGCATGCAAGGTAATGCCACCGCGCGTCTGCACGTGAAGGCCATCGCCAAGAGTGGCCATGGTGACCTGCACACCCGCGCGGAGCAAGACATCGACTGGAGCGATAAGCTCCAGTTCCTCGACGCCATTAGCAAACAAAAACAGGGCAGCTTTTTTCATGAAATTGAGATTTGAACATAGGCGAAAAAGAATCAATCGCAATCTTGCATTTATCAACGAAATCAACTATAATCTACCTTCCCCGATGAACACCGCTGAAACATTCGCTCAATATGTCTTGCCGACTTACGGCAGATTCCCGCTTGTCCCGGTCAAGGGAGAAGGATCTTGGCTATGGGATGACACGGGCAAACGCTATCTCGATTTCTGCACGGGCATTGCAGTTTGTTCGCTGGGGCATTGTCATCCAGCCTTGACAAAAGCAATCCAAGAGCAAGCAGCTACCTTGCTTCATTGCTCGAATCTCTATCAAATTCCCCAACAAGCCGAACTAGCGAAAACCATCGTCGAGGATCACGTCGGCATCGCGGGCAAAGTATTTTTTTCCAACTCCGGAGCTGAAGCGAATGACGGGATCATCAAAACAGCGCGTCGTTTCGGTCATCACAATCGTCAAACAAATGGCGAGCCTCGCTATGAGGTGATCACCTTTACACAATCATTCCACGGCAGAACTCTCGGCGCGATGGCGGCTACGGGGCAAAAGAAAATTCAGGAGGGCTTCGATCCCCTGCTCCCAGGTTTCCGCTACTGTCCATTCAATGATCTCGCCGCTTTGGAAGCTGCCATTTCACCGATCACGGTTGCTATTTTGTTAGAGCCGATCCAAGGCGAAGGCGGAGTGAATTGCGCCACGCCCGAGTTCCTGAGCGGAGCGGCGACCTTGGCAAAAAAACATGATCTGTTGTTGTTCTTCGATGAAGTGCAAGCGGGTTTTGGTCGTTGTGGTGAAGCGATGGCATGGCGTGCTTTTTGCCCTGAGATCGAGCCCGATGGCATCACCTGGGCAAAGGGCATGGGCGGAGGATTTCCGATCGGAGCCTTTTGGGTATCGGATCGATTAATCGATGCTACCACCCCGCTAAGTTCTTTGATGGGGCCGGGCTCACACGGCTCCACCTATGGCGGCAATCCCCTCGCCTGCGCTGCTTCCCTAGCTGTCCTGAAAGTCATCCATGAACAAGATCTCGCGATTCATGCACGCAGCATGGAAGCGCACATCCGCGAGGTTTTCGCGAGTTGGGACCAAACCACTCTAACCGTCGTGCGCGGCAAAGGATTGCTGTTAGGGTTTGCCATCGATGCAACAAAAATGCCCATCGTCGAAGGAAAAACGCCAGCACAAGTGCTTTGCAGTAAGCTGATGGAAAAGGGACTTCTCACCGTGCCCGCAGGCCCTGAGGCGCTGCGCATCCTGCCTCCGCTCACCGTCACGACCGAAGAAATCGACGATGCCCTGGAAATCATTCGCAGCACCGTGCAAGAACTCACACTTATCTAACATAAAATTTCTTATGAAACATCTGCTAAGTATCGAAGAACTGAACGCCACACAAATCAAATCATTGATCGACGATGCCGTTCGCCTTAAAGCACAACGCGGCTCGCACGAGCAGCCCCTGACGGGACAAACCTGGGCGATGATTTTCACGAAATCCTCGACTCGCACGCGCGTATCGTTCGAGGTCGGCATTCGCGAGCTTGGTGGCTTTCCGATGTTTCTCTCGAAAAACGACATCCAGCTCGGTCGCGGCGAACCAATCCAAGACACCGCGCGTGTTCTCGGCCGAATGGTGCATGGCTGCATTATCCGCACCTTTGCCCAGTCCGATGTCGTGAACTTTGCCAACCTATCGGGTGTGCCAACGATCAATGCTCTCACTGACGACGAACACCCTTGCCAAATTCTCGCCGACTTATTGACCGTGCGCGAGTTGTTAGGCGGATGGAATGGCAAAAAAGTCGCATTCATCGGCGATGGATTTTCTAACATGACCATTTCATGGATGTGGGCGGCGAAACGACTCGGTTTCGAGCTCGTCGTAGCTTGCCCCGCTGACTACCAACCGACAGCTGAGTTCCTCAAAAAACTCGATGCGCCGAATGTGACCATCACTCAAGACCCTGTTGCTGCCGCACGTGATGCGGATGTCATCAACACCGATGTCTGGCTTTCCATGGGCCAAGAAGATCAGCAAGACAAAGAGCACGCCTTTGGCCCCTATCAAGTCAATGCCGCGTTGTTAGAGAATGCCGCTGCGGGGCATTTGGTGCTGCACTGCCTACCCGCATATCGCGAAAAAGAAATCACCGAAGAGGTGTTAGAAAAACATGCGAGCACCATTTTCCAACAAGCCGAGAACCGCTTGCATGCGCAAAAGGCAGTGTTGGTGGCGATAGCGAAAGGGTAATGAATGTGGCGGCAAATTGAAATCCGCCGCCACAAACAAAAAATTACGACTCCAGCTTGGTCCAAGCGGAGTTATTTTTCGATGACTTGACCGCGGCCTCGATGAAGGCCATGCCCGTGATGCCGTCTTCAATCGTGGGGAAATCATAACCAGCGATCGGTGCAGGATTGCCCAGAATCGCATCGGTGATCGCTTCTGATGCGGCTACGTAGATGTTCGCAAAGGCCTCAATGAATGCCTCGGGGTGACCGAAGGGAGTGCGGGTGTATTTTGCGGCTTCCGGACCATTGTAGCTGTTTCCACGACGCCATACCTGACGCGGTTGCTCGGCGAATTTCACGATCAATTCGTTCGGATGCTCCTGATGCCATTCGAGCGAGGCCTCGGTGCCGTAAATGCGGATGTTGAGGTTGTTTTCATCGCCGGTGGAAATCTGTGAAGCATAAATCACACCGCGTGCTCCGCCTTTGTAACGCACCAACATGCTGCCGTCGTCATCGAGCGTACGCCCCGGAATGAAAGTGTTTAATTCCGCAGCGACTTCTTCCAGTTCCAAGCCACTGATGTAATGCGCGAGATTTTCGGCATGAGTGCCAATGTCGCCGATGCAATTGGAAACGCCCGACACACTCGGATCCATGCGCCAGTTCGAGATGGCACCGTCAGCTTGCTCTTTCAATGCAGTGATCGCGTAGCCTTGCGGATACTCGGCGACGACTTTAAGGATGCGTCCCAGTTTCCCCTGCTGCACCATCGCACGTGCCTCCTTCACCATCGGGTAGCCGGTGTAATTGTGCGTCAAAGCAAAAACCATGCCGCTTTGCTGAACGACCTCGCGCAATTTTTTTCCTTCTTCTAACGAAAACG
The DNA here is from genome assembly GCA_002293145.1 of Akkermansiaceae bacterium UBA956. Classification (GTDB taxonomy): domain Bacteria; phylum Verrucomicrobiota; class Verrucomicrobiia; order Verrucomicrobiales; family Akkermansiaceae; genus UBA956. The sequence continues at coordinate 105,711 of DBCO01000007.1, read as the reverse complement.
CGAGCGGCTTCTCACAAATCACGTGAATACCCGCCTCGAGAAATGCTTTCGCCACCTTGTAGTGGAGATCATTACGCGCGACGATGCTGACAAAGTCAATGCGCTCACCCACAGGCAATACCGATTCTTTGGCTGCCATTTCCTCATAGCTGGAATAGACGCGCGAAGGATCAAGGAAAAAGTCTTGGCCAGAAAGCTTCGATTTCTCGGGGTCCGAGGAAAAGCATCCGGCGATAAGTTCGATTTTTCCATCCAAATTTGCCGCCATGCGATGAACAGCACCAATAAAGGCACCACGTCCCCCACCGACCATTCCCATCCGAAGTTTGCGATTCAATGACATAAATATTGTGTTGTTGTGAGCCCCTAGAAAGCCGATTGCCGCGCAATTTGTCGAGAAAATTTCGGGGCATGCTCAAGCGCTCAATCCGCTCTCGCCAGAAACTCCTGCAACACTGGCCCATCAGCAGCGGCCATGTCGAGGGAGGCGAGGTCATTGCGATGACACCACCGGATTTCTGCGTGCTCGCAGGCTTGTGGCTCACCGCGTTCGATCTCACAAATAAACGGAATCAGACAAAACGGACCGCGACCATAATCCCAATCGACATCAGTCAAGCGCTGCAAAATCCGCACGTCGATCGCCAATTCTTCTTGCAATTCTCTCACAATAGCCTGTTCTGAAGACTCTCCAGGTTCGACTTTCCCCCCAGGGAACTCCCACTTCAACGCCAAGACTTTTCCCGCAGGCCGCTGACAGGCCAAAACCTTTCCCTCCGCATTGACCAAAATTGCACAGACCACATTCACGACCTGAACCTGCACCACGATACCTCTTTGGTCAAATGAGGAAAAAATTTACCTTATCGTGACGAACAAAACCAATAACTGACAGGATGATTCTCATCACCTTTTCCTGCATCTTACAATCTGCTTCATCCGTTAAATCCGTCGTTTCCCATGATTTATTGATAGTAACTACCGCCCCATCCACGTATCTCATAACCCATGAAACTTCTTGGTCTTCTCATTCTGCTCAGCCTAACGATTTTCACCAACGCCCAAGATCAAGTTTCACTGATCGTTGCTGCGCGAAAACAAATCGGGGTGACCAAAACCTATGACCAAGCCTACGTTTCGTTGGATTATCCAAATGGCGACCTTCCGCTCGACCGCGGTGTCTGCACGGATGTGGTGATCCGCGCGATGCGCCAGAACGGCATCGATTTGCAAAAAGAAGTGCACCAGGACATGAAAAAGAACTTTTCCGCCTATCCAAAAATCTGGGGCTTGAAAACGACAGACAAAAACATCGATCACCGTCGTGTACCGAACTTGCAGAAATTTTTCTCACGCAAAGGAATGGCTCTGCCGATGCCAAAAACTGCCGAAGCATTTCAACCCGGGGATTTGGTCACTTGTCTCGTGGGCGGCAAGCTGCCGCACATCATGCTCGTTAGCGATCAAAAAGGTGCATCGGGGCACTGGAAAATCATTCACAACATCGGTGCGGGCACCCAAGAGGAAGATTGCCTCATGACCCACAAACTGACTGGTCATTACCGCTGGAAGTGGTAAAATCTGCACACCACAAACCCAACAATTCTGATGAAATTGTTCCACCTCGGCCTCGGACTAATCCTATTCTCCACACTTCTGCGTGCCGCAGATCGACCAAACGTGCTCGTCATTCTCGTCGATGATCTTGGCTACTCCGATCTCGGTTGTTATGGAGGAGAAATCCCAACGCCGAACCTTGATCGACTTGCCAGCACTGGTGCTCGTTTTTCTCGATGCTACAATTCGGCACGCTGTTGTCCCACACGGGCATCGCTGCTCACTGGCCTGCATCCTCACGAAGCTGGCATTGGCTCGTTTACCACCAATGCCCCCGAAAAAGGCAAAGGCCCTGCCTACACCGGACATTTGTTAGAGGACAATGTCACGATTGCCGAAATGCTCAAAGCCTCTGGTTATTCCACGTGGATGGTCGGCAAATGGCATGTCGGTAAAATCGGTCCGATCAAACGCGGATTCGATAAATACTATGGATATCGTAATTTGTCCTCACACTCGGAGAATCAATGGGATCCACAACACTATGTTCGACTCCCCGCTGACACGAAACCAGAGCTCAAGCATGAAAATTTTTACGTGACTGATGTTTTTACCGACTACACTCTCGAATTCATCCGCCAATCACGTGCCGCAGAGAAACCATGGTTCGGCTACCTCGCCCATTCATCTCCGCACTTTCCCGTGCAGGCCCCCAAGGCGAGCATTGATCGCCACATGGCCACCTATCGAAAAGGCTGGGATGTCCTCCGCGCCGAACGTTTTGAGAGAATGAAAAAAATGGGCATGATTGCCGCATCGGCGACCTTACCTCCGCGCGCTCAAGTAGCGATTGAACCCGCTGCCATAGCCAATGGATTTTCAGGAAAAGAAAATCCTGCATGGAACAGCTTACCCGCGGATCGACGCGAGGACCTCGCTCGCCGCATGGCAACCTATGCGGCGATGGTCGAACACGTCGATCAAGGCATCGGTCGCATCCTCGCCGATCTCGATAAAAACGGCGAGCTAGCGAATACCTTGATTCTTTTCACCAGTGACAACGGCGCATGCTACGAATGGGGGCCCTTTGGTTTTGATGGTAAATCACGCGAAGGATTCACCAAACTCCATACAGGTGCGGAACTTGATCAGATCGGACAAAATGGCACGCATCATGCCTATGGTTCAGGCTGGGCGAACCTCTGCAATACGCCGCTGAGCATGTATAAGCACTTTTGCCACGAGGGAGGAATTTCCTCGCCACTCATCGTGCACTGGCCACAAGGGTTTGCTGCACGCAAGGGCCTGATTCCAACGCCTGCTCATGTGATGGACATCCTGCCAACGATTGCCCAAGCAACGCAATCAGCCTATCCAAAGCAACGAAATGGCGTGTCGGTGAAATCACTTTCCGGAGCATCGCTCATGCCGGCTCTCAAAGGCGAAACCATGCCAGAGCGAATCATCGCCACAGAACACCAGGAAGCTCGTGGGCTTCGCCAAGGCGACTGGAAAATTGTCTGGGGCAAGCGCCAACCCGAGCCAATTGCGTGGGAACTCTACAACCTTGCGAATGATCCGAGCGAGGAGAACAACCTTGCCGCATCACAACCAGAGAAAACCAAACAACTCGCTGATCTTTGGTTTGCTTGGGCCAAAAAAGTGGGTGTATACCTCCCTTAAATCTAACATATTTTATATTATGAGATGGTTAGCAATACTGATTCTAACAGGATGCACGCTGAAGACGTTTGCAGAGGAAAAAGCGCAGACGCCAGACAGACCAAATATCCTCTTTGCCATCGCCGATGACTGGAGCCCACATGCAGGAGCCTATGGAACAAAGTGGGTGAAAACACCGGCATTCGATCGCATTGCACGCGAGGGTTTAGTGTTCGACCGAGCCTACACACCGAATGCGAAATGCGCACCATCGCGCGCCTGCTTACTCACAGGTCGCAACTCGTGGCAGCTAAAAGAAGCCGCGAATCACATTTGCTATTTTCCCTCCGAGTTCAAAGGCTGGGGCGAAGTGTTAGCAGAAAAAGGATGGAATGTCGGTTATACGCAAAAAGGTTGGGGCCCAGGCTCGGCTACAGATGCTGATGGAAAAGCGCGTCTCATGACGGGACAAGCATTCAATCAAAAGCGCGCTACACCGCCAACCCCAGAAATCAGCGAGATCGATTACGCGGCCAATTTCACCGCTTTCCTCGATCAAGCAAAAGGCGACAAGCCATGGTGTTTTTGGTATGGTGCCATCGAACCTCACCGCGGATATGAATTTGGTTCCGGCATTGCCAAAGGTGGAAAAAAAATTAGCGACATCGATCATGTTCCCGCTTGCTGGCCTGACAATGCCGATGTCCGCACGGACATGCTCGACTACGCCTATGAGGTCGAACATTTTGACAATCACCTCGCACGCATGATTGCCGAACTCGAAAAACGAAATCTGCTAGACAATACCTTGATCATTGTCACCAGCGATCACGGCATGCCATTTCCACGAGCCAAAGGAAACGCTTACGAGCTCGCGAATCACGTGCCGCTCGCCATGCGCTGGCCGGGTGGCATTAAAGACTCAGGGCGTCGCATTGATGAATTCATCAGCTTCATCGATATCGCGCCAACAATTCTTGATGTAGCAAAAATCCCTTGGAAAGATAGTAGCATGGCCCCCACATCAGGACAAAGCTTGCGTGGTGTGTTTGAAAATCGCAGTGATCGTAATATGTGCGAACATGTGCTGATTGGTAAAGAACGCACCGACATTGGCAGACCGAACGATGGCGGATATCCCACACGCGGCATCATCACCAAACAAGGAATCTATCTGAAAAACTTCGAGCCGACACGCTGGCCTGGCGGAAACCCTGAGACCGGATACCTCGATTGTGATACGGGGAAAACCAAGTCGTTGATTTTGCAAAAACACCGCAACTACCCGAATGATCGCTCTTGGCAATTGTGCTTCGGTCGCCGACCAGCGGAAGAATTTTATCTCTTTGCTTCCGATCCCGATTGCATCAAAAACCTCGCGACCAACGAGGAACATTCAACAGTGATGAAAACCATGCGTGGGACTATGTTAGCAGAGCTCACCCAACAAGGTGATCCTCGCATGCTTGGCAAGGGTCATGTTTTCGATGAATACCAGCATGCCAACAAAGGCCATGTCGGATTTTACGAGCGCTTCATGAAAGGCGAAAAACTGCAAACCGGTTGGGTGCTACCGAGTGATTATGAAAAAGAGCCTCTCGATCAAACCGTTGAACCAACGAAACAATAAGCGACTATTTTTGTTAGGAAATCGCGTGCGATGCCTCAACGCTTGACCATACGCAAACGCACGACAGCTTTCATTTTCCCGAGGACCTCAGATGCCATCGGCGATTCGCTCTGCCACTCCTCGCCTTCTTGCATCGGACTTTCCTTGCGGTGATCACGAATGTGATTGAGCGCCAGATTGCGAATCGATCGATACAACAAATCCAGAGGATACTGCACCTCGGCCCAGTGTTCATGGAGTCGCAAAAATGCCTCTTGCACGATGTCTTCAGCAGTCTCGCGTTGACCGCAAATGCCATAGGCTAAACGCAGCAGCGCCGATTCCTCGGAATCGAAAATGTCTCGGATGCTCGGCTTGTTCTCAGTCATCGTGTCGGAGGATCTCAGAGCTTCTGCGGCTGACCGGAGAGAGGAGAACCGTGTGTTGCTTGCATTTTCCATGATGGTTGCGTGGTTGCATTCATGCCTTCACAAGGGAAGACCCGCTGAGGAGAGAAACCTTAGAAAATTAAACCAAAAATCACAATCGAAAGCGATGATCCGGGGGAAATGAGCACTCGAAGGGTCCCGAAAATGCAATTTATCCAAACGGCAAAGTTCTCTAAATAGGTTTTTTGGGGGGAGTGACATTTTTAAAGCAGTCGTTTAAATCGACTTTCGAACTAAATGAAATGCGGCACGTCTTTGTTATGTTCATGCGATTGTCTAAAAAACAAAACATGATCTGCATAATACCCAGTCCGCAGGTTGCCTGCTGAATAGTGTCGAGGTGCTTCGGCTTTTTTCGCAAAAACCGCACATTTATCGATCAATTATGATTGCGATAAATCATTTCGCAGGATTTACTTGCGCCCGCACCGCCGAACGGTGCAATATACCTAGCTCCGCTCATGATTGAAAATCTTCGCAAATACCCCGGTGTCATCATTGCCGCTCTCGTCGCCGTATTCATCGGCTTCCTGCTAATGGACTCGCAACAATATTTCCGCAACGGTGGCGGCGGGTCTAAAGTAATCACTGTCGATAACGTCAGCTATGATGAAGGCGAGTTCAATCGCATCGGACCTGCCTCGCGTGCCCTTACCCAGCAACTCAGCTCGTATCAAGCGATGACCATGTATGAATTCTCCATGGCAATGGCCGATAATAAAGCCGCTTCCGAAGATGCACTCGAGAAATCATTTTTCACTCGTCGCATCCTCCTGCAGCGTGCAGGCAAACAATTCGGCATCGAGCCAAGCGTGGAAGAGATTCAAACCTTCATCCGCGAGCGTTCGGTTTTTGCCGAGACCAATCCGACGGACCCTACCAAAAAATCTTTCAACAAAGAGGGTTACGAAGGCTTCATCCTCAATCGCCTCGGCAAGAGTGGGATGTCGGAAAAAGATGTCTATCAGCTCGTCAAGGATGTGCTGACCTACGAAAAACTTAGCGAACTGCTCGCCATCGGCATTTCCGTAGATAAGGAAAAAGTCAAAGCGCTTTATCAAGCGAACCGTCAAAAAATCGGCATCTCCTACGCAAACTTGAAGCTTGAAGAATTTTCGAAAAAACTCACTCCCACCGAAGAAGAACTCAAGAAGTATTGGGAAGAACGCAAGGACAGCTACAAGACGGAAAATCGCCGCAAGTTCAGCTACGTCGTAGGCACGCCGAAATATCCTGCAGGTGCGGAAAAAGCGCCCACTCCGCCAACAGCAGAGCCCGGCAAGCCCGCTCCTGAGCCATCAGAAGCCGATAAGAAGATCAACGAGCAACGCAAGAAAGCCGAACTCGAAGTCGCCGCGCAAATGGACGACTTGTTCACCCATCTCGATGAAAGCAAGGGCGGCTCCTTTGAAGATGAAGTCAAAAATCTCGGCTGGGAATTGAAAGTTACGGATTTGTTTTCTTCCACCACCATGCCAGAGGAGCTCATGAAATTGACTCCTCGCAAGACTGATAAAACCATTGAGCAACTTCTCTTCACTCTCAAAGTCACCAGCGATCCGCTTTCCAAGTTTAGCAACTATCTCGCCATAGGTGAGGCCGATTGGTTTGTCGCTCGTCTCGATGCCGAGGAAGAATCCCGCGTGAAAACCTACGAGGAAGCCAAAGACGAAGTGCGCAAGCAGTGGATCGAAGAAAAAGGCCGTGAGGAAATGAAAAAAGCTGCTGACGAAGCACACAAAAAGATCAAAGAAGCGATCGCAGCGAAAAAATCCTTTGCCGATGCCGCCAAAGATGCAGGCCTTTCCTCTATCACGATCGATCCCTTTGGCAACGGAGAAAATCCAGCAGGTCACCCAGACGCGCAAGCTTTCTTCACCGCTGCTCAATACACCAATCCTGGTGAACTTACCGAAGTTGTCACGACAGCCGATGGCTCAGCCGTTGCATTGGTCGACAAGCGCGAAATCGTCAAGGACCCCAATTTTGATAGCATGCTCAGCGGCGGAGTTGATCAAACAAAACGCAGCATCCGCATCCAGGCTTTCCAAGCGTGGATCAACGAGCGCTACGAGCTAGCGAAAATCCAGTAATCATCCGGCTCACGCCACCCGATCATGGAACAGCTCGACGCTTTGTTTGATGAAGCCAACGGCCACCTGGCACTTGGTGAAATCAGCGAGGCCGTCGCGCTTTATCGTCAATGCGTGGCACTCGATCCTGAATTTTTCGATGGCTGGCACGCGCTCGGCATGAGCCTACTCAAGCTCGGTGAAGTCAAAGAAGCGATTGGCTGTGGACTACAAGCCACCACCTTGAAACCCAACGATCTTCTCGCGTGGACCGCTCTCTCGCAGATGTATGTGCGCGATGGTCAAATCGCCGAAGCCGAGACGGCAAAGGGCAATGCCCGCATTCTCTCGCTCGGCGGAAAAGTCATGCGTTGAGCCGTGGCAGAGGCGTCGCGCCGCCAAGCCAGAATCCAACCGAACAACACACTATTTCAAACCAGTGTTTGCTACCAATTGCTAAAGTGTAGGCGAAGAAAGTCACAGTTATCTCATCACAAAATTGCAAGATTATCTAGATGGTCAAAATCTCGAATGATGATGAAATGTGAAATTCAATGAGGCAGGGAGGCGAGACACCGCCGCCACAGTCCACGATCTTACTTCGCAGGAATCTCGTTGAGGGTGTAGAACGCTTGAGGATGCCACATTTCCGCACCGCTGGCGGCTTTGATGTTGCTGAGAGTCAAGTGATGAACGTGACCTTTCACGCAGCCATCGACCTTGAGCCGGACTTTTAATCCATCGGCTGACACTGTGGCCGCGGTGATTTTCGGTGAGGTCTTATCCACTTCAGGGCTGCCGTAGCTGGATTGAAGAATGTAGGTCCATGCTTCCATCTTGTAGTTTGCGAGATCGGCTGCTGCTTTGGCATCCACAGGCTCAGTGAAGGTCAGTTCAAAGCCATCGGGCTTGGCAAACATCGTCAACATCTCGAACGGAGTTTTGCCCGTCCACTTGACTCGCTCAAAGGTAAAGGGCTTGGAGCCGCGCGAGGCCCAACCACGATTGGAACCACCACTGAAAATGATGCCGCTTGGATCGAGACGCAACGGAATCAGACCAGCTTCAAATCCTTCGAGAAAATGAAATACCGCCCCCTGGTAGATGCCGTTGACTTCCTCCAGGCACGCGCGCTGAATCTGTGAATGGCATTGCTCTGCCACGTAGAGTTGATCAGCCCATGGCCCAAATTTGCCCTTGGTGGTATCGCAGACGATACCCGTGGGAGATTGGCCCACTTTGCCATGAGGAAGAACTACGGCGGGAGGCACAAATGTAGGAAACTTGGCGCGCTCAGTCTCGACGCGTGATCCTGATACGGGCTCTGGCGGCGCAGGCAGATTGGCGAGTGTATGATATTTGTTGCCTGTGGGATTTCCTTGAAACGATCCAGGCTTGAGCCACTTGACGGAAGATGAACCATTCCACAGCCCTTGGTTGTCGCAGTAAAAGACGTCGCCTTTGGCATTAAAGCCCATGCCGCCAGGAGAACGAATGCCGGAGCATGTAGGGATCATTTTTCCCTCGGGAGTCACGCGCACGGCCCAGCCACGCCAATCGGAATTCGCACCACCAGAACCAGTGAGGCAAAGAGTGATCCAAATGTTGCCTTCTTTGTCCGGCTCCGTTCCAAAGGCGTATTCGTGGTAATCGCCATTGATGCCCCAATCATCACAGATCGTTTCAAAGGTATCTGCCGCGCCATCGCCATCGGAATCCTTGATACGCGAAACCTCCGGCCGCTGTGTCATCCACAACCAACCATCTTTCCAAAACATGCCGAATGGCTCGTGTTGGCCTTGGGCAAATTTTTTCCAAGTTACTTTGCCGAGGTCATCGCCATAGGCGCCCTCACAAATCCAAATGTCACCGCGTCGAGTTGCCACCGCGACTTTTTGTTCGGGCAATAGTGCCACCGATCCGATTTCCATGATCTCACCCGGAGGCAAGGGAATTTCTTGGCGTTGATAAAAGTCAGATTGCTGAGGAGCGGCAAAGGCTGCAAGAGCGGTCGAAAGGTAGAGAGAAAAGAATTTCATGAAAAATTGTTAGGTATGGGATTATTGCCAGGTGTAGCGGATGGTGATCGCGCTGTTTTTCAAGTCGAGAATTGCGTTGCCTGTCACATAGCGCACGGCACCGCCTTCAACCTCGACTTTGACTTTGCCAGCTTGAAACGATTGAGCCGTCGGAGCCTGTAAATCATGCTCACTCAATAGCAACAAACTGACAGGCTTGGTCGCCTCGCCGGATGGTGTGATGGTTCGCACCAAAGCGGGCGTAGCGCCTGCAACAACAGCGTAGGAGTCGAAAAAACGCTGATTGCCGATTTGCACCAAAAATGTCGGATTGCCCTTGGCATCGAGTTTGTAGCCGCGGAAACTGGGCGCTACAGGATTACCCGCAGGCCACGCAGTGACTGCTTCCTCGGTGAATGCATAAGCAAGTTTGTTGCTGATGCGCGTGACATCATCACCCGCAGGCGGTTCATCGCCAACACCTCGATCTGTCCAGTGATGCCCGGCATCGATGAATTTACCCGTCCACAAGAGCTCTGGCGCGAGCCGATCCGCGCTGTATGCCATGTTAATTTCACCAGAAAATCCAAAACCTATGCCGCGAGCGGACGTGCCTTGAATGAAATTGCGATACATCACAGCGCGATCCGCTGACGGAGTCAGCATAATTTCGGGCCAAGTTTTTGACTGAGCACTGCCCTTGTCCTTGCTGAACCATTTAATACCATTGGAGCCCTGTTGTTTCATTCCAACGCTGAGCGCTTCTTCTCCAGCGAATTCAAAATATTCCACGCGAAATTGATGCATCCCCTTTTTCAATGCAACCGATTTTTTGACAAGTCGGCCCGCTGGCCCAATGGCTTTGATTTCACAAACCAACTGACCATCGATGAGCAAACGTGCCCCATCATCTGAATCCAGACAAAATTCATGCTTGCCATCTGGGGTGTAAAATTTGCCTTCCCACATCATCGCAAAGCCATCGGTTTTGGCGTATGAACTGTAATCTACAAGTCCCATCGGCTCTTCTTCGACCGCATCTGGTTTGAGTTGAGAAAAATCAGGCATCGACTGAAAGCTGCCCTTGTAATAGTAGGAAATCAAATTTTCCACGGGCGGTTTGGCATTTTCTAGCGGATGCAATTTGAGGAGTTCTTCTGCAGTCCAATGCTCCTTGCGCGCTGCTGTTGCACCACGAGTAGCTTTTACCTGATCAGCGGAAACTGGCGTGGACTTGTTCCCCCATGATGCGCGTACATGAGTCAAAATCGCTGCGATTTGATCATCGGGGAGCGCAGCACCTTGTGGCGGCATTTCTAGGTTGTAGGTCTTGCCTTTGACTTCGACAGGTCCATGTAGGCCATGAAGCACGATTTTGATGGAGCGCTCAGCATTTCCCTGAACCCAAGGAGATTTGGCAAGTGGCGGAAATTGCCCCCCCGTCGCGCCATTGCCATCGGCACCATGGCATGCCGAGCAATAGAGAGTGTAAAGTTGACCTCCATCTTGTGCGCTCAACGGCGCAAACGTAAGAGGCAATGAAAGAAAAACAGGGAGCAAGCGGCGCATATACATGAATACTCAACACTACCGCCTCATCTGAGCATTTTTTTCATGCATGTCAGAAATAATTTCTGAACATCTCCCACATGCACATTGCCTTTACAAGGCTCTGTGATTACGCATCATAGGCAAGTGAAAATTCTCCGCATCAAACTCCGTAATCTCAACTCGCTACGCGGAGAACATATTATCGATTTCACCCGCGAACCTTTAGCCAGCGCGAGCATTTTTGCTATTACGGGGCCAACGGGTGCAGGGAAGTCGACCTTGCTCGATGCAATGACCTTGGCGCTTTTTGGCCAAGCAGCACGCTACCAAAACGACCGCAATCCGGAAAATATGATGAGCCGCCATAGCTCCGATTGCCTCGCCGAGGTAATGTTTTCAGTCAATCAGGAAACCTACCGCGCGGAGTGGCAACTGCGCCGCGCAAAAGGCAAAGTTGACGGAAAAATCCAGCCACCCGTGCGCTTCCTCTATGATGCGCAGGAAAAACCCATGAATCGCTTAGCCACCGAATGCACCCAAGAGATCGAACGCATAACAGGGCTGAACTACCAGCGCTTCCTTCGCTCGGTGCTGCTGGCACAGGGTGAGTTTTCTCGATTTCTCAAAGCCACAACTGACGAGCGAGCGGAGTTGTTAGAAAGCCTCACGGGTACCGAGATTTACTCCGAGATCGGCATTCTCGCTCATGAAGAATACGGACGCCGTGATACAGCACTGTCCACCATCCGCGCCGAGCTTGCGCATTACCAACTTCTGAGTGAAGAGGAAATCAACGAGACCGAGCAATCGATCACAACGATCAACGTCCAGCTCACCGAGGCAAAAATACAACATGCATCACGACAACAACGATTGCTATTAGGTGAAGAGTTGCAAAAAAACAATCAGGCCCGACAGTTGCAAATGGAGCGCAAGGACTTGCTCAACACCGAAAAAATCGCCAAGCAAGCATGGCTGAAACAGCTCGCTCTTCACCAACTAGCTCTCCCCTACTCCACCTCACTTCAGGAATGGGAGCGCACCAAAGAAAATTCATATTCGACATCTCTTGCAGCCACCGCATCGACCACACTTACCGCAGATGCTCGTGATGCATGCATTGAGCAAGTTCTCAATGTGCTTAAACTAACAGAAAGTCAATATACCGAGCGCAATCAGAAACTTTTCACGATACGCTCAGCCATTGCCGAAACCGAAAAACAATCGAGTATAATTCAAAAATGGCTTGCAGAACACCAACATCTCGCCGAGCTCGAATCCACCTTACCCAGTCTCAATCTACTGGCTCAGGAACTACACGTGCATCATCGCCATCACGCCCAACTCACGCAAGATCTCAGCCACATCGAGAGCGAGATCCACACCTGGAAACAACAAATTACCACAGCGAAAAATGCTCTCGATCTCTCGCAAAGCGCACACGAACATAGCATCACCACGCTGACGCAACATCAGGCATTCTTGCGCTCACATCTCTCACCATGGCCCGGGCTCGATGCCGAGTCCGCACTTGAGCGCAGCCGCCAAGAACAACAGCAGTTGCGCGATCTCATTGCCATACGCCAGACGATTCTCACTCTCACCCACGAGCTAGATTCCGTCAAAAATTCCGTCACCACTCTGCTTGCCAAACAAGAAAACGAGCAGCTCGGATTGACAAATGCACAAGCACTACTCGCCCGCCATGAGCATGAGCTCAAACTGAAACGCGATCACCTGCGACTCGCCGAACGCGTTGCGAGCCTCGAAGACCAACGCGCCGCGCTTCATGATGGCGATACCTGCCCGCTCTGTGGTTCGCTGGATCACCCTCTGCGCAAGGCCGATTGCCCTGCACCTGATTTTTCGCACATTCAACAAGCCTTGCTGCAAGCCGAATCGCAATGGCGCGCATCAGAGCAATCTGTACTATCATGGCAAAAATTAGCGATAGCAACGCAAACCAATCGATCTCACGCCCAACAGACTCTCTCAGAAAAACAACAGGCCATCGCTCAAGCACAAAGTCATTCGGCGACACTTTTCGCAGTTCTGACCTTGCCTCAGGACACTGGCACGGATCTCAATAATCACTTACTCCAGTCCACAAAACAGGAGCAAGAACTCAAAGTAGCTCACAAAAACGTCATCGATGCCGAGCAGAAATCGCGCGATGCTCAGTATGCTCTCGCACAAGCCCAGCAAAAATTCAAAGACCTTACACAACGCCTCGATGAGTATGAAATCCAGCGCGAAAAAAAAAGCACTGTGCAACTAGAACTCGATACAAAAATCATCGACCTAACGCAAAACCTCACAAAATCCATCGAGCCATTTCAACTCAACCTTCCCGACTTCACCGCTACCATCCTCTCACTGGATGCTTGGCAAAAATCATCGCAGCACTTTCCGCGCGGCACGCAGAAGCTGGCCGACTTTCACAATGCGTTGGAAAAACAACGCATCGAGGAAATGCATCTCGACAAGGAAATCAACACCTTGCGCGAGGGCACCGCACAGCTGCGCCAACAACTCACCCACGAGCTTTCATTTGCCGAATTGGCGATCAAAGAAGCACTCGCGAAACGCCCATCATCGCAAGAAGATTTGCCACAACTCCAGCGCGCGAGCGACCAAGCCCGCACACGACTCGAACGAGCGACTGCCGAATCTGCCATGCTGACCACCCAGGCGCAACAAGCTCAGCTGACGTGCCAAGTTGCAGAAAAGCAACTGCTCGAAAATCTCACAGCCAGTCCATTTCCCGATCTGCCCAGCCTGCGCGCCGCATTGCTTTCCGAGGATGAGCTAGACTCGCGAAGGGAATGGTTGCTCGAATGGGAACGGCGCGAGCAACTACGCCTCGCTCTTCTAGGAGCAGCCGAGCAACGACTTGCCGAACTCACATCACTCCATGCTCCCGATGAGGAAACGTATGCCAAACTGAGCATCGAAGCCGCCGCCCAAGAAGAAATCATGCTCGCCATAGCAAAAGAACATACGCTATTAGAAGAAAAACTTCGACGCAATGCGGCACAACGCAAGGCCTATGTACTTCGCAGCGCCGATTCCGAACAGCAACTCAAGGAGCTCGAAATTTGGCAAATCATGCGTGGCTTGATCGGTTCGCATGATGGCGCAAAATTCCGCAAATTTGCCCAAGGAGTTTCGCTCGACATTCTCACCCACCACGCCAACAAGCACTTGCAACAACTCTCCGAACGCTACCGCTTGCAACGTCAAGATCATGTCGATCTCACACTTGAAATCATTGACCAATTCCAAGCCAACTGCACACGCCCGATGTCGTCACTCTCGGGTGGTGAATCATTTCTCGTCAGCCTCGCCTTAGCACTTGGGCTCTCCGATTTGGCAGGGCGCAATGTGAGAATTGACAGCCTCTTCATCGATGAAGGCTTTGGATCACTCGATGCCGATGCTCTCGATGCCGCAATTTCCACGCTGGAGTCCCTACATCAGCAAAACAAAACCATTGGCGTGATTTCCCACATCGATTTGGTCAAGGAGCGTATCCACACCAAGATCAATGTGCGCCGACTTAGCGCTGGCAGCAGCACCCTCGACGTCGCCTAACAAATCACCGCTTCGCCCTCTTGCGGCACCATCACACAATGCGCAACACCAAGGCGATCCGCCTCCGCTAATAAGCGTTCGACAGGCTCGTGCAGCGGTTCATTTCCTAACGGGAAAGTGCCATAATGCATCGGGATCAACACCTTCGCACCGAGCTCGATGAAAGCGCGCACCGCCTCCTCCGGATTCATGTGAACGGGTCGACCACTCGGCGCATCATAAGCCCCGATCGGCATCAAGGCGACGTCGATGTTGTGACGCGCACCGATTTCCGCAAAGCCTAGAAAATATGCACTATCGCCGCAGTGATAGACGCTGCGACCACCCGCACGCACAATGTATCCGCCGTAATCGCGATGCGTATCGTGAATGAATCGCGCACCCCAATGCATTGCGGGTGTATGAATAACCTCCATGCCATCAAATTCCATCATATCCCACACCTGCATCTCATGCACCGCAGAAAAACCCAGGCTCTTGACCAGAGAAGCGCTCCCAGTCGGTACGACCACCCCATTGCTCGATTGCAAAATCTTGAGGCTCTTCTTGTGCATGTGATCATGATGAGCATGGCTGACCAAAACCAAATCAACTTCGGGCAGTTCATGCAAATGCAAACCAGGCTCACGGATGCGTTTGAGAAAGCCCAGCCACTTAGCCCAGTTGGGATCAATCACCACCGAGTGATCGCCGATTTCCACGTAAAATCCCGCATGCCCGATCCAAGTCACGCGCACTTGGCCTGACTCTAACGGCGATGATTCCAAAGTCTTGGTTTCTCCAGAGCGCTTGCGAAACATCCCCGGCACCACATGCTGACGCAGCATCTTCAAATTCCGAGCAGGCCACCCCTTCGCAGGAATCAACCCGCTGTAATGCTCCGATGTTCGTTTTTTTTCCATCCGTCTACTCATGCATTCCGAAGTAGTATAATGCGGCTAAATGATTGTGCAATCTGGAAAAAATCTAACACATGGCGAAGTTTCCCATCCTGAATGACATACCAAACACGATGCCAGAGCAAGACCTTGCAACAATTTTCCCACACCTCCCTGCGGCCATCCAAGCTCGGTTGAATCGTAACAAGTTAGCTACCGTCATTGCATCAATCCATACTTGCCTCAATCCATACTTGCCATAGCGATCTAGCGCAAATGCGATGCTTGGCTCTGAATCATTCCACAACAAGTTCCACTAATCAGCCCTATTCGTGTGAGTTCCCTCGATCTTATCCATCGCAGTCCCGCTGAGCGGAACAATGTAGGCGACACAGTTGGTTCACCGCCGCAATGAAAAGTTTGTTGGATGGATTCGGAATCGCTCCAGATCCACGCTCTGTCCCCGGCAGAACTCGGTGATTTGCTCCAGCTCGATTTTCAGCGCTTCCACCAGTTACTTCTTATCCTTCACTGGCATCCCGCCGGCGCCACTGCCTGCACCTTAGATAGCCAAGGTCTTTTCAAGTTCTTGAAATACATTCGCGATATCTTCAACTCACAAAACCTATCTCACTCTCACGCCCCCAAACCGCTTCATTAGCATCCCAAACCATCAAAAACTAACTGCTAGAAATCTACCTTCAAATCCATACTCAAAACTTTTATAGAAAAAATGCGCCGCCGATACTCCTATTTCTCATTCAAAATCTCCTTCAAACGCTCGCGCATTTTTTTGACCAAGGCGGGTTGTTGAGTCGCGAGATTGGTTTGTTGTTTTTGATCCTTGCCGAGATGATAGAGTTGCTCGGCGGGCGAGTTTTCTTTGACTTGGCCATTTTCATCGACGTCGCTGTTGCTCAATTTCATCTGCTTGTAAGGAATGCTCCAGGGCTTTTCGGGTTCGGGCACTGTCTTGCCTCCTGAGCCTTGTTTCGCTAAGTAGACCCATGGCCCTTGTCGCAATGCCATGCTACGTGTGCCGTGCAACACAGCTTCACTGCGGGCGGCAGGAGCTTTGACAGGCTCGAGCCAAGCGACTTGATCGGATTTGCCATCGGGCGAAGCTCCTGCGGGAAGCGTCACGCCTACTAAGCCTGACAAGGTAGCCATGACATCGATGTGATGAAAAAATTCCTTGCGCTCAGTTCCTGCCGGAATGTGTTCAGGCCAGCGCACCATCAATGCCACGCGATGCCCACCTTCCCACGCATCAGTCTTTTGACCTAACAGATCACCATTAGTACGATGTCCTGCACGCAGAGCTACTTGTTGAAAGCGACCGCCGTTATCGCTTGTGAAAACAACAATCGTGTTTTTCGCTTGGCCCGTTTTTTCAAGAGCATCAAGCACGCGACCCACGCAGTGATCGAGCTGCTGGATGAAGTCACCGTAAGGCCCCGCTTTGCTACTTTTTTGAAATTTTGGCGATGGCGCGATCGGATTGTGTGGCGAGACCCATGATAGATAGAGAAAGAATGGTTTTTCGGGCTTTTGCGCCGCGAGAAATTTCGTCGCTTCATCGGCTAGGGTGATGTCGACTTGATCGGAAGGACGAAGAGCCATCGCTTTCGCTCCACCGATTTGCTTGCCATGTGCTCCGCTGCCAGACGAGTGATCAACGCTTATCGGATCATCTTTTTCCAGTCCCACAATCTGGTGATCACGAACAAAAACCAATGGTGGCTCGGAGTGTGTACGTGGAGTGCCGAAAAAAGAATCGAAGCCAAATTCGAGAGGCCCTGGCTTGAGCTCAGCATTCCAGTCGACTTCTTTCTTGTCGCCAAATCCGTTGTGCCACTTTCCGATCATCGCCGTGCGATATCCTGCGGCTTTCATCGCGGCGGGAAGCAGCACTTGACCGGGATCAAAATTGCACGCGTAGTCGATGGAGCGTGTCACACGAAACGTATAACGCCCAGAGAGCAAGGCATAGCGCGATGGCATGCAGATGCCGCTATAGGAATGAGCATCTGTAAATTTTAGACCGTGAGCAGCAATGGAGTCGATGCGCGGCGTGGCGATTTTTGTCGCACCGTAACAGCTCAAATCTCCATAACCGAGATCGTCGGCAACCATCAAAATGATGTTCGGATGTTTGGTCGGCGCAACAGAGGAAGTGGCGGCGAATCCCTGCACGCACAGAGCCAAAACAACGAAAAAGAGTTTCATGAAACGAGAGCTAGCGCAGGCGGATGCGTTCGACAAGATCAATCGCCGACCTCATCCACTAGCAAGTGCTAGTTCGTGGATCGTATCTGATGGGTGTCCATTCCTCAGCGCGCCAGAACTTTGACGAATGGCACACGCGCTTCTTGGATGAAAATGCCCGGAGTGTAGCAAAAATGACATGCTGTACCCGCCTGAAGTGAATAGGCTTCAGGACTGATCGACTCTTTGCCATCAGCACTGAGAACCTTGACAGCATGACCACTAGCAGCAGCCGCGATGCGACGGCCATTCGGCAATTGGAAACTAAGATCCCAGCCTTTGTGATCATGAATCAAGCGACCCGGAACCCAGAAACGACGATCATTGATCACACTGCGTTGACTTTCTCCTGATCGCCATTCCTCGGCGACTCCAAAAACTACCGGGCGTTGGTACTCGATGAGCAGATCTTTCACGCGATAGCGAAAGCGAGCGGTGAGCGTGAAATCACCTGCGGGCAAGGCCATTTCGATCACTTGTGTGGCGAGATGATCTTTGGCAAATTCAACACCTTTTACAGGATCGATGGCAATTTCCGCCGCTGCGGGAAGTAGACGATCTGGATCTACGATGGTCATCGTACCAGACATCGGCAAGGGCAATGCTGCGGACCATGCTTTTGCCTCCTCAGCCATCACACATCTACCAGCCAAAGGATGCCGCGATGCCAAGGTGATGCCTTTGTCGCTGAGCTGAATGCTGTGATCAATCCCTAACACCATTTCGGCGATCTGGGCTTTTTCGTTAGCATCGGCATGCGCACTTGCCAAGACTGCTTGTGCGCAACGTGGTGCCTCAGCGAGCAGAAAATCTTGAAAACGTTGATGAAATCCTTCGCCTTTCGGCATATCGGCGAGTTTTTTCAACGCATCGCGCAAAACCGCGGGACAATTTTTTCCTAACAAAACTTCCGCTACTGACCAATCGCGCAGATAGCGACCATGCCACGAGGCATCGTGGTCGTTGAGAGGAGGCAGTTTCGCAAGTGGTGGCGCATATTGATGATCGCGTCCCGTGATGGCAAGATTGCGACGAGGGCCATTGAGAATCACCAGCCAAGATCCCGTTCGCAGGGCGTAATTGAGCAAACTCTCGCCACCTTGGTATTCGAGACGATAGGCATTTTGTCCAAAGCCGCCCCGATACGCACGCTGCATCGTCACGCGCCATTGCAAGGCCTCGATTTGACGACGATAGGTTTTTTCACCAAGCATCGCACTGGCAATGAAACCCCATTGCATACTCAAAGTCTGTGTTGCGTGACCTTGATCCATTCCACCGACAGGTCCTTTTGTGTAGAGCTCCGAACAATTTTTCGTGAAAATTTCTGGACCTCCATGAATCAAACTGGCGACGAGATAAGGACCATGTCTTCCCGAATAAGTCGGGCCACTCTCCACCGCACTTTCATCAAACTCCGCCCATCCGCGCAGACGTCCATAAGGGATGTAGCCATCAGGTGCGAGCTCCTGTGCGCGTGACAGCATCGCATCAACAATGCCTGCGGGTGGTTTCGCAGGTGTCAAATGCGCCATCGCCAATGCCAAGCAAACATGCGATCCGCCACAACTCACCCCACCTCCTCCATAGCCAGGCGTGCTGACTTTGTGCCCTGCACTCATGTCGGGATTCAAACATTCTAACACATTTTTCACATGCCAACGCATTCCTTCGAGCACTGCATCATCGCGCGTGCGCAGCCAATACTCACACAGCGCGATCAGAGCCATCGAACGCGGGATCGACCAATCGTCGATCTCTTTCATGTTCGCCAAATAACTCGCAGCCTTGCGAATGTTTGGTTGATACTGCGGATCATCGACCGACAGCAAACCTAACAAAGCCCAGGCGGTATCATAGTAGGGCCGCGTGTAACCATGCATGCGCGGCCAAGAACCATCTTCGAGTTGTTGACGCGCCAGCCACGCCGCTTGCATCGCAATGATGTTTGCAGCTTTGGCACACGTTTCAGGATGAGCTTGATCAAAGCTGCCGATACGCGGAATAGGAAATGTGATCTCCTTTGTTTGCACGGCTAATGACGGTGACAAATTCACAGGCTTGCGCGTTTTAATACTCGCTTCCACTGTGGTGTAGCCAGATGACACAGCAGCTTGTCCACGCAAGGTCCAGTTCGCTCCCGCAGGAACAACGGCACGGATCCGTGAGTTGGCATGGGCAAACCAATCGCGACCTTCGTTTGTCACGGTTGCACTGCCATAGCCGACACTGTGCCCCGTGATTATTAAAGCAGAAATCGGCACGGCTTTTCCCCCAGCATCTGTCAGGCTCACATCTTTCCACGTGCAACCATCACTACCGATACCATTGCCACCATCACTGATCTCGAACCAAACTTCTTCGCCACCTTGCAGCGCGACTTCAAAGGGCACGGGTTCACTCACGCCGAACAATTTTTTGTCAAATTTCACTTGCCATCCCGCTGGCACTGCTGCTGCGGGTTGCGGATTGCGCAAGACACGAAAATTCACCTCTCCCACTCCTTCGGCGGCATCGAGCAACTGCGCCGCGTGCAATTCCAAACTGCGACTCTCTTGATGCTGCCACTTCGGCAAACCATGACGCAACATGTTGCTGGTGAGAAATTCTTTTCCCGACATCGCTAACAACAAATCGCCCTGCTGCAAATGGCCATCCGCAGGTGAGCCCGGCATCACTTCTACGACCTCGAAAGCATTGCGAATCAATTCACCTTCGCTATCTAACAAACACTTCGGCCAAATCGCACGAAAGGCCTCACCCGCCACATAAACGCCATCATGCATACGCGTGCGAATCCCCAACGGACCCCACGTGATGATAAATGTTTCTGCCACCGCTGCTTCATTGCCGCCATTCCAGCCACTCGCCGTACGATTGAAATCATTGTCCCATTGCTGCGGATTCTCCACCTGCGTCAGATAGGTGCGTTTCCACGCGGCAAGATCAAAGGGTGACGAAGCCATTTCTTCTGCTGAAACGGAATGCACAGCAGAAAAACACAAAACGGAACACAATACAGAGCGAATCATAACAAAAATAGAATTTGCAATGCAGGCAGCATACTGCATCGTTCGTTAACACAAAAAGTGTATCCTGCGAAAACGCCTAGGCAAGCCCATTTCTTTCATCCCTCCCACTAAGAACACTCTCATGAAACATTTTCTTCTTCTCTCGTTTTTCGTTTTTCGCGACTCTCGCCGTTCAGGCTGACCTTGTCATCGTCGAAGAAATGATGATAAACGGCAAAGTGAGCAACCGCCAGACAACTTCACTGCGCAGCGAAAAATATCCGATCGACAACGGGGATTTACAGACCGAAATCTTCAATCTGAAAAGCGGTGAATTCATTGACTTGATCTATCAAAACAAACTCTATTCACGCATCGCGGGCAAAGGAGGAAAAACGAGTCGGTAAAATGCTTTTGCGGTGTTTGCGGGTAAGGCGCTGTCGTGCATGATCGTGTCAGCACCGGAGCCTTGAATGGTGGTGATTTCTTGCCATGTTGAAAGATCATAGCTTCGTTGCAGTTGATAACTCACGCCATGAGCGGTCGACCAATGGAGCATGACGCTTTGATTAGCGTGTCGCTCTGCATGTAGGCAGGGAAAATCAGCGCCGCTGTGGGGTAGTGTGCGACCGCGGAATTCTAACATATCTGAAGATCCGTCGCCGTCGGAATCGGAACTTCCATTCGCGGAGGAGAGTGTCGAAAAATGGTTCATTTCCCAAGCATCGGGCAAGCCATCTGCATCGCTGTCGGTAGTTGCGTAATCTGCCATCGAATCACTCAACGTGGTAAGTAAAGAACGATCTGCGGTATCGCCACCGAGTTGCCAGAAAAACACGCCACCGTAACCGTGAGCGCGACTGAATGCGGCTTTGGCATGGAGCGATTGCGGGTCATCATAGCTCACCCAGCGACCGTTGCCTTGTGCTGTAATTTCTTGAAGCGAAGGCACCAACGAATACGGATCCCAAGTGCGAACAAAACTGCGAGCCCAGCTGTTAGCGGCGCTTAGTGCGGCATAGGTCAGATCACTGGCACCGCCACCAGGTTGATTGAAGCCATTTTGATTCGGGCCGACGTTGGTCCAGTAGTAGCCATAAAATGGCGCGCCGACTAACAATTGCGACTTGGCCACACCTGCTGTGGTATAGAGCGCAAGGACTTCGGCAATGCTGAGGCCATCGTCTTTGGAGGGATTCGACAACAAGCCCGATTGATGACCGGTGATGCTATCCCATGGTCCGTGTAAATCGTAACCCTGGACATTGAAAAAATCAAAATCTTGCTTCAGCGCGGCGAGATCCCAGTGCGCGATGTTGGCCGCCGAGGCGGGAGCATAACAAGTGAGTTCATAGGTTTTTCCTGTCGTGTTGCTCAGCTCATCGAGAGCCACACGCACCGCACGAACCAGCGCTGTAAAATTGTTGCGATCGTTCGCAATCGGCACGGTATTTCCGCCACCTGGCCATTCCCAATCGAGATCGATGCCATCGAGATTTTGGGCGAGGACCACACTACGACACGATTGCGCAAAAGTGGCACGCTTGACGGAGTCAGCCGCCATCGCAGGAAAATTTGAAGACCAATTCCAGCCACCAATAGAGAGTAAAATACGCAGTTGCGGATTGGTAGATTTGAGCGAATTCCACGAACTAATTTGTGGCACACTCGTAAGCGTGCCATCGTTGCCGACGTTGGCAAAAGCAGCGAACAAATGGGTGATGCGATCCGCGGGTGGCAGAGTGACAGTGCCAGCTGTCGCATCAGCATAGGCGATCACTCTGCGATTGCCGCCTAACGTTTTTCCCGCCAAGTCATCATCGATGATTTGTGCGGTTGCCGTGGTGTTCCGTGCGATGCATCCGACGAGATTCGTAATGCGTAGCTGAAATACTTCGAGTTCTTCGTCACGCAAATCTCCTTTGACTACAACTGGCAGATTCGCTGAAGAAGTGCCAGGTGGGATAACCAGTGTGCCTTGTCTATGATTGAAATCACAAGCGTTCGCTTCTTTACGACACTGGCATTCCATGCCCATGGAAGCCATCGAAGCATCTGCTGCGACGGCAGTTTCGTTAACTGTGGCATAGTCGAGAGAAACAATTTCCCCGAGCTTTGGTGCTCGACTCAACCAAACGGTGAAGGGCACATCACGAGCGCCACTGTTTCCTTCTTGCACGGTTCCACCTGTTAGCCAAACGGAAGCCGGTCCATCGTCGTCGCGCATGGTGATCACAGCCGTTTGTTTGCCCGTGACAAAACGTGGTGGCAATTGATTTTCCACGCCGGCAAGAGTCACGCTAAAAGTTTCTGCGGTTTCCTCTAAAAAATCGCCCAGCACGGAAACGACAATCGTTTTGCTAGTCTCGCCTGGCGCGAAGGTCACAGTACCTTGCGACATCGTTACATCACTGGCTCCCGCCGTTCCAGGTAAGGTTTGCCAAGCCACCGAAATGGGTGCGGTGTGTGCGCTTTCGAGTGTGATCGCCAGACTCACATCATGGGCATTATCACCTTCATCGAGCGTCAGCGAGTCGATCGCCACCGCCGGACTAAGCTGCGGTAACAATTGTCCATTGATACGAACTTGCGAAGGCGCGACTGTGCCGTGGGTGACGGCATTACTCACCAACCAACCAAAAATCAAGGTCGATCCGACATTCACTTGCTGATTCCATGACTGTGGTCCGCAAGTGTAGTGATTTCCCGTGCGACTATTGATGACACCATCATAGGCACTACTGATCGTCCAGGGTGCATCAAATTCTAAGGACCAAGGATTCCATGCCGCAGCGCTGCCGTTGTATAGTTCCAATCGACCCTCCCAGCCGGATCCCCAGTTTTGTGAAACGATAAATCGGTATCCCGAAGCGCCTGCGGGAACATCGTCATCGCTAATCGTGACTTGGTTGGTCGATTGACCTAACACCGCGCCAACGGGGGCAGACAGTTGTATCAGAAAAATTTCCGCACTTTCTTGAATGGCATCGTTGGTTATAGGAACTACGATCGTTTTCTGCGTTTCCCCAGCCGCAAAATTTAAGGTTCCCGCGCCTACGCTAAAGTCTCCCGCCCCCGCGGTGCCGGCGCTGAGACTATAGTTTACGGTAACGCCCGCCGCTAGAACCGCTCGACTCAGCGCCACGGGAATACTTGCCGTTACAGCATTTTCGGACACATTCGCTGTGGCGCTGGCAAATCCCACGACAGGATCGCCGGTCGGTGTGCCGCCGCCATAATCAACATCGGACAACGCGTAGAATACTTCGCCCACAGGGTCCACTCGTTGCCGGCGACGTAGACCACCGCGCGTCCGGTGCGTTCGGGCAGGTTGACGGTGAAATAGTAATTATTCCCCGTGCGCGTGTGGGCTGGTTGCCCTAACGATTCCAAATCTTGCCAACGCAATTCGGTTTGCGGATTGTATCCTTGCTTGCTGATCCAAACTTTGAAAAAACTGGGATCATGCGTTGCCGTTGCATAAAAGGTGAATTCGCGCGGTCCCGCCGAGACAGGAGTGGCAGGCCACAGCCATGAGGGCGATACGGTATCCAACCCTGAAAAACTCAATCCAGGGTGGCTAGGCAATTGAGCTGTGGCAGGCAAATTTCCGGCGCTGGCCAGTTGTCCATCGGGGATCTGATCGTAATATGCTTGCGGATTTCCTTGGATGGCAGAGGGGAAATTGCGCGACATCTGATTCCATGTGTAATACGATTGTTCGCCGTCTAACGCAATCGCCTGTGCCGCCCAGACCGGACGCGGCGTTTGATTCATCGCGTCATAGATATGTTTTACACGAGATTTGGGCCATTCTAAGCTGCCATGTGCGAGCGCAACGCTAGAACTGATTAAAATACCAAGGAGGCATACGATATTTAAATTCATATGCTTTTTTTAGCGAACATTGGCGATTTTAGAAAGAAAAAACAGATCAACTGAACGCTGTTACGAATTGCATTCAATTGTCGAATGAACTGTATTTCAACTTATGCACATTATCCCCCCCCCGATTTGCGCTTGGCATTTTGCGGTGCTTGTTTAGATTAATGGCATGATTCTACTTGCAATAGAGCGTTTTCTCACCACGGCTGTTTTTTCGATGATCGCTGTGATAGTTTGGTAAAGCTCGTTGATGCAGGCGAAAACATTCGACGTGGGACCAGGGAAAGAATTGGCGGAGATTGAAGCGGTGCCTTGGGAGTCGTTACAGGCCGGTGATGTCGTGAACATTCATTGGCGGGCAGAACCGTATCGCAGCAAATGGGTGATCTGTCGGCAAGGGGAGACGAACAAGCCGATTGTGGTGCGCGGCATTGCCAATGAGCAAGGGTATTTACCGATCATCGATGGTCGTGATGCGCAGACGCGCAAGGAATTGAATTTCTGGAGCGAAACTCGGGCAGTCATCAAGATCGGTGGCTCTAACAAACCAGCCGACGCGATGCCTCAGTACATCGTGATCGAAAATCTTGAGATCCGCAGTGCGCGACCACCTTATTCGTTTGATGGCCGCGATGGCAAAACGGCTTATGATAAGAATGCCTCGGCGATTTTTATCGAAAAAGGCGAGCACATCGTTGTGCGTAACTGCGTGATGCATGACAGCGGTAATGGCTTTTTTACCAGCCATCTCGCAAAAGACATTCTCGTCGATTCTTGCTTCATTCATAGCAATGGCATTGAGGGCAGCATACTCGAACACAACAGTTACACCGCAGCGCGGGGCATTACTTTTCAGTTCAATCACTACGGTCCCTTGCGTACTGAATGTTTGGGCAGCAATTTGAAAGATCGCTCCGCAGGTTTATTGGTGAAAAACAATTGGATCGAAGGCGGAAATCGGCAATTGGATTTGGTCGATGCTACTGATAGCGAAATCTTGCGCGACGATCCACGCTATCGCGACACTTGGGTTTATGGCAATGTATTGATCGAACGCGAAGGTGATGGCAACAGTCAGATCGTTCACTACGGCGGCGACAGCGAGAAAAAAGAATGGTATCGCAAAGGCGCGCTGCATTTTCACAACAACACTGTAGTATCGACGCGTGAGAGTCAGACCATGCTGTTTCGTTTATCCTCTGCTGACGAGCGTGTCGATTGCCGCAACAATTTGTTTTATGTGAGCGCTGGTGGTCGCCAACTCGCACTCATCGCAGAGCAAGGTCGCATCGATCTTAAGAACTGCTGGTTCAGTGAAGGCTGGGTGCCGAGTCGCGGGAAATTGTTAGGCTCGATCAACGGAGAAGAGACATGCTTCACAGGAAATCATCCCGGCTTCCTCAACATCGCAGCGCAAGACTTTCGACTCATCAAAACATCACCTCTTATCCAAGGAGGAACCGAATGGCAAGAGGGCGAATTCGAATTTAGCGCACATTACCTACCACATCAGAAATCCACACCTAGAAAAAAAGTATCACCACTGCCAATCGGAGCGTTAGGAGCAAAAGAATCGTAATTCAAACAATTTCACCCCACCATGTGTTTGGCTAGGATCGCCATCTTTCGGAAGGTTGACAGACTATAGCGTTTGTCGAAGACTCGGAATTGGTCGGCCTTCATTTGGGTGAGCACGGTGTGATAAATCTCGCGCATGACTTCGGCGCAGACGAGAGCTTTACGATCGCTGGCGGGAAGGCTAGTGCGGGCGGTTTCGTAGAGTTGATGACAGCGTTCATACTCAAACTGCATCAATGCCGTGAAGCGGGCGTCGTAGCAGCGGTTGAGCAGGTCTGCTTCGGTGAGGGAAAACTTCGCGAGGTCATCAAGCGGTAGATAAATGCGACCATTGTTGGCGGCGTCTTCGCCGATGTCGCGCATGATGTTGGTGAGTTGAAGCGCATGACCGAGGGCGACGGCGAAGCTCTCTGACTTCGGATCGTTGGCGCCGAACAATTTTAGCGAGATCAAGCCAACCGCGCAGGCGACTTTCCAGGTGTAGCCTTGGAGATCTTCCCACGTGCGGAATCGCAGTGGCTCGGTATCCATTTCGCAGCCGTTGATGATGGCGGTCATCAGATCTACCGGAATTTGGTATTTATCAACGAGGGCAATGACTTCCTTTTGAAAATCGGTCGGCGCCATAAAGCCGCTGGCCAAACCTTCGCGCCAATCGGCGAGTTCTGCTTTGCGCTGTGGCACGGGGCGGGACTCCTCATCGGCGATGTCATCGATCACGCGGCAATACGCGTAGAAAACCACCATGTCATCCCGCCGCTCTTTGGGCAGGATATTGAGCGCAAACGCGAGATTCGACTTCGCTTTGCGGGTGATTTCCGAAGATTTCATTTGATGAATCCCCAGTGACCCGAGGTAAAGGGCCAGAGCGAGAAAAGAGCCGGACCGACAAGATTGAATTCCTTCGCGGTGCCCCAGTAGCGAGAGTCAAGCGAATTGCCAGAATTATCGCCAAGAGCTGCGTATTCGCGCATGCCCTGCGGAGCTTGGGCGGATAGGGTCAGCGTACTCTCAGAGTTGAAAATTTCGGTATCACCACCTCGTGCATAAGAGTAACCATGGCCGCCTTCTAGCCCAAGATTGTTGAGTCGAAAGACATTGGCGATGCCTTTTTCCGTCGCAATCTTGCCATTAACGTAAAGATGCGGAGAGTCGATGCGCAGGGTATCACCCGGAACGCCACAGAGGCGCTTGATGTAGTGCGTGGCTTTGGCTTGGTCGCCTGTTTTACCCGAGCTGAAATTGCCGATTTTGCGTTCGAGGCCGAGGGTGTCGAACACGAAAACTTCACCACGAACGGGTTTGCGAAAATGGTAGGAAATTTTGTCCACCAGGACTAAGTCTCCGCCATCTACAGTTCCTTGGAACATGATTTCGCCTTTTTTGAAGGCGGAGCCAACAGGCGACGTGAACGGCTTGCCACCGCTCAATGCTTGCTGTGTTTCTCCGACTGGCGCAGGAAAAGTCACCGAGGCACCATTATCAAACACCACATGTGTGCGCGAGAAAAACAACTTTGAGCGATCTTCTAACGCGACGATGCGCCCCGATGTCGGCGCCTCAATGCGATGCCAACGACGTGCTTTCGAGGCCCAATCGTAGATTTGGCCGCCGAGCCACGGTTTTTCTTTTTGAAATTCTGCTTCCGTTAGATTCGAGGTCACCACACCATTGAGTGAGGGATACATCGAGTTCGTGGGAATGCGAAACGGCTGGATGATGTAGGAGCGAATGCCCAATGCTACAACAAGAGCCACGAAGATCACCTCAACGTTTTCCTCAAACCAACTCTGCTGTGCTTGGCGAGGCAACGCATTTTCACAGGTCGCACGCAGTTGTTTAGAGCACTCATCGACTCGATCACGCTTGCTACTTTTCAAGGCCGCTTTCAGATCACTAATGCGTGATTGAATTTCATCAATGCGATCAGGCTTCAGCAAATCACGCTTGTAATGAAGAAATTTCTTCGCGCCTTTGATCAACGCATCGGTATCCTTTTTCCATCTAGGAGTAAAAAACATCGGAGTTAAGATGCACGAATCCCGCACTCCTGACAAGCGAAAGAAGAAAATATACGCAGCGGAATCAGCATGCGTCACCTAGAGCATCCGCCGAGCGCAAAATCAAGTCTTCCGTGGTCTTCCAGTCGATGCATGGATCCGTAATGCTCTGACCATAAACGAGATCAGATTTCTGCTGAGGAAATTTCTGCGCCCCCGCGACCAAATGACTTTCCAGCATTGCGCCGATCACTGATCGATCCCCTGCCGCACGTTGCCTTACGATGTCACGAAAAACCTCAGGCATGAGCTCATGGTTTTTCGAGCAATTCGCGTGACTGGCATCAATCATGATCACCGCTGGAAGTTTGTGCTTTTCCAACAAAGCCCGCGTTTCTGCTACCGCAGAGGACTGATAATTCGGACCGCACTCCCCGCCGCGCAAGATCACATGGCAGTCAGGATTTCCCGAAGTCGTCACCGCTGAGGCCCTGCCATCCATGCCCACACCCAAAAACGTCTGTGGCTGCATCGCCGCTTTGATCGCATTGAGCGCTGGCTCCAGGTTGCCCATCGTGCCATTCTTAAATCCCATTGGCATCGATAGTCCGCTAGCCATTTGCCGATGAGTCTGCGACTCTGTTGTCCGCGCCCCAATCGCCGACCAACTGATCAGATCCGCGATGTATTGCGGAGTGATCGGGTCGAGTAATTCGGTCGATGTCCCAACGCCCATGCGCATCACCTGCAACAAAAACCGCCGCGCCACGGCCAATCCTTCCGCAATATCATTGCTCCCATCCAGACGCGGGTCCATGATCAATCCCTTCCATCCCACCGTCGTCCGCGGTTTTTCAAAATACACCCGCATGACTAAGGTCATCCGCTCTTTGACCTGCGCCGCAAGTCCTGCAAAACGCTGCGCATATTCTAGCCCCGCATCCACATCATGGATCGAGCACGGACCGGCCACTACAAGAAATTTTCCGTTCTCTCCGAAAATCGAACGCCGCACCTCCTCGCGCGAACGCAGCATAAACGCCGCATCTTTTTCGCCAGACGGAATGTCCCGCACCAGCTCCTCGGGACTCGGCAGGGTGACGTTTGCCGTCACATGAATGTCACTCAATCGATCTTTCATTGGAACCCGCATTCTGTTGCGCTCCGGTGACATCGTCAAGCGAGCAAATCACGAAATAAAAAAACAACAATTATAAAATACTTTTACGCCAAGCCTATTCCATTCATCAAAAATCATCGATTCCCCCGGCCAAAACCCACTCAAATCATGCGAAATTTTAAAAAATCAACGATAGCGCTTGAAATTCGCCGAAAACTACTCTTGCATACTCCTTCACAAACATGAGCCTCCGCAAACAACTGAATGACATCCTCATCGCCTTGTTGCCCACCAATCCCGTGGACGCGATTAAGGGCACGGAACTCATTCGCTTGGTGCGGCTCCAACTCGATGGCAATTACTCAGACGCCTCTCTGCGTTACCACTTTTCCATCATGTCCTGCGATCCCTCCTCGCCGATCGCAAAAGTCGAAAAAGGCCAAGGCTACTACCGACGCAGCGCTCCGATCCCTGCTCTTTCCAGCGCCCAAGAGCTCATATCTCTGACTCAAGGTCGCCTCGATGACATGAATGCAGACCAGTCCTCCATGGACCTCGCCATGCTGCGCATTCGCAAATTCCGTGCCATCGTTCATCGCTACTTCGAGATCAACGGACGCTTCCCCTTCATTTTCCGTGAAGCTTTTACCCGCGACTCCCCATTTGGCAACCTTTGGAAATATCCCGAAATGGTTCTCATCGATTGGGAAACGGGCGAGGCCCCCGACGAGGAAATGACCCTAGAGCCCGGCATGCTCGCCCTCAAGCAACGCCTCGGCGTCTCCCCCTTCGGCCTCCACGCCGCCCGCCTGCGCATCCAGCCCTCACTTCAGACCTATCGCGAGGACTTTTTCCAAACACTCGCCGTCTCCCAATGGGCCCAAGCCGGTGAGCTGATCTACGCCGCTCCCATCATTGACGAAGCACTTGCCGATGGCCTGCGCCGTCTTAACAGCTGCTTCGGCATCGGCGTCACCTCCTTTGGCCTCACCTCGGAGATGCTCGATGACTTGCCGCGCCCTGCGCAAATTCTCAACGCCCACCCTCGCGAGACCGAAGCCATCATGGGCCGATTGGATATCAACCGCATCGCAGCGCCAGCGATCCGCCCTCATCTTGACTGGCATGGGCTCAACGAGTTGCGCAGCGAAAGCGAAGAGGCTCAACGAATGATGCGCTGGCTGACAGGCTGCCTCGAAAGAGGCATCGCCGAGCAATACAAGGAAGAGGATCCCACTGCTCACCTCCCCCCAACTCCTTGAGCATCAAAGCTCTCGCTTTGATCGATTCGATTCGTGGGGAATTCCCTGCAATTTTTCGAAAAATGTGTTATCCTATGAAGCATCTTAGATCATTTTCCAATCATCCACACGTATGAATCTCCCAGAGCCCCAACCACCTGAGCTCCAAGGCAAACTCCTACTCGCCTCACCCACCCTTTCCGGTGGCGCATTTGACCACTCCGTCATCCTCCTATCCCAACACAATACCAAAGATGGGGCCTTCGGACTGATTCTCAATCAACCCACCGGTCAAGTTGTCGGCAATCTCCTGCCCTCGCCCGCGTTTCACCCTCTCCGCCACATCGGCGTTCACCACGGTGGGCCTATCAACGAGAACAATCTCATCTTTGCTGCCATCTGGTGGGATCAAATCAGCGGCCTGCGCATCATCCAACAAATCTCTGCCGAAGACGCCATCAAGCACCACAAAAAGCCCGGCACCCTTGTCCGCGCCTTCGTTGGCTATTCCGGCTGGAGCCCTGGTCAGCTCGAAAACGAACTCGAACAACACACCTGGATCGTTTCCCCCGCTCCCGCCAATTTCCTCAGCCTCCCCCACGATTCCAGCCTCTGGGCTTCAACCCTGCGCAATCTCACCCCCTATCACAAACTTCTCGCCGACGCCCCCCACAACCCCTTCGTCAATTAAGCACTGCGTGCTGCGCCAATTTTCCGCAAATTCCGATTGCCCCCTCGCCGCTTTCCCTTTACAAGTTCGCATTCAACCAACCACTCATGCCGCACGCCACCTTGCTGAAATATCCGGGCACCAACTGTGATGCCGAAACCGCCCGCGCACTCCAGCTCGTCGGCTTTACCACCTCGATCATTCCTATCGCCGATGCCACCGTCGCCGAGATCGAAAAATCTCAGCTCGTGATGTTTTCCGGCGGCTTCTCCTACGGCGACTACGTGATGTCCGGCCGCCTTGCCCAGCTCGTCACCGAGTCCAAACTCGGCGATGCCATCCAAAACCACCACGCCCGCGGCGGCTTTACTTTCGGCATCTGCAACGGCTTTCAAATCCTCACCAAACTCGGCATTCTTCCGACCGGCAGCCTCATCGACAATACCAGCGAGCGTTTCGTTTGCCGCTGGGCCAAGCTCCAAGTAAAAAATAGCTCCAGTCCCTACCTTCAAGGCCTTCCTGCCGAGTTCGAGCTCCCCGTTGCGCATGCCGAAGGCCGCTTCGTCACCTTCCCCGGCGATGCCGAAACCTACCTCGCCAACGGCAATGTCGCCCTCACCTACGCCGATAACTTCAACGGCTCCACCCTCGCGATCGCCGGACTCCAAGACCCCAGCGGCCGCGCCTTCGGCTTAATGCCACACCCCGAGCGCTTCATCCAGAAAAATCACCACTACGATCCCGACTGGAACCTCGACCCCAGCCACGGCTGGGGCTACTACATGTTTAAGAGCCTAGCATCGGCATTAGCCTAACCGTGGCTGCGGCTTCCAGTCGCGTTGCCTACGAAACATGCAAGTTATGACCTAAAGGATACAATCCGTAGCTATCATAGTGCGGACTGACTCAAAAAACTGCGCCCCTTTGCCAACTTCGAGTTTGATCAAAACCCATCACTGACGATACCGCGACAACCAATGCGCATACGGCGCGGGTAGCACCCATGCTGGATTTTCTTCACCAAGTGCTTGCGCAGCCTCATAAGTCCAGTGTGGATTCGCCAAGTGCGCGCGACCAATCAACGCCACGTCCAGTTGGCCAGCGGCAATCGCCGCGTCAGCCACTTTCGGCTGCTCGAATCCCCAGGCCGAGGACACGGGAATGTCTGCCTCACGACGAATCCGCTCTGCCATAGGCCCCAGAAATGCTGGTCCCCAGGGAATGTTCGATTCTGGTGTCGAGAACCCTACGCTCACACTCAACAAATCAAGCCCCTCGCTGTTAAACAAACGCGCCAGCTCGACCGATTCCGCCATGGTTTCTTCATCATGACCATCAAACTCGATCACCCCATAACGCGCCGTGAGCGGCAAATGCTCTGGCCACACCGCCCGCACAGCGCGCAAGGTATCGAGCAAAAATCGACTGCGATTCTCAAAACTGCCGCCATACTCATCTGTGCGCTTGTTCGCGTGACGCGACATAAAACTTTGACCGAGATAACCGTGGGCAAAATGCAGCTCAAGCCACTCAAATCCTGCCGCCACCGCGCGTCGCGCCGCCTGCACAAAATCCGCCTGCACCCGTAAGATGTCTTCTCGCGTCATTTCACGTGGCACCCGGTTCAAGCCAGCGCCAAACGCCAAGGCCGAGGGCGAAATTGTCTCCCACGCCCGCGGATCGTCTACCGCCATGTGATCATCGCCCTCCCACGGTCGATTCGCACTCGCCTTGCGACCCGCATGACCAATCTGAATCCCCGGCACCGCACCCGCCTTGCGGATCGCTGCTGCAATCGGCGTCATCGCCGCCGCTTGCTCGTCCGACCACAAACCCGTGCAGCCCGGTGAAATCCGCCCTTCCGCGGCCACCGCCGTCGCCTCCACAACCACCAATCCCGCACCACCGCGGGCCAATGTTGTGTAATGCGCGTCATGCCAATCATTGGCCACGCCATCCACGGCCATGTATTGACACATCGGTGGAATCCCGATGCGATTGCGTAAAGTAAGGCTCTTGAGGCTGTATGGAGAAAAAAGTGAGGACATGTGTTTCGTGGAAAAAGGAGCAGTTATTCTTACACCCAATGCCCCGCCCCGTCAAATCAACTTCACTATCATAAGATAAGCACAATCTCACAGATTCAACACTCCCACCCCCCTAAATCACCTAGCTTTGCCCATTTTTTGAAAAAAGCGCTTGCATTTCCTGCATTTATGTCCCTAGTCACTTTCTCACCCGTCCACCACAATCCCCCCCTCAACCGCTTTACCATCACTGATTCCATGGGAAAAATTCTTATCATTGCAGAAAAACCCAGCGTCATGGCAGACCTCAGCCGTGCCCTCTCGAAGCCCCTTGGCAAGTTTGATAAAGAAGGATCAGGGCGCGATACCTGGTTCGAGAACGACAGCGCGATCATCACTTCTGCCGTCGGACATTTGATCGAGCTGCGCATGCCCACCGGCCCGAATGGCAAGAATCTGCCATGGAAATTCGATGTCCTGCCCGCCATCCCACCCAGTTTTGACCTCGACCCCATCGTCGATTCCGAGGCCCGCCTCAAGCAGGTCCTCAGGCTCGCCAATCGCAAAGACGTTAGCGAAATCATCAATGCCTGCGATGCCGGACGCGAAGGAGAACTGATTTTCCAATACATCATCGAATACGGGAAAATCGAAAAGCCCGTCAAGCGCCTGTGGATGCAGTCGATGACCCAGAACGCCATTTTGGAAGCTTGGAGCAATCTCCGCCCCTCCAGCGCCATGCGCAACCTCGCCGATGCCGCCAAGTGCCGCTCCGAGGCCGATTGGCTCGTCGGCCTAAATTCCACCCGTGCCCTAACTTGCTTCCGCTCGCGCCACGGTGGATTTAATATGACTGCCGCTGGCCGCGTCCAGACCCCCACCCTTTCGATCCTCGCCCAGCGCGAAGCCGAGATCCAAGCATTCATCCCCCAAGCCTATTGGGAAGTCGCTGCCGAATTCCAAGTCCAACTCGGAAAATACCCGTCCACTTGGTTCAACGAAGCCTGGAAAAAGGACGAAGCCAATCCGCACTCCAAAGGCGAACGCATCTGGAATGCTAAAGATGCCGAAGAGATCAAAGCGCGCTGCCTCGGCAAAACCGGCACCGTCAGCGAGGAAACCAAACCGCAGTCACAGATCTCGCCGCAACTCTTCGATCTAACCTCTCTCCAGCGCGATGCTTCCTCACGCCTCGGCCTCTCCGCCAAATCCACATTGCAGATCGCCCAAGCCCTTTATGAAAAGCACAAAATGCTGACATACCCGAGAACGGACTCAAAATATCTGCCCGAGGACTACATTGGCACCGTGCGAACCACCCTGAGCGACATCAGCAACGGCTTCCCCGCCCTTGCCCCTTATGCCAAGGCCGTTCTCAATGGCAATCAACCCAACGGTCCACAGCTCACCAAGACCAAGCGTGTGTTCGACGACAAAAAAGTCAGCGACCACTTTGCCATCATCCCCACCGGCACCTTCTCCAAGCTCAGCGAAATCGAGGCCAAAGTGTTCGACCTCGTCGCCAAGCGCTTCATCGCCGTATTTTACCCCGCTGCTGAGTTCGAACTCACCCGCCGCGTCACCCGCATCAGCCACAGCCCCACGCTGATCGACGCCTTCAAAACCGATGGGAAAATCCTCGTCAAACCCGGCTGGATGGAAGTCTATGGCCGGAAAGTCGGCGTCGCCGCCAATAAAGACGAACTCGTCGGTATTACCGCTGACGAGAGTGCCAAAGCGATCGAGGTCGAGGTCAAAGCCGACACTACCAAGCCACCAGCCCGATTCAACGAAGCCACCCTGCTCTCCGCCATGGAAGGCGCAGGGAAATTGCTCGATGACGAAGCCCTTGCCGAAGCCATGTCCGAACGTGGACTCGGCACGCCAGCAACCCGCGCCGCCATCATCGAAGGATTGCTCTCGCAAAAATACCTCGCTCGCGATGGTCGTGACCTTCACGTCACCGGCAACGGCATGACCCTCATCCGCCTCGTCAAGGAAATGAAAATCGACGGACTAAGCTCCCCCACACTCACCGGCGATTGGGAATACAAATTACGCCAAATGGAGCAAGGTCACCTTCGCCGCGATGACTTCATGCACGAAATCGAGGCCTACACCCGCGAGATCGTTCATAAAGCACGCAGCCACGCCGATGCCTCCAAAGGCCAAAGTTTCCCGGACCTCACGGCCCCTTGCCCCAAGTGCGGTGCGATCGAGCTCAAACAGACCGATGCCACTTTCGAGTGCCGCGCCCTCGACTGCAAATTCTCGTTCAAAAAACACATTGCCTCACGCGAACTCACCATGGACGAAGCCCGCGAGCTCCTCACCAAAGGCATTGTCGGCCCACTGGCAGGATTCAAATCCCGCTTCAGCAAACCCTTCGATGCATCGCTCAAGCTCGATGAAAAATTCAAAATCAACTTCCAGTTCGACAACGACGACGACACCAAAGTCGAGCTAACAGAAGACATGCTCATCGGCACCGCCACCCTCGGCGATGGCAAACAAGCCAAAGTTTACGCCACCGAAAAAGCCTACTACGTCCCCGCAATCGTCACCCCGAAGAACAAAGACGGCCTGCGCATTGGTCGCTCCATTTTGCAAAAAGAACTTCCCGCCGAGGAAATTCTCAAACTCCTCAGCGAAGGCAAAACCAACTTGCTCAAAGGCTTTGTTTCGAACAAAACCAAACGCAAATTCGATGCATTCCTGCTGCTCGATCCCAACAGCTACAAGATCGCCTTCGATTTCCCTCCCCGCGAGCCACGCGTTCCGAAAGTAGCCGCCACAGGCGACAAAGAGGGCGAACCCAAAGCACCCGTAGCCAAAAAAACCGCGAAAAAGGCCGCAAAGAAAGCTGCGAAGAAAAAGCCATAAAGCGACTTCCCCATCTAGCTGCTAATCCAAGAAATGCACCCACTTCGCTACCCTCCTTTCCTTCTGTCAAATTGCAACAGCTGGCCACAAAGGAAACGTAGAGCTTGATGGTTTCCAAAAAACAAAAAATGAACTTCTCGTCTTGTGGTTGCGCGGGCGACTCCACATTTCATCTTGTTTTCACAGATTTTTCAAATATTATACTCGTATGAGCATTACAGTGGAACAAATTGTCGATGAAGCCTTGGCGCTTCCGAGCAAGGCTAGGGCTTTATTAGCAGACCGACTCGTGGAGAGTCTTGATCCCACTGATGACGGCACGGTCCAGCAACTTTGGGCAGCAGAAGCAATCCACCGCAGAGATGAAATACGTTCAGGACAAGTGCTAGCAATACCCGGCGAGGAAGCACTAGCACAAGTTCGGCGATCAATCGGTCAATGAATTTCACATTTCATCCACAAGCACTCTCGTAGGATCTGGCCGCGACTCGTTACTACAGCGACTGTCAAAGCGGCTTAGACATTCGATTCATCGAGTGCGTCGAGAGAGCCATTCGACAAATCTTTGAGGAACCGTAACGCTTCCGGGTATTCGAGGCGGACGTGCGTCGTTGTTTGACCAAGGTATTTCCTCATGCACTACTTTACACCATCGAGACAGATGGCATTCTCATCCTCGCCGTCATGCATTGCAACCACGAACCAGGCTATTGGTTGCGGCGAATCATTGAGGGCTGCTAGGCTGTAAAGTATCCATGGTATTTTGACTTCCCTCAACAGATGGCCACAAAGGAAACGAAGCTGTGGATGATGATTTCACGATTATTACACCTGCATCACAACAAAAAAGCCGATCATCTTGCGAAGACCGGCTTTTTTTGAAAATGCAAAAATAACGATTACTTGGAGTCAGCGATGAAGCTTGCTTGAGCAGCGCCTTTGGCGATTTTCTTGCTCTTGATCCAGCTCATTTGTCCGCGGAGACGCTCACCAACTTTTTCAATCGGATGGACAGCCTCGGCTTTGCGGATGGCGTTGAAGTTTTTGTTACCACCGGCGAACTCTTTGGTCCACTCTTTGGCAAACTTGCCGTCTTCGATGGCCTTGAGCTGCTTGCGCATGCGCTCTTTCACCGATTTGTCGATGATTTTTGGACCAACGGTCACGTCGCCGTATTCGGCTGTCTCAGAAACTGAGAAGCGCATGCCAGCGATGCCTTGCTCGTTCATCAAGTCAACGATCAACTTCAGCTCATGCAAGCACTCGAAGTATGCCATTTCTGGCTGATATCCGGCTTCAACGAGCACTTCGAATCCAGCTTTCACCAGAGCGGAAGCACCACCGCAGAGAACGCACTGCTCACCGAAGAGGTCAGTTACAGTTTCCTCACGGAAGTTGGTTTCAAAGACACCGGCACGGGTGCAACCTACGCCGCGAGCCCAAGCAAGAGCGGTTTCTTTGGCTTTGCCAGAAGCATCGTTGTGCACAGCGATCAAGCCGGGAACACCTTTGCCATTGACGAACTGCGAGCGCACCGTATGGCCAGGGCCTTTGGGTGCGACCATGATCACGTCGATTTCTTTCGGTGGAGTGATGGTTTTGAAATGAACTGCAAAGCCGTGTGAGAACAACAAGGTCTTGCCCTTTTTGAGGTTTTTCACAATGTCCTTCTCATAGACGGAAGGAACTACGGTGTCAGGAGTTGCGACGAAAATCACGTCAGCAGCTTTCACCGCATCAGCGGTCTCCATAACTTCGAAGCCGAGCTTCTTAGCAACTTCCCAAGATTTGGATTTTTTGTAGAGACCAATGATGACCTTCAGGCCACTGTCTTTCAGGTTTAATGCGTGGGCATGTCCTTGTGAACCAAAGCCGATCACGGCGAGGGTTTTCTTTTTCAACGGTGCGAGTGAGGCGTCTTTGTTGGTATAAATTTTAGCGGCCATAGTGGTGGTATTCGTGTCGGTAAATCGGCCGTTTACTCACATCAGAAAAAACGGCGGACGCGCAAACTGCCAAGAAATTGACAAGGCGTCAAGGTTTTGCTGCGTCAGATTGATGCAATTTTCGATGATTTTTCGAACCCACCTGTCAGATTTTGCCCACTTTTGCCAAGACACATCGCATTTTGGCGATGTGTGTTTTTCAGACACCATCAAACATACCCATTGAGTGCCGCTTCTCGATTGCCATCTGCCCAGAAAATCTCTATCTTAGCTCAATGATCAACAAAGGAATACTCCATCAGCAACCCTCAATGCAAATAAGCCTTCTCGCCCTTCCGCAGGCAATCGACGTGGCAATGGTTCGTTAAAAGGTCTGCTCATCCTGCCGATTCTCAGCCTCTTGGGTTGCGTTCGACAACGTAGCAAACTCACCCACACATTTCCCCTACTAGAGGCCCCCTAATCATTCCATTACAGTCATCAAGTAAAAAGTAGCTGCCGAAAATTTTACCTCGCCACAGCATCATGCCGCGTATAATCTCAACCAACACCAATTCATTTGCATGAAACAAGCTATCCAACTCACGCGCGCCCCGTCCAAGCTCGACGCCCGCAAAGAACAAGTGAAATTGTATCTTGATTCCCAAAAGAAAAAGGACACGATTCAGTCGATCATTGTTTCGGCAGTGCTGATCGCCATCATTTGTGCGATACTTGCCCTCATTGCGATTATTCCCAACTTCACAGAAGTTCCAGTTATCGTAACCTATCAATCACCGGTAGTCAAAGAGGAGGCACCCGAAAGACCTCAAGACATGGCTCGTGGCCTGAAGCCCAAACCGGCCAACTCCAGCTCCGGGATGGCCCGCGTCATCGCCTCCAGCACCCCATCAGAGATCGCCGTGCCCGTGCCCGAAGAGGTCGATCCCACTCGTCCGTTTGGGCTCGATGATGACTTCAATGCGGGCTTCGGCGCCGGTGATGGCGATGGTGATGGCGGCGGCGGCTCTTCATTTTTCGGCACCAAGCGAACCGGTAAACGAGTCGCATACATCGTCGATTTTTCTCTTTCGATGGAATCAGATTGCACCGGCGGCACCCGCATCCAGATGCTCAAAAAGGAACTGATCAACTCAATCAATGCGCTCACAGACAAGATGAGCTTCAACGTTGTTTACTTCTCCCACAATGCCTGGACAAACGCTACGCCCGGACCAAATCAAGCGGATAATGGCTGGAATGGACTCGGCGAGGTGCCGATGGTCGATTGGTATCCTGCGACTGATGCCGTCAAAGCCGATTGCATCAGCAAAATCAATGCCACCCCCGCGCAGGGTAACACCGGCTGGTATTCACCGCTAAAAATTGCTTTTTCCATGACTCCAGCACCCGATATTGTCTATCTCCTCTCCGATGGCGAGGCTCGCGATAGCAATATTGTGTTCGATGAGCTAGAAAAACTGAATCCCACTGCCATCCCTATCGACACCATCGCCTTCGAACTCCCAGGCACACCTGCTTATGATTTGAACGAAATCGCAAAAAAAACGGGAGGCAAGTTTGTTTTGTTCTACGAGGGAAAACGCTATGCTGGAGAGTCTGCGGAGAAATTTTTCGATACGGAATTCGATCAATAATCAGCGCAATTAATGCCAATTTTTAAATTGCGTTAATGAAATCTTGGCCTGTGCCCTGCCATGTTAAGCCTACGATTTCAGAATCTTGGCCTCAGCTCAGCGCAATCTCACCAAACACCCGTAGTATGCCAAGCTCGTGGCCAGTGAAGAAAACAGCTTCGGCATTGTCGCAAACAGCAACTTCCTCGCAGGCAAAAATAGCATCGAATACTGGCAAATTTTCGCCTTCGATCTCGCCGACCTACAATAGGAAATCATCAGATCGTCCCCATCGCTCTTCGCGCCGCCAACGTGAACTACAACTTTGTATGCAGGGCAGAAATATTCTTGCTCAGACATGCACCAACATCCACCCCGTTTGATCGGGGCTTTACGTATGATAATATGGTTTTCAACGCGATCGCCAATGGCCCCTGCTCATTCATGCTTGCATTGCTTGCCTGTAGCGGATTGTTACGTCGCGAACGATGATCTCTCTTAGATCATTGAAAAAGCAGCAGGGCTCATCACCTTACCGGTTTTTCTTTTTTCTACTAGACTGGATTAGTCCTGTAATGAGCGGCGGATCATATCGAGCACCGCTTGGCTTACAGCTTTTTTGAAACCATTCCGGTCGCGCAAATGGAAGGCCTTTTCGACTAAGGTCGGATGACCTTTTCGCGCAAGCGCCAACCAAGCTGTGCCGACAGGCTTTTCCTCCGTGCCACCACTGGGTCCGGCAATTCCCGTTACCGCAGCCGCGAGATCGGTGTCCGCAACACGCAAAGATCCCTCAGCCATCTCCCGTGCTACGGCCTCACTCACCGCTCCATGTTCTGCTAACGCGGCTTCAGATACGCCTAACATTTTAACTTTCGCACGGTTTGCATAAGTGACGAATCCATGAGTAAAAACCTCACTTGAGCCCGGGACATCTGTCACACGCGAGGAGATCAGCCCACCGGTGCAGCTCTCAGCTAGCGCTAAGGTAAAATTGTTTCGCTGCAGCAGTCTTACAACGGCAGCTTCCAAACTCGTGCCATCATCGCTAATGAGATGAGTGGAAAATGCAGACATAGCAACGGTCCGCCCCATCTCTCTGGCCTCGAGCGCGCCGATCAAACGTAAATCTACCTCTGAAATTCGGGCGCAATATCCATACTCTAGACCTGTTATTGCCGCGAGCGCTCCATCGATCGCTTGATGGAAATCGCTCTCACCAACTCCCGTAAACTTCATCTCAGTCATGCCCCGATCCGCTGATACACCAGCAAGCGCCCTCAGCCGTGGCTCCACTTCATCCCAATACATCGGATACAATTCACGCGGCGGACCCGGCAACAAAAATACCGCACACGCTCGCACCTTATTCAATCGAGGTGGCACATAAACACCTGGAGCCGTTCCATTTCCGTTAGGCAAAACATCGGCACCAACAGGAGCCTGCGCTTGCTTGCGATTGGTCTCCGCCATGACTTTTTTGCGCGTTGCAAAAAATACCTCCAACGAGCGCATTGCCGCCTCATCCTCGATCAATTCAAGGCCTAACACTTTTGCCGTAGCCTCACGGGTAAGATCATCACTCGTTGGTCCTAAGCCACCCGTTACAATCACGACATCGCTGCGACGAATCGCCTCATCCAAGGCCTGCTCGATCGCATCGCCATCGGGCACCGTCGTCAAACGCGCCACACGCAAGCCCAAGCGAAACAACTCTTGCCCAAACCATGCCGCATGCGTGTTTTGCGTTGTTCCTAACAACAGTTCCGTACCCGTGGTGATGACCTCAATATGCATACGGCCACCATGCACAGGAATGCTAAGTGCGCAATCCAAACCAGCATCCAATTCGACAAATGACGAAATTTTTATGGCTCAGTGATCTGAGAGCGGTCTTCCAAATCAATCAATAACCGCCGACTACCAAACTCCTCCAGCACCATACCTTTGATGTGGACTTGCTTGCCGATCAAAGACTCCAAATTTTTCACCTCCATATCCGCCTTCCCGAGTTTTTTCAAATACCTCCCACTGATGCTAGCGTCAGAATCGCCTTCAAATTCTACATATACCGATTTACCTGTGCCACTCGTTCTGATCCGCTGCACCTTCCCCATTACCATTACTGTCCTGCCAATTTGCTCGCGCAGTGCCGTCGTCTCATACGCTTGATAACCCTCTTCACGGATCGGCACCCTAGGTGTGGATGAAGGGTCTGCCTTAATTGCTTGCTCCACCTCGCCCTGGAGTTCCAATGCACGCTGCGTAATAGCTGCGCTCCGATCTCCTTCACTGGTCGCAGCTCTCTCTTCCTGAGCAACCTGAGCCTGAGCAGCCTGAGCCTTTGTCCCGCTGGTCTTGCTTGACTTCGTAGCCGTATTCGACTTCGCAATAGATACCTCTGCTTGCTGCTTTTGCTGCCACAACATCACTCCTGCCGTTGCGAGTGCTGCGACAATCAAAAAAGTTCCTAACAATAAAAAAAGCGCTTTATTACTGGACTTCGCCGAGGCCAGCGGTGGCTGAAAAGGAACGGGCGCAGCTTGCCCTAACTTGATATGTGCGGTAGCGGTAGGATTACTCGCTACTCCAGCTGTGCTAAGTATTTTCGAAGGAGGAGCAGCACCATGCAAAACATCCCATGCCTGAGCCACTGTCATCGATTCCGCTTTCCCCGCGCGCACCCAGCCCTGGAGTGTTCCCATCGTGCTACCAGCCACAATGCGTCCAGCCCAACCCAAAGCATTTTCAGCGGTAGCTGCCAATTCTTTGACAACGCCGGGGCCATTTTTGAGACCTAACCATTTCATCGGATCGACGCTAAAGCGAAAGGTTTCTCCCTCGCCACCCACCTCGATATCATCAGCGGCAAACACCAGCCAATCTGCGCCAACGCCAAATACTGCCTCAATTTGTAAAACGAGCGCTAAGGCCTGCTCGACCATATATCTACCTTGATCCACACTCAATTGGCCGGTCGAGAAATATTCGGCTAAGGAAACATCAACTCTTGCCTCCGAGATCAAATAAGGAATGCCATCTACCGGATCACAGCCACCATCAAGGACGCGCCGCAAGGCTGGATGCTCCAGCTGTTTGATTAGCTCCACCCCCTGCTGGTAGGAGTTCCGCTCCTCACCTTCCAATCCGCCAGAACCAGCGCCAAAGGGAAAAAATCGCTGCAACAATACGTTACGACCGCTCTCCAAATCTGTCGCCAAGAAAGTCGCGCCATTGGCATCCTGCGATACCATTTCTTCAATCTGAAAGCGACTGTTGTGCACACCAATAGCACTAGCGGGAAATAACGAATCCCGCAATACTCAAAAATGAAAACTTTCCAGTTCTTGCTGCAATCGCGCTACAGGCAAGCCTACCACATTGGAAAAATCTCCGCGCACAGCCACGATGATCCGCTCACCATGCTCCTGCGCCGCATAGGCACCTGCTTTATCCAAAGTATGAACTAAGTCCATATACTCGATGATATCCTCCTCGCTTAGCTTGCGGAACTCCACCTCGCTCACCTCATGAAATACTTGCTCACGCCCTCTCGGTCCGCACAAGCAGACACCTGTGCAGACATAATTTACCCGTCCACTCAAAGAGCGCAACATCGCACGCGCTTCCTCCTCATCCCGTGGTTTGCCCAAAGGTATGCCATCCAAACATACCAGCGTATCCGCGCCAATCACAATCGAGTCTGGGTAATTTTGCGCTACCGCTCGAGCCTTGATCGCTGCATTTTGCTGACACAACACGCGGTAGTCCACGGCCTCATCATGCAACTCGTCTGCGGGAGAAACTACCACTTCAAAGTCCCACCCCAGCTCCTCTAATAACTTCTTACGCCGCGGTGAGCCCGACGCCAAAACAAGCCTAGGTTTCATTTCCCCATCAACTGATTCACCATCGCTGCGTCGAAGGTGAAGGTTTTCTGACCAGCCGCTTGCACCACACCGCCTTCAAGAACTTGATATTCAAAGGCCTTAATCGGCTTCACCCCATCCACTTGAGAAAAAACATACACTCGGATGGCCAATGCCTCATTGCCTTTCCCGCCCGGTACTCCCTTGACGGAATAACTCACCTCATTGGCACCATCACGCACCCCTCCCATGATCAACTGCGCGTCCTTTGCATTACCAAATGAATGCTCGCTGATTTTATTCACCGTAACATCAACCGCACGACCTGGGCAAAACACATAGACTTTGGCAATGTACTTCGCAATCGGAATCGCCATTGGCACAGGTGGCACCACTCCCACAGGGGAAAATTCCTTGGTTTTTTCAATAAAACTCAGATCGCCTTTCGCCAACTCCGCACGCACATCAGGCAGAGCGCCCAAACTCACAAACTCCGCTACATCATACTTCCAGCCCGATGCTTCCTGCACAAAATCAACTACTAACAAATTATCCGTAGGCTCACCGCCTACACCAAAATCAATCTTCCCATAGTAAATGCACTTCGCTGTGCGGCCATTGCCTTTCACCTGAACCGCTTGTAAGCCCTTCAATGCTGGAGGACTCGTAGGCACCTCAAAGATCGCTTTAGGAAAAACGCGACGCTCCGAGTTCAAGCGATTCTTCACTGTTTGCTGACGATGCGCCGCTGTGACTTTTTGCCACGCCGGAAAGTCTTTCTTGATCATCGCATTACGCCAAAATACATACACATTTTCTAACGATTTCTGCAATACTGCATCTTGCCCCTGACCCCAGCTCGTCATCATAATCAAGACCAATACGATAGTTTTTCTCAGACGATTCATAGCCAGGACACTAATGCCTGTATGCTCCTAAGGTCAAGCCAGATGTATTTCAAACACAAAAAAAGCACCGCTTAATAGCGGTGCTTTTGTTGGTGACGCTTTGCAGCTCCGGCGCCGCTGAGCGAGCGCCAGGCGATCACCTTGAAAAACACCCATTGCTCAGCGGGTGTTTTTTTGCAATCAAATCCGCGAGCGCACGATGTGGCAGGAGCTACCATGAAGCGCCACATGTGGGAGACAAGGAAGTCGTTAGTATATCGAATGCCCATGATGGAAATCA
This sequence comes from Akkermansiaceae bacterium UBA956, assembly GCA_002293145.1. Taxonomy (GTDB): domain Bacteria; phylum Verrucomicrobiota; class Verrucomicrobiia; order Verrucomicrobiales; family Akkermansiaceae; genus UBA956. Next base: position 61,019 of record DBCO01000007.1, on the reverse strand, counting down.
TGGAATGACCCGATGAAAGAACGGATGTTGATCCCTTCTCCTTATTTTACGGATTAAAAGGCTCGATGCTGTTGATTTTCCAATCTTTTTGTTGCTCCGTGTCGTGATCACGAAGTTGAACTTGATCGCCAACTTTTTTGCCGAGCAGACCAGCGCCGGCTTCGGAAAGGTAAGAGACCCAACGTTTGTCGGGGTCGCTATCCCAGGCGCCTAACACAGAGAGCGAATAGCTGGCTCCGGCGGCATTGCTGAGGGTGATGACAGTGCCGATATTCACAGTGACACAATCGACGCCTTTAAAATCAGTACCGCGAGCGCGGGCTACGTCTTTTTCGAGATCACTGCGGCGACTATTGAGGTATTTTTCCATGTCCTTGGCGGACTTATACTCAAAGTTCTCACGCAAGTCGCCGTAGGAGCGGGCGATTTTGACATCTTCGCGGTTTTGCGGGATGCGAACGGAGACCAACTCCTTAAGTTCGGCGCGCCGTGCTTCGAGGCTTGCCCAAGAAACAAGCAGTTCTTCCTCTTTGTTTTTGTCCTCACCGCTGACCAGCGTCTCGGTCTCAGGTTTGGCTTTGATGATACGGGCCATCAGCGATTTTTTGTCGAGCTCATTGAAAACGGGACACTCCATGAGGCGGCGGCCGAAATTCCGCGCTTCATTGACATCCATCAGGGTAACGAGGTCAGAGAGCAGGTTTTTGTCTTCATTGAGAAGGGATTGCAAGCGTTGCGATTTGCGTGGGCCATCAGCGATGAAGTCGGACTCCAGCTGATTGAGAATCGCGGCACCGACATCGGCGCTGAAGACATTGGAGCCACTGGCCTCGCGTTCACGACAGACCCAGATGAGGGCATCATGACCAAGAGAGCGGCGAGTGATGGCGCGGCGGAGGTAATCTTCTAAGGCGCCGATTTCTCCACGAGCTTCGAAAATTTTCGCGATTTCACCAAGTCCACGAGCTCCGGCTTTTTCAACCACGCCCATGAGTTTCTCGACCCAGAAGTGACCAAAGGCAATCGGGAAGGAATCGTAAATTTCACGTTGGCGCACGGCGCTCATCGAGGAGATGGCTTCGGAGACTCGACTATATTCTGACTTAATGACATCGGTAAGTTTGCTCGTATCGGCAGGGACAGGAACTTTAGCGGATTTAGCCATTTGGTCTCGAATGAGCATGAGCTCGAGAACGTGGCCAAGATTGAGGCGGGTGCCGCGTTTGACCTCGGCATCGATATCAGTATAGAGTCGATGGAGGGTATCTGAATCATCGGCTAGGAGGTGTACTTCCGTTGCCAATGCTTCTAGGGCTTTCGTTTTGACCTTGGGATCACGGGCTACCTCGAAGTCAGCAACGAGCGCCTGAGCGGGTGTCATGTCGCCACTGCGGAGCACGATCATCTCAGTGCGGCGAGGTGGGACGGCGACTCGCTTACTAGCGGCCATGATTTTTTTTGCATTGTCCCACCATTTTTTATATTCAGCTTGCGGGATGACGGGGCCGTTGATTTCTTTTTCAAAGGCATCAAGCGTCATGCTATTACCGTGACTTTGTAACACGTGAGCAGCGAGCCCGACGGGATCAGATTTGGCGAGATGGCGCAGTTCCTCGACCTGTTCGAGTTTTTTCGCGCGGAAATCATCAGGCTGAAGAGGTTCCGTCTTTTGGAGGACAAATTGCAGGTCCATTTCTTGGCCGTGTTTGTCGGCAAAATCGACGATTACGATCTTATCGCGCAGGCTCCAGGATACGACTTTTCCTGCGCCCCATGATTTACTGAGCAAGTAGCAGCCGGGTGCCACCTGAGAAAGTCTTTGTCCCACCGCAGCGTTAACTCGCCCCGCTTCTACCAATTTAGCCACATCTGGATGCATATGCGGCGACACTGAGTCGTTTTCATGAAAAACGCAAGGCAACTCTGTGGGAAAGTTTTTCGGATGACGGAAAAAGTGTGCGATTCTGAGGAGATACTAAGGCACCAAAGAGGGACTTAGCTAAGAAGGCAGTTACGAAACGCAGAGGCGTTGAGAGTATCGCGGAGTTTTTTCATGCGAGCTGATCAATTAAGGATGTCTATCGTAGGGGCAGCCGATGTGAATAGGATTTTCAAGATTTCAAAATTGGATTTAAGTCATGCCCTTTATCTTGTAACCTTGGGAATATTGTCATCTTGTGACAAAAAAATTGGATCAACTACTCTGGCGACGAGACGGGTGTCATTGGCAAAATGGGAGCCGCGTCGTTCTTTTCGTTAGAAGAGGAGGACTCTGATTTACGCTGACCTGAACGTCCGCGATCATCACGATGGGCGCAGCCGCGTTGCATACTTTTCTGCAACGTGTCGACACGATCATGCCAGACGGCAGGGAGTTTTTTGCGCGAGCCGTCGCTTAAGAATTCGTCGAAAACAATTTCACCTGCATCATCAGTGATGGTCAACCAAGTGCCTTCGCTGCGCAATTCCATTTCGAGCACGGCATTTCCATCTTCGAGGCGAGCCATGCGGCTATTGACGTCGAGCGGACGCGTGGGTTCCAAACGTGGAATCGCGGTAGGATTTTTCAAGCTTTCGATCGTTGGGCCGGCCGTAATGAGTGCTGGCTTGGGATGGCGCCCCAGCGTAATTTTGCAGTTTTTTTCTTCACCCGCGCGGAAAAAGTGGAGTTCTACGGTGTCGTGGATTTGCTTGAGCGAGAGCAAAACTTCCAACTGTGCCTCATTGATGAGAACTTGATCGTTCCACATCCACAGCACATCGTAGGGCTGCACTCCAGCAGCGCGCGCAGGGCCTTGGGCATCGATACTCGCCACGAGAAACCCGACGCCTTTCGGCAGCTTGGGAAGTTGCGCGCGGATCGCATCATCGGCGCGCGTGACTTGCAAGCCGAGCCAAGGTAGATCCTTACCCGGAGATAAAAGAACGGCAGGTTTGCTGGTCAAGGTAGCGACGGGATTCACCGAATCGGACGGCATTTCTTGGGCAATGGCAGAGGAGAATGCGCACAATATGAGCATCAACACCAAAAGTAAGGGACCGGAAAAACGGCGAGACATAAAAAACATCAGAAACTGGTTTTGGGCACCAAGAGTTTCTCGTCGCGAGATTCAGAAATGGTGATTAGGTAGCCGGTATTAGCATCGCGGTAACGTTCGCGCGTTTGCACACGACGTTTCCACTGTTGGAGCATCGAGCCATCAGCAGACGTGAGCGTGCCTTCATCAGCGAGCGCATCAGTAAGTTGAACGCGATCAAGAAATACCGGAGCCGTATCCACGGAGCTAACCACAGAAAGATCGTCCGAATTCAGATCGGACGAAATTTTTGCCATCTCGGGTGTAGCTGGAGACAGCGTGGAGACATAGGCGAGAACCGAGCCGATCGCGATGGCTGCGGCAACAGGCCAACGGATGTGCGATTTTTTTTGGGGTGCAGAAATTTCTTGCTGCGAGCTAAGCGCAGTGCGCCATGGCATGCGGCTCACCAATGCTTGAGAAACTGGAGGCAATGTCACAGCGGCGAGCGATTGCTGTGTCGCGGATTCAGCGCCTAGATTAGCCTCATCTGCTAGAGCCAGGGCGCGGATTTTTTGCGAAATGCGCTGATGACAGCACTCACTCAAGGCTGCAGGCATCAAGGCATGCAGCGATTTTTCCATTTCTTTAGGCGATTTCATGGCGACCCTCCTTCACGGTTTGTAGTTCTTGAGAAAGCTGTTCCAGTGCATAACGATAGCGGGATGCGCAAGTGTTCGCTGGGATGGCGAGCGTTTGGGCGATCTCCTGAAATGTCAGGCCGCCCCAGATTTTCATGACGATTACATCGCGCAATTTGGGGGCGAGTCGCTGCACAGCCTCGCGCAACATGACGGCCTCCTCATCGTCCTCCAAAGTTGGGTCAAGCCACACGTCCTCAAAATCATTGAGGTAAATGATCGACTCCTCGCGTTTTTTGCGACGCGTATCGGTGCGCCTTTGATTCATCCCAGCAAAACGCAATGTTGAAAATGCCAAAGCTAAATCGGGAGGCTCACCACCGCGCTCGGCTTGGTAATGCCACATCCTCACCATCGTTTCCTGCACCAAATCCTCAGCACCCTCCCGTGAAACACTCCAGCCACGAGCAAAAAGCAGCAAGCGAGGTCCGTTTTCATCGAACCAAGTTTGCCAATTGTCTGCAATAATCGTAGCCATCTAAAGAAAGAATGCCACAAAGCCGCCCCATTGTCTCTAAAATCTGATTTTTTTGTGAAATTTCTATGCCCCACTTCTCTCTTGGCGTTTTGGGAATCTGCGCTAGCATGAACACATGCAACGCCGTAACTTTCTCCACAATTCCCTCCTGACCGCAGCAGCAATCAGCGCGGCTCGCCCGCTGTTTGCTCAATCGGCCAAATCCCCTTACCTTTCCGACCTGGGCATCCAACTTTATACCCTCCGCAATGAAATTGCCAAAGACGTCAATACCACGATCAAAACCGTAGCCGCCGCAGGATACAAACAAGTCGAGATGTATGGCTTCCCGAACTGCGATGCCATGGTCAAGGCCGTGCGCGATTCGGGGCTAGCACTGAATTCTTCTCACTTCGAGTGGGACAGCGTGGTAAATCCCAAGGATGACTCCTATTCTGATTTCTCCAAAATTCTCGACAAGGCCAAAGAAATTGGACTCAAGCATCTAGTCATCCCCTACCTCGCTGATAGCAATCGCAAAACTCTCGACGATTACAAAAAAGTCGCCGCACATGCCAACAAGTCTGCAGCTTTAGCAAAATCCGCAGGCATTCAGCTATCGTATCATAACCACAATTTCGAGTTCGAGCCGAAAGAAAACGGCATCTCGGGATTCGATGTGTTTGTCAAAGAATTCTCTGCCGACATGAAGTTCGAGCTCGACGTTTTCTGGGTCAAAGCCGCTGGAATCGATCCCGTGGAGCTCGTGAATAAGCTGAACGGTCGGGTCTCCCAACTCCACCTAAAAGATCTGAAAAAAGACATTCCAATTCCCACATACACGGGTCTCCCAGACGATGCGTTTCAAGAAATCGGTGATGGCATTATCGCGATGGCTCCTATACTCGCTGCAGCTCAAAAAGCAGGCGTCGAGCATTGCCACGTTGAGCAAGATCAATCACCCGATGCTCTGGCGAGCATCAAACAAAGCATTGATTTCTTGAAGAAACTCTCATAGGGCGCCGCAGTATGGCACAGGTAATGAAAAATCATTGCCTTTAAAGCACCCGCGCCCAGATCACTTTGAGATACTGGGATTCTGGATAGTTCGATAGCACGGGGTGATCACTGCCAGCTCCTGCGCGGTCGAGAATTTGTAGGCGTCGATTTTGTCGATGGGCCGCCGAAATGATGATGCGTTCGAAGTCTTCTGGGCTCAACATGCCCGAGCACGAGCAGGTCACAAAAATTCCACCAGGCTTCACGAGTTTAAGCACTAAGGCATTGAGATCACAGTATTTGTTCCAACCGAGACGATCTTCATCTTTGCCGTGAATAAACTTCGGCGGATCGGCGAGAACGACATCCCACTGACGACCATTTTCAATCATTGTTCGCACCCACGTGAAGGCATCGGCATGAGTGAATTTCACCCTTGCCTGATTGATGTTTGCATTGCGTTTAGCCATTTCCACAGCACGTTCATCGAGATCAACAGCGATCACTTCTTTCGCCCCAGCTAAAGCAGCATTCACCGAAAATCCACCCGTGTAGCAGCAGAGATCGAGCACCTCACGATCCTTGCAAAATGCAGCGAATCTTCGACGGTTCTCACGTTGGTCGCAGAAAAATCCTGTCTTGTGCGACTCCGCAAAATTGATTTCAAACGGCACTCCATGCTCGCGCACTTTGAGCGGCTTGATCGATTCAGAAAGCGGATGATTGCCAAAAGGAATCGACTCCACACGCGCCAACTCAGGATCTACTTGGATGCGCGCACGCTTGGTCCCAAAGGCATCATGCATCAACGGAATCCACGCGGAAAGACGTTGCCACACTGCCAAGGATGATGCCTCGATGGACAACACATCGGCAAATTTATCGACCACCAATCCAGGCAATTGATCGGCATCACCGTGAATCGCACGATAGGTTTCGGTACAATCATCGAGCTTCAGTATCTCACGGCGCAGCTCCGCAGCACGAGCAATCGCAGCGTGAAAAAAAGCTTCATCAGGCTCCACGTCACCATGTACGGCAATGCGCAGCGGAATTTTCGCACGAGGATTCCAGAATCCCATGCCAAAGGGTTCGCCCTTTTTATCGAGGACCTTCACCAAATCACCTGCTTCACAAGAAGCAGATACATCACCAATCATGCGTCCCCAGATGTTGGGGTGATACGACAAATACTTAAGTTGAACAGTTTTCACAAAGTTGATCGAGACGGCAAAAAATCTAGCGGAAAACACCGAGCACGGCGCGGTGGTCCGACGCAACATCCCAGTTTTTCGGATCGAGAATCCCACACTCTTGGAAGATCACATCCTTCTTGAGCGCCTGGCTAAAGTGGATGTAGTCGAAGCGCGAGTAGACATCTTCACGCGCCCAAAAATGTGTCCAATACTCATCGCGCGCATCGTGAGCGCCGATCGGGCTCATACCGCGAGGGCTATTGTAAGGTCCTTGCACAATACGCAACGGACTGGTGCGACGGGTATCATTGAAGTCACCGTATGCAATCAAGCGCGCCTGCGGGTTGGCACTCAGAATGCCGTCGAGGTGTTTGCGCAGCAATTGTGCTTCATTGATACGCATCAAATTTTGATCGCCATCTTCGACTTCTCGTTTCGACTTAAAATGCACTCCAAGGAATCTCCACTCACGGCCATCCGGCGTCTTCACGGTTGCATCAAGAATGCCGCGTTGCATGCCATATTCCTTGCCATTGATACGATAATTCAAATCCGTAGGAACGGCCGTTGAGGAAATGGGATGACGCGAGAGTAAGCCGAGATGACGGGTGCGATCAATGCCACCGGAAAAATGCGAATGAGGCAAATCCAATCCCACCGCCTTCAAGCGCGCTTGAATGTCGGCTAAATCTTCTTTCGTGCCAATTTCGCAAACACCCAGCACATCCGGTTGAGCTGATTTTACGATCTCGACCACAGCTGCTTTTTCCTTCTCAGGCTTGCTCGCATTTTTCTCGGAAAGACGCGTATCAAAATCATAACGCTCTTCCATCACCAACCAATTCTCCACATTGTAGGCGAGGAAGCGCAGACCTGCTCCAGCAACTACGACTGTTGGAGGATTCTCCACCGCAATAGGTTCCGTGACAGCCACCGTCTTCGCAACCGATGCAGTGGCAGTATCTGTTTTTTGCGATTCCTCTACGGTCTGCATGCCGGAGGACGAAACATCAGTGCCTTTCTTTTCGCAGGATCCAAATAGAAGCGCAACAAACAAAGAAAGCATTCCGCCTTTGAGAGAAAGCGCGAACGGAGTAAACTTGAGAAGTGAAGAAAATGACATAGGTTTCAACTATCGCGAGGTTCTTTACCAGAAGCCTCACGGATTTTCACATCATCCTCAGCTTTTACAATCTCGCGCTCAAACTCCTCACGGGCTTTTTTAAATTCGCCCATGCTCTTGCCAAGTCCGCGTGCAAGCTCAGGGATTTTCTTCGCTCCAAAAAGCAAAAGAATCACCACAAAAATTACTGCGATTTCTGGACCACCTAAACCTCCGATAAATGCTAACGTTGTGTTCATGAGCGTATTGTAGGCGGATAACTACGCGGTAGCAACACTTGATTTTACAGAAATCGTGGCAAGTTCCACTACCATGCATTTTCCGCATCGAATTCTTGATTATTTTCTTCGCTCCCACCATGCTCCGCCCATGCGCATTCTCACGGGACTCCAACCATCCGGCAAACTTCACATCGGCAACTACTTCGGTGCCATGGAGCCAGCCATTCTCCTACAATCACAAGGCGACGCCTATTATTTCATCGCCAACTACCACGCGATGACTTCGCTACATGATGGCCCGGCCCTGCGCGCCAACACACATGAACTCGCCATCGATTTCCTAGCCTGTGGTCTCGACCCCGCCAAGGCCGTATTTTTTCGCCAAAGCGATGTGCCCGAGGTCAATGAGCTCGCTTGGATTCTGTCCACGGTATGTCCGATGAGTCTTCTTGAAAAATGTCATTCTTATAAAGACAAAGTGGCCAAAGGAATCGCCTCCAATCACGCCCTCTTCGCCTACCCCGTTTTGATGGCAGCTGACATCCTACTCTACGACTCGAACCTTGTGCCCGTCGGGAAAGACCAAAAGCAACACCTGGAAGTCACTCGCGATCTCGCCGTGAAAATCAACGAAGCTCTCGGCGAAACAGTGCTCACCATCCCCGATGTTTTGATTAAAGAAGAATCCGCAATTGTCCCAGGGCTCGATGGCCAAAAAATGAGCAAATCTTACAACAATACCATCCCATTGTTTGGAGAAGAAAAACCGCTGCGCAAAACCTTCATGAAAATCATCTCGGATTCGACAGCGGTCGAAGACCCGAAACCAACCGAAAATTCCACCATACTCGCGTTGTTCAAACTTTTCGCCAGTGAGTTCGAGTATCAAGCCATGGTCGAAAGTTTCCAATCTGGAGGCCTCGGCTACGGTCACTTCAAACAACAGCTCTGGGAAGCCTACTGGAATTACTTCGCTCCGATGCGCCAACGTCGCGAAGAAATTCTTGCCGATCCTGGTTACGTCAACGAAGTTCTAACCCAAGGTGCCGAAAAAGCTCGAGCCACGGCCAGCAACGTGCTTGATCGCATTCGCAAAGCCACGGGCCTGAGTTGCTAAAAAATTGTGGCGCAGCTTTCCGGGCATTTCGACTAGCATCTCTAGGCTCAGTAAATCCTGAATGGCACGAGATTGAGCATTTTTGGTGTAGCGTTTTTGGTCAGGGATAGGCTTAAAGATGCTGCGGTGATTGGTGAGTAAGGGCAAGCTTTGGACCTTCGTTTGACGGCTCTAGGATCTTGGCGATGGGGACGTATTAGCAGTTTGTTTCGTAAGTTTACGCTGCTGGTATCGATGGCCAAGAGTCGAAATTTTTTCCATTCGAGCCGCTCGTGGATTTGCTGATTCAGTTGCTTTTTGAGGTGTTGATGAACTTGGTGGAAGAAGTTGATTTTAAGGCGTTTGCGAGCTCGGCAGAAGCTGAAAGTGTCGCTGGCGGCATTGGATAAAATCAGAGCAAAGAAACAACTGCAACATGACGGCATAGCCATTGATTCAGTGGGTCTGGATTTCGCTTTTGATGCAACGAATGCGTGCTGACAAAAGACCTTTAGCCGTGGCAAAAATGGTGCGCAGAAAACCGGTCAGGGTAAGTTTTTTTTTCACAGAAACAAATCGTATAAAAGCCGGTTTTGCGTCAAAATTTTCAGTGAAATGATCACATTATCGAGCCATTCAGGACCGCCCCTCTAGAATGACCCTCTAGAAAAAAATCAGCGCTGGGGAATTGAGTAGTAGATTTGCTCCAGCGCGATCAAGGTGTAAGCTGTTGTAAGAACGGCGTTGGATTCCATCCAGCGACCGTTGTCATTGACCCACGAGCCATTTTCGCGTTGCTTGCTCAAAAGCGTTGCACAAAGATCTCGGCGCCAGTCAGCGCTGCCTCCATCTGCAAGCGGCAATTGATCGATGCCCGATGCTGCAAGCGCTTTGGACATCGTATTGAAGTAGTAGTAGAGCCCCTGCTCACCCATGCCGGGATTTTCTGTTAGTGTGTAATTTTTGCCGAGCCATTCCTTGACGGCCACAACGCGTTGATCGTCAGCAGAGACTTCGGCATAGACGAGGGAAAGCAGGCCAGCATAGGAAATCGAACCATACGAGCGAAGTGGCGTTTTGCCGTTAGGAAGTTTTTCCGTCTCCGCTTTGCTTTCGTTAGGTCCATACACAAAGCCACCTTTGTTTTTTTCGTCATCCGAGGCCCACTCGCTGGAGTTGGTTTCCTCCAAGTTCTGGCAACGACTCAAGAAAGAAACGGCGGCGCCCCAATCGAGGTCAGGCTGATCACCGTGCTTGCCATCCTCGATGACTTTTTTCGACAAGGCCAAGGCCTCGATCGCGAGATAAGTGTTGGACATATCGGAGCGGTCATTTTTCGAACCGTAGCCGATGCCGCCATCGTTTGGACCATCGACTTTGCCTTTCTCATCAGTGTCCCACTGGTTGTTGATCAAGTGCTTGCGCGCTTTGACAATGGCGGGCTCGTAGGCCTCATCGCCCGCTGATACCAGCGCGGTTATGGCTGTAGCGGTGTTGTAAACAGTGAGTCCACGGTTGTAGATGCCACCGTCTTCTTTTTGATTTGCGAGCAACCAATCAAAGCCTTTTTTGAGATGAGCGGGGCGCTCGCCTGGCTTGAGATTCGGATCGCGAACAGCGGCAGTCAGGGCCAAAGCGGAGAACGCGGGGAGCGCTGGATCATCCCAGTGGCCTTCTGGTTTTTGCTGCGAGGCCAGCCATGCATTGCCACGAGCGATGGCTTGCTTCATTTCCTCTTGCAAGGAAACGTAGGGCGAGACGTCAGCGAATGCGACAGTGGCGGATGCGATCAGACAAATTACTGCTTTCATAGTAGTTAGAATGGGTAGATAAATGGAATTAGAGTTTTGAGGGTTCGATCAGGAAAAAAACCGAGGTGCCTTGAGGAGGAATGCGCTTGGTATTAGCCAGCCACATTTCATCATTGCTATTGTCTTTTCCGGGGTAAAGAAATAAGGAGCCACGGCTGACAAAAATCGCAGCGATGTCGCCATTTTGTTCGGCAACGAAATGACCTTCATACATCATCGAGCCGCCATAGACCCAAGGCTCTGTCGACATCGGCTTGGTCGTGCGCGTGTGCATGATCCAATCAGAGATCGGCACCTTTTTGGCTTTGCCCTCATGCTGCCACTCAATGGATAAACTGACGCGTGCGGCCTTGCGGACTTTTTCTTCCACTTCGGGAAATTGATCGGACAAAACTCCACGTTCTTTTTCGATCGCATAAAGCTCCTCCGATGCGACGTAACGAAGTAGCTTCATGGCGATGTTGATGTGCAGTGCGCTGGCTTTGGTGATCAAAAGGGATTCGTGAATTTTACCATTTTCGTGAACAACGGCAAATTCCAGCAAGCCCTCATTCATGTTCACGGTGCAAGGCACTCGGACTTGTCGGGTCTTGGGATCAAAGATAATATCACCAATCTGCATGGTGCCATCGGCAAGCTTTTTCACCGAAGCCTCCGGCCTGGCTGCGGGTTTTTCTTCAGCTTTTTCCTCAGGCTGAACAGCTACCGTATTTTCAGGCGCAGGCTCATGCTTTGCTAGATCAGATTCAGCAGCGAACAGAATCGAGCAAAATATCGGGAAAATGTAGGCCACAAAGCGCATAAAAGAGAGAAGGAACTAGAAGAGTTACGTTACAGAAGTTGGAAATCTTAGATTTTTTTTACGGCGCAGGGGTATTCAATCGACGCGCGAACTCTTGCCAGAGCAGACGGGAGACAGATGACTGGAAAAGTGGTAGCGGATCTTGGGGTTCTTGGTGTGCAATTGGGGCCTGGAATTCCGTGTGGGAACTCACATCTTCGCGGATCAATTTATAGGCGCTGGTCAATACTAGATTGCGCAGAACTGTGGGATCGGTGTGATCGGAGGGGATCGTGACGGTTTTCGATTGCGTCGATTTTTCGTCGCGACCGCTGAACCAAAGAGCGATGCGTAATTTGGGCGCATCTTCGGAGGGGCGTGGGCCAATGTTGACCTTAGGTTTGATCTCGACAATGCCAGAGGTGCCGGTGTTAAGCAGAGTGCATAATTCAATCAAAACAGGCTCTAGCAGCTCAGCCGTCTCACCATCACAGCCTACCTGAAGCCGGACGACAAACACTGTCGAGGGATCGACATTCCATAGCGGCAATTGTGGTGAGAGTCGCAGAATAGCTTTCGAGGCAAGTTCATACTGCTCAGGCACAGGCTTGACGGCATCAAGCACCCGTTCCCAGGCTAACAAGGCGCGTTGCAGTTCGCCCTTGGTTTCCAATTCTGTGGCCATCGCTACGAGAAAATCCGAACCTTTTTCGGCCAGATCGGCGTAGCAATCAAGACCGGGCGATACCGTCAAATCTCCGAGTACGACCAGTTCATCCTCTTTTACCTGCGGATTCGACTCCTGTGCAGAATCAGGCAGCGTCAATTTTGTCGGTTTGACCAAGATTGCTTTAGCAGGCAAATCTTGGGCAATCCCATCAGTAGCTTCCAGATCTATGGCCGTGGAATGATGCACCTCGACGAGGCGCTGATCAGGAGGCGGCGTCAAAAAATCTTTGCGTTTTACCCCATTCCACCAAACGACGGAAATGGTGATCACGCATAAAATGACTGCGATGAGATAATGAACGCGCACGGCCCGATCGTAAACAGGAAAGGGTGGATTCGCAAGTTGAATGCTCAGATCCACAAAAAAAGACACGGCCGAGACCGTGTCTTTATCATGAAGAGTAGCGTTAGCCGCGGACGAGATTACGCATCAGCGGATTTCACCAAGGTAGCACGCTTACCAACGCGTTGACGCAGGTAGTTGAGCTTGGCGCGACGAACTTTGCCACGATGGGAAACTTCGATTTTAGCGATACGTGGTGTGTGGACCGGGAAAATACGCTCTACACCCTCGCCGTAGGAAATTTTACGAACAGTGAACGAGGAGTTCAAACCGTGGCCCTTGCGGCCGATGACGATGCCAGCGAAGATCTGCACACGCTCTTTGCCGCCTTCCACAACGCGGCAATGCACTTTGACGGTGTCTCCTACGTTGAAGTCGGCTACGTCCGATTTCAGCTGCTCAGTTTCAATTTTTTCGATAATGTTCATGGTCTAGTGTAGGAGATATGGTTGAGTCGTTGCATGTCCGGTTTCAGATTGACCCGGGAAAGGGGCGCGCAAGCTAGAGTTTTTTTCACAAGATGGCAACTGCGAATTTCACTTGGTGCACTTTTTTTTGAAAAGTCAGCGATTTCCCTCTAAAAAATGCAAGGCTGCGGGTGCTCCGGGAGTCACTGCGCGATAAAAACACGAGTTCCGTCCCGTATGACAAGCACCGCCACCTGCTTGCTCGACAAGTAAAACTAAAGCATCCTGATCACAATCAGTGCGCATTTCGATGATTTTCTGGATTTGCCCCGAGGTTGCTCCTTTGTGCCAAATTTCCCTGCGCGAGCGCGACCAATAGACCGCTTCGCCTTTTTCCAAGGTCATGCGCAGTGACTCGCGATTCATCCACGCCAGCATGAGTGGCTCACGTGTGTGAGCATCAAGGGCCATCGCCGCGATGAGTCCGTTCTCGTCAAACTTGGGCGCAAACTCACTCCCATCCTCGATTTGCTTTTTATCGATTCGTGCGGCAAAACATCCGCAATTTTCTGTATTATCGCTCACGAATCAGGCTAGCAGTCGATTGCTCCCAAATCAAGTCATTTACCCGAACATGCCGCATTCTGGGTCGCAGCCCCCCATGGACTGCGGCAGCCTGCTGCCGCTTTTGCCCAAACAGCCTGCTGCCGCTTTTGCCCAAATAGCCTGCTGTTTGGCACACGACGCGTGAGGCTGGGCCCTAAATTTCAGGCACGCACTTTCAATATGTGTCTCCGCAGCAGGCTGCTCGACGGAAAGCGGCAGCAGGCTGCCGCAGTCCAAGGAGCCTGCGGCTCTCAAGCTCTGATAATAACTTTTTTGTATTGCCCCACCGACTTCCGCTCCATGAAAATCTTTGCTTCCCTCCCGCAAAATCCACGCTATTCTCCCGCCATGCGCAACTTTCGGATCATTGGTTGGATGACGATGACTCTTGCTTTCTCGGGAAGCTTGTTCCCTCACCATGCTTGGGCTCAACAACCAGCCGCCCCTGCTCAGCCTAACTTCGACCCCTCCGATGTTTATTACCAAGCGTGGTTATTCACCCGCGAGGCTGAAACCCTCAGCAAACAAGGTCGCCATGCAGAGGCCTTGGAAAAACTTCGCAGCGCTGAGAAATTTTTTGAAACCATCCACCGATTTCACCCGGAGTGGAAAAAAGAAATGGTCGGTGATCGACTCGGTGTCACTAAAGGTCAAATCAACAAAGTCCTACCACTCGCCCAAGCACAGCAAAAAAAAGACGACATTGCCGTTGCCGAAATTATCGAAAGTGGCGGCGATACCCGCAACCTTTCACGGATGCCATTTAATCCGAAAGCGCCAAGCCTCGAAATCGAAAACGCCCGCGTCACCGAGCTCGAAAACGAAGTCAAGCGTCTTCGCACCGCCCTAGCCTCGCCCGCCAACGAAAGCTCACGCGAGGCCGCACGCGCTAGTGATCTCGCCAAGCAGCGCGACGATCTCAACGCTCGCTTACGCCAAACCACAGCTGATCTTGAAGCGCTGCGCGCGAAGTTATCTACCGCTCCCGTGCAAACGGAAATGGACAGCCTCAATCTGCGCATTCGCTCATTAGAACAAGAGCGTCAAGCCATGGGCATGGCGCTTTCCCAAAGTCGTGAAGAGGCCCTCAAGTCTCAGGCGAAAATGAACACGCTCACCGCCGACTTCCAAGCGGCACGCCAACAGCTCGCCGATCTTCAGCGCAACATGAAACTGGAACGTGAAAAATCGAATCAAGTCACCGGCGCGCAGCTCAAGCAACTTCAGGCCCTCGAAGCTACCATCAAGCAAAAGGATAGCCAGATCGCCACTGCCAATAATCGTATTTCATCACTGCAAAAGGAATTGCAAGAAAGCAAAGACGCCTTCCAAGAATTACGCACCGAGCGCGATGATCTCCTCCGCGAACGCGATCACATGGCCGCCCTGCTCAAGCTGAGCGAAAGCGGGCGTGTGCAACAACTCATCGAGCAAAACATGGGGCTCGCCAAGGAACTCCGTGAATCGAAAGAACGCGTCGAGCTACTCAATCAAAACGCCAACGAGAACAATGACAGCTTGCTCGAGGCCCTGCGCGACCTCGCCATCACCAAGTCAAAAATCCTCTCACTGCAAAAAGAAAAATCCGCGCAAGACCAGCGCATGAATGATTTGGAGAAAGAACTTCTCAGCAACGAAAAATCTCTCGGACAGGGCGAAAACACCGTCAACAGGCAAGAGGCGGAAGCCCTGCGCGAAATCATCAAACGCCAACTCCGCCAACAAGAACTGCGCAAGAAAAAAGCTCAGGTCTTACTCGATGCCGCCAAGAACAAAAACACGGGTGATGCGAACTACGATGAAGCCATCGCTTTGCTCACCGATGAGAAAATTTCGCTCACCCCCGAGGAACAAAAAATCGTCGACACACAACGCATCGATGGTGAAATTTTCTCGCCCTACGCCGGCAGCAAGGACAGCGTGCAGGCAGCAAACTACGAGATGCGCGAGCAGATCGAAAATTTCACCAAGTCGGCGGTGCGGGCCTTTGGAGCCAATCGACTCAGCGCCTCCCGTGAAGTGCTCGAATTCATCCTCGAAGATGTGCACCCTGGACACATTCCTACCATGACCAAGCTCGGCATCGTGCAATTACGCCTCGAAGACTATTCTGCTGCCGCTCTGACCTTGCGCAATGCCGTGGAAAATGACGAGACCCGCTCGAACTCGCACCGCTTGCTAGGCTTAGCACTCTACAAATCCGGCGATATGCCTGAGGCAGAACAATCCGTGCGCCGCGCCCTTGAGATTGATTCTAAAGACTACCGCAGCTACACTTTGCTCGGCAACACGCTGTTTCGCGCCAATCAATTCGCCGAGGCACAGCTTAGCTATGAAAAAGCCATCGAGCTAAACCCTGAAAACGCCGATGTCTATCACAACCTCGCGCTGCTACATCAACGCAAGGGTGAAATCAAACTGGCGCGTGAGACCTACGCCAAAGCACTCGAATACGGCTCCCCGCCCAATCCGGAATTGGAATCGAAGTTGCAGTGATTCGCTGGAATAAAAAAAACCACCCACGCGGGTGGCTTTTTTGTTAATCGATCGGAGACCAATCAGCTTCTGCTTACGCCAATGCCAATTTTTCGTTCGAGGCAAGACGTTGCGAGAGGTTTTCCCAGCCGCCTTCTTGTTGCATGTTGAAAACGTGAAGATACAGCGCGACGATTTTCGGATCATTGTCGGCGAGCAGTTTCTCCACGCCGGCGTCGAGGCGAGTATCGTCGAGAACTTTGGGCAGATCGCCGTGGATCGAGCCTTTGCCATCGTGCAAGATGCCGAGCGCATCGCAGAAGATGCCAAGCATCGCCTGGTGGCCAGCCATGAACCAGGCTTGCAACAAGTGCTCGCCGAGGGTGTCAGAGGCGCGGAGTTGCAGAGTATGCATGATCCACTTGTATTGCTCGGCCATGGATTTCTTCGTGACGAACACAGGACGCAGCTTCCGGGCATTAGCCAGAGTCGCGAGGGTGTGCTTATACACATTTTTATCGTTGGAACGGAACCAATCCAGCATTTGAGTGATCAATGCAGGGTCAACGGCTTTGTAAATTTCGTGAGGCTTCATAAAGTGCTAGCGCGTGCATTGTTTCTGCGCAAAAAATTCGGATTATGCAAGAGGCAAGATCAAGATGTTTGATTGAATTGCAAAAAATCGCTATTATAACGCCGTCACATGCACGCCGAAACCGTAAAAACGTTGTGCTGGCAACTGGTCCACTCATTTTTCAGCGGCATGATTTTTTCCGGATCTACAAGGGTCGAGGACTCGCGGCAACGCACCCAGAGCGCCCTTCAGCCTACTTTAATCAGATTCTTGCCGCCGTAATGGGAAATACGACCACTATGATCTCGGGCCACACGGTGATCGATGAGAAAAAAAACATCGCCGAGGAAATGGAAGAAGGACGAGCATCTTGCGTGTCTCGGCAAACGAGCGTCTCACCTATTTAGATCGTCTAACGCTTCTCTGCCGTCGCCACCAGCGTCTGCAATTTCGGCGGCTTGGTCTCGCGATCAACGATGGCGGTCTCGACGTTCTGAAATCCTACACTCTCGATCATTTCTGCCAGCTCTCCTTCGGGAAAGCCGAGCCAGCGATCGGAGTAAAGTTCGTGCGCTTTGGTAAAGGAATGTTTGGCGAGATCGAGGATCAGCAAGCGCCCACCTTTTTTCAAGATCCGCTTCGCTTCGCTCAGGGCCTTGAGCGGCTCCTCGGCGTGGTGCAGCGCTTGGCTTAAAATCGCGAGATCGACAGTGCCATCGGCTATCGGCACGGCTTCGATTTCACCGAGGCGGAATTCCAGATTCGGCAGATCGTGCTGCACAGCTAGCGCTTGTCCAAACTCGACCATTTTCGGCGAAATATCTACGGCGATGACTTGCTTGGCGCGCTGAGCAAGGAGTTGCGAGAGGGTTCCTTCGCCAGCACCGAGGTCGGCGACGACGTTGTAGTTCATCACCTTGAGCAAGGCCTCGGCGAGAGCTTTCCACGATCGCCCCGGTACATAATTTTTGCCGAATTTCCCCGCTAGCTCATCGAAATACGCCCGCGCTTTGTCCTTGCGCTTGCGTGTGAGATGCCGCAGCGCTGCTTGGTCTTTGGAGCACTCGGGGAGCTCGTCGCCCGCTTGCTCAGCAATCGCCGCGAGTTCCTCGGGCAACTGGGAATGGTAAATGTTGTTTTTACCCGAACGCTGATCGGTAACCAAACCTTCTTGTTTTAACAACGAGAGCTGTGTGGAGATGCGACTCTGGCCCATACCGAGAATCTCCTGCAACTCCGCTACAGAAAGGGAATGAACTTGCAACAGCAACAAAATCCGCAAGCGCGTCGGATCGGCCAAGAGTTTCAGACATTTCAGAGTTGACAGTTTCATCTTCGGAATGATTGTATCAACGCATCGCGATTTGACGATACGAAAATAACAAAATTATGAGCACATACATTTTTTCCTCCGAGTCGGTAGGCGAAGGTCATCCAGACAAAGTAGCAGATACCATTTCTGATGCCATCCTCGATGCTTGCCTTGCGCAAGACAAGACCAGCCGTGTGGCCTGTGAGACCTTTGTGAAATCAAACATCGTCGTCGTCGGCGGTGAGATCACCACGAATGCCAAGGTGGACTATGAAAAAGTCATACGCGACGCCGTCCGCGGCATCGGTTACACCAACAACGATGACATTTTCCATGCTGATACATTGTTCATCAACAACTACCTCACGGGTCAATCACCCGACATCGCTCAAGGAGTGGATGCCAAAAAAGCTAGGGGCAAAAAACACGCCGAGCAAGGCGCTGGCGACCAAGGCATCATGTTCGGCTATGCTTCAAACGAGACCAAAGAGCTGATGCCTGCTCCGGTGATGTATGCTCACTTGTTAGGTCGTGAGTTGACCAAAGTTCGCAAAGCTGGCAAGTTGGCCAAATGGCTGCGCCCCGATGCCAAGAGCCAAGTTTCCGTGGAATACGTCAACGGCAAGCCCACTCGTATCGTCAATGTCGTGATCTCCACCCAGCATGCTGCATCTGTCGAGCATCCCGAAATCGAAAAATTCTGCATCGAGCTCATCAAGCGTGTGTTGCCGAAGAAGATGCTGACCAAGAAGACAGAATATTTGATCAATCCCACCGGCAAGTTCGTCATTGGCGGCCCACAGGGTGACAGTGGTCTTACTGGTCGCAAAATCATCGTCGATACCTACGGTGGCATGGGCCGCCACGGTGGTGGAGCTTTCTCCGGAAAGGACCCATCGAAAGTCGACCGCTCCGCCGCATACATGGGCCGCTGGGTTGCGAAAAACGTCGTCGCCGCAGGCCTCGCCGATAAGTGCGAAATCCAATTTGCCTACGCCATTGGTCACCCGCTTCCCGTCAGCGTGCACATCGATACCTTCGGTACCGGCAATCACTCCGATGCCGCGATCCTCGCCGCCGTGCTGAAAGTTTTCTCCTTCAAGCCTGCCGACATCATCAAGCAACTCGACCTGCTCCGCCCCATCTACTCCAAGTCCACCAACTACGGTCACTTCGGCAAAACCGACAGCGACCTCACATGGGAGCGCACAGATAAAGTAGAGGCTCTCATCAAAGCCATCAAATGATCTGACCGATTCAACTGATCAGTCAAATCCGACTGATCCAATCAAACTTTAACACAAATACAATATGACCGACTACAAAGTACGCGACATCGGCCTAGCCGACTTCGGAAGAAAAGAAATCGACATCGCCGAGCACGAAATGCCCGGCCTGATGGCAACCCGCGAAAAATACGGCACGGAAAAACCATTGCAAGGCGTCCGCATCATGGGCTCTCTGCACATGACGATCCAGACCGCTGTGCTCATCGAAACCCTTGTCGACCTCGGCGCGGAAGTGCGCTGGGTGAGCTGCAATATTTTCTCCACACAGGATCACGCTGCTGCTGCCATTGCCGCACGCAGCATTCCTGTCTACGCCTGGAAAGGTGAGACCCTGGAAGAATATTGGTGGTGCACTTGGAAAGCCCTCGTCAATCCTCAAGGCCTTGGTCCTCAGCTGATCGTCGATGACGGTGGCGATGCGACCTTGCTGATCCACAAAGGCTACGAACTCGAAAATGGTTCCGACTGGATCACCACCCCTTCGGGCAGCCACGAGGAGCAAGTCATCAAAGACCTGCTCAAAACCATCCACGCCGATCAACCAGGCATCTTCCACGAAATCGTCAAAGAGTGGAAAGGTGTTTCCGAAGAAACCACCACTGGCGTGCATCGTCTTTATCAAATGGCCAAAGCCGGCACCTTGCTGGTTCCCGCCATCAACGTCAATGACTCCGTCACCAAATCGAAGTTCGATAACCTCTACGGTTGCCGCGAGTCCTTGGTCGATGGCATCAAGCGTGCCACTGACGTCATGATCTCCGGCAAAGTCGGAGTCGTTTGCGGCTACGGCGATGTCGGCAAAGGCTGCGCCCAAGCCCTTCGTGGCCAAGGTGCGCAAGTTGTCGTCACCGAAGTCGATCCGATTTGTGCTCTGCAAGCCGCCATGGAAGGCTTCCGCGTTCTCACCGTCGAGGACACCCTTGGCTGGGGCGATATCTACGTTACCACCACCGGCAACAAAGACATCATCCGTCTCGAGCACATGGAAAAAATGAAGGACCAAGCCATCGTTTGTAACATCGGCCACTTCGACAACGAGATCCAGATCGACAAGCTCGACACCGCCCCCGGCGTTGCCAAGCTGAACATCAAGCCACAAGTTGATCGCTACACCTTCCCCGCAGGCAACTGCATTTACATGCTTGCCGAAGGTCGTCTCGTCAACCTCGGTTGCGCCACAGGTCACCCATCGTTCGTGATGAGCAACAGCTTCACCAACCAAACGCTGGCACAAATTGATCTTTGGAAAAACAAAGACAGCTACAAGCCTGGCCAAGTCACCGTGTTGCCGAAACACCTCGACGAAGAAGTAGCCCGCCTGCACCTTGCAAAAATCGGCGCCAAGCTCACCAAGCTGACCCCCGATCAAGCCGACTACATTGGCGTCTCCGCCGAAGGCCCCTTCAAAGCAGATCACTATCGCTATTGATCCGAACAGCGCTATTCATAACGCTTAGTAATATCAAACACTCATCCCCGCCCCACCACAGGCGGGGATGTTTTTTATGAAGATTTACTTTTTGAGTCACAGCCTAGTGAATTCAAGAACTCCGTCGTTGTGCAAATATCATTGATACGAATGCCAAGTGGGCGTGGTGGTTGACGATCATCGGACTCTTGGTCGTCATCATCGAAATCCTCAGTCGGATTCAGTTTTGATGAACTCGAAAAAACAGTCATCTATTGCTCATGCTGGCCATGATCGCAGGTGGCCAGGTCTGGTGCTCAAAGGGTAGCACACACAGAACAAAAAATTGATTTCTTCGCTCAGCGACACAAATTATTTAGCGCTCGCAAGGTCTTCGATGTTGATGTCCTTGATCCAAACTTCATGGCCCTCGGCTTGAAACTGGATGCGTCCTTTTTCGCGATCCACGACCGTCCCGTAGAGAACTTTTTTGCCGTTGACCCAATGCTCGAACGTGTTGCCCTTGCAGATGAGCACCAAGGTGTTCCATTCGCCTAACGGCTTTTCGTTTGCCTCGCGCTTGAGCACACGCTCGCCACGTTGCGTGCCGCCAATTTCTTTGGCATCGACATTGATACGAGCGTTCGCTGCGGTGCCGGGGATCAACCAGAGATCGCCTGCGTCGTCTTGTTGCATCTGAAATTCCATGCCATTGCACCACATGCGATCCTCGCCGATGGCGTGATAGATCAATCCCGAATTGCGCTTCGTGTCGGACTTTGTGGTATCGGCCCAACGATAACTGAGGGTCAATTTGTAGTCGCCGTATTCTTTTTCGGTGGATAAATAGCCGATTGATTTGCCAGCAAAATGAAAGCTGGAATCACTAATGCTGACTTCGGTCTGATTGGCGGGATTTTTTCCACCGTCTTTGAGAAATACATACCAACCCGACATCGACTTGCCATCAAAAAGAGGAGTCGCTTGGCCGTGAAGAAGATTTGCGATCAGGAGAGGAGCAAGAAAAAGTAGTGAACGTTTCATCATCGGTTGATTACGGTGTGCTATCGGATAATCTTCCATGGAAAAATCAACAAGTGAACTGTCGAGTAAAGTCAGTCCATGAGACATTGGGGAAGGTTTTGACAGAATTTTCAGAATTTCATTTTGAGAATGACCAATTCATCCAAACAAAATTCTGATATTCTGTGAGAAAAAAGCTACAACCACTCAGTTGTTACTTTTCTACTTTACTCTCCTCAGTGTTTTCTCGGAAAAGTTTGAGCAAGTAATCACTGGTGAGAACTTCGGGCGTAATGATCAAATCCTTGCCGGGAACATAGAGCACGTTGACAGGAATGGCAGTGCGCCCGAGTTCATCGAGAGCTGCTTCGATCTTCGGATCTGCTTTGGTTTTATCAGCTTTCAATGCAACAATGCCGCGCTCCTTCATCAACTGCACCACCTCGTCGCTATAGGCATTGCCTTTGTTCACTTGGCACAACGCACACCACTTAGCAGTGAAGTCCACGAAAACTGGAGTATCTTCTTCTAACAATTCCTCAACACGTTCTTCTGACCATGTTTCCCAAGTAACGCCTTGCTTGATGTGGCCCGAGAAGAAAATGCCAAAAACTAGAAGCGCAAGGGCGAGAACTGAGGCGATCAGGCGGGTTTTCTTCGGCTTGGCGTAACCCGTCCATCGTCCATAAATCCAACAGGCGAGCGCAACAATCGAGAGCCCGAGAATCGGCTTAAGCGCATGATCCAAGTCGATGATGCCAGCATAAATCCAAAGCAAGTAACCTGTTGTGGCAAAAAGCAAAAACGACATTCCTTGCTTGAACGTTTCCATCCAGGCGCCGGGGCGCGGCAAGTAATCGACCAACTTCGGGAAGATCGACATCAGCAGATATGGCACCGAGAGCCCGAGCGCCATGACCGTGAAGGCAGTAAAAAACTGCACCGGCGGCAATACGATGGCTGCACCGATGGCGGCCCCCAGAAATGGACCCGAGCATGGAGTGGCAACCATGGTGGCAAGGAAGCCTGAGAAGAAACTACCGCTGAGACCTTGTTTGTTTTGCAAATTGCCACCGACGCTGGTGGCTGAAGTTCCGATTTCGAACACACCGAAAAGATTCAAGGCCATGATGAACATCAGCATCATGAGGCCGAGCACGACCCATTTGTTTTGCAATTGATAGCCCCAACCGAATTCCTCGCCTCCTGCTGCTTGGCGCGCCGCGAAAAGAATGCCGCTGAGAATCCAGAAACTCACAAGCACACCGAGTGTGAACAACACGCCGTGAAGAATGATTTTTTTCTTATCTTGACCTGCCTGCTGCACGAAGCCGAGGATCTTGATGCCAATCACCGGAAACACGCATGGCATCAAATTGAGAATCAAGCCGCCGAAAAACATCCCTAACAAAACAGGAAGAAATTTTGCGAAAGCAAGTGGTGGTGCGGGTGCTTTGACGATGGCTGTGGATGGCACGCGCACCGAGCGTTTACCACTAGAATCCGAAAATGTGAGAATGCCCGAAAGGTTTTCGCTAGGCTGAATGGTCTCGCCACTGAACAATTCTTTGCGTGTTTTGAGATCGATGAGAAAGACATCGCCTTCGGCACGTGCGTTCATGTTAGCGCTTGGCATGATCATTTTATGATCTGAGATGAAATGAGTATTGGTCATTGCTTGCGCACCGCTGATGAGCAATTGCAGTGAGCCGGAGGACTTATGGATTTCAAAAGTGAGATCCGAGGCTTTGGGCTGATCGGCTCGTCCTTTCGTAAACGCGTCTTGATGGGTGGGGTCGATTTCAGCAGCCGCCGCTACGGGCAATTCTAACGAGATAACAGCCTTTTCGTTAACGCATGATTCTTTGCATATCTGCCACTTGGCAACGGCGATTATAGTTACTGTGCTGCCCACTTTGAGATCGGCAGGCGCGGTGATCTCGGTGATGAAAAAGCCATCGCTGTTCGAGTAGGTGTAGGCTTTTTCAGGATTCGCTTCATCCATCTGAAACGCAGGATCGGCGACGTGAGGCGTAGGCCACTGCATCTCACCTGCTTGGAATCCTGCGGGCAATTTCCAGGTGATGCTCGGGCTATCCTCGATGCCGCCAGGATTTTTGTAGTAAGAGTGCCAACCTTCTTGGTGCGTGAGGGCAAGAGCGACGGAAAATTTTTGCCCGGGAGCGATCGATTTCACCTCGCTTAGGAGCGCGTAGGTAGAGGCATCGGGATTTTTAGGCTCTGAGCTCAACCCTGGCACAGCGGGAATGCCGGGGATTTGAGCTTGGGCCAAAAGTGTGGTAACGAGACCGAAAATGAGCGCGCGCATAGACATAGCTTGTTCGAGAAAAGCGGAGCGGGAAAGACAAATCGTCTGATTTTCTGAATCTCGCCCAGCTGCTCAATCGTCTAAGCTAGTCATATTCTCGGCAACCCGCTTCATGAATTCGGGATAGGTGATCAGCTCTAGGCGGCCATCGTGGTGCTCGACGATGGCGGTGAGGCTTTCGACCCAATCACCGGAATTGAGGTAATGCACATCACCGATAGTTTTATCGGCCGGGGTATGAATGTGTCCGCAGATGATACCGTCACATTCGCGATGATGAGCGAGTTTTTGCAACTGCTCTTCGTAGCGATCGACGAAGGTAACCGCAGACTTGACCTTGCCTTTGATGGCTTTGCTGATGGAGAAATACTCTTTTCCACGGATCGATCGCCATTTGTTGTAAACGCGATTGATGGCGAGCAATGAGTCATAGCCGAAGGCACCAAGCATGGCAAGCCAGCGGTGATTGGTGGCGACGCTATCGAAACCATCGCCGTGGATGACGAGGTATTTTTTCCCATCCAATGTGTTGTGGAGGTGCTCTTTTACAATGCGGATCGCTCCGAAAGTAAGTGGGAGAAATCGTTCGAGGATGTCGTCGTGATTGCCGCGCAAGTAAATAACCTCGGTGTTTTCTTTTTCCATTTTTTTCAGCACCGTGCGGATCACGCGGCTGTGGCGATTTTGCCAACGGCTTCCACGACGCAGCGCCCAACCATCGATAATGTCCCCATTGAGCACAAGTTTTTCGCAGCGGAGATGATTGAGGAAACTCACCACTTCATCGGCTTTGCTCTCGAGCGTGCCAAGGTGAATATCGGACATGAAAACCGTGCGAAAGGGAAGTTTTTCGGGTTTGCGCTTCATGCCTTGCTCATCGAGAAAGGGCTTGCGGTGGCGAGCGGCATCGGCAAGAGCCGACTCGAATTCGCGGACAATGCCTGACCAAGAAACGCCATTAGTCGCATCACGCGCGGCCTCGCGAAGAGAAAGTTGGGCTGCAACTTCAATCGCTTGCATGGCGCACGCAGTCCACGCCTCAGCATCGCCTTTGGGGGCCTTGAGCCCATTTTCGCCATGGATGATGTGGTGCGCAGCTGCTGCGTAATCGTAGGCAACAACTACCAATCCGCTGGCCATACCCTCAAGAACGACGTTGCCAAAGGTTTCGGTCTCGCTCGGAAATAGTAGCACGTCAGCAGAAGCGTAGTGTCGAGCAAGATCATCGCCGCGCTGGACACCCGCGAGATGGATCCAATCGTGGCGTTGCCACTCGGAGCGAAGGGGGCCATCGCCGACGACTACGAAACGAGCACGTGGGTGGAGGTGAGAAATTTTTTCCATCGCAGTGAGTGCCAGCGGAAGGTTTTTTTCGGCAGCCATGCGACCGACGATCAAGAACACCGGATCTTGGGCATCGGCACCCCATGAGGAGCGCAGTTCATCATCGCGATGTGCTGGAGAAAAAAATTCGGTATCGACACCGCGTCCTAACAATTTTGCGTGAGCGATGCCTTCCGACTTGAGCCAATCGACCACTTCTTGGCTTGGCGCAAAAGTGGTGAAGGCCTTGCTGTGGACATTGCGCAAATAGCTGGTGGCAACATTTTGCAGGCTGCGCAGATTGTATTGCTCCATGTATTGATGGAAATTGGTGTGAAAACCCGTGGTGACCGGAATACCGAGTGCTTTGGCAACGCTAACCGCGGATACGCCCATCGGACTTTCTGTGGCAACATAGATCACGTCTGGTTGTTTTTTGATCCAGCGTTTGCGCAACACAAAGGGGCTGGGCAGGCCTATGCGAACCTCTTTGTAGCCGGGTAGCCGCATGGCGCGGATGTTTTCACCCGTCGATGACTTCACACCGGAGCAGAGGACTTTCACACTGTGACCGCGCTGGGACAGCCCTTTGCTGAGTTGGCCTAGGGTCATAGCTACGCCATTGATGTCCGGGGCGAAAGTGTCGGTAATGATGTCGATTCGCATAGTGCTTGCCTACGGCGCATTTCATCCTGCATAGGTCGGCAACAATGATGAGACATGCTCCGTGACGAAAATGTCACAGAGCGCGCGCGACTTGATTTTCCCACAATGGTTGCCACCAAGCGCGGTGATCGAGATACCAGCGAACGGTCGTGCGCAGGCCTTCTTCTAGCGGAATGTTAGGCTGCCACGCGAGATCGGAACGAAGCTTGGTGGCATCGATCGCGTAGCGAGCATCGTGGCCCGGGCGATCCGTCACGGATACGATCGACTCCTGGTGACATGCGGCATCGGCGCGAGGGGCCAGTTCATCCATGATCGAGCAGAGTAGCTGGAGCAGATCGCGATTGCAGATCTCGCGGCCACTACCGATGATGTAACTTTCGCCGATGCGACCGCGGCAAGCGATTTCCCAGAGGGCCGCGCAATGGTCATCGACGTGAAGCCAATCCCGAATCTGTGTCCCATTTCCATAAAGTGGAATGTTTTCACCATGGAGCATTTTCATGAGCGCCAGTGGGATGAGTTTTTCTGGGTAATGCCGTGGGCCGTAATTGTTCGAGCAATTGCTGACGATGATAGGTAGCCCGTAGGTGTAGTACCAAGCACGTACAAGATGATCTGAGGCGGCCTTGGTGGCGGAGTAGGGCGAACGCGGAGCATAGCGCGTGCTTTCGGAAAAAGGAGCATCTTCCCTTTCTAACGAGCCGTGCACTTCATCCGTTGAAATGTGAACGAAGCGGAACTGCTCTTTCTCCGAGACTGTGAGAGCACGATAAAAACGCAAGCATTCATCTAACAAAACATAGGTGCCGCAGACATTGGTGCGAATGAATTCCGCCGCGCCTGAGATCGATCGATCGACGTGTGATTCGGCAGCAAGATGCATAATCAAGCTGGGACGATGCTTTGCGAGAATATCTGCGAGAAGAGACGCGTCGTTGATATCGCCATGCACAAATCGATAGCTCGGATGAGTCTCGATGTCTGCCAATGATGCAAGATTCCCCGCATAAGTGAGAGCATCCAGATTGATCACCAAAGCTGTTGTTTTTTCCAACAAATAACGAATCAGCGATGAGCCAATGAAGCCTGCACCTCCTGTAACCAGAATGTTTTGCGGATGATCCTGCATGATTTGATGAGACTAAGGTTCACGCACACGATGCATGGCCTCAATGATTTCCCTCCGGTTCATTTCCTGCAAATCATTGTGCCCACCCCGAGGAACCAGGTGAAGAGAAATACGATCGGGAGCGATTTTCCGTAAGCTCTCAGACATACGATACGGAATGACCGGATCGGCCATACCATGAAAAATTTCCACCTTTGCGGCTGAGTCACCTGTGATGTTCTCAAGCCTTGCGATATTATCAAAGCGATGCCACAAGATAAACCCAAGATTCACGCCCAAAACTTCCTTCGTCATCTCCATGGTGCTGGTGAAGGGTGCCAGCATTACGCCCCGTGAAATCCCTGCATCATCCGCGCCAATGAGTACGCTCGCCGCACCCAAACTATGACCAAAAAACCTACCACGCTCGCTCAACGTTTTCTCATTCCAGCCGAGTCGATTCCTTGCCAACAGCAGTGCCTTCGCAATCGACTCACGAATCTTGATCGGGCTCGGCGAACCATCATTTGCTCCATAGCCTGGGTAATCGATCAAAAGATAAGCATCCTCTCGTGGCGGACCATGATTGAGGAAAACAGTCCAATCCGTGACGACGCTAGCATTTCCGGCACAGACAAGCCACAAATGCTCAGGTTTGCTGCTAGAAATCGGCTGAAACAAGTAAGCCTGTTGCTTGCCAGCTGATGTCTCATAGGCCAGTACTTCTCCTTGGGTCAACTTCTGCCAGCGCTGCACGTGTGTGGATTCATAAGGGCGAGGGAAATAAATGAAACGACTTTGGCATGTCGCTAAGGCAAACACCATAACGAGAAATGCTGCGAAACCTTTGCTGATCACGCGCCAATTCCAGGATCTTCTCACAGCACGAAACTACCAAAAAACACCCCCTTGCAGCAATCATTTTCGCTAAATGATCGAGCAAATGTCAATTTTCTTAGTTCTTTATTGGCAACATTGCTTCTTTACTGTATTATGCGCCTGCAGAGATGGCTCGAAAAATCGTCAACACACGGAAAAACGTCCGTCGTTTGAAAGCGCATACACGCGTAATTCAAGCCACGAACCGTGCACTATTTGCGGTGATTTTGCTTTGCTTAGCAGTAGGATTTTTCGTCAGCTACTTGCCTCAAAAGAAGCAACTCTTGACGCTCCAGCAACAACTTGCCAACACCCTCGAACGCGAGGCACAATCCAAAGAATTCCTTGAAAACATTGAGATCACGCTCGATTCTTTGAAAAATGATCCGACTTATCTCGAAATACAAGCGCGGGATCGTTTGCCGTGGTATCGCCCCGGTGAAACCGTTTTCCGCATCGAACGCGAATGAAGCCAGAAATCGGACTCCGTGAAGACGTTGAGCGTGTGCTCATCGACGAAAAAGTCATCGAAAAACGTCTCGATGCGATGGCCGAGGAAATCGATCGAGAGTTCCCGCCTGGACCGATCGTTGCGATTGTGTTGCTCAAAGGAGCCTTTGTTTTCGCTGCCGATTTGTTGCGCCGCATTCCTCGCCCCTTGGATATAGAATGCCTCAACGTCGCTAGCTACCACGGCGGTATGGAAAGCAGCGGCACTGTGAAATTTCTCGATCATGCGCTGCCGGATGTCAAAGGGCGACATGTGCTCTTGCTCGATGATATTCTCGATACCGGACGCACGCTCAAAGCTGTAGCTGACCGATTGATGGAAGAGGGCTGCATCGCCGTCCACACCGGCGTTTTGCTTGCCAAGGATAAAGTGCGCGCCGAGGATGTGCAGGCGGATTATGTCGGCTTTGAGATCGGTGATGAATTTGTGGTCGGCTATGGTCTCGACTACAAAGGTCGCTATCGCAATCTGCCTTTCGTGGGTGTCCTCAAAGGCTAAATTCTTTGAGGAAAATGCAAGAAATTTTCTTGCTTGGAGGAATTTCTTGCCATGCCAAGATTTCACCTTGTCGTCAGCATAAGATCGGCTATGCTCGCCGAACAAGCAATCTTATTTCATGGCACGTTCCTCCAATTTATCCATGTGTTCATTCTGCGGAAAAGGACACTCCGAAGTCAAAAAACTCATCGCTGGCCCCGGCGTATACATTTGCAACGAATGCGTCGATCTCTGTGTCTCGATTCTCGATAAGGAAATCCGCGCCGCTGATCCACAAAAAGGCAGCAAAGCCAAACGCCAAAATTTGCCCACTCCGGCAGAAATCCGCGCTCAACTCGACCTCCACGTCATCGGCCAAGAGCATGCCAAAAAAGTCCTCTCGGTAGCCGTTTACAACCACTACCAACGCCTCAACCAGCCCACTGGTGCTGATGCTAAAGAATACGAAGGCGTCGAAATTGAAAAATCCAACGTGCTGCTGCTCGGGCCGACAGGTTCGGGCAAAACTCTACTCGCACGGACACTTGCTCGTTCGCTCGATGTGCCCTTCTGCATCGTTGATGCCACCACGCTTACCGAAGCCGGCTATGTGGGCGAAGACGTCGAAAACATCATCTTGCGCTTGCTCCAAGCCGCAGACTTCGATGTCGCTAAGGCCGAGCGCGGCATCATCTACGTCGATGAGATTGATAAGATCGGTCGCAAAACGGAAAACGTCTCGATCACTCGCGATGTCTCAGGCGAGGGCGTCCAGCAGGCGCTTTTGAAAATCCTCGAAGGCACCATCTGCAACGTGCCACCTCAAGGCGGCCGCAAGCATCCGCAACAAGAATACATCCAGGTCAACACCGAGAAGATCCTTTTCATCTGCGGTGGAGCTTTCGTGGGACTCGAAGAAAAAATTCGTCGTCGCCTCGGCAAAAACACCCTTGGTTTCCATGCCAGCGGCACCGAGATCGAAGGGCTTGATCCTAACAAAAACATACTCGAACTGACTGTGCCAGAAGACCTTTTGCACTTCGGTTTGATCCCCGAATTCATTGGCCGTCTGCCCGTCATTTCCTCTCTGCGCAAACTCACGGAGGACGAGCTCATCAGCATTCTCACCGAGCCCAAGAACGCCCTTTGCAAGCAATACGCCAAGCAACTCTCGCTCAACAACGTCAAGCTCAACGTCACCCGCGATGCCCTTCGTGCCTTTGCTGAAGAAGCCATCAAACGTGGTACCGGAGCTCGCGCCCTGCGCTCGATCTTTGAGCGCATCATGCTCGACATCATGTACGAAATCCCCTCGCGCAATGACGTCGAAATGATCACCATCACGCGTCAAGCGATCACCGGTGAAAAACCACCGACGATCAAAAAACGTCGATCAGACAATAGCGAGGACGCAGCGTAAACTCTCTCCCCGCAAAGCTCCCCGCTCATCCTTTCACACCATTTACCTATGGCAAAAAAAGTATATCTCTCGATCGATCTCGGTGCAGGTTCAGGCCGCATCATCGCCGCTAAGACAAATCTCTCGCATCTCTACCTCGAAGAAGTCCACCGCTTTTCCAATCCTGGCACCGACCTCCCCGGTGGCTCGTATTGGAACATCGTCGGACTCTACCGCGACATCCTCGATGGTCTGCGCAAAGCGGTGCATACCTACGGCGATCGCATCTGCTCGATTGGCATTGACACCTGGGGTTGCGACTTTGGATTGCTCGATGCAGGCGGCCGTCTGTTAGGCATGCCTCACCAATACCGTGATGCGCGCTTCGAGGGCATGGCCGAGGAAATGCACCAGCGCATGAGCGAACGGGAAGTCTATCAACACACCGGCCTGCGCACCAATTTCTACAACAGCTCCCTTCATCTGCTCGCAGAAAAACTACGCAACTCCCCTGCCCTGTTGGAAGCCGAGCGCCTGCTTTTCATCCCCGATCTGTTAGCCTATTGGCTCACAGGTGTGATGGCGAACGAACGCACACTCGCATCCACCTCACAGCTTTTCGACCCGCATACCAATGATTGGGCCTGGCCTGTGATCGATGCACTCGGTCTCCCACGCAAGATTTTTGGCAACGTGGTCGAGCCCGGCACCGTCCTCGGACCGATCCGCGAGGAAGTTGCTGATTTCATCGGCAAGGCCAACATTCCCGTCATCGCTTCTGCCAGTCACGACACCGCATCCGCTGTCGCCGGCATTCCGCTCACCGGTGATGACAATCTCTGGTTGTCCTCTGGCACATGGTCGATCATGGGCCTCGAGACCCCACATGCCATCACCAGCGATGCCGCTTTTGAAGCTGGCTTCTGCAACGAACTCGGACACTCCGGCAGCGTGCGTTTCCTCAAAAACATCTCCGGGCTCTGGCTTATTCAGGAATGCAAACGCCAGTGGGCGATCGATGGCGAAGACCTCGACTACGCTGCTCTCGCCGAGCTTGCCATTGAGGCACCTGCCTTCACCGCTTTCATCGATCCCGACCACCCGAGTTTTTCCACCCCTGGCGATATGCCCGAAAAAATTCAAGAATACTGCCGCGCCACCGGCCAGGCAGTACCCATGGTCAAAGGAAAAATCCTGCGCATCGCTACCGATTCCATCGCGCTCAAGTACCGCGTCACCTACGACAAAATCAAAGCCCTCAGTGGTCACGAGTTCGCCCGACTTCACGTCGGCGGCGGCGGCATCCAGAATGCCCACCT
This sequence comes from Akkermansiaceae bacterium UBA956, assembly GCA_002293145.1. Lineage (GTDB taxonomy): Bacteria > Verrucomicrobiota > Verrucomicrobiia > Verrucomicrobiales > Akkermansiaceae > UBA956. The sequence continues at coordinate 29,437 of DBCO01000007.1, read as the reverse complement.
TGCGCAGGCAACGGCTGATGCGCTCGGCATCGAGGTCATCGCAGGCCCGATCGAAGCGACTTCCTGTGGCAACATCGCCGTGCAAATGATCGCCACCGGTGATCTGCCGGACATGCAAGCCGCACGAGAATTGATCAAGCGCTCCTTCGAATTCAAAACCTACACGCCCACCGATTCCGCCGCTTGGGCCGATGCATACGCCCAGTTCCTTCAAATCACCGCAGGGTGAGTAAAAGGCAGCGTTATGGGTGAATCGTCATGAGTTTTCGGGGTAGAGGCAATAACTCTTCCGTCAGCGCATCAATCTAACACAAACAAGCGCCCCTCGCGGCGTTGAAAAAAGCGCCCCCCTGGCAAATTCACGCGATGCTCTTGCTGATCATCGATGAGCGCACGACAGCTCACCAATAAATCTCGCGACAACGACGAGATTCCCGCTTCCGTGAGATAACGTCGAATCACCAGCAACTGCACGCCCTCGGGCAATTCACGCAACCGCGGCACATGCAATCGACCCTGCGGATCCACCGCAGCAGCCTGCGCCCATAGCCAATCATCTACTTGCTCATCCTCCGCCTGCGCCTCCAGTTGCGGCAACAACATCGGCACCACATCGCGGCCGGCAATTTCCGCTAACAAAGGCAAGGCCTCATGGCGCAATCGATTCCGCACCGCAATCGCCTGCCTATTTGTCGAGTCCTCACACCACGACGGATTCCTTTCGCGCAAGTAATCCCTAAGCTCTGCCGACCGCACGCCTAACAACGGTCGCCATAAGGTCACTGTGCGCGCTCCTACCTGCAAGCATTGCTCCGCCTGCATCCCCTTCCAGCCATGCGACCCACGCAGTGCATTCCACAACATCGTCTCCACCTGATCATCGGCATGATGCGCTAAAACCACCGCCTCCGCGCCGAGTCGTTCCTGTTCTTCCGCAAAAAACTCCAAGCGCACCGCACGAGCGCAGGTCTCCATCGATTCGCGCATTTCTAGCGCACGCACCGCCACATCCACCCGACGCACCGAAATCGGCACGGCAAACTTCTCACAAAGCTCCCGCACAAATGCCTCATCCCGCTCCGATTCCTCACCGCGCAGCAAATGATTCACATGCAACACCTGAAAAGAACAACCGATCTCCCGCAGCAAAAAAAATAACGCTACCGAATCAGCCCCACCCGAGACCCCGACGAGAAGATTTCTCCCCGTCCATCCCATCGACCTCAACTTAGGGGTCAGTCCTCGCATGGTAACATTTCCTGCAATTCGGCACATAGCTTTTGAATTTCCTTGTTCGATTTCCCTTGGCTAACCAATCGACTTACCGATCGATCATGCCCCATGTGCAACCTGCTAGCAATCCAAATATTGCTCACATTGGTGTGCCCCTTGATTAAAATTGCCATCGCGACCTTCCTAGGATCGCCCTTTTGATACCCGCTCAGACATTCAACGCCTTCTCGCATCCCCAACAACTGCAACCCAGTCTTCACGATCCGTTCAGCAGCCTCTTCTCCATGGCTTTTCAGAGCCAATCCCGTGTGACTCCCTTTCACTTTCAAGGCCTTCGCTCCTTTTTCGATCAATGCTAACAACTGATCGCGAAAGCTATCTTCGCCGAGATACCACCCCCTTCGCAAAGCGCGCATCGCCTCAGCAGACAATCGCCCTCCATCTTCGCGTGCACGGATCTCTAACCATTCCATATAAGCACGCCTTCCTCGCCCGCTCTGCGCCAGCGCAAAGGCATCTAACACACGATCAAATACCAACCACTCCTCGCCCTTTCCCAGAGCTTTACCTTTGGCATACGCGGGCAAACTACTCCATCGATACTCCAACAAGGCGCCCTTATTCCCTCCCGCGATTTTTGCCCTCGCTGGATTAAGATGAATATAATCGGCCACCGTGCGAAAATGATAGGGATCAGCAGCACGCTCACCCGATACCGGAATCGACTTATAACGCCCCTGAAACACATGGCCTCTTCTCTTGTAGCGACGATTCCAGGCCTGACTGAAACCACCTAATAACCACTTCATTCCCGTGACCAAATTCGGCTCAGGCGTCTCAAGCAAGAGATGAAAATGATTGCCCATCAACACCCAAGCATGAATCCGCCAACCATGGCTTTTGCAAGCACCATCGAGCCAATCGAGAAATAGCAAGTGATCCGAATCCGTGAGAAACAACTTTTTCCCACCATCTCCACGCGCCATCACGTGGTAAACAGCACCAGGATAAACAAAACGAAGCGGTCGAGCCATGGGTATAGCCTACACAAAACAACTTAATATTCAAGAAAAAATGTTACCATGCGAGGACTGACCCCTCAGCATGATGCACATGCAACACCTGAAAAGAACAACCGATCTCCCGCAGCAAAAAAAAATAACGCTACCGAATCAGCCCCACCCGAGACCCCGACGAGAAGATTTCTACCCGTCCACCCCATCGACCTCACCGCTGCCAGCAAAACATCAAACACGCCACTAGCATAAGGCGCTTGCGCTTATTGGCAATGACTTCTTACACAATCCTCTAGTAGCAATCTCTATCCGCTAACCCACTTCATCTCCAATTTTTGCGTGCATTTATTTGATTCCATGCTAGACCAGTTCTTGCCTTAGCGCACATCGGCTCTATGAAATCTGAAGAAAAAAACTTTTTGCTAGAACTGCTCCAAACTCCCAGCCCCACTGGTTTTGAAATGCCGGGGCAACGAGTCTGGGCGAACTACACCCGCAAGTTCGCCAATGAAGTCACTTGTGATAGCTATGGCTCTACTTGGTCGATCCTCAAGGGCAACAGCGAGCGCACGGTGATGCTGGAAGCTCATGCCGATGAGATTGGCTATATGATCAAGCACATCGATGACAATGGCTTCCTACGCATCGATCGCGTAGGTGGTAGCGATTCGGCTACGGGCCGTGGCAGACGCTTGCGCATTCTCGGTGACAAGGGCGAAGTCACGGGCATCATCGGCAACACAGCGGTCCATTTGCGCCGCGATGAATTGGGCTCTGAGAAAGCACCCGCGGTGCATGACCTATGGGTGGATGTTGGCGCCTGCAATGCGAAGGAAGTCAAGGAGATGGGCCTGCGCGTCGGCCACGTTGCTGTCTATCACGACGGACCTTTTGAAATGGCCAACAAGCGTCTGGTCGGTCGAGCGCTCGACAATCGACTGGGCAGCTACATCATCGCACAAGTAATGAAAAAACTCGCCGCACAGAAAAAGCGCCCCGATTTCACTTTGATCTGCCTCAATGCCGTGCAAGAAGAAATCGGCGGCAATGGCGCAATGATGGCAACCCATCGCTTGATGCCCGATGTCTGCGCTTGTCTTGATGTCACCCATGCCACGGATACTCCTGGCCTCGACTATGCGAAGTTTGGCAAAGTAACACTCGGCGGAGGTCCTTCGCTCAGTCACGGCACGTCCAATCACCCGCTGGTGGTGGAGCGATTGATGAAAGTCGCCAAAGCGGAAAAAATCGAGATCCAGCACGAGGCGACCAGCCGATTTTCTGGAACCGATACCGATGAGATTTTCCGCACTCGCGTGGGCGTGCCGAGTGCGCTTGTTTCCCTTCCGCTGCGCTGCATGCACTCGGTGGTGGAAACCGCGCATCTCGATGATGTAGAGGCGACGATTTCCTTGCTTAGCGCTTTTGTTTGCTCACTCAAAACCAAAGACCGCTTCCACCAAACCCTGTGATGAAAACGCTACTGCTTCGCATCGCTTTGTATTGCCTCGCCGCCACCGCTCTTCCCGCCGCGGAGACACCGGCTCAGGCCGCGTTGAATCTAGCGGAAGCGTTGCGTGATGGTTCCGCACGCGATGTAGTCATCGCCCAGTCCGCTCTCAATCCCGATACGGGCGATCGCAAGAAAGGTGTCATTTTTGAAACCTGGAAGAGCGAGAGTAAAAAAATGCTACCACTGCCCTTCACGGTAGCTGCAGAAAAAATCAATGGCGATTGTGCCGCAGTCGTCCTCCACCAATACGATCCCCTACGCTCGGAACTACCGCATTTCATTTCATTCGCCATCGTCCGCCAAGCCCCGCATGCAGCCGAGGAAAAAAAAACTGCGCCTGCTGAACCCGAATGGTTTGCCGCGCCCGTGCCCGCCTCATTTGAAAATAGCGTCGTAAGCTATGATGATGCTGTTTTGCAATCGCGCCGACAGCTCGAGAGCTGGATGCTTTCACGCGAGATCGAACTTCGCGAGAAAATCCAACAGGACATCAAGCAGCAACTCCAAGAGCGCATCACCCGCGCGGTATCTCCTGAGGCACTCGCGGCTCTCGACCCCAAAGCACTGATGAATGCCTTCATCCAAGCACTACGTGAAAAAAACCACGCAGCGGTCCTTGCATATCTCGGTGGACATAGCGCTGACTCCGTAATCAACTGGGACAACATTTCCTTTCGCATCAACAAACTCTTTCAAGGCAACGATCTGCGTCAATGGCCATGGAAACTTTTCGCCGATACCCAATCGATGTTCGCTGTCAGCGATCCGCTTGACCTCGGTGATGAGCTATCGCTCGACGTTCTCGTACTCCACCCTGAGTCCATCAGTGAAGAGCCCGATTACCTCTCGATCAGCATTCTCAAAGACCCCCAAGGCCGCAACTACATTTCTCTCCCCAGCATTTTTTCGCAAAACGAAGCAGCGGAAGATGAACTCGGTGAAATCATGGACTACGATGACATCGGCCACATGCAACTTTTTGCACAAATCGTCGCCGATGCTAAAGCTCATCTTGGCAACGCAGATCTCAGCCAATCCGCAGAAGTCGCAAAGATCATTCTGCAATGCCTCAAAAACAACGACTTCCGGCGCTATTGGGCAATCAATGCCTGCAATCTGAAAAATCTCCGCGCATACGAGGAAGGCACCAGCGTTTCGTTCTGGCAAGAATTGCAAGGGAAAACCGGCTCCAGCCTATTTGGCCAAGTCGGGCTGAAGGAACACGAAGACTTCGCCCTGCTCGTGCTGCAAACCTACTCACCGCGCGACAACAGCGGCATGCAACTTAAGAGCATCTGGTTGAATCGCCGCAACGATACTTGGCACATCACTGGCACGGAAGCCCCCGAGGAAGGAGTGCCTGAGCTCACCAAGTGGTTCGCCGACGAAAAGAAATCTTGGATTGCCAATTGGTCTGACTCGATGTTAGGCGATGTAGCCAAAATCGGCGGGCTCGCCGCCAAAGGCCCTGATCTCGCCGAAGTCACCAGGATTTTTTTCGCGTGGCAAAAAGATTTACAGGAGAAAAGTTTTACCAAAGTCATCACTCACTGTGCCGCATTCGATGATCCCACTTCGTCTCTCAAAATGTTGCGCGCACTGGCGGGGGAGTTGATCTATGGAACAGGCACGATTGAGGTGCTGAAAGTCACCGTTTCGGGTCGTTGGGCGGGTGTGAGCGCTGTCCAATCCAGCGGAGAAGCCATGAAAAGCTCGCAGTATCCCTTGTTTCTCTTCGTTCATACTGACAAGGGCCCGCGCCTGCTTCCGCAGGTGGAATTGAAACTCAATGCCGTCAAAAATCGCAGTCGAGAGTATCTCAATGACATCGCCATCAAGGATCTCGGTAAGCGCCTACCCGATGGAGCCGTGGACGAATTGCGCAGCCTTTACACCAATCACGCCAAGCTGGTCGAAGAAAAAACAGCGATCAAGCCCTGACATTAACGTGTTCTTCGATCCCCTACTCAAGCTCCGATCTCCACCGCGTGGGCGATGCGTAGCATCAAGGCTTCTTTCAAGTGCGGAGTGATGATTTGCAAGCCGATCGGTAAGCCTGCACTGGCGAGCGGCACCGAGATCGCAGGCAAGCCTGCAAGGTTTGCAGGGATGGTGCACACATCAGCGAGGTAGTCTCCGAGCAGATTGGTGCATTCACCAATCTTGCGCGCAGGTGTAGGAGCAACGGGCGAAACGATCGCATCCACCTGAGCAAATGCTTGTTCGAAGTCACGGCGGATCAGCGTACGGACCTTTTGCGCTTTGTTGTAATAGGCATCGTAGTAGCCAGAGGAAAGCACGTAGGTTCCCAAAATAATCCGACGCTTGACCTCTGGGCCAAAGCCTTCTTCGCGCGATTTTTGATAGAGCGAAAGCACATCCGTAGCGCTGGAGGAACGATGTCCGTAGCGCACGCCATCGAAGCGTGAAAGGTTCGACGATGCCTCTGCGGGAGCAACGATGTAATACGTCGCCACGGCATACTCGGTATGCGGCAGAGAAATTTCGTGCACTGTGGCACCCTGCGCTTCCAGTTGGCGGATCGCCGCCTCGGTAGCAGCGCGCACGGCGGGGTCGAGCCCCTCAGCAAAATACTCTTTTGGCATGCCAATGCGCAGACCTTTGACACCTTGCTTCAGACCGCTCAAGTAATCATCAACCGCTACCGGCAAACTCGTCGAATCTAACGTGTCATGGCCCGCAATGTGTTGCAGCAACAATGCGGCATCTTCCACGCTACGAGTCATCGGACCAATTTGATCGAGCGAAGAAGCGAACGCCACCAGACCATAGCGTGAAACACGACCATAGGATGGCTTCATACCAACGATGCCGCAGTGCGAAGCTGGTTGGCGAATCGAGCCCCCTGTATCGGAACCGAGTGCCGCAGGTGCAAAGTTTGCCGCAACAGCTGCTGCCGAGCCACCCGATGATCCACCTGGAATGTGCCCCGGAGCCGCAGGATTCTGGGTTTTTTGCAAGGCAGAATTTTCCGTAGCCGAGCCCATCGCGAACTCATCCATGTTGGTGCGACCAAAAAACACCACGCCCGCCTCACGCATGCGACGAGTGACACCCGCATCATAAGGCGAGCGATAATTTTCGGCGAGAAACCGGGAGCCACAGGTGCAGGGCGCGCCCTTGACGTTGATATTGTCCTTCATCGCAATCGGCACACCGCCCAAGGGTAGGCTGAGATCGGCGGCGTCTGCGGCTTGGCGAATGGCATCACGGTCGAGCGAGAGAAATGCGCCAATCTCTGACTCGCGGGCAGAAATTTCGACAAAAAGATCATCGAGGATCTCGGAGGGCTTGATCTCGCCTTTGACAAGAAGACCTCGCAGGGCGGTAACGGATTGATGGGCTAAGCTCATGAAAAATATAATTCTAACGAAATAAAGGAAAGATTAGGCATCGGCGACGACCTTGGGCACACGCACTTGCCCCTGCGCCTGCTCGGGAGAGTTTTGCAAAAAATCAGCTGCGGGAATGCTCTGCCATGGCGTATCATCACGCATCGGCGCAGGAATTGGCATCGGATAGGCTGTTGGCTCAATGCCCGTGACGTCCAACTTCGAAAGCTGTGCGATGTGGCCGAGAATGGCATCGAGCTGACCCGTAAACGAAGAAATTTCCTCGTCCGATAACTCCAATCGAGCGAGCGTGGCGATGCGGCGAACATCCATGTGCGGCTGTGACATGGACTCAGCATAATGAATGCGCGGGAAAAATGCCACTGATTTTCCCCGCATGGCGGATTTTTTCCATGGCGGAGTCAGGAAAAATCACCGATACTGCCGACGTGCAACGATTGACTGTATTAAACATTGTCGGACTCTCCCCGCGTCATATCGGCGCGCATACCCCGCGCCTACGCGCCTTTGCTTATGAGCACGGGCTCCAATCCTTCGCGCCTGCATTCCCTGCCGTCACCTGCACGGCGCAATCTCACATGCTCACCGGTAGCGATGCCAGCACCCACGGCATCGTCGCCAATGGCTGGCTCGACCGTGAAAACGCTGAAGTCCGGTTCTGGAAACAGAGCAACCGCCTGGTTTATGGCCAAAAAATCTGGCACGTTCTGCGCAAGAGCAATCCCGATTTCACCTGCGCGAATTTATTTTGGTGGTACAACATGGCGACCGATGCCGACATCGCGATCACCCCACGCCCCTTGTATTTGGCCGACGGCAAAAAATCATTCGACATCCACACCCAACCCATGGCCCTGCGCGAAAGCATCAAGGCCGACCTCGGCGAGTTCCCCTTTCCTTCATTTTGGGGCCCCGCTGCCGGTATTGCTTGCTCGCAATGGATCGCTCGCTCAGCCCGCTGGACCGAGGAAAAACACCAGCCTCACCTCAGCCTCGTCTATCTCCCACATCTCGATTACGGATTGCAAAAATTCGGCCCCGATGCCCCCGAGATCGCACAGGAACTCCGCGACATCGATGCCGTCTTTGGCGATTTGTTAGACTTCTACAACGCGCGAAACGTGCGCGTGCTCGTCGTCTCCGAGTATGGCATTTCAGCCGTGCATACGCCGATTCATTTGAACCGCAGCCTACGCCGCGCGGGACTTCTCTCGATCAAAGACGAACTCGGGCGCGATGGCATTGATCCCTTTGGCTCGACCGCACTCGCCGTGGCCGATCACCAAGTGGCTCACGTGTACGTCAAGGACCCCGCGCGCATCGATGAAGTCAAAGCCTTGCTCGAAGCCGTTGCTGGTGTGGAAAAAGTCCAATACGCACACGAACTTTGGAAGCCAGGCATCGCTCACGAACGCGGAGGCGACCTCATCTGCACCGCTGCCGCAGGTCACTGGTTCACCTACTACTTCTGGGAAGACGATGATCGCGCGCCCGACTACGCACGGACCGTCGACATCCATCGCAAGCCCGGCTACGATCCCGCCGAGCTTTTTCTCGATCCAAACATCTCGATGCCTCGCCTCAAAATCGCCGCCTTTTTGCTCAAGAAAAAACTCGGCCTGCGCTCCTTGATGGAAGTCATTCCGTTAGACGCCAGCCTCGTCAAAGGTTCGCACGGTCGCAGCGATGTTCCGTCTGCTGACCAGGCACTTTGCCTCGGCGCCAGCCACCCCATCACCCGCGCTGAAGATATTTTTGAAGAAATGCAATCACACTTCAAAGATACCAATCCTTGAGCATAGCTCATTCTTGGAATGCGGAAGCCGCGCTGCCGCTTTCCCTGAGGCAGCCTGCTGCCGCTGGCCCGCTGGCCCGAAGACACGAAGATATAAAAACCACAGAGATCAGATTGTTTATTGTAGCATGGCAGCTATTACTTTCGCATCACTACTCATCCTCTTCTTCTGCCTCAGCATGTCAACGGCACGTTGGCAATTTGCTTGCCAATTCCAGATTTGATCGCGCGTAATGAATGTTTCATACGCTTGGTCCCCATCGACTGTTTTCGTACCCATCGTTGGCATCCTGTCATTGGTCAGCATGATCAAAAAACTCCGCAATCGTTGGCACGAGCCTCCTGGTGCCATGAAGTCACTCAAATACCTCAGCCTCGCCGGAAAATTGCCGGTTTCGTTTCTGCTCTCAACGTCATCCCTTTTGTCGATCCAAAGATCGGAGTGATCGTATTTGCTGCGGCATCTTTGCTCAAGGACATCGCAAAACCGCATCGGTGATCTGCTCGACGACGGCAAGCCGAACTCCAGTTTCAAGAGTTCAATACTAGGAATTTACTTTTTCACCTAAGGCTGAGAATACACTGGAGAACCGGTCTGGAAGAAAAAAAGGGGGGCCTTCGAGGCGGCTAACAATTCGTCAACGCTTATCTGTTTTCAAGGGCCGTGACCCGGGCCTCAAGAGTCTGAATCAATGCGGCCTGTTGTTGAACGATTTGCATCAGGATGGTTTCCTCTGTTAGTGCGCGGGCTGTTTCAGTATCAATGCGCGCATCGACATATTCCTTGGTGGTGGCGTGTTTGGGCTCAGTGACCGGGCCATTAATGCGCAGCTCGCCTTCAAAGGTAGTGCGATCGTTCCAGAATTCGACGTCATGCCCCTCGAAGCGCACTTCTGGTCCACTGAATCTGGTGGTTAAATTACTGAAGGTGACGTAATCCCCCTCGAAGATGGTCTCCATACCAGCGATACGGTTGAATAACCCATCGAAGTTGGTGTCGCCTAATGGACCCTCAAGGTTAAGCCGCTGGGCATTGAGGGAGCCCGCGACATTGAGGTCTTGCTGGATGGATGCGTTGTCAGCAATCATGACGGGACCTGTGAAGGTTGCGGCGCCGGTGACGTTGGCGCTGCCTGCGATATTAACATTACCATCTTCATCACCAACGCTCTCGGCTCTTGTTGCAATCTCTGCCTTTGCGGCATTGAGGGCGAACGGAACCGCGAGTATTCGCTGGCGCGGACTTAAGACGCCATTATTAACGCTGAGCTCGATCCAGTGTTCACTGTTGTCCTGCAGGGCGCTAGTAAGCTCGGCAACCTTCGTTCCAAACTGGAAGCTGTAAACGCCATTTGCGTCCAATATTACAGCGCCAATGGTTTCCGTGTAGAGCAGGCTTCCCTCTGTGGCAGCGTCATAGATGCTGATGGAGAAATTCTTGCTGCCGGTGATTGCAGCGCCATTGGTATCAGTCAATCGGCCTTGGTAGTTGATCAGGCTGGGGGCTTGGGCAGATACCACGCTGGTAAAAGCGACTAATAAAAGAGTAAATAGAATGGTTTTCATGGATCGGGAATTTTAGATTTTATGGAAGGATGACTTCAACGCGGAAGAAGTAGCTGGATGGTTGGTTTAAAGAATGCAAAGGGCCTGACGAGATGGCGGCTGCATCAAAGGAGAACACTTTCTGAGTGCCGTCGCCCAAGTAGGTCTGATGCAGCGTCCAGCTGCTCAGATTCTTGGTGACCCATACTTTGTAGGTCCTGCCCTGAATGGTTTGGATGGGCATGGTGTAAATTGATCCGTCGCGCGTGCCGGTCGGCTGAAACTTGGAGGAACGGTCGGACGGGTTGGTTCCAGCCAAGTATTCCATGAGATTGCTTGTGCCGTCTCCATCGGAATCCGCTTGAGGATTCATTGTTTGACCCCGGAAGTATTGATTCTCCCACTCGTCTGGGAGGCCGTTGTCATTCAAATCAGGAGCGTTGACGACGTTTCCGGTAAAAAGCACCTGGATTAGCCCGCTCTTGTTTTCATCGACCCCGACAAAGGAATTCCCCGTGGCGAAGGAGGACCCGATGGACGAGTGATTAGTCATGCTGCCCCCGACGGCGGTTCCCCCGCCCGAGTCAATTTCGGCCAGGAGCGGTCTTACGAGGCAGAATAATATTACAATACGCGCTTTCATTTATCGAAGAGTGCAAAATGAACTCGGTGAAGGTCAAGCGATATTTTTGGGAATTATCCGTCCAGTATTAGAGAGGAAATAACCGACACTTGATTTCTTTGACCACTACGCTGAAGATACAGGCTTTGGCTTCCACGCCGGTCTCCAGGGCGTGGCGGTTGATCATTCCGCGAAAAATGAGGTTGTGCATTTGCTTAAGGACGACCCCATTGGCCCGGGCTGATTTAGGCTGCTATGAGTTTGCTTTCTGCTGTAGGCCCCTTATAGAGCCATTGGGGCTGACCGCAGGGCGTGGTGATGGAGGTTGGGGATTTCACTGCGGTTTCTATTAGCCGAGGCCGTATCTTCAAGCCGCTTTGCCAAGAATTCTTTCATGGCGGTTTTTACTTCAGATGAAGGGACTTCCTTTCCATGCCTTGGATTTTACATTTGGTGCCGCGTAGGAGCACACGATGAGCTCATGAGGTATGTTTATATCCCCCACCCTCTCAAAACCATTTTGCGTTTGTTAGACAAGTTGGCGCGCGGATTGAACGCCATCATGCGACCACTTGTCATCCGAGTGTGACCTCACGCTTCTTGCGATCGAAGGCGTAGGCGTTTTCCCACTGATCGTCGTTGGGCAGGATGCCAAACCATTGATCTGCCAAATCCTCGGTGGCGAGTTCACGGTAGTGCTTGAAGATGATCGACGCCGAGTTCCCTGCCTCCAGCGCCACTTGATCGGCACTCTTGACCTTAGCAATGCGGTAAGTGATGAATGAGTGCCGCAGAACGCTGCGTGGCCACTCGATCCCGACAGCACGTGCTAGCGCCGTGGCGCGCTTAGCTTTGACGCTATCAGCTTCAGCGCAGGCACCGTCGGCAACATGGGTGCCGGTGGCGGCACTGCCAGCGTTTTGCATGACCCCAGTGCCACCACCCTCCTAGCAAGGGACGGAGCCTTCGGCACTAGGAGTAATGCGGGCACCGTAAAACTTACCGGGTTGACCATCGGATACGCCTATCGCATCCAGCTGATCGGGAGTCACCGCATTGGTGATGAATGAGAATCGAAAGAAACCGCCGCCACGTATGGTGTGGCTCCTGAGATGCTGAGGAAGCCATCTAGGCGAAAAAATCACACAGAATCAGAATTACAGCATTGCATTTTACGGGGAAATTAGTAGCAGCATAGATGTCACAAAAACATCACCTATAGCACAAGTAAATAACCGTAATATGAAAATTCAAAGTATCATCATCCTCGCTGCGACTTACGCTTCAATCACCACCGCCTCCGCTTTAGTCACCATGGACTGGGTCAGTGTCGGCAATCCAGGGAATGCAGCAGACACCACCGGCTACGGTGCGGTGGAATACGCCTACCAGATCGGCAAATACGAGGTAACCAACGCGCAGTATGCTGAATTCCTCAATGCCAAGGGCGCGTCCAATAGCAGTGGCATTTACAATTCAGCCATGCCCGGTATCACACAATCCGGCAGTTCTGGATCCTTCACTTATACCGTGACTACTACACTTGCCAATCACCCAGTCGTTTGCGTTTCGTGGTTCGACGCCGCCCGCTTTACCAACTGGCTAGTGAATGGGCAAGGTAGCAGCAACATGGAAACGGGTGCATACACACTTAATGGGGCGATGAGCGGGCTAATCACTGCAAATATCGGCGCTCAGGTTTATATCCCGAACGAAAACGAGTGGTATAAAGCAGCTTATTATAGCGCGACCAATTCAAACTACTCTTTGTATCCGAACGGACAGAACACGATCGGTATTTTAAATGCTAATTATGGACTCTCATTTCATGCAACCAGCCCAGTAGGCAACTACTCCAGTGCCAGTGCTTATGGCACTTTTGACCAGGGTGGAAATGTCTGGGAATGGAATGATGCAGTAGTAAATTCGGCACATGCATGGCGTGGAGGAAGCGCCATGTCACTCGATAGCCACCTTGAATCCTCCTTTTCCATCTCGGCTGTATCTCCAGGAAACGAAAACACCGCCGTCGGTTTCCGCGTTGCCAGTGCTATCCCTGAACCAACGTCGATACTCCTGTCGATGGTCACAGGCGGTATGATGTTGATCCGCCGGAAACGCTGATTCTTCCCTTCGATCCTTTGTCCCTTAAAACGCTGGAGTGTGGGGACCCAAGAACTTTGTCACCACTTGAAATAGATTTCCTGTTGATTATCAACGACTTATGAAAACTCAAACAAATGTTTTGTCACCAATTCTAACGAGAAATCAGAAGGTTTTTTGCTGCTTTTCAAAATGCATCTTGCCAAAGCCCTCTCGAGGATCTACTCATAGGCCCATTCCTTTCACTTTGTCTGGACCAAAAAATGAACGGCGGCCAACTTTACATCATGACACTCATGAAATTAACCAAACATCTCATTGTTGAGCGTAGCTGCTCTGCTGATTTTTCGCAAAGCATACTGGAGAGATCTAGGACTTTTCGTGTCCTTCACATCATGCCAATGATCGTCACGGCATTGATCTGTTTTTTGCAGATGGCCCCCCATTCGCATGCTCAGGTTTTCGGCGTCAGAAATCAACCAGCTCGGGTGGCGACAACGCAAGAGGTATTGCCGCACAGCGTGGAAGTGGGATATGTCCGGTTTGAATTCAAATCCCAATCGCGATTTTCAGGCCCGCTGTCCATTTCTTTGCAGGGAATGAATGCGGAAAACGGCCGCTGGCAATCACTAGCCACTGTCAAGCGTCCTAGCGCAAAAGTCACTCGCATGAAAATACCACTGGGATGGCAGAACGCGGATTTGCGGGTGGTCGCCAATTATCTCTCATCCAAGGTAGGACGTGTTCAAATCCCCTCTGCTCTCGATCCTGCCGATCGGACTGTGACGTTCTCTTCGCGTCGAGGCGCTCAGCTTTATTCCATCGAGGCCCGACCTGATACCAAATCAGCATGGTCCCGTGTCAGCACTCTCGCAGCAACATCATTTACAACGCAACACCAAGCCAAGATTCCTGCTGCCATTGCAGCCGGGTCTCAAGTGAGAGTGGTTGCCGTTCTGGGAGCGACGACTGCGTTACCCTCCTCTCTTGTTTCGTCATTGCCTGCCGCCATGCGCGAGGGCCCATCACGGTTCAGTGCCGAAAAAAACATCATTTCGGCCCCGCTGGCGAATCAGGGGGATGGCCTTCTGGTATCCTCGCCAGAATCGGATTCCGGCGTTGTTACCAGTATTGCTGAAGAATCTGATATTTGGAAAATCCGCGGCAAAAACATTTACTTTTTTAACCGTCTGAAGGGACTGCAAGTGATTGACACGACCAACCCTGCGGACCCTGTGATTACAAGCCACAAAATGGCTGCATTGGGCGAGGAAATGTATCTCGTGGGAGGCGATGAAACGGCGGCTGAGCGCGCGTTGTTGATCACGGGTGTGCCCTGGAGTCCCAGTGTTGGCGAATCCACTCGCATCCATGATATTTCTCTATCCGGTGCCGAGCCATCACAACTCGGTTCCGTCGACTTGTCCGGTTCTTATGTGGAAAGCCGAATGATTGGCAATTTTCTCCATGTGATCACCACGAGCTGGATGACAGAAACCGGTTTGTGGCAACCCCGCACGTTTGTTTCCACCATTGATATTGCCGATGGCAATCGTATCCTTGATCAGCGAACCCTTCCGTTGTCGGCATCGCAGGTAGGGGCTACCGGCAAATATCTTTGGATATCCGCAGAAAATGGACATTACTCGACGAATCAAAATTTGATTGCTTTTCCGATCTCCGCAAACGGCTTGTTGGGCAAAGAAAAACAGACGTCAGTAGGTGGCAGAATTCAAGACAAGTTCAAGGTCGGCGACACTTCGGATGGCTTGGCTGTGATCGTGCAAAGCTGGCAGGAGTGGGAGCAAGTCACTGCTGTGGAAACATACAGGGAAGAAGAGAGCAGCCTGTCTCGTATTGGGGGTGTGGAATTGATTCGTGGAGAATCATTGTATGCATCGCGTTTCGATGTGAACCGTTGCTACGTCGTAACGTTCAGACAAACCGATCCACTTTGGATCGTTGATCTGTCTGATCCTACGACTCCCTTGATCCGTGGTCACCTTGAAGTTCCAGGATGGTCCACTTACATTCAGCCGATCGGCGATGTTCTGATTGCTGTAGGACGCGATGGTGGAAAAGTTCAGGTTTCGATGTTTGATGTCGCCGATCCGGAAAAGCCGACATTGGCGCAGAGAATCGATGTGGGTGAATCATGGTCATGGAGTGAAGCCGAGTGGAATGAAAAAGCTGTCAAAATCCTGCCTGATTCTGGTGTGATCTTGATTCCCGTGGTGGAGTATCAGCGAGATGAGATGAGTCAGCGTGTCTGCCTCGTGGATTTCGATGTGTCCGCACGCACTTTGACCAAACGAGGTGCTATCAATCATGATTTTGCTCCACGCCGCGCTGCTTTGATGGAGAACGAAATGATTGCTTCTGTTTCCAATCGTGAGTTGCTCTTGGTTGATGCCAAAAACCGAGATGCTCCTGTGGTGGTGACCGACCGCTTGCTGGCCTTTGGTGCAGACCGCGTGGCCATTCATCAAAATACGGCCTTGATGATTGAAAATGCGGAGAATGCATGGAGCAGTCTTGCGCGCAAAGCCACTCTGCGCACTGCTTCGCTGCAGCAAGTCAATACGATCATTGAAGAAATCGAATTGCCCTGCTCTTCGGTGAGCGCCGCAAAGGTCTTCGGTAACCGCCTGATTTTGTTGGAAGACGATCAATCTCCCCAATACGGAATTTTCGCACGTATGTCACAACCCATCAAACAAGGCGCGAGTTTGAGTGTTTGGTCTTTGGAAGATCCGAAGCGACCAACCCTTACGGGTCGAGTGTCACTGCCAATGGAATTGGGTTCAGAGGTTCAGCTTTTGCCCCTGGATGGTGATCGAATCGCCATCATCTCTCGCATCAGCAGTTGGTGGGGTTGCTGGATCAAGCCGATGCCATTGCTCGATGACCGTCATTCCGTGGCCGCAAGCAGTATGGACATCATGCCGCCGCGATTCGGCATAGGAGGACAGACCATGGAAATTGCCATCGCTGAGATCCTTTCCGATGTGCCGACAATCATTGGAACATGGAGTCTCGAGGGTGATTCATACAACCAAATTTCCGAGGTTTTTTCATGCGGCGATTTGTTGGCATTCAGCTTTGATCAGCGTGAAATGACGCAAGTGGAAACATTCGGCGTAGAAGGTTGGTCGACAAACTCTGTACGTTCCTGGTTGCAAATCTTAGACCTAGCGGATCCCGCAGCGCCCATGCCATGGGCACCCGTGCAGATTCCAGGTCAACTCATATCGATGGCAGAATGGACTCGTGCGGGAGCTACGATTTTCACGCGCTCTGGCGATCGAGTAGCAGCTCTGGGATTTAATGGCGAGACGGCTTCGGTCGTCGCCGAGGCAAATGCCGGATTTGCTCAACACATGATCGGAAGCACGCTTTACGCGGCTTTCTCAGACGGGATCAGCAAACGTCAATTTTCTTCCATCAATGGCGCCTGGGAACCAGCGACTGCGTGGATTCTCAATCAGGGCAGTGCCATTCACTCGCTGCGAGAGGTGAAGGGCCGTTTGGTGGCTGTCAGCCAGAATCAAGCATGGATTTTGGGGAGCGATGATAACTTTGTTGGCTACGATATCGTTGGTAGTGCGAATTTTTCTCACGCGGATCTCTCGGGTGACTCATGGCTCGTTCCTGCTGGGGAATATGGGCCAATTTTGTTAGAACCTTGACCTCGAAAATTCGGAGTTGAAATGATCTCGGTCTCAGCCGCGCATTTGTTTTGGTTATTTTTTTCGTGAGTTCGCCTACTTACCGGGTATGAACCGAGGACATGGGTAACAGATGATCGTGGATATATGCCCTGCGAAAACATGTCACTTATGGAAGAAAAACAACGATTTAAAATTTTACTGATGAGCGATCAGTTTACGATGTCAGAGCTATGCTTTGCATTCGGGAAATCACATAAGACGGTACATCGACGAAGTCAGGCCTAGCATGGTGACATTTTCTTAAATAGGGTCGGTTCTTGAAAACGCGCCTTTTCCTGTTAGGATCCGGTAGCCGTTGACATTTCTGGGGTCAGATTCGGCGATGACAATAGGCGGTTTTTTTTGCATTTTAAAGATATGCAGGATCGAGGGGTTTTTGGTGATGGGGAGACGCGTAAATGATGTGGAGGCATGACGAAGAGACGGACGAGAAGTTCTAAACCGCTGCCTCGGGCACACGAGCCATACCACTGACCGAGGCAGGGGTTCGAGCAGCTTTTGCCAGTTGTCCTGTCGTGCAGAGTCATATGACCATGCATCGGAAATGACGAGCGATTGTTCTTGACGGGGAGGCGTGTCAACTTGCTAGTAATGCAACATGAGAAAGATGCATGCGCCACTGTCAGAGAAGCCGACACGATCACCTATGACGTCAACTGGCATTCTCCAAACCAACAGGTTCATGCGTGATCTGATGAAGAGCCTGATGATGCTTGCTTTCGTGGCTCTCACGCTTGGCTTTGCAAATGCACAGTGCAAAGTCTACTCGGGTTCCACGGGTTACACGGTTGCCGCGCGGGTGGATGGTGGAAAGGTCTATTCAGGGCCAAGTGGTTTCACGGTGGTTGCCCGGTTTGAAAACGGGAAAGTCTACTCAGGATCCAGCGGTTACACCGTGATGGCACGAGTCGAGGGCAACAAAATTTATGGTGGGTCGAGCGGTCACAACGTAATTGGTCGGATTGATGGGGATAAGGTCTACCTGGGATCGACGGGTTACAAAGTGGCGGCAAGAAGCGAAGGATGTGGTGGCATGAGTTTTGCCGCAGCGGCTGCCGCTTGTTGTCTCTGACATCAGCAAACGAATGAATCAGAAAAATCTTTAATCAACGAAGAAAACATGTCGAAAAAGTGCAAATTTTGTGGATCTTCCTCCTTTGGTTCCTGCGTAAGGAGCCCCCACGGCAAACATGAACATATTGGCGACGATCGATCATGCGTGTATTGTGGTTCATCTTCTTATGGCTCATGCGTCCGCAGCCCGCATGGAAACCACCAACATGGTCATGGTGCGAACAAGTGCATCTTCTGTGGATCGACATCATCGGGCTCCTGTGTGCGGAGTCCTCACGGCAAGCATGAAAAATAAATCAATGGGCTGAGAAGTGGCAGTGCGATAGATTGTGGGATCTTGCTAAAATCGGCCGCTCCGTGTCAGGCTTGTAACATCAGACAACAAGATCATAACACTTTTTGAGAGCATCGGTAGTTGACACAGTTACGCAGCGAATGCAGGGTTGGGGCATGACTTTTGTTACTCGCACCATCAGTGCCTTGCGCGCGATTTTTCTGCCTATGCGGTTAGCGAGACATTTTTCGCATGTCATGCGGATGAGAGCAACCGGATCGATCGACGTCAAATTCTCGGCAGCATCTGAAGAGAGTGCGCGTGGTGTGTCCTGTAAGTCTTCAAGAATCACCTTATCGAGATGCGCCATTGTTTTCGCAGCCACGATTTCACTGGCACATGCAGCCGACTCTGATTTTGACGGACTAGACGACGCAGTCGAGACGAATACGGGAGTTTATGTGTCGGCATCGAATACGGGAACGGATCCAACCAAGGCCGATACCGATGGTGATGGCGTGCCAGATGGTTTGGAGGTGAAAGAGAGGACCAGCCCGGTCGATGCGACGAAGTTTAATTCATTCAGCAAGGGGCTCGTAGCGTACTATCCTTTAGATAAGTCTGGCGCAGATGAGACGGGTTCTGGTTACAATGGTAACTTAAGTAATTCATCATTAGAGAGTGTTGATGGCGCAAAAGTTCTCAAAGCAATCAGCAACTCCCCATCTGGTATATTAATTCCTAACGGTGGACAATTACCTCTTCCTGCTACAGGATGGGCTATATCTGGCTGGATTAAATGCATCGACTTCTCAGACGCGCCGTCGCCGAATGGTTACTTTACTTTGTATGAATCTGGAGATATTAGTGGAAGTCAACAGTCAGCAATTAACCTCTCATATTCCGCACATGGGCTTAATTTACAAATTACTGGTTTTGATGATTATCCAAGCAATAAGGCTTATCTTCATCAGAAGTTCTACAAGACGAACGATACTACTTCTGATACGTTGAGAGCAGGACAGTGGCACCACATTATGGTTGTTGTCTCAGGATCTGAAATTTCGGCTTTCGTCGATGGAAGTCGGCTCATCGGATCTACCAGAGGAGGCTCTACTTGGTCTGGTCAAGCTCCTAAGAGAACTGCAAGAGCAGCAGGCATTGGCCTCACGGGACAGGGTGGCAACACTCCAAACAAATCTTATATTAAAAATATTCGTATTTACGAGCGTTCTCTGGCTTTTTGGGAAGTTCTAAATCTTTTCCATAGTGACAGAATACGGTTTCAAGTTATCAACGGTTTATATACTTGGGACGAAGCTAAACATGACGCAGAACTTCGAGGTGGTCATCTAGCAACATTTTTTTCAGAAGAAGAGTGGAACTACGCCCAAGAATTTTTTCCTTCTAACGGTGAATTCTGGCTAGGTGCGTCTGATTCGGATAGCGAAGGTTTTTGGGAATGGATCGATGGCACCCCTTGGGCATTCAGCAAATGGTCTCAGTCTAATCCAGACAATGCATCAAATCAGGATGTTCTAGATACAGGCAAGTCAGAGACAGATAATGAATGGTTGTGGGATGATGATTGGAGAGGTGATTACATTTGGGGTACAAGAAGATTACCGGGATATTTGCTAGAATTGACATCTCCTTCACAAATGGCAACTGTATCAGGTGGGACGCTGCCAATTGGTTCCGAATTGGCCGGGCAGAAAGTAGAGACATTTCAGATCGGCATGTATGAAGTTACATGGAAAGAGTGGAAAATTGTGCGTGATTGGGCGCTACAGAATGGTTATCCTGATCTAGCAAATGCTGGCCAAGGCAGTAGTGATGACAACCCTGTAAGGAATGTAAGTTGGTATGATGTTGTGAAATGGTGTAATGCTAAGAGCGAACGCGAGGGATTGGCGCCAGTGTATTATACGAGTAGTGATACATATAAAGCAGGACATGTTTCACCTACGATGATGAATAACGCAAATGGCTATCGTCTGCCTCTAGAAAAAGAATGGGAGTGGGCTGCGCAAGGTGGAGCGCAAAGCCAAGGATTTAATTACAGTGGGAGCAATGATATCAATCGTGTTGCTTGGTTTTACGAAAATTCTATAGGAGCAATAATTGATTTAGTTGAAGGTGGATACACAGGCGGCACTTGGCCAGTAGGTCTAAGGTCACCTAACGAATTGGGAATATTCGACATGAGTGGAAGTATGTTTGAGTGGTGCTGGGATACTTATAGTTCAGATACAATTGATCGCATAATTCGTGGTGGAAGTTGGTTTAGCTATAGTCCGTATTGTCAAGTATACCATAGACTAGAACACGGTTATCCGCCAACAGAAAATAATAATATTGCCATCGGCTTTCGCATCGCTCGCAACACCGATGCGAATGCCATAATCGGCTTAGTCATGAATTTTAGTTCTTTTTTGAACGGCAATATTAATGGCTCCGGCGAGTATGAGCCTGGCACCCCAGCCACCCTTACCGCCGTCCCGAACCCAGGCTACCGCTTCACCGGATGGACCGACGATGCCTCCGGCACTCAAAATCCGCTGACGATCACGATGGACGCCGACAAGACTGTTGGCGCGACATTCGACAAGGATCTCTCCGATGCAGACAGCGATGGGCTTACTGCTTATGAAGAACTGGTGACCTACACAACAAATCCGAATGTAGTAGACACCGACGGCGATGGAGTCAACGACGGTCAAGAAGTGGTCGATACTACCAATCCTCTCGTTGCGGATACGGATGCAGATGGACTCACTGACGGCGAGGAAAAATCTCGCACTACCAATCCGCTTCTCGTCGACACCGATGGCGATGGCTTGGGTGACTTGCAAGAAATCACGATTACGCAAACCAATCCGCTGCTATCAGACACCAACGGCAATGGCATCAACGACGCACTGGAGGATACGGATAACGATGGCATCTTGAATGGTCGGGAGGTCAATCAACTCGGCACCAATCCGCTTCTGGCAGACACGAACTCCAACGGTCTCAGTGACACCTACGAGTTGCTATTCCAAGGCAACACGGATCCTTTCACTCCGCGCGTCGGGGATCGAGTGCGATATGATCTGAGTCAACTTGGTTACCAAGGCACTTACAAAGTTGTCGGCACTTTGCCCAAGGGGCTCACCTTCAATGCCACCACAGGCATACTTGAGGGCAAATTGATCGGAACAGCAAGCACGAGCAAATTGACCATTCAAATCCTCAACGGCAAGACGGTGCTGCGCAGCATCCCGCTCAACATCCCTGTTCTAGCATTCCCTGCAACGCTCGCAGGAACATGGCAGACATTGTTAGAAAATCAACAAGGCCAGCCCGAAGGTCTTCTCACCGTTACCATCACATCACCCGGAACATGGAGTGCCAGCTACGATGGAATCGGCACACGCACGATTCGCAAAGCAACAGGCACTTTTGACCTTGTAGCAACGCCAGAACAATCGGCGTGGAACATGACTTTCCCGGCCATTATCAACTACTCATCAAATACTCCCGCCGTGACCATGAGTTTCGGTGTTGATGGCATCACGGCCATTGCATCGGGCACACATCCGCGTGGCACGATGCGCGGGTTCCGTCTGGCGCGAGGCACAGAGTTACCATTGAAAACAAGCATGATCACCATGCTGATCGATCAAGGTGAACAGGATGGATTCGTCATACCCGCAGGCATGGGCTGGGCTACGGGAAGCATCAGCAATCGAGGAGCGGTGGCTATCAAAGGGCAGTTGGGCGATGCTCAGGCAATTACAACTACCTTATCACTCGGAGCTACAGGACAAGCGCTTATCTGGCTCAAACCCTATAAAAACCTGAACTCCTACATCGGTGGTATCGTCTCGCTACACGGCAGTGGTGTTCTGCCTGCATCGCCCTTGCACAACCAAGAAAGCGAACTCTGGTGGTATCGTGCGGCAGATGCGACGGAGCTCGGTTACCCTGGAGGATTTGCTGCTATGAACACCAATGTGGGAGTGCGGAGTCACCTGATACCAGCAAGTACTCTGGCGCTATCACAAAACCTCGGACTAACGGAACAAGTGATCCGTGGCGTGGTGTTTGATGGAGGCGGACTGCCTGATCCCAATGCTGTTGCAAAACTACCTGAATCCTTTGCGATCGATGCGAGCTACAAGATGGTGGCCCTCCCGCTGCCTGGACAATTGATGGCACCATGGAAAGGACTCATCGCCTCGCGCACGGGTGGCTTCACGGGAACGCTGGGAATGGTCGCAAACAATCAAGGAACACTGACTGGCAATGCCGCAGTGAGCGGAGTGCTATTCCCCACAGTGGGCAGTCGCGTGGTCGGAGCGGGCTTGGTGAAAATTCCGATTGTCGGTCCCAAAGGCGCGTTCCGCACAGGAGCGATTCTCTTGGGAACGGAAGAGCAAAACTAATCCAACTCTGCTCCAAGCTCCCCCTACCCCATCCACATCCACATCTCCAAATCCGCCAGTGCTGCCCTGACATTCCCTTGGGAGCCCTCTGCAATCTGGCGGGTGATGGTGATTGGGACGCGCCACCGCCTCGCGAAGAATCAATAAAAGAAAATTCATTTGTCACTAATTCTAACGTAAAATCAGAAGGTTTCGGGATGAGATCAAAGTGATTCATGTGACGATACATATTAAAAGTTGACAGACAAAAAAGCAGGAATTATTTTTCAGGCATGGCAAAGAACAGCAAATACCAAGACCTAGAACCAGAAGACCTCAAGGGACATTTTATGCTCGCTGAGCCTCACGAAGAATTCATTGTCGGAATAGACTTTTGTTACTGTGAGGTGGATTACAAGGGGTTTGAAATTGTATCATGCAAAAATTTGGGCGCTCTGATTTACGGACTCGAAATCGATGAAGAAATTGGAACGCGCAATATGCCGGGCGATTGGTTTGAAACTTTTTCGATGGAAAGACTGAGAAGCGCTTTCAAAATTCATTCTTCTGATCCCAGTGATGTGGATGCTATGCGTGCCCTTTTTGGAGAAAGTGTCGGAGAAGTATCATACTTCGAAGCGGTGTGGCAAAAGTTCCGCGATTATTGGGAAGACGCTTGTGAAACTGATGTAAAAGCTTTCGATGCAAAAGTGATATTGGAGCACGCGGATGTATATATATTTGACACAAACTGTATTAAAAAATTTGTCACTATTGAGGCGGTAGAGTTGTTTTCAAAGCACGAGGGAGATCTTTCGCTGAATGGCCTGACGGAACTCTCGGATGCTGCCGCCGAATTGCTCTCTAAGCCTCAGGGGGATCTTTCGCTTTGTGGCCTGACAGAGCTCACTGATGCTGCCGCCGAATCGCTCTCTAAGCATAAGGGGGATCTGTGGCTGGATGGCCTCAACGAACTGTCAGATGCTGCCGCCGTATCGCTCTCTAGGCATCAGGGGCAGCTTGGACTGGATGGATTGACAGAGCTATCTGACGCTGCTGCCGAGTCGCTCTCTAAGCATCAGGGGGATCTTTGGCTTAATGGCCTGACAGAGCTCTCGGATGCTGCCGCCAAATCGCTCTCTAAGCATCAGGGGAAGCTTTCGCTTCGTCGCCTGACGGAGCTCACGGATGCTGCCGCCGAATCGCTATCTAAGCATCAGGGGGATCTTGATCTAAGCAGTCTCACCGAACTGTCGGATGCTACCGCCGGATCGCTCTCCAGGCATCAGGGGGATCTTGTGCTGAATAGTCTGACGGAGCTCACGGATGCTGCTGCTGAGGCGCTTTCAGCAAAGGTTGGAACAATTTGTGGGACAGAGCCTTCCGAATGGGTAGCTGGTCTAAGATCGTAAAGTATTTATCTACTACTCTAATTCTTCTCATTTGTATTCATTCGTTCTAACATTCAATCATGTATTTAAGTAAAAGTGATTTCAAGGTAGCCTCCAGCTGCCCATCGAAACTTTATTTCAAGAAGAAGCGTCATCCTTCGCTGATGAATGATAATCCTTATCTCCAGTTTCTAGCTGACGGAGGATACATGGTCGAAAAGATGGCTAAGTTGTTGTATCCAGGCGGGATTGAAATGGAATCATGGGACAATCCAGTTCAAGCCCATCAAGAGGCATTGGCTCTGATTACAGAACGTGAATCGGTTACGTTATTTGAGCCGACCATTCTCGACGGACAGCGATTGGTTAGGGTGGACATTTTGAACAAAAAGGGAGGGTTGCTTCAACTCATCGAGGTCAAATCCGCTTCGGTGGACATGTCGGAATGCGAGCAAAGAAGTCCTGTCCGTGGAAAGCGCGGAGGGATTACCTCTGATTGGATGCCTTACCTCGAAGATGTTACCTACCAGTATCTTGTGCTTTCCCGTGCTTTTCCGAACCTTCAAGTGCGCCCCTACCTCTGCCTTGTCGATAAATCCAAGAACGCTACAGAGGGAACGACCTGCAATCAGTTCAAGCTGAGTCGCTCAATCAATGCGAAGGGTCGGAAGGCTTGGGCCCCGGAGGTAGAGTATCTGGGTGATCTAGAAAGCCTTCGGAAAAATCATTTACTGGCGATTGTTGATGTGATGTCGGAGGTGCAGGAGTTGGCGGACGAAGTTGATAGCAAGTCGGCCCAGTATCTGGCTTCCATTTCAGGTGACAATATCGTTCGTATTTCCGCCGAGCTATCCAGCAAATGCAAAACATGTGAATATCGGACCAAGCCTGTTGAGGGAAGTCGATCAGGCTTTGAAGAATGTTGGGGGGCTCTTGCAGCTCAAGAGCCTCACATTCTGGACCTCTACCGCATCGGAGATGTGGGTGGTCGCAATAACAATCTTGTCGGTGAACTCGCAGCACAGGGCAAGGCTAGGATGACGGACGTTCCCATCGATAAGCTGACTACAGCCTATAGCAGCCGACAAAAGCAGCAACTGGCATGTCTTGTTCAAGGAGAATGGAACGCTCCTGAGTTGCCAGGGTTGCTTAAAAGACACAATCGTCCGCTTCACTTCATTGATTTCGAGGCTTCACGGCTTGCTCTGCCCTACCACGAGGAGATGAGTCCCTACGAGTTGGCCGCTTTCCAATGGAGTTGTCACACAATCCAAGACAGTCAGGAACCGGCAGTTCACAAGGAATGGCTCAATGATGATAGTATGTTTCCTAATTTTGCGTTTGCTAGAAGTTTGCGGGAACAAATCGGGAACGAGGGCACAGTGTATGTCTGGAGTCCTTATGAAGTGAGCACTCTGAAGGAAATTCGTCGTCAGATGGATCAATATGGAGAAAAGGACAGGGACTTAGCGGACTGGCTAGACTGGATGACCGAAGCTGACAATCCACGAATTGTGGATATGCTTAAACTAGCAAAGGATTACTACGTGCATCCAAACATGAAGGGTAGCCTCAGCATCAAAGATGTTTTGCCTGCTGTATGGACCACGAATGCTGATCTTCGAGAGCGAAAAGAATTTAAGAAATACTTTGGCGTCAACGAAGCGGGTAAAATCAAAAATCCCTACGATGTCTTATCACCGTTGCCGATTGGTGCTGGGCTTGAGGAAGTCGTCAAAGAGGGCACAGGTGCCATGCGCGTCTATCAGGAAATGATGTTCGGTGAGTCAGCTAATGATCCAGAGATTCGTCAACAATACCGCCAGTTGTTGCTGCAGTATTGTGAGCTAGATACCGCAGCGATGGTTATCATCTGGCGGCACTGGGCGGCGACGAGTATTTGAATGTAATGGATACAAGTTTCTAATTTCGCCAACCCAATCAGCTGAGTAGTCTAGCAAACATCTTTTCCATCCATCCAGACCGGACCAACGTATCTAAAATACCCCCTACCCCATCCACATCTCCAGATCCGCCAGTGCCGCCCTGACGTCCCCTTGGGAGCCCTCGGCAATCTGACGGGTGATGGTGATGGGGGACGCGCCATCGTTTCGCGAGGAATGCCGCGAGAACCTCGTTTTCCGGGGGCTGGAGCCGGACGGATTGAAACCGAGTTTGGAATCGTTCGGTCAAGCTACCAAGGTCGAGGTTCGTCGTGCAGAGGAATGCGTGGCCTGGCTTCATTCGATCAAGATAGGTGAGGAGCATGTCCTGCGCGTCCTTCGAGCATCGGTCTAACTCATTGACGACTTTGACCGACCACGAGCCGAAGATCGATCCATAGGCGAGTGAGCTTTTCCTCGCTGGGCGGAATGACGACGATGGGGACGCTGTTTCCGGCGAGCAGGCAGACGGCTCCCTCGTGCGGGACGAGGTCGTCGAAGCCGAGGGTTTCCGCGAGGAACTCGCGCATGAAGCGACGGGTGGCGTCGGCGGAGGGGTTGGCGGGCCATGGTGGAAAATGAGCAAAAATCGATTAAATGGGTAGAAGGGTGTCATTCGAATCAGCTTCTAAAACCAGCGATAGGGAAAAAAATGTGAAATTATGGTTGCGAATGAGTCGTTTATTGCGTTTATTTTGTTTGCAGCTATGAATCAACAACTTGCGACTCGGACACAATCTTCCCGTTTTGATCCTGCGGAATTTGCTCCACAGGAATTGGACTCGGTGAAACATTTGATGGAACTTTTCCTGAGCGATACTCGTCCACCGGCTCTGGTCGATGAGAGAGGCGAACGGACAGAGCTGCCCAAACCAGTTTACGAACTTCTGGTCAAGGTCGCATCCGCCCTGCAAGAAGGAAAAGTGATCACTCTTGTTCCAGAGACGCAAGAGCTTACGACTCAGGCGGCAGCAAACCTGTTGGGGGTGTCGCGCCCCCATGTGGTGAAGCTGATCGAGGATGGGCAATTGCCCTGCCACAAGGTGGGAGCACACCGCCGGATACGCATGAAGGACTTGCTGGCATTTCAGCGTCTGAGGGATCAATCGCGGAGAGAGGCCTTGGACGAAATGGCTCGACGAGCTCAAGAGGCTGGACTTTATTGAACGAACGCTACGCCGATGAATGCCGATTTCCCAGTGATTCTCGATGCCTGTGTGCTGGCAAACCAGCGCATCACAGACTTGTTGTTGCGCCTTGCGGAAACTCCCCGGCTTTTTTTGCCCAGGTGGAGTAAGCAGATTCTTGATGAGACCAATCGAACTTTGATTCAAAAGTTGTCTTGGCCAGCGGATTTGGTGAATTACCGATGCGAGCAAATGAAGGTTCATTTTCCCGAAGCATGTGTAGAAGGATATGAACCGATCGAACAATGCGTGACGAATGACGAGAAAGATCGGCATGTGCTTGCCGCCGCGATCAGGGCACGTTGTGAGATCATCGTGACATTTAATCTGAAGGATTTTCCTCTGAAAAGTCTGAGTGCATGGGGGATCGAGGCTCAGCATCCGTCGAAATTCTTGGCGAGTTTGTATTCGCTGAACGGTGGTTTGGTCGTGCAAAGACTGAACCAGATCGCCGTGAATTTGAAAAAGACCGTGCCAGAAATTCTTAAGCTTTTGGCCGAACACGTTCCTGCATTCGCGCTGCAAGTGGGCAGCGATCTGGGAATCGAACTGTAAGTAAGCGTAGTTTCGAAACATACGGTCAAATGGTATTCGGCATGAGAACAAACAAGCCGATGACATCAGGGGGGAGGACGGGCTCTACGGAAACGCGGGAAGATCCTGCGGCAGCGCGGAGGCGGACGAATTCGGAGAGCGAGCCGGCGAGCATTGCGGGAAGATCCGCCTTGGCTTTTCGATGAATCGCTCTTGGGCGGAAGCGGCGAGGTTCGAGCCGGCCTCTGCTGAAGAAGCGCACGCGCTTCATCTTCGATAGCAACGATTTCGTTTCCGTGAAATGCGATGAGAGCTGCATCCTCAGCAAGGAGCATTCGCTCGCGGCGAGCGTGGATGGTCAGCTTGTAGCGAATGCGCAGAAGTGTCACGCGAGTGAGTTTGGGAACGGAAGAGGAAAACTAATCCAACTCTGCTCCAAGCTCCCCCTACCCCATCCACATTTCCAGATCCGCCAGTGCTGCCCTTACGTTGCCTTGGGAGTCCTCGGCAATCTGGCGGGTGATGGTGATAGGGACGCGCCACCGCCTCGCGAGGAATGCCGCGAGAACCTCGTTTTCCGGGGGCTGTAGCCGAACTGATTGAAACCGAGTTTGGAAGCGTTCGGTCAGGCTACCAAGGTCGAGGTTCGTGGTGCCGAGGAATGCGTGGCCTGGCTTCATACGGTCGAGGTAGGTCTGGAACTTGCCCGCGAAAGGACACGCTCATGGCTTGCGGGTCGTCCGTGCCGATGATCGATTTGACGCCGACGGTGATGTGGCATCCGCACGAGGCGTTCACGTTCGCCCCGATGGCGCGTGCCCACTCGGCAAATTGAATGATATGCTCAATGCCATCGCTGCCCGACAAGATGGGTGAGACAAATTCACAGGCCAAGCGGTCAAGGCGGGTCATGATGGAACCATCGCGCTCGGCTTTCCAGTGCTGGCCCTGATAGGTGGGCGCGTTGAGCAGCATGTTGGTTTGTGCATCCGCGCCCGTGCGCACCGTGGTGCCGACATGATAGGCACCGACAACGACGCCGGAGGTGATGGGAATGGTGGTTTCGAGTTCGACGCCGAAGGTGATGGTTTCGGCTTTGGGATCTTGTGCTTTCATTGGTGGATCTAGTTGGGATATGAGGCCGGTGTGGGCAGGAGTACCCGCGTTCCGACATCATCCTTCCTGCCAGCCAACCGCGTCGTTTGTCGCGCACCATCCGCACACCAAGTCGCACCATATTTTTCACCATTTTTACCCGTTAGACTCCATTGGCATACGGATTGAACGGGGTCTTGACAAGTGACCCGTAATACCGTATTTACGGTGCATGAAAACAACCATTGAATTGCCTGATCAATTGGCTCGGGAAGCCAAACTTTTCGCCGCCGAGCGCGGAACCACCTTGCGATCCTTGGTGCTGCAAGGACTCGAACACGTCATCAAAGAAAAGCAGGTCAGCGCCAAGAATCGTGCCAAGAACCTCTTCGCTGCCATGGATCAAGCTGCGGGAATTACTGCTGGCAAACGTCTTAATCGCGCGGAATCTCATGCACGCTGAATATTTTCTCGATACCAATATCCTGCTCTATGCGGCATCGAGCGCTAAATCCGAGCAAGGCAAGCGAATCAAAGCCAGGGAGTTGCTCATGGCTGATGGCGCGGGTCTTTCCGTGCAGGTGCTTGCTGAATTTTA
>DBCO01000030.1 GCA_002293145.1 Akkermansiaceae bacterium UBA956 | reverse complement strand
GCGGAGGATTCGCAGGTGACGTGGAGTGGTAAGAACGCAATATTCACGGCGGGCAAATTGATCACGGGCTGGACCAAGAGCGAGCGCGGATTGTGGAGAGCGACACTGCCGGAAAATGCTTGGGAATTTGAACAACTTTGGATCGATGGTCGTCGAGCCACACTAGCCCGCTCGCCGAACAAAGGTTTTTATCACATCACCGAGGCTGTGGGAGCTGGTGTTTTCCCTGATCTCACCAAAGAAATGAACTTCCATGCCTTTAGCATTCCGGCGGTGCAGTTCGATGTGCTCAAGGCGCTTCCGCAAGCAGAGCGAGATGATGTTTTGCTGACGGTGAACCATGCGTGGGCCGTGGGGCAGTGTCGCATCAAGGCACTCCATGATGAGACGCTTGCGGTGCAAATCAAAGGACGTTCGCGTTATCCGTTCGTCGAGTTCGAGCCCGATCAACGCTTCTGGATGGAAAATTTCCGCGCCGCTCTTGATGCGCCGGGTGAGTGGTTTCTCGATAAAACAAAAGGCGAATTGCTCTACTACCCACTGCCTGGCGAGGACATGACCAAGGCCACAGTCATTGCTCCCGTGCTGGAAAAATTCATCACTGTGAAAGGCGCGCGCGATCTGCGATTTGAAGGCATTTCATTTCAATATAGCCAACATCTCTATCCTGACGATGGCTTGCACGATGGTCAAGCGGCGACGACCAGTGATGGCAGCATCGAGATCGAGGACAGTCGCGGCATTCACTTTGAAAACTGTGAGATCGCCCACACCGGACTGCACGGCATCTGGTTCAAAAATGGCTGTGCGGATTCGTCGGTAAAACATTGCCACCTCCACGATCTCGGTGGCGGTGGCGTCTATGTCGGGGAAACGGCCCGCCCTACGGATGCGCGTGTGAACCATCACATCGTCATCGATGACTGCATCATTCAACACGGCGGGCGCTTGCATCCCAGTGCTTGCGGCGTCGTGTTTACCCACACCCAACGCTGTGCGGTCACGCATTGTGACATTGGCGATTTTTATTACACCGGAGTCAGCGCTGGTTGGAACTGGGGTTATGGCGACACCGCATCGCGCGAGACCTTAGTTGAAAACAATCACATCCATCACCTCGGCTGGGCCTATCTGAGTGACATGGGAGGGTTTTACGGGCTGGGCACCTCACCAGGCACGATCATCCGCGGTAATCACATTCACCACATCACCAGTCATCGCTACGGCGGATGGGGGCTCTACAATGACGAGGGCAGTGCTGATACCTTGATGGAAAACAACCTCGTGCACGATACCTGGAACGCGGGCTTCCACCAGCACTACGGCTACTTTAATACGGTGCGCAATAACATTTTTGCGTTTGGAAAATCAGCGCAGATTCAAGCATCGCGGAACGAAGCGCGACTGCGATTTCGCTACATCAACAACATCGTGATCTGGGAACCGACATCGCAATTGCTCGATGGAGGCGATTGGAACTGGAAACATTTCGAAAAAACCGAGCGCGGCGATCCCACAGACAGCTTGGTATTTCGCAACAACCTCTACTGGACCACTGATGCAAAGATGCCCGCCAAACTTTGCCAAGCATGCTACACTTGGGACGAGTGGCGTGCGCTAGGGCGCGATCAAGAAAGTCAATTTTCCGATCCATTGTTCGAGAACATGGCGCAGCGCGACTTTCGGCTTAAATCTGGCTCGCCAGCAGAAAAGCTCGGCTTCAAGCCCTGGGATCTGACGCTAGCAGGTGTCCGCAAATCCGATCCTAACTGGCAACAAATCGCGGCGAAAGGTCACCACTACCCGACGTGGGAAGCTGATGCCAAACCGTGGCCAGCCCCACCTTATCAAGTTGATCAAAACTTTGAACGCGCCGCTCTGGGCAGCATCGGCATTCGCAATGCCAAATACTCGAAACAAAACAAAGGCGAAAGCATCGGCGTAACTGACGAACTTGGCTCGCCAATCGGCGTGGCCTCAGTGCGCTGCCTCAAAGTCCAAGACGCAACTGACTTAAAAAACAACTTCGATCCGGTGCTTGAGATCAACCCGCAGTGGCAAGAGTCCGGCACCTTTCACATCAGTTTCGACATCATGGCTCAGCCCGATGCCGACTGGTTTTTCGAGATGCGCAACAAAGCCGATGAGTTTGCAGCGGGTCCCTATCTGCGTTGGCAAAAAGGAACACTCGTTGCCAACAATGAGAACAGCCAAAAACTCATCGATCTCAAGGCTGGAGAATGGATTCGCGTGGGAATCATCGCTACGACCGGATCGGCTCGATACCATGCGACCATAACCCGCGCTGATGGCAGCAAGAGCGAGTTCAAAAACATCCCCTGCAAGCCTTCGTGGGATAGCGCATACGTCCTACTCTTCAGCGGCATCGGTACCGTCAAGGCGGCGTATTTCATCGATAATATCAAGCTTCAACGCAGCGGTGATTGAGCCTTTTGTGTGAGTTGACCGCACCAATCAAAACAAGAACAGCTCACCGTAGCCTAATTGCTGCTCAGCTTTTTCTTGATCTTGCTTACTTTCGGTAGCAGTCGTGACTGGAATAAAATTCGTCGCGATTTCATCCGCACCCATCACAGCGGAAACGACTTCAGCCATTTGGAGTATTGGGGCAGTAGGCTTAGTCTTGCGTCTAGCCAGAGGATTTTTTGACGAACGAGCACGCTGGACGAGACCCTCGTTTGCCGCGAATGATTGTGCGGTAGCATCGATCCAAAATTCCATTGCCGTGGACAAACGGAAGTCAGCTTGTGTGGTCACACCGTGCACTAAGAGATGAATCATGGCGCCTGTGGCAAAATGCAGGCGCCAAGAAATCTCGCTCTGCGTCATGCCTGCCAAGCGTTGCTCCATGCAATGCAACAAGGTCGCATCCACCAATCGATTCGCGGCAGATACCTCGGTAAATATGTTTAACGCCAGAACATCCATCGCGCGGCCCATAACGCGGCAATAGGCCAATTCACTCATGCCCGAACTAGCAAAAATCGACACCAAGGGGCTGCTCCATGCTTTCAAAATTTCACGTACACCATCGTCATCACGCAGTCCATGAAGATTCGCGGCGCGCATTTCCATGAGCGGCTTCATGCGATGATCAAGCACTGCAGCAAGCAATCCATCGCGACTGCCGAAGTGATAATTCACAGCCGCTACGTTCGCTTTTGCTAATCCGGTGATGTCGCGCACTGATACCGCATCGAATCCTTTTTCAGAAATCCAATGCTCCGTGGCATCCAACAAACGACTTTTCGTCACATCACCTTTTACTCGCAAATCTGTCATGGCGGAGCGAGTTCATCTAATGCTCCACGAGGTGTCAAACAAGCGCATAAAAAAAAAATCAAAGCTCGTAACGACAACACATTTTTCACACAAACGTTTCTACCAAAAAATCAACAAAGCCAAAATGAATCGCAATTACTGGTAATACCCCCCCATGAAATCCTTGATTTCCCAAGGAAGATCCGTAATTTTACAAGCGAACGCTTTATTCAATCGTACGTTGGCTTTATGGCTGAATCGGCAAGATTTCTTCTGCATCATTTTTGCTAGTCCGCACATACTGAGCACCTTTAGCAACAAGATCTTTGCGCATTTCCGCGAGCATGCGGTCACGCTGTTGCGGCTTTTGTGCCGCCAGATCCGTGGTCTCATAAGGGTCTTTCGCCAAGTCAAAAAGCTGGCATCGTTTCCCCGCGGGCTTGGTATATTGGTAGATCAATTTCCATGATCCACGACGATAAACGGTGTAGTAACTGCTGCGATGTTCATGCGGGAAGTGCATCAAAAACGACTGCTCTGGATCGCGCTTTTCGCCACGCAATGCGGGCGCGAGATCCGCTCCATCAAGCGTTTGCTTAGGCGTAAGGCCTAACAGGTTCGACACGGTCGGCACTACATCAAGAATCGTCCCCATATCACGCGACCACGCACCTGCTTGGATGGGGAGTTTTTTTTGCACCGCTGCCTGCTTGTTTTCCTGGGCCCAAGCGATGATACAGGGCACACGCATGCCACCCTCAAAGTGAGTGCCTTTCTTCCCTCGCAATGGTGCGGAACTGGAGTAGCCATGCGCGGCACCGAGAGGTGCATCACTGCCGTTGTCGCCAAGGAAAATAATCAAGGTATCTTGCGCCACACCGATTGCTACCAGATGATCTAGCAAGGCTCCGACCGATGCATCCATGCCCTCAACCAAACTACCGAAGTTTTTCCACTGCATACTTTTTTCACTTCCTGCATAATTCGGAGCATACCGCGGATCGCTCATGAAGGGCGAGTGCAGTGCGTAGTACGACATGTAGCCGAAGAATGGTTTACGCGCCTCGACGGCCATTGAAATCTCCCGTTTCATCTCCTGCGTGCAGGCCTCAGTAAGGAATACATCTTTGCCATGATAGGCCTCGAGGTGGGGCACCGCGTGGGTTTTACTCGTACCGATACCGTAGTTGTCCTTACCATAATAACTCGCAGGCTGGCCGATTTCTGATCCTGCGATGGCGACATCAAAGCCTGTGGTCGAGGGATCAGAACCAGGTTTGCCTTTTGGTCCGAAGTGACCCTTGCCGACATGAATGGTGCGGTATCCCGCTTGTTGAAGCATGCGCGGCAAAGTCGGAAGATCCTTCGTGACTCCCTCCCAACGCCAATTTTGCGGTCCACGGACACCTGTATTTTTCCGAGCTGGATCAATCCATTGCGTGACGTGATGACGCGCGGAGCTTTGCCCCGTCATCAGTGAAACACGCGATGGCGAGCACACACTATTGGCATAAAATTGCTCAAAGCGGGTACCCATTTTCGCCAAGCGTTCGAGCTGCGGCGTGCGATAGGCCTGATTGAGCGCATGCATTTTCGGACGCCCATCCTCCCCCAATAGAAATGGTACAGAACTGTCCATGACCCCCATGTCATCAACAAGAAAAATCAACACGTTGGGTCGTAGTTCCGCAGCCATGGTGCTGACCGCGGCAAGGAGTAAGAATAGAATCGCGCGCATGGGTGAGATTGAATAAATCTGATAGATCGAGATAGATCCGAATGAAGCGAATCAAAGAATCCGCTAGTTACTGATCATCTACGCTCTACACTCTGGCATTTTATCAAAGTGCCGCACGCATCAACCCGAAATTTTAAGTTCCCCCGGAGCGGCGTGGTTGAACTTAGGATTTCGGGTTCATCGCTAGTATTGCACATCAAAACTCCAAAATATGAATGAAAATGACAAGAAATTGCGCCAATCGATTAAATCTTTTGCGGCATGCGGGCCGCAAGGAACTTCTGGCTAAACGCGATGCGATCCACACTACTCTCATTCGGGTGCGATTTCTTACGATCAACCACAGGTTGGAGGCGATTGTGCAAACCCACTCCATTGGCCATCTGAATCGCCAATCCGGGCCGTGCATTGACCTCAATCATCAAAGGCCCCTTGGTTTCATCGATCATCAAATCCACACCTAGATAGCCAAGCTCGGTCATCTCGTGACAAGTCACAGCAATTTCCAAAATCTTCTCCCACTGCGGCATTTGCACACCGACAAGTGGAGATTTCAAATCGGGGTGATGAGTCACGATCCGGCCATGATGCACGGCACGCACGGTCAAGCCTGTTGCGAGGTCGATGCCGATACCGATAGCTCCTTGGTGTAGATTCGCTCGGCCGTCAGACTCTTTCGTCGCCGCGCGTAACATCGCCATTACCGGATAACCGTGAAGCATGACGATGCGAATATCAGGAGCACCTTGAAAGCTAATATCGGTAAGAACCTTGGCGGGAGTCACACGATATTCGACAAGCGCGTGGTCGCGATTGCCACCAAGACTAAATAGTCCAGCGAGAATATTTTCTGCATGATGCCGCAACTCCGCACTACTGAGGCGGCTACCACTCGGCTTGACGTAATGATCTCCATCACGATGATCGATGACCAAAACTCCTTTACCGCCACTGCCGCGCGCAGGCTTCATGACAAAGGACTCATGCTCTTGAAGCTTCTTCTCCATGATGCTCACATCGTGTGCCGAAGAAAGAACCAAATACGTTTGCGGCACTTCGAGCCCTCGTTCCTCAGCTAGGGCTTTCGTGCAAAGCTTGTTATCAACACGCTGATAAAGCTTACGTGGATTGTTTGGCAACAAAAAGCGCGCATTGCGCATATTGATCCCTACTACCCCCATTGCACGAAGCTCTTTAGGAGTGCGAAACCAACGATGCCACCATTTGCTCATAGACTTATGAATTTAAGATTCCGAGAAATTACGAAAGCGATGCAACTCACTGATCCGATAGCCCGTATAACGCCCGATCAAAAGAATCGCGGCAAGCAGCACAAGTAGCAACTCAGGGAAATACTGCGCCCAATACTGGATTTGTGGGATTTTCATGAATGCATAGGCCACAACCGCTACCAGCATTGATCCCGCCACCTGCATGATCGCATTGCGCTTGCCCTCTTCTTCCCAAATCAACGACATCCGTTCAATCGTCCATGCGATGATGATCATCGGAAACAAAGTAATTTGCGAGACACCACGAATGCCGAGTTTCCACGAAATCAAACTCATCACCACCATCAACAAAGTCACAATCACCACGCAAGCTGCCACGCGCGGCACTACTAACAAATTCATACTCGAAAGCAAAAATCGAAAATACAAACCGACCGTAACAATGAGCGCAAACATCGGAATGCCCGCTGCGGGTTTCATCTCCAAAAACGCTAGGGCGAGCAGAACGGGCATGAAGGTACCCAGCGTCGGTATTCCGACGATGTTGCGCAAGATCACCACCACAAATGCACCGAGCGGAATCAACACGACATAGCGGAAAACCGCACGCTCGGAGACCGGCAGCTCCAGAATGGTAGCTGCAAAAAATGGTGCACTGCGCAGATTGTCCATACGCTCTAGTGAAATGGTGTCCTTGAGCACAGTGAAGACAACTTTCGAATTCTCACCACCAAAAACCTCTAACAACGAGCTACCACCGCGATTCCAAACAAAAATATTTTCACTGCGCAGGCTGACATTGGGTTGAAGCGGATTTTTCACCTTCCACGTCGCACCATCAGAATATTCGATTAACTTCAGCGGCTCTTGCGGACCAGCTGCGGGATCAAGCTTAACCCCGTGAGTCAATCGCGCCGGTATGCCAGCCATTTGCAACAAATCAATCCCCATGGTGTAGAGTATGTTCTCGTCGCTGACTTTTTCTTCGCGCTCATAATGACGACGCAGCAATACCGTTTCCTGCGAGGTGCTATCTTGAGCCATCTGCAAAAACAAATGCGTAAAAAACGTATCGGCATCCGAAGAAACTTGACGTGAGCGATCGATCAAATCCTTTGCTGCTTTTTCGGTCGAACCCGAAAAACCAGGAGATTGGGCCACTGGGGTGGGCCCCTTCACCTGCTCGCCACTGCCTCCTGTTTTGTAGCGTTCGGGAATGCGCACACGGTAGTAAAGCGAATGAGTATCGAGAGCGACACGATTGGCCGACCACACAGATTTTAATCCCGATTGCGTTGAATCCAAAAAATTCCCAAAGCCGAGCGAACCAGCTTCCTGACCCACATTCGGATCTTCTGCAATGGTGGGTAAAGATAACTTCACAGTTACCGGACCTTCCTCGACGGAGAGGAAAGAAACCTTCGCTTCGATCAACCAAGATGTCGATTGCTCACCAGCCCATAATGGCACGCCGAGTTTGCGATTTTTGTAAATGGCAATGCCAATGCCAATGAGGCACAAAACCATCACTGCAAGAATCAAACGAGTTTTTGAGGACATGGGGAAATTTCCTTAGCGAATGATTTTATCGTCAGCTAGGTAGGTGCGGCTTGGATCAACCCAGCCAAGCGCGCGAATGGTCGAACGACCAATGAGCACCGGGCAAATCATATTGTGGCGGTTGTTCAGAGAAAACTCGGCTTTCATTTTCCGCTCACCAATTTGAAAGCCTAGACGAACCACACTGCGGCGTTCGGATTCTTCGCCAGGTTCCTTAATGCGCACGGTGCGCACCAGTGGAGCCTCCATTTCATAGCGCTTGGCTCCATCTTCACGCGGGTCGGTGACGATAAACTTGACCCACTTCTTGCCATCTTTTTCGAAAATTTGTTGATTTTCCGCATGAATCGAACTGGTCAAGGCGCCCGTATCAAGCTTGGTCACCAGTTCATCCTGCATTTCTGCAACTTTGATTTTTTCTATCCAGCCATAGACCTGCACCGGATCGGAAGTCACAGGGCGGGCAACCTTGATGGTGTCATCTGCCTCCTTTTTCTCCGCCGCTGCCTCGTCGTCCTCTTCAGGTTCAGCAGGAGCTGCCTCCTCCTTTTCGGGCGCAGCCGCTTTCTCAACTAGAGCATCTTTTTTAGCTAAAGCAGCTGCCGCATCCTGAACATTCTCTGCTGCCAGCGATGACATGGTTAAGAGACCAGAAAACAGCCAGGGAAAAATCGAAACAATTCTCATGTGGAGACGGAATTAGTAAGGAAACATGAGGAAATTACAACCCCAAAATTTGCAGAATGAGGCCTATATCCCTATCGTAGGGCTACGGGTGATTTCGGTGCATTTGCCTTCGCTGCTGCATCCGATTGTCCTTTCGCCCATGTGGCATAATCAGCGGCCTCAATGACCTCCAATGTTCCAACCATATTCCCATGTCCTTCGCCGCAAAGTTGTGCGCAGACGACCGAGGTCTCCAAGGTTTTGATCGGAGTGAACCACATTGGAATTTCTTTGCCGGGAATTGCATCTTGCTGAATGCGCATCGGGACGATCGCATAATTGTGAATCACATCTTTGCTGCAGATGTTGAGAATTGCCGGAATGTCTTTGGGCAATTTCAAAATCGGAGTCGTAAAGTCGTCGGATGCATTAGGATCCGAGTAGTCGATACCCAATTCGTTGGTGCCAGAAATCATGCGCGCATCAATGCGACCAAACTTGCCGTCGTTACCAGGATAATGATAAGTCCAGCCAAACTGCCAACCGACGACGCGAACGCGAACGTGATCTTCTTTGACAACTTCGGTGAACTTATCGGTCCGCTCACGCCAAAGGGGAAGAGCAAACCCCAACAACAAAACAGCTTCTACGATGATCACGGCGATCTCAATGTGCGAAGACACGTGATTGGTCACACCGTGGTAGTTCGCTTTGGGTTGCTTGGATTGCCGGAAACGCAGCAAAGCGACGAGCATGTAGAGCGACCAGCCGATAAAAAGCACGATCATAAACCAATGAACCACATCGATCAAGTGGTCAACTTGAGGACCGTGTGCCGAGAAACTGTCAGGAATACCGAAGAATTTGGATGGAGACATAACGAGAAGAGATAGCGGAAAAATTAATGTGACTGTTGAAGCTCAGCGAGCATTTCCGCTTCTTCCAGGAGAGCATACTTGCGGGAGCGAACTGCGATGCGAGCAATAAAAAACACTACCATCGATACAACCAGAAGGATGCATACGAGGAGAAAGAAGATCGACCAACCGATGGCATCACTACCACCTAACGCAGAATTGGCCTGACAAGTAACACAACTAAGAATTGAGTTCATGATCATTTAGAGAATAAGTTTAGCAGATTTTCTCCAGAAATACACACCGTAAATCGGAGCCAAAATTAAACCAATGATGCCGCACCAGCCGATCGCGGTTGTCATTGTCGAAATATCCTTTGCCAACAAGCGCGACCAAAGCACGAAAAAAAGACTCATCAGAAAAGTAAAGCTCACGAAGACGATGTGAAATGATTTCAGTGACATAATGCAGCAAGAGTTGGAGTTAGTAAGGAAGACCGAATCTGAAACCATTGTAGTGGATCAAGTCAGATTCCGCGCTCATGAACAAGATAATCATGAATGCAAAAAACACAATAGCACCGAAGAAAATCCAGTAAATGGCCTTCTTTTCATGATTTAAGTGCATGAAGATATATCCTACAAGCGTTGCCTTGAATGATGCAATCGCAAGCCCAAGAATCATATCCCATGCATCGAAACCATGAACCCCAATGTCTAGAGCAGGCACCGTGGCAACAGCAACGGTAACGCCAGTGAAGATGAAGAGAACGAGACCGATCAGAGTATAGGTCTTGATCGATTTTTTGATGAGTTCTGGAGAGTCTGCCATAAAAAAGTAAAGTAGTGGTTATGAGAAAAAATGATTACATCAAATAGAGGATCGGGAACAAGAATATCCAGACAAGGTCAACAAAGTGCCAGAACAATCCGCCGACTTCGACTCGATTTGCGAGCCACTCTGGATTACTTTGATACATTTTCTTACCGCGGAAGAGGTAGTAGCCAAGAACGACGGCACCACCAATGACGTGAAGACCGTGGAGGAAAGTCATCGTGAAATAGATGGCATAGTAGGTATTCCAAGCTGGAGTGAATTTGCCGCTGAGGAAGACCTCCTTGCGTGGGATTTTGAGGTGCGGGAATGTGTGCTTGGCCTCACGCAGCTTGTAGTTGGGGCCAAAGAATTCTTCACTAATAACGATTTCAGCATCACCTTTATCAACACCGTTTGCTTTGGAAATAAAGTCTTTCCAGCCGATACGGTAACGCTCAGTTTCTGTCGGCACGCGTTTGGCTACGCCCTTTTCGTCAACGCCATAATTGTCGAGTAGTTCCTTCTCCAGCTTCGCTGTTTGCTCTTTATTCCAATTCCAAGCTGCTTTCGCTTCTTCACTATTCTTGATCAACCAAGAATTCTCAATCGCCACGATCGGATCAAGCCCCTTCTCCTCAGCTTTCATCACGAGGTGACGGAAATCGATTGCATCCAGATTGTGAATATTGACGGGGCTGTCGAGGAGTTTCCCGTCGATCACGGTGTCATCGCGCAAGCGAGATTGTGCATCACCCTCTTTGATGTCACGATGAGGGAACCAGAGTTGCAGCGGAGGATTCACGACAAATGCCAAGCTGGACGTTTCCTTCTTAAGCAATGGAGCAATTTTTTCCGCATTGATCTCAATTGTTGGAGCGATCTCCCAGCCGCGTTTGCCCGCATTCTCAGCCTTTGCCTTAGCAGTGGTCCATTCATCACGCAATGCATCCGTGCGCACAGAGGCGTTGTTACCGCGGGAGTCGAGGTGGTTCTTACAAACGCGCTTCAGCAAAGCGACACTCAATTCCGTTCCCTTGGTTACGCTTTGACCCTCAATCAAAACATCTTCCGCGAGGGTAATTTTCGAGCCTTTCTCCGTGGCTTGACGAAGAATCTCTTCCACCCAAGCTGCATGATAACGCATAGTACTAAATGTCAGCTTTTCAGCTTGGACGCGAATCACATCTTCGCCTACTTCTTTGCCATTGGCATCGAGAGTGTTTTTGTCGTAGTTTAAGTGACCTTCGAGGATCGTGTAGTCATCCAAACGAACGGCTTGGTGATGAAACTTCACGTTGTATTCGATGCCTTTGAGCACCATGAAAATTGCAGCACAAAAGATTGTAATGCTCATGTTGACCTGGAACATGCGCCATTTGCGCAACTTAAGACCAGCCCAAGCGAAAACAACCGTGACCGATGACGCGATGAGTACAAAGGTGTTAATTAGACCGGGAAGCACAGGAAGGGCACGTTCTGGCCATGGATAATCGGCTCCGAGGCGCAAGTAAACATAGGATGAGAAAAAGCCACCGAACAACATCACCTCAGAGGCGAGGAACAACCAAATCGCAATCTTGGAATTGACCATTCCTGTGTCTTTGCGCGGCGTAAAAATATAGGGAATTTCCATAAATGACGTGAGAAAAGTTTAACGAGTGAGAAAAAATCAATGATCGGCGGTAGGTGCAGTCGCAGGAGCTTCTGTTGGTGCTTCAACTTTCGGCTTTTCCCACTGTGGGGTATAGTCTTTGTCAGCACCGGGTTGGCTGTATTCGTATGGCCCGCGGTAGGAGGCGACATCGAAAGTGAAGTTACCATGACCTGGAGGCGTTGGCGTAGCCCACTCCAGCGTGGTGGCATTCCATGGATTATCGCTTTCCACTTTTTTGCCGCGGAACATCGAGAAAAATAGGTTGATGATGAATGGAAGTTGGAACAATGCCATCAACCAAGCGGCCCAAGACATCATGATGTTGAGATCGATGAATTCTGCGACTGTTTTAGCGAAAACGTTCGTGGAATCAGCAGCTTTTGCTAGATAAGCATCACCGCCATTATACCAACGACGATGGAAGCCGGCCATGCCTTGGATCAACATAGGGAAGAACAAGAAGTTCATGCAAATCAAAGTCGGCCAGAAATGGAGATGATTGAGCGTTTTGCTCATGTAGCGACCAGTAATTTTCGGATACCAGTGATGAACTCCACCAAATAAGCCAAACAAAATACCCGGAGCTACAACGTAGTGAAAGTGTCCGATCACGTAATAAGTGTCGTGAAGGTGAAGGTCAACCAAGTTAAACGCTAACGGAAGTCCTGTGAGACCGCCGATACCGAACATCGGAATGAAAGCACAAGCCCAAATCATCGCGGGAGTGAATCGAATCGAACCGCCCCACAGCGAAATCATCAGTGCGGTCAACAAGATCACCGATGGCACGGAGATCAATACCGTAGTGATTTGGAACCAAGTCGAAATTTTAGGCCCCATGCCAGTAAGATACATGTGGTGAGCCCAAACAATGAAGGAAAGGAAGCCCAGCACGATTACCCCATAGACCATGGATTTGTAACCCCACATCGGGCGGCGAGTATTAACTGGAATAATTTCCGCCACACATGCGATCGATGGAAGCAAGAGAACATAAACCTCAGGGTGACCGAGGAACCAGAACAAATGCTGGAACAGCAAGGGGCTACCACCGCCTGAAAGCTCTGCCAAG
Source organism: Akkermansiaceae bacterium UBA956 (assembly GCA_002293145.1). Lineage (GTDB taxonomy): Bacteria > Verrucomicrobiota > Verrucomicrobiia > Verrucomicrobiales > Akkermansiaceae > UBA956. The sequence continues at coordinate 27,127 of DBCO01000030.1, read as the reverse complement.
CCTTCCGATTTGGTAAAGAGACCCGAGGGCATGAAGAAAGAGGAGTGGAAAACGCGATCGACTAGCTGCATAATGCCCGCAGCCTCGAGAGGAGGGAATGCCAACAAGAGCAGAAAGCCCGTGACGAGCATCGCCCACACGAAGAAAGGCAACCGCATCCACGTCATACCACGGGCGCGCAAATTGATGATTGTTGTGATGAAATTGACCGACCCTAGCAACGAAGAAGTGATGAGCAGCACCAAGCCAAGCAGCCATTGTGTTTGTCCTGCTAGCCATTGGTTGACAATTTGCCCGTCCGCAAAGCCTGCCAAGGGCGAGTAGTTAGTCCAGCCTGATTTCGCCGCGCCAGATTCCATGAAAAACGATGCACACATGGTCAAGCCACCGAGCAGGTAAACCCAATACGAAACCATGTTCAGCTTAGGAAATGCCATGTCAACCGCGCCAATTTGCAGCGGAGTAACATAGTTGCCGAAAGCACCAAACCCCAATGGCACGACGCCAAGGAAAACCATGATCGTGCCGTGCATGGCGCCGAACATGTTATAAGCATCACCCGTGACTTTACCATCCTGCAACCAACGCGCTTGCCACGTGTCAGTGAAAACCCAGCTCATCCAACCGGGAAGTGGCTCGTGTGGGTAGGCGATCGACCAGCGCATCACCATCATCAGGTAAAAACCAAAGAGCAGGAACAACATCGCCGTAATACCATACTGAATGCCGATGGTTTTGTGATCTGTCGAAAACACATACTTCTGGAGGAAACCAGGCTCATGATGATGCCCATGATCGTCATGATGGCTGTGGTCTGCGGTGGCTGCGTGTGCGCTCATGTAGGAAAAATTTGTGGTTTGGAGATAAAAACAAGCCCTGATAAACCAAGCGTTCCACGGTTTTTACTGCATGAACTGCTGTTTGCTTCCCAAGTATTGTCTGCGACAAAGTGTACGCGCAAACAAGCCTTGTAAAGGAAAAGATACTTTTTGAGGAAACTTTGTGAAAAATTTCACAAGCTCAGCCACGCGGCAGCGATTCGTATTAGCCGCAAAGCCCCATTTGCTCGCGACGCGCCCCCACAAATGTCGCCCATGAGGCCTCCTGATGTTTTTCACGGATGCCAAAATCGGGCTTCCAGCGCGGAGCCACTGGCTTAGTCCGAGGATACATATTCGCCTCATGCGGCAGCTTACTTCCTTTGCGTGTATTGCATTTCACGCAGGAGGTCACTATGTTGTCCCAGCTTGTTTTGCCTCCTTTCTGCCTTGGAATCACGTGATCAAGATTGAGATCTGACTCGGCAAAGGCCCGATGACAATATTGGCAGGTAAATTGATCACGCCAAAATACATTGCGGCGTGAAAAAGTCACTTCCTTGCTGGGAATTTTATCGTAGATCGATAAAACGATGATTTTCGGCACTCTCAGTGCAATACGAACCGAGTGAATCATCACATCAGAGGGGATGCGTTGGGAATACTGTAGCCATGAGTTGAAGTCATGAGTCTCATACATTTCCTCACCATCTTCCTGCACCACACGCGCATGACCGATGCTCAGCAAGTGCACCGCGCGCCGCGCCGTACACGTCTGAACCGCCTGCCAATTGCGATTCAACACCAAAACAGCTCTCTGCAATGCGTCGTTCATGATCTACAGTTAAGCCCTTAGCGCAAAAAAAACGCGGCCGCAAGGAGGAAAGATCAAATTTCCTGAGATCTATAAGACGAATTCATTCAATCCAACCGTTAAAGCGGCAAGATAACGCGCGGCCCGAGATGTTTCGGCTCCGTGTGCAACACATGGAGATCCAGCCACATCATGACTCGCGCGCCCAGTTCGCGCACTTTTGTTTTGCGACCCCCGCGACCTTCCACATCTTGCGCATTGTAGCCAATCACCCGCATGTCGTGCGCACGCCCAATGCAAATCGCTCGCTCGTTTTGAAATTTCTGGCTAATGACAATGCAGTCACTGACACCAAAGACTTTTTTGCAACGCAACACAGAATCCAGAGTGCGCAAGCCTGCGTAGTCGCACACCACCTTGTGTGGTGGCACACCTTTCGCGACCAATGCCTGTTTCATCTTCAATGGCTCATTGTAATGCGGACTCCGATTGTCACCCGACACGATCAGGCACTGCAATTTCCCCGCATGCCACAACGCGGCGGCAGCTTCGATCCGATAGACAAAATACAAGTTATCTCGCCCCTGAAATTGATCATCACAACCAAAAACCAAGCCGACTTGTTGACTTGGCAACGCTTCGATCTGGTCAAAATTCTTCCCGCGCGAGAATTGCACCACCGATGCCTGAACCCAGATGAACCAAGCAATCATGAGCGCGCAAGACCATACGCAGCATTTGATAAATCTGCTTTTGCGAGCCCTCCACAAAGCCGTGCTCCTCGGCACATTCTCTCGCGGTGCTGTTGATTGCTGCTTCATCTCCTCCAAGCTTGTCATTCCTCGATGCCTTGCATTTTTCTCGTCCATCCACCCAAAGATTTCATCGCTTCACCAAAGCGACTGACTATCGGATGCTCCGGAGCTAACACGCGCAGTTTGCGCTCGATGGCCCGGAAATGCACCTCCGTAGCCCGACCTAACAATTCTCCATCCACTTGGATCGGAAATTCCCTAGCGCAGCGAACGACAAAATCGCGCGACTGCAAATGCGTCACAGATTTTGATAAATCCACCCCACCCCGCGCCAGACTCGCAAAGGAATCGAGCACCAAGCGATAGCCCGATTCCTGGAATACCAGCACGTCTAACATTTCGTCCTGATTGTCGGCCTTGCGAAACAACGGCAACTGCCCGCCATACAGCGTGCCATTGCCCGCCAATACCGCCACGCCTTCCACACACTCCCCTTCCGCAGTGATCACCTCCATCTTCGGCGGCTTTTCACCGAGCACTTTTACAGCCGCCAACAGATAAGCCAATGGGCCTAACATTTTTTTACTTTCCCATGTGGTTTCTTCGATCACCGAGGCATCAAAGCCCAATCCGGCCATTTGCATAAAAGGCGAGCCATTGACCTCAAACAAATCAATTTCGCGAATGTAGCCCGCCTCGATCACCTCGAAGGCTTTATCGAGATGTCCGTAAGGAATGCCTAGCTCACGCGCGAAAACATTCATTGTCCCCGCGGGGATCACACCCAGTGCCGTGGTCGATCCCGCTAGACCTTGCAACACGGCATTCAGCGTGCCATCGCCCCCCGCAGCCACCACCACGGGCGCACCTTCCGCTGCAAAATTCGCGGCCAAGTCACGCGCCTCTTCCGGCGAGCTCGTCGCATACATGGCAAAACGTGTCGCCCGCTCCATGATGAAGCTCTCCGCCCTCTGTGCCCGCTGACTCCGCGCCTTTGGGTTGAATATTAGTGGATATCGCGGTGGCTTGGTCACGTCCGACGCTAACCCGATATCCCTAGACATTCAATCTTCATTTTCGGGTGCTGGTTACAAACCAAAAATGCGCAAAGCCTTTTCACCATTAACCACAAATAAGCCTCGATCATGTCCCTCTTGAAAATCTTGGAATCTTGTAACAAAACACTACCAAAACAACCTTCGAGTCTTCCAGTCTTTGCGAACTTTGCGTTTAATCTAAACATCAATCCCGCCCCTATTCCTGCTCAAATTTCTCACGCTCTTCCCTCACCGCTCGCAAGGCATCGTAGAAGGCAAAAAGCATCACCACGCCGGTGTAAACCGCGCAGCCTAACCACCATAGTGTGAAACGTAGCAAAGACTGTGCGAGCCAAGTTTGAATGACCCACAAACCAATGGCGAACAACGCCAACATTAACAAAGCAGCCCAACCCAGTAATTTCCGCCGCATCGTGCGATCATGCAAAATCGCCTTGCTTAGCATCTTGGAGGATTCCCATTCCGATGGTTGATTTGCCATGATCCTGTTAGTTCAGGCTACGACCACCATTGACCACCAGCGTTTGTCCTGTGAGGAAGCCGGCCTGCTCACTCGCGAACCACGCCACCGCCCAAGCCACATCATCCGGCGTGCCCCAGCGCTGCATCGGCACCGTTTTGACATAAGCATCCTTGGCGTCTTGCGGATCATTGTCATGACGCTCCACCGGAATCCAGCCCGGTGCCACACAGTTCACCGTGATACCCTCGGCTGCCAATTCGTTAGCCATCGAACGCGACCAACCGATCTGTCCACCTTTTGCCGAAACATAGGCGGAAAACTCGGGCATGCCGACGTGAAATACTTCGCTGGTGATCTGAATGATGCGTCCCCACTTGCTCGCTTTCATGCCAGGCAACACTCGCTGACTCAACAAAAAGGGACTTTTCACAAAAGCATCTAACATCGATTGATATTCCTCCCACTGGTAATCGGCAATGAATTTCATCGGCTGCGGAGGTGTGGCATTCGTCACCAAAATATCCACGCCGCCCCAATGAGACTCGATCTCTTCGGCCATGCGATCAACCTCATCGAGGGACATCACATTGCCCGCCACCAACAAAGCCTGTCCGCCCTCTGCTACGATCTGTTCGACCACCGATTGCCCTTGCGCGATGTTTGAAAAACAATTCACCACCACCCGAGCACCGAGTTTTCCTAACAGAAGCGCCATCGCCTTCCCCAAGCCACGGCTACTTCCCGTAACCCAAGCCACTTTCCCGTCCAATCGCAACCCCGTCAAATGATGTGTTTCATGCATGAATCTTCATTAAAACATCGCCCCTACCCTGTCAAGCACCTGAACCAGTGACCAGTGGCCAGTGACAACAAAACAAGCCCCTCCTCCAGACACGGATCGATACTCCAAGGTCACACCGCTCGCTGACGTCGATACTCTGACCAAATCTCACCTCACTTCGCTCTGGCCTTTTGGTTCGCGCCTGCAGGGCCCCAGTCTTCATTTTTGATCGAACTGCCTGGGAACGCGGGATGGACCAATTGCTTGGTCCATCCATCGAGAGCTTGTTGCATTTTTTTCACGATCTCAGGATGTTCGGCAGCGCAGTCTTTGGTTTCAGCCATGTCCAATTCGAGATCGTATAGCACAGGTGAGGATTGATCCTTCAGGAGAATAAGCTTCCATTTTACTTCACGCATCGCGAACCATTGGTGCAGCGAATCCCTGATTACGCTAGAGCATCGAGATGAGGCGTGATCGCTTGCTTGCTGCCTCCGAAGCCTGCGTCTTGATAACCTTGATCATCGCTCATGATGATCCGAATGTTAGGACGCTCTGCAGCAAAAGCAATTGAGGCAACGGAGCAAAAGAGAGCGATAATTTTCATCGAGATTTCGCGGGAGCTTTATGGATTTTCTTGGGTGTAACTGGCATCGGCATTTGCCCCCAGTCATCGGTGCGGAATACAGAAGTGGGCAATCCTTCGCTGTTGACGAGATTTGCGCCTTCGGGATTAGCAGCCCAAGCATAACGCACTGCGACGGGTTGTTTCACCTCGGTACTGCGAACCATCACTCTGTCTTTGCCATCGATCTTCGCTTCAGCCCAGTGCCATTTTTGATCGGCACCGGCGATTTCAAAACGTTTCAGTTCGCCACCATCGCGCGATTTCAGTCCCATTCCGCTCTGCGCAAAAGTCACGCGGATGGCATCGCCTTTGATTTCATTAGACTGATAAAGTGGTCCCGAATAGGTGATGTCTTTACCGTAATCTTTAGCCAGTGCCCAGAGCGCGAGACGTTCGCCTGGATCTTTTTTGTTTTTCGGATGAATGTCATTTGCCGCGCCGACATCATTGATGATCGCCATGCCGGTCTTGGGTGTGGTGGCTAAGACAAGGCGCATGCGATCTTGCAGCAAGGGCCATGGATGCGCTGTGCCAGGAGCAGTGGATGGTTGTTGGAAGTTGGCGAGTTGCACGTAGTAAAAAGAAAAATCATCATCCCAACGCTTGCGCCAATCGTTGATCATAAGCGGCAGAGTGAGATCGTAGGGAACAGCATTAACGTAGGTATTACCTTCCCCCTGATACCAGATGGCACCGCGCAACGTGAAGCCGATAAAGGGATGGATCATCGAGTTAAACAACACCCCCGGTTTGCCTTCGAGATCAAGCGGGCGCTTGGGTGGCGCGGGCCGTTGTGCGCTTTTACCGCGCTGATTGGCGGCCTTTTTCGCATCTTGCTGATTCATTTCCTGCCAGTTTTTCAGCTTCTTCTGATAGACTTCTTGGGCTATCTTTTCATCGTAGTTGGCATCCGCCTTCAGTTGGGCATCGACCAAGGACTTGGTGCCCGGCAGCGTGTTGAGGGCTTCGCGACTGGTAAATGTCTCGACGGGTTTTCCACCCCACGAACTGTTGATCACGCCGATCGGAATCCCCAGATCGAGATGCAATTTGCGGGCAAAGAAAAATGCCACTGCAGAAAAATTCGGCACCGTCTCGGGGGTGGCGGCAGCCCATTTACCTGGAATGTCGTCTTGCGCATGTACCGCCGTGACTCGTGGAGCATCGAACATCCGTAAATTCGGATGTGTCGATTTTTTCGTTAGGCCAGCATACTGCGGTGATGCTTTCATTTGATAGGACATGTTCGATTGGCCCGAAGCAAACCAGACTTCGCCAACGAGGATATCGACGATTTCTTTCTTCTCAGCGCCTGATTGAATCAACATCGTAGCACCTTTGGCATCGGCCACACCAGTCTCTAACTTCACCAGCCATTTGCCATCGGCATCCGCTTTGGTTTGAGTAGACTTGCCTTTGAATTCAACCTTCACTTCCGTAAGAGCATTCGCTTTTCCCCAAATAGACACGGCACGCTCACGCTGAAGCACCATGTGATCGGAAAAAAAATGAGGCACGGTCAATTCCGCATGCACCAGGCATGGCACTAGACTGATACATAATAACAGGGTTTTCATCGTCGTAATAAGATTCGTAACAAGAGTGGATATTCTTTCAGGACAATAGCCGAATCATCTGCTTACTTTTTTTTATTCAGCTCGATCATCGCCTCAGCGAATCCTTTGCCAATGCCGCCAAGGATTTTTGCAGAGCCGAGATAGTGGAACTCGAAGTTCGAAATACCTTTTTCCATAATACTTCGCTCGCGTTCATTAAGTCCGGCAAGTCGTTTTTCGTCGAGTAATTTTTTGGCCTCGGCAGGTTCCAACTTCTGCTGTTTTGCCGCTTGATCGGCTTCGCGCTTGATGGCGTTATCCTTGTTGATCGCCGCTTGCAATTCGGCATCCCAGAATTGTTCTGTGCGCACAGCAACGACGTTGCCCTTGAACTCGGGCAAACTCGCGGGAGCTGCCATCGCGTCACGGAATTGCTGATGGATCAATTTATAACGCTGTTGGTCTGGACCATATTTTTCCGTGGGACCACCGACACCGAGCACGCCGATGACAAAAGGCAGTTTCGGTGCCGAGAGATCTTTGCGCACATCGCGAATGAAATGCGCCATTGAGGTACTATACGCATCGTAGCCACCTGGTTTGTCGCGTTGCGGGTAGGCACCACCATCCACAAGGTCATTCCATCCTTGTAGCCACACAAAGCCCGATAATTCATAGCCTTCCTTCGCATCGTAGCCCGGGACCACACGTAGTGGATTTTCCAAAACAGATTTCACATGCTCGATCATCATGCGATAAAATACGCCGGTTTGTTGCTTCTTCTCGGCCAGCAAGGCATCGACATCTTTGCCCTGCGTTTTCCATTGCACTAGTTGTGTTGGTTCGAACACATACGGACCTGCGGAGGGAGGCCGAAAATCCGTGTGCAAACTCTTGCCGCCCCACGATGTCTTGATCAACAAAATCGGAGCGTCTGTTGATTTTTCCATGTAAATGCCAAAGGTGAACTCGGGACCAATTTTCGGCCCGCGTTGATCGGCACCAAAACCCGTGGTGAGCTTGCCGACTTGTTCCTTTTCTGATGTCCCTAACGAAGAAATCCAAACCCGCTCACACACTTTAAGCGAACCATCTGCTTGATGCATTTCCTGCCAAATCGGCTTGGTCGCAGGATCCATGGCAATGTGCTCAATCGTTCTAACATGAGCATGCCCTTGCATGTTCGATTGCCCGGCAAGGATGTAAACTTGCAGAGGTTTTGCCTCAAGAACTGACCACGCTGCGAGTGCCGAGCTACAGGACACGATGAAGAAACCGTTACGTCGGCGCCGCATGGCACAAAAGAATTTCATGAATTAGTATGCTACTAGAAAAATATTTGTGAACAGAATAAAAATGCTATTTGCATCCTGACCAGTGCTAGGGCATGTTTCAAGCATGCAACAAGCTAATTTTCTCACCATCACCGAGCAAGTGATCGAACACCTACGTGTAGGCATTTCCTCAGGGCGATGGACGCAGACACTGCCGGGCAGAAACCAGTTAGCCAAAGAACTCGGCGTCAACCCCAAAACCATCGAAGCGGCGATACAAATCCTCCAACAAAGTGGCATGATCCTCTCCCAAGGTGCTGGACGCAAGAGACTAATCAACCCGAAACATAGTCACAGCCCGCGTGCCATGCGCATAGCGATCCTGAACTTCGATCACACCACCGACCGCAACATCGACTACATGGTCGAATGCTTTCATTCGCTCATCGAAGCCGGTCACTCTGCCTACTACACCGCTCGCTCACTAACCGACTTGCGTTTCGATGTCCGGAAAATCGCCCGCATGGTCGAAGAGAATACGGCCGATGCATGGATCATATTGGGAGGCACACGAGATGTATTGCAATGGTTTGCTGATCGAGCTGAGCCGTGTTTTGCGATCTTTGGCGAACACACAGGGCTTCCGATGGCGAGCTTTGGGCCAAACAAAGCTCCAGCATTTTCTGCGGCGACAAAAACCTTGCTCGACTACGGACACCAACGCATCGTGCTGCTCTGTCGGCGTGCCCGCAGACAACCCATGGTCAACCGCAGCGTCGGAGCCTTTGTCGATGAAATACAACAGGCCGGTATCTCCTGCGGCGATTACAACCTACCTGACTGGGAGGAAAACAATGCTGGCTTCCAACGTTGCCTTGCATCCTTGTTTCGCCTAACCCCACCCACCGCGATGATCGTCGATGAAGCGAGCTACCTGATTGCGACCTTTCAATTCCTGCTGCGCCGTGGCATCACTGTACCGGGAGATGTTTCCCTTGTTTGCACCGATGACGATCCCTGCTTCACCAACTGCGAACCAGCTATCGCCTCGATCTCATGGGAGACCGAGCCTCTCAAGCAGGGAATCTTGCAATGGGCTAATAACATCAGCCGAGGAAAAACGGATCACCGCTCCATTACCACCCCCGCCACTTTCATCAACGGCGGTACTATCGGCCCCGCAAAAACTCGCTGACGATTTTTTACGCAAAAAAAGCAGGTTAGAGCCTGCTTTTTTGTTCGGTATTTTGATCTTCAAAAAAATTACTTCTTGGCCCCGACGGGCTTGAAAGTGATCGGATCGACGAGTGTGGTTGGATCCATTTTTTCTCCAGTGAGATCTTTTTCGTGAGCTTTGAGCTCCTCAGCGGTAACTGGGGCCGCAGGATTACTGCGTTTGGCGGCGATATCGATCGCGGCTTGAGCCATTTCGGGGCTTACGACGTCACCAACGCTGTTGCCGAAGCTGTTACGGATGAAGGTCATGATGAATGCCAGATCTTGTGCACTCATGCCACCACCCTGGGCAGGCATCACGCCAGCGCCGTAGACTTTTCCAGTGCTAGTAGGGCCTTGCAAACCGTTGAGGATCACCTGTGCGAAGCGCTCGGTGTGACCTGTGGACCAAGAAGAACCGACGAGCGATGGATAGTTAGCACCATCGCCTTTGCCGTCGGCACCGTGGCAACCATTGCACTTGGCGCTGTAAAGCGATTGACCTTTTTTCACGTAAACGTTAAGGATCGGCTTCGGTGGCAAGGCGACATCATCGGCTACGCCGGGAGCTTTGCCACGCACGTATTCCGGTTTGATGGTGGTGTTGTAACTGAAGAAACCGCCGCTGGCGTTGCCGATCACCGAACCACAGATGATGAAAATCACAGCACAGACAGCAAAGGTGGCGATAGACAGAGGCTCTTTGTTCGAGCCAGGGTTGCGATTTTCCCTGGCAGCAGCAGCCGTCATCGATGCACTATTGTGTGCGGTGGTGACGTTGATCGTATCGTCAAGATCAGGTCGGCTGTTAGGATTAGGAGTAGAAGAAGATGACATGTCAGAAGGTAGATGAGGTTGCTGAAAAATCAAAAAATTACTGCGCGGCAGGTTTCGGTGGTGCGTAGTTCATCGAAGCGGGAACCGTATCGTTCTTTTTCATCGAGAGCAAGTAGCCAATCAGAGCACGGGCTTCAGGCTTGGGTGATGGGGCAAGACCTTCACGCGCAGGCTCATTGAAGAGGAAGCGAACTGATGGGCAGGTGGACCAGCGCATCGAGGGCTTGTTGCGCGGATTGTAGAGATGCTCCAACAACAGCGCCTCGGGCGAAGTTTTCATGGAGTCATTCCACGCATCGCCGAGTTTGGTTTTGTTCAGCTCATTCAAGGCAATAGCTGTTTTTTCATAACGAGAGCCGACGTTCGAGAGATCAGGACCGATGCGCATGATACCGATTTGCGCAAATTCCTCGCCTTGGTAGTCGAACACATTCGACTCACGGCGAGTGTCGCCACGGTCAGGATCGGCCTTGAATCCTGCCCAGCCATCACGATGAATATCATTGCCTGCGTAAGTTGGACGCACCACTTGGGTGTGGCAAACGTAGCAACCATTTTGAGCATAAACTTTGGCGCCGGTCGTAATTTGACCAGTGCGCTTCGGAAAATAAACGCCGGTTTTTTCGTCGATGCCATCCGCGAAATAGACGGGGTTGACATCACGAGTTTTGAAAAAAGGCAGAACTACAGCGAAGAGCCATGCCGAGCCGAAGCTGGCGATCATGCCGAAAGTAAATGTGCGGAGAGTCATAGTGATATGAGAAATGTTTCCGGATTGAAATTAGTGAGCGATGACCGAACCTGGACCAGCGTTGTCGATGTCCCCATCTGGTCCGTGTGGACTATCGATGTGAGCATGACCCAATAAAGTAGGATGGGAGGAACGGCGTCCGAGACGCATCCACATCAGCAGCAAGTGCACGAAAAAGAAGAAATTTGAGAACAATACAAAGCACCACGCGATGAGAGTAGCCATCTGGTAAGGATAGGCATGTGCTACGGCACTATCCCAAGTGAATTTGAAATCCTCTTGACCTATACCGTGAAGCATGCCACCGAGTACCGAGAGCACAGCCACGGCAATCACACCATACATCGAGAACAAAAAGTGCAGTTTAATCAAGCGCTTCGAGAGCCACTCACGACGGGTGATGCGGGGCACGATGAAATACATAGCTCCAAACATCACAAAGCTGAAGGATCCGTAGATCGCGAGAATGTCCATGCCATACTGTGTAATGCTGAATTGTGTTAGTTGCAGCGTTGAGTTCGGTAAATTAGTGAGTGAGCTTGAAATTCCAAGAATCAACATGCAAACCACACCGGTAGCTGTGAAGCGCAGCGCAGGGCTAGAAGCAAATTTGCCGGGCTCTGAAGTCATTGTGCGCAAGGTGCTAACGGCAATCGCAATCGTTGGAATGCCGATCAGCACGGCAGCAGCAGCTCCCATATAGGGAAGGAAAAACGGAATCGGGGCACCAGCCAACTTCTGCATACCGGCCCAAGGACCGACCGCGGCTAGGACCCAGAAACCGATCAGCGAGAGTGAGTAACTGTGAACAGGACGACCGGAAATTTTCGGAGCCAAGTAGTAAGCAGCTGCCGCGGCAGTGGGAAGAAAGAATAAATACGTAATACCCGAGCGGAACCATGCGGCCACACCTGCCGACATAAGAGGATTACCACCGACGCAGAATACGAGCACGAAGGCTGTAGCAACGAGCCAAGGGAACCAAACCAGAGCACCAACGGCGAACCATTGGCTGACAAAAACTTCACCCGGTGTGCGCACGCGGAATTGAATCATCGTCCAGATCGCAATCAACGAATAGGTTAAAAGCAATGCTGGCCAGATCATGGTCGGGAACTCCATCCATGGGACTCCGGTGCCGTATCCAGCAAGAATCGAAAAAGTGCCCACGGCGATCAGCAAATTCCAAGCGTGGCCGGCGGCAAGAATGATGCCCGAGGCACGGTTTTCTTGACGAGTCAAACGAGCGATCAGCCAAATCAACACTCCAAAGGCCGCTTGGCAGCCCCATCCGTAGACCAGCGTCGAAATATGAGCCGCAAATACGCGACCTTGCGTGAACCATGCGCAACCATCCATGAATTCAGGGCTCACCATTTTTGCCGTCGCAATGATACCTAGGATCAAGGAAACAGCGAGCCAAGCAGCTCCGCTCGTAAAAAAGAACATCACCGGATGACGCAGCGAGCGATCGATGGCCGTGCGTAAAATGGCATCCTGTTCAGCAGATTGTTTGATTTCTTGTGACATCGTGAGAAAAAATTACCAGTTGAGAAAAATTAGTTCGGAGCTTTGAGGTCAGCTGCTTGTAAAGCAGGAGCACCTACTTCACCGCGGAAGGCTTTCACTTGATCAGGTGTAACGGCAGAAGCTTTATTGCCAAAAGAATTGCGGGCGTAGGTGAGAACAGCAGCGAGCTGCTCATCGGACAAGTGAGCCACAGCCATCATCGGAGCAGGCAGATTGTAATCGACACCTTTTACCTTGATCGGACCAGTGAGACCGCGCAGAGCGATGCGGATGGGATTTTCGACCGGGCCTAACACCCATTCAGAACCAGCAAGCGGCGGGGCCAATCCGGGAACACCATTGCCATCAGCACCGTGGCAAGCTTGGCACAGCATGTATTCAGCTTTACCCTTCTCCATTACGGCGGGGTCGATCGGCGCGTTGGCATCTGTTTCCACGATCTCAACAGGTGCAGCATTTTTGGCGGTTTCAGCAAGCGCTTTGGCAGTCGGAGATTCTGGAATCACTTGCTCGGGTTTCTCCACGGCAGCGGATTTGCTCGCGGCGAGAGTTTTGCCTAAAACAGCAAAGACATCGGCAGGTTTGACTTGAACGGTTTTGCCCGGTTCAACTTCCTTGTAGGAAAGTAACGCTGCTTGCTCTGATTTCACTGCAACGATGTTTTCATAACGCGCCACGGCAGCAACATCCTCCAGAGTAGAAGGAGCCTTGCGGTTCAAGAGCGCAATCACACCGAGTGCAATGCCGAAAAGAGCAAAAACGGCGAGGGCCCAGAAAAAGGCTTTGAAACGAACGATTGGGTTGTCTTGTGACGGGTCCATGATGAAAAGTGGTAAAGTGAAAAATTAGTTAGTGAGATTCGCGGACTCCAGAATGCGAGGATCGCGGTGAGGGTAGAGAGAGTGCTGACCGAGAGCGCGGAGCAGGAAAAACACAAAACCGGCACCGATGGTGACAAAGGCAAGGATATCCCCCATCCAAGCACCTTGAATGGAAACGCTGATGTTGCCGAAGGTTTTGTGATCGATATTTCCGAGCGAAATACCACGCTCAGGAATCACGATGAGGTATATGTCAAGGATGTGCACGAGGAGCATGTATACTGCTACCGCGCTGAGCAAATGCGGCTTTTTCTTGAGCCACTGTTGCAGCAAGATCACGAAAGGAACGACAAAGTGCAAGATGACCAGAGCGATGCTAGCGATGTTCCAGCCTTCGGTATTACGAATCAAGAAATACCTCGTTTCCTCAGTGATATTCGCATACCAGATCAGGAAATACTGAGAGAATGTCACGTAGGCCCAGAACACGGTGAAGGCGAAAAGCAATTTACCCATGATGTGGAAGTGCTCTTGAGTAACCACGTTCTTGAGGTAACCGGCACGACGCAAAAGGTAGGTGGTGATGATGATCACGCCCATCGAGTTGATGGCGCATCCAGCAAAAATATACACGCCATACATGGTCGAGAACCAGGTGTAGTCCATGCCTTTCAACCAGTCGAATGCCGCGAAGGTCACAGTCAAAGCGAGAATCGGCAAGAAAGCTGCAGCGCGACGACGAGCAGTGAAAAGATGTACTGTGCCAGGATTTGGATCGGTATCCTGTGCGGTGGACAGTTTGCGCAAGCGATAGATTACATAGCCGAGAGCGATGAAGAACATGGCCGAGCGGAAATACCAGAAAGGTAAATTCATGTACCAATGCTTGTTATACATCAAGTGATCGGCATGATGAAGACGATCGGCCATAGTCGAAGCCATCGGCAGCGTTTCACCGGTGAAAATGTAGCGAAATCCATTGAGCACCCAGTTCCAAGAACCAGCCAGCCATTCGCTGATCAAAGTCATGGTTGGGATGTCGCCACCCACTTTGCGATGCATGTTCATCCACTCATAAAGATACGACTGAACGCTGGGGAAAAGCAAAGGAATTGCGAAAATACTCAACCAAGGAAACACAGAACCAACGTTCTCCATCACACGACGCACGCTGGTGCCCCAGCCGCTGTTCGATACGTTGTGAAGCAATGTCCAGAAGCAAGCACCGAGAGCTAGTGTGAAGAAATAGAACAGCGCAAAAACCCAAGAATAGGAGTATGAGCCCTGTTGCGCTTTGGGAGCAAAGAACAGAAGATAAACGCTCAACAGGCTACCGATCACCATGACTGCCAGAGCGATGGTTTTGGCCTTGGCGATTTTGGACTTGTCCAAGTGCTCGCCGTTGACGGGGATTTCGTGGGATGTGACGTGATGGGACATCGTGCTTAGAAATGAAGGAAATTGGTTGGGGAAATTATTGGATCGGCGCGGCGCCTTGTTGTTTCATGCCAGCTTCAAAGGCTTCTTTGACGGACTCCAAGGGAGCGCTGCGCGAGAGTTGCAAGGCGCGGATGTAGGTGACGATCGCCCAGCGATCGCGAACTGGAATGTTGTATCCGTAGCCGGACATGTTGCCCTTGCCCTTGGTGATTACTTCAAACAGACGACCATCGGGATAAGACGCTGGGGCATAAGGAGTGCCTGTAAGATTGGCAATACCGGGAACACCATAGCGGGCGGTGATGCCTGCGCCGTTGCCAGAAGCGCCGTGACATGCGGAGCAATAAACATTGTAACGCTCTTCGCCGCGCTTGAGCAGCTCGACTGCAGATTCTGCGGTCAGATTCAGCTCATCGGGCATGCCCGTGCCGAAATAATCACCAACGTGACCCGAGTAGTAGTAACCCGCACCGCCAGAGAATTCATATTCAGGAATGCCACCCAGCTCATTGGCGCCATCGGCCCGGAAACCAAGCGGAGCGGTGTTTGCTACGGGTTGACGAGCACCTTGGCCATCGGCGAAAAAGGCATTTTGCTTCTGAGCCTTGAGCACATCTTGGTCATCCATGTCTGGAATTAGACGGATCGGCGGCTCGCTGAACGTGTGGCCGCGGTATTTGAAAATGCCCACCACAGAAACTGCGACAATGGCGTAGATTAGGAAAAAGTATTTCATGCGGAAAAGAAAAGTGTGGAATGATTAGGCAGGTTCCTCCTCGATGAGTTCGATGCTGGTGCCACCAATTTCTCCAAGAAAATCCTTGGAGCCAGTGGCTGAAAATTTCGGATCGCGTGCCTCGAGAGCGATGAAGAAACCATCGTCGGTGGAGCGCTCGAACTGCTTACTGGCAAATAGCGGGTGATTGAAACGTGGGAGTTTCATCAGGGCGAGAAGTCCAAACAGAGTCGTGAAACCCGAGAACAGAATCGTCAACTCGAACATGATCGGGAAAAACGCCGGCAAGGTGAAGAAGTTCGTGGGCTTGGCCTGAACGACGGTAGGATAGATCACCACTTGCGTTGTGTAGGCGAGCAAAAAGGCCGTAATCGTGCCGGTCATGCCACCGAAAAATACCAAATAAGGCAAAATCGAACGCTTCAATCCCATAGCACCATCCAGACCGTGGATCGGATAGGGCGAATAGCAGTCCCACTTGGTGAAACCAGCATCGCGCACTTTTTCCGCGGCCTTGTACAGCGCCGAGGCACTCTTGAACTCGGCGAGGTATCCGTAAACTCTTTTGCGTGTAGTACTCATTTTTTCAGCTTTTCAGCGTTTCAGATTTTCAGTATTTCAGACCGTGGTTCCTTTGTCCGTGGTTTCGGGCAGTTCGTGCTGATAGGCAGCGATTTTCACCACACCGTCATCCGGATGATCGTTGAGGTCATCGAAGTGCGGATCAGACTCGCGCAGGGTCCACTTGACCTCAGCAATGTTGATACAAGGAAGAAAGCGGAGGAACAACAAGAACAGCATCAGGAACATGCCGATCGTGCCGACGAAGAGAATGATCTCGTAGGGGCTGGCGCTGTAGTATTTCCAATCACCTGGCAGCCACATCCGGGCCAAGGTAGTGCAGATGATGACGAAGCGCTCGAACCACATACCGACGTTGACGCACATCGATACCGCCATGATCACCCAGAGGTTCTCGCGGCACCATTTGAACCAAAAAACCTGGGGCGAAATGACATTGCAGGACATCATCGCGAGGTAGGCCCACCAATACGGACCGGTCATCCGATACTTAAAGGCTTCCATTTCATAAATGGCACCCGAGTAGAAGGCTACGAAAAGCTCCATCAGGTAGGCGTAACCGACGATTGTGCCCGTAAGGAGAATGATTTTCGCCATGTTCTCGATGTGCTTCATCGTGATCATATCGTGCAAGCCGTAGATGGCGCGGGCAGGAATCATGATGGTGAGCACCATCGCGAAACCACCGAACACAGCACCAGCTACGAAGTATGGTGGGAAAATGGTGGTGTGCCAACCAGGAACTACGGAGGTAGCGAAGTCGAACGAAACGACCGAGTGAACCGAAAGAACCAGCGGTGTGGAGAGGGCAGCGAGCAAAAGATAGGCCATTTCGTAGTGGCTCCACTGACGGTTACCACCACGCCAGCCGAGGGCGAAGATGCCGTAGAGGAATTTGCGCAAGCCGGGTTTGGCGCGATCGCGAATGGTCGCGAGGTCAGGCACCATGCCGAGGAACCAGAAAATCAGCGAAACGGTGAAATAGGTGGAAACCGCGAACACGTCCCAAAGCAAAGGTGACTTGAAGTTTTGCCAGATTGCATTCGAGTTCGGGATCGGAGCTAGGAACCAAGCCATCCAGACACGACCGACGTGGAAGGCCGGGAAAATGCCGGCGCACATAACGGCAAAAATCGTCATCGCTTCCGCAGCACGGTTGATGGACGTGCGCCAGTTTTGACGAGTGAGGAACAAAATCGCCGAAATCAGCGTGCCGGCGTGGCCGATACCGATCCAAAACACGAAGTTCGTAATGTCCCAACCCCAGAAAACCGTATTGGTCATGCCCCAAACACCGACACCTGTGGAAACCAGCAGTGTCAAACCGCCACCCACGCCGAGCAGAGCAACCAGCGCGCTAGGGAGAAACAAAATCCACCAAAGTAGTGGTTGCTTGTTTTCCACAATGCCGCAAATGCGTTCGGTGATCCAGTGGTAGGAGCGATTGTTGAGAATTAGATTCTCGCGTTCCAAAACCGGGAGTTTCGGGCCGTTTCTGGGTTCGTGAGCCGTGTTGCTAGCGTGTGCCATAATGCGTTGTGACGGGTAAAGATTGTGGAGTGAAAAAAATTAGGCCATGTGGATGGTGGCGGTGCCGACGAATTCCGCATCAGGCATCTTCTCGTTCGGGTTCTTGACCCGCGCCATGTAGAGCGTGCGGGGAATGGTCCCGATGTAGTGCAGAAGCTCGTAGCTGCGTGCCAGTTCACGACCGCGCACCACCGTGGCGGCTTTCTCGTCGAGAAGGTTACCAAAGCTGATCGCATCGGCGGGGCAGGCCTCTTGGCAAGCGACCTTGACGCTGTCGATGGGGATGCGCAGAGTTTTCGTGGTGACGACAACTTCGGGCGAAGTTTTGCCCGAGGCGAGAACATCTTGCTTTTGACCGCGCTTTTGACGGATCTTGGCGTCTTTGAGACGCTGCACACAATAGGTGCATTTTTCCATCACGCCGCGCATGCGCACAGTGACGTTCGGATTACGCTGCAAATGCGGAGCCTCGCCGACTTGTGTGGTGCCCAAAGGACCTTTGTAAAGGTTGTGAGCGATGAGTGGGTTGCGCTTGTTGTAGTCGAAATAATTGAAACGACGAGCCTTGTAGGGGCAGTTGTTGGCGCAATAACGGGTGCCGATGCAGCGGTTGTAAGCCATGGCATTGAGGCCGTCCTCGGTGTGAACGGTGGCGTTGACTGGGCAAACCGTTTCGCATGGGGCGCTTTCGCACTGCACACAGGCGACTGGCTGCGGCACCATGGCGGGGCTATCGATGTCGAAGGTGTTGTTTTTGTCCTGAGCAAAGTAGCGATCCATGCGAATCCAGTGCATTGCACGTCCCATGGCGACTTGTTCTTTGCCGACGACCGGAATGTTATTTTCGGCTTGGCATGCCACCAGGCAAGCATTGCAACCCATGCAGGAAGAGAGGTCGATGTTCATCGCCCACTGGTGCAAGTCATCGCTGAGCAATGGCTGTGCTTTACCGTCTTTGCCGGGATTCCATGTAGCGGAACCTTCCTGCTTGTAGAGCGACATGTTTTCGGGAGCATGCGCGTCGTTGCCTTGTTTGGCGACGCCGTCGTATTGCTTCTCGAAACTGTAATTCTTATGATGCTTTTCCACGTCCATGGTGGAAATTTCACGAGCCAGCGCACGACCATACATGGCGTGGTGCTCTTGGGTCAGTGCAACGGAGTAGCGTTTCTCAGTGAGAGTCACTTTCGCGCCCTGAGCGAGGTAGGTCGTAGCGCTGGTGCGAAGTTGATTGACGTTGACACCGCGGTTCACACCGACAAGGCCGACGTGGGTGGCATTCATTGGTCCACGAGCAAGTTCATCTTCCACATCGTAGCCTTGACCATAGCCGACGGGAAGCACGATCGTGTTTTCGGCGAGACCAAAGGCAATCAATACGGGAATTTCAATCGACTTTCCACCGAGCGAAATGCTGATCACGGGGGCGCGACGATTGCCGGCTTCGCCATCGACTGGGCTTGCTGCGCGCGGGCTTTCGAGTGCGATCACTTGATCGTAAATGCCGAGAGCCTTGGCTGTCTTCGGTGCGATCAGCGCGGCGTTGTCCCAAGTGAGTTTCGAAATCGGATCGGGGGACTCCTGCAGCCATGCGTTTTCGATCCAGCGACCGTCGTAGATCGAACCGTCGGTGGAGAAAATCACGTCGAGACTTTGCTCGGAGGCGTCAGTGAGAGACTCGGCAGTTACCACCGGAGCCGTGGCAGGAGCGCTTGCAGCTGCACCGGCGACGAATCCTTCGCGCAGGGCTTTTTTCCATGCGGCGTCATCACCCGTAAAGGTCTTGCGCACAGCGGCAAATGCGGCGGATTCCTCACCACTGGTGATTTTCCCATCGAGCAAGGCAGAGAGCAACTCGAGCTCCGATACGGCGGCATCGTAGAGCGGCAAAATCATCGGCTGAATCAGCGTGTAGTGGCCGTTGGCAGAGCGAGCGTCTGACCAGCTTTCGAGGTAGTGAGCGGCGGGAATGTGCCAAGTAGCGGCGTGCGCCGAGGCATCGGTGCGCAGACCCCAATGAATACTCGATTTGGCTTTGTGCAGGGATTCGACAATCGCAAGATCAGCAGGAGCATCGAAAGCGACGTTGGCTGGAGTGAGCAAGATCACGTGCTCAATGGCAGCGGAATCGAGATCTTTTTTTAGCGCTGCGATGTCGCCGAAACCGGCGTTATCTGAAGCGATTGATTGCAGAGTCGCGCCGAAGCTCGTCAAAGCGGTGTTGATGGCGAAGGCGATGTTTTTCAACGCCGCAGAAGTGCGTGAGCCAGCGAGTACCAGAGCATTGCCTTTGGAGGCAACGAGGTCATCAGCACAAGCGGCAACCCACTTGACGATTTTTTCTTCGGTCACTGGCGCGAAGGAAGATAGCTCGGCTGGAGCGGAGCCGCCGGTTTTTGCCATTACTTGACGAGCAATGTCAGCAGCGATGCGGATGACTTTGCTCGGCTCAATGCGCAAGCGGTGATCGGCCATGCCGCCGGTGAGCGTGAATAGGCTTTCCACCGCGTAGAGGCGGTTCATGGATTTCTTGTCGCGCTTGGCCTTGTAGCCTTTGCCCTCGGGCTTACGGCGATCGAAGAACGGAGTGATCGGACCTTGTGGATCGAGCGAAGCAAAATCACAATCGAGAGCCAAAATGCGGTCGGCTTTGGCAAAATCAGCGACCTGACGGCTAGCTGCAGCGGCTGGCGAGAGGGACTCATACGAGTAGAACATCGCCGAGGGGAACTTGGCAGCAATTTCCTTGGCCAAGCGGCTGCGGGTCGGCGATTCATCGGCGCCGAAAACGATGCCAAATTTGCCTGAAGTCGTCGCTTCTTTGATTACGGCTTCCAGACCTGCGAGATCAGCAGCGGCACCGTGATGAAGAATTTTTTGCGAACGCGAAGGAGAATAGAGGTCGAGGATCGAGGCTTGCACGAAGGCATCGGTGCCATCGGAATCAGGATGCAAGGTATTCGGACCGAGCTTCGTCGGACGACCTTCAAAAGTTGTCACCACCACCGGCGTAGCACCACTAGAGCGCGGCATGGCGGATGCGTAGTAGAGTGCTTTTCCGGGGATAATCCACTCGGGTGCTTGGGTGTAGGGAACTGTGTATTTTTCGGGACGACGGCAGGCCGCCATGCTCAAGCCTGCAAGAGCTGTGGAGGCTCCCATCAGCTTCAAAAACGAGCGACGTGATGTTTCGGCATCGGCCTCGTCTGCCATCTCGGCTGCGGCGCGCGGAAATTCACGGTCGAGGGTGTTGCGAAAGTCTTGCGAGCCTTCGAGTTGACCCACACTGCGCCAGGAAATGGTGTTCTCCCCTGCTGGAATTTCGGGATGTTGCAAAATGCGTTTGCTCATGATCGTTCGATGAATCAGGTGAAAAAATTAATGATGGCAGGTGGCGCAGCTTTCCTTGGGCTGCAGTTTGAAAGTTTCTTTTAGTTGCTTGCCGAATTCTTTAGGCTCCGTGATGCGCTCGCCTTTGTCGTTAAGCACCACATTGTCCTGCAAATACTGAGCAGCATCATACTTCAGATTGAAAACTTCCTCCAGCGGGCGAACCTCGTTCTCCGGAGCGCGATGGCACTCCAGACAGAAGCCCATCGAGTGATTTTTGGCATGGAATACAACATCCATTTGATCCACTTGACCGTGGCAACTCACGCACGAAACACCGCGGTTAACGTGCGCAGAGTGGCTGAATTTCACGTAGTCAGGTGCCTTGTGAACTTTGACCCACTCGATCGGCTTACCGTCATACAGCGGATGCGTTTTGTCCATCGCGCGATGCAGCGGATCAAGCTTGGGGCTCTGGCGTTGCACGTGTTGGTGGCAGTTCCAACAAGTATTGGCAGAAGGAAGATTCGAGTGATCCGAATTATCGACGAACGAGTGACAATAGCGGCAATCGAGGCCGAGCTGATCGACGTGAATTTTGTGCGAAAATGGAATCGGCTGCGAGGGCTGGTAGCCGACTACTGTTGACTTTGGAGTCGCATAAACCGTAAAGGCAGCAACGACGCCAACGGCGACGGAACCGGCACAGATTGCGATTTTCAGCGGTAACAGATTGGTCCAGCGAGGAAAAATATTGGCCATAGCGTGTTGCGGTGAGCGAACCGTGTACGCTTGTGAAAAATTTCACAAGCAAAATCTTGTTGCGAGATCAGATTTTTGTGCGCAGCCGAAATTTCCTCACATGATTGGGGGAATTTCAGATCATCGGACGATCGGAACAAAAATTTCAATAATCGAACTCAGGAGAAAAATTTCCCATTTGGCATACGGCTCGATTGAAGATACTCGCGCAGAGACGCGAAGACGCAGAGGTTTGAATTTTAGGGATACGAGGTCCGATGCAACCTCCCCGCGGAACATGGAAAACCCATAATCCAAGTCCGTGGGGAGGTGTTTCTTTTGAGGGAAATCATCGGTAATTTTTGCTCTCCGGTTGACCACAGAGCGGTAACAGCAGAACCTTCGTTCATTCTGTCACATTCTATAACGTCACAATATGTGAAAATCTGACAAAAAAACGAAAAAAAATCAAAATTATCCCAAAGCAGTATGGATTATGGGTGGGGGCTTAACCCGAACTCCAAGTAGAAACGAAAATCAGAGCCTTATTCAAGCACAACCGGAAACCACTACGGGTGTGGTTGAACTCTGGATTTCGGGTTGAATACCCCCTCATCGGTCCATCAGAAACGCCCCAGTGCGGAAGCTGCCTTTGACACCTGTTGTGGGAATTTTGATCAAGCCAGCGCCCACAGTCTCGAGATCATTGCGGCGGAACACCACGGCGGAAACACTCGCATTGCCATTGAGAATGCCGCTATTGCTCGCATCGAGCGCGATATTTCCGGTGAAGGTTCCCGCTGTGGATTTGATGCCCCCTTGCCACAATGCCATCACCCGACCTGGCAATGCCACGGAATTTAACTTGTAGAAGGAATCCATCACGAATCGTTGTGGAAACGCCGCAAATTGCTCGGTGTTGGGAAGGCCTCCTCCATCAAAAGTCACGTTTCGGAACTGATTGCTGGTGAGTTCAAGATTCGTCGAGAGCGCCAGAGCCGATGCTGGTTTGAGGTAAGGATTCACCATGTAGCCTTGCCAATGCTACCATTACCGCGGGCGCGGACGATGTGTATTAAAGCGTCACGTTGTGGCGCGAGGATCTTTACCCATGTGCCAACCTGGAATCCTAGATTCGACACATCCGAATCCCGCTTAGCGGAGTTCAAGTTTGGGGGTTCAGGATTAGAACGCCACAAAACCCTTAGATCAGACGATTTTCACAAGAGTAAATGCGTGATTACCGCGCGGTGCAACACCTCAAATTCCTGCTTACAGCTCTAAGGAGTTATCGCCAGGCGCCCCCCGGCACCTGACGACAGTTCTCCCATGTAACCATGTGCTTTGCCGCAAGCGACGCTACACACGGAGAGAATTTTTATGCAAGTAACTTGCAGCTGGTAGCGATAAAGCATTCTGGCGCAAGATGCAAGAAATTTATAATTCAATATCGAACAATCACCACCGAAAAGCCCAAAATCCTCAGAGAAAACTCCTAAGCATCAAAAGGTTACGGCATTACCTTGACGCGAATGTTTTTGTAGTACGTAGTGCTGCCTTTATCATGAGCCTGAATGGCAAAAGTTCCGCCATCTTCTAGAAGCTTGCTGCTTTCTTTTTCGGTCTGATAATTCACCAGCTCTTTGCCATCCACCGTGATGATCACCTTGCCATTGTTGACGATGATCACATACTTCATCCACGCATCATCAGCGAAGGGTGTCAGATTTTTCACCGTATTATAAAGCCCACCCGACTTCTGCGGATCGCTCTGCGTGTTGTTCACCTGGATCTCGTAGCCGCTCGGCCAACCACTATCTTGATAGACGGTGTGGATGAAAAATCCACCATTCGAGTTCTTGCGCGTCATCACATCCAAGCGAATTTCGAAATTCTTGAACTTCGCACCATTGACTTTGCCATCATAGAACAAATGGCAGCAATCGCCATTTGCCTTGATCGCACCATCCTCGATCGCGAAGGCTTCCTTCGCTTGATTGATCTTCCAGCCATCCAGGGACTTGCCATCGAACAACGATACAAAGCCATCTTCCACGGGCTCAGCCGCATTCATCACGCCAGACAACAACAACAACGAGCCAAGCGCTCCCATCCATGAAACAATGAGTTTTTTCATACCTCCGCGAGACTCTCAGATATCCACAGCACTGCAAGGAGAAAATCCCTACTCCCTAGGGAAAAAGCTCGCGCACTACGGCGGCGAAGTCGGCGACGGAAATCTCGCAAGCCGCCTCTTGACTGAGGCTGGTCATCGTCACGCCATCGATGCCGCAGGGCGTGATCGCGAAGAATCCACCCAGGCATTCGTTGGTGATGTTGATCGCGAAGCCGTGCATGCTGATCCATTTTTTCACACCCACTCCGATCGATGCCATTTTCCGCTCTGCCACCCACACTCCCGTCAGACCATCGCGACGGCCCGCCGTGACGCCAAATCGCGCACAAGCCGCGATGAGCAGATCCTCGATCATCCGCAAATGCGCATGTAGGTCTTGCCCGCGCAGCCGTAGGTCGAGAATCGGATAGCCAACCAATTGGCCCGGCCCATGATAGGTCGCTTGGCCGCCGCGATTGGTCTCGACAACAGGATGCGGAAGGCGGAGTGGATCACGCAGCGATGATTGATCGCGCAGCCGACCAATCGTGTAAACCGGTTGGTGCTCTAACAAAATCAACCGATCCCGCGCATTTCCTGCGAGAATGTCCACCACAGCCGCTTCTTGCAGAGCGAGTCCATCGGCATAGGAAATGAGACCAGATTCGAGCATTGGAAAATTTTCAGTGAGATCTTCAACTAAAGAAGGCGCCGGTCGAGAAGTTTCGCGCGGATCGGATCCCCCGCTTGCAGGTGTGCCATCGCAATCGCTAGGGCATCTGCTGCATCCGCTGGCGGGGTCTCGTTCAACTTCAGCAGCGACCGCACCATGAAGGCAACTTGTTCTTTGTCCGCAGTCCCCTTGCCCACCACTGCCATTTTCACTTTGCGTGGAGCGTATTCGTAAATTTTCAAGCCATGATCTGCTGCGGCAATCAAGGCCGCCGCACGAGCCGCGCCCATGCTGATGGCAGTTTGGTGAGATTGCACATAGATGATGCCCTCGACAGCGACTTCATCGGGCTGCCACTTGGTCATCAGGTTGTAGAGATGACTGCGGACCGCTGAGAGCGCCACGGATTGTGGCTGGGCCTTGGGGATCGAGATCACGCCGAAGTCCAATACTTTCGGCGCGCGGGCATCGCCTTCCAGCACCGCATATCCGGTATTGCGAACAGCTGGATCGACGGCGAGCACGCGCATGAGAGCGATGAGTTAGATGAAATTAACGACGCTTTTTCGGGCCGGATGACTTGCGGCGAATCTGACGAATCGGCTCATCATCGAGCATCGCGGTGTAGGTGTAGGGGAAATTTTCCAACTTCTTGCGCGGGATTTTTTGCTCCACATAGACTTCTACCGACTTTGCATAGTCGAGCTCGTCCGCCGTGAGAATGGTAAACGCATCGCCCTCGGCTTCGGCACGGCCTGTCCGGCCAATGCGGTGCACGTAGTCTTCGGCATTTTCTGGAACGCGGTAGTTGATCACGTGGGAGACGCCGGAAATATCAATGCCGCGCGCTGCCACATCGGTCGCTACCAGCACATCATACTTGCCATCACGGAACCCTTGCAACGCTTCCATGCGGTCCTTTTGCGAGACATCGCTGTGCATTGCCACCACCTTCGGGTGACCATTTTCCTTGAGCATGTCGGCGACCTGATCGGCCTCCTTACGAGTGCGAGTGAAGATCATCACACTGTGCCATTCGGTGGCATCCAGCAAGCCGACTAACAATTCATCGCGCTGATCCATCGCCACTGGATAAAATGCATGCGTCACGGTGCTGGCGACCGCGCGTTTGGCAATTTCCACACTGATCGGATCCTTCAAGCACCATTGTGCAAAGGTCTGAATCGCGGCGGGCATGGTCGCGGAGAACAACAAAGTCTGACGCTCATCCCAAGGGCAAAGATTGACAATTTTCCGCACCTGCGGCAAGAAGCCCATGTCCAACATGCGGTCCACTTCATCGAGCACGAGAATTTTCAACTCACCAAAACGCATCGTCGCACGGTAAAAGTGATCCATCAATCGGCCTGGAGTCGCTACCACAATGTCAGCGCCGTCTTCCAGTTGCTTGGCTTGCTCGCCGTAGCCGACGCCGCCATAGAGCAAGGCTGTTTTTAGGCCGGTGTGCTTGCCGTATTTGATGAATTGCTCGGCGACTTGGTGCGCCAGCTCACGAGTCGGCTCCAGAACGAGGATCTGCGGTTTGCCGAGAGTTTCGATTTTTGAAAGTGAAGGCAGCGCAAAAGCAGCGGTCTTACCAGTGCCAGTTTGAGACGCACCCACCACATCACGGCCAGCCAACACCAGCGGAATTGCTTGTGCCTGGATCGCTGTAGGCGTCTCATAGCCCGATTCCGTCACTGCCTTGAGAACAGCATCGTTGAGCCCTAATTGGTCAAATGTCATGCGCATCCCTAGAGTGACAAGCCATCGTGGTCAAGGTATTTGCACGCATAAATGCAGGAAAACTCGCATCATTCATGAATCCGGCTCGCTCATGGCTTCTAGAATCAGCAAAATGCAACGAATCCTCATCAAAAACACCAGCGATAAAATGCGCTGTGGGAGAAGAGATCTCGCGCAGCATAATCGGTCTCAAATTTGCAAATAGCGCTGCTGCCAATTGCCGGCCGACTTCTGCAAATGTTTTTCCGTTAAAAAATGAAAATGGCGCATTCCGGTGCAATCTGCCGCAAAAACGCAAACGTCTCCGCGAGACTTAACTCTTCGCAGTAGGTGCGCCCCCACTTTTCTCGGCACGCTTCGTGAGTTTCTGAATTAACGCCGTGTTGTGCTCGACCTTGCTCACACGCTCCTCGCTTGAGGCTGAGATCAACTGCCAGTTTCAGTTTTCGAGAACAGCGGCTCTGGTTTGTAGCGGTGATTGTTCCGCTCCACGCCCCCCAGAAGATCCTGAGGACGGAGTTGTTTCACGAGAAATCAATCCAGCGCAGTTGCAGCGAGGCATCGTAGTCGAGAAAAGGCTCGCGGGAATTCTCATCGACGATTTCGAGGCATAGCGGCAGCTCAAGCTGCGGTGTGAAGGTTTCGCCAAAAATTTCCCACGGGTGTAACTGAAACTAGTGGTCAAGCGGCAGGCTTACAAAAATTTTAACTTAGCCTAGATCTCAGAGTATGGGAAAATTAGTCGTGATGAAGGCAAATTGAAACAGAATTTCAGAATTTTCAAAATTTCAGAATTGAGAAGAAGGCAGGAGTTGAGGTGATTTGTTATTGGTTGATCACAGAATCTCTGCGTCTCCGCGTCTCTGCGCGCGTCATTTCTTTATCAATGATCAGTTCTATCAGTGGAATTCAGTGGCTGCAGTTGTTGATAA
>DBCO01000024.1:18466-23198 GCA_002293145.1 Akkermansiaceae bacterium UBA956 | reverse complement strand
AAAAAAAGGTAACGAAAATCATTGACGTTTTTTCAAAAATAGATAGTCTTGCTCCGCCGCGGTGAACTGCCCGGCACGTGAGAGACTCTCCAGTTGATCGCGACTTTATCGGAAACGGTAGAAAGCAGCAATGCTCGCCACCAAGATCTGATAGTCCGATCGACTTTTTTGTCCCCGCGTCTTCCGTTCTTTGACAGTGTGGCTTGGTATGCGAGAAATTTCCTCGAAAGAGTTTCTCAGGATCAGATGGCTAAAACCTGAGGTCGATACCGAGCAGAGAGAAAAAAGCTAAATTGTATGCTGCAAGCCAGAGATGCTGGTTTGCAGGTCTGGACAAAGCAAGGATTATAGACTCCGGTCTTAATGGATTGTTTTGGCATCAGTCAACATCACTTTAGTTGAATATATGATTAATTAATTAACATACGTCAACCGATTTTAATTTTACGGAGAGTTTGATTCTGGCTCAGAATGAACGCTGGCGGCGTGTTTAAGACATGCAAGTCGAACGGAGTAACATGAGTAGTAATACGAGTGTTGCTCAGTGGCGCACGGGTGCGTAACACGTGAGTTACATGCCCTGCAGAGAGGGATAGCCCAGGGAAACTTGGATTAATACCTCATGGTCTCGCAAGAGTAAAGATGGCCGTAAGGCTGTCGCTGCAGGATTGGCTCGCGGCCTATCAGCTAGTTGGTGAGGTAACGGCTCACCAAGGCTACGACGGGTACCTGGTCTGAGAGGACGATCAGGCACACTGGAACTGAGACACGGTCCAGACACCTACGGGTGGCAGCAGTCGAGAATCATTCACAATGGGGGCAACCCTGATGGTGCAACGCCGCGTGGAGGAAGAAGGTCTTCGGATTGTAAACTCCTGTCATCTAGGAGCAAGGCATGGTGGTGAATAGCCAACATGATTGATAGTACTAGAAGAGGAAGGGACGGCTAACTTCGTGCCAGCAGCCGCGGTAATACGAAGGTCCCGAGCGTTATTCGGAATCACTGGGCGTAAAGGGAGCGTAGGCGGCGTGGAAAGTCAGATGTGAAATCCCAGAGCTTAACTCTGGAACTGCATCCGATACTACCATGCTAGAGTATTGGAGGGGTAACTGGAATTCTCGGTGTAGCAGTGAAATGCGTAGATATCGAGAGGAACACTCGTGGCGAAAGCGAGTTACTGGACAATTACTGACGCTGAGGCTCGAAGGCTAGGGGAGCAAAAGGGATTAGATACCCCTGTAGTCCTAGCAGTAAACGGTGCACGCTTGGTTTGAGGGGAATCGACCCCCTTCGAGCCGGAGCTAACGCGTTAAGCGTGCCGCCTGGGAAGTACGGTCGCAAGACTAAAACTCAAAGAAATTGACGGGGACCCGCACAAGCGGTGGAGTATGTGGCTTAATTCGATGCAACGCGAAGAACCTTACCTAGGCTTGACATGCATTTCTAAATACGTGAAAGCGTATGACTCTTCGGAGGACTTGCACAGGTGCTGCATGGCCGTCGTCAGCTCGTGTCGTGAGATGTTGGGTTAAGTCCCGCAACGAGCGCAACCCCTGTGATTAGTTACCAGCGCGTTATGGCGGGGACTCTAATCAGACTGCCCAGATCAACTGGGAGGAAGGTGGGGACGACGTCAGGTCAGTATGGCCCTTACGCCTAGGGCTGCACACGTACTACAATGCTCAGCACAATGAGAACCGAGACCGCGAGGTGGAGGAAATCTACAAAACTGGGCTCAGTTCGGATTGGAGGCTGCAACTCGCCTCCATGAAGCTGGAATCGCTAGTAATGGCACATCAGCTACGGTGCCGTGAATACGTTCCCGGGTCTTGTACACACCGCCCGTCACATCATGGAAGTCGGTCGCACCCGAAGTGCCTGCGCCAACCGTAAGGAGGCAGGGCCCTAAGGTGTAGCTGGTAACTGGGATGAAGTCGTAACAAGGTAGCCGTAGGGGAACCTGCGGCTGGATCACCTCCTTTCTAAGGAGTAAATCACAAACGGAAACAACTCATGCTTGCATGAAACTGTCTCACCCGTCCCTGTGATAGGTCGATGCCTGCTATTTATAGCAATACGGCATGAAACACTGGATTCTGTAGCAATACAGATGAGATTGTTTCTCAAAAGTACAACAAATCCTGCAAAGCAGCATACAATTTAGCATTTTTCTCTCAGCAAAAACAACAACGATTGGCGCCCCAGTCAGCACAAAGTGAAGCATGTAGTAATACGTGTTGAGCAATGAACTGTATGTAAAAGGGGGTTTAGCTCAGTTGGTAGAGCGCTAGCTTTGCAAGCTTGATGTCAGGAGTTCGAGTCTCCTAACCTCCACCATTTGGAAAAAAGCTTAAAAACTAAAAAGCTGGAAAGCTGAAAGTCATTTCAGTATCTCAGCGTTTCAGAATTTCAGATTTTTCCCATCACCTGGGTCTGTAGCTCAGTTGGTTAGAGCACCGCCTTGATAAGGCGGGGGTCATAGGTTCAAGTCCTATCAGACCCACCATCCGGTGCCAAAAGAAGTTGAAATAGCAACAACACACGACACTCAAAGAAGAGACAAAACGTCACGGACGCTCTTTGACATCTACATGGAGATCAGAAATGATCTCAAAAAAGAAAAGTTTTTCTAGTGATTTAGTAATAAATCAAAAATACAATTTTGATCAAAAGTAAGTCCTTGGAAAATACTCGAACCATAAAACAAAAATTAGTGTAAAAACTAAGAATACGGCAAATTTTGTTGATCGATCGCAAGAGAGATCAACACTTCTTGTTCTCGTAGCAATACGAGAATAGAGAATAGCAAGATTCGTAAGAAATCAAGCTTTAAAGGGCACACAGTGGATGCCTTGGTGCTGAATGGCGATGAAGGACGTGATAAGCTGCGATAAGCTTCGGGGAGTGGCAAATACACTTTGATCCGGAGATTTCCGAATGGGATAACCTGGTGTTGGTAATACAGCATCGTCTTTTTCTGAAGCCCGCCGGGATAGAGCAAAGAAATTTGCGAAGTCCTTGCAATGGGAAGGTAGGAAAAAGTTCGCGATACCCGCTGAAGTGAAACATCTCAGTAAGCGGAGGAAAAGAAAGAGAAATCGATACCGCAAGTAGTGGCGAGCGAAACCGGTAGAGCCCAAACCAGAGATATTTCTCTGGGGTTCGGACCCCGACGTGGGACCAACAAAGATAGGAGAAGCTTCTGGAAAGAAGCGGCATAGAGGGTGACACCCCCGTAACCGAAATCTGAGTTGGCCCTAGGGAGTTCCAGAGTAGCACTGCACACGTGAAACGCAGTGTGAATATGTGCGGACCACCGCATAAGGCTAAATACAAGTCAGCGACCGATAGTGAACAAGTACCGCGAGGGAAAGGTGAAAAGAACCGCTGTGAGCGGAGTGAAATAGAACCTGAAACCGTGTGCCTACAAGGTGTTAGAGCAGCTTCGGCTGTGATAGCGTGCCTTTTGCTTAATGAGTCTGCGAGTTAGCATCTGTGGCAAGCTTAAGGTCTTCCGGACCGTAGGCGAAGCGAAAGCGAGTCCGAATAGGGCGATATAGTGGCAGGTGCTGGACCCGAAGCGGAGGTGATCTACCCATGGCCAGGTTGAAGCGTGAGTAATATCTCGTGAAGGACCGAACCGGTGAATGTTGAAAAATTCTCGGATGAGCTGTGGGTAGGAGTGAAAGGCTAATCAAACCCCGTGATAGCTGGTTCTCCTCGAAATGCATTGAGGTGCAGCGTTGTATGTTTATGAATGGGGGTAGAGCACTGAAAAGGCTAGGGGGCATACCCGTCTACCAAACCTTATCAAACTCCGAATACCATTCAACAGAGTACAGCAGTGAGACGGCGGGGGATAAGCTTCGTCGTCAAAAGGGAAACAACCCTGATCAGCAGCTAAGGTGCCAAAATAACGCTAAGTGGAAAGGATGTGGAGTTTCATAGACAGTGAGGATGTTGGCTTAGAAGCAGCCACCATTAAAAGAGTGCGTAATAGCTCACTNNCGTAATAGCTTACTCATCGAGAGACTCCGCGCCGAAAATGATTGGCGATAAGCGTTATACCGAAGCTCTGGGTGTCTAGTTTACTAGGCGCGGTAGAGGAGCATTCTAAGCAGCAGTGAAGCGCGATAGCGATTGACCGTGGAGCGCTTAGAAGAGAGGATGCAGACATAAGTAACGATAAGACCAGTGAAATCCTGGTCCGCCGTAAACCCAAGGTTTCCAGGGCCACGTTTTTCGTCCCTGGGTTAGTCAGGACCTAAGTCGAGGCCGAAGGGCGTAGACGATGGACACAAGGTTAATATTCCTTGACTTCCGAACCTTAAACCGGATGGACGCATGAATGGAGGAATCCAAGTAATTGAATTCTGAGGGGACGCTTCGGCTGAACCGCAATTCCAAAGTTCGTGCCTAGAAAAGATCCGGCGTATGCTAAGGAACCTGTACCGTAAACCGACACAGGTGGGTGGGTAGAGTATACCAAGGCGCAAGAGTGAACCCTCGTTAAGGAACTCGGCAAATTAGCCCCGTAACTTCGGGAGAAGGGGTGCCTGTTTTTAACAGGCCGCAGTGAAATGGCCCAACCGACTGTTTAGCAAAAACACAGCATTCTGCCAAGACGCAAGTCCAAGTATAGGATGTGACACGTGACCAATGCGGAAAGATTAAGGTAAGATGTTAGCGCAAGCGAAGCTTTGAGCCCAAGTCCCCGTGAATGTCGGCCGT
>DBCO01000024.1:17820-18315 GCA_002293145.1 Akkermansiaceae bacterium UBA956 | reverse complement strand
CGCAGAAGGACGGAAAGACCCTATAGACCTTAACTGTAAGCTATCATTGGTTTCTCGATTTTCATGCTCAGCATAAGTGGGAGGCGTTGAAGTGGCCCTTTAGGGGGTCGCAGAGCCATCAGTGAGATACCACCCTTGGGTGTTGGGAGATCTAACCTCAGTCCCGTGAATCCGGGTGAGGAACAGTGTTAGCCGGTCAGTTTTACTGGGGCGGTATCCTCCTAAAGAGTAACGGAGGAGCGCGAAGGTGGGCTCAACATGGTTGGTAACCATGTGTCGAGTGCATAGGCATAAGCCCGCCTAACTGTGAGACCTACAAGTCGAGCAGATGCGAAAGCAGGCCTAAGTGATCCGGCGGT
The DNA here is from genome assembly GCA_002293145.1 of Akkermansiaceae bacterium UBA956. Classification (GTDB taxonomy): domain Bacteria; phylum Verrucomicrobiota; class Verrucomicrobiia; order Verrucomicrobiales; family Akkermansiaceae; genus UBA956. The sequence goes on along the minus strand of DBCO01000024.1, from coordinate 17,956 downwards.
TGAAAGTGGAATTGCCGTCGCTCAACGGATAAAAGGTACCTTAGGGATAACAGGCTGATTTCGCCCAAGAGTTCATATCGACGGCGAAGTTTGGCACCTCGATGTCGGCTCGTCGCATCCTGGGGCTGGAGAAGGT
>DBCO01000024.1:0-17740 GCA_002293145.1 Akkermansiaceae bacterium UBA956 | reverse complement strand
GTCCTCTATCCTCTGTGGGCGTAGGAAAATTGAAGGGTTCAAACTCTAGTACGAGAGGACCGAGTTTGACGCACCTCTGGTGCACCTGTTGTTCTGTCAAGAGCATAGCAGGGTAGCTACGTGCGGAAGGGATAAGCGCTGAAAGCATCTAAGCGCCAAGCCCCTCCTAAGATGAATTTTCCCTGAAGGATCGTGGAAGACTACCACGTTGATAGGCTGAAAGTGTAAATGCAGTAATGTATGAGCTTAGCAGTACTAATCATCCGATTGGCTTGATTTCTTCGAAATCGGCTATTTTACCAAGGACTACAGATCAAAATCTTTTCTTTACGAGACTCAAATCAGAGCCTCCATGTAGATGTCAGAGAGCGACTAAAAGATAAACGCTGAAAAGCGGAAAATCTGAAAAGCTGAAAGCGAAGCCAAATCCAATTTCAGCATCTCAGAGTTTCAGAATTTCAGCATTGATATCGAATGTCCCCAGAGATTCAGTTTTGAATAAAACTAGCTCACGCTAGAAAATACAAGACTGCCCTCTGGTGACCACAGCGAAGTGGAACCACCCGGTCCCATTCCGAACCCGGAAGTGAAACGCTTCAGCGCCAATGGTAGTGAGACGATAGGTCTTGTGAGAGTAGGTCGTCGCCAGGTATATGCCCCGTTCATAGCAATATGAACGGGGCTCTTTTTTTTTGTGTTCCGTAGATTGGGATCAAGGAAGATCCAATGGACTGCTGACGAGTATTCCCTGAAAAGGATTCATGCTGGCAGAGTTCCATAAAGGTTGGCACGGAATTCGCTATAATCCATGATGTCACTGTTGGTTTAGGGTTTTCCTCAGTGTATACCAAAAGGGGCGGCGAATCGATCAAGTATCACAAGGATTCGCCGCCCTCTTTTTTTGAAATGCAATTGACCTTAGCTTCGTAAATACGCTCTGAATGCAACTAATGAATGCTGATTGTTACGGACTTAAGGCAATTGGCTCTCAAGTAGGTTTTGGAAGAGGGGAAGGATTTTCAGGAAGAGGGAGTTTTTTCCGCCGCGGGCGAGTTGGTCACCAATGAGCATGGCACAATCATCGCAACCAGCAGGGGCCAGTGTCTCGGTAATATGATCACCAACACTGAGGCGCATGTGGATGTGCGCTGAGCTAGGCTCTCGATTGACCACAAGACTCATAGGTCCACCTGTGATACTCAGTTGCGCGATAGGAGCCGCTTGTTCATCGCTGATTAGTGTAGCTTGAATTGATTCCCCGGTTTTGTGCTCGAAGTGATAACTTTCTCTCTGAGCGTGGTTGTGGGAAACCGTAAGTTGGAGCTCTAGGCCCTGGCGCCAAACAGCTTGGGTGGCAAGCCACGAGAGGAGTTGGAGAGCTGAGTTTCTATGAAGGGGGTGGTGTGTGATCTCGATTTGTGAAATGTGAGATAGATTTTGCTGAGCGAGTGGATCATCAAAGAGCGATGCGAGGGCCAGGCGATACTGGTAGGTGCGTGTCCACGCGAGATCTTGGATGACAAGTGGTCGTTTGCTACCGTGAACCGCTTGATCAATGATGGTAAAAGATGCTTGTGGGTTGGACCAGCTTGAGCTGTCGAAGACAAAGCGATCGATGACGGAGTAGAGACGTTCTTCGAAAATGGGTGACAGTTCGCCTTGCCACCAGAGAATGAGGGGTAGGTCACTACTGAGATGGGCAAAAACGGTATTACGGAGTCGGCCACGGGAAACACCGGTGAGAGCAAAAGCGATTTGCTCACAGCACACGGATTTTTTTCCTTGGCTTAGATGGCAGTGAGCAGTAACCCAAGCGCGAAGTGAAGGCTGAGAGGCGCTGCGATCCATCTCGATGAGTAGCGCGCGGCAGGCATGGTCGCGGGTAAGTTCGCTGACGATGCGAGAATTGAGCGTAAGGGAGCCTTTTTGCTCGGAATAGAAGGCGAAATTGATGAGGCATGCGTTGGTCCGAGCCTTGTCAACCGCCCAAAGTTTACGCAACTCGGCGTCGATACTCCCGATGGCGACTTCTTGACCAAGTATGGGATCTAGCTCACTAGAGTTGGAATTATCGAGGATAGTTGTGGTATCGCTACTCATATCGTTGTGAGTTTTAGAGACGGCGCCAGCTGTTTCCATCTTCATGGAGGAGGTCATCGGCTTCTTTAGGGCCCCAAGTACCTGCGACATATTCGGCCATGGGAACGGCAGTGGTGGATTGGTGCCAGGCTTGCTCGATGCAGTCGATAAATTTCCAAGCTTCTTCGACTTCATCGCGGCGAGCGAAAAGCGTGGCATCTCCGGCGATGGCATCAAGGAGGAGGCGTTCATAGGCTTCTGGACTAGGTTTGCCGAAGCTAGTGCTGTACTGGAAATCCATTTTGACGGGCTCAAGACGAAGGCTGGTGCCGGGGATTTTGGAGACCATGCGCAGGGAAATGCCTTCATCGGGCTGAATGCGGATGGCGAGTACATTGCCGCCAGGAACGCCTGTGGACAGGGCATTGAAGAGCACTCCTGGAGGGGACTTGAAGTGCACCGAGATCTCGGTGGCTTTCTTCGGGAGTTGCTTACCGACGCGAATGTAGAAAGGGACTCCGCTCCAGCGCCAGGTGTCGATCATAATGCGCAGGGCAACGTAGGATTCGGTCATCGATTCGGGATCGACGCGGTCTTCTTCGCGATAGCCGGGCACGGATTTGCCGCACACGCTGCCTTTGCTGTATTGAGCGCGAACGACGTTTTGAGCGACTTTATCGGCAGTATCCCACTTGCGCATCGAGCGAATAACCTTGACTTTTTCATCGCGTATTCCATCGGCACTAAGGTCGGTGGGGGGCTCCATGGCGACGAGGCTGAGAAGCTGGAGGAGGTGATTTTGCACCATATCACGGAGCGCACCGGATTTGTCATAGTAGCCACCTCGGCCACCTTCCATGCCGAGGTTTTCGGAGCATGTGATCTGAACCTGTTCGATGTAGCGGCTGTTCCAAAGGGGTTCAAAGATGGCGTTAGCAAAGCGCAGCACCATGAGGTTTTGCGCGGTTTCCTTGCCTAAGTAGTGATCGATGCGGTATGTGTCTTTTTCCTTGAATGTTTGATTGACGATACGATTGAGGTGTTGGGCGGTGGAGAGGTCCGTACCGAATGGCTTCTCGACAATCACACGAGCCCAGTAGCCCTCTTTCGCTTCGTTGAGTCCGGCGTTTTTTAGCTGGGTCAAGATGTCATCAAAAAACTCGGGCGCACTTGCGATGTAGAAGAGTCGATTGCCATTGCCGCCGCGGTCTCGATCAATGGCATCGAGGGTGGCAGCGAGACGCGCATAGCCTTCGGCATCGGTGAACTCGCTTTGGTGGTAGTGAATATTCGGCGCGATGCTGCTCCAGACTGCGTCATCATGACCAGTGCGCGATACTTTGCAGTTGAGCTCTTCGAGGCCGGCGCGGAATTCGGCATCGGATTTTTCGCGACGTGCAAAGCCAATGATTTTCACGCCGGGTGGCAACTCGCCATCGAGTGCGAGGTTGTAAAGTGCTGGAACTAGCTTGCGGTGTGTGAGGTCGCCAGTGGCACCAAAAATGACGACGGTGCAAGCCTCGGGGCGGGTGCGCGAAACTAAATCTTCTCGAAACGGATTGTTCATGAGCGGACAGAGATTACACGCGAATTCAGCTCTACAGGGAAGAAGAAACTGTGTCTTGAGCAAGGAAAGTCGCTGATGGCGTAATGAGCTATTTTCTCGGGTAGGTATGGATATTTTTTAATCTGATGACCAGAATTAGGGAATGTAAGTGAAGCGGAAGAATTGGTTCAGGTATGGCATGGGAACGGTTCGGTCGATTAGTCCGGTAGCATCAGTAGTAACGGTGGTGATGAGGTTCCATTGACTGAGATCAGTGGAACTTTCGAAGCGATACGTGAGCCCCTCAGCGGCGGAGCAACGGATGGTAACGGTTCCGTTGGAATTTTTTGTGAGAGTCGACGCGGATGCGGGCAAGATGATAAGTTCAAGGTCACCTTGAGCGTTGAATGGAGTGGACCATTTTTGATCGGTATAAATGTTGGCGCCGGTGAGGGTGCGTAAAAAAGCAGCAAGGTTGTCTTTTTGGGTCTGCGTGAGATTGAGATTTTGCACGCCACCACCGGGTCGGCGCAAGCGGTTGTCGAGGTTGGCGTTATCGCCGGGGATAGCATTGTAGTGGTTGATCACATCAGCGAGTGTGGATTTGCTAGCATCGTGCATGAGACCACCGTTGGATTGGCCGCTGGGGCCCACGGCGTCTCGTAAGGACGGCGAACGGGTATTGGTGAGATCAGTGCCAGTGCCCACTGCGATCACGCCGGTGGTGCCATTGTTTCGGCTGTTCGGATCGATGGCGAATTCTGGCGGCGCATGGCAGCCTGCACAACCAGCGCCGCCGCCTGGGCCGGGAGTATTGATGAATAGAACCTTACCGGCATTTTCTGCGGTGGTGAAGTTAGGAAATGGTTGATTGTCATTTGCCTGTGCGCGGCCGATGTCGTATTTGGAATCGAAGGATTGGATGCTGCGGACGAATTGAGCGAGGGATTGCTGCACGCGTGTTTCGGTGATTGTGGCATTTCCGAAAGTCATGGCGAAGAGCACTCGATATTCGGGAATCGTGGTGAGCCGCGCGACAAGATCGGCAAAAGCGGGGTCACCGCTGATGCCGCTGAAGCCCATTTCGACGTGGTCTTGGATCGGCTGAGTCGTTTGAATTTCCAGTGATGCAGCTCGCTCATCCCAGAAAAATTTCGATTCGTTCGAAAAGCGGCTATTGATTAGGCGCATCGAGTGCCGACCTGTGGAGCCATTGATGCCGAGGCTCGCGGTTGCGTCATCGCCAAAGCCGCGTGATTGCTCGTGGCAAGAGGAGCAACTCACGGTACTGTTGCGTGACAAGCGTTTGTCATAAAACAAAATGCGACCGAGTGTGGCGCCTGCATCGGTAATTGCATTGTTGCTAGGTGTGTTGTCACGCGTAATGTAGGCTGGGCGCGGTTGGTTTGCGTAGTTGTGGAGTTTGGTGAGATCGACGACGCCATTTTGTGCTAGCGCGGATGCGCCGGACAAAGCGACAAACAAGGTCCATAGTGTGCGTGTTGTTTTCATGGTGGATTTTGTAAGATGTTTCGTTTGCATCTTCATCATTCACGAAATGGCAAGCTATCCAAGAAACTTTACCAGAGCTTTACAATTGTTTACAAACACTTCACTGGAAGTACGGTATTTATCTCAATTTATTACTTTTTTGACATACATGGCTTTGAGCGCAATCGTGAGGCCTTCCATCTTGCAGGAAATTTCATGGTCGCCATCGACAAGACGAATCGGCTTTGACTTGGTGCCCACTTTCAACACCTGCGAGGTGCCGCCGAGCTTGAGATCTTTGACCATTTGCACGACGTCACCATTGACTAATACATTTCCATGCGCATCTTTGACAACTCGCACTGTCGATGCTTCATCTGCTGGCTCTTCCTTCGGCCACTCATGGCCACAAGTGACACACTCCCAGACCGTAGCGTGAGACAAAAGTTCATTCATATCGCAGACAGGGCAGCTTGGTTGTATCATCAAGGAAAATTATGACAGATGAAACGACAGCAATCAAGTGCAAAGCCATGCGATTGGATTGGATGGTTTCTGCCTCATTCCACTCTTGCTTGAGAGCTTTCACCTGTTCATGATCGCCTCGACATGCCTCGCCACGTTTCTCAGATCGATGCCTTTCACGCAGAAATGCGCGATTTTTCTGACTTCGGAACGTCGACGAGAATTCTCGAAATCGCCAGTGCAGGACGGAGTATTACGGTTTATGTCAACGAGTTTTGGACATCCAAACAACGCGCCGCACACTCGCTGCACGAGGTGTCGTATCGCGCCTGCTTCAAGCCACAACTGCCACGATTTTTCATCGAACGCTTCACCACTGCTGGTGAAAAAGTATACGATCCTTTCATGGGGCGCGGCACTACTTTATTAGAGAGCGCCTTGCTCGAACGCGTGCCTGTGGGCTGCGACATCAATCCACTATCTGCCTTGTTGTGTCTTCCGCGCTTGCGCTCGGTGGATCTAACGCAAATCGAAAAACGATTGCAGGAAATCGATCTCAATACAGCGAAAGACATTCGTGAAGATCTGTTAGTTTTTTATCATCCCGTCACCCTGCGCGAACTCTGCGCTCTGCGTGAGTATTTTCTCACGAAAGAAAATGCTGGCACGCTTGATGACATCGATGCTTGGATACGCATGGTCGCAACCAATCGTCTCACAGGTCACTCCGCGGGGTTCTTTTCTGTCTACACTCTGCCGCCAAATCAAGCAGTGTCGATTGCCTCACAGATCAAGATCAATGCAAAACGTGGGCAGGTTCCGACTGTGCGCGACATCCGAAAGATCATTCTCAAAAAATCTGCCAGCCTGCTCAAGGATCTCAGTGCCGCCGAAAAAAAACATCTTAAAGCCGTAAGCAAAAAAGCCCAATGCGTCACGGCGAGCAGCGCGCACACGCCGGCGATCGCCGATTCTAGCATCGCGCTGGTAGTTACCTCGCCGCCGTTTCTCGACATCGTGCAATACGATCAAGACAACTGGCTGCGCTGCTGGTTCAATGGCATCGACTCCAAGGCCGTGCCGATTTGGCAATGGCGTAAAGCCGAAGATTGGCAAGCTGCGATGAGTGAAGTTCTTCGCGAACTGCAACGCGTTCTTGTTGATGGTGGCATTGTTGCCTTCGAAGTCGGAGAAGTGCGCAATGGCAAAATCAAGCTCGAAGAACTCGTCATCCCCGCCGCAGCCTCAGCGGGTTTGCAAGCTGTCGCAGTCTTGATCAACGACCAAGAATTCACCAAAACCTCCAATTGCTGGGGCGTCGACAATTCTAGCAAAGGCACGAATACCAATCGCATCGTGATTCTCCAAAAATCACTTCGATGCAACGGTTAATACCTTCTCGATTTCCGACTTGCCGCTGATCGATCAAACTGTATCGTTCTGGCATGCATAAAACTCTGCTCTGGTTTCTTTCGCTGCTCTGCTGTCATGCGGGGATCATTCCTCAACCGCTTGATACCAAATTACGCGAGGGGCATTACTCGCTCAAGCCCGGCTCTTTCGTTTACTTGCCAACCGGTACTGAACAAACATTGCTGAGCGTTCTCAAGGATAGCGATATTGATCTCAAGATGGCACCTGCTGATGCATCGTGCGCGGTGCAAATGTTAGATGAAAAAAGCCTGCCCGACAATTACCCTATCCCCTCGGGTGAAGGATACATTATCCGTGTGACTGCTGAGGTCATCAACATTCATGCTGCGACTGATGCCGGAAAGTTCTACGGATTGCAAAGCTTGGTGCAGCTCATTTCCTCTGCCGAAAAATCACCAGACGGTACGATCCAAGTGCCCTGCCAGGACATCGTCGATCAACCCCGCTTCGCTTGGCGCGGTTACATGCTCGATGTCTCACGTCATTTCACCACCACCGAAAACATCAAACGCCAACTCGATGCGATGGCGCGTTACAAATTGAATCGCTTTCATTGGCATCTCACTGATTCTCCTGCCTGGCGCATCGAGATCAAAAAATACCCCGAGCTCACTCGCATCGGCGCACGTGGCACCGAGACTGATCGACGCAAGGATACGCCCGCGCAATTTTACACCCAAGAGCAAATCAAAGAGATTGTCGCCTATGCCAAGGCGCGACACATCATCGTGATCCCCGAGATCGATATGCCGGGCCATGCCGATGCGGCAGTGCGCAGTTACCCGCAGCACGATGGAGGTGGCTACGAAAAATGGCCGCACTTTACCTTCAACCCCGCTAAACCTGAGACCCTCACATTTCTCGATGACATTCTCACCGAAGTCGCGGCCTTGTTTCCCGATGCTGGCGTCATCCATTTCGGCGGTGACGAAGTGCATTTCGGCTGGCAACAATGGCCCAAACTTCCCGAAGTGCAGGCCTTGATGAAGCAAGAAAATCTCAAAGATCTCGCCGCTGTCGAGACCTGGTTCAATCGACGCATGGCGAAAAAAATCAACGCACTCGGCTTCGAGACGGGTGGTTGGGATGAGATCGCCGCTCGTGAACTGCCGAAAGATCAAACGCTGATCTTTTGGTGGCGTCACGACAAACCTGCCATATTGCAGCAAGCGCTCAAAGATGGCTATCCCGTGATTCTATGCCCACGCCGACCATGCTACTTTGATTTCTTGCAACACCCCAGTCACAAGAATGGACGCAACTGGAATGGCATCAATCCACTCAGCGATGTCTATGCGTTTCCAGCTAACCTCAAGCTCACGGAGAGCCAAGAAAAACAAGTGCGCGGCATCCAAGCGTGCCTGTGGACGGAAACAACGATCACGCAAAGCCGCCGCGATTTCATGACCTGGCCGCGCCTTCTCGCTCTGGCAGAATCGGCATGGACCGCTGAGAAAAACAAAGATTTTCCAAGCTTCGAGAACCGTCTCAAACCAGAACTCACATGGCTTACGAAAAAAGGCATCGGCTTCTACGATGTTCATCGTAATTCCGCCGAAGTTACCGACAGCGGAGCCAAACAAGAATACCTCGACAACGCAGAGTAAGGCATCCGTCGCCACGATCAAAAAATTCCATCCTTGCCCAGCATGATGATTTTGCTAGGATAGGAAAAAGTTATGAAGAAAAAATCCATCTGGTTTGGCTCGGCTGCTGCGTTGATTCTGTTCGCATGCTGGCTGTTGATGCAGTCGGGCTCGAAGCCACAATCGGAAGGAGAAATAACGGGCAAGCCCAAGTCTGCGCGAGCTGCTTCTAACGACGAGGATCTTGCACGCGAACGCACAGCCCGACGCAAGGCCTCGGGGCGGGTGTTGCCTGAGGGATCGATCACCACGCATCAACCCGAGCAATTGAAAGATTTTGTGCTCACCGAGTGCAAGGGTCACCAAGTCAGCCTTCGTACCGCTCTGAAGTTGATCGATGAAGCCTATCAAGATGCCTGTTATTTCAGTTTGGAAAAACCGCTCAAGTTGAAGTATGAGATCGATGGGGAATCAGACAAGTTGCTGAACTTTTTGCTCAAGGGAAAAACTTGGTTGAGCGCGGTGAAATACGTCGCAGCTCTCGCAGGGATGGAGGCGAAGCTGGAAGGCGAAAAAGTAGTGCTCTCGTCTTTAGAAGGTGCGGATGAGGTGAGGGAAATGAATACCATCATCAAACCTGAGTTGATCGAAGAGCTCAAAAAATCGCTCAGTGATCTTGGCGAGTGGGATCTGACAGTGACGTTTGATCCTGTGAAAGATCTCCCTGAGCTTCTCCGCAAAAATGGAATCATCAACCACGCTGCGGTGAGCTTTGATGATCAAGGTCGGCTAACGATTCATGGAAATGGAAATGCGCAGGAGCGTGCCGCGCTCGAAGCTTTTGCGGCCCTCTCCGATGGCCCCCCTGAGCAATTCAAAACCATCACCAAATTGATCAGCACAAAGAATCCCTTGGAAATCTCACAAAGCACATTGTCGCCCACAGAATTACAAGAATTGATGCTCCAACTATCGCAACAAGAAGGAACAGAGCTCGTTACCGTGCCGAGCCTCATGAACAAGAGTGGACAGCAAGCTTTGATCGAAATCAAACAAGGATCGGACGATCAGTGGACAGGCTTGGAACTCAAATACAATACTGATTACATCGGTCTGAAGTTAGCATCCGCTAATCAAACCGAAGTCCGCCCTAAAGAAGGTGAAGGACAAAATCAACAAGCGGAAATGCAACTTCTTGTATATGATGGTGACTCACAAATTACAAATATCGGAGTAGACGATCTTGGGCACCATTATCAAATCACAACCAGTCAGAGGATTGATGCCACGGGAAGGCCATTGAAACAAAATGCACTACACAATAGCGGCACCGAGATCACACGTGAATCCATCGACGCCATAATCAATTACCCCAATCGAAACCCCGCGGTCAACCCTTCTTCCGTAAGTACCGCAACAGCTCCCGTAGCCAAAGCCGTTCCCGGTCAACCGGGTTTTGTGTTCAGTCCTTACAACAATCAGATCGTTGACCTAACAGGCATTGCTCCAGGAACCTTAGTGGCCGATCCACAATATCCAGAAGCCGAGAAAAAACACTTTCGCGCACCATAGTCGCGGCGGCGCTTGGAATCTTCGCACTTTTTTGACCGCTGGACAAACAACAGGGTATCGGCTAAAATACGAGCATGACAATTTCCATCGCAAATCTCCCAACGGATCTGCAAATTTTTGTAGAAACAACATTGGCAAATGGCGAGTATCCCGATGCTGAGCATTTGCTGCTTGGTGCCCTCTACCAGCTCAAAGAACAACACATGAATGAAGGTGGTGAACTGGAAATCACAGAAGCATGGGGAGAGGAAATTGACAGACGTTTGGAGGAAATCACAAGCGGCAAAGTGAAGTGCATTCCAGGGGAAGAGGTGCTAGCGCGATTGCGGACTAAACTCGGATAAAATCAAAATGCTTGATTTTCAATTTCACCCTGAAGCCGACCGAGAAGCCGATCACGAATTTGATTACCTGCGCATACATGGAGGTGACATCGTGGCTTCTCGGTTTCTTGATGCTCTAGAACATGCCATCCATTCATGTCGATCTCATCCACTACTATACCGGATGTTTGACAAAAATATCAGGAGAGTGATTCTTCACAAACCGTTCGGTGAATATTACTTGCCCTTCGTTGTGCTCGATAAAACGATTTACATCCTCGCTGTAGCCCATGCCAAGCGTAAGCCATTCTATTGGCGCGATCGTCTCGGTGACACGAAATCGCTGTAACCGCCAAGTGCCGCCACGATTTTCTCCAGTGGACAAGTACGCGCGTTCATGATTACTTTGCTTCATCATGAAACTCGAAACGCAATGCATCCATGCTGGTTACTCACCTGAAGCAACAACTCTTTCCTGCGCTGTGCCGGTCTATCGCACGGCCTCATATGTGTTCCGCAATACCGAGCACGCGGCGAATCTTTTTGCGCTGAAAGAGCTTGGCAATATCTACAGTCGCTTGATGAATCCGACTTGCGATGTGTTAGAGCAACGTCTCGCAGCGATGGAGCATGGTGCCGCAGGATTGGCGCTGGCCTCGGGCACCTCGGCGATTTTTTACTCGATCATCACTCTCGCGGAAAAGGGCGACAACATTGTCTCCGCACGTAACCTCTACGGTGGCACCTACACGCAGTTCAAGGACATCCTGCCACAGCTCGGCATCGATGTGACTTTTGTTGATTCCAATGATCCGAACAATTTCGCCGCGGCGATCAATGACAAAACGCGCGCCATTTTTTGCGAGACGGTATCGAACCCTGCACTGGAAATTGCCGACATCGAAGCGATCGCTAAGGTCGCCCATGACCACGGCTTGCCCTTGATTGTGGATGCCACTTTTTCCACACCCTTTTTGAATCAACCGATTCTTCACGGTGCAGACATCGTAGTGCACTCATTGACCAAATGGCTCGGCGGTCACGGCACTAGCCTCGGCGGCATCGTCATCGATTCCGGAAAATTCAATTGGGCCGCGGGCAAGCATCCACTCTTTGATCAGCCTGATCCTTCCTATCACGGCTTGCGCTGGGGCCATGATCTTCCCGAGCCCTTAGCCCCCTTGGCATTCATCTTGAAAATGCGCACGGGTCCGCTGCGCAATCTTGGAGCTTGCCTCTCGCCTGACAATGCGTGGATGGCGATGCAGGGCATCGAAACTTTGCCACTGCGCATGGAGCGCCATTGCAGCAATGCCCTTGCCGTGGCGAAACATCTCAGCGCGCATCCCGCAGTCGAGTGGGTGCGTTTCCCGGGGCTCGAAGGCGATTCTCAAGCGGCGATGAATGAAAAATACCTGCGTGGCCTCGGTGGATCGATGGTGGTTTTCGGCATCAAAGGCGGAGCCACAGCGGGAGCGAAATTCATTGATTCACTGAAACTATTCCGCCACCTCGCCAACGTCGGCGATGCAAAATCGCTAGCCATTCATCCGGCGACGACGACACATTCTCAGCTCAATGCCGAGCAGCAAATAGCTTGTGGCATTCCGCCAGAGCTGATTCGTTTGTCGATTGGCATCGAGCACATCGACGACATCCTCTCCGATCTCGATCAAGCACTTAGCTGAAGAACTTGATTTTGGAAACAGGAGGCAGTTGAGCGCGCGCCATGGCGGCGTGTTGCTCATCGCTGCAGGCCGAGTTCGTCGGAGCATCGGCTTCTTTTTCCACGGGGGTTACCAGACCTTGTGCGATCATCCATTCCTCGACTTCGGCACCTGAGATGTCGGCCAGCATGTGACCATTGATCTCGACGCAAGGGGACAGTGGTTGACCGGTTTTGGTTTCCATTTCCCAGCGGAAGGCGGGATTTTTGATGATGTCTTTTTCCTCAAAGGCTAGATCATGCTTGCGCATGACGGCGCGCACGCCTTCGCTCCAACCGCAGAAGGTTTTGAGATAGGCAGTGATTTTTGGTGTCGATTCGCTCATGATGTAATAATTTGTTCGGTGCTATCTTACTCGGCATCGGCAGTTGTGCAAGGGTCGATGCCAAAAAAAATCCCCACGCGCCGCAGCACCTGGGGATGAAGATTTTCTCCGTGGAGCTTAGTCACGGTTCATGAACAGGCGCAGCACATACCAGAACAGCAGAGCGACGCCGGCGAAGAGTGAGAGCGAGGCCGCCACGTGTTGCGTAGTGCGGTAATGATACATGATATTGCTGGTGCTATAGAGGATCGATCCGCTAGCGAAAAGAATCATCAAGGCAGAGAACCAGGTGCCCAATGTGATGGGTAGGAAAAATGATGCCACAATGACGCCGATCACCACCATGCCGCCGATTTTCAGCATGCCGCCGAGGAAGGAAAAATCCTTGCGGGTGGTGAAAGCGATGAGCGTCAGGCCCAAGACCATGGCGACCGTCACCATGCCTGCCTTCGCGATCACTCCATTCTCCATGCCATTGGCGATCATCAGAAGAGGCAGCATAATCAAGGCTTGTGCGACCACATAGACCGAGAGGCCGAAGTATTGCATGCCGAGGGATGTGGAGCTATTGGCCCACTTTTCCGCGATCCACGAGACGCCCATGAATGCTCCCATGACCATCAGCCATGAGTATTTGCTCGCGCCTAGCAGAGAGAAAACGGAGTTTTCCAAACCGGCATTCAGCAGCATGTATTCGATCAGCGCGAAGGCCGCCACTGCGCCAGCAAGGTGCCAATACGTTTTGCGAACGAAGGAGACGCGCGTGGTCTCATCTTGTGCGGCGACTACATCAAACGTGGGAGATTCATAGGGATTCATATCGACGCAATGTTAGAGGCTTCTTCCCGCTGCGCAAGGAGAAAAGTGTGTTTTGCTCTTCACCTCATTCATCATTTAGCAGCATTGCTCCAATGATTCCGGCTTGCTGACCGAGCTTTGGCACTGTCAGTCTTGCGCCAAGATTTTCGAAATATCCCGCACTGAGCGCATCGAGATGGCGTGCTACTTTTTCGTGCAGTCCTGTTGCCTGCGAGACTCCGCCGCCGAGGATGATCATCGCAGGGGAAAGAATCGCACATGCTGCTAAAATTCCCTGCGCTAAATACCAAGCCTGCATCTCCCAAGCGGGGTGCTCTGGTGCTAACAAATGTGCTGGGCTGCCCCAACGTTTGTCGATCGCCGGACCACTGGCAAGGCCTTCCCAGCAGTCGCCATGAAAGGGACATACGCCCGCGAAGTTGTCATTGGGATGTCGTGGCACCCGCAGATGGCCGATCTCGGGATGCAATGTGCCGTGGACTAGATTTCCTTCCGCACAAATGCCTGCACCGATGCCTGTGCCGATCGTAAGATATACGGAATTCAGATAAACGGCATCGCGCAAACCTTGCGCGGCACCTTGGCGCATTTCTCCAAGCAAGGCGGCATTCACATCGGTATCCAGTGACAAGCGCGTCTGCGGCAGATGTTGGGCAAAAAAATCTCCTAACGAAAATCCCTCCCAGCCCAGCTTCGGCGTGCGTAGGAAGCTCGAAAAATCAGGCGCTCGGCGATCCACACGAATCGGTCCAAAGCTGCCAATTCCCAAGCTCGTCACGCCCCCGCGTTCCTGCCACCAGGCCGCCGCTTGGGCCAGTGTTTGCTCGGGCGATGTCGTCGGGTAGCGCCATTCTTCCTCGATCACCGCTTGACCTGCGACGATGCGCCCAACGGCGACCACGGCTTTGGTGCCGCCAAGCTCGAGTGCTCCGAATACGTCACTCATGCGACCACACCTTCCACAGCGCGATTTTTTTTCCGCAAGCGTGCGACTTTTTTCCATAGCCAGCGTGTCACCACAATGCAGAAAATCACCACAATCGTGAAAACCACCAGTGCCACTACCGGCGCGATGCTGATCAGACCGAGGCCGCCGAGGACCAGACCATCTTCCGCTACACTCGCCACACTGTTCGAGACGGGTTCGGGCGAGGCATTCAGAATCAAGCGAGTGCTTGCCTTGGTGCTATGGGTAGCCAAAGCGGCACCACCAGCCAAAAGCGCGGCCACGACGGTAATCGTCGGGTCCATTTGGCCCAGTGCTGCTAGGGCGAGAAAAATGCCACCCGCTGGCCGCACCACTGTGTGCACGGCATCCCATGTGCTATCGACCCATGGCACTTTATCGGCGAAAAATTCAATGGCAAACAAAGCGCCCGCCACACCGAGCACCCATGGATTTCCCAGCACTGCGAGATTTTCATAGGCACCGGATAACTCGATCCATTGAAAACGCACGGCGAGCCCAGCAATGAAAACGGTGAGGTAAAGATTCAGTCCCGCTAGGGTGGCAAAACCCAGTGCGACACCAATCTGATCAAGGATTTGCATGCCGCGCATCATAGCGGAAAATCCTGTGCCGTCGATTCCAAAGCGCAGCGATCTTTGGAATGAGAGTCGTAGACTTTTTCTTGCCCACTTTCATGAATTGACCCCATACTGAGCGCGCATGAGCCAATCGATCCGCACTGTCCCGCTGGACTCCTCCGCGATGCCTCCGGGCATCCCATACATCATCGGCAATGAGGCTGCAGAACGTTTTTCCTTTTATGGAATGAGGGCGATCCTTGTGGTCTTTATGACCAAGTATCTCTGGCTGATGGATGGGCAAGTAGGCAATCCGATGTCTGATACAGAGGCTACTGAGCGCTATCATCAATTTGTTGGTCTCGTCTACCTCACACCGTTTCTTGGAGCCTTGCTCAGTGATATTTTCCTCGGCAAATACCGCACCATCATGCTGCTCAGCGTGCTGTATTGTGCCGGGCACGCCGCTCTGGCGTGCATGGGAACCGTCGGCTATTCACAGGCGTGGTTGCTCGCTGGTTTGCTGATGGTTTGCCTTGGCTCGGGTGGTATCAAACCGTGCGTCTCGGCACACGTGGGTGATCAATTCGGTTCAAAAAACCAGCGCTTGCTCTCGAAGATCTATAACTGGTTCTACTTCTCGATCAATTTTGGCTCGTTTTTTTCGACATTACTCACACCGTGGCTACTCGAATGGTATGGCCCGCACTGGGCTTTCGGTGTGCCGGGCGTATTGATGGCAATCGCCACGCTCATGTTTTGGTTAGGCCGAAAAAAATTCATCCACGTTCCCGCAAGTGGCCTCAAGTTTTTTCATGAATTGTTTTCGCGCGAAGGTCTCATCTCGCTCGCCAAGCTGGGGCCTCTTTTCGTCTTCATCGCCCTGTTCTGGGCTTTGTATGATCAGACTGGTTCGTCTTGGGTGTTGCAGGCAGAACACATGAACCTTGATTTCATGGGCATGACTTGGTTGCCTTCGCAGATTCAGGCAATCAATCCGATCTTGATTCTCCTCTACATCCCGCTTTTCACCTTCATTGTCTATCCGCTGATCCACAAAATTTTCCCACTCACCCCCTTGCGGAAAATCGGCATCGGCATGTTCCTCGTTGCCGCCTCCTTTGCCTTGATCATGCAAATCCAAACCTGGATCGATGCCGGACAGCGCCCTTCCGTCGCGTGGCAACTCCTCGCCTTTGTGATCATCACTGCTGCCGAAATTATGATCTCGATCGTCGGCCTCGAGTTTTCCTACACGCAGGCGCCGAAAAACATGAAGTCACTGGTCATGGCATTCTATCTTTCCGCGGTGTTCCTCGGCAACATTTTCACCGCTGAAATCAACCGCTTCATCCAGATTCCTTCCTCGGGGCATGAGCAGTTTGATGCCTTGAAATCCCAGCAAAAGCCCGAATGGGTCAAGGACGCTCGTAACGCCATTCTACCTGGCCACGATCAAGTCACGGGCACTCCCGATGATCTCATTGCGCGCATCCAGCATGGTTCACTCAAATCCATCGATTTCCCTGATCAAACTCGTAGCGCCTTTGAAAAAGCAGCACAAGTTATCATCGATGACGCTACCGCGAATGATTACCGCCTACCTTCGCCTGAAAAAGTCAATGCATCCTCGCTGGGCACCGATCCTTGGGGCAATCCCATCACCTACAAAATCATCAGCCAAAGCAGTTGCCGCCTGATTTCCGCAGGACCCGATCGCCAAAACGGCACGGCCTGGGACATTGGCCTGACCATTGATGTCACCCAGCCTGCGGGTCCGAAACAACCCTCCTGGACCGATCGCTTTCACCCCGCGGAGACCTGGCTCAGCAAGCGCGCGGCCGAACTTGGCGTGAACCCCAAAAAAGAAAGCGGCGTCGGCTTTGATCAAAGCTATTTCTCTGGAGGTCAAACCAAACTGGAGGGGCAAGCCTACTACCGCTTCTTCACTGTGCTGATGTTCGCCTTCGCCCTCCTCTACATTCCCTTCGCCCTCATCTACCGTCCCAAGTCCTATTTGCACGAGCAGGCGACGGATGATCCCGCTTTACCTGATCACTAAACGCCGATGAATGTACCACCTACTATGCCCATCATGCCCATCATTCTTGAGGAAAAAGATGCGGCCCATCTGCGCACCTTAAAACGCAAGATATCCATCACATAAAATCAAAGAATATTGACATGCCCATGGATGGCACGCCTTATGTATTCTGCCTAGATGAAGACAAACAAAATGGTACCCATAAAATCATATTTTCTTTTAAAAGTGATTACCCAACATTCAAAGAAATGCCTGATAACCCATACAATTGGCAGTTTAGTGCAACCGTTCCTGGCGGTGGGTTCCACAAAAGAAAAAGCCATTATGATTTTATCGCGCCAGAAACAGGCTATCAGGAGACGCTGAGTTACGCTTATACGTCGCACGTCACTTGGGAGCAATGGAAAGGTCTCGTGCAGTGCAACTATTTTGTTAAGTTTAGTGATGGAGTCTATGGCAGGGTAAAAATGACGGCTACTGCAGGCTCATCTTGGACTCCGATAACCCTAGAAACTTGGCTGTGTAAAAAACCTCAAGCTAGAGACACCACCACTGGTGACATCATAAGCACGAATTTTGGTGAAGACTGATACATGAAGAGGGCTTGTCTTAATGTTAAATTTGTCACTTTGTTCTGAAAAATGCTCATTTCAAAGGACTGACCCCATTTCCTGCTGAGGGCACAAGGTGATGGGCGCCCAGCGCGGGAGAGCAAATAGAGCTTGTAAAAGGGCACAGATTCTCCTGCCAATTTCTCGTCAACTAGCTCTAAAAAGTTTTCACAGCCATCCCACAGGATTTT
>DBCO01000033.1 GCA_002293145.1 Akkermansiaceae bacterium UBA956 | reverse complement strand
TGCAGACCAACTAATTTCTAAACTTTTTCGTGTATTTCATGAGTTTAGTGGTTAGAAAATAGCTTTTCTGGCTTTGTCAATTTAGGAGTCTTGATTAGAAAGTATGAATTTGTGATCAACTGCCGCATCAGAGTTTTGAAGACTGAGTGAAGAGTGCCTCTATTATCGCTCGATTTGGTACTCATCACTTAGCTTCAGTTACGTACCGCAAAAGGTCTGCCAAACTCGCTCATGGGCGAGGGGTGCTTGTTCCCAGTGGCTGAATTCTTCGATTTCCTGATAGGGATTGCGCAAGGCGGTGATGGCTTCTTCGAAAGGAGAAAAGTACCCCTGATAGGCCGCTTGGATCACCGCTTCGATGCGATGATTGCGTGGAATGCGCACAGGATTGTGCTGTTTCATTTCCTCTATCAGTGCTGGATCATGCTTGGATTTCCAATCGTCCAACCATGGTTGTGCGGTGTCAGGGAATGAAAAATGATCGATGATTCTGCGGTCCTCCGCGGCCTCGGCGTGACGAGTGAGTACGCGGAAAAATCGAGTAAAGTCCATCCGCTGATCTGCCATCATACCGAGCGATGATTTGATCCATGCTGCGCTGTCATCGTCGGTAGTATCAGCGGAAATACCGAACTTCGCCCGGAACAAGCGCAGATAGTGTCGATGAAAGATTTCGCCAAAAGTAGCGAGAGCTGACTTGGCGATGTCGTGCGCTTGCGATGGCTCATCGGCGAGCAGCGGCAAGAGTGTTTCGGCAAAACGGGTCATGTTCCAGTGGCCGATCGATGGTTGATTTCCCCATGAATAGCGCGCTTGTTGATCGATGGCGCTGAAGACGCACTGCGGATGAAATTCATCCATGAAGGCACAAGGTCCGTAATCGATGGTCTCGCCCGATACCGCGCAGTTGTCGGTGTTCATCACGCCGTGAATGAAACCTAACGAAAGCCAATGTGCGATGAGTTGCGCTTGTTTGGCGATGACCCATTCGAGCCAGCGAGCGATCGGCTCTGGTTCATCGAGCAAATGCGGAGCATGCCGTGCGATCGCGTAGCTGGTGAGCAGTTGTAGGGCCTCGTGATCGTGACGCGACGAAAAAAACTCGAAGGTGCCAACGCGAATGTGACTGGCTGCAACACGGACTATCAGACCGCCGGGAAATGCTTCTTCGCGATGAACTGTTTCGCCTGTGCTCAAGGCCGCTAAGGCACGAGTGGTTGGCACGCCGAGTTGATGCATCGCTTCGCTGACAAGATACTCGCGCAGCACAGGGCCGAGTGCCGCTTTGCCATCGCCATTACGCGAATACGGAGTGCGACCACTTCCTTTGATGTGAACATCGTAGCGTTGCCCTGCAGCATTGACAATTTCACCTAACAAAAGCGCACGGCCATCGCCCAATTGTGGCGAAAATCCGCCGAACTGATGACCCGCATAGGCCATGGCAATCGGTTGCAGCGTTTCGGGATAGGATCGCCCCCCAAGCAGCGTAAGTGCTTCGGGTGATTTCAGCGAATCAGGATCTATGCCAAGAGTCCGTGCAAGTTCTGCATTCACCGCAATCAATTGCGGCAACGGCCCCGGTTTAGCCGAGAGCCGAGCATAAAATCGTTCAGGCAGTTGCGCGTAGCTGTGTTCGAGTGGCAAAATCACCCCGCACCATGGCACCGCTGCTGGTCTTGGTCAACTTTTCGTAAGGTAGAGGGCGTATCTGAAAGGATCGATCAGTCCACAAATCCTCCGCGCTTGATTCGACGCACTCCTGACCTTGTTGTTTCGTTCAACAAGTCGCGACACAAGACCCCGTGATTGACACTGGGCTCTGCTGATAGAGTTGCGTGCTTTTTGCCGCTGTCAAAAATGAAGACACTTTTCGTGATAGATTCGGCGCGGTTTGATTGTAGTTTTCCTGATGAATTTTCTTTCTCGTGGTATTTTGTTTCCCTTGGTCTTGGCGCTTTGCACGGCGGGGGCGTGGTTGACTTTGTCTCCGACGGATGCGGTTGCGCAGACGAAAATCGAGACGAAGAAAAAAATCGTCTTTGTCGCTGGTAATCCGAGTCATGCCAAGGGCGAGCATGAACATCGTGCGGGCTGTATGTTGTTGGCGGATCAATTGAACAAGAGTGGATTGCCTGTAGAGGCCGTGGTGGTGACGGACGGTTGGCCGCAGGATGCGAGTGTGTTTGATGGCGCCGCCGCGGTGGTGATTTATTCGGATGGTGGCAGCGGGCATCCAGCGATGCGGCAATTGCAGGTGATGCGTGCGATGATCGAAAAAGGTGTCGGTATCGGCTGCATTCACTATGCAGTCGAAATCCCTGCGGGTGAAGCGGGTGATACCATGCTCGATGGCATCGGTGGATATTTTGAAATGAATTGGTCAGTCAATCCTCATTGGGATGCGAAGTTCACCCTGCCTGAGCATGAGATCACTCGCGGCATCGATGCTTTCAGCATACGTGATGAGTGGTACTATCACATGCGTTTTCGCAAGGAAATGGAAGGCATCAAGCCGATTCTGAGCGATCTGCCGCCGAATGAAACACTGACGCGCGGTGATGGTCCGCACTCGGGCAATCCACACGTGCGCGCCGCGGTGCAAGAGCGCAAGGAATTGCAGCATGTGATGTGGGCCTTCGATCGCCCGAAGTCACTGGGTGGTGGTCGTGGGTTCGGATTTACGGGTGGGCATTTCCACAAAAATTGGCAGCACGATGATCATCGTCGCGTGGTGCTGAATGCTATCACCTGGATCGCGGGTGTGGAAGTTCCTGCGGATGGTGTGCCATCGCCGACGCCTGATGAGGCCGCGATGCAGGCGAATTTGGACGCGAAGTGAAATGGCTCACACCGCGGCTAGTCCGAGGCCGGTGAGGTCTTTGGTGTGATACTTACCAGCGTGGCTGGCGTCTCAGATAAAGTTAAAAGAGCAATCAATCGTCAACGAGTCATCTTTCATTCGTGCTCTATGCCGAGTACGTACCGTTGCTCGCGATCCAAGGCTTTCATCACGCGAGCTTCAAAACCTCCAGTCATGGCATCAGGTAAGAGCATTAACAGCGTGTTTTTTTCACCCAGTAAATCTCTATGGTTCCGTGCAAGATGCTCATGGCATGGAGTTGTTGCACGGCATTGTCTTAGAATGATTAAGTCCAGCGCGCGATCAGTTGCACTTTGTCTGCACAACTGCTTTCTAGCAGGATTCACGCAGTGGTAAAGATGAAATGGTGTATGCGTTGTTGTTACGAGATGACTTTAGAATGTCTTGTTGGATGCCCAGGATAAAGCGGAATCGATGTCATCGAATATTTCGCCACTTTGCTGCTCGAGGTGAAGAAGAATGGAGCTGTTGATTTGTCTATCGTTGCGTTCTGCTGCGGCACGCCATAGCGAAGCTTGAATCGGATGTGTGATCTCTGTAACATCAAATAGTAACTCGTTCACTATGTCGGCAGGTCCCACTCGAAAAAAATCTTTCAATTTCTCGCTGGCATAGGGGAGGTGAGAGCTCGACTGTAAATTTTCTCGGAGCACTTCCATCGCTTGTTGCTTTTGTAGTTCATCAGTATTCGTGTACAATGCATCGAGCGAAGCCATCAATCGCTCTCGCATTTGTTCGTTGTATTGGGTTTCGGCGATGCGTTCTGAAGAGTTCGAGCCATTTCTCTTGGCTGCATCAGCGCGCCCTATTGTCGAAGCAGATGATCGATGCAGTATCATCTTTTTATTGCTCATGGGGAGTTGTGTTACATTTTCTTCTGATGAGGAGTTATAGGATTGCTGGATGGCCATCCAAGCTGATATAGCCAATAAAATCCCTGCAATGTAGTAATAACGTTTCATATTATTCAATATAATAGATTTACCGGATAAAATGAGATATTCTATCCGGTAGTTGTCATGAATTTAAATGATCTGTTAGTTTGCCGCAAGAGTATAACCGCGTTTGGTGAAATAGGCTTTCAATGCTATTTCTGCAGCGGCAAAGGTGGCCGATGCCGGCGAAGCGGGTAGATAGATGCCACGTTGCAGAGACGCACTCGCTGTTGCGCTTTTGATGATGGTAGATGTTGTGGAACTGGATTGGGTGCTAGTGGTGATCAGATCCAGTCTTTGGATGATAAGCCCAGTTTTATCAAGGCTGGCAAGGAGTGGATGATTGACAGAAGACTGACTAATCGCAACGTTTCCAATCGCATATAGGCCGCGCTTTGTTACTGCGGTGAGTGCGAAAGAATTGTCTTTCTTATAAGTTTTGGCTTTTGTATCGACGTCATATTTCGCAATAGTCAATGGTTGCATAGCAGCATCGTAATCAAGAACATAAAAGCTCATAACGCTTGTCGTCGCTTTGTTTTTTGTGGTTGCCGTGAACGTCATGCTTGCGGTAGTAGTTTTGCCAGAATAGACACTGATGGTTCCAGCGTTGCTCGATTGCATCATGACTAATGCAGCAAAGATTCCTGAGCCAATTTTTCTAATGGTAGTTTGCATTTTAGTAATATATTTTTGTTTATTAGAGCGTTCAATCGCTCCACTATAGTTACGATGTAATCTTCGATTTTGGATCACAGAAATTCGCATTAATTTTCATTTTGTGCATTTTTCATGAATCACGTTAGAAAGAATTCACGATATTTGCGTTATATCGTAACTACAAAACTTGCCAGAATATAGACCAAAGTTCTTTGCGTGCTTCTTTTGTTGTTTCGGGCTGACGTCGGTAAGTGAATTGACGTTCTTTCGCAAATCGTTGGACTCGGAATCGATGACTCCGTAAAGCATTCCCATGGCCTCAATTTTTTTCTCGGCATTGTCTTCGAGAGACTTGGTCCAGCGATTGATCAATTGTGCATTCTTTAGCGCAGCTGTTCCTTGCAGCTGGGATGATGGGGGTAAAGCGAAAAAGCACTTGCTTCGGCTTGCATTGGCCAGAAACCAGTCGTATTTTCGCAGCACCATGTCTGATTTTTTCTCTCCTGATCCTCAGCGGAATCTCTTGCCTTGTGATGGTGAGGTGTTTGATCATGGGGTGATTTTCTGTCCGCGTGAAGCCGATGGATGGATGGAGGAATTGCGTGACTCGGTGCCATGGCAGCACGATGAAGTGATGATGTTTGGCAAACGCATCGTGACGGCACGCGAGGTGGCCTGGTATGCAGATATGGGCATCAGTTATCGATACTCCGGGGTAGTGCGCCATCCGCATCCTTGGTCGGCATCTTTATTAGAGCTGAAAGCCATCGTCGAAAAACACTGCGGCGTGGTGTTTCATTCTTGCTTGTTGAATTTGTATCATCACGGCGAGCAAGGCATGGGCTGGCACAGCGATGATGAGGAATCGATCGTGGCTCAATCGCCGATTGCCTCGCTAAGCTTCGGTGCCGAGCGCAGGTTCTGCTTCAAGCACAAACGCGAAGCATTGCGCTGTGAGACTGCGTTGGCGCATGGTTCTCTGCTTGTGATGCAAGGAGCCACACAGCAATGCTGGTTGCATCGCATCCCGCAGATGAAGGCGGTAAAAGAGCCGCGCATCAACTTGACTTTCCGGCAGATGCTGATGGGGTGATGCGAGTGCTCTTCTATGGGGTATTGTGGATTTTTTCCGACAATAACTTTCGAGCGGCGGCAAGGTCTAGCTCTGTGAAAAATCGGTGGGGTAGGATAATCGCCAACATTGGGTTGAGGTGCAAAAACAAGATGCCATGTTTCGACTGCCATTTCATGAAACGATTCCATTTAGTTAGTGCCGGTTCACCGCGATCATCGTTGCTATGAAATCCTTCTTCATCGATAAAGCCTTTTAGCTCATCGCGAAGGCGCTTGTATTGCACAAACTGCTTGCGACAGCGACGGCGGAAGATGAGCGGCGAAAACACAAACAGTAACGCGAAAAAATAAACTGCTAGTGATCCGTAGATAAAGTCTACAGGTTCGACTCTTAGGGTGTGATAGAGGCAAAACAATCCCGCCAATGCTACGATCGTGCGATACCATAACCTGCGCCTGAAGCTGAGGATCTTTTGCGCGGTCACATACTCGTCGAGTGTGATGGTACCCTGATAGGAAATGGGGTTCATCGTTTTTATCAAACTCAAATGTTGTTTTTAGAATACGGCAGCAAGGGCAGTCCGACAAGTTCAATTTACTGTCGATTCGCTTGGGCTTGAAGGTCTCTGCAGGGGTTTTCTTTTTCGGCTTTTTATTGACAAAAATCGACCGCACTTCGGCGTAGTATGCGAATGATGCTTCGCGCGCTCACTTCACTTTTTTTTATTTCCTCCGTTGCCTCGGCGCAGTTGGAGTTTTCGGGAATCTATCCACACTTGGTGCTGACGAATAAAGAAGGCGAATGCGGATCGGGCGCGGTGGTCCCTTGGGCGAATCGGTTGTGGGTGATCACCTACGGGCCGCACTTGCCGAAAGGCTCGTCGGACAAGCTTTATGAAATAACGTCTGATCTGAAAAAAACGATACGTCATGAGTCGATCGGCGGTACGCCTGCCAATCGCATGATTCACGAAGAATCACAGCAGCTTTTTATCGGCCCCTACATCATCGATGCCAAACGCAATGTGCGCACGATTCCCTACAGCACGATGTTTGGTCGCCACACTGGGCTCGCGCGCCATCTCAGCGATCCCGCTAGCAAGATCGTCTATGCGACCATGGAAGAGGGCTTTTATGAAGTGGATGTGAAAACACTCGCGGTCACGCATTTGTGGATCGATGAGCAATTGCAAATCGGTGGTGCGCAGAAAAAGGGCGTCACCGAAAACAAAGAAGGTCGCAAGGCGGGGCTACCTGGTTATCACGGCAAGGGTTTTTACTCAGCGCAAGGGCGCTACGTTTATGCGAACAATGGCGAGCATGGTGGTGGCGCATTGGTCAATCCGCGCACGCCCAGCGGTGTGCTTGCGGAGTGGGATGGCAAGGCTGAGAAATGGACGGTGGTGCGCCGTAATCAATTCACCGAAGTCACGGGCCCCGGTGGCATCATAGGCCAAGCCGACAGCCCCGATGCACCATTATGGTCGATCGGTTGGGACCATCGGTCGCTAATTTTGATGTGCTTGCACGGGGGGAAATGGAATAGCTATCGACTGCCAAAAGGCTCGCATTCCTACGACGGTGCGCACGGTTGGAACACCGAGTGGCCAAGGATTCGCGACATCGGCGAAAAAGATTTCCTGATGACGATGCATGGCACTTTTTGGAAATTCCCGAAAGATTTCAATCCTACATCTTCGGCTGGCATCGTGCCACGCTCGAACTACCTGAAAGTCATCGGCGATTTCTGTGAATGGAATGGCAAGCTGGTTTTCGGCTGCGATGATACCGCCAAGTCGGAGTTCCTGAACAAACGCAAAGCCAAGGGCGAGATTGCTCCACCGCGCTCGCAATCGAACTTGTGGTTCACCTCGCACGAGACCCTCGATCAGCTCGGCATGCCGATCGGTCGCGGCGCGGTCTGGCTTCAAGATGCGGCGAAAAAAGATCAAGCATCGGATGCCTACCTCTTTGCGGGTTACGACCATCGCGCTCTGCATTTGGTGCACAAAGAAAAATCGGCGGTGGATTTCTTGTTAGAAATTGATCGCGCTGGCGACGGCACCTGGAGCAAGCTCAACACCGTTAGCGCGGCACCTGGCAAAACCACTGTCCACAGCTTTGCAAAGGACGCACCTGGCGTGTGGATTCGCGTTACTCCATTGCAAGATTGCGCTAGTGTTACCGCGCAGTTTACCTATCGCAATGAAGCGCGTCATCTCAAGACAGATGCCAAACTTTTCGCCGGACTTGCGAAGGCGGCAGACAAAACAGTCATCAGTGGTCGCATGCGCGCCTTCGATGACGATGCCTTAACCTGTGGTTTTGTCGCCACGGCTCAAGACGGTAGCAGCCAAGGACTGTATGTGATGAATGAGGATATGAAACTCACCCGCAAGGATGATTCCACACTCGAGGAGAATATTGCTCGCACCACGCGCATGCCCGAGAAAGCCTACAGCGTCGATGAAGCTTCGGCATTGCTGATCGACGACAAAGGCCAACGCTGGCGCTTTCCGCGCGGGGCAGCCGAATTCGCGAAACCTGAAGTCATGGCGAAAACACGCATCGCCCGCGAAGTCGCCACCGAGCGCGATTTGCTCAACCTTTGCGGTACTTTTTACGAACTGCCAGCTGAAAATGCAGGCGGCTTCGCGATGGTCCGTCCGGTGGCCACGCACAACATGATGATTCAAGATTTCTGCTCATGGCACGGACTTTTCCTTCTCAGTGGCATTAGCGCGGAAGCTACCGATAACAAACACATCATCCGCTCCGATGACGGCAAAGCCGCCGTGTGGGCTGGCGCCATCGACGATGCCTGGAAACTGGGCAAAGCAGTGGGCGAAGGTGGTCCGTGGAAAAATACCAGCGTCAAAGCGAACGAAAATTCCGATCCCTACCTGATGACGGGCTACGATCAAAAAACCCTCACGCTCGAGGCCGATAAAGCTACTACGGTCATAGTAGAAGTAGACATTAGCGGCTACGGCGATTGGGTCACCTACGAAAGCCTCGAACTCACTGCCGGCAAATCTCTGCTGCACGAATTCCCCATCGCCTTCTCGGCTTACTGGGTGCGCTTTCGCAGCGACAAAGATGCCAAGATTTCTGCACAATTGAGTTATCATTGATCAATGCCCTTTAGCTTAGGGACTCGGCTAAAAATAATCGCGCATTAGGACTAGATCGCCGACGAAGTCCTTGGACTACGGCAGCCTGCTGCCGCTTTCCGCCATGCAGCCTACTGCGAGCGGGGCAAGCGGAGGTTTCATCGGGCTTTTTCCGTGCCAATGCCGCGGGGCTCGCAGCAGGGCTGCATTGCCCAAAGCTACAGCAGGCTGTAGCAGTCCAGGGTGCTTCGCACGGATCTTCGACGATTTCAATTTGGCGGAATCCGTTACTCAAAAATTCATTTGCAGCAGTCGAAAAGCAGTATATTCTCATCGTATGAAAAAGTTTTTCGCAGCACTACTTGCTTTGTTAAGTGGCATTGTCATTTTCACGCCCTTCGATTTGCCCCCAGTGCCATTTTTTTTCATCGATGAGGCCATTGCGTTGTTGATATTTACTAAATCCATGGGATACCTCGGCATTGACCTGACTCGATTCATCCCCTTCCTCCGCACCAAATCTGGGAAACCGCTTGCACCTCAAAAGGCTGCGGACGTTCCGCCAAGTAAGACCGGACCCACGATCGACGTCTGAGTCTCATGCTGGAGCGAAAATGCAGCAGTCGCACTCATTTTTTGCGAAAGATTGTGCTCGGACTGCGCGTAATTTGATGTATCAATGAATCAACCTATGGAAGAAACCAAAGTTCGTAAGCCCATTGTCCTCAGTATGTTGGGCCTGATTACCTGTGTCGCACTTGTCGCCATGCCGTTTTTGGCTGGGCCACCTTCGGAAGAAACTTCGAATAACATGATGCGCTTTCTGGGGCGCTTCCACCCCGTGTTGCTGCACTTGCCGATCGGCATGGTGACTTTGGCAATCATGATGGAGTTCGGCTCGATGATCACTCGTCGTGTCTCCACCACCACACGCACGACACTTTTCTTTGCCTCAGCTTCGTCCGTCGTCGCTGTGCTGGCTGGTTTTCTTCTCTTTCAAGGCGAAAGCGACTGGGCGGAATCAGAAACCGCCAATCGCCACTTATGGGGCGGTATCATTTTTGCCTGCGTTACCATTCTTGCCTTCATCGTCAAGGCTTGGTCGGACGCCGGCGCCTCAGCCGTATGGTTTTATCGCTTCCTGCTGCTTGCTAGCGGTGGGGTGATGGCCTTTGCCAGTCACGATGGAGCATCGCTCACGCACGGTCCTGATTATCTTGCCAAATACGCCCCACCCGCGCTCAAGCCGCTGCTTGGTGGCAAGGCTGTGGCAGTAGAAGAGGTTGCTGCAGAGCCATTGGTTTACGCAAACGTCGTAGCGCCGATGCTCGAAGAAAAGTGCTGGAAATGCCACAATGAGGAGAAAACTAAGGGCAAGCTGCGCATGGACACCTATGAGCTTCTTGTCAAAGGCGGTAAGGAAGGCCCCGCACTGGAGCCAGGTAAGGCCGATGAGAGCAACATCATCATTCGCTGTGAACTGCCCATCGATGACGATGAGCGCATGCCTCCTGACGAAAAACCCGGTCTCACACCTGAGCAATTGACGGTCATCAAGTGGTGGATCAATAGCGGTGCCTCGAACGAACTGAAGCTCAGCGAAGCCAATCCGCCCGCTGATGTGGCTCCCTTGATCAAAGTGTCAACTGCTGTCTCCCAAGCCGCGGCTCCTGCCGAAAAAGCGGCCGCTGCCGCTGCTATCGCCGACCTGGGAGCCAAGCGTGAGGAAGTGAAAAAATCCCTCGCCGAGATTCAAAAAGCCTACCCCGGTGCCCTGCAGTTTGAGTCACAGGATTCCAATGGCCTGACCTTTACTGCCGTCAGCATGCGAGGGAAATTTGCCGATGCGGATTTCGAGAAAATCGGTCCTGTGATTAGCTCGCTGGTTGCCGTCGATCTCTCAGCTTCTGCGATCACCGATGCAGCACTCGTGCCGCTGGCCAATGCGAAAGATCTGCGCAGCCTGCGCCTGTCCGAGACCAAAGTCACCGATATCGGCATGGATCATGTCGCCAAGTTGCTAACGCTCGAAAGTCTCAACATCTACGGCACAGGCGTGACCGATGCCGGATTGCAAAAACTCGCAGCCCTGCCCAAGCTCAAGCGTCTCTATGTTTGGCAAAGCAAGGTGACACCAGCGGGTATCGAAGAACTGCGGAAAAAACTCCCAGGCTGCGTTGTAGAAGCGGGCTTGCAGTGATGGCTGTGCTTTTTTAAGTGAAGGTAGTGCTCATGGTTTATCGCTAGGCTCGTTCCGTTCAGGAAAAGCTTTGCAAATGGTAACTGGCATGCTTGAGTCGGCATGTGGCGGACGCGATGGAGACAGTCGATATTATATTACCTTTGAAGCAATCAGAGGATCTGGGGGCGTGGCGCAAGGCGATTGCAGATCGATTGAAAATCGCGCCGCAGCGTATTGCCTCGATGAAGCTACGCAAGCATTCTGTTGATGCGCGTCAACGCACGATCAAGGTGCAATTGCGCATCGAGGTGGGCATTGATGTGCCCTTGCCGCCTGATGTGACTCCAGTTTGGTATTGTGATCCTTTGCCAGCGCGGCCGCGGGTGGCGGTGATCGTCGGCTGTGGTCCGGCGGGGATGTTTGCGGCGTTGCGTTGCTTGGAGCGAGGGATTAAACCGATTTTGTTAGAACGAGGTAAAGATGCCAGTGCGCGACGTTTCGATCTCGCACCGTTGCTGCGCGAGGGACGAGTGGTCGAGGACTCGAACTATTGCTTCGGCGAGGG
Organism: Akkermansiaceae bacterium UBA956; assembly: GCA_002293145.1. GTDB lineage: Bacteria > Verrucomicrobiota > Verrucomicrobiia > Verrucomicrobiales > Akkermansiaceae > UBA956. Next base: position 60,464 of record DBCO01000033.1, on the reverse strand, counting down.
TGGCGCGGGGACATTTTCTGATGGCAAACTTTACACGAGAGCGACGAAACGCGGACCAGTGGCGACGATTTATGAAGTCCTCGTAGCGCATGGAGCTCCGGAAAAAATTCTCACCGATGCGCATCCACACATTGGCTCGAATTTGCTGCCAAATGTGGTCAAGGCGATCCGACAATCGATCATTTCTGCTGGGGGTGAGGTGTATTTTCAGGCTAAGGTAGTTGATTTCGTGATTGAGCATCAAGTGATGCGCGGCGTGGTCTGCGCGGATGGTCGATGCATCGAGGGTGATGCGGTGATTTTAGCCACAGGTCACTCGGCGCGTGATGTTTATCAAGTGCTGGCGGCGAAAAAGATTTTGTTAGAGAAAAAAGCCTTTGCGGTCGGGGTGCGGATCGAGCACCCGCAGGCCTTGATTGATCAAGTGCAATACCACATTCCGCGCGATGAAGAGCGGCCGCGGATGCTGCCTGCGGCGCGCTATCGCTTGGCGACGAAGATCGATGATCGCGGTGTGCATAGTTTCTGCATGTGCCCTGGTGGATGGATCGTGCCAGCGGCGACGGAGAATGACGAGGTGGTGGTGAATGGCATGAGTCTGGCGCGTCGCGATTCGCCATTTGCCAATAGTGGAATGGTGGTGACGGTGGAGCCTGAGGACACGGAGCCATTTGTCGCTGAGCACGGGCTTCTCTCGGGCATCGCTTTTCAGAAGCATCTGGAGCGGTCGGCGAAACAAGCCGGTGGTGGTGGTCAGAAAGCTCCAGGCCAGCGCTTGGTGGATTTCTTGAGTGGAAAAATTTCTGATACCTTGCCGACGATGAGTTATTTCCCCGGAGCAACGTCAGCCCCTTTGCATGAAATCATGCCAAGCTGGATGGTGCGGCGGATGCGCACGGGGCTGCGGCTTTTCGGTAACCAAATTCGTGGCTACACGGGCACCGATGGATTGTTGTTGGGCTTTGAGACTCGCACAAGCTCGCCGGTGCGGATTCCGCGCGATGAAACAACCTTGCAACACCCAGAGGTGGCTCGCTTTTTCCCATGCGGCGAAGGTGCAGGTTATGCCGGTGGCATTGTCAGTGCCGCGCTGGATGGTCTGAAAATTGCGGATGCGGTGTGAAAGATGCTTGTTGTTTTGCAGGGCTGATCGTGGTCGCGGATGGATTTTTAGTATTCGGGACGCCGGCAGCAGGCTGCCTTTGTGAAAGCGGCAGCAGGGCTTCCGCAGTCCATGGTGCAAGGCATTGTGAAAATCTCATGAAGTGTGCAATCTTGCTTGCACTTTGCTTGATCTTGGAGATGTTGGGGCTGTGTCAACGATTCTTGAATACTTTTTGAGCTTGGATGTGAAATTGGCGGAGCTGATCACGCAATATGGAGTCTGGATTTATGCCATTTTGTTTGCGATTATTTTTTGTGAAACGGGATTGGTGGTGACGCCCTTCTTGCCCGGGGATTCGCTGCTTTTTGCGGTAGGTGCGGTATCGCACACGGCACCGCTCAATCTGTGGCTCTGCGGGGTGCTGATGTTTGTGGCGGCTGTGCTAGGAGATTTTGTCAACTACTGGATTGGTCGCTTAGCGGGACAGTGGATGATGCGAAAGTTCCCAAGAATCGTCAAAGAATCGAACATTCAGAAGACACACGAGTTTTTCAACAAATACGGAGGCAAGACGATCATCATCGCGCGCTTTGTGCCGATCGTGCGGACCTTTGCACCCTTCGTGGCTGGAACAGGCAAGATGGATCTGCGCAAATTCATGTATTACAATGTGAGTGGCGCGTTGCTGTGGGTTGGTTCGCTGATTCCCTTGGGCTATTTCTTTGGCGCGATTCCGATTGTGAAAGAAAATTTCGAGCTGGTGGTCTTTGGAATCATTGGATTCTCCTTGCTGCCGATGGTGATCACGTTCCTGAAAGAACGGAAAGCGGCAAAGCAGGAGAAGTTGTGAGGCGGGTATTGGCTCGTGAGAGTAGATTGCTTAGTGGCTTTTCATTTTCTGCTTGCCATGATCGCAGATTTGTGGTTTTTTATTTGTGTCACTTTCGTGACAAAATAAAAATCCCTATTCGATATCCTATGAAAACCTCATTCTGCCTCAAGGCATCATTGTGTCTATTTTCTGTGTTTCCTGCTGTGGCAGCCATCACTCCGGTGGTGGAATTTCGTCTCGGAGAGGCTGGCTCTCTCGATGCGAACAATGGCCCGGTGGATTCCGCACTGTCTGGCACGCCATCTGGCGCGCAAAGTATCGTCAATGCCATTACTGGCACGAGTGGTGTAGCCGTGGGCGAAGCTGGCGTGCTGGCTCCGGGCTCGACCAAATACTTGGATACGAGCAATGCTACAAACTCGGGATGGTATGCATCGGGTCCGATCGGACTAGCAAATGATAATTTTGCCTTCGGAGTATTCGCCCGTGCAGATTCTCTTGCTGGTGCGAACCAGGGTGATGTTTTCACCTTGGGCGGAGACGGTGGATCCTTCAAGCTATCCCTTGCGGTAAATGGCTGGGCGGCTAGTGCGCATAATATTGCATGGATCGGGCCTGATGGCGGGGCGAGTGGAAGTTTTTCTCCGCGCACTTGGGTGCATTTGGCTCTCGTTCGCCAATCAGGCGTAACGACATTTTACATCAATGGCGTTGCCAATGGTTCCTATGGTGGCGCCCCGACCCACAGTAGCATGCACTTCTGTGTGAGTCCTGGCGGCGGGCAATATTTTGACGGTATGGCTGACGAGGCTCGCGTGGTGACATTCGATAGCACTGATAGCACAGTTGACATCCTGAATGCACTGACCAATGGCCCAGTGCAGGTGCCTAATCGCTTGGTTAGCACTGCCACGACGGCATATGACCAAGTGGCATTGGCTGCTGGCACTACGTCCGAATTCCGACCCGGGGTCGACTCAACGAAAATCAACAAGGTTGATTCCTTCTCGGTGGCGAGTGGTCATACGTTGAAAATTGTAGCAGACGTAGGTCTGTCGATTGGAGAATATGCTCTTTTTGAACATCAGTCGAATACTCCGATCAACCTCGCAAATTTCACGCTGCAGTTGCCCTCGCGGATGGGCGCTACCCTTGTGCAGGATTCCACCAACGCTCCGATTCATGTTGTACGCGTCGACATTGCAGGGATCGGAACGGTGAACTGGAATGGCAACGTGAGCACGGTTTGGGATAGTGGCACAGCACCGGATGTCGGTGGCGTGCAGAACTGGTCGAGTAATGGCAATGCCACCAACTTCGCAGCTGCGGACTCTGTGGTGTTCAATGAATTGGCAACATCGTTTGCGGTGTCGATCAATGGTGCAGATGTGAGTCCCTCTGCCGTGCTGCTTGATCCCCTCGGTGTGGATTACACCTTTAGTGGATCTCATGGCATCAGTGGAACTTGCGTGGTTTTAAAATCCAGCTCAGGAAAAGTAACGTTTGCTAACACGAACAGTTACACGGGCGGTACGACCATCGCCCAAGGCACGCTGGCGCTGGGAGATGGCGGCACGACTGGATCGGTGGGTACTGGCGCTATCATTAACAATGGCACTTTATTGATTGATCGTAGTGACGACATCAGCATGGGTAATTCGATTACTGGTATGGGTAATTTGGTCCATGACGGTGCTGGGACTACGACATTTCCCTCTGCGTTAGGCAGCACAGGTGCAGTCACGGTCAATGAGGGTTCTGTGGTCTTTCTCAACAACATTGCGAGCAATGCATTTACGATCGCCAGTGCTGCTCAGATCGAAATCAACGTGCCGCTTGCCGCAATTCGTAACATGCCAACAAGTGTGATTTCGGGAGCTGGTCAGTTGATTAAGTCTGGTCCGGGCACACTCGTTTGGGCTGCCAGTGCGGCGACCTTTGCGATGGATTCTGGAGCCTTGATTGACGTGCAGGAGGGATCGTTGATCGCGGGCAGCAATGCGAATGAAAATTGGACAAACAACAAAGCGGATTTGCATGTCGCTGCGGGTGCGTTGTTCGATGCCTCTGAGGCAACGATTGTCGAAAATGGTGGAATTTTCGTGGATGCAATCACGGGTGAGGGAGTGATTCGAGTCGGCTACGGCGCACCGGGTTCTTATGCGTCCAAGATCACTTTCGGAGTAGACAATGGCAGCGGCACTTTTGCTGGAGTGCTTGCCAACGACGAGGCGGTGGGTTCTTTCACTAAAGTGGGCACAGGCACGCAAGTATTGACTGGCATGAATACTTACACGGGTGATACCACAGTAGATGGCGGTACGCTATCGATCAGCCAGGCGTATTTGGCGGACGGTGCCGATGTGCGCATTGCTGCTGGAGCTCTAGTGGATCTGACGCATAGCGCGGTGGACTCGATCGATCAACTTTTCGTCGATGGCGTCGCTCAGCCTCCGGGGATTTACGGTTCGCTGACCTCCGCTGCGCTCACGAAAGTGTCCTATCTAACGGGCTCTGGGATGCTGCGTGTGGGGATGTTTGGATATCCTTCTTGGGCTCAAACCAATGCTTCTAGCCAAAATGCAGCCGCTGATGCTGATGGCGATGGTGTGGCCAATGGGGTCGAGTATTTCATGGGCCTTACCGGTTCGGGAATGACGGTCAATCCAGCGGTAGTCGATGGCTCGGTAACTTGGCCGCGTGATGCTGCGGCCTTGGCATCGTTTGTGGTGCAGATTTCAGAAGATCTTACCACTTGGACAGCGGCTCCAGCTGCTGACGTTGATGACTCTGATCCCGCTGAAGTGATCTACACATTGCCCGAGGGCGAGGTGAAGCACTTCGTGCGTCTGTTGGTAACTCCGTTGTAATATTTTGCTCAGACCTCGAACAATGAGGTAACCGACTGTCCGCCGTTAATGCGGCGGATGGCTTCGGCTAGCAATGGTGCGATCTCGACGGCGTGCACTTTTTCGCCGTGGGCCATCGGCACGGAGTCGGTGGTGATGACTGTTTCAATCGCAGATGCTTTGATGCGCTCGCGGCCCATATCGCCGAGGACTGCGTGTGATACACCTGCGTAAATGCGGCGCGCACCATTGCGCTGGAGAATTTCTGCTGCGGCACAGAGCGTGCCTGCAGTCTCGGTCATGTCATCAACGAGCAATACATCGCGGCCTTCGACTTCACCGATGACGTTCATCGCCTCGACCTTCGTTGCGCTGACACGGTGCTTGGCGACGATGGCGAGGTCGGCACCGAGGGCATCGGCGTAGGCGCGGGCCATTTTGACACCACCGACATCGGGTGAAACGACGGTGAGGTTGCCATCAGCTCCAGCTCCCTGCTCGCGCAAGTAGTGAATGAGAGCGGGTTTGGCATAAAGATGATCGACGGGAATGTCGAAAAAACCTTGGATCTGCGGGGCGTGGAGGTCCATGGTAATGATGCGATCGACGCCGGCTTCGGTCAGCATGTTGGCGACGAGCTTGGCAGTGATCGGCACGCGCGGTTGGTCCTTGCGGTCTTGGCGAGCATAGCCGAAAAATGGCATCACGGCATTGATACGGCCGGCACTGGCACGGCGAGCCGCATCGACCATGATCAGCAATTCCATGATGTTGTGGTTGGTGGGTGGGCAGGAAGGCTGAATGATAAACACATCGGCTCCGCGGATGTTTTCGTTAATTTTCACGAAGGTCTCTCCATCGGGAAATGCTGTGACGTGCACGTCAGCAAGCTTGGTTCCCAAGTTTTCGGCGATTCGTTCTGCTAGGCCTCTGTGAGCTGTACCACTAATGAGTTTCATGCGCGGGGTCACCATGCACAACAGCGGGGTGAAGTGCAACCCTTCGTATCAAATCCGCGTAAATTTTTCGCTAGCAGATGTATTACAAATCCTTTAGTAGATATTTACCCAATTGAGCAGTCCTTCGTATTCTTCTTTCCTGGGACGGAGTAATACCAATTCTTGCTCAAATTTCATGCTCGCGGCACAACTGATTTTGGCTTGGGGAAAACTTTTTACCAAATGAGAGGGGTATGCCATATCTGCTAGGATGAAGCCGACGAAACGGTTGACGTTTTCAGCAAGCAGGAAGACGTGAGCCTTGTCGCTGAGTTTGTTCAACATATCGAGCTCTCTATAGCTAATCCATACTTATATAGTGATCCTTATTTTTCATGGTCGACAGGTGTTTTTCGCAAAAAATCAACGTCCTTTGCCAAAGGCTGCCGCTAGGTCGAGCAAGGCGGCATTTTCCACTCGATCAGCCGCAAGAATTGCTTTTTTCTGGAGCTCCACGATCTCCTGAATGCCCTTGTGCGCGAGCCCAAGCATCGCCGTCATCTCCTCAGCACTGAAAACTGCTTCTTCGCCCGAGCCCTGAACCTCGACAAATTTCCCGCTCTCGGTCATCACCACGTTGAAATCCACACTTGCATCTTTGTCCTCAGGATAGTTCAGATCAAGAATTGGCGTGGCTTGGTAGACTCCGCTCGACACCGCCGCGACCAATTGTTTCAAGGGGAAATCTTTGATTTTCCCCGCCGAAAGCAAGCGATTGCAGGCAATGGCCACGGCCACGCAGGCACCTGTGATCGATGCCGTACGCGTGCCGCCATCGGCTTGCAACACATCACAATCGATCCAAAGCGTGCGTTGTCCGATTTTTTTCAAATCGACAACTGCGCGCAGGGCCCGACCGATCAGTCGCTGGATTTCTGAGGAGCGACCATCGATTTTTCCCTTTGAAATATCGCGCTGCTTGCGTTCCAGAGTCGAGTAGGGGAGCATCGAGTATTCTGCCGTTAGCCAGCCACCTTTGACACCCTGCTGCTTCATCCAACGCGGCACATCCTCTTCCACGCTGCACGCGCAGATCACCTTGGTATTACCAAAGGAAACCAAAACCGAGCCCTGTGCGTAGGGCGCGACGTTTGGGGTAAAGGAAATTTCACGAAGTTGGTCGGCAGATCTGCCATCGGGTCGAGTCATGCCGAGATTCAACACGAGGAAAGAAAATGCGTCCAGACTTTCGTGCAGAGAATGCTGCGAAATCGTCAACGCGCAAGATAGGGAACCTGAAACGGCCCTGCCATTGCGTAGATTGGGATGATGGCACAGTTGCCCGGATTTTATGTAATACGCGAGCTCGCGATTCTAGGCTTTATGAAGCAAACTCGTTGGAAAGAATGAGCTCACAGTTGCTAACGCACTAAGCTATTGCATGCGAACGCTTTTTCCTACAGCTGCTTTTACGCTCATACAAATCTAGCAATTTTGTTACTGATAGCTACGAATCCGGTCAGGAAAACTTTGCCATTCGAGCGTTCGATGAAATCAGCTGCATCACGCAAAAACCGCGGTGACGGGTTTGCCTTTGTTGCCGACAGTGAAGGGGCGACCGCTGGAGCTGACGATGGATTTGCCGATGGGCATGCCGCAGGCGTGGGCAACGGTGGCGTGGAGGTCGCCTACGCTGACGGGGTCTTCTTTGACTTTTCCGCCTTCGGCATTACTGGCACCGTAAACGAATCCACCTTTGGCTCCGCCACCGGCGATGACGGACGAGAATACCAAGGGGTGGTGACCGCGACCACTGCCATCAAAGCTGGGCTTGCGGCCGAATTCGGTTGCTACTACTACCATCGTACTTTCGAGCAATCCTCGGGCATCAAGATCGCTGATCAGTGCGGCGAAGGCGGTGTCAAATTCACCACCGCGCTCTTCCATGCCACCTTCGATGTCTTTGTGCATGTCCCAGCCGCCGCTTTCGACTTCGACGTAGCGCACGCCACCTTCTACCAATCGACGTGCCAGCAAGCAGCCTTGGCCGAAGCGATTTTTGCCATATTTTTCGCGCAACTCCGCGGGCTCGCTGTTGAGATCGAAGCATTGCAAATCTTTGCCTTTCATCAAGCGCAGGGTGCTTTCATAAAAGTCGTTGTAGGCAATCACGCTGGGGTCGTTGACGGATTCGGTGAATTTTCCATCGATGTCGCGCAGCATCGCGAGGCGTTTTTGCATCACGCTGGAATCTGCTTGACTGATGGCATGTTTCAGACCTTCGTCTGGATCCATGATCGGCAGTGGGCTCATGGTGGCGGGTAAAAATCCACTGCCGTTGTTGGCGGGGCGATTGATGCAGACGCTGCTCGGCAGGGTCTCGTGGCTGGGGCCAAGAAATTTGTGAGCCCATGCTCCGAGGGTGGGATGCACGATAGTACCACGTTTTTCAAATCCCGTGCGCATCAGATAGCGAGCTTGATCGTGCACGCCGACCTTCGCCGTCATGCTACGAATCACGGTGATTTTGTCGGCGACTTTTGCCGTTAGCGGCAGGAACGATGAGACCTGAAATCCGCCCTTGGTGCTGACAGCGCTGCCAGGGCCTTTGGATGCTCCGGTTTTGGGATCGAAGCTATCAATTTGGCTGAGGCCACCCGAGAGTTGAAGCATGATCACAGCTTTGGCTTTGCCAAATCCTGGTAAAGTGGCGTTGGCGGCAGGGCGTGCTGTCTCGGCCGCGTTGAGAGTTTGACCGGGAACGAAGGGCAGTAGGCTGAGGCCAAAGGCCGAACGCGCCATGCGCTCGACAAAGAGGCGTCGGGTGATTTCATTCACTTTGGGGTGATCGGATTTCATAAGGTTGGAAAGTTTTTTGTTAGGATTACGGAATGAAAAGGAATTCGCGCGTATTGAGGAGAACCCATGCGATGTCGGAAAGTGTTAGGCCTTCTTTCAATGCTTCGGTGGACTTGGCAATCTCGGCACTGCTTGGGGTGCGACCGAGGAAGCTGAGGTAAAGCGAGGTGATTTGATCGGCGGGGTTTTTCTCTTTGGCTGCTTCATTCATCGCCAAGGAATTTTGGGTGATCATCAGCTGCACAGGACCATTCATCAGTTGCAGAAGTTGTGGCACGTTGCCGTCCACCGTGTTGGTGTCAGAGACCAGTCGATCGCTTTGGCCGAAGAGTCGGAGGAAATGATTTTCTGGAGCAGGTTGCTGGATTTCGCTGGCACGTGCTAACAACAATCCATGGCGTTGGGTGGGGGTGCCACCTTCATAAGATGATGCGAGTGCACGGGGATTGCCTCCATTTTTCTTGCCACCGCCTTTCACCACTATGCGATTTTTCTTCAGTTCATCAATCACGGATTTCACCGATTCAGGTGTGATCGCGTTGTCGCCGAGGTCTGTTTTCTGCATTGTGTCGCCACGGCGCAGAAGGATGTTGTCGGCATCGCTACCAGTGGTGAGGGCGATGACGGAATCCCATACTTGCTCGGCGCTCATGCGACGAATGACTGGTCCTTCAAAGCGATAGGTTTGCGGATCTTCCGGTACCTTGCTGGCGAGACGTTGATAGGCGGCGGTGTGAAATAAAATGCGTTGGAACTCGCGGAGGTCAAACTTCGCTTGTTTCATGTACGTGGTGATGTGGGCGAGCAATTCCGGATTGCTGGCGGCGGAGGGATCATCGATGTCTGAAACGGGTTCTTGCACGGCGAGGCCGAAAACTTTTCTCCACAGACGATTGGCGATAGCCGTGGCAAAGCGCGGGTTCTCCGGATGCACCATCCAATCGGCAAACTGATTGCGTAATTGTGCCGAGCTGTTCGCGGTGACAGCATAGGCAGGGTTGTCGTTTTTCGTATCATCCCAACGAATCAAAGAGGGCTTGGTGAGCTCGCCGGGTGTGGCGTCTTTGTATTTGTAGTCATTGGGGAAGGTGAGTTTGTTTTTCGAGAGATCCACTAGATTATAGGGGTTCGAGGCGAGGACTTGATTGACCATCGCGCGTGGCAGTTCTGCCATCTCTTCTGATTTGATTAGTTTACGGGTCTCGCGATAGACGCGTTCGTGGAAGCCATCGGTCGCGCCGAAAAAGGCGGCCATGCTGTAAAAATCATGCTGCGACCAGTCGGCAAAGGGGTGATCGTGGCATTGGGCGCAGGAAACGTTGGCACCGAGAAAAGTCGTGAGTAAGTTCGCTACGCCATCGAGCGGCATCTGAGCATCGCGCAACAAAAATCCAGCCGCACCATTTTGGTTCAGCTTGCCATCGGCGGTCAACATCTCGCGCACCATGTGATCCCACGAGGCATTCATCGCCACTTGCTCCTTAAGCCAATCTTCGTAGAGAAATGCTTTCGCGCCCTTGCCGTAGTCGTCTTTGACGCGCAGCATGTCGGCGAGCCAATTGAACATTTGCATCGTGTAGCCCGGAGAATTGAGGAGCTGATTGATCAAGGTGGAGCGTTTGTTTGGCGAGCGATCATCGAGAAAGGTTTGCGCTTCCTCTGCGGTGGGGATGCGGCCGATGGTATCAAGATAAATGCGTCGCAGAAAGAGCGCATCGGATGCAGTGGGGTTCGGCGCGATCGTGCTAGTGGTGAGTTTGGCATTGATGGTGTCGTTGAGTCGTGCGGCGGCTTTGTCAATGATCGCTTGGGCCATCGGCGGACGCGGCTCAGCGTTTTTGCAGGCTTGGGCAAAAGCTTGATCAGCCTTGCTCAGTCGCGAAATCGCAAAGCGCACCAAGCGTTTGTCCTTTTGCTCTACGGTGACGATGCCGTTTTCGAGTGCGCGATACTTTGCATCGAGCGCTTCGCCATTTGATGATGTCCAAGTGTGCCAGGAAATCGAGGCCTTCGGTGTGAGATCGGGCGGCAGTGTGACTTCTTCTGCGGCGGCTCGTTTTTTTCCCTTGCCCTTGCCTTTTTCTTGGCTCTTGGACGGTGATGCCGCCATCAGCGCTACGCCGAGGCAACAGAGGAAAGAAATCGTCAGGGAAAATGTGCATTTCATAAGTAGATAGATAATCAAACACGGCAAAGGGAGAAAAGTTGCGTGGAAATTAGCTTGCAGAGTGATGTGGGCCTTTGTTTCGACGAATTTACGGCTGTTATGAAGTATTTTAAGCGACCGAATTTGCTTGCAGTTGCTTATTCCGATTAGCATCTGATGGATTATGTAACTTGCAGATTTTGAAAGTCTAGCGCTTCAGCGGCTGACGGATGTGCTTGATTTTTTGCAAAACAAGTATTGGTTCTTTTTCCATTTTCCGTTTGAATGGTGCGGGCGACGATTCTCTCGGTGCCTCAAATTTTTACCAATTTATTGATTATGGGACGCGCATTTGAATGCAGAAGAAGAGCGAAGGAAGCACGCTGGGATAAAATGTCCAAGGTGTTCCCGAAGATGGCAAAATTGATCACCATGGCAGCCAAAGAAGGCGGGCCTGATCCGATGACCAATGCGAAGTTGCGCCTCGCGATCTCGAATGCCAAAGCCGAGAACTTGCCGAAAGATAACATTGATGCGGCAATCAAGCGCGCCTCTGCGAAGGATGCGCAGGACATCGTGGAAGTGAACTACGAGGGCAAAGGTCCGCACGGTGTATTGGTATTTGTTGAGTGCGCTACCGACAATTCGAATCGCTCGGTGACCAACGTGAAAACCTATTTCAACAAAAATGGCGGACAAATGGTGCCCAGTGGTTCGCTGGAGTTTCTTTTCTCTCGCAAGACTGCGGTGGAATTTCAGTTGATTCAAGGTATGGATCTGGAGGAGATCGAACTCGCTCTGATCGATGGTGGCTTGGAGGAATTGGTAGTGGAAGATGACCTTGTGACGGCCTATGCTGAGTATGGGAGTTTTTCGACGCTGACACATGCCTTTGAGCAGCTTGGCATCGAGGTGAAAAAAGCTGAGTTGCGTCGCATCGCCAGCAATCCCGTCGAGCTCACCGAGGAGCAATTGGAGGAAGTGGAAAAACTCATTGATAAGATCGAAGACGACGATGACGTGCAAGCGGTGTATACCAACATTGCTTAATCCATTAGTTGGTCTTTCACAAAATCGGCGAGAGCAATCGCGCGGCACGGCAGCAACATTTGAACCACCAAGGTTTGTGGTCGTAATCTGCTAGAGTGCTCCGAGTGGCATTGCTGAAATCATTTTCGAGCATGGCTCGTCATCGCTATGCAAAAGCTTAGCAGAAATTGCCTGATTAGGCTAGAAATATACGCCGATTTTTGTGTCAATACAGTCCTTTTTGACGCAAATAATCCATCGCCGAGCGTGCGGCACGGCGCCCCGTTGCGAAACATCCCTGGATCAAATAGCCGCCTGTGGGAGCCTCCCAATCGATCATTTCTCCTGCGAAAAAAATGGCTGGAGCACCCTGCAGTGAGAGCGATTTTGTTAGATCGCGCCAAGCTATGCCGCCAGCGCTGGAAATGGCTTCGGCAATCGGTCGTGGGCCTCGCAAGGATAGCGGAAAATGTTTCACCAATTCTGCGAGATGAGCCGGATCCTCAATGCCGCGCATCTCCGCCTGCCATGCAAGTAAGGCGTGAGCTTGCTCAGACAATCGCCAACGCGTTCGTGATTCAGCGATCAGGTTTCGCTTCACCGATTCCATTTTCCGCAGTAATTCAGGAATTTCGGCGCTTGGTTTGAGATCGATCTCGATGACTGGCTCCTGCATTCTCCGCAGTGCCGCTCCGAGTGTATAAATGATCCCACCTTCGAGGCCGTAGCGAGTGATCATCAGTTCGCCGCTTGCGTATTCTCCATCGGCAGAAGCGCGGCAGTTCTTCAAGGGTAGACCTTCGATTTTATCTAACAAATCAGCAGGCCAATCCAGTTCCCAGCCGCAATTGGCAGCGACTAATGGTGGCACGTTGACGCCCAGATGATCCAACAAAGAAGTCCATGCACCGTTTGATCCGGTGATCGGCCACGAGGCTCCACCAAGAGCAAGAATCACGGCATCAGGTGAATCGACATAGAATAAGTCTAACATATTTTCTGCGCTATCTTTCCCTGCATTTTTTTTGAAATGCAGACGCAGCAAGGGGTCGTGCTCGATTTTACAAAGCCGATGCAGCATATGAAATCTCACTTGCAAGCCGCGCAGTCGATCGACCCACCTTCGCAACAAGGGAGCCGCTTTCATCTCCTTGGGATAGACACGGCCGCTGCTTGCCTGAAATGTCTCAATGCCTAGTCCCGACGCCCAATTTCTAATTTCTTGTGGGGAGAAATCTGTTAGCCAATCTACCCAGCAGTCCTCTGGCATCTCAGGGCCTCGATAGCGTGTGCGAAATGTTTCCATAGGCTCGCCGTGAGTCAGATTGAGCCCACCACGTCCAGCTACGAGAAATTTCCGCCCCACCGAGGGCATCGCATCGTAGAGATCCACCTTCACACCTTGCATCGCGAGTGTTTCCGCTGCAAACAAGCCCGCCGGTCCGCCTCCGACGACGGCGATTCGAGCTGTGGATGATGGCGGCATGGCGCTGAGCCTAGGCAAATGCCGGAGCGCTGTCAATCATGCGGCACTGATCTTACTTGCTCACGGCGTGAGAGTCGCGTTAGCATGCGCGCCAGTGAACGAGGGACCAGAGGCGATTCTTGAATTTGGAGTCATCGATGAAAGCGATGACTTCATCGTCATTGCCAAGCCTGCGCCCTTGATTGTGCATCCTTCGAATGGTCGTGATGAGCCGACCTTGCTTTGCGGACTAGAGGAGCTGTTAGCCTTTGAAGTAGCTAATGGGAAAAAACCAGCGATCATCACGCGGCTTGACCGCGAAACCAGTGGCCTAGTTCTCGTCGCCAAGCACACTGATGCCGCACGGCACTTGGCGATGAGCTTGCAATTTCGCGATGCCGAAAAAGAATACATCGCCCTCGTTCACGGTCGCCCCGAGTGGATGGAGGTCACGGTAGATCAACCAATCATCCGCCAAGGTCTGATTCAGCCCAGCGCTATTTGGCTCAAGCGCACGGTGCATGAATCGGGCCGCGAAAGTCTCACGCATTTCCGCTTGGTGCGCTCTTGGGAAAATCAACTCGGGGTGTTTAGTGAAATTGCGTGCCTGCCGGTCACTGGTCGGACTCATCAAATTCGCGTGCATTTGTCCCATCTCGGATTGCCCATCGTCGGCGATAAAATCTATGGCTCTGATGAAACTACGTTTCTTGATTTCATCGATCACGGATGGAGTGATGCCCTGCGTACACGGATGATCTTACCGCGCCAAGCCCTTCATGCAGCACGCTTGAAAATCCCCTGGGGCGGCGCAATGCGTGAGTGGCATTGCCCACTTCCTGCAGATCTTTCGCACTGGATGAATGACCCAGATGCTGTATCATTCCCTTCCCAGGAATCGGTTGGATCCCCAAGTATTTCAGCTAATTTAGCGATTCTCTCCGCACATATTCCGATTGCATTGTCGAAAGCGGGCACACATCTTTCAATCAATTCGTTATGAAAACTCCCACCACACACGGCGTATTGCTTAAATGGGTCACCGATATGACCACCCTCTGCATACCCGATCAAGTCGTTTGGTGCGATGGCTCGCAAGATGAGTGGAATCGCCTGACACAGTTGCTGGTCGATCAAGGCACTTTCACACGCCTCAATCCTGCGATGCGTCCGAATTCGTTCCTCGCCCGATCCAATCCCTCTGATGTCGCCCGTGTGGAGGATCGTACCTTCATCTGTGTCAAACGTCCCGATGAAGCTGGCCCGACAAACAACTGGGCCGATCCCGCGGAAATGAAAGCGATTTTGTTAGGGAAATTCCGAGGCGCGATGAAAGGACGCACCATGTATGTGATTCCCTTCTGCATGGGCCCCCTCGATTCGCCGTTGGCCAAGATTGGTGTTGAAATTTCTGATAGTCCTTATGTTGTCGTCAACATGCGCATCATGTGCCACATGGGTTCACATGTGCTCCAGCGCCTCGAAGATGAAGCCAATGCCGTGACGCCGCGAAAGCGTGATGGTCATAGCTATTTTATTCCCTGCGCACACACGGTTGGCGTTCCGCTTGAGGCAGGGCAAGCTGACTCTAGTTGGCCCTGCAACGATGACAAATACATCTGTCATTTCCCTGATGCCCGCGAGATTTGGTCTTACGGATCGGGCTATGGTGGCAACGCCCTGTTAGGAAAAAAATGCCTCGCCCTGCGTATCGCGTCGAACATTGCGCGCGAGCACAAATGGATGGCCGAGCACATGCTCATCACCGGCTTACATTCGCCCGATGGTAGCGTTACCTATGTGGCCGCCGCATTTCCCTCGGCCTGTGGAAAAACCAACATGGCGATGTTAGTGCCGCCAAAAGAATACGCTGAAGCTGGCTGGAAATCCTCTGTAGTTGGCGATGATATCGCATGGCTGTGGCCGCATGAGGATGGTAAATTGCACGCGATCAATCCTGAAACGGGCTTCTTCGGAGTGGCTCCTGGCACCTCCTACTCAACGAATCCCATCGCCATGGATTCCATGAAATCTAACACCATCTTTACCAACGTTGCGCTCACCGATGATGGCGATGTTTGGTGGGAAGGCATGACGAAAGAAGCTCCTGCGCATTTGATCGACTGGACTGGGCAAGATTGGACACCTGATTGCGGACGCCCATCATCTCACGCGAATGCACGGTTCACAGCTCCCGCAGCGCAGTGCCCCACCATTGATCCAAACTGGCAAAATCCTGACGGTGTGGCCATCGATGCGATCATTTTCGGCGGTCGCCGCGCTACTACTATGCCTCTAGTATTTCAAGCATTCAATTGGGGTCACGGCGTCTATCTGGGTGCCACTATGGGCTCGGAAATGACGGCTGCCGCGGCAGGAACGATCGGTAAAGTTCGGCGCGATCCGATGGCGATGTTACCGTTCTGCGGCTACAACATGGGTGCCTATTTCGCACATTGGTTAGAGATGCGCCGCTATCTCACGCACTTGCCGCGTATCTTCCATGTCAATTGGTTCCGCAAAAGCGAGGACGGAAAATTCCTCTGGCCAGGCTTCGGCGAAAACATGCGTGTGCTTGATTGGATCGTGCGTCGCTGCAAAGGCGAAGCTGCAGGCCACGAGACGCAGATTGGTTGGACACCTTCGTATGATGATTTCAACCACTTCGGGCTTGCTGGTTTTGGCGAACAAGAATTTGCCAATTGCATGGCCTTTGATCGCAAAGAATGGAAACAAGAGCTTGTTAGCCAAGCCGAGTTTTTCATTGAGCTCTATGATCACTTACCCAAGGAGTTGCTGTTCCAACGAGAGTTGCTGGCTGCGCGTTTGGTGTAAGATCAGTATCGTGGACTGCGGCAGCCCGCTACCGCTTTACAGAAAAGCAGCCTGCTGCCGTCGGCTGGAAATGCACTTGGGTTGCCGGCTCGACAGCAGGGCTGTCATCGAGAAAGCGGCAGTAGGGCTGCCGCAGTCCAAGGTTTATTTTGTCGCAGCTGCGGCTTCTTTAACGGCTTGCTCACGCATTTCGGCATACCATTGCTTGATATCATTATTGCCTGGCATGGTTCCTGCCTCGACGGATTTGAGAAATTTTTTGGTGATGGTCTCGGCGCGCATCGGCTTGGATTCTGGTTTTTGCGATTCTTCGACTGCTTTTTTGGCCGAGATCAGTGCCGCATCTTTGTTGCCTGCGCGCCATTGCAAGCGCGCCTGATCGATGTATGCCATGCCGCCAGAGCGTAGTGAGCTGTGTACTTCGTCAAAGCGGGCGGCGATGGTTTTTACTAATGATTCCGGTGCCGTATCATCTTGCAAAACGGCATTGCTGGCTTCGTAGAGAAGCATTCCAGCCATCGGTTTATCCGTGGCGGCATCTAGGTGTTTTTGGATCGCTGCCCAGTCTTTTTGTGTGATGGCCATGCGCAGGACCATGGTTTGGATTTGTTGCTCCGGCAGTTCCATTGCTTTGGCCTCTTCGAGATGTTTGTTCATCTCCTCGATGTTCTTGGCGGCCATCGCCTGGTAGAACGCGCGCGAGTTTGCCATCATGACTTCGCGTTTTTTTTCCATAGTGGAAACGGATTCGGTGAGTTTTTTGATGCCTTCATCGCCTTTCAGTGCGCTGCTGATCATTTCATCGGTGAGCTGCGAGGGATGCGTTTTGAGTAGAAATTTTCCATCACGCACGAGAAATGCCGTTGGAATGCCTGTGACGCCCGCCGCCTTAAGCCACTCGGTTTCAAAAGCCCCGCCTTTGCCTACATAGACCACGGGGTAGCTCATGCCCTTACCCTTTTTCTCTACGAATGCGGCAACTTTCTCTTCGCCATCTTCCCAAACATTCATGCCGATCACGCGCAGGCCTTTGTCGTGATACTTTTTGTGGAGCTCATTTACGTGCGGAATGGCAGCGATGCATGGTCCGCACCATGTGGCCCAGCATTCGAGGAGGTAGAGTTTTCCTGGCTCCCAGGTTGCTGCGACATCTCCTTGTGTGCGTTTTGCAGCAAGGATGGGCTTGATGTCAACCTCTGCTCCCGGCAAGAGCGTAGTGGCAGTTACTTCGGTCTTAGCATCCGCAGCCGGTGTTGCAGGTTTGATGGGAGTGGCAGGGATTGACTGGGCATGGCCGAGGGCGATGCATGACAGAAGAATCAGAGTTATTTTCACAACTTGATAACGCCGCCGCCTGCCTTTTTTGCCCCTGTTTCGCAAATTGTGCGCAGTGTTGATGAAGAAACGACCGAGCTTGTATTGGAGCGATGCTTTGTTTCTGATTTCGACTTTTCTCCTTGCCATTATTGGGGGATTGGGTATCTTAGGCATACCCGATTGTGCAAATGGTCGGCATAATAACCGGAGCTAAAACTCCAACCCATAACAGCTCCAACCCATAACAAAACCAAATAATACAGTATATGAAAACTAGCAAATGGACTCGTAAGGGTTTCACACTTGTGGAACTTCTCGTCGTGATCGCAATTATCGTTGCGCTTGCAGCTCTCTCCACTCCAGCGATTCTGAAACAACGGAAGAAGATGGATATGACACAGGCGATCAGCAACTCGAAACAAGTGTATCTTGTGCTGATGGACTTTGAAAATGACATGGGCAACTTCCCTGACCCAGATTTGGCACGTGAGAACGACGACCTTGAAGGATTTTCCAGCAGCACGGCGAACCAACTGCTCGGTCAATTGATCGCAGGTGGCTATACCAAGTCTGAGGAAATTTTCTACGCCAAAGGCGGTAACCCCGCTGGCAACAAGAAGCCTAATGACGTGATCAGCCCACGCACGGAAATCCTCCAAGCTGGTGAGTGCGGATTCGCATATGTCATGGTGACAGGTGACGGTTCCGGCCCACGCGGACTCAGCACATCTGACAACGGTGGTCTGCCCGTGATTTGCGCTCCTGTGCAGTCCGGTGGCTCCGATGCGGTGTTCAAGCCAGAGCCCTATGACAACCGTGGTGTTTATCTGCGCGTTGACGGATCTGCTCGCAACGAGCGTCTGAACCAAACTAACAACAAGGTGAAAGTGGCCAGCAAAACTCTGTTCGATGCTGGCAATGGCACAGTGTGGGACACAACACTGACTCCACAAGTAGTGCTTCCTCAGTAAGCATCATCTAAGATCCTCATCGATCTGATTCAGGGCGGCCCTTCACGGGGTCGCCCTTTTTTGTGATTTTTTTCCCAAGTATCCGAAAAAAGGGGTGCCGTTTCCCTGTAAGCCGGATTCTGTCCCGGCGGCCTCGCGGCAGCCATGGGCGATCATTTCTCTCCTTACTTGCGTAAGACCCCGCTTGCGCGGAGTGCGACTATTACCCGGAGAAGTGAGCGGGTCGCTCTCCCCTGTTCTGTCTTGCACCACGTGGGGTTTGCCCTGCCACCTTCGTTACCGTCGGCGCGGTGGGCTCTTACTCCACCATTTCAACCTTACCTGATTCTCGCAAGCGAGACCATCGGCGGTGTATTTTCTGCGGCACTTTCCATCGAGGATCTCTCACGATCTCCCCGTCCTCACTTTTCACGAGGCACGCTACCCTGCGGTGTCCGGACTTTCCTCAGCCGGCCTTGCGGCACACTGCGATCACCCGGGAAACGGCAAGCAAACTGTAGGGCTCTTTGACGTGGATGGCGAGTGTTATTGTGGCGAAGATGTCTGTGCGTCTTTTTTCTGAGTCCTATAGCGCTATCATTTTTCTCCAAACATCGGATTTTGCGCGAACTAATTGTTCGAGAAACTCAGCGGCACGAGACATGGAGACAGCGAGTGGATGGCCGAGGCTGCTAATGGCGCAGTGATCGAAAAAGATCGCTGCATCGATGACTTCGGCGCTGATGTGCCCAGCTACCGCGATGCAAGGTTTGCCCGCGCGCTGGGCAAGTTTGGCAATGCCGATGGGGCCTTTGCCGCTGAGCGACTGAGCATCGAGCGAGCCTTCGCCGGTGATTACCAGATCTGCCGATTTCACGCGCGAGCGGACGTCGATGGCATCGGCTACCATCTCGAACCCAGGTATGAGTTGGGCATCGCAGAAATGCAGCAGTCCAAATCCTAAGCCACCTGCCGCACCCGCGCCAGGAGTCAGTGCATGATCATTTCCGTTACTAAGCTGGGCGATGCGCTGGAGTAGGGCATCGAGCCACAGCACATCCTCAGTACTAGCGCCTTTTTGTGGGCCGTAAATCGCAGAGGCTCCGCGTTTGCCGCAGAGGGGATTATCGACATCACAGGCAGCGAGGATTTCGGGCAAAGTCATACGTGCGCTGGTGCCGATTCGTGCGAGCTGTCGCAAACTTTCTGGCGTAGGCGAGAGTAAATGACCGGCATGGTCCAGAAATTCGACACCGAGCGCGGCTGCCATCCCAGCACCTGCATCGTTGGTCGCAGAGCCACCGATTCCTATGATGATTTTCTCGGGTTGATGTTTTTCGATGGCATGACGCATTATTTCTCCTGTGCCAAAAGTGGAGGCCAGAGCGGGATTGCGCTCCTCGTCGCGTAGACGCCACATGCCACTGGCGGCGGACATTTCCATGACAACGGTGGATTTCCCAGCAGTGGTGATGAGCCCGTAATCGGCGAAAATGAAGCGGCCTAGCGCATCATGGCATGGTGCTTGGTGAAGGCTGCCGCGCAGTGCCGCGATCATGGCGGCGACAAAGCCTTCACCGCCGTCAGCGATCGGGCAAAAATCGACATCCCAGTCTGCGCCGAGCCCGCGTTGAATCGCTGCACAGGCTTGTTCTGCAGAGATCGAGCCTTTGAATTTATCACAGGCAATGAGGGCGCTGGGCATGGGTGAAATGTTAGGCTTCGGCGTGTTCTTTGTGCAGCGCGGGCGCGATGGCATCGATGGCTTGTAGGGTTTCTGCCGATAGATTGGGCACATTGAGAGCTGCGAGATTGTCATCGAGCTGAGCGACAGTGCGTGCTCCGATGATTGCCGAGGTGACGCCTTGTTGTTGCAGTGCCCAGCGCAAGGCTAGGTAGTGCAAGGGCATGCCGAGATCGTTGGCAATATGCTGAAGGGCGCGGATTTTTTCCTGCTGAGCCATCACTTGTGATTCTTGCAAAAAGCCTTCGGAGCGAGCTGCACGCGAACCTTCAGGAATGCCATCGACATACTTGGGAGTAAGCATCCCTTGAGCCAGTGGGCTGAACACAATCGAGCCGATGCCGTTTTCTTCCAACCAAGCGTGAATGCCCTCGGCCTCAGGCCAACGATTGAGAATGGAATACGGTGGCTGATAGATGAGAGTCCGCACTCCCATGGATCGCAAAATTTCGACCGCCTCGCGGAGCATCGGCAGAGGATACTTCGAGAGTCCCACGTAGAGTGCGCGACCTGATTGCACCGCGGTAGCGAGCGCTGACATCGTTTCTTCCAGCGGCGTATCAGGATCGGGGCGATGCGAGTAAAAAATATCGACATAGGGCACGCGCATGCGGGCCAGTGATTGATCGAGCGAGGCAAGGAGGTGCTTGCGTGATCCCCACTCGCCGTACGGGCCTGCCCACATCGTGTGGCCGGCTTTGGTAGAGAGGATAATTTCATCGCGATGCGCCGCAAGGTTTTCGTGGAAAATTTTGCCAAAGTTGCTTTCGGCTGAGCCAGCAGGTGGTCCGTAGTTATTGGCGAGATCGAAGTGTGTGATGCCCGCCTCGAAGGCCCGCACAATCATATCGCGAGCGGCCTTCGGGTCATCGACATCACCAAAATTGTGCCAAAGCCCCAGAGAAACATCAGGAAGCAGCAAGCCAGAGCGACCACAGCGGCGGTAGGAAATCATGGCTTAATCTTGAAGAGTATGTACCAACTGACAATCTCAAAATCATCCAAAGAGAGGTAAAGGCGGACAAGTCGGGTAAGACGCGATGTTACTGGGTCGTTCATTTTCGCTAAGATACTATTTATATAGTAGTAAAATCCACCGTTGCATGGATGACAATCGTGGATAAAATGGAGTGATGCAACAACGCGTTCCGTGTCCTTTTTTGCCAATCGTTGACGAAGTATGCGACTATCGGATTTTGCAACAACATGGTGCGCGTCGCGATGCAGGTTTTTATTTGTCGGCGCTGCAGTACGCGCAGCAATTGTGGCTGGATGGGCATGCGGGGCGCGCATTACTGGCTGCGACGCGGGCCTTGTATGCGGATCTCGCGGAGGGGGATGAAATTCTTTCACGTTGGTCTTTGCCGTATGCGGCTTTGGCGTGGATGATGAAGCACCATGAGCGCGATGATTTCCCTGGCAACCCGCGCTTGAGCTATCAGCATCAGGCGACGCGACTGCGTGGGGACCGTGCGGAATTGCGCTCTGCCCGTGCGTGGGCGGTATGGGCGCTAGCTTGTGCGGCGCGTCCGAGTTTGCCAGGCGATGTTACATGCCCTGAGCGCTCAAATGAGGAAATCACTATGGCGCTTCAACAATGGGGGCATGGAAATGAAGAGCTAGTTTGGGGAAATGCCCTGAGTTTGCTGGCGGGAAAATGATTATTGAGGGATCGACAATCTGACTTCCCTTGAGCGCTGTGGTTTGCTATGGTGGCGGGGACATGGAAGCGAAGACAATCGATCATGGCCCGGCGGTGAGGCAATTTTCCGTGATGCTCCCGAATCGAGTCGGGGCATTGGCCGCATTGGTAAAAATGCTGCGCACGCACGCGATTGAGGTATTGGGTTTAAGCATGCAGGATGCACGGGATGCGACGATTGCGCGGATCGTGGTCAGCGATCCTGAGACGACTGGTCATCTTTTTTTGGAAAAAGGAATTCCACACACATCTTGTGAATTGCTCGTAGTGGAGTTGAAAGAAGCGGGGTCCAATTTATTGCAATGCCTCGATCACTTGATGATGGCGGAGACCAATGTTGACTTTGCCTATCCACTGCTGTCGGTGTATCGAGGCTACTCGTTGTTAGCGATGCATGTGGATGATTTGGAATTTGCCGCCTCCATTCTCAATAGCGCTGGTTTCACTCTGGTGTGGCAAGACACCTTGAGTCGGTAGTTACTATGGAGCGTGATCGCTCGTTGTGACTTAGTTTTCTGCGAGTTTTTGTAAATTTCCATGCAGCACAGTCATTGCGGAACCAATGCCGCGCAGATCAAGAATGTAGCGTGTGGAGGTATCGTGGTGCACGGAGATTTCCAGGTTTGTCACCTCACCTTGGTGCATGATGTTGTAGTGGCAGCAAAATTGCTTTTGGATGCGCAATCCTCCCGCTCGATTGTAAACGATCTCGGTCTGGCTCTCGCTGAGTCCTCGATCAAATGAATGCTGCATGCCTAAAAGAAATGTTTTTAGCTGACTAAGTTCCAGCTCCGCTTGGTAGTGTTCCATCGGCTTTTCGGTTCCGTTTTCTCCCGCCCATGTGGCATCGATCGGCTTGCCATCAGCGGCTAACGGATCGCTCGCCAAGGAGCCAATTCCTTTTTCGAAACCCTTGCGTATCAATCGGTTGAATGGCCACATAATCATTAAGATTAGCGAATTCGTGCGAAAAAGCCATAAAAAACCACCGCTTTGGGAAAAGCGGTGGTGGGAGAGGTGTGAGGCTGCTAGAGCTTATTGCTCGGGCATTTGTGGCATCGGGAAACCACCGCCGGCTGGTGCGGGAGGTGCTTCTTCAATGCTGACCAATTCCAATTCAAAAATTAGCGTGCTGTTTGGGCCGAGTTGCTCGCTGCGACGTTGATCTCCGTAGGCCAGAGCCGCTGGGATGAACAATTTCCACTTCGCGCCGATGGGCATGGTGGTGATGGCTTCTTTGAAACCAGGAACGACTTCGAGTGTCATCGGAACGGGTTTGCCTTCGGGTGATTTGTCAAACTCGGTACCGTCGATCAGCGTGCCGCGGTAGTTGACGAGGAATTGCTTGTTGTCCTCGGCACCTTCTTTAGGTGCTTCGTATTTTTTGTCACCGCCTTTGGCAAGAACTTCGTATTGCATACCGCTCTTGGTGGTGGACACTTCCTTGCGCTTGCCATTTTTGGCGAGGAATGTTTTTTCTGCTTCGAGATTTTTGGCCGCGAGTTCTTTTTCACGTTTCTCAAGCAAGTCGCCCAATTGTTGCATGGCAGCTTGGATCTTTACTTCGGAAACTTCAGGTTCTTTGTTGCTCATGGCGGCGACGAATCCTTTGAGGAATTCGGCAGTCTCGAGGTCCGTGAGGCCGATGCCGAAACGTCCGACTTGTTGGGCAAACTGGCGACCGTTTTGGAAGCCGAAGCCGTAGGAGGAATTCGTTTTGATTTGCTCGGGTGTGAGCTTGGGCGCTGCGGGAGTGGCTGGGGCAGCATCTGCGGCCTCCACAGGAGCTGTAGTGGCCTCTGTCGGTTTAGCAGCTTTTTTTGCTGGAGCGGCAGCTTCTTTTGCGGGAGCGGCAGCTTCTTTTGCGGGAGCGGCTTCTTTTGCTGGAGTGGCGGCTTCTTTAGCCTCCTCAGCATGGATGGCGATGGTGGTAGCGAGCATCAGCACGCCGGGGATGAAGGATAATTTCATGATTCGAATAGGATAAATGGGAGCACCCAAGCTAGGGGCTTGCCCTTTATTGTCGAGTGCAAAAAGCGCGGGCAGGTGATAAAAGCGCGATTGTCACCGAAAAATCGTGCCTTAGCATAGCTAATGTGTATTTTCCGTGATTGAGAGCGGGTGAATGTGGATCCTCCAGACCATCGCGCCTAGGAGACAATTCATTGCTGAAAAAGCCAAATGTGCCATATTCTCGTCGTGAAAGAGGAGCGGATTTGCTAGCGCTTCGGGCGCGGCATCGAGCGAGCAGCTGGAAGCAGCACGCCTGGCTGCGCGAGGTTTTGTGGCGGATGGAATCATCGAGATCTCGCAGGGCGTTTGTAGTGACGATTCCTCGCACGCCAGAGGACCGATCCGATTGCGGAGAAGCAAAAATTTTCCGCCGATATGTTAGATTTTTCAGATCAAACCAACCGCGGCAAATGTGGATTCTCTAGCCATTTGGGCGGGATTCCTTGTGCGGCAGCGAGCAACGAACCCACCACCGCGCCGCGATGGCAATTGTCGCCGCCGACCATAGCATTGCTCAGTATTCCCAACTCGGCATTCTGGTGATATTTCCAGCAAAGATACAATGAAGCAGGCATGGATTCGGCGATGTAACAGGCTGGGCTGAAGCGTTGACCGATGATGTAGGTATCTGGCTGATCCGTCCATTTTTCTGCCTTGGTGCCCGAGATCCAATCGCCAGCTTCGCGCTGAATGGCCTCGCGCAGTGATAGTCCTTCGCGAATGCGAAACAGCAATCGAGCTAGGGTATCGGCAGCGCGCAACACATTGGCATGCGCATGTGTGAGGCCGACGTGTTCTTTCACTTTTGCCCGCAACTCTTCATAGGAGGCATCGCGCAGCACATAGCACAGCGCAGGTATCTGAGCGAGACCGCCGATGTGCTCGTCTGAGATGGCGCATTTGCGCGGCGCTTTTCCCATCG
Source organism: Akkermansiaceae bacterium UBA956 (assembly GCA_002293145.1). Classification (GTDB taxonomy): domain Bacteria; phylum Verrucomicrobiota; class Verrucomicrobiia; order Verrucomicrobiales; family Akkermansiaceae; genus UBA956. The sequence goes on along the minus strand of DBCO01000033.1, from coordinate 35,758 downwards.
CATATCGTGTGAAAAATCCGCGATGATATTCTTCCATATAAGTATCCCGATGTTTGCCAGGAGTGCGCATGAAATCAATGTAATGCGCTAACCACTGATCTGGATCATAGCCGCCGTTATGGAGGCACAGGGTGACCAATTCGGCGGCTAACTGAAAATTAAGCGTGTTTTCGCCAGCTCGCAGAAATTGATGATAATGCACATCGCGCTGACCCCAATACACCGCTTGGCCGTGCAGGATTTCACCTTTTTCGTTAGGTGCTTGGTATTTTGATCGCCATAAAATCGAACCCGTGTGCGGATGTTTCGGCGCGAGATACGTGCTGATGTCGCCATACTCGCGGCGCAGGGCTTCGCGATCGTAATACCAATGCACAGGCATGGCGATGGCATCCGCGACTAAAGAGCCAAGAAAGGCGCGAGCGAAAACATCGTCGGGTAAAGTAGGCAGAGAAGAAGGTGCGGTCATAAAAAAGCTGCGCTTGATGGGCCGATGTCGGTCTGGCGATGCGCGACGACAATCAAGCCGTGATTTTCGATTTTGCAAATCGCACGCAAGAAAGTGCTCGGAAAACCCGTGCAATCATTACTGGTTTAACCAATCAAAATCAAGCGAGGTGGCTCACCATCGACCGGGTCAGGGGCGCGGTGAATGCAGGGCGGCACCGCAGTTCCTGGGTAGTCGATGGCAATGCGCCAAAGGTGCCCCACACCAAAGCTGAACGTGCGTGCAGCGGGTAATGCTTCATAGTGCATATCATAATAATTTCCCCTTAGATAATCGAGAAAGCTCTCATCATCCGCTCCGCCGAAATCTGCGAGTAATCGCGCGCGCACGGCAGGCACTTGTGCGCGCAGGATGACATCCTCATGGCAAACACCAATACTCGATGCTCCTGCATAAGTGCAAAGATATGTATCGGCGATGTCAGTTGCACGATCTATATGGAAAGAACACACATCTGTGCGCATCAGCTCTTGCTGATCATGACCGATGTAACCGTTGATGCAATCGATCTCGGGATCGAAGCCATAAGCGCGTAATTCCTCCTGATCGCGGAGCATTGTTTCGATTGCGATTTTTCCCGCATCACTCACCCGAAGAGCAAGCAGTTGATCGCGGTCCAGCGTGGTGATGCCACGCTCTGCGCGGAGGTGACGAATTACCTCGGTAAAATCGCCATCTAACGAACGTCTCAGGCATAATGCATTGACCCCAGCGCACATCGGCGTACAAACGAGTTCGGCAATGCTGTTCACATAGCGCACATGCGGATGATTAAGAGGTTCGGCGGTCATGTCGAAAAATTTGCAGCAGCGATTCATGCAGGATTTGCCATAACGCGCACGAATAAAATTACCAACTTTCCGTGAGTCATCTCAGTAAAATTACTTGCTAGAGATCTGCCCGATCGGAATCCTCAGGAAAAACAAATCGCCACCACCCTCGTAGAGCACGCCCAGATGGCGATCATCCACAGGTGCAAGACACGAGTAACCAAAACCCACACGCTCATCATAGAGCAGTTGTTTTTCGAGCGGCCAGCTCATGCCCCCGTCATCGGAGCGTTTGATCGTCATGCTTTTCCGCGACGAAGTGCTATCAGGATTGCTAAAAAAATGAGTTTTCGTTTGATCCCAGCCTAACACACTGCCCATGCACACAGGTTCACGTAAGGCTTTGCGGTCCGTTGCATGGGGCGTCCATGTGGCACCCAGATCTTTCGTAACTAATACGGTGCGCGCTCCGCCGCGATTATCGCGACAGTTTAGGATCAAGCTTCCATCTTCTTGCTCGACGACTTGTGCCTCCGTGGTGTCGATTTTCCCCCCACTGCCGATGTGCCACGTTTGACCACGATCTTTGCTCCAAATGATCGTCGAAAAAGGTTTGCCCTGTGTCTCACCGCCATCTGCCGAGCGATACTGCGCCGCAAACACCAAGGTGCCATCGCGCATTGTGATGCCTGCACCCGGTCCATTGAACATCATGCGCCACTCAGGCTTCTTCAAATCCTTCGTCAAATTTCTCGGCTGCGACCAGGTCACGCCGTCATCATCGCTATGCACCATCATCAGTTGCGCAGTTTGCTCTGGCTCCAATCCTGGCCCGCTGCCATGCCAGCCGCGATTGCCATGACTCCACAAGCCCACGACCCACAAACGCCCAGTCACCCGATCACACAAAATGGCTGGATCGCCCACACCATCGAAGCCAAATTTCGGGTCGCTTCCCAAATCCATGATCACCTGCATCGGCGACCAGTTCCGTCCCCCGTCCACACTGCGCGAGAGGCCCACATCAATGTCCGCAGGCAAATCCCTCGCATGCTTGTAGCGGATGTCATAGACCGCACAAAGCGTGCCTTTGTTCGAGCGCGCCAATCCAGGAATGCGAAAAAACTTGGAGCCATCATCGCCCATTTTCCTTACCGCGACACCGATCCGTTGCGAGGCACTTTTTTTACCTACCTGATGCACTTTGCCGGAAATGCTCACGCTGCGCAAATGGATCTGCACACTCGCATCCATCGAGGCGTCGTCCTTGAGCTTTGCGCTGATCCAGAAATGTTGCTCGCCTGTGGCCAATTCATAATCTAACAAAAATTTGCTCAAGTTCTCTGCCTTGCTAATCTCTGCCAATTTCTGGGTCAATGCACCACCCGCTTGCCGATTTCCCGCCATCAGCTGCAGGGAAACGATTTGGTCTGAGGCGAGAGTGCCCGTGAGATCAAAGTTCACAGATTCCAAACGCAAGCGATTTTTGTTCCCGCCGGTTCCTATGGTAAATCCCATCACGGGATTGTAATCGAGGCGCCGCATCAATGGCGTCACCGGACTCAGCGCCTCAATCTTCGTAAGCTGCATCGGTCCATCGATCACGTGCGCTATATCATCGATCATCACTCCCGCCTTGCTGCTGCATATCATGCGCACTTTTTCCGCACCCGCAGGAATGCGCGATACCACTTCGGTGTCAAATCCACCGATCGCGATGCCATCATGCTCATTGAGCTTTTGCCATTTTTTACCAATCTGGGCTTCCACGCGAAAAGCAAATGGCTCCACACGCGTCCAGCGTTCCGCCCATAGCCGTAATTCACTGGCTTTGCTCATGCGCACGGGAAATGCCAACTCTACTGTGACGTCCGCGCCGCCTACCAGTTTCAAGCAACGATCTCCTGATCGCCCCTTGCCGCGCAAAATTTCCGCCTGCCCCAGCTCTGCCGACCACCGACCTAGCGATGAATCAAGCGATCTCAGTGGCTGCGCATCGATTTGATCGAAAGTCTCCGTCTCTGCCAAACTCGGGGCAGCCATCATACTTAGCACGAAAAATATACGCTTCATGAGATCACTATAAGCACAGTGAATGCATTTTGTTTCAAAAAATACACTGGTCTGGAAATCAAACTAGAAGATGATTGAGTACTGTGATGTTTTTTCTTGTTTGGGGTAGGGATGAACGAGTCAGATTTTTCGCTCAGCAACTTCTGCCTGAGGCTTATGATTTTTCTAACAGAAATTTCAGTTCTCTAGCTAGTTGGGGTTTTTCGTTGAGTAGGTTTTTGGATTCACCAGGATCGGTCGCAAGGTCGTAGAGCTGCGCTGGAGCCGTGTCGATACGCTGGTATTGCCAGAGTTCGCGATTTTAACGTAGTTGTTGCCGCCAGAGCCTGAGTGATCGAGGTATTTCCAGCTACCGAGGAGGATAGCGAGGTGCTCACAAATCTCATCTGCAGTGGCATGATCGCCATTGTTAAAGTTCTCTTTTTTTAGAATAAAAAAACCACCTGCCTTCAGCGTAACTGGGGCAGGTGGTAAAAACAACAATTGACAACAAAAGAAAATCTCAGCGGACCGTGTTGCTGGTGGTCCGATCTACCAAGCCAACCGATTAAAGTTTTGGCTTGGACGTGCGGCGCACGGAGGCACCGAAACGTTTTTGGAACTTGTCAATGCGACCTTCGGTGTCAACAAACTGCTTCTGCCCTGTGAAGAACGGATGGGAGTCTGAAGTGATACCGACAGTGATCAAGCTGTGCTCGACGCCATCAATGACTTCTTTGCGGTCCGATGATTTGGTGGAGCGTGTGATCACACGAGCACCCGTGGTCATGTCAACAAACACGACAGGATTGTAGTTGGGATGAAGATTATTTTTCATAAAGAAGTGACACTTTTTCCACGCGGTTCCAACGCGCGGGGGCAAAATTATAGAGATTCGAGAAAAAAAGTCAAGCTATCCCGGAAAAAATCACAAAATTTCACGGCAAAACGGCCGAATTTGTTTCGATAGGCTGACCTTTCATGGGGGCCTTTGATGCTTTTTCTACTTGCGAAGAGGATAGGTGCCACTGTCGAAGGTCTTGCCGTCGGCCGTGAGGGCATCGCAAGTAAATCCATCCTTGGCGAGGGTGACTCGTATCAAATGATTGATTGGCGCTTGTTTCGCGATCCAGGGACGTTTCTGCAATTCTGCCTTGGATGGGTTGCGCACAGCCACCCCCCAAGCTCCGTCTCCGAGGTAGGGGATGCCATTTGCATCGTCACGTTTGCCAGCAGTGAGTGGCCATGTGCGTTTGTAGGTGTGATGATCGTGCTCGAAGACAGCATCGACTCCATTTTTTTCGAAGATGGGACACCATTTTTGCTGGATGTCAACGGCATCATCTTTGCAGCCTGAGCCCCACGCGGGACGATGGTAAGCGGCAAAAAGAAAGGGTGTTTTTTTGCGGTTTGCACTGCTTTGCGCAAGAAACGGAACTTGGCGAGAGATGGCTTCTGTGTGCCCTGAGTCGAGGAGGATGAAGCTCAGGTAGTTTCCGAAATCAACGGCATAGCGAGAAATCACCCGGCTTCCCTCTGAGGACATGCGGAAGAGCGTATAGAATTCATCTGCTTTGTCTGGCGTTGGTGTGTTGTTTTCGGGAAAAAATCCACCACCTGCGACTTCGTGATTGCCAATGCCCATTACCATTGGGATGAGTCTGCCATCTTTGGCTCGGCAGTGCGTGACCCACGAGTCGATCCATTGATACCAGCGGTCGGGGTTGCCGTTGTTGGTGTAGGCGTGATCGCCAATGAGCGCTGCGAATAGGGGGGCTTCTTGGCCGCAGCGAATGTTCATGGCATCGAGTAAGGGCAAGGTGTGAAACATGTCCCCGCCAATGACAAAATGCATGGGGCGAAAAGTCTCGGGCGCTGTTTGCATGAGATGCGGGCCGCTGATTTCTTTTGTGCTTTCGTTGCGGATGGAAAATTCGTAACGGGTATCAGCTTTGAGGCCTTTTAGAGAAACGGAAAAAACCTTGCTTTCTGTGCGAGCGAATAGGTGTGAGTTGGCGCTGGTCCAGGTCATTTCTCCATTCCCAACGGGGCGATACCCTAGTGTATATTGCGCATCCGCCTTCCAGGGCACAGCATCTGGTAAACTGGTGGAGGTACGCCAGTCTTTTTCGGGGATTTGGTTGACGAGATACTCCCAAGAGTCACTGCGGGTGATAAGATCGGTGCTGGTTTTGCCCTTAATGCTCAGGCGTATATCGAGAGAGAAGTCGCTGCTATCGAGCTTGTCGTTGACACCTTGCATTGCGACGATCGATCCCGTTTTGAGGCTGCTAGCAATTTTTCCTAGAGAAAATTTTTCCCAAGCTTTTGCCTCGTGTCCCCCTGGTGCCTCGAGCTCGGCATCGGCACCTGTTGAGTTTTTCCGCAGAACTTCTTTGCCATCAATGTAGAGCACGAAGCCATCATCGTAGAGAGCCTCGACGATCAATTCATCATCGGCGTTAGCAGGCGCTGCGAGGGTGATTTTTTTGCGAATCGATACGATGGTGTATTTGTTCTGCATGCCATTGAGAACGGTTTGGTCGTCGTTATCGCCGTAGCCAAATCCGCCACGTCCGCGGGACCACTCGCCTTCTTTGGCTTGAAACCCGGAACGGTCTACCCAACGGATTTCGGCTTCATGGCAGGGATCTTGAAACCACTGGATGTAGGGGCCGTGGTCGATGGCATGGAGGCAACTTATTGAGAGTAAGGAAACAAGAAGAGTTCGCATGGGAAAAAACTGTCAGCGGGATTTTGGGCAAAGCAAGGAAATTCCAGAAGGGTTAGGTGAAATGTATGGCGTCACAGTGACCACCAGCCGCAGGGTTCGTCTTGGCTGGCACAGCAGATGCCGACCTGCGAAAGCCCCTTTTTTGTCAAGACATCTTGCATGATCCGGGTGGCAATCTTGCTGCAGTTGCAATCACCGCTGAGGTGGCCGAGCACGACTTGCCGCAGGGCGGGGTGACTGATGTTTTCTAAAAGCTCAGCAGCTTGTTTATTGGATAAATGCCCGTGGCGTGAGCTGATTCGCTGCTTGATGCTCCATGGACGTTTGGTATCGGCTGCGAGAAGTTCATCGTCGTAATTTGCTTCCAAGTAGATGCCGTGTAGGCCTTGAAGGTGCAGGGTGACGCTGTGAGTGATATGCCCTGCATCGCTGATGATACCAAGATTTTTTGACGCTGCGCGAATCACATAGCCGACGGGATCGACTGCATCATGGAGGATCGCAAAGCTTTGGATTTCGGCATCGCCAATGCTGAACGATTGGCCGGCATCAAAGGTTTTCCAGGAGGCCTCGATGCCAGATTGGCGCAAGACGTGGGCGGTGGCTGCGGTAGCGTAGAGGGGAATCGTGGATTTTTTGAGCAAGGTTTTTAACCCCCGCACGTGATCGCCGTGTTCGTGAGTGATGAGAATGGCATCGATGCGATCGAGGCCCATCTGTTCGATGCGCATTTGTAGTTGCTTGGCGGAAAGGCCGGCGTCGATCAACAGGTTGACGCGCTCAGTTTTTGCCAATGTCGCATTGCCTGCACTGCCACTCCCAAGTATCGCGAATTCCACAGCGCTGACTATGCGCAGAGAGATGGCAGAAGGTCAAGGATGAGCTGATTTTCTCTGATTCCATGCTTGCCAACAATAACAGTTCGGTTGAACATGCGCCATGCGCAATGTTGAGATCCTCCAAGAGTATTTGACGCTGGAGGATTGGCTCGATCGCTTTGATGAGGAAAATTTGGGTGCGGCCAAAAAAATTGCACGTGATCGCAAGTTGAACGATGTGCAAGTGGAAGCACTCGATGACGAAAATGTCTCGGTCACGGCGACTTGCGCAGGCAAGCCTATGGCGCGCTTGGAGGTGAATTTTTGGATGCACGAAGGGGAGTGGGACATGGATACCTCATGCTCGTGCAAGGTGGCGCATTTTTGTGAGCATGCAGCGGCGGCGATGTTCATGCTCTCGATGAATCACAATTTAGTGCGCATGCTCGATGGGAAATTTCCCGCCACGAATAATCCCCTAGGGCTAGCGCGGGCAACATCGCTTCTGGCCCAGGATCACGAGGAAATTCCGACATTAGTTACCAGTCCGAGCTTTCGCTTGGATGTTTGCCGTGAGCCAGTGCTCGATCGCAGTGCCGCGATCATCTGCCAATATCTCGGAGAAAAGGAGCCAACCGAGTGGGTTTTCGCGCGGGCCTGGGCGATCTATGGCACACATGAACTGCCGCTTTTTTCCTCCCACTTCGAGCAAGATCGGCAAGTGAAAGATGCGCTAGGTGCTCCGCTGATCATTCGCCGTGATCGCGCTGCAGAAACCGTCGCCGCATTGTTTCTCCGAGAAATCGGGCTCAGTGCGTTTGACTCCACGCCGATGCTGCGCTTCTTGCACGGTGCGCAAAAACGGGCGCTGCCGAGCGATAGCCCATGGGTTCCCCAATTGCCGCCATCGGCCTCGGCACCCTACTGGCATCAGTTTCGAGCGATTCATGCGCCGCGTTTGTTAGAGCGCGAGTGGCAGCTGACATTCACGGATAACGTCGGACATTATGTCCATGATACTCCGCCCGATGACTGGAACACGCTGCTCGCCGAAGATGAATCCCAACGTGGTTGGTTCTCACTCTCGGTGGGATTTCAAGTCGGTGATCGGCAATACGACCTGATGCCGATTCTCGCCAATCTGCTAGAGGATCAGTATCTGGAAGAAACCTTGGATCGTCCTGATAATGGCTTCGTGTTGGCCCCGCTGCCTGATGGGTCGGCGTTAAAAATTCCGTTAGGTCGGGTGCGAGCCATTCTCAAGCATCTTGTCGCCTTGATCGATCCAGCGCATCCCTCGCAGGCGCGGATTCATGCGCTCGATGCTGCCGCCTTGACCGCCGTGGAAGAACTTGGGCTTGATACGCCGCCGTCATTGATGCAGCTGCGCGATAAAATTCAGTACTTTTCTGGCATCGAGGAAGCTCCGCCACCTGCCGGACTTCAGGCAACGATGCGCGATTATCAAATTACCGGTTTCCGCTGGATGCAGTTCCTTGCCGCGCACGGGCTTCATGGAATACTTGCTGATGACATGGGTTTGGGGAAAACCATGCAGACGCTCGCTCACCTGCTCACAGAAAAAGAAAGTGGCCGCACACAGGGGATGCCTTGTTTGGTTGTCGCGCCGACATCGGTGGTGCCCAACTGGCGCACTGAGGCACTCAAATTTGCTCCATCGTTGCGCATTCTCGTTCTTACGGGCGCGGATCGAACGAAGTATTTTCCGAGCATTCCGCATGCGGATGTGGTGCTGACATCCTTTGCCATTCTCCAGCGCGATGCCGAAAAGCTTGCCAAGCAACCATTTCACCTCGTTATTCTCGATGAGGCACAATACATCAAGAATCCCCGCGCTCAGGTGGCTCAGGCGGCCTGTAAACTCCAAGCGCGGCATCGCTTGTGCTTGTCAGGGACACCGGTAGAAAATCATCTGGGAGAGCTCTGGAGTCTGATGCGTTTTCTTATGCCTGGATTTCTCGGCAGCGAAAAATCCTTCAATGCGAATTTCCGCAAGTGCATTGAAAAACAAGGCGATGAAGTCAAGTTCGATGCTCTCAAGCGCCGCTTGGCACCACTCATCATGCGCCGCACCAAGGATCAAGTCGCCAAAGAACTACCGCCCAAAACAACGTTGGTGCATTTCATCGAACTACACACTTCGCAAAAAGATCTCTACGAAACCATCCGTGCGACGATGGACAAGCGCGTGCGCGATGCCATTGCCTCACGCGGCATCGAGCAATCACAAATCTTGTTTCTCGATGCCCTGCTCAAGCTGCGCCAACTTTGTTGTCATCCGTCTCTTTTGCCCGATGAGTTTTCGAACAAAATCACCGCATCGGCGAAGCTTGATTTTTTGACGGAACTGCTCGCCACTTTGCTCGAAGAAGGTCGGCGTATTTTGTTGTTCTCTCAATTCACGAGCATGCTAGCGATTATCGAAAAACACTTGCAGCAGAAAAAAATTCCCTATCTGATTCTCACTGGCGGCAGCAAAAATCGCGGCGAATTGGTGGAGCAATTTCAGACCGGAAAAATTCCGCTATTTCTCATCTCGCTCAAAGCGGGTGGCACAGGGCTGAATCTTACTGCGGCGGATACCGTCATTCACTACGACCCCTGGTGGAATCCAGCTGCGGAAGCTCAAGCGACTGATCGCGCTTACCGCATTGGCCAAGACAAGCCCGTTTTTGTACACAAGCTGCTCTGCGAAAGCACGGTCGAGCAGCGGATTCATCTCTTGCAGCAAGAAAAAGCTGAGCTGGCCAATGCGTTGCTCAATCAAGCAGATCGCAGCGCAAGACTGGATCACGCTACGCTGAATCATTTGCTCGCTCCGCTGGATAAGTGAAAAACAGCAGCCGTAAAAAAACGCGGGCCTGAATGAACAGACCCGCGTTGGTGAAAGGTTTCGATGGTGTATGTTGTTAGCCTACGACCTCAACGTTTTCGGCAGGAGTTTCTTCCGTTTCACGGTAGTCAGCATTGGTCACTTTGGCCCACCACAGAACGAGTGCCGAGGCGACGAAGATCGAGGAGTAGGTGCCGACGATGATGCCGATGAGAATCATCAATGAGAAATCGCGCATGGCCTGACCGCCGAACACGTAGAGAGCAACAACAGTGAACAATGTCGCGCCCGAAGTCAAAACCGTTCGAGATAGTGTGGCATTGATGGCCTCGTTCATGATGTCTTTTAGCGACCCCGTGCTGAAGCGCAAGGTTTCACGAATCCGGTCGAAGATGATGACAGTGTCGTTGATCGAGTAACCAGCGATTGTCAAAATCGCAGCCACGTGGATCAGCGAGAGTTGATTGCCCGCCATGGCGACGACTCCGCAACTAATGATGACGTCGTGTAAAAGGGCGATGATGGCACCCACAGCGAACGACATGCGGTAACGCAGGCTAACGTAGAGGAAAATCAAGACCATGCCCAAGAGCAGCGCTAAGCCGGAATCCTTGAGGAACTCTTTGCCGAGCACGGCAGAAACGTTTTCACGGCTCGGGGCGAGGTTGAGAGTTTTGATCTCAGGGAACTTCGACTCCAACGAGCTGATGATGGAGTCGGCGTCGTTCGCATCGCAACGGACCGTTACGAGACGTCCCGTGACGATGTTGTTTTCTTCTTGCGGAATGGCGTCTTTAGCCAATGTCAGAGTTTTGAGATGCTGGGCAACATCATTGATGGGTAGCGCCTGATTTTCGCCGACGGTATAGGTGATGATGCTACCGCCAGTAAAGTCGATGCCCAGCGCTTTATCTTTCTTCACGAGATACACACCGAGTGATGCGATAACCAGAGCGAAGGAAATGATGGCGCAGAGTCCGCGCTTGCCAAGGAAGTCGTAGCTACCACCCTTGATGAGGTCGAGGAAGCGGAAGTTTTTGATGAGGTTAAAATCCAGACCCCAACGGAAAAACACGCGGGTGACGAGGATCGCGGAGAACATCGAGGCGATGATGCCGATGGTCAGGGTGATGGCAAATCCTTTCACGGTGCCACTGGCGCGCCAGAACAATACGAGTGCGGTGATCAGCGAGGTGAAGTTCGAATCGAAAATCGAGGAAAATGCCTTTTCATAGGCGAGAGCAAGAGCGTTTTTCACGGATTTACCTGCGGCTATTTCCTCGCGCAGACGTTCGTAGATCAACACGTTCGCATCAACCGCCATACCGACGGTGAGAACGATACCCGCGATACCAGCGAGAGAGAAGCTAAAGCCAAACATCGCCATAATGCCGAAGAGCATGACGATATTGACGACTAGTCCGATCAAAGCGACGACACCAGCGATGCGGTAGTAGATGAGAATGAAAATGAAGGTAGCGGCGAGGCCAACAAGGCCTGACATGATGCCCTGTTTTACGACGGATGCACCGTAGGTGGGGGACACGGTGCGTTCTTCGTCGATCTTCAAGGGGTTGTTGATGGGGTTCATCAAGTTTTTCGCAAGGTCAACGGCTTCGTTCGCGCCATCGAGTCCGGTAATTTCAAATTGTTTGCCCAATGGCACTTGGTTGACCACGGGAGCGCTGATGCATTTGCCATCGAGCACGATAGCGATTCGATCACGGCGCTCAGTCATCGGTTGTGTCAAAGCGATCATTTTGTCTTCACCTTCACCGTTGAGTGTGATGCCTACGCGACCACCACCCATCACGCTGGGGAATGCCGCGACGATGTCAACACCCTCTACGGCAGGACGGCGATTCAACAAGATGTGTGATTCGATCTCTTGCTCCTCGGGGGTGCCCTCGGCAATTTTGTAGTTATAAGGAAATGCTTTGTAGCCAGGCTCGATGTGGTCACCCTTGGCGACTTGCTCAGCAAGAGTGTCAGAGTTGGGATGAACCTCGCGCAGTTCAAGTTTGGCTGCCTCTTGAAGTTTTTTGCGAATACTGTCAGTGTCCTCAGGCTTCATGCCGGGCATTTGCACGACGAAACGGTCGATGCCCTGACGGAAGAGAACGGGTTCAGCCACGCCAGAATTGCTGAGACGTGTCTCGATGATATTCATCGCATTTGCGGTATCGAGCTCGGTGACCGCGACTTTGTTTCCTTCTTCGTCCTCGCGTGGCTGCACCTGCATGGTAAAGGAGGATCCACCGATGATGTCGATGGCGCCTTTGAGTTTTTTGTCCAAAGGAATTAAGGCGACAGCGCAAAGCAAGCCGATGAGCAAGAGCAGGATCGTACCGATGTTGCGCTTGCGGCGCTCACTTTCTGTGGCGAAATACCAACCAAAGAGCACGAGCAACGCCAATCCGAAAAAGAACAAATTGCTGGGCTGTGCGGTGAAGTTTTCCACCCAGGCAGGCAAGGCGGCAAGTGTTGGAATGATGGGCATCATGGGAATCAGTGGGTTGAATCAAGAAGCGGATACAGGAAGCATGGAGGGGCGGGGAGTAGGGTGACGATAAAATGTTAAGCGTCTTTTTTGATGACGTGAGCAACGGCTGTCTTGTCGAACTCGACCATGGTGCTATCGGCGATTTTGATGACAACGGTTTTTTCTTTGAGATTGTGAATGAGGCCGTGGATACCGGCGGTGGTGACTACTTTATCACCTGCTTGCATGGAATCGATGCGCTTTTGCAATTCCTTGCGCTGGCGTTGTTGCGGACGGATGAGTAGGAAATAGAACATCACGACCATTGCTCCCATCATGAGAATTTGTTGGAGACCAAAGCCAGGTGTTGGTGTGGAGCCGCCGGCAGCAGGAGCGGATTGAGCGATGATGGTAAAAAGTTGTGGGATCATAGTAGTTTGAGGTAGCGTTTGTTAAAGGAATTCTTGAAAGACAAAAAGGTGCCTTCGGCGATGGCGGCGCGGGCGTCGCTTACGAGGCGCAAATAGAAATGCAGATTATGGAAAGAAAGCAACCGTAAAGAGAGAATTTCTCCAGCGCGGAACAAATGGCGGATGTAGGCGCGGGAAAATCGAGCAACGTGTGGGTGGGCGGTTTCGCAGAGCGGACGCGGGTCTTTGGCGAAGGCGAGGTTCTTGATTTGGATTGGTCCGTCCAGGGTAAAGGCGGTGCCGTGACGGGCAATGCGGGTGGGCATGACGCAATCGAACATATCGACGCCGCGGCCGATCATTTCGAGGATTTGCGGCGGAGTGCCGAGTCCCATGGCGTAGCGCGGTTTGTGATCGGGCAAAAACGGCACGGCATTGTCGATGGCGCGGAACATTTCCTCCTCGGGCTCGCCGACGCTGACACCGCCGATGGCGTAGCCGTCAAAATCCATGGCGGCGAGCTCGCGCGCCGATTGCTCGCGCATTTCTGCGTAAATCGAGCCCTGGACAATGCCGAAGTGCTGTTGGCGACCCTCCCCGGAGCGGGGCTCGTGGGTTGTGACCCAGTCCTTGCAGCGATGCGCCCAGCGGGTTGTGAGTGCGAGCGAATTGGCGGCGTATTTTTCGTCGCAGGGGTAGGGTGGGCACTCATCGAAGAGCATTGCGATGTCTGAGCCGATGGCGGCCTGGATTTCCATGCTAAGCTCAGGAGTGAGCATCATTTCCGAGCCATCGAGGTGATTTTGAAAACGTACGCCTTCTTCGGTGATTTTGCGCAATTTTGCTAGGGACCAAACCTGAAAGCCTCCCGAATCGGTGAGGATGGGTTTTTCCCATGAGGTAAATTCATGCAGGCCACCAAATTCTTTGATCAGTTCGTGGCCGGGGCGCAGCCAGAGGTGGTAGGTATTGCCGAGAATGATTTGCGCGCCAAGGGCATCGAGATCATCAGGGTGTAGAGTCTTGACTGCGCCCTGTGTGCCGACGGGCATGAAAATCGGGGTTTCCACCGTGCCATGCGGAAGGTCCAATCGTCCTAAGCGGGCTTTGGATTCCGTATCTGTCTTGAGCATTGTGAACGGCACGAGCGCGATTGAAAAGGAAAATGAAAAATAAAGAAAGCTTGATTTCAAGAAATATGGAGCAGGGATTTCCCATCCCTGTCATAACTACAGCGTAATGATGAAACAAGGGATTGCAAATCCCTTCACCTTATTGCGCGCTAGGTTGGAAGGTCGAGTCGAGCAGTGTGGCGCGTGCTTGGCCGACGAGGTAGAGGCTGCCAGCGATGAGGATGGGGGAAGAAGTGGAGTCTGCCGAAACGCGCGCAGCTTGCAGGGCGGCGAGGAAGTTTTCGTGTTCGCAGATCTTTGCGCAGTTGCAATCGCTTGGCAGTGCTTGGTGGAGCTCGCTGCAACTGAGGGTGCGCGGGCTGTTGACGGGGCAGAGATGAATTTCTCGGGCGATCGGCGCGAGGAGCGCGAGCACACCGCTGACGTCTTTGGAACTGACGGCGGAAAAAAGTAGGATCGGACTCGCGGTTGGAAATTCCGTCTGCCAGGTCTCCGCAAGGACTTCGGCGGCGTGCGGATTGTGCGCGCCATCGAGAATGATGGTTGCTTCACCAGCGCGGCGAAATGTTTCAAAGCGGCCAGGCCAATCGGTGTGGGAAAGCCCGTATTGCACGGCATCATAGCGCAAGTTTAGGCCGAGGGCGTGGAGGGCGGCAAGGGCGACAGCGGCGTTCCAGGGTTGGTGTGCGCCTTTGAGGGACAGCGGATAGCCGCAAAGTGGTTCATCGACGATGGTCAAGGGGGCGCGTTTTTCATTGGCTTCCATGGCGATGACGCGTCCGGCATCGGCGGGCTGCGGGGCAGAAACGACGGGCTTTTCCGCACAGATGATGGCGGCTTTTTCTCCGGCGATGGCACTAATGGTGTCGCCGAGCCACTGAGTGTGGTCGAGACCAATCGGCGTAATCACACAGACATCGGCGGGCACGGCCGTGGTGGCATCGAGCCGTCCGCCCATGCCGGTTTCGAGAATGATCAGCTCACATTCGCGCTCGGCGAAATATTTCATCGCCAGAGCGAGGGTGATCTCAAAAAAGGTCGGGTGGGTTTCGAGCGAAGCGCAAAGCGTGTGCAAGGCATTGAGATGACGCAGGCATTCCTCTTCTGGGATATCTGCACCTGAGACTTTGATGCGTTCGCGGTAGTCGATGAGATGCGGTGAGGTGAAAAGCCCGGTGCGCAAGCCTGAGGCGCGGGCGACGGCATCGACGAAAGCGCAGGTGGAGCCTTTGCCATTGGTGCCGGCAACGTGGATGACCTTCACTCCGCGCGTTGGGTTGGCGAGATACTGGCGCAGGAGGTTCTTAGGACCATCGAGCCCGAGCTTGATGCCGAACAATTGCGTGGAAAACAGCCACTGGATGGCGGCGGAGTAGTCAGCAAAAGGCATGATGAAGGTGTGCTTTATGGCTGGGAGGCAAGATGCCTCCGTCACGGCTAGGAGAGCATGTAGGCGAGGAGTTTGCCGAGTTTTCCACGCAGGTTTTTGCGGACGACGATGTCATCGATGAGGCCGTGCTCCAGCATAAACTCCGCAGTTTGGAAGCCAGGTGGCAAGTTCTGGTGGGTGGTTTCCTTGACCACCCGTGGGCCAGCGAAGCCGATCATGCACTTGGGCTCGGCGAGGTTGATGTCGCCAATGGTGGCAAAGGATGCGGTAACGCCGCCCGTGGTCGGATGGGTGAGTACGGAAATGTAAGGGAGTTTTGCCTCGGAGTGCCAGGCGAGAGCTCCGCAAGTCTTGGCCATTTGCATCAGCGAGAGCATACCTTCTTGCATGCGGGCACCGGATGAAGCGGAAACAATGATCATGCCACGTTTTTCGGCAATAGCGACTTCAATGGCGCGGGTAATTTTTTCTCCAACGACAGAGCCCATGGAACCGGCGAAAAATTTGAAATCCATCACAGCGATGACGGCAGGTGAACCCTGAATGGTAAGGCGTCCGGTGATGACGGCGTCATTAAGCTCGGAGCTGGCGCGTTGTTGCTCGATTTTTTGCGGGTAGTTGGCGAATCCAAGCGGGTTGGCGGAAACGAGTTCAGCATCGAGCTCTTCGAAGCTTCCAGGATCGGCCAGAGTGGCAATACGCTCGCGTGAGCCGAGGAGGAAATGATGGCCGCAGGGTGGGCACACGTTGAGATTTTGCTTCAGATCGAGCTGGTGCAACATGGCGTCGCAGGACGGACATTTCGTCCACATGCCTTCGGGCATGTCGTCGCGTTTTTCCTGAGGACGGAGACGTGGTTTATCGAAAATTCCCATGATCGGTGAGTGGTTCGGTGCGTGGAGAAGGGCTCCGCGTGGGGAGAGCTTAGCCTCTCACGACGGTTACGACAACTATGTTTTCTGGGAGATTCTTACGCAGGATTTCGGCGCATTCTTGCACCGTGGCGCCAGTGGTGAAAACATCATCGATAAGAATCACCCCCTGAGCCTTGCCGCCCTCGATCCAGCGGCGTCCACGGGCGGATATTTGAATTGCGCCGCGCAGATTTTGTAGGCGTTGTTTGCGGCTGAGATTGGTCTGGGTCGGAGTGGCGCGAACGCGATTCAAGACGGGAATCATCGGCAAACCGAGGATTTCTCCGAGATGTCGGGCGATTTCTTCGGATTGATTGAAATGCCGATGCTGCTTGCGCGCCCAGTGCAAAGGCACGGGAACGAGGGTCCATTTTTCGGCAAGTGCGCGTTGAAGCCGTGGGTCATCGAAGGCCTCGGCAGCGAGAAGCGCGAGCTCGCGAGCAAGATGAATCGCTCTGCCGTATTTGAAAATATGCACCAAGTGCCGTGCGGCATCGCTACTGAGCAATACAGGTCGCGCAAACGAAAAAGCGTAATCGAGATCGGTGCAATTTGGGCACAGAAAGGCGGTGCTGATGTTGCCCTCAAACATCTCGCCGCATTTTTGGCAAAAGGGAGTAGCTACGCGAGGCAGCTTGCGGCGGCAGTCCTCACAAAGGTAGCGGCCACCGACTAGCGGCGCCTCGCACAGCTCGCACGATGGCGGATAGACCATGTCGAGCAATCGCGCAGAAATGCTCTGCCAGCGGGAGGAAAAATACGCACGGTTCATGTCGGGTGGCTGCGTTGAGGGGAGTGCGCCGTGAATCGCCAAACCCACAGGCCGATGAACCATGCGAGCACGAGGGCCATCCAGCCTTGGTGATGTCCCAGTTTTTCCCAAGTGAAACATTTCGTCGCTACAAAGATCCCGGCGATAAAGCCCATGTGCAGCCCGATGGGCAACCACAACGATGCGCTGCGATAGCGGGCCATGCCCAGGACCAGTCCACCTAGCAAAGTTGGTAGCCCCCACATCAATACATGCAACGGCTCGATGGCAGTTTGTGTCATGGATTGAACCAGGGTGACCAACTTCGCATAGCTCACAATTTCTGCGCTTGTCCAGCCCACGGGCACTTGCCATGAACTGCCGATGAATCCAATGCAAGTACTCAACCCAATTGCAGTGATCGGGCCGAAACTCCGCAGCAACAAGCCCAGCGTGATGCCTCGCAGAAAAATTTCGATCATAATTGAGAACGCCCACCAACGTAGCAAGCTCATGCCCGAATCGATGCTGAATAAAATTACCCGATTACCTGGCTCGGCCCAACCGCGCCAACGAGCATAGCCACAGGCTAAGCCGATGAGGAGCAGCGGCATCATCAAGCCCCAGCAAAAATCACGCGTTGCCGTGGGATTCTGCCGCAGCCTGATCGAGCGTGTAATCGATGCCCCATAACCTAGAACCAGAAGTCGCCACGGTCGATCCTGCATCTTCATCATCGACACACCACTCGCCATGCTTGACCAAAAAACCGATAGCAAAAGTAAGGCTGCGATCAGAATAGAAAATCGACCAAAATCGACCAACTCGCATCCTTCCCAACTTCGGGCCAGCTCTAACAGCAACCCTTTGCTTTGCTTGCCGATTACGATCTCGCTAATCTCCATCACCAAACGTTGCCATAGCGGAATCATCGCAAGACCTAACAAAGCCGAAGCGCCTAAAAACGTCAGCCATTTGATTCCTGAGTTGCGATCCCCGAAGTGCACACTCGCAGGCTAACGCCCTAGCGATCACTTGAAAACAAAAATCCCCACCAGCAGTGAATGCCAATGAGGATCTTATGTCTGATGTCAGAAAATCTTATGCCTTCCTACCACTCCACCGTCACGCCGCCATAGAGCGCCGAGCCTGCACCAACTATGGCATCGCCATAGAAGTCTGACAGGAAATATTCCTCATCGGTAAAATTCTCCCATCGCGCGTGAAGGCGGATGTTTTCTCGCACCTGGTAGTTGGTATGCAATCTGCAGATCGCGTAGCCATCGATTGGGCTGCCACCCCACGAGTGATCACTCAGGGCGTGAAGTCCTACTCCCAGTTGCCACAGCGGCGTGACTTGCCAATCCAGCCCCGATTGCCAATGCTCGCGCGGCTGATCGCTTAAGCTTTTGTCGAGATACGTCAGAGCCAAGCGATAGCTGACATTTTCATGGAAAAATCGACCTTTTGCACCGAGCTCAAGGCCCGAACTCACAGCCTCGCCAGCCAAGTTAATGGGGCGTGGATCGGCAAAGGAATCGATGCGATCTTCAATCTCGTTGCGGAAAAACGTCAGCTCGATTCGGTGATCATCGTCGATACGTTGCTCGATGCCGATGTCCCATCCCAGCGCTGATTCAGCACGGAGATTGGGATTGCCCACTCCATACGAGGACCCGAAAATATCCAGATAGCTTGGTGCGCGGAACGATGTGCCGATACCTGCCCGCACAATCGTTTGTGTCGACTTGATTTCATACGCAGTGCCTAGACGCCATGTTTCTTCTTCGCCATAAGCGGCATAGTCTTCCCAACGCAGCGCCGCATAATTTTGCCACGTAGGTAGCGGTTTCCACTCAAGGGCGGCATGGGCTCCGTAGCGATCGCGCTCCGCATCCGTGCCGATGGTGTTTTGGAAATCACTGCGATGCCCGAAAACACCCCACAGCAGATGTAGGTTCTCGCGCAAGGTCAGATCGTGATCGCTTGATAGTGCCGTCGCCCGCATGTCCGTGCCGTAGTTTCCGTACTGCGAGTCACTGTCGTAAAACTCTTGCTGGAATCCGAGTAATGTTTGCGAGCGCCAGGCATCGGTGATTTTTCCTTGCAAATACAAGGTCACGAGCGATGCATCGAGGTGATCATCGGAGTTGCCAAGATTGTTGTAAAAGGCATCCACACCGCGATACGTAACGCCGAGTTGCCATTCTTTGCCGATGTCTTGTTCCAGCCGCAGCGCAGTGCTCGCTTGGTTAAAATCCTGCTTCGGAAAATCATTCTCCGTCTCCTCATAGCCTGCCGAGAGGAAATACGACAGGCCCTTTTCGGTGCCTTGGTAGCGCAGTCCAGAGCTAAACGAATCGAACGATCCCGCTTCCGCAAACCACGTGCCGATTGGATCACCAACACCGCGCGCCGTTTCCAAATATAGCACGCCGCCGATTGATTCTCCTCCGTAGGCCGCGCCTTGCGCACCGCGCAAAATTTCCATCCGCCCGAGGTCAAACACCCGCGAGGCCCCGAGCATGCTGCCCATGGGCGTGGTAGAATCGCTCAAGCGCATCCCGTCCACCACCAACTGCGAATACGCCGTATTCGTGCCGCGAATGAACAGCGAGCCCAGAGCTCCCGTTTCTCCGCCCGTGGAAGTTGCGATCACGCCAGGAGATTCGTTCAAGGCCTCGCGCAAGGTAAATACCCCGCGTTTTTCCAATTCCTCCGGATCTAGCTGGCTCACCGCCGCGGTCACATCAGCTGGTTCCCGCGGCATACGCACAGCAGAAACAATCAGCTCGTCTAATTCCGTTTCCACCTCAGCATGCATCACGCCGAGTGAACAAACGCTGATCGACGCGATCCATGAAACACCACGTGCCACGACAGCACGCCGACTCTTCACCCTTAAGGGCGTTCTATTTTTTTTCATCTATGGTTGCTCTACAAACCTGAACTCCGCAGGTCGTTCGATCCAATGATTAGGCTGGCGATCTGACTTTTTCCTCCTGTTGCCAAGAGCAAATCACAGTGGCGGTACCGCGCTGGAATCACACCAGCTTCCCCATCAATTTACTGCTCTATCCATAGAGCTTCCCCATCATGCCCATTTCTAGGCACATTTCTTCTAGCCACTGCCATTACCACAAGCAATGCCAAAATCATTGATCAACCCAAAAAGAAGATCATCTGCAATCTCTCGCGTGATGAGGAGAATTTTTTGAGCTACCAAACTTTCTTTCCGCTTGATTTCACCAGCGGTTCTGATCGGATCAGCTCGTAACGCTAATTTCCGCAATACTTTAACAAATTTACTGCTTCCATGGCTACGAAAAAATCTTCTCCGAAAAAATCCTCCGCGAAAACCAAACCCTGGACCATAAGCATGCCAGAAGATCAGTTCGAGCGCATGCGTCAGATTCTCGCTGCACCCAGTCCGATCGGCATGGAGGCAGCCATGTCCACAGGGGTGATCGAGCCAATGATGCGTGCATACATGCATGAGGGCTGGGCGATCCATCGCTTCAAGGGCCATGCGGGATTGGTGCTCGATACGCATCCCGGTGATACCACACGGCCTAGCATCATGCTCATCGGTCATGCCGATAAAATCCGCATGCAGGTTCGCAGCATTTCGGAGGATGGAAAAATTTACATCAACACAGATTCATTTTTACCCAACGTGATTGTCGGTCATGAGGTCCTACTTTTCAGCGAGGAACCAGAAAAACCGGGCAACTGGCGTCGCCTCGAAGGTGGCACCATCGAGGCGATTGGCGCGATCCATTTCAGCGAGCCGTCACAGCGCTCTGGGGATAAAGGCTTGTCGCCTGATTCGATCTACCTCGAATTGCAAATGCACGGCGAAAAAGCCAAGAAGCGCTTGGAAAAATTAGGCGTCAAGGCAGGAGACCCGATCATTCTGAATCGCCCGATCAAACGCGGCTTCAGCCCTGATACCTATTATGGTGCCTACCTCGACAACGGCCTCGGTTGTTTCATGGTCACGGAGTTGGGACGCTTACTCGCCGAAAGTCCGCTGAAAAATCTGCGCGTTTTGTTGTCCATCGCCACCCACGAAGAGATCGGACGATTTGGCGCTGCGGCTCTCGCCGGAGATTTCAAACCTGATGTGCTGATCGGCACCGATGTCGGTCACGATTATCTCGCGGCACCCAACCTCGGAGCCAAACGCATGAACCCTGAGGCCATGGGCAAAGGTTTCGCGCTCACCGTCGGTTCGATCGTTACGCCTTACCTCAATCAGCTCATCATGGAAGCCTGTCAAAAGGCCGAGATTCCCGTGCAAACGGCCGTTGTTGGTCGCGATACGGGCACCGATGCCATGGGCGCGGCCCTCGCGGGCTTCGACTGCGTGGCAACCAGCATCGGCTTCCCGATCCGCAACATGCACACCATCAGCGAGACCGGCCACACCGCTGACATCCTCGGCGCACTGCACGGTATGTTTGCGAGCTTGCACTACATGGATGCCATGAACAAAGGCAAAGGCATCACTCGCGAGGACTTCAAGAAAAACCACCCTCGATTGGATCTTACCAAGAAGTTGGAGAGTGGGTGGTGATCTCGACGCAGGATGATTTTTTTGAATCGCCTACAACAGGGTCTCGCGTGAGGATTCGCATTGCATGATGAGGTGAATGCTTTTACTCTCATCGTATGAGTCGATGCTTTCAAAAGTGTGTCCTGCTTTTCCTGCTGCTGATGTTAGTCACGGCGGCAGAGGCTCAGCTGAAATTGGTTGCGCCGCGTGCGGTGACTTTGCAAAACGTCGGCCTCGCGGGTGATTGTGAGACGTGGCACAGCGCGCATTTTCAGTTTGTGGTGCAGGGAGCGGTGAAGCCTGATGATGTGAAAAAAATCGCAGTGATAGCCGAAACTAAACAGTTTCCCGCAGAAATAGTAAAATAAGCCCTTGCGTGTTGAGTTTTTTCGTGTAGCATAAGGGCGTTATGAGTAAGCGTTGGTTGGCACCTTGGAAGGATTCGCGGGAAAAACCTGCGATTTATCACTGCGTGTCGCGTGTGGTGGATCGGAGATTTATCTTTGGAGACATCGAGCGTGAACAGTTTCGTATGATCATGCGGATGATGGAAAATTTCACGGGGTGCCGTGTTCTTTCGTATTGCATCATGTCGAATCATTCTCACATTCTGCTGGAAGTTCCGCCGATGCCAGGAGGTGGGATTAACGATGAGGACTTACTGAAGAGGCTGCGTTCCTTATACAGTGAGGGCTTGGTGGATGGTGTTGAAAAGGAGCTTAGGGCTGCGAGGGAGAAGGGCCGGGCGGATTTGGTGGCAGCGATTCATGGAAGATATACTTATCGGATGCACGATTTGAGTGAGTTTATGCGGACGCTGATGCAGCGGATGACGCGATGGTACAATCGAAATCATGAACGCAAGGGCACGCTATGGGAGGATCGTTTCACAAGTGTCATTGTGGAAAGCGGCATCGCAGCGCGGATGATCGCCGCTTACATCGATCTCAATCCGGTTCGTGCCGGAATGGTTGCTGAGCCGGCGGAGTATCGGTGGAGTAGCTACGGGGAAGCGGTGGGCGGCGGCGCGAAGGGCAGTGGCAAAAAAGCGCGCGAGGGACTTGTTAGGGCTTGCATGAGCCACAAGGGCGTAGGATTTGAAGCGGAGAAGTGGCAGGAAGTGGCGCGGGTATATCGGAAATTGTTAGGTGTGGCGCTGGAGCGCAAAGCGGGCAGAGCAGGGGAAATGGTAGCGGCTGAGAAGAAAAAGCGCTTAGCTGCGGTGACGGAGAAATCGCTGCAACGAGGAGCTAAGTCTGATGGGAATGCGGTCAAGCAAGAGGATGATGAGATGGTGCTGCGAGAGATGGAAATGGCGGCGATGCTGCGGCATCGGGTGCGCTATTTCACGGCTGGTGCGGTGATTGGTAGTAAGATGTTTGTGAATGAAGCCTTCGCGCAGGCACGTGAGCGTTTTGGAGGGAAGCGAAAAGATGGTGCTAGGAAAATGCGTGGATCGGCAGAAGCAGTGGCAGCTACGCTGTGGTCGGCTAGGGATTTGAGGGTGGAAGTCTGAGAGTTAATTCTGCTGATGCACAATGCGCAGTGTTTCGGTTGTGCGTTATTTGAAGCGTCGTGTGATATGGGATTCAGGAGCCTATCCGCGATTGAAATCGTGGGCTTAGGTTGGTCTTGATTGTTAGTGCAACAGTCATTGACGACCGAGATTGTAAGCGCTATGTATCGCCTATGTTGACTTTTGTCATTTTATCGATCTTTGCTGCTTTAATGTTTCACAAAGCGACTAAGGAGAAGGGCTATTCTTCGCCGCGCTTTTGGATGTATCCGCTCATCGTAGGCAATGGGCTGATGCTTTTTGCGATGACGGTGAAATGGATTACGGGTGAAGTGTTCAAAGGGGAAACCTCACCACTCATGCAGGCGTATGGGTCGATTGTTGATGTTCTTGCCTTGATCGTACTCATCGTGATCATTGTCAAGGCGTGGAAGCAGATTAAGAGCCTGCTGCCACGCGATTAGGCTCGTGCATTACGCGTAGATTTTTTCGTAGTAATCTCGCACCATGCGATCGGCATCGAAGTAAGGCGCTACGTCGTTCATCGATTGCAATACCATACGCCACCAGTCGTTACTATAATTGTAGTATTTTGGGCAAATCGATTCGTTAAGAATGCGATGGAGGTTCATCAGATCTGCCTGATCGCGCGCATCGGGGCTGAGCTGTGGCTCGGCGGGCGGGACGATGAAGGAATTTTCGCCATCTTTGCCAAACTCGCAGATCCAGCCATCCCAGGTAGAGAAATTCACCGAGCCATTCATCGCTGCGCTCATGCCTGAGGTGCCTGAGGCCTCACGGGTTACGATGGGATTGTTCAGCCAAACATCGCTGCCGTTTTTTAGGTCGCGCGAGAGTTCCAGTTCATAGCCGACGAGCACCGTGGCGTTCGGATTCGGCGCAGTGAGATTGATCAAGTGATTGAAGGTCTCAATGGCCGAGTAGTCGAACGGATAAGGCTTGCCGGCCCAGATGATTTGGATCGGCTGCTCAGTACGGTTGAGCAACTCACGAAACATCTTACGCTCGCGTGTGATCAAGTCGGCACGTTTGTAACCTGCAAAACGGCGGGCCCAAACGATGGTGAGCACATCGGGGTTCATCAGCTTACCGGATTGATCGGCGACGATGCGGAAAAGCTTTTCTTTCATTTCGCGTTTGCGGCGGCGCAAGGTGTCGAGGTCACCATGCTGGCAGGCATTTTCCAAGATCGGATCGGCCCAGTATTTTTTGTTTTGTGCGTTGGTTATGTGATCGATGGGGCAAATTCCTTGGTAATCTTTCCACATCTCACGCGAGACCTCGCCGTGTAGTCGTGAGACGCCATTGGCCTTGTGCGAGAGGCGTAAGGCGGCGAGGGAGTGATTGAAGGTATCATCGCGCAGATCAATCAGATCGCGGATTTCATCGAGCTCGACGGAGCCGAAAAATCCCGCTTTTTTTAGCACGTGCAAGTTATTTTTTTCGTTGCCAGCTTCTTCTGGTGTGTGGGTGGTGAAGACGAATTTTTTCTTTACGGCTTCCTTGTCGCGGCAGGTTTCATACAAGCGGAACAAGGCCGAAATTCCGTGTGCTTCATTGAGGTGATATACCTCGGGTTGAACACCGAGTTCTTCTAACAAACGAGCGCCGCCACGACCGAGAACCATGTATTGAGCGATGCGCACATTGTGGTCTTGATCATATAGGCGTTGCGTAATGTTCCGGCCAAAGGCGCTATTGCCATCAACGTCGGTGGTGAGGAAAAACATCGGCACGGTGCCGAAAACATCACCGGGGAGGTAGAGCGCGCGGACGAGGACATCTTGGTCGAAAATCCGAAGAGTGAATTCGATGCCGGTTTCGCGCAAGAAGGCGGGGTGCTTGCGGCGAAATTGCACCGCCATTTCCCTGCCATCACCGCGGGTTTGGTTGTAGTAGCCGCAGGTCCAGAAGATGCCGATGCCGCAGAAATTCTGCCTCATCGCTGCAGCGGAGCGCATGTGCGAGCCCGCGAGAAAGCCGAGCCCGCCTGAGTAGATCTTGAAGGATTGATCAATGGCAAATTCCATGGAGAAATAAACTGCGCTTTTGCCAAAAGCGGGATCGATCTCGTAAATGGGGCGAAATTTTTCAGGAAGAAAGGACAGGGACATGTAATAGATCTTTGGATAAACAGACACCGTATGTGAAAACTGTCAGTCCGTCCAGTCAAGCACAACTTTTCCGGACTGACCTGAGATCATCGTTTGGAATGCAGTTTCATATTCTGTGTAATGAAAGCGATGTGTGATCACTGGCGAGATATCGAGCCCCGCGCGGATCATACTGCTCATTTTATACCAAGTCTCAAACATTTCGCGTCCATAAATGCCCTTCATGATTAGGCCCTTGAAAATGACCTTATCCCAGTCGATTGCTACCTTGTCGGGGAATATGCCAAGCAAGGAAACTTTTGCGCCGTTTGAGCTGTGTTCCAAGATGTCATGAAGACCAGAAGGATGACCTGACATTTCAAGTCCGACGTCGAATCCTTCCTTCATGCCCAGATCGCGTTTGACATCGGTGAGAGTCTCCTCGGCTACGTTCACGGTGCGTGTGGCGCCGAGTTTTTTCGCAAGCTCCAAGCGCCACGGATTGACATCAGTCACAACTACGTGTCGAGCACCCGCAAAGCGGCACACCGCAGCAGCCATGCAGCCAATTGGCCCCGCGCCCGTGATTAGCACGTCTTCCGCCACCAAGCTCCATGACAAGGCCGTGTGAACAGCATTGCCGAGGGGATCGAAGGTGGAAATGACATCCTCGGGGATGCTCGGGTCCACTTTGTAGACATTGCGCGCGGGAATCGAGAGAAATTGCGCAAACGCGCCTTGGCGATTGACGCCGACACCGAGGGTGTTTGGGCACAGGTGTTGGCGACCACCGAGGCAATTGCGGCAGCGACCGCAGACAATGTGGCCCTCGCCGGAAACCAGATCGCCGACTTGCAGATCCGTTACGCCCGAGCCGACGGCCTCCACTACGCCACAAAACTCATGACCGACGGCCATCGGCACGGGAATCGTGCGCTGCGCCCAGGCATCCCATTTGTAAATATGGACATCGGTACCGCAGATGGAAGTCTTGCGGATGCGAATGAGCGCGTCCATAGGTCCGACTTCGGGTTCGGGAATATCCTGCAACCAGATCCCTGGCTCTGCTTTTGCTTTGACGAGTGCTTTCATGTACTGTTCTGCGCAACAGTTGCGCGGCAGTAGTGTGCTGGAAACGTCAGCGGAATCAAGACCATTCTCCTGTGGCGTATGTATTTTTGAATAAATTCGCCGTGGCTCCGTCTCAATGGGTGTTATGAAAAAACATGGGATTCTTGCTGGTGCTTTCGTCGCTCTTTGCGGACTGTTTTCGTCTTGTGCCGATCCTTATTATGGTGCGGGTTATGGCAGTGGTGCCTACCCGCGCAATGCGGCGGAGGCGGCTGTGCCGATCGTCGTGGGTGCTGCTTTGGTGGGCGCTGTCCTGAGTCACAACAAGAGCGACTCGAGGTGTCGTGGCGGTTATTATAGTGGCGACTACGGATACGGAGGTGGATATTGCGCGCCGCGATATCATGGATGGTGATGAGTTTTCCCCGTCCCATTTCATCCGCTGCGACATCTTTCAGCGGTGGGTATTTTTTTGATTTGCATTTTACTTAAGAAATACTAGATAGTTAGTAGACCGAAAAACATTGATTTTGCCTACGTACAACATTTGTCATACTTTTCCGTTTGACACTACCAGATGTTCTCGTGATTCTTGCGCGTCTCGTTTTTCCAAGCTCATGCGGTGCATTCAATGCGGCTCCCTGAAGGATAAAGTTCTCGACTCTCGAATGTCGAAGGATGGCACCACCATCAGGAGGCGGCGCGAATGCATGATGTGTAACTATCGTTATACGTCCTATGAATCAATCGAACGCACCGAGTTGCGCGTGGTGAAACGAGATGGCAGTCGTGAGCCTCTTAACCGCGAAAAACTTTTCCGAGGGCTCGTCAAGGCCTGCGAAAAACGACCCGTACACATGGACCGGCTTGATCGAGCTGTCGAGGAAATTCTGAGTGAGCTTCACAAAGATAACATGTCCGAGGTACCATCATCCATGATTGGTGCCAAGGTAATGGACAAACTCCACTCGATCGATCCCGTCGCCTACGTGCGCTACGTTTCCGTTTATCGTCAGTTTGACAATGTCGGAGAATTCATTAACGAGATTCAGGCACTGGAACGTCGCGCGGCGCGCGACCCTCTCCAGCGTAAACTTTTCAAGGAGTAGTCCCCATTCCTCGATCAGTGAATCACGTTTTCCTTGGTTCCTTTAAAAAAATCAACAGTCCCCAAAGTTCAACAGCCATAATTCGTTCATCTCCTTACCAACTCCAACCCCAACGTCCCTACAACTGAAAAAAATTACGTGATCGCACTCATCGGCAACCGCCCCGTCATCCAAGTTGGCCGCCATCAGGTATCGTGTTACGATTCCCAGTGGTTGCGTGATGCATTATGCCGGGCCATGCATGCAGCAGATCGCGACGATTTTCCGTTTGTGGACGAAATTTGCCAAGGAATTTTTCATTATTTGGAGAACAAATGCCCCTTGCGCTTGTTGCCGTTGCCCGCGCTCTATGAGAAAATGCGTCGCATGTTAGAACACATCGGCTGCGAAAACATCGCTCAACAACTGCGACCGCTTGCGCCACCAGTGCAAGTGAGTCTTTTGCGTTTGCTGCGTGAAAATGACTGCTCCTTTGAGTTGGCGTTGTTCCCGATGTTGCATCGTGAGATCGATGAGCTCTGCTCGGCTGGTGCGAACGAAATCCGCTTTTTGCAGGTCCGTGAATGCACGATGGAATTGCGCGGAACGCAAAAATTCGACAAACACTGCCAACGCCTGCAACACGAGATCAAGCAGTTTCTCCAAGCCTATGACCCGCGCTCACACATGACGCAATCGAGCACGCTGATTCTTCATCTTTTTGAGGAGAAATCGAACACCGTTCCGTTTAAGTAATCAACCCAGTGACGTTACGCTTTGCGTTCGACGGGTGAAATGATGCCTTCTTCAGTCTCTTGGATGAGGCGTAATTGCCCGCAGGCCGCTTCGATGTCGTGACCTTTTTCGAGTCGTAAGGTGGCAGTGACGCCGGCATTGCTGAGAATGTTGCGAAATGCCTGGCAGTGCGAAATTTCTGGTCGTTTCCACGGCAATCCTTCCACGGTATTGTAGGGAATCAAATTGACCTTTGCCTGCAAACTGCGGGCGTGAGTAGCGAGAATCCGTGCTTGATCGAGGCCGTCATTGACGCCTTCGATGAGGATGTATTCCAGTGTTAGATGTTGTTTTTTGTTAGAGTTCCAGTCGCGTAGTGCCTCGAACAATTCGGCGGTGGGAAACTTTTTGTTCACGGGCATGATTTGATCGCGCACGGCATCGGTGGCACCGTGCAGCGAAATGGCGAGGCGGATTTGGCGCGGATGGCGCGCGAGCTCGCGGATCTGCGGCACAAGGCCAGAGGTGGAAATCGTCAGGTGACGGGCACCGAGGTTTAGTCCCCAGGGCGAGGTGATGAGCTCGATGGCTTGCATCAGGTTTTTGCTGTTAGCGAGCGGCTCACCCATGCCCATGAACACTAAGTTATCGATGCGATCCTTGGCGAGCATTTCTGTTTGTAACACTTGTGCTGCGATCTCGGCGGCGCTGAGGTTGCGGGTGAATCCTGCTAGGCCTGAGGCGCAAAATTTGCAGGCATAGGCGCAGCCGACTTGCGAGGAAACGCATAGCGTGAGGCGATCCGCGCGGCCGCCATAAAGCGCGGGGTTCGCGGGGATGAGCACGCTCTCGATGTAGCGACCATCGTGGAGTTTGAAGAGCATCTTACGCGTGGTATCGGTGGAGCCGAGTTCGCGTGCAGGAGTGAGTGGATAGAGCGAAAAATGCGTTTGCAGGTGCTCGCGCAGTGGTTTCGGCAGATTGCTCATTTCCTCAATCGATGCGGGACGTTTTTTCCACACCCAGTCGAGGATTTGATCGGCCCGATAGCTTGGTTGCTCGTGTTCCGCGAGCTGAGCGACGAGTTCTTCTTTGGTTAGGCCGAGCAGGGATGGCAGCATAAAAATGTTAGATTGGGAGAAAAATTCAGCCGGTGAAGGCGATACGGTGACGCAGAATGGAGTTGCCGTGCGCGGCAGGTTGACAAATATGATCGATCATGTGATCCCAGTGCTCTTGACCATCGAGTATTTCCACTTCGATACGTAGGAACCAAACCGGCACCTCGGCGAGGATGCGGCGCGGGTAGCGGACAGCGTCTTTTTCGGTGGTGACGATCATGTCAATATCGCGTTCGAGACAGCGTTGGGTGAAGGCGGCGATCTCACGCCCCGTGAAGCGATAGTGGTCGGCAAAACGTTTTTTGACTTCGAGCTTGGCGCCGAGTTTGACCAGTGATTTTTCGAAATTTTCGGGCACTGCAATGCCCGATAGCGCGGCGACGTGTTTGTCCTTGAGGTAATCAAGTGGCTCCTGCTCGAAGGTCGAGAGGTTTTCCAGATACTTGGGCCCGTGCGTGGTTGTAATGATCGGCGCGGTGGCATTGTAGCGGCGAATTTTTTTGATGAGATCGGCGTGACCGCTGCCATCGGATTTGGTGAGAATGATGTAATGAGCGCGGCACAGGTTTTTCTTGGGTTCGCGAAGGGTTCCCGCGGGGAGCATCGCACCGGTGCCGAAGGGCGCATTGGCATCGATCAAGCAAATGTCGAGGGCGCGGGCCATGCGCAGGTACTGCATGCCGTCATCAAGGATCAAGGTATCGGCACCGAGTTCCTGAATGGCGAATCGCGCAGATTTGACGCGATCGCGATCGACGAGGACCGCCACGCCTGGGAGGTTGTTGGCGAGCATGAAGGGTTCATCGCCCGCGAACTTGGAGTCGAGCAAAATAGCTCGACCAGTGGAGACAATTTTGGGCAGCTGCTTGGGCTTGAGTGGCGCCTCTTGAGTGGATTCCCATTTTTGTGGTTCGTTGAGCGCCTTACTTTTGTAGCCGCGCGAGAGAATGGCGATGTTGCGATGGCGTTCGCGCAGGGTTCGAGATAAAAGCTCGACGACTGGCGTTTTTCCCGTGCCGCCCACGGTGATATTGCCGACGGAAATTGTCAGGGTACCGAGGTGAAAGCGTTGTTTGTAATTTTGATAGAACAAGTATTTTCTTGTCTGCATCAGCATCCGATAAATTCCGGAAAGAGCGCGCAGCAGAAGTCGAGTGAGGAAAGCACGGAATCCCCGCGCCCGCCCGAAA
Source organism: Akkermansiaceae bacterium UBA956 (assembly GCA_002293145.1). GTDB lineage: Bacteria > Verrucomicrobiota > Verrucomicrobiia > Verrucomicrobiales > Akkermansiaceae > UBA956. The sequence goes on along the minus strand of DBCO01000033.1, from coordinate 5,549 downwards.
ATCACATCGGCGGCCCAGACCTCGAACTCAGAAGCAGTTTCCTTCACTGGCGTGACCATGCCTCGTGGTATCACAAAAGAAAAGGGCAAAATCGCAATGTGTGGGGTGCCCGCTTGTCTTTCCCGCCATACGCGCTACAATCCATGACACATAGCCGCATTGCCGAGCGTAATAGGCTGCTGTTACAAAACTCGTCATGCTCTGTTGATTGATCGCGAACTCAAGCCGATACTCTTTCCCAAAAAACAACTGATAAATCCAAAACACCAACGAAAAAACCATGAAACGCCGACCATTTCTTCAAACCCTCTGCGGCGCTGGTCTTGCTAGCGCTTTCGCCTCTGCTCAGACCGCTTCAGAAAAAGCACCCGCGAAAAAACTTGGTTGGGCCCTCGTTGGGCTTGGCTCGTTGAGCACTCATCAGATCGCTCCCGCATTGCTCAAGACGCGCAATGCGAAACTCACCGGCCTGGTCAGCGGTAGTCCCGACAAAACGGAAAAGTGGAGCAAGCAATATAGCATCGATGCAGCACACATTTACAGCTACGAGCGCTTCGATGAAATCATCAAGGACCCCGCAATCGATGTGGTCTACATTGTGCTGCCGAACTCGATGCACAAGGAATACGTCATTCGCGCCGCCAAAGCAGGCAAGCACGTATTTTGTGAAAAACCAATGGCGAATGATGCGGAGGAGTGCCGTGAGATGATTGCTGCATGTAAGGAAGCAGGAAAGCTGTTAGGCATCGGCTATCGCTGCCAATTTGTGCCGCATCACGTGGAAGCCGTGCGTTTGGCCAAGGAAAAAGTCTTCGGCCAAGTGAAGCACATTCAAGCCAACTTCGGCTTCCAAAGCGGCGATCCCAAGCAGTGGCGACTGCGCAAGGCCTTGGCGGGCGGCGGCGCCATGATGGACGTCGGCGTCTATGCCTTGCAGAGCTGCCGCATGTTGATGGGCGAGGAACCAACGGAGGTTTCAGCGATCGAAACCAAAACGGATCCTGTGAAGTTTGCGGAGGTCGATGAAACGGTGAACTGGCAGATGAAGTTTCCATCGGGACGCATGGCCCAATGCTGCACGACCTATCTATTTAATGGCTACAATGACTTCACTGCGGTGTGTGAACGCGGTAAGTTTAGCCTTGGTCCAGCCTACAGCTACAGCGGTCTGAAAGGCACATGCAGTGGTGGGAAAAACTATCTCGATATGCCTGACGTCGATCACTTTCAGTTAGAGATGGAGGCATTTTCGCAAGCGATTCTCGACGGCAAGGAATTCCACCCAAGCGGTGAAGAAGGCCTGCGTGATATGCTCGTCGTCGATGCCATTTATCGTTCGATTCAGAGCGGTAAGTTGGAAAAAGTCGCGCCGGTCTGATCATAGCGGTTACAAACAGCAGCTCCGTTTCCACTTGCTCATTCGCCTCACAAGACTACAATATCGAGATTATGAGACCTTTTCAACAAATCGATGTAGGCGACCGCATCACACCCGCTGTCATCGCGCGAAGCCTTCTAGGAAAATTGAGCCTGATCCCCATCGTGATCTTCGCGCTCATTGCCCTCTTCACTAGCTATTACACTGTGAACACCGAGTCCGTCGGTGTGGTTCAGCGATTTGGCAAGCATGTAAAAACAACGGAACCTGGACTGCATTTCAAGATGCCATTTTTCATTGATCGCGTGACCATCATACCAGTGCGTCGGCAGTTGAAACTCGAATTCGGCTTCATCACTCCCGGTGCCTCGAACGACTACCAAGGTGGGCAAGAGCCTAGTGAAGAACGCGACATGGTGACCGGTGACTTGAATGCCGCTGAGGTCGAGTGGGTGGTGCAGTATGGAATTTCTGATCCCAAGGATTATCTTTTCCGTGTGCGCGAGGCCGCCGCGACCTTGCGCGATGTTTCAGAGAGCCTGATGTGCGAGGTGATCGGCGATCGCACCGTAGATGAAGTTCTCACATACGGGCGCACGGAGATTGAAACGGATTGTTTGAAAAAACTGCAAGAGGCGATGTCGGTCTATCAGATGGGCATCCGCATCGAGCAGGTGCAGTTGAAAAACATCCATCCGCCGCGCCCCGTGCAGGATTCCTTCGATGAAGTGAACCGTGCGCAGCAAGAGCGTGAAGAGCGCATCAACATCGCCAATGGCCAGTATAATAAGGAGGTGCCTAAAGCACGCGGTCTCGCCGAGCAACAAATTTCTGCTGCTGAAGGTTACGCGCTGCAACGCACCAACGAGGCCGAGGGCGATGTCACGCGCTTCCGCGATTTGTTGCTGCAGTATGAAAAAGCACCCGCCATTACCAAGCAGCGACTCTACCTCGAAACCATGAACGAGGTGCTGCCCGCGCTCGGCAACAAATACATCATCGATGAAGATGCGAAGCAGTTTCTGCCACTGCTCAATCTCGGCACCCCCGCTAACACGAAACGCTAATTTTTTATGAAAAAATTCTTCTCCACCTTTTTTGCTCCGATCATCGCCCTGTTGCTCGTGTTGTTCTTTTCCTGCACCTACTCCATCAACGAGGGGGAGCAAGTAATCATCACTGAGTTTGGCAAGCCAGTAGGGCTACCTATTAACAGTGATCCGCAGAAAAACGAAGCGGGTTTGCATTTCAAAAAGCCATTCATCCAAACGGTGAACCGTATCGAAAAGCGTGTGTTGGAATGGGATGGACCGGCGTCCGATATGCCGACGCGAGACAAGCTTTATATCACAGTCGATAACTTCGCGCGTTGGCGCATTGCCGATCCGCAAAAGTATTTCGAGAGCCTTCGCGATGAACGCAGTGCACAATCGCGACTCGACGACGCGATTGGCGGTGCCACGCGCAGTGTGATTGCGCAGCATGATTTGATCGAAGTCGTTCGCAGCGACAAGGCGCGCAAGAGTGTGCCCTCCGAAGAAATCCAAAGTGAACTCGGTCAAATCGGCGTGCTTCCGACGATTCGCTATGGACGACATGCGCTCGACAAAGAAATCCTCGCCGCAGCGAAACCGAAGGCGAAGCTTTGGGGGATCGAGCTCATCGACGTCCGCTTCAAGCGCATCAACTACAAAGCCGGAGTGATTCAAAAAATCTACGACCGCATGGAAAGTGAACGCCGTCAGATCGCTTCACGCTATATTTCCGAGGGGGATGGAGAGGCAGCAAAAATCCAAGGTCGGATGGAGCGTGATTTGCTTCAAATCAAATCCGAGGCATATCGCAAAGAGCAAGAAATCCGAGGCAAAGCCGATGCCAAGGCGACGCAGATTTATGCCGATGCCTACAACAGCAGTCCACTGGCAGCAGATTTTTATCAATTCATCAAAACGCTGGACACCTACACAAAAACTCTCAAGTCAGACACTACGGCGATTTTCACCACGAACAGCGAGCTCTTTCATTTGCTGAAGGATCTCAAAACTCCCGCCAGCGAGCCTGTGCCGACACCTTGAAGTGGGCACCACCGTGCTGTGTATTTTTTGGCCGTAAAAACGCAAAGTTCGGAAAAAAGATTTTAGATTTTAGTCAATTCGAACCTCTGATAGACTGAGGCCTACGGTAAAAAATGAGCTAGAATGAAAAAATTCTGAACTCATTGATATTAGGAGCTACTTGAAGTTAGCGTCAATTGGCTTTGATATTTCAGAGATTCACTATCGACCAAATCGTAGTCATTGTATAAACAATATACTGCAAGTCTTATCTCTTATGTCTGACCGTTTTATGTCTGACCGTTTAGAGTCCAATCTCTCCAAAAGAGGAAATGGTGCGCGGTACTGGTCTCGAACCAGTGACCCCCACCGTGTCGAGGTGGTGCTCTACCACTGAGCTAACCGCGCTTGCTGTTGCTTGCGGGCGGGAAGATAAGCTGAAGTAGGAGTTGGTGGCAATGTTTTTTTTCAATTTCTTTGATTTGACGATTTGTGATGTCTTTCGTATTGAGAATCATCGGCTTACGAGGTTTTTCGGCAAATGGGTGATTTCTTGCGACTTCCGATTGCATCCGCAGAAAAATTTTGCTATGATTTGCGCATGCACAACGAGCAAAACACGCGTGACTGGACTGATAATACCGCGATGGTGGCACCTGCTTTGGTAGGAACTGCGGCGGGATTGTTGTTAGGTGAAATGATGCATCGCGGAGCTCGTCGAGGTCTCGCATTTGGCCTGTTGGCACTGGGCATCGCCGCGCTGACACCTTTCACCGTAGGCGAAATTCGCCAGCGTATCAATGCTCCGAACACCAAACGCGGTGCGGCACGTCGTCTGCGTTCGATCCGAGAGGCTGGTGCGCTAGGCATGGATGATGTGGATGCAGAATTGCGTGAGCAAGGATTGCTGTGAAGCTACTGATCACGGGAGCAAACGGACGCGTGGGCTCTGCGCTCTGCCGATATTTTTTGCAGCGCGGCGATGTGGTAATACCTGTCACCCGAGCAGAAGTTGATCTTGCTGATCTTGATGCTTTGCGTTTGTTTTTGTTAGATCAAGAGCTTGATTGTTTGATCAATCCGGCGGCGATGTCGGCGCCGGATCAATGCGCACGCGAGCCGGAATTGGCGCAGCGAATCAACGCGGATGCTCCTGCGGTGATGGCGGAAATCGCGCAGCTTCGCGGAGTGCGCATGATTCATTTTAGTACGGATTATGTTTTTGCCGGTGACCATGCAGGCAAGCGCCTCGAGAGTCAGTGCGCGGAGCCGAGCACGGTGTATGGTCGGGGCAAATTGACGGGGGAACAGAGAGTTCTGAAAAATGCACCTGGGCTTGCGAGCGTGCTTCGAGTTTCTTGGGTCTATGGCGGTGAGCGGCCAGGTTTTGTCGATCAAGTGATGGCGCAATTGCTCGCTGGGCAATCGGTGCGGGCCGTTAGCGATAAATGGTCGATCCCTACTGCGCTTGATGATCTTTGCGAATGGGTGTCATGGCTGAGCACGAGTTCACCGGGGGGGATTTGGCACGGCTGCCATGCAGGAGAGCCAGTGTCTTGGTATGCCTTGGCCATCGCAGTGCAAGAAACATTGCAAGCAGGTGGCTGGCTGGCACCGGGAGCATGCGTGCATGCGCAATCGATCACGGAGATGAGCCAATGGGCCGCGCGGCGTCCGATTCATACGGCGATGGATTCCGCGAAATTATCGTCCCATCTGCCGCGCCCGATCGTTGATTGGCGTGATGCGTTGCGGCGAGTGATCGAGAAAAAAATGGCTGGAGTGCCCCCAATCATGCTCGATGCTTAGTGCCTGACAGGTGGCGGATCGAGCTGATCAGCCGGGGAATCGATGCAGTTGTTCTTTTCGGTTCAAATCATCGAACTTCAAGGTCCAATCTCTGTCTTTTTTTTCTCGAGGATAAAAGGTGATCGTGGGTGAAACTGAAAGTAATGGTCAGGTCAGAAACTCTCCGCAATGTGCTCAGTCCAGAGAAACGGGCTTATCAACAACTGCAGCCACTGAATTCCACTGATAGAACTCATCATTGATGAAGAAATGACTCGCGCAGAGACGCGGAGACGCAGAGATTCTGTGATCAACCAATAACAAATCAC
>DBCO01000020.1 GCA_002293145.1 Akkermansiaceae bacterium UBA956 | reverse complement strand
TTTAACGGAATATCGAATTCCCCCTTGTTTGGGAGGGATAGAGTGTTGTTGATTCTATCTCATGGCTAGGAATAGCTTAATGGATGCATTTTGGCAATAAGGGAGTTTGATCATTTTCTGCTAGGACGGTATTATTTTACATAACTAGCAATCTTTCTGCTGTGGTGAAGGATGTGACGGAAGACGGGGGCAATGTGTCCAGTAGCGGAGGGCGATGTGACGGAAGTCGGGACTGATGTGTCCAGTAGCGGAGGGCGATGTGACGGAAGTCGGCGGTGATGTAATCAGTAACGGAGATCGATGCTACAGAAGGCGTGGGAGATGTGTCCAGTAGCGGAGATCAATGTGGCGCAGGGGGGACGAAATGTGAAGTGCAGCGGGCTGTGATGTGTTGGTCAAAGTTTTCTCACGAGCTTGACTGACAAGGTGAGTTGCCATGATTCTCCGATGACTAATTTGCAAAACTCAATCAGGATAGAGCATGCGCCCGCAGTTTTCGCATTGGGTAATTTCTGCCCCAGCGAGGACTTTGACCAAGGTGGTCGGTACGAGCTTCATGTGGCAGCCACCACACATTCCATTGCTAGCTTGCACCACAGCGGAACCATTTTTGGATTTCATCAGCTTATCGTAAAGTGGCAAAACCTCGGGATCGATGCTGGTGCTGAGGGTCATGCGCTCTGCGGTGAGTTGTTCTTTGCGTTGGAGAAGTTGAGATTTTTTTGTGGTTAGATCAGCAAGGTCTGCGTTCACAAGCGCTTGACTGCGGGCGACTTGCACCTCGGCTTGTTTGACCTTGGCGCGCAGACCATCGGCGATTTCCATGTGCTCGAGCTCTTGGGTTTCCAGGCCATCGATTTCTTTGGTATAGCGGATTACCTCGTTACCGAGAGCGGTGTAATCTTCATTTTTTCGTGTCTCGAATTGTTGCTGCTTGAGACGAAGAATGGTGTTACGGCGGGTGGCGATGTCGAGTTCGATTTTTTTCGTGGCGACTTCACATTGGCGCAGGGCGTCGATGGCTTTTTGTAGCGCATTTTGATCGCCGCCTAGCTGATCATTAGCGCTTGCTTCATCGCGAGGAATTCGGTCTAAATCGCGTTGCACGATCAAGAGTTTCTGGTCGCGCGCTTGGAGAATGAGAAGGTCTTTAATGACAGGATGCATGGGCGAATGCTGCACGATAATGGAGTAGGGGGCAAGCGTTCGCTCGAAAAAATTGCATTGCGCATTGCTTGGTATTGCAAAGTGAATCATTTTCAGATAAAAACTGACTTCGCAATGCCTGAACACGATGCCTCGCAAATTCAAATTCGATGCCCCAAGTGCGGCCAACGCTTTAGTGTGGACCATGACTTGACTGGTCGTATGGTCGAATGCGGAGCCTGCGAACATCGTTTTCGCCTGAACGATGACTCGCTCGTCAAGCAGAAGAAATTTTATCCTGGTGAGCGCCGCGATCCGCATTTGGTGCAGTATGCAAGCAAGCCGTATACCGCTTTTTCTGCGCCGAGTCATATGCACACTGCCGAGTATGCGGTGGCACCGCCAATGGGTCGATTCGAGCCCGTTCCATTTGGAAAAGTGCTAGTTGGTATTGTCGGTGTGGCGATGATGATTCTTACGGCATTGGTGTTGATTTTAGCTGGAGCGCAGGGTGCAATGCTCGATGGCGTGACGGCGAATCGCCGCATGGTGATTGCTGGATTTGCCGCAATCATCGGAGCGATCATGATTATCTATGCCAACCCGCGGGCGCAGGTTAAAGCTGGGATTTTCGCGATCATGGGAGCACTTACTTTGATCTTGTTGCCAGTTTATTTCAAAGAGGGTTCGCAAGCATTGGTTCGCTCCAAGCCGATCTTGGATGATGATGCCAGTAATGTCGCGCCTCTCAGTCCAGTCGACGAAAAGCGGGGGGAATTGCGCGCGGAAGTAGGTTATGGCCCAATGAAAACAGCGCTTGCAGAGGCTGGAACTAAGCGCAAAGTCATCGGCATCTGGATGAAAGGATTGCAGGAGAGTAATTCTGAGATCGTGGAACGCTACCTGATGCGCATGAGTGGGGCGGGGGATGCCTCTCACCTATATCCGCGTAATCCACGCCACTATTTGCTCGTCTTGGTAGATCCTCAAATTAGCTTCGAGGAAATGGCCAGCCAGTGTGGGCGCATGGGCGAGGTAGATCAGACCGATAACGAATTGCAAATCATCTCTGTTTTGGTCGACAACAAACGTTTTGCCGAGCGTCCGATGAATAAGCTCACAGAGAAGTCAGACGGCTCTTTTTATGAATTCAACCTCATGGAAATGGAGGGAATGGACATTCGCCGGATCAATGAGGCTTTGGTTCGGCTCTCGTTGGCTGAGCCGATGCAATCTCGCGACGACGTGATAAAGCGCATGATTGATCTTTTGCCGATGGCGGATAAGGAAATGCTTACCAATCTCTCCAAGGCATTGATCGTGTGGAGTGATGGTAAAGACGGCGCGCCCGAGGGGGTGATGAAAGTGGCAAAAGAGCACTACGTGAGTATGAAAACGCTGCCAGTGGAGACGGTGGAATTTTTGACAAAATGGCCTCAGGCTGAAATTTATCCGATTATGGACCAGTTGTGGCTGGGTGGCCCCGTCGAATGGGAGGCTATTTATGCCAAAAGTGGTGCGCCCGCAGAAGATTACATCATCAAGCACTTGTGCGAAGGTGAAAACCGCCAGAGAATGTCGGCTGCGCGCATCTGCGCACGCGTCGGTGGCCCCAAATCCGTCGAGGCACTGGAAGCTGCGATGAAGATCAATGCAGACCTCGAATTGCAGACTAGTTTCCGCAATGCGATAGAAGCGATTCAGAAACGCCCGTAATCGATGTTGGTGGAAATATTTTTGTGCATCGGATGATTCTGCTGGACGAAGAGTGCGAATTTCCGCTACTTTCCCGCGCCTTCTGCGATCAACATCAATCAAGGTCAGAAAGTTAGGTTAATGCCACCGTGGCGGAATTGGTAGACGTCGCGGATTTAAAATCCGTTGTCCTTACGGGCGTGCCGGTTCGAGTCCGGCCGGTGGTATTCCTTATGAAATAAAAGTTTTTTGTTAATCTCTAACGATAAAATAAACTTAGCAAAAAAAGCTCGGTGCCCAAATAGTGCCCGAATTATTCACGCAGTGCCCGAATTGTGGCACCAAGTCACAAAAAACCCGCAGGGATCGAGTGCCTGCGGGTTGCATCCAGCGATGAGAAACTGATGCGAAACTTTTATTCTGCCAATGATCTCAATTCTGCCTTCGATGGCAATTCACCACGATCACGGATGGCGCGGAGTCTTTCGAGCGAATGTTCAAACGTGCTGCGCATGCGCTTTGCTGTCTCGGATGGCTGGAACTCGATGCCTGCGATTTCAGCATTTTCTTGCTCGCTGGTTTCGATCGCGGCCGTGCGTTTGCGAAGTTCATCCGTTCGGAGCGTAAATGCGGCAATGACGGTCGGAGCTGCGGCGGCTTGGGCTTCGCGTTCTGCGAAAAAAATCGCGGTTTGCAAAGCTTCGGCGATGCGTCTGCATCCAGTGTCGTCAACGCCTGAGAGTGCTGCGGCGGCCAATGCTTCGTCAATCGTGATTTCACCAGCGGCAAACCTCGCGGCGGCAGTTTGTGCGCGTCTCTTGATATTGTCGGGACGGCAATCGGCCTTGCGATTTTGTAAGGCACCAAGCACGGCCATTACCTGAGCGATGGCGGCTTTATGCTCGGCGGCAAGATCGATTTCGATCTTGAGATTTTCGATGGGGTTGACCCGTTCTAGGTTGATGTTTGACATAGTTTTTTCTATTGTTTGGTTTTTGTTAGGGTGCGCCAATGAATCTGGCGAAATTGCCGCCTCTCCGCGGGATCTTTGATCTGAGCGTATTGCTCATGAATGGGTGATGATTGGAGCAATGGCTTCGGAGTGATTGCCAGCGGTTTTGCTGTCGCGATTCGCAACTTGCTTTTAAGCTTGGCAATTTCCGCCAAGGCATGCGCTAGCTTTGCGCTTAGGGTTGGTTTGTTCATGATGATTTGATGATGAGTTGGATCCGCTCCACGATCAGTTTCCGTGTTTGCGGGTCGCATAGTTTTTCGAGCCTTGGTGAGTGATTTACGGCAGTTTCAACAAGCGCGCCTGATACTTTGCACGGATCCAGAAAGTCTCTTGTCTTTAGTCCTGTGCGATGCCGCCAAGCGCGGAGGGTCTGCTGCGATATCCCATAGCAGAGAGCCAGCTTTTCGATTGTGACTTTTGCCGCCATGCCCTGTGACTTGTGTCAAAAAAAGTTGCTCAAATATTTGCTTAATTTCGAGCGCAAAGCCTTGTTTATCAATGGTTTCGGGGTTTGTGTCGGAGGCATTCCCGCAGCACCTGAAAAAAAATGACATAAAGACAACCCGCGATGAAGCCAACACCCCGAGGATCCTGCGTGGCGTAGGGTTCCCATAAGGGGGTATCCTGTTGATCGTCAACGCTTTGCGGTGCTACCCTTCCGCCGCTGCCAGATTTCAAACGCTCGTTTAGAATAAATTTCCCTCGCCCTATTTGATTTTTCGGTGCGGGTAAATCCTGTCGAGTCCTTGAGTCTTACATTGAGTGCCGATAATGTTGCCTTAGTGGTGCTAATCCCTGATGCCGTCAATTCCTCTGTAAGCTCGGTTAGGGTGAGGCGTCCACAGTCTGAGGCGTCAAGGAAATGTGCTAGGACTGCCAATCTGCGCGCTGCCCGTTGCCACTTGCTTTTTCCTTGGTGGTCATTGCTGACAATCGCAGAAAGCAAGGCGCGTGCTGTGTCGGTGCAAAAACTTTGTTCGAGGTCGTCGTCTGCGAATTGGTTTTGCTGCCACTCGTCAAATGCTTGTTTGTCAGAAAATTCCATGCATCTTTCCGATGGTGTCGAAAAATTACCGCATGCCATTTCCTGAGGCTGCGCGCCTCGTTGTGAGCGGTTCGCGCCGTGTCAGTGTGACCAGTGCCAAACGTCAAAGCATGCGCAGGATTTCGACGATGAAGTGAATTGCTAGGGCGATGTTGAAACAAGTGTTTGATTTCATGAAGCGGGTGTTTGATTTTCTGCGGCGGTTTTCATGATTTCGATTGCCTGCATTGCTGCGGGGTTGCGTAGCTCTGCAAGGTAGATCACCCATCTGCGAGGCTTGTTGGGGTGTCGCTCGCAACCTGCAATTGCGAACGCTGGCAATCCCGTTTCATCGAGGGCTTGCGATGCACTTTCGCCAAGGGCAATGCGAACGATCTTCTTTGGCTTCGGTGGTGGTTGTTTTCTGCTAGGTATAGCGGGGAAAAGGTCTTTCATTTCTTGATGATGTTTTGGCTTTGTTTTTGTGTCTCGGTGCAAGGTGCAAGGTGCAACGCCTTATATATAGGCGTTTGCACTCCTGCACTACCACACTTGCGCGGGTGAAGATTGCACTTGATTTGCACCATTTTTGCACCATTGCACTAAGTTTGATTTTCATTGATAAATATAGGATTGCGGCGATTTGTGCGGTTTTGCACTCGTTGCCATTTTCGAGGGTGAAAGTTGGTGCAAATCTCATGCTGTTTTTCGTTAGGCTTTTTGCACTAGTTTTTGAGCGTGTAAAGCCCGCTTGCTAGCTTGGTTATTATGCCCATTTCCTGCCACTCTTTGACGCGATTTTTAGCAGCTCGCTCTTTTACTTCCGCCCCTTTTTCGATAGATTGGCAAAGGTCGGTGTAACTCATTGCATCGAGTCCCGCCATGATCTTGTTGGCTTCGTCTGCGGCTTTGTTGCGTCTGATTTCATCACGCGCCTGATTGCGTTCCTCAGTAGTGATCGAGAGGTGCATTTGCGCATCATCACTCCACTGGAAAGAAAAGCCCTCGCTGTCGGGAAAGTGTGCTTTCCTTGCATGCGTAGCATACATCGTGCTGATGCCTTTGGCGTTCTTCTTAATCATTAGCGGGGTTTCTGCTTTGCGCTCCAGTTGGCTCCCTAGGTGTCCACGGCTCTTTTCAGTGCCAGGGTTCAAGTGAAGCACTGCCAGTGTGACGCAAGCGTGATTCACACTGAAATTGTGCCAATGCTCCACAAGATCAAAACTCTCGGCTTGATCGTTAGGATCTCGGCAAAGGTCTGCAATGCCGTCCACAATTACCAACTGCAAGCCCCCGTGCTTCAATGCTTCTCTGTCGCATACGTTTGCCACAAATCGCGTGCGCTCCGCTAGTGATAACCCTGTGAGGCTATAACTAGAAAACCATGCAGGCGGCTTTTGTAAGCCTGCACGGTGTAATGCGCGAACAATAAGCGCATGATGATCGGCGGGGCTTTGTTCCGTATCAAAATGCACCACAGCTTTTCCTGCGGGATTCTCGGCAGTGAAGCCAAGAAAATCCCCCTGTGAATATCGCGGTGCAATTATGGCGGCGATTATCGCGCTGAGTGCTGATGACTTGCCTGCTTTGCGGTCTGCAATCAATGCGGAAAGGTTGCCCGCTGTGAATAGCCCGTGCTTGCCTAGCGATATCATCGGCGGCGGGTTTGACGGCGGGTTGCTAATATCAAACGTGCGTTCGATGATCATGCTTGCAAGGCTTCCATTGCTGGCAAGGTCGATCTCTGCTTGCCCTGCGATGATTTGCGCTATGGCTTCGGGATCCTCGGGATTGATTGCTAGCTTGCCGCCTGCTTGCATCACAAGACGTTTGCCGCGCGTTTGTCGCAATGCCTGAACGTATGACAGCAAAGCTGATGCACTGCCCTCTAGTGCCGTGCTGGTGAAGAAATGCGCCCCGCCTATGTCGTCGAGCGTGCCATTTTCGTGAGCCTGCATGACAAGCAAGGAAACATCGCCCCCGCCATTTTTTGTAAATGTTGCTATCTCATCGAATGGGATGCGGTGGCAGTGGAAGTGATCGGCAGTGATTCCCTGTGACTCCAATTCTGAAATGCTTGTTTCGTTAGATAGTAGCAAGCCAAGCAATGCCTTTTCTGCAATGTCGTTAGATGGAATATCTTTCATTTTGATTTTCCTTTCTGTTCGATCTCCGCAAATACTTTTGCGAGTCCCTTGGGTTCGTTGTCGAGTGCCATAGTCAGCACACGCATGGCTTGCGCGTTCTGATCGAGGATCGTTTCAGCTCGGGCAAGTTCGCGCTGAATCATCATTTCGATGCGATGCGCCCGCCTTTGCTTGTGAAGTCGGTGCTTGATCATGCTGCACCTCCTTCCAATGCTGCACTTACCGCAATGACATTAAATCTTACGGTTTTATTCCCGATGCGGATGCTAGGGATGATTCCTTGCGCCGCCCACAAAAGAACAGCTCGGGATGTTACCGAATAGCGTTTCGCGATTACCTCGGCACTAACGAAAATTTCGCTAGGCTCGCCTGTTGTGTTAATGTTTGCTTTCTGCATAACAGAAAGCGTTTTGCGTTAAATTTCACGCTATTCCCTTTATCGGGTGCAAAGTCCGCGCATAGTTTGCACCCTGTCTATTTGCGGCGGTAGTCGGGGATTGTAAGGGCTTTTTCTTGGGCGGCTGACTTCAAAGCTGTATTGCCTAGCGTGAATCCGTAACCTCTCAAAATTGCTGTGCGTTCTTTATACGGCAGTTCTTTTTCGTTCCAGTGCTTCCAGTTTAGCCATGCCAAAATTTTCCAGACATGACTGTGATTTTTTGTAGTCATGGCCGATCTGATTGATTTCCTAACCTTTTTCAAATCGACATGCCATAGAGTTGTACGTCCGTCTTGCTGCGGGAATGCTGTGAAATATTCAGCTTCTATCATCGCGCAAGTTGCGCTGTGTCTTGTCATGCCGAATGATTCCACTGGCAACTGCTCCAGCGTTCCTTCCTCAAATCGAATCAGCGGACAAACTACAAATTTCAAATGTCTGAGAAAATGCGCTGGCAATCCCTCTGGCAAAGACTCTGACGGAAAAATTTCAATTGCTACTGCGTGTTGATAAGCAAAGTCTTTCCGCGCCTTCAAAGCGAATTGATGGTATCGGTTCGCATAAACGATATAGAAACGGTCGCTGCAATCTGACAGCTTGTGTTTCCATACGATAGGCTTGTTAAATTCAGTGAGCGTGATTTCCTCCTTCATGCCGATTTCTTTGTTCTGTTGGATTTTTTAGCAGGCGGCAGGATTGCCATATATTTTTGAGCCTCATGGGTTGTCAGGGCGTTGTTATAGTGAGTCTCGAAAGTCGCTGTGTGCCCGTGCCCCATGGTGGCGCGAACGTAGTCAATATCTTCCAGTTCCACGGTGAAGCTGCCGTAAGTGTGTCGAGTTGCGTCTTGGTATTCCCTGCCACAAATGCCAGCTTCTTTTTTCACTCGCTGAGATTTTCCGCGCCAATCCTGTGGCATGATTTTTCCTTCTCTCTGATCTGTGGGAACGGTTTCGAGCCATGCACGGAGCGTGTCGGTGATCGGTATGTTTCGGGTCTTACCTGTCTTGGTAATGTCACCACTGAGGCGAATGAATCCCGTTTCCAGATTGATATTCTCCCACGTTAGGCGGGTAAATTCCACTGGTCGCACGCCTGCGAAGAATAGCACAGCGAAAGGGACGGCACACTCTGCGCATGCTCTTTTGTCGCCGTGCTGGTAGTCCTTGCATGCACTGAATACGGCTTGCACTTGCTCGGGCGTGTAAATGATTACTTCGGCATCGCGCTTCACTCGGGGTTGGTGGACGTTTGCGCATGGATTTGTTTTGATGGTGTCGCTTTTGACTTGGTCGCCGAAAATGGCGCGTAGCGTGCGGAAAGCGTTTCGCCATTGTGTCAATCCGCCATTGCATGAATCGAGCGCGGCGGAAATGTCCTTACCCGTGATCTTGTAAATGTTCATCGCCATAAATTCAGCGGGAAGACGTTTTTTTAATCCGCGCATGTCCCGCAGGTATGCTATCGAGAGATTCCCGCGCCTGTTCATGGCTTCGTCAAACGCCTGTTCCATTGTGGGACACTTGCTGGCTTCATCGTGGTATCTTGCGAAGAATTGCGCGGCTTGTGTCAGGGTAATGCCTGAGAATTTCTCCATGATGGTGGCGGCTTTCAATGCATCCATGGTCAACTGCGCGGAGAGTGTGACCGATTTCGTGCCGTGGTCTCTCACGTTGTGGCGTAGTGTGTTGGCAAAGTCTGTGGCAAGCTCCCGTGTCTTAAAAAAACGACGAGCTCTTGAGCCTGATTCTGAATAGGTGGCAGGAATGTTTACTAGCCATCCCTTTTCTGTATTTTGCACTTTGATTTTTACGGGTCTTGCCATGCCCAAATGGTGCCCGAATTGCCCGAATTATGCAAGAATATCCTGAAAATCACCTAAATTACGAAAATAAAACATTGATTTATCAATGATTCAGCGTTGTTGTAACAAATTTAAAATCCGTTGTCCTTACGGGCGTGCCGGTTCGAGTCCGGCCGGTGGTACTTATTAGCCTAATCATTTTGAGTGCTTACATCAACTTCGCGCCAACGTCTGCGAGTTCAGAGCGCTCACCACGCGTCAATGCTACGTGCGCCGTGAAAGGTTGGTCTCTTAAGCGATTGCGTGTGTAAACGAGACCATTGCTGCGGCTGTCGACGTAGGGATTGTCAATCTGAGCGGGATCACCGACGAGCACTAGCTTGGAGCCACGGCTCATGCGCGTAACCACCGTTTTTGCTTCTTGAGGCGTAAGCTGTTGGGCCTCATCGAGGATGAAAAAGCGGTTCGGTATGGAGCGGCCACGGATGTAGCAGAGCGCCTCAATCTCGATGATGCCCTGCTCCATGAGTAGCTCCCATGGTCTCTTGACTTTGGGTTCGGGTTGGTCTTTTTTGACTTGCTTACGCCTTGGGCCACTAGCTGGCATTTGTGGGCGCATGAGTAAATCCAGAGCGTCATGGATTGGCTGTAGCCATGGACGCATTTTTTCCTCCAAGGTGCCAGGCAAGAATCCGAGTTGATCACCCATGGCTACTACTGGCCGGCTGATGGTGACTCCATTGTAGCGTCGATTGAACATTTCGTGCAACCCTACTGCCACCGCGACGAGAGTTTTCCCAGTACCTGCGTGACCGTAGCAGGTTACGAGGGAAATGTCAGGGTTGAGCAGGGCATCGATGAGGCATTTTTGGCCGAGATTCAGCGGCTTGAGATTATGGCCATTAGGAATTTTCAACACATCGGGGCAAAGTAAGCGCACCAGCATGCCGTGGTTGTCCATTCGCGCGGGCAATTGATGGTTGTCGCCCGCATCGAGAAGCACATACTCATTGACTGATAGCCCAGCAATGCGCTCCTCGGAGAGATCGAGCTCACCGCTGCTAGCGAAACGCTGGAGCTCAGAGTTGTCAACGTGAATCAGTTTGTTGCTGTAATTGGATACCTCCTCAGGATGGACTTTGTCGTTTAGGTAGTCTTGGCAGTCGATCCCCACCGTGCGCGCCTTAAGATGCATGTTGAGATCCTTGGTGACCAGCACCACAGTGCCTTGATTGAACTGCTTGATGAGCAGCACGCAAGCAAGAATGCGGTGATCCATGCGCTCCTGATCAGGGAAAATACGGTGAAATAACTCTAGGTCTGCGGAGTTTTTCGGGCAGATCAGAGGATCATAGATGACCATCCTTACCGTGCCGCCACCTTCGGTTGGCACGCCCTCAGTGACAGGGGCATCCCCGGTAAAAAGCTCCATCAACTTGCGATGGACGCGGCGAGCATTTGCCCCGCGCTCGGTTTGCTCACTCTTAAATTTATCGAGCTCTGCCAATACGTCCGCAGGCACGCAGATATGGTTTTCTTTAAAACGATTGAGGCAACTCGGATCATGGAGCAATACATTCGTATCCAGCACGTAGTTTTTCGCCTGTATTCCCCGATCTTTGGAGGGCGGAGCGATGAGACCGTAGGCTTGTGCATCGTATTTGCTTTGCGATGCGCGTTTGGCAGTTTTTTCGGTTGATTTAGTCACGGGAAATGATTTGGGAAATACGCAGGAAGTGGTGGATACGTCGAGATCGATCATTGGTTGATTTTTGGGGAATGGCAAGCACTGTGATGAAAAAAACGATCCATACAATACAGTGAGCGTTGAACGATGGCTATGAGGTATAGGAAATTGATCATATGATTTATGATGTGTGAACTGTCGCTCAGGGCTCAAAAGTGGCAATCCTAAAGTATCAGCAAGCCCATGAAAATGCTTCATTATCGAGGGGAAGACACTTTTTTCATAAAATCTGCGGCTTTTTCTTGACTCTTTTGTCTAGAATACTAAAGTTCCGCCCCCGCGTTACAAAAGGCGAAGTGGTGACAGGCGCTACATGCGTTCTCAATTTTCTGAGAGTCCTCTATTTCGTTGTTTGTCCGCACTCTTCACATCAGTCTTTTTTCATCATGGCCCACACCAAATCTGCCCAAAAGCGCATCCGCCAAACTGAAGTTCGCACCGAGCGCAATCGCGCTGCGAAAAGCCGTATCAGAACTCTCCGCAAGAAAGTAGCTGACGCTCTCACTGCTGGCGACAAAACTGCGGCCACTGCCGCGGCGAGCGTTCTTGCCTCCGCTGTTGACAAAGCAGCGAAGACCAACTTGATTCACAGCAACAAAGCAGCTAACATCAAGAGCAAGACTGCCAAAGCTCTGGCTACCGCTTAATCAATCGCTGTTACCAGATCCGAGCGGATGGGATGTATCCTATCCGCTTTTTTCTACGCTCCTACTTTTCTGAAATCACCATGAATGCCAACGAATCACGCATAGACAAAGCTCTGAAAATCGCGGCCAATGCCTCCGACTACAAAGTTTGTGAGGGCTGCGACTCGATTGTCTCAATCGGTTCCGTATTGTGCCCAAATTGCCATTCTTTTCGCTTCGATGAATCCCGCACCCGCGTAATTTCACAAGCAATGTTGCTTGGATCACGCGAGCAAAATTCTGTCACAGCCAGTGATTTGATGTAATCCACTCATCAGATAAGCGCCTTCTTTATCACCGATGCGCGAAATTTTTGCGGCTAAAGATTTTTTTGCCTGACCGTCTGCAGAAATGTGCTAGCGTAAGGGCGCATGAATTCATTTACACCATCAGCCTTGGCGGGGCTTGCTTTACTTCCGCTCGGCTACTCACAAGTCGCTGGCTCGCCGCATGAGGGCAATGCAAAGGTCGATCTGCTCATTGCCGATTCTCATTACCAGGCTGGTAAACCAATCCGCGCTGCGGTCCGTATGAGCTACGATCCCGGTTATCACGGCTACTGGATCAATCCCGGCGAAGGAGGCATGAAAACCGAAGTGAAATGGAATCTGCCGGATGGTTGGTCGGCAAGCGAGCTGTCATTTCCCGCGCCTCAACGTGAGGTGACGGGAAACCTCTCGTCTTACGCCTATCACGGTGAAGTGCTTTTGCCCTTCGAGCTTACCGCTTCAGCAGATGCCTCTGGCGAGGTGAGAATCGTGGGTGAGTTAAGCTGGCTAGCTTGCAATGATAAGGGCTGCGTGCCCGGTGATGCCGTTTTGAGCGTAACCCTTCACAGCGGGGCGTCTTCGACATCAACTCAACAAGAGCATAAGCTGATCGATCTCGCTTGGTCGCAAATCCCCGAGAAAGATCCACTTTGGGAGGTCAACATCGATGACCGTGATGGCTCATTGCATTTCACAATTCACGCCAAATCTGATAACGCCACTACGCTTGAAGGTGCGGAAATTTTTCCCATCGATGAGCAAATCATCGATCCCTCCTCAGCAGTCCTGATCGAGATAGGCGATGGCGTAGGCAAGAATTTCAAGGCCTCAGCCAAACGCAGTGAGTATGCTCCCAAAGAGATTACATCGCTAAAATTCATCGTGAAGTCGGACAAACTCAAGCGCCCGATTTTGATCGAATGGAAGAAAAAGTAACTTTTTCCTTGGACAGTCGAAAATTTTGCGCAATATTACTACACACATTATGCATTACCGTGATGTGCGATTTACCCACACAACACAAACACAATGTAATTCAACAACAAACCAAATCTACCCCTATGATGACAGCAAAAAACATGTTTACAGCAATGGTCAGCGCCATTTCCATCTCAATCTCCGCTAACGCCGCAGAGGTCGGCAAGGCTGCTCCTGATTTCTCCGCCAAAGACGCCAAGGGTGTCGATGTCTCGCTCTCCGCACTAAAAGGTAAAGTGGTAGTGCTTGAGTGGGTCAATCACGAATGCCCCTTCGTAGTGAAGCATTATGGATCGAAAAACATGCAGAAACTCCAACAGACTTATACCGCCAAAGGAGTGGTGTGGATCACCATCAATTCTGGATCCAAGGCTAGTGGTAGTTACACCGATGACGCCACTTTTATCAAAATGTCCGAAGAAAAAGGTAGCAAAGCTAGTCATTTGATCGGCGACGAGAGCGGCGCCATCGGCAAGGCCTATGATGCAAAAGTCACGCCACACATGTTTGTCATCGATGCCAAAGGTGTGCTTGCCTACAATGGTGCAATCGATTCTAAAAAATCGACCGATACCGCTGATCTTGCCGGTGCTGAGAACTACATTGCGAAAGCTCTGGATACCGTGTTGGCTGATAAGCCTGTGGAAACTGCGAAAACCGAACCCTATGGCTGCGGTGTGAAATACTAATCGTTCCGGTGCACCTTCTTTTCGGCATCAGCCCATGTGGCTGGTGCCTTTTTTGCAGCGTAGGGATTGCAGACGCTTGCCTTGGCTTTCCCAAAGTAACTGGAAATCGGTCTTCGGATAAAAAAAATCGCCGTCTTGCCAAGGGATCATCGAGAATTTGCCAAACTGCTCCACCTCATAACGAACCCAGTCAAAGTATTCATCATGATCAGTTTTGAATAGAAACTCGGATTCCGGGGCGAGCGAATCCCAGAGTGAATGCAAAAAATCTTGCTGCACCAATCGTCTCTCATGATGTCGGGCCTTCGGCCAAGGATCAGGACAAAGCAAGTGGAGACGGCTGATCGAGTTCTTTTCCAGCAACCATTCAATGGTGTATTTGCTCTCGAGGCGCAAAACCTTTGCATTGGTTAGCCCGGCTCGTGTGATGTCACGCGCTACCTTGCGCACACGACCAAGTAGACGCTCAACGCCGAGAAAATTACGCTCCGGAAATTCTCGCGCCATAGCCACTAAGAATGCACCATCACCGCATCCCAAATCGACCTCCAGAGGCTTGTCTTCGTTTGGGAAAATGTCTGCTTTGCGAAGCCGCGAGAAATAATCCGCAGGCACAAACAATCCAGCTTGAACGTTTTTGATTTTTACCTTCCCCATAGAGTCGAGGCGATTCTTTCCTTAATTCATGAGCGCTGTCAACGCGCGACTTGCCTGTGAATGAGTGATTGGAAATTTTTCGCATTTTTCTCATGGTCATGACTTGAATTCCTCGCTAACATTAGCGCATACTTGCTACTACTATGGGTATTTCATTTATACTGTTGATTGTTGTAATTTTGGGTGTCGCTGCGGTTGTGGTGATGCTTCTTGTGGGCATGTATAATGGCCTTGTCCGTTCGCGAAATGTTTTCCGCAATGCCTTTGCACAAATTGACGTACAACTGAAACGCCGCCATGATTTGATCCCGAATTTGGTCGAGACGGCGAAGGCGTTCATGGCACATGAGCGTGAGACTCTCGAAGCTGTCATCGTAGCCCGCAATCAGGCTGAAAGCATGCGGAACACAGCCGCGATGAACCCCAGCGATACTGCTGCTGTCGGTCAACTAGCACAGGCGGAAGGTCACCTTGGCGGTGTGATCGGTCGATTGTTTGCTGTGGCCGAGGCCTATCCAGATTTGAAGTCGAACGCGAACATGATGCAACTTACTGAAGAACTGACTACTACGGAAAACAAAGTGTCCTTTGCTCGTCAGGCCTATAACGATGCTGTCACGCTGTATAACAACAAGCGAGAGACATTTCCCACGAATTTCATCTCAGGCTTCTTTTCCTTCGGCCCCGCTGCTTTGTTTGAGATAACTGAGGAGAATGAGCGCGAAGCCGTAAAGGTCTCGTTCTGATCTCGGCATTTAGCGGGAGGGCAGGATGAATTTTTTCGAAGCACAGCATCAAGCACGCAAACGCACGAGGTGGCTCGTGTTGTGGTTTGCCCTAGGGGTCTTGGGGACTGTAGCTACGCTTTATGGTGCGGCGATCGGTATCACGTATTATGTGGGGCATGTGGATCAATCCTTCGGCTTCAGCGTCGCAGCAATAGGCTTGGTAGTTATTTTGTTAGGGAGTTTTTTTAAGCTGGTACAACTCGGGCAAGGTGGTGCCGTGGTGGCGCGTGATATGGGTGCCCGGCCCGTAGATCCAGCTACGCGCGACGTTGCAGAGCGGCGATTGCTGAATGTAGTCGAGGAAATGTCCATCGCTTCAGGCATTCCTGCTCCACAGGTGTGGGTGATGGATGATGAGCAGTCGATCAATGCCTTCGCCGCGGGCACTGAGCCCGGCAATGCCGTGGTAGCCGTAAGCCGTGGTTGCCTTGAAGAGTTGAATCGCGCCGAGTTGCAAGGAGTGGTGGCGCATGAATTCAGTCACATTCTCAATGGCGATATGCGGCTCAATTTACGACTCATTGGCTGGCTGTTCGGCCTCATGATGATCGCGATGCTAGGGCGGGGGATTTTATCCATTCTGCGACACGTTCGTGTCCGCAGCTCTGGCGATAACAAGAACAACGCAGGTCTGTTGTTGGTGATCCTGCTTTCAGGGGCTGCCGTATGGTTGATTGGCTCGGTTGGCGTTTTTTTTGGACGTTTGATCCAAGCCGCAGTCTCGCGCCAGCGCGAATACCTTGCTGATGCCTCGGCCGTGCAGTTCACGCGCGATCCGCAGGGCATTGCTGGTGCCTTGAAAAAAATTCTCATACAGCAAGGCGGTAGTCTCCATGCACCGCGTGCTGCTGAGGCCGCGCATATGTTTTTCTCCAGTCCAGGCAGCTTGCTATCTGGATGGCTTGCGACTCATCCGCCATTGACGGAACGCATTCGTCTGCTCGATCCCAGTGTGATCGTATCCATGGCAGAGGCGCAACGAGAACGTCACGCTTCGCAGTCGCAGGAGGTATCAGCAAAACGCGAGTGGCAAAGCTCCGCATTGAGTGGTCTCGGTGCGGCATCCAGCATCAATGCCGACTATGGCACAAAGATGCGGAATTCGTTAGGTCAAGCGCTAGCGTTTTACAATCTTGCTCAAGCCAAAGGTGCTGTGCTAGGAATGCTCGTCGCACAAGATGAGCAGCTACGAGAGGAGGAAATACGCTGGTTGTTGCCGGTTCTTTCCGCAGAAGAAATGGAGGCTGTGGCCTTATGGCAAGCGCAAAGTCTCAGTATGGCCTCGGTGCAAAAAATCGCGGTCATGGATCTAGCAATTCCGCTTCTGCGGCGGATGGATATTCAGGAGTATGACCGATTCCGCGAACATGCACGTCATTTGATCAGCTGTGACGGTGAGGTTACTTTGTTTGAACTGATGATGGTGCGCGCGATGGAGCGCCACCTCGCAGGGACTTTTGAGCGACGAGACCTAAGCCCGATTCGCTATCACCGCATGGAGCAGCTCGAAAACGAACTTGCGCGTTTGCTCTCGTGCTTTGCTTGCTTCTCGCAGAGTAGTGAAACCTGGCAAACGGGAGCTGTAGCCTACCGGCAATTGACTGGGCGTGAGTTGCCCCAAGTCGAAAACGATTTGACCCACCTCGATGGAGTATTGACTACGATGGATCAAGCGTCACCTCCCTTGAAAAAACAAATTCTTCAATGGTGTGGCGAGTCGATTTCTCAAGACGGAATTATTGATGACCGCGAAATTGAATTACTGAGAGCAGCAGCAGACGCCATTGGCACCTTGCTACCGCCACTCCAAGCCTTACGGTAAGAAAACGCGTTAGTTTTTCGCGAGTTTCTTCATCTCTGCTGCGCTTAGCTTCTTGTGTAATACCTCGACCTTGACAGCCGTGACGCCGCGAGAGTAGAAGTCAAGGCGCTGGGCGCTGCCAATGGTGACATCGATGATGCGGCCCTTGGTGAAAGGCCCTCGATCAGTGACGCGCAGGATCTCTGACTTGCCATTGGACAAATTGGTTACCCGCACTTTGGTGCCCATTGGCAGTGTTTTGTGAGCTGCTGTGTAAGCGTTGTTTTCGAGACGCTCGCCGCTAGCAGTTCGCGTGCCGCGGTTGGTTTTGATGGAATACCATGATGCTTTGCCATGTTGCACACTACGGACATTCCATTCGTCTGCTTTGGCGCTTGGAGTTGCTGGATTCTGAGTGAAGCTAGCACAGGCCGAGAGAAGCAGCGAGCCCAATGCCGAACTTAGGAAGATGATTTTGTTTGTGTTCATAAGCG
Source organism: Akkermansiaceae bacterium UBA956 (assembly GCA_002293145.1). GTDB lineage: Bacteria > Verrucomicrobiota > Verrucomicrobiia > Verrucomicrobiales > Akkermansiaceae > UBA956. The sequence goes on along the minus strand of DBCO01000020.1, from coordinate 127,957 downwards.
ACTGCGACTTTACAGGGTTTTTGAGAGGTAGGGCAAGAGGTAATGGTGATTTTTATGTAAAAAATCAAATTTACAACGATTTCAGTTAATTTGATTTTCGCATACATATGATAAATATTTGAAATCAATCATCACCTCGGATCTCCACGTTGTTACTGCTCAAGCCAAGGCATTCACTCTTGATTTCGTGGCATACCATGGTGTTATGATCCCAGCAAGCACCTAGAAATCAAGGTCTTCGGCTGCGCAAAATTTCTCTCTCGCCTAGATTTGCCAGAGTGCTTGAAATCGGTAATCGTTTCAAAAATCATGGCGCTACCGACCGTAACAGCTTCCAGATGAATCCGGACGAGTCGATCGTCGTGACGTCTTTGGGTGCTAAGTCAATCAACATTGACTGCAATATCATTATTCTACGCGCTAGTGAGCCATTAGCTCTCGCACAGCTCAGTACATTCGGAGCATTCGTTCTGGCGACTCGTCGCTGCCGTAACTGACAATTTTAGAGCAGATATTTGCTTGCTTGCTCCACGTCTTTGTCGCCACGACCTGAGAGGTTGGCGATCAAGATCGCATTCTTCGGCAGGGTTGGCGCAATTTTTTCCACGTAGGCCATGGCATGCGCACTTTCCAATGCGGGCAGGATGCCTTCGGTAGTGGCGAGTGACTTGAAGGCCGCAAGTGCTTCATCGTCGGTAGCGTACGTATATTCAACGCGGCCAATGCTCTGCAAGTAGGCATGTTCCGGTCCGACGGCAGCGTAGTCAAGACCTGCGCTAACCGAGTGAGTGAGTTCGATCTGACCGTCGTCATTAGCCAGCAACCAGGTTTTGGTTCCTTGGAGAACCCCGAGTTTGCCTCCTTGGAAACGCGCGGCGTGGCGTTCGGGGACGATGCCTTCTCCACCAGCTTCGACACCGACCATGCGCACATTTACGTCGTTGAGGAAAGGATGAAACAGACCAATCGCATTGGAACCACCGCCAACGCAAGCGACGAGTAGGTCCGGAAGACGGCCTTCTTTTTCGAGGATCTGCTGACGGGCTTCTACGCCGATCACTCGATGGAAATCGCGAACCATCATCGGAAATGGGTGAGATCCAAGTGCGGAACCAAGAATGTAATGTGTGTCATCGACGCTTGCCACCCAATCACGCATGGCTTCGTTGACCGCTTCTTTTAAGGTAGCTTGGCCGCCGGTGACAGGCACGACTTTTGCACCCATCAAGCGCATTCGCGCGACGTTAAGCGCCTGACGCTCCATGTCCACTGCTCCCATGTAAACGACACATTCCATGCCGAATCGCGCGCAAACTGTAGCAGTGGCCACTCCGTGTTGACCGGCCCCAGTTTCAGCAATGATACGTGTTTTACCAATGCGCTTAGCGAGCAAAATTTGTCCCAAAGCATTGTTGATCTTGTGCGCGCCGGTGTGCAAAAGGTCCTCGCGCTTGAGGTAAATCTTTACTCCACCTAGCCTCTCGGTCCAGCGGTCAGCAAAATACAATGGCGTAGGACGGCCTACGTAGTTGTGAAGAAGGTCATCGAGTTCCGCTTGGAAGCGAGGATCTTGACGAGCAGCTTCATACGCCACAGCGAGATCCTGCAATGGGGTCATCAGCGTCTCGGGCACAAACATGCCACCAAAAGGACCATAGTGACCAGTAGCATCGGGAACGGTAGGAAGCTGTATCGACATCGCGTGGACAATGAAACAGATTCTTTGGTTTTGTCAAAACTTGGTTTTAGGAAAACGATTTTATTGATCGGTGAGCCAATCGGTCTCGATCCAATCTTGGGAATGAATCACCTCGGTAATCAACGGCGATTTTGCGCAGTGGGGAATGCTACTTTTATTCGCAATCATGATGGTATCAAATTCATCGACCAAATGATTAAGAATCAGACCGCACAGGCGGATCTCACGCGCACGAATCGCTTGGCAGGTGAGCACAGTATGATTGATCGCACCAAGTCGATTCGCCACCACCAGTGCGACGGGTATATGCAATGCTTGCACAAGGTCGGCAGTGCTGGCACTGGCGCTGATGGGGACTTCCCAACCACCGACGCCCTCGACGAGCACGATTTCGTGCTTCGAAGCGAGTTTTAGATAGCCATCGATGAGCGATTGCCAATCGATCTTGCGATTTTCCAACTGGGCCGCGACCCAAGGTGCCGCAGGGGTTTTGCACCAAACGGGATTGACGACATCAATATCGAGCCCACCTGATGCTGCCGCCAGTAGTTCGGCGTCGGTGCGATCTCCGCAAACGATGGGCTTGTAGCCGACGGCATCGAAGCCATCGGCGCGAAGTGATTCGAGCAAAATGCGTGTGATGTGGGTTTTTCCCACACCGGTATCAGTTCCGGCGATAAAACAATTCATGGAGTTGCTGTAAAATTATTGAGTATCGGCGCCGTTAGTGGGCTTGTTTGGTGGAGGATTACTCGGCATTGGAGTTGGCGTTTCATTAGGCGGCAGGTCCTCCTCGGGCACGGGAATAGCTCGCAGTGCTTTTTCTGCGTTGGCGTTATTGATTTTATCCTGCAAGGCGTAAACTTCTTCCATTTTCTGTGCTAACAATTGCTGCAAGCGCTGTTGATCCCGCGCCTGTTCATTGGTAAGTTTTTCGACAATATCATCGCCGATATGTTGATGAATCACATACCAAATGACGTAGGCGGCAATCAGCGAGGAAATTTTAGCCGGCCAGTTCTTTGTCAGCAGTTGTTTCATTTGTTTTGGGAGCGGAGAGGAATTGAGCTTCGAGGCGCAAGCGGAAGTCTTCAGGATTGGCTGCGCGGACCATTTCACCATCAATGCACAAGGAAATTGATCCGGATTCTTCCGACACGACTACTACCACGCAGTCGGTTTCTTCGGAAATACCGATTGCCGCGCGGTGGCGCAAACCGATGGAGCGATCACCAAGTTCTTTTTGGCTTACAGGAAAAACACACGCGGCACCAGCAACGCGATCTTGTGCAATGACCATTCCTCCATCATGCAGCGGTGCTTTGGGGTGGAATACGGCCATCGTCAGTTCTTGCGAAAAAATCGCGTCCATCTTCACCCCTGTGTCGAGATACTGGCGTAGACTGATGCCTCGCTCGATCGCAAAAAGCGCGCCGATTCTTTTCTTCGAAAGCGCAACAACGGCATCGGCGAATAGCTCTAAGAATGCCAGCTTTCTCGTGGTAGAAAACATAAATAGGCGGCTACTGCCAAGCTTGGCGAGCGCGTTGCGCAATTCGGGTTGGAAAATCACGATCAATGCCAGAGCTAAGGCCGCTGCGGCACGCGTGATGATCCAGCCGATGACTTGGAAGGAAAAAAGCTGAGAGATCAGTGTGAGGAAAATCAAAATCGATGCGAGCCCAACCAAGATCCGCGCGCCGCGTGTCGCCTTGAAGGCACGAAAAATCTGATAGACCCCAGCCGCTAAGATCAGGATCTCGATGGCACTTTGCCAGTGCTCGACAATAAAATTTTTGATGGATTCCATCCCGCAGCCAAGTTAGCACGCCCACGCGACTTCTCACAAGCATTCTATCCATGACGGCGAAAGTTTTTGTTCTGCATCATGCAAACAGGATTTGCTGTGGACGAACCAGCTTCCCTCAGCTAATACAAGCGCGCTATGGCAAAGAAACCAGTCGTTTTGATCATTCGTGATGGATGGGGTGTGAACCTCGGAGGAAAAGAAACCGCAGAGCGTGATGGCAATGCCACCTTGCTCGCGAAAACCCCGTTTCATGATCACCTCTATGCTACTTATCCGCAGGCTCGATTATCCGCTAGCGGTATGGACGTCGGTCTGCCTGATGGACAGATGGGAAATAGCGAAGTTGGTCACCTCAATCTCGGTGCAGGGCGCATTGTTTATCAAGATCTCACACGCATCAATAAATCCATTGTCGATGGTGAAATGGAGCACATTACGAACCTCCAAGAAGCCTTTGCTAAAGCAAAAAATGGCCGTCTCCACCTGATCGGCCTCGTCAGTGATGGTGGTGTTCACTCGCATCAAGATCACCTCATCGCGATCTGTGAAATGGCTGCACGTGCTGGTGTCACCGATACTCTGGTGCATGCCATTACCGATGGCCGCGATACTTCACCGACCAGTGGTGCAGGCTACTTGGCCGATGTCGAAAAACGCCTTGCGAGCACGAATGCCAGTATTGCCACTGTCATCGGCCGCTACTATGCGATGGATCGCGATAAGCGCTGGGAGCGCAATAAGCTCGCTTGGGATGCCATCGTTTTCGGTCGTGGTAAAACGACAAGCCTCAGTCCCTCGGCCGCCGTGGCTGCTACCTACGCCACCGATCCGCGGGGTGATGAGTTCGTCTTGCCCTTAATTTTCTCCCATGAAAACGAGCAACGCGTGCGCGATGGCGATGTTTTCTTTTGGTTCAATTATCGCAGCGACCGCACTCGCCAAATCTCCGATGCGTTTTTGCGCCCTGACTTCGATGGCTTTGATCGCGAAGTCACACCGCAGGTTCATTATGTCACTCTAACAAAATACGGCAACTACTCATGCCCGTTGATTTTCCTGCCGCAATCTTTGACGATGATCCTCGGCGAAACTGTATCGCTTGCGGGATTGACGCAACTCCGCTGCGCCGAAACCGAAAAGTATCCGCACGTAACATTCTTTTTCAATGGCGGCGTGGAGCCTCCGTATCCTGGTGAAGATCGCTACCTAGCGATCAGCCCGAAAGAAGTTGCGACTTACGATTTCAAACCGCAAATGAGCGCGCCTGACGTGGCCTTTGAGGTCTATCGTCGCATGGAAAATTACGACTTGGTAATCGTGAACTTCGCCAACCCTGATATGGTCGGGCATACAGGCGTCGTCGAAGCTGGTATTCACGCCTGCGAGGCCATCGATCTCGGCCTGCGTTTACTGGTGGAGCGAACCTTGGCACTGGGTGGCAAGCTCCTCATCACTGCTGATCATGGTAACTGCGAAGTCATGCGCAATCCTGATGGGTCGCCGCACACCGCACACACTACCAACCTCGTGCACTCACTCTACGTTGCTGCAGATGCCGGTCAAATGACACTGCGTGATGGCATTCTCGCCGACGTCGCGCCGACCTTGCTCGATATGCTCGGCGTCGCGCAACCTGCGGAGATGAGTGGAAAATCGCTGCTCGCCCGCAAAGGCTGACCTTTTCACTACGCCCATGTTTCACATCGTCCTCGTAGCACCCGAAATTCCGCACAATGCCGGCGCTGCTGGGCGCTTGGCATTAGCCACGGGCTCGGTGTTGCATCTCGTCAAACCTCTTGGCTTTTCGTTAGATGACAAATACGTGCGACGCACAGGTCTCGATTACTGGAAAGACGTCGATCTGCGCGTGTGGGATTCTTATGCCGATCTTCAGCAAGCGGTAGGTCAGGATGCGCGTTTCTGGTGTCTTAGTACCAAGGCTCGCCGTGGCCTGTGGGAAGTGCCTTTTGCCGAGGGCGATTATCTGGTTTTCGGCAGTGAGGGCAAAGGTCTTCCCGAGCAGATGGTATTTGATGCGGGCGATCAGGCGCTGCGCATTCCGATGCGCGAGGGCAGCACGCGCAGTCTGAATCTATCAACCGCCGTCGCCATCGTACTCTACGAGGCTGTTAGGCAGGTGGGGTTCTAACTTAGGTTCGCCATCGACATGAAAAACGCTCAGCGATGCCGGGTGAGCGGACATTGCTGAGCGTTTGAGAATTGGCTCCGATGAGCAGAGCAAATTACAGCATCGAGGCGACGAGTTTTTCCAGCTTGATGATGTCAGCGGAGAACTTGCGAATGCCGTCGGCGGTTTTTTCAACGGCCATGGCGTCCTCGTTGTAGAGGAAACGGAAGGCTTTTTCGTCGAGCGAGATTTTTTCCACAGCATCCTGAGCTGCTTCTGCGGGATCGAGACGGCGTGCCAACGGAGCTTCAGTGGCTTGCAATTCTTTGAGCAGGCCAGGGCTGATGGTCAGTAGGTCGCAACCAGCCAGCGCTTGGATCTCTCCGATGTTGCGGAACGATGCGCCCATAACTTCGGTTTTGTAGCCGAATTTTTTGTAGTAGTTGTAGATTGCTTTGACCGAGACCACGCCAGGATCTTCATCACCTTGGTAGTCTTTACCGGTGGAGGCTTTATACCAATCGAGGATGCGGCCGACGAAGGGTGAAATCAACTGAACATTAGCCTCGGCGCAGGCAACAGCTTGGGCAAAAGAGAACAACAAGGTCAGGTTGCAGCGGATGCCGTCTTTTTCGAGGATTTCCGCGGCCTTGATGCCTTCCCAAGTGGAGGCAATCTTGATCAAAATACGTTCGCGGCTGTGGCCTTCTTTTTCGTAGGCAGCGATCAATTCACGAGCCTTGGTCACGGTGCTTTCGGTGTCGAAAGACAAACGTGCGTCAACTTCTGTGGACACGCGACCAGGAACGATTTTCAGAATTTCCAAACCGAAAAGAATCAGAATACGATCAAGAATCGCGGAGAGTTTTTCTTGTTCACCGAGAGCGGAATCGCGAAATTCTGCCACAGCTTTCTCGACGATCGGGCGATACTCAGCCTTCTCTGCGGCTTGCAGAATCAGCGATGGATTGGTCGTGGCATCCTGTGGTTGATAGGATTTCATCGATTCGAAGTCCCCCGTATCGGCGACAACGACGGTGAATTGCTTCAGTTGGTCGAGTTGATTTTGGCTCATGTCGCGCCCTCAGTAGCCGCTGACAAGCGAATAGGAAAGAGTAAAATGAGACATGGCGGGGGGAGGGGATTATTTGGCCGCATTCGATGAAGCGGACTGATGTGTACGCTCCTTTATTTCTTGAGCAATTCCAACATCCCTTTGCCCATGGCTTCGCCGAGTTCCATGTAGGCTCCGGCGTTTTGGTGATAGTGGAAGTCTTGGTTTTTCGGGGACTTCGCAGGGTCGGGCAAAACGTTACGGACATCGACGCTATTCACATTGCCTTTGAATTCGGGATACTTGCCGGTGTCACCATCGACGGCGAGCTGGGCTTCGGCAATTTTCAGGCCAGGACCTTGGCTACCAGGATTACCGCAACCCGTCGAAACGAGAAATGGAGCGTTGGGAACATCGAAGTCTTTGCGCAGGGCTTTGATGAGGTTGACGAGGTTTTGCTCGTAGCGGCTTGCGGCTGGTTCGCCTTGGTCTTTGTGGCCTTGGAACCAAATGAAGCCTGCGACTTCATATTTTTTGCCTTTCCAGTGCGAAAAATTGGTGTCGAAATTTTTTAGTGCATCTTTGGCGGCGTTGAAACAGTCGTCGTATTGTTTGCCTGCATACCAATCCACGGGCTTGGGTTCTTCGCCTTTTTTCCATGACGGAGAGGTATCTTTGTAGCCGGCGTAGATGGTGTCGCCGACTTCATAGCGTTCACTGCTAGGGGGCAAAAAATCCCACGAGAGCGAGCGATTGCCCTGGGAGGCTTTGAGGATCAGGACAGGCTCCTCGTGGTGATCGCCCAATATGTGACCGATGGCGAGCTCGGGGCCGATTTGCGATGGACTGGCTCCGCAGCCGATGTTCAGCCATTTGTTTGCGCCAGCGGTGATGACACCTTTATACCAAACGTCATCGCGCGATTTCCAGCGTCCGTCTTTGTCGATGAGATAGGGGTATTTTTTCTCTTCATGCACAACGGTGTGCAAGGTACCTGGGACATCGAGTCGTGAGGTCCAGCCTAAACCATTGGCTCCTGCTGTTAGGTAGGTGATTTTGAAGGGTACTTTTTTTCCGGCTTCGAGCTTCACAGGTTTGTGCAATGACTCGCCGCCGATTTCCTTGCGATGCGCCTCGATACCATTGACGACCATGATGTTGAATGTGCTGTCACCATAGCCAGGATTGAATTCATAGGTTCCGGTCTCCTTGGCTTGGTAAAATCCGCGAGTAATGCGGACATCTCCAAGTGGGTAAGGTGTCGGTTCGCCGCCGCCGAAGCTCGTGAGTTTCAGCGCTTGCTCGGGCTTAAGGGCATCGTAATCGGTCTTCGGATCATAGGGGCCTTTGTATACAGAAACCACTGCGTCGGAAAATTCTGCGCCCCAACGAGTCGAGCCAGAATTGACTTGGCCGATGCCGACCATGTTCGATTGACCGGCGAGAATGTAGACTTTGACCGGTCCATCAGATGCAGCAAGAGCGCTGGTCGCCGTTAAGGCAAGGCTGACGATAGAGATAAGTAGCGAGGGATGGTTAGGTGTTTTCATTAGTATATTGTCATATTGATTACGATACAGAAGTTAGGGCAAACAGTCGAATACTGTTAGATCGGAATTGTTCAGCACAGGATTCTGGAGATTCGCCGCGCACTTCTGCCAATCCTTCCATGCACCATCGAAGATCGGCGGGATGGTGAAAACTTTCGTTTTGATAAGGCGTAAGTAGAGAATTCGGAGGCGCCATGTCTGGAGCATCGGATTCGATCATAAGTCTCTCCGCTGGTATCAAGCGAAAGTTTTCCAACGCTTTGCGTTTGCGTTCGTGAAGAAAATACCCTGAAAAAGAAAAATACGCACCGAGTTTTAGCAGGGGCTGGATCAAATGGGAAGGACCACCGAAGCTGTGAAGCAGGAAGGAGGGGATGGGCTTGCTCTCTTTTAGCAACGAAAAAAGCTCGGGCCAGGCTTTGAGGCAATGCAAGGTGAGAGGCCGATCGAACTCTCGGCTAAGCTTAATATGGTCTCGCAGCACTTCCACCTGGTCTGTGAGGTTGGCATCGGCAATCCATAAATCGAGCCCGCATTCGCCGATACTTGCGCGAGGATTTTTCAAAAAGTAGCGCAATTTTTCCTGCCATTCTTTGCTGCGATCTTTTATCTTCCACGGGTGTAGTCCGAAGGCTGGGCTGAGAAACGCAGGGTCAGAAAGATGCAAGTTTTGCACTTCTTGCCAATCGGCTTCACTGGTTCCATTTACGATCGCGTGTTCAATGCCCTCCCATTTCATTTCTCCGATCACCCGATTACGATCAGCATTCAGCCGATGGTCTTGCAGATGATTGTGACTATCAATGAGTGCGAACATGAAACGGCTCAGACGAGCTGGGCGTTTGTAACTCCGTGGCGAGCCAAGAATTCTTGTGCAAGCGCAAAGTATGCTTTTGAGGCGAGGCCAGAAGAATCATGTTCAAAAATCGTTTTACCATGACTCGGCGCCTCGCCGAGCTTGATCGATCGAGGGATGAATGTTTTATACATTTCGTTAGGGAAGTAATTACTGACTTCCTCTACCACTTGGCGCGCCAGGTTGGTGCGGGCATCATACATGGTCATAACGATTCCTTCGAGCTTCAAATCGGGGCTAGCACCTGATTCTCGAATCTGCTCCAGAACGTGAACGATTTTTGCCAAACCTTCTAATCCGAACCATTCGCATTGTAGCGGGATGATCACTTCGTCTGCTGCAGCGAGAGCAGATGTCATCAAAACACCGAGCGAGGGTGGGGTGTCGAGAATGCAATATTCAAAAAGATCATTCGGCTTGAGACCTTGGAGAAATCCGCGCAAACGTGTGAGGTGATCTTCCGCGCGGGCGAGTTCGATTTCCACACCAGCTAGGTCCATGGCGGATGGAATGATCGAAAGGCGAGGCATGCGCGATTCCTGAATTTTTTCGAGGATGTCCGCATTGCCCAGAAGCACGGGGTAGAGGCTCGCTTCGGCATCTGCATCGAGGCCGATTCCGCTGGTCGTGTTGGCCTGGGGATCGAGATCGATGAGAAGAACGCGTTGTCCGAGTAGCGTGAGGGCCGCCGAAAGATTGATGGCGGTGGTTGTTTTGCCCACTCCTCCTTTTTGGTTGCCGATTGCGATGACTTTCATGCCTGACATGATCATCCGTGGAAACTGAGCGTTTGGCAATCAAAACCGAGGTGTGATGAAAAAAATCCAAATCAAACATTTGTTTGATTAATTCATGATCTCGCTTCGTGCTTGTCAAGATGCCCCTCGCGTTGCACAACATGGCACGGAACATGGCAGAAGATTGGTCAGATGCGTGGTTGCAAAAAGTGGCGGGCTGGAAAGCTGTGAAATCTGGCGTGGCCTTGGCTAGCTCTGGCCTAGTAAAAGAAGCTAGTTTTAATGGATCGGAATGTCATGCCGTTATCTCGAGCGCCAAGCCGCGCCGCGTGCGGGTCATACGAATTGATGATACCAAAGCGGAGACGTTCTGCTACTGTGCCGAAAATCAGCGAACGGGTGCCATGTGCGAGCACGCTGTCGCAGCGATCACTGTGGCGAGAGGGCAGGGAAAAAAGCAAGGAGCAGCTGCTCCTGTTACGGATAAAAAAGAAACGATCATTTTTAAATCGTCATCTTCTCGGGAAGAGCAGCGAGCCTTGCGCGTTGAGTTCTTTCCTCGTTGGAAGGACGAATGGGGAGCGGGTCGCCTGAGCGCCAAAATCACGGAATCGACACGCTCGCCAGAAGAATCCGATGCCGCTTTGTTCGCATGGTTGCGCCAAACAGGGGGGGCGCAACGGTTTATGCCGTGGATTTTGTCAATTCCGGGAAATACTTGTGAAGAGTTTATAGATGTGATTTTGGGGCACCCAGAAATCCAGTGTCAAGGTCAAACAATTGTGATTAGCACTGATCTGCCTAAAATTTCCGTTTGCTGCCGTCCTAGTGTTGAACATCTTGACGTATCTCTCGTGGAAGTGGATGTCCAGAAAATGGGCGGAAACACCTCGGGATTATACCACATCGGCAATCAATTATTCAAATCAACCGATCGAAAGTTGTACAGTTTCTTTGATTTACTATTTACGGAAAAATTGGCGAAAATTACTTATAGTCAATTATTTGAATGTAATTCATTAGTCAATTGCTTGGTGGATCAATCAGGCTGGATGGAGCGGGTTGCATGGCAGACCATCGACCCAGCTTTGATAGTCACTATGGATGGTGACCTTCAATGTTTGCGCCTTGAAAATCATTGGAAATACCAGCACGGTAACTGGATTGAGGTTCGTGAAGATCACGAAAATTACTCGGACTTTCTTTTTTTTGAATCGAACGTTTGTTACATGTCTGGGGCGAGTCGCAGACAAGAATTGCTAAAACTGTTGTCGCGTCAAGGCTGGGAGGAAATCGATGGCGGTTGGAATTTGCGTGGTGAAGATCTCTTGCTGACTTTTTTCCAGAAGGGTCGAGAGGACTTGCTCGCTATTTCTCAAAACATCGACGAAAGCCTGGCTTTAAAGCGAACAAGGGAATCCTTGGTGGTTTTGCGGGCTAGCATTGAGCAGCGCCAAGTCGACTCGCAGCATACGGCCTTGTCCCTCCATTTCATTTCGCAGGAGGGGCGCGCCTTCGATGCACAGAAAATCCGCAAATTACTTGAATCTGGTAAGCGGTTGATTCAAACGAACGATGGAAAAACTCTTCTTTTACCAAAAGAGTCTTGGGACGTTTTCATGCAAACCGCTCAGGACCTACAATTCGCGCAGCAAAAAGGGGAGTTCTTGGCGAAAAATGCCCATTCACTTGTTATTGAATATTTGCGTAAATATTACGATAAAAACTTCATTTTCAATAATCAATCGAAAACTCATAGAAATAATATTACTGCCGATTTTCCCAACCTTCGAGCAGACTTGCGGGAGTATCAGTGGCAAGGTGTCAGTTGGTTGCGTGATCGACTCGAGTCCCATGGATTTGCCTTGCTAGCCGACGAGATGGGGCTCGGCAAGACGATTCAGACGATCGCACTGCTTCTGGCCTTTGCTCGACCTGATAATCTGGGTTTGGTGGTCGTGCCTACATCGCTACTAAGAAACTGGGAGACGGAGATCGCGAAATTCGCACCATCGCTTAAAACGATTGTTTGGCATGGTGAAGCTCGGGGCGATGACCTGCTTGCCGAAAACCATAGCGTAATTGTAACAAGTTATGGTGTGCTCGTCAAAGATCGTGCCTTTTTCATGAAAAGAGGGTATTCGCTCTTAGTTCTTGACGAAGCAAGTATGATTCGCAACCCCGATACCGAGGTTGCGCGTGCGTGCTACCGGATGCAAGCGCAGCGGAAAATTGCGCTGACGGGCACGCCTCTGGAAAACAGTGTGCAAGATTTATGGTCGATCTTTCAATTTTTGCAACCCGGATACCTCGGAGAACGTAAGGCCTTTCGGGATCGATATGAGCGTATGGGCGGCGATGCGAGTGAAAAGCAGGTATCGCGCGATTCGCTGAAATTGAGGGTAATGCCGTTTATTTTGCGCAGAACTAAAGATGAGGTTGCTAAGGATTTGCCTGAAAAAATGGAGTATGACCAATGGTGCGACATGAGCGCTGAGCAGTCTCATCTTTACCAAAATGTGCTGAATCAGGGACTAGTGAAAATTGACAGCATGCTTCGAGATGGAGATTCCGCCGCCCGCATGAGCTTGTTGACCTTATTGCTCAGGCTCAGGCAAATTTGCTGCGATGCGGCTCTTTACGATCCGAGCTTGGTCGAAAGTTGGTCCATGGAGCAGCGCTCGGCAAAGTTGGAGCAATTGTTCCGATTGGTCCAAGGCTCTGTGGAATCTGGTCGTAAAATGTTGATTTTTAGCCAATTCGCAAAACAGCTGCATGTGATCGAGGCGGAATGCAAGGCTCGCAGCTTGAGCACTTTGCGTTTGGACGGTGCCACTCGCGATCGTCAGGCACTGGTGCAGGAGTTTCAGAAGAGTTCAGGCCCGCCGATTTTCTTGATCAGCCTCAAGGCCGGCGGATATGGATTGAATCTGACGAAGGCATCGACGGTGATTCATTTTGATCCGTGGTGGAATCCTGCGGCGGAGCGCCAAGCAAGTGATCGCGCTCATCGGATTGGTCAAACACAGCGAGTCCAGATTTATCGATTGCTCACACGGGGCACTGTGGAAGAGCGTGTTAAAAAAATGCAGGCCGAAAAATCCGCAATTGCCGACCGTTTGTTTGGTGCTGGCGAAAATGCCAGTCAACTCGTTGGCAAAGGAGGTGACCTTGAGGTACTGCGTAATCTGTTACTTTAGGCCAAAAATGCTCACTCAGACCGATGCGGGCGATTTTGAACACTGAATCACATTACTTGTTACAATATATGTAATACGGGGTTCTTAGCTTGCTATAAGCTATACGGCTATGCTAAATGAGCTTAGTCGGTTTGGATGTTGTTACCGGCTCTCATTTCCACCTTTCTGGTGAGCGTTTTGTAAGTATCGCCTTTTTCATTGACCAGATGACATCATCGCGGTATTAATTTTCTTGTGGCGTGGAAAATTGAAAGCGCAGTGATTCGAGGCGAAATCGACAATACCGTTCGTGACTTGACGACTGGCAAGATTTGGCTGATTCATCAGGATGAGCCCATTTTGCTGATACTGAGTGGTAATTGCTGGCGCGATATTGCAGGTTGTAAGCTGTCATTTCATTTGGAAAGCCACGATCTAGGACTTCAGGCCCCTGATTTGGCTCAGCCGCAAACGGGTTTGGTAGGTGATATTTCCGTATCGCGAAAAGGAAAAAACTATCACGAGTCCCCTTTTACCGAGGATTTGGCGTTGCGGAATTTTTTGTACTTAGAGTGGTTCGATCAGGTAAATGGTCGTGTTCTGATTGAATCGTCGGCATTTACTGTGGAGCTAAGCGATCGGCAATGGGAGCTCTCTGTCGAAGACGAGACGGCACAGAAGATGAAGAATCTTGATGCCATGCGAGATTTTGTTTGTAAGTATATCCAGCGTGATAAGCGCAGTGATTTGTGGAGTCAGGAAAATGCCGATGAATTCCAGTGGGAAAAACGTTTTCAGGAATCGGATCGGTTGACGGACGCATTTCAGGAAGTGATGGAAAAGTATGCAGATGATGCAGAGCGTGAGATTAAGCAATCTTATGTGATGGGTTGGTCGAGTGAACTTGAGCGCCAGGAGGATAACTTGCTCATGGAGGAAGAAATTTCGGACATTGAGTTGTTAGGCGATTTCGATGATGGCGAAGAAGAAGAATTTCCATGGGATGATGTGCCCTCATGGAATGGCGATGATGAAATGGATGATGCAAGCAAGCAAGATCATCCGTTGCTGAGGAAAACCTCACAGATTGTATCGTTGAGTATCGAATTGCTGACTGCAAATTCGTATATGCCTGACCAACTGCATCGCATCAATATGCTGTCGATGATGATCTCCGCGAAGCTTGCTGGTGGGATGGAGGTTGGAGGCGAATTTTATGAAAAAGAACCAGGCTATATGCTGGCATTGCTGAAGCGCTGCCTTTTTTGGTTGAATGACTGCATCTCAGCCTGCGTCGAGCTGTTGAACTCCAATCAGGACCCTGAATGGGTTCGTCAAATTGATGATTTACGCACATTGATTTTTGAGGCGCGGGAGCAAATTACCGAAATGCGCCGCGAATTAAGCAAAAATTAGCTATTGCCGAAGCTGAAAAATACGTTACTATAACTGCGTCAATCTTATGAAACTAGTCATTGCAACATTTCTTATCGCGATCTCCCTCAATTCATGCAACACCACCATTGGGCTTGCCCGTGACATGCGTCAAGCCGGCGAAGGCTTGGAAAAAGCGGCGCAGGGCAAACAAGGTGATGGCGGCGGCGAAGACATGGGGGCTCCCACCTACTAAGATCGATTAGCCGGTTTTTGCAAAAGTCGCACACTTCGATCTAGATCCACTCTAGGGAAATCATTTCTCTGGAGTTTCTTTTTGCTGTTTTTCATGTGCTGGCGTGAGCTTGGCTGAATCAGCTTGGTTGCGCAAAGCCGACCCGGCCGGTCCGACTTGAGTTGGTGAAATTGTGCTCGTTTCTGGAGCCGCTGGCTTGGCCGAAAAAAGCTCCGTAACGGCAGGATTCGGCTCCCACGATTGGGCCCAGGTTTTCGCCGCATCGGAATCTGAAAAAATTGTCCCCGCCACGGCTTCGCAAGCCATTAGGGCTCGATCACGTATATCTTGTTGTGGGTGATCTAATGCATCAGCGAGAAATGCTACGCTCGCTTTTTCTTCCCGTTGCTCCAAGACTGATAGCAGATAGTCCACTTCGTCGATTTCTCTACCATCGAGAATTTGCCTCATAACCGCCAGTAGCTCTTTGGTAAGAGGCACAGTTGTCACTTCTTCCAGTGCTGATAGTAACTCGGCTGTGCGTACGGGTTTAGGCTTCCCCCACGCTTGCAGTAGATCCATTGTCACGCGTCGACTGGATTGAGATTCGAATGAACTTGGAGACTGCGATGTATCGGTAACAGATATCGACAGTGACTGTTTTTCAGAGCTCAATGGAGATTCATTGTTACTAGCGGAATTGGGCGCTGTATTTGGCTCAGATGAATTTCTATTAGCTCGCATTTCTCCGATATACAAGCCGGTAGCAAAAATAATGAAAAAACCTGCAACGAATATGAGCCTTTGCTTCATGGATTATTGAACTTCGAGATAACCACGAGAATTCAAGTAACTCTTAACCTGTTGCTCGTAAAAGGCAATGGATTGAACGCCGCTGAAGGCCGTATTCAATCGAGCTGAGCCCGTGATGGCGGTCACATCGAGGGAGGGGTTGTTGTTGGAGCTAAATGGATAGTAGTCCGAGATAGGATTCAAAACGAATGCCCCAAGATCTCCGAAGGACAGAGTGCCGCGGAACGGGCTGACAGCCTCTATTCCGCCGAATTGCATGCCGCCAGCTACTGTTGTGCCGCCGTTACCGAAATACGCATATTCAATACCGAAATCATTATCCACGAGAAACACACGCTCTGTGACTCTGGTCGCTGGATTTTTGTAAGACCAAGCGTCGATTTTCATTTGATCGACAACTTCGCCATTCACATACTCGACGAGATAAAATGTAGTGTAGCTTGTTTTGGCTACTGAAGTATTGATGTTCGTGCGATACATTGTCGTGTCCCAGCGCGAGGAACCGAGGAAGGTGCGGACTTCCGCAGATACTTGTGAAGCAAGCAAACCGAGGAATACTGTGAGAAGGATCTGGAATTTCATAACAAGGCTATGATGCATCTGAGAGCGGATATATTCAATCGTATTCGTAAAATTTTGTGGATCTTATTTTTACCACTTGCCAATAGCAGTCATTGCTTCTAGTTTGCTCGTGCTAACGACTTTATGCGATATTTCAAAACTTTTTTGCTCATTGTGTTGTCATTTTTGCTTTGCCAATGCGGCGGTACGATTGGAGTCGTCTCGATGGGTGGGCCTACACTGGAAGAGCGGGCTGAGGAAATTGACCGCGAGCCCAAAGGCGACTTCTATTATGGGCGCCGATACTTCGTCAATAAAACGCGGTTTTGGGGATACTTGCGAAAGCCAGGGCAATCAGCGCATCACGCGAAATTGGTGGTTTTCCGCGAGAGCAGCAAGCTGAACCCCGACCGTTTGTCTGAAGATGGCACTCTGGAGCAACGCTATGGATTTGATCAGAACTACGAATATCGCATATGGGGGCGCTACACTGGACGTCAAGTCTATGATGTGAATAGCAATCAGTTTCTTCCTGAGTTTTTGTTGACTCACTACGATCTCGTCAATTGCAATCCCGGTTGGTTGTTCAGCCCTAACGATTCCTATGATCCAATGCGGATCACCTTGGTCCCCCGTTGATTACCTTTACTCTTTATGAAACCCAAACATATTCAACGCGACGTGTCGAAGCCAGTGCAAATCAAGGGGGCTCCTAGTGCATCATCAGCCCGGGTGGGCAAGGTGGCTCGCATTCATCGGAATTTCCAAACTGATGTGAATGGTAAGGGTTCGCGCTCTTCACGCAATCCGAGAGATCGGAATTTAGATTTACGTCGATACATTCTCTATACTTTGATTGCAGCTGGCGTGCTGCTTCTCATTGGCATCATTTGGGTTTTTTATGGACAAAATCGCAACAGCCCATTGATCACTAATGCTGATGCTGCTCGTGCCGAAGTTTTTCGCGTATCACCTCCCACGACTAAGGCTAGCGCGGAAATGATGAAGATGTTTCTCGATGCCGAATCACCATCAGCGATGGAGAGTTTGGTGCGACTGCGCGACACAAACATCGATGAGATTTTTCAGTTAGTACAAGACGTTAAATCCAAGGAGAATGACGTGGAATCCATCGAGTGGGCGGGCTCTGAGCAATTGAGCGATGTTTCTCTCGAGCTAATTGAGGTTGTTTTTCGATCTGGTGCCAAGCGCATGGGCTACATAACATATGATGATAACTCTGGGAAGTGGCTGATTGATGCAGAATCTTTTACCTATTATTTGAGTAAACCATGGAGCGAAATCATCGGGCAAGGCAAGTGTCAGGTTAAAATCCGCGCCACCGCTATGCCTGATGGTTATTACAACGGCGTTTTTCGCGATGAAAAAGAATGGCTATGCTTGAGTTTGCAAATCCCTGGGCAAGAGGACTCCCTTTATGGATACTTGCGTCTAAACAGCGATTGCTACTATGCGATGGCACAAATTTATCGATCAGGGTCTGCGTATACCATCGTTGCAGATTTGTCCCGAGACGCAGGGATGGAGCCTAGGCAGTATGAAATCAAAAAAATCATTTCCCACGGATGGATAGAGACCGATGTTGAGTTCTCCTCTCTATTTAAAGATGCCGAAAAACAAGAGTAGAACAAAAAAACGATGAGCTCAAGAATCTACCCCAATACTCATTTTCTCCAGCGTTGGAGGATTTCTTGATAAGTATCAATCCGCCGATCTCGGAAAAACGGCCAGATGCGACGAAAATTCTCCACGGCTTGGTAGTTAACATCGTGCAACAAAATTTGCTCGTTTTCAACAGATGCAATGGCCTCAATTTCGCCATATGGGTTGACGATGAATGATTGTCCCCAGAACTCCGTGCCATCATGACTACCGCTTCGATTGACTGCTGCGACAAAACATCCATTGGCCACGGCATGACCGCGTTGTACCGTCTCCCACGCGCAATGCTGTGCCGCTCCAAGTTCCGATTTTTCAGCAGGTAGCCAGCCAATTGCTGTCGGATAAATGAGTATCTGCGCACCTCCCAAGGCCATCAATCGCGCCGCCTCAGGATACCACTGATCCCAGCAAATCAAAACCCCGAGCTTGCCGAAGCGCGTATCCCATACAGGATAGCCACTATCTCCGGGCGTGAAATAGAATTTTTCTTCAAAGCCCGGATCCTGTGGGATATGGTTTTTGCGGTAAAAGCCCATCAGTGATCCATCAGCGTCAAAAATAGCAGCCGTATTGTGATAAAGTCCTGGCCCGCGATGCTCAAACAGCGATGCGACCAAGACAATACCCAACTCCCCCGCAAGTTGTCCCAATACATCCGTGATCGGCCCCGGAAGCTCATCTGCTAGATCGAAAAGCTCAGTGTCTTCCACTGTGCAAAAATAAGGCGTCAGAAACAATTCCTGAGTTACCACAATCTGTGCGCCCTGCTCTGCAGCTTGGCGAATGAGTGTGATGTGATGATCGAGTGAGGACTCCTTACTCGGAAAAGTCGCAGACTGAAGAAGG
Organism: Akkermansiaceae bacterium UBA956; assembly: GCA_002293145.1. Classification (GTDB taxonomy): domain Bacteria; phylum Verrucomicrobiota; class Verrucomicrobiia; order Verrucomicrobiales; family Akkermansiaceae; genus UBA956. Next base: position 109,432 of record DBCO01000020.1, on the reverse strand, counting down.
GCGATGCGCGGCATGTCCCAATCCTAGCAATTGACAGAATCCATGCAATACGGAATCGAAAAAAATTCCCGCAAAATGTTTCGCATCCGTAGCGTAATGTATTATAGTATCCTGCACACATTATGATTACCATTTCCGATTCCGCTGCCGAGGCTTTGAGCCACATGCTGCTCAAGACTGATCAAGTTCCAGGAGCTTCTGCGGTGAAAGGTCTGCGACTATCGATCGAGCGCGGTGGTTGTGCCGGGTTGCAATATGCCATGCGAATCGCAGAAGCAGCTAGTGATGATGAAACGGTCGCGCATCCCAGCGGAGTGAATTTTTTCATCTCTGCTGATAGCGTAAATTTCTTGCGTGGTAGTCATGTCGACTACTCGGATTCTCTGAGTGATGCTGGATTCAAAATCATCAACCCCAATGCTGTGCGCTCCTGCGGCTGTGGCACATCTTTTGAGCCCGCTGAAGTCCCGCAACAAGCCTTGCCAGAGGGCCAACCTTGCGTCTAGTTTTTATGGCTAAATCAAAAATTGCCACCTTCGCCAGCAAGCGCCCGCCATATTTTTGGTGGGTTCTCGGCCATGCGCTCGCAGCCTGCTTGTGTGCGCTTTCATGGATTTTATCACTACAAATTTTCAATCACCCCGAGCGTCAGCAAAATTATGCGATTCTTAAAAAAATCGGTCGCGCACCCGAACCGATCGAATTCGGAGCACTCGAGGCGCCAGCAGGTGACTCTTTGCTGCCAAATGCCATTTACAAAAATTATGCAGCGTATGCCGCGCCAGAAAATAACCAAAAGCTCACAAAGCTGAATACTCGCCTGCTGCGTGCCTACCTGCAAAACTACACCGAGGAGTTCAAACCAGTTTACATCGAGGGCGATTATCACGTGCTCCAAGTCAAGCCGCTACAAAATACGGATCTTATGTATCCAGGTTTTGTGATTCGGGCGCAGGCCTTCATTCAGTCTGACAACCTCGGTAATGCCGGTCCCTACCCCGTAATCATCGAATACATATGCCCTTGTGAAAATACGGCATCGTTCACATGGGCGAAACCTGGTAACTCCTTGCGCGTGCAAAAAATCCCGCACTGTGCAAGCATCTTACATGTTTCTATGCTTGGCACTAGCGACGAGCCCATCATCAATCTCACTGTAGTTTCCCTCACATACAACGATATAGCGATTGGTGTAAGTCGACAAGTCGACCTCACGGCACCGAAAAAAATCAACCTCGATGGCAGCTTACCATTGTTTCCCAATTCGATAACAGAATAGTAGTTGGCGCATTTTCTCCAAATAATACGGCTTTCTTCTCGCCATCACGTCGCAAATCTGGTAACTACGTCTACTCGTTACATACTATGACTACCCGCATTTTTTTACTCGCTTGGCTAGGCATCTGTTTCCATGGTCATGCGGCCTTGGATCTTGACGGTGATGGCCTCGGCGATCTTTGGCAAATGAGGTATCAGGCTGATGAACTCAGCCCTGCTGCTGACTCCGATGGTGATGGTCACAGTAATGCCGCAGAAGCGGCAGCTGGCACCAATCCGTTAGTATCTAACGATATTTTACGTGTTAGCTCGATGTCTCGAATGGGTAACCAAGTCACATTGAAATGGCCCTCGATCGCGGGAAAAAAATACCAAGTAGAATGCTCCTCTTCACTCGATGAAGCAGCGTGGTCGCTCGAAGGGAATGCGCAAATGGGCGACGATGGTGAGCAATCATTCACCCTGACAGTCACAACGAGCCATCAGTTTTTCCGGGTGCGTGTCAGCGATGCCGATAGTGATAATGATGGTGTGACCGACTGGGAGGAAATTCAAGCAGGTCTGCATGCGCATCATGCAGGAGCAGGAAGCTGCAATTGCGGACCTAACCACGAATGTTATCCCGAGTGTCACTGTACTGATACAGACACGGAGCATTTAACCTATTTGCTAGAAGCTCCTCCTTACGTGAGTATCATCGCCGTCGACGTGAACGCTGCGGAACCAAGCCCCCAAGGCGGCTTGCAATCAGGTAGCCTTTTGCTGAAACGTTCGGGTGGACTGCGCGCGGTTCAGGTTTCATTGCAAAAATCAGGCGCAGCTCAAAACGCCGATCACCAAGCGATCCCCTCCTCCATCACTTTAGGATTCGCAGAGTTATCGAGATCAATTTCGGTCACACCCGTAGCTGATAATCTAACAGAATCTGATGAAGCCGTAGTCTTGGCTGTAGCACCTAGCAACAATTATCTGATTGGAGCATCTCCTCAGTCAGCCGTTTTGATCGCCGATGCTGTCACTGCTAACGGCACGGGCTTGTGGGCAGAGTTTTTTAATGAGTTGAATAACCTGAATGATACAACTAATGCGCCACTCTTTAACAACCGCATTATTACAAGAGTCGATCCGCAAATCAATTACACATGGCTGAGCGGTTCAGTGCAGGGTGTTAATTCACCTGCCGTTGGCGTCGTTGTTGATTATTTTTCTAGCCGCTGGTCAGGTGAAATTTTGCCCGAATTTTCCCAACCCTACACTTTCGAATTGATTATAAACCGAGGTGGGCGCTTGTGGGTTAATGGTGAATTGATTATCAATAAATGGCCTGGAAATGGCAGTTCCTCATCATCGGGGACTTATACCGCCGTCATTGATTTGGTTGCAGGCAAGAGAGTGCCGATCGTATTGGAACATTGGGAAAACACAGGTGATGCATCATGCCAATTGCTCTGGCAATCGGCGAGTTTATCGAAGCAATTGATTCCCACCAATCGCCTTTTTCCGCAAACTTCTCCACAGATTCTGAGTAATTCATCCCAAATTTACTTGCAGAATAGTGGTACGAAAAATTTTCAAGTAACAGCAAGCGGAAATCCCAGCTCCTTCAGAGCTTCGGGCTTGCCAACGGGTTGGACAATCAATGAAACGACAGGCGTGCTTAGTGGGCCATCCTCCACTGCCGGCAATTGGTCCATTCCGATCACAGCATCAAACGGGTACGGCTCTGGCAGCGCAATTCTCGAACTATCGATCGTTGCGACTTCTGGTTTGATCACGCATGAGACCTGGACAGGCATCGGCGCCGGCGCTACGATGTCCTCATTTGCTTGGGGCTCCCCTCCTAGCAGCTCTTCGACACTTGCCACCGCAGAAATTGCATCAATGGAAACTCAAGGCATCGCTCAGCGACTGCGCGGCTACCTCACAGCTCCAGAGACAGGCATGTATCGTTTCTGGATCAGCGGAAATGATGCGGCCTCGCTGTGGGTCTCGAACGATAGCGAGCCGATCAATTTGTTTTCTCGTGCCAGCACATCACAGGCTAACACTTGGCAAGATTGGTCAAATGCTGCTCAGAGCCCGATCCTATGGTTAGAATCAGGCAAACGTTACTACTTCGAGGCGCGCTGCATCAATGCAACTGCTGACACTCATCTCTCGGTCAGTTGGTTACTGCCATCGGCTGGAGGACTCGATCCCATGGCCGCCACGGCACCCACAGAGGTCATTCCTTCCTACGCGCTCTCTCCATGGCTTGGCACCACGCAAGCCGACCTAACAGGAACACTCTACACCGCACAAATGTCAGGGCAAAATGGTAACATCACTGGAGCTTATGGCAACGCCACGCTGCAAATGAACGAGGCTGAAAGCCAAGCCGTATTGCGTTTTTCATACGCCAATCTCACAGCTCCGAAAACGGGCGCACACATTCACTCATCAGCACACGGCGGCGCAATTATTTTTGATATCGATACTGCTGAGCAAGAAGGTGATGGCTCCTACGTTTGGGACATTGTTGCTGCTGGCGCGGTATCAGTTGCTGACATTCGCAATGTGATTAAGAATGCTCAGGGCTACATCAATGTTCACAGCGCAACGTATCCAGCGGGAGAAATATCAGGTTTTTTCCGACAGCAAACAGGCTCGCAGATATTTACATCACCGCTGCCGCCCCCTGCTTATACAAGCGATCACACCAATCGCAGTGCTGCCGTGCGTTTCCTTACTCAATCGACTTTTGGTGCCACGGAGAGCGATATTCAAGCCGTGCAGTCGAGCGGTTACGAAGCATGGATCGATCAGCAATTTTCATCACCTGTCAGCGAGCACTATCCGATCGTTTTTGCTTCGCGAAATGTCAGCAATCCGAGCAGTAACACCTACACTGGCTCACAATTGTTCAATGCATGGTGGAAGCAATCCGTCACTGCCCCGGATCAATTGCGCCAACGTATTGCTTTTGCTCTGTCACAAATTTTCGTGATTTCTGAATCTGGTCCGCTCGATGAACGTTCTGACGCTCTCTCAGATTACTATGACATGCTTTTGAATAATTCCTTTGGCAACGCTCGCACGTTGATTCAAGATGTCAGCTTGCACCCTGCGATGGGACGTTACCTCGACATGCTCCGCAACGAGCGACCAGATAAAGCGACTGGTCGCATTCCTAACGAAAACTATGCACGGGAAATTTTGCAGCTTTTTAGCGTGGGACTTTATCGTATGCACCCCGACGGCTCACTCATGCTCGACTCGTCAGGTCAGCCGATCCCCACGTATGGTCAGGATGAAATCATCGGCTTCGCTCATGCATTCACTGGCTGGACCTATCATCAAGCGGATGTTGGTGGGTTAAAACCTACCAATTGGAGCCCTGCAAGCAATTGGTTGCAACCAATGAAGGAAGTGCCAGCTCGCCACGACATCGGCACCAAGCGTATTCTCAACAATGAGGTTCTTCCTGGCTTGCCCAGAATCACCACATCGGCTGGATCTACTATCGTTCTCAATTCTGCCACCAGTTACGCTAGTACAGCGAGCGTGCGTGATGATGATGAGTTCCAAAACTTGCCCATGCAAGAAATGAATGCCACTCATGATTCGATTTTCCACAATGCCAACTTAGGCCCGTTCCTTTGCTCGCAACTGATTCAGCGCCTTGTTACAAGCACACCAAGCCGTGCATACATTTACCGCGTGTCGCAAGTTTTTGCTGACAATGGCGGTGGCGTTAGAGGCGATATGAAAGCGGTGATCAAAGCAATTCTGTTAGATTATGAAGCGCGCTCCGCGAATGTTCTGAATCAACAAGGATTCGGCAAACAAAAGGAACCAGTGATTCGCATTACCAACATAGCCCGGGCATTTCCAACCAGTGCGCCAGTCAATATGACCTACGTGCAGAACAATGGGTTCATCACATTCACCACACCCACTCCGCATCTGTTTGTTAGCGGTAGCCCAATAACAGTTGAGTTTTCCAGCACTGTCAGCGGTGCTACCTCTCCCGCTACATCGGGATCCTATGCAGTTACGACAAGCAATACGAGTCCAGCGAATAGCACCACGGTTTTTTCTGTGAGACCAAAAGAAGTGCCTAACGGAACATATAAGCAAAGTGGTAATGTTTGCACTGTTACGATGGCCAACAGTCACGGACTCAGTAATGGAGCTCAGGTGTATGTATTGTTCCCCTCTGAAACGTCTACAAGTAAGCTATACACAATCACTTACGTCAGTTCGACAGTATTCACGATCACAGTTGACAATTCAGCAACCATCACCACATCGCAAAACATTAATATCGTTCGCCACACGGGCGGCTATAGCATGGCGTCTAACAGCCCGCTTGTTTCACTGATTACCTCAACGAATCATCACTTGTCTAGCGGTGACCAAGTTTCCATTGTTTTTGCTCCAATCTCAGGTCAAACGACCGCACCTACTGCAGGTCTATACACCGTAACAGTGCAGGATGATCGTCAGTTCACCATCGAGAACGCAGGTGCTGCCACCTTTACATCCGCTCGTACTGGTTCGATCGTGATGAGCCCTGCAGCTCCTGAATTGAATTTTAGCGGAGCGGCCACACTTGGTTATAGCACGTTCAGCATAGGAGATACCGATACAGACCTCGGACAAACCGCGATGCGCTCCCCTACCGTTTTCAATTTCTATATGCCTGATTACCAGTTCCCTGGGACTCTTGCGGCAAACGGATTGATCACACCTGAGTTTCAACTCTCTTCCGATACAAATGTGATTCGGCAGTCCAATTTCATTTATGAGGGCATACTCAAACCTAGCACAACGAACACCATATTCTCAAGCTTCCGCAGTGGTTCTGGAGCCATCGGTTTAGACTTCAGCTCATGGATTGCTGTAAGACCTGGAGGCAGTGGTGCATGGACGGATAATGCCAATGTTCCAGCCCTGGTTGATGAACTGAGCGTGTTGCTCACGGCAAATCAACTCAGCGCACAAGCGAAGCAAATCATTATCACTTTTGTCAGCAACACAGCAAATATTACCTACACCAATGGCAGTGCGACCGATCCCCAAAAAATCAACCGCCTGCGCGGCATCATTCATCTTATCACCACCTCACCTGATTTCGCCATCCAACGCTAACAGTTATGGAATTCTCTCAATTTACTACCCGCCGCCGTGACTTCCTGCGACAAGCTGCCTGCTCGGCCGTCGGAGCCCTCTCGGCCCGTGCCACCATTCGCGATCTTTGGTTGATCAATTCCGGCTCAGGCCAAGAGACCTTCACCGATTACAAGGCCATGGTTTGCATTTTCATGGCAGGTGGTAATGACTCGAACAATCTGGTCATCCCGATCGGCTCGGATTATGGAAACTATGCCTCGATTCGTCAAAATCTCGCTCTTCCTTCCTCAGCTGTCCTGCCGATCAATCCACTCAATTCTGATGGTCGAGAATATGCGCTGCATCCCTCATGTCCAGAACTGGCGACACTTTTTGCTGAGCAAAAAATGGCCATGCTTTTCAACACTGGACCATTGGTGCAACCGATCAATCGGACACAATACCAGAAAAACTCGGTCGCCAAACCGCCTCAATTATTTTCGCATAGCGATCAGGTCACGCACTGGCAAACAGCACTGCCCGATCAACCACCACGTATGGGTTGGGGCGGTAGGATTGCAGATCTACTGCATCCTTGCCAATATGAACTGCTAGATGGTGTGCCAACTGTCAATAGCGCCAAGATTTCTCTGTGCACCTCACTTGCCGGTGCGAATACCTTCGAAGTTGGTAATCAGTTTGCTCAGTTTCACGTCAGCACTTCTGGCGCCGTTACTTTAGGAGGCGTCACGGGTCAGCGCTTGCAAGCAGTCAAAGACATTCTCTCACTCAATACGCAAAATTTGCAGCGCAATGCTTATGCCGATGTTACCAAACGTGCGATCGAAATCGGCGATACACTCAACTCCTCCATTAGTCCCTATCTCGATCCAACAGATGTTTCCTACACAAGTCAAAGTAGCGCAGCTCCATGGCGCTGGAACACAGGGATGACAGGAATCTATACTGGCGGTGCAGTGGGCGGTTTTCCTAACACTTCGTTAGGCCGACAACTGAAAATGATCGCACGCATGATTGCTGGACGTTCTCCTCTTTCCATGAAACGTCAAATCTTTTTCGCCCAAGTCGGAGGTTATGATACACACACCGCGCAAGTTGGCTCGGGTATCGCGCCAACCGACACAACTGTTGGTTCGCACGCAAATTTGATGAACGAGCTATCCGAGGCGATGTACGCATTTCAGCGCGCTATGGAGCAATTGACATTAGGCGACAGTGTCACGCAATTTACAGCATCTGACTTCGGCAGAACATTCCCAACGAACGGACAAGGCTCCGACCACGGTTGGGGCAGTCACCACATGATTATCGGTGGAGCCGTACGCGGCGGACGAATTTATGGCAACTTCCCGACACTTGCAGTGAATGGTCCCGACGACACCTCAACAGGACGCTGGATTCCAACTATCAGCGTTGACGAATACTCCGCTACCTTGGCCAAGTGGTTTGGAGTAAGTCAGAGCAACCTCTCCATCGTTTTCCCAAACCTAGGACGTTTCGCCAATCCCGATCTCGGATTTATGATGCCCACGATTTCATGAAACCTTTCCATCGATGGCTACTCCTCGGCGTTTTTATTGCGATCATTGCCGTGATCGTAGTTAAGACCTTGCCTATCTCAAAGCCAGAGTCGATGGTTGTCGGCACTTCTACAGATTCAGGATCAAATCCTCGCCCTGTGAAGAAAAAGTTCCCCACCGTTTTTCGCAGTGACTCTCACCAAGCAAGTGCCGAAACTCCAGATGCAACTGAAAAGCACTGGCAAGCCACGCACGCACCTGCGCAAGAACGTGACCAGCTCGCACTCGAAGATGTCGCATTTCTTTTTCGAGATTACCGATTAGCTCTATCACAACTGCCTACAGGAACCAATGCTGAAATCACAGCAGCGCTGCAAGGCAACAATTTGCGCCAATTGCGATTGTCAATTCCTAAAAACGTTCACATAAACGCGCAAGGTGAGCTTTGTGACGCATGGAAGACGCCCTATTTTTTCCACTCAATCTCATCGAGTCACATCGAAATCCGTTCCGCTGGTCCGGATCAAATCATGGGTAATTCTGATGATTTATCGACGAAATCTCAGTAGCTAGCGAAATCTTTCATATGCAGTGCGTTGGGCCAAATATTGGTCTATATACTAAAATACCTATTGCGAGCATCGAAACACTTGATATGAATGGCCAGATAATGATTTGTAAGGGACTGATTTTTTTGCACAGAACTAAACGCGATTTACGGGCGAAAAACACCTTTTGCAGAAAATCAAATGCCTCCAATAAAGATCGACAGATTTAATACAAAAAAGAATGAATCAATCGGGGAAAACGATCGCCCGGTTACCGTCGATGATAGTACGATCGTGAACGTGGTAGCGGATGCCTTTGGCGAGTGCCGTGCGTTCGCAGTTGCGACCGAGACGAGCGAGATCTTGCGGGCTGTGAAAGTGTTGCACGCGCTCGACTTCTTGCTCGATGATCGGGCCAGCGTCGAGCTCGTTGGTAACGTAATGGCATGTCGCGCCGATGAGTTTCACGCCGCGCTCGTAGGCTTGTCGGTAAGGGTTGGCACCGATGAAGGCGGGCAGGAAGCTATGATGAATGTTGATCAAGCGGCCATGGTAAGCATCGCAAAACCAATCGGGTAGGATTTGCATGAAGCGCGCGAGCACAGCGAGTTCGACGTTTTCACGATCAAGGATTTGCTTGATCTGACGGAATCCATTTTCGCGTTCTGCGCCATCCATTTCGATGAGGTGAAACGGGATTCTGTAGCGCTCGGAGAGATCTTTGCAGAAATCGCGATTGCCGATGATCGAGGTGATTTCTACAGGGAGTTCACCCATCTGCGCACGCCAGAGAATTTCATTGAGGCAGTGATCGGTCTTGGTCACCAGCACCGCCGTTTTCATTCGATACGGCAAAGCGCGGAAGTGCCAATCGGCACGGAGACTGCGACCCAGAGTGCCGAATCCTTCGATGAAGTCATGGATTTCTACATCAAGTGCTTGCGTGTCGATTTCGAGGCGAGCGAAAAATTTTCCACCGAGTGAATCGGAGAATTGCGCGAATTCGATCAAGTTACCTGCATGACCGGCGACATAGTTGGCGATTTTTGCGACGATGCCTTGTTGATCGGGGCAGTTGAGTTTGAGAATGAGGCCTTTGGTCATGGCGTAATATTTGATGCGGCAGACGGAACGTCTTGAATGATTTGGAAGATACCCTGCGAGCACTGAGCTTGGGGCGCAGCTTTATGCTCCGCTTGCTTCTCATTTAAGTCACCGACAGGCTAGGGGCGATTGCTAACTTCGTTACAAATTATATCGTAAAGAAATATTGATTAGATGCAAGCGTAAATTTCCCAGAAAAACAGCTTGCGTAATCAATAGCTGCGGCTTAATTATCCACGCATGAACCTACTTCCTCGTCGCACTTTTATGAAACTCGGTGTTGCCTCAGCGGTCCTAGCGACCACGGCACGCAGCATAGCCCAGTCCCCTGCTACCTCTGCGATTCACAGCTTGCCAGCGCTCCCGTATGCCGCCAGCGATCTCGCCCCACATATCGATGTCGAGACAATGAACATTCACCACGGCAAGCATCATGCAGCCTACATTGCGAAGTTAAACGAAGCATTGGCCACGCAATCAGACCTAGCCAAGCTCTCGCTCGATGCTTTGCAGGGACAAATTCACTCGATCAACGATCCCGCCACGCAAGCTGCTCTTCGCAACAACGGTGGAGGCCACTGGAATCACAGCTTTTTCTGGAGCATCATGACACCTGCCAAAGATGCGGGCAAACCTAGTGAGAAGCTCGCTGCTGCCATCAATGAGGCATTTGGTTCGATAGAAAAATTCCAAGCGGCTTTTGCTGAGGCTGCGATGAAGCGTTTCGGTTCCGGCTGGGCTTGGCTCATTATACAAAATGGCAAGCTGAAAATCACCTCCACACCAAACCAAGATAATCCAATGATGAAAGGAATCGTCTCCGATGCAGAGCTCGGCAAGCCACTCTTGGGACTGGATGTCTGGGAGCACGCCTACTACTTGCATTACCAAAACCGTCGTGCTGATTACATCACTGCTTGGTGGAACGTGGTAAACTGGAACGCTGTTAATGCCTTGCTGAGCACGTAATGGAGCTCTCCTTGGCCAATTCCTAACAAATATTTGCATGCTGAAAAAATTCACCCCTTGCAAATTTGAAGAACCTCTTTACTCTCATCTCTCTCCATACAACAAAAATATACTATGAGTCAATCAATCGTACCTACCATTAGCAGCGGCACCGCCGGTCCACTCGGTGTTCTACATCTTCCTCGTCTCTGGCAAAAAGCTTCGCTCGAAGCTGCTGGAAAACTCCATGCCGACTACCCTGGTTGTGGCAATGGCTATGACCAAATGGTCCTCGATGGCATCGGCGTTGACAAGGAGGCTTTCCTTGCATTCATCGCCACCAAGCCTACCTACGTGCAGACCGAAGCATGGGTAAAAGCTAACGCTACCAAGCTGAACGCCGAGTCCGTAGCAACTCTCAATGCGGCCATTACCGGTTACATCCATACCGATGAAACCCGCGCAGCGATCCTCAGTGCCGTAGGCCGTGAAGACGATGGCAGCATCCTCGATGCCGTCAACCTCAACAACCTCGACGACTGGAACAGCTTCCACGGTCAAGAGTTGGCGTAATTTTCCATTACCCTATTTCAAGCCCCGCAGGAGAGATCCGCGGGGCTTTTTTTGAATCGGCACGTTCCAAGTAAACGATTCCAATTATGGAAAATTGCCCACCTTCAAATCTTACCTATCATGACTGATCAGCTGATTTTTGCCCCTCAATTCCATTGCTCTCGTCGCGCAAATTGCTAAGCTGTGGCGCACTCTTTGCTCCGTAATGCGTATTTTATTAGCTCTCATTGTCTTGTTTTGTCTTGCTGCTTGTCTGGCTCCTGCTGGTTTGTCAGCTCGTATGGATTTGTCTCAAACATCGCTGGTGGATCTTTCGGTTTTCGCTCCGGAAATCGGAATCGACTTGCGCTACAGGCTTACCGATAATATCGCGCAACGGCCTCTGTATCATGCCAAGTTCCCTGCGCTCTTGCATCGCGATACCGCAAAGCGGCTGCGTCACGCCAATCGATTATTGAAAAAAAGCGGCCTAAGATTGGTCGTGTGGGATGCCTTTCGTCCGCATGATACCCAACTCGCCTTGTGGGAGGCGAGTGGTCACGATGATCGTTATGTGGCAAATCCGTATCGCAATCCTTCGCTTCACTCGCATGGATGCGCGGTGGATGTGACCTTGCAGTATCTCGATGGACGGATGGCAGCAGTGCCGACAAAATTCGATGATTTTTCTGCACGCGCAGCATCAGACTTCGTGCATTCTGATCCCGTAGTGAAGGAAAACATGCGCTTGCTCAAGGATGCAATGTGGGCTGCTGGGTTCGGCACTCTGCCGCATGAGTGGTGGCATTTCATGGACAAAGACTACAAAAATCTTCCCTTTATCCCGACCTCTACTCTCCCCCATGAACTGCAAACTATGATTCGTTCATCCTCATAAATGCACACATTTTTCGTTAGCTTGATTGTGTGCGTAACATGCTTTTCTAGCATGGCACAGGAGGTCCAGCCGTTGATTCACACGTATCTCGGAGATGCTCAACGCAATTTTTATGGAAATGTAGCACCAGAAAAACTACGTGAAGTCTGGCGCTGCCACTTGGGCACGGGCAAGACCTTTTTTAAAAACAGCATCAACCTGATGTCGGGCGCGGGCTGGACGGGACAACCTCTGTTATTTGAAGAAAATGGCAAGCTGGTGTTGGTGCAAGTTTCGTTGGATTATCATGTGCGTAAGATTGATGCGGCGTCAGGACAGGTCATCTGGAAGTCGAAACTCGGCGATGCGATCAAAGGCACGCCGACGTATTTCGATCGAGGTGGCGGCGATGAGGCAACGCGGCGGGTCTTGATCACGGGATCTCGGCATGGATTCGGAATTGATCTACGGCGCGATCCTGCCTACTCACTGCGCGGCATTTCCTTTGATGATGGTCGGGAGTTTTGGCGGCATGATACGGTATTGACCGATTCGAATAGTCGCGACTGCGATGCCTCCGCCTTCATCTCAGGACAAAAAGCCTATATTCCGTTAGAGAATGGAAAGTGGTTGCAATTTTTTCCCGATCCAGAACGCGCTAAGCAAATGGGCGCATGGATGTTTCCACAGGTGGAAAAACAGATGCGGCTCTACGAATATTCTGATCTCGCCACCTATGGCAATGAACTTTCTTGTGAATCATCTCCGACTTTGATCGGCGGCACAGCATACATCGTGGCCGGCTGCGGGCGGGTTTATGGGAAATCGATTCGCAGCTCGCTCACCTCGTGGAAGCTCGATGTAGGCGGTGATTTAGAGAGTAGCATGCCGGTGACGAACGATGGTTGCTTGTTGTTAGGTATCGAGAAGCAATTCATCCCCGGCTCGGGTGGCGTCATGAAAATCAATCCCCGCAAGCGCGGAAAGGCAGCCATTTCGTGGTTTTTGCCGTGGGCGGATCACGCCTTTTATGAATGGCAAGGTGGTATTGTGGGATCGGTTACGACCAATGCGCGGTATGGTAAGGATGCACCTGGTGGCGGTAATTTGGGATGTGCGGTAGGAGTGGATGGGGTACTGCGGGTGTTTGATTGCACGCGATTGAGCGGCAAAACCCATCTTGGGCCGCGCGAAGATCAGTCATACCCCATGCCTTTGGTGACTTGCGAGCTAAAGCTGCCAGATGGCTGCATTTCGACGCCCATTTTCGTCAAAGATAAAATCCTCATTGGCTATGATAGCGGATTGGACCTGTATCAGGTGAGTAATGAAGGCAAGCTCAGTCTTAAGAGTCGCATTCGCGGTAGAATGTATGATTCCACACCCATTGTGTGGAATGGCCGCGCCTACATCGCCTCACGAGATGGCTGTCTTTATTGCTATCAATAAAATCGACGCGGTAGGTATTCGATAGACTTTGCGCTGAAGGTGTCGTAGCCAAGCGCTCGAGCAGCATTGAGTGCATCATACTATCGAAAAATGAGAGATCGAAGTAGACGTTCTGATCAGTATGCCAAAACCTTCGCCCATGGCTTTTTCACAACCAACAGAACTCTCACTTTGAGCACTGAACTCCCCGATGTTTTGACTTCTTCTTCCACCTTGCCAGCGAATGGCTTCGATTATTTTGGGAGACAGAGCGATGAAAAGATAGCATTACGGAAAATATTTTATATCTACTGATATTTTCTCTTGACAAAATAACGCAGATTTCTTGATCAATCCCGTTTTTTCCCTCGCTTTTTGCTTTGGGCTGTGCAATTGTATTCTTCGTTATGGCAACTACTACGAAACGCACACGCTTCTCTCGCCGCCTCCCTGATCATGTCACAGATGAATTGGTCAACGTCCTTTGCGAGGATAAGATTTTCCCCTTTAATGATTTGTTCGAACGTACATTTGAGAAACTGAAATTGCGTAACGCTGTCTCCGGTGGAGAAGAAATGCTCCGCCTCCGTGCCTATGAAAAGCTCCAAAACTTGGTCACTCGTGGTCTTGTAGAAAAAATTGGCAAGGAATACAAAGGCAACAAGCGAGTTCGTGAGGCACACTCCGATTTCGCAAATATCGAGGATTGATCACATCTTCCCCCTCCTGACAAAAAACCGCGTCCGGTTCATCCGCATGCGGTTTTTTCTTTTATCAAAATAATGGCACAAGTTCGCCATTGCCTTCAGCAGTTCGATCGAATTAGCAGGACAGGGCCTTGGCCCACTTATCCGCCTTGAAGCCCGCTAGCGCGACGCCATTTACTTGATCGATCAAGAAAGGTCTCTTGCAAAGGTTGCCATTTTCTTGGATCAACGTAAAAATTTCATCGGTCGTGAGGCTAGCAAGCCTATCCTTTAAACCCATCGCACGATACTCAACGCCCGAGGAATTCAGGATTTTCCGGACGTCACCCGTCTGTTCCAAAGCGAATTGCAACTCCTCGCGGGAAGGTGGAGTCTCACGGATTTCTTTCGAAACAACCGTAATGCCTTGAAATAACAGCCACTTCGAGGCATCTCGGCAAGTGGAGCATTTATTGTATCCATAAAAAATCATTACTCAGGAAGAGGTTTGCCGTTGGTTTCTGGAAGGAAAGGCAAAACGATAATGCCGAGGAGGAAACAAGACGCCATCAAACAAGGACCAAGGCGGAATATTTCCAATTTCGCAGAAAAATCAAGTGCACCCTTTGCTTGAATGGCCTGCCATTTACCCAATGTGAATGGTGCCGTAGCCGCGACCAATCGTCCGACATTGTAGCAGAATGAAACACCAGTAGAGCGCAAGCTTGTAGGGAACAACTCGGGCAAATAGATCGAGAAACCTGCGAAGACGGATAGATGAAAGAAGCCCAACAAAGGAGCCATCCACAAAACATCTGTAGTGCTTCTTAAAGACTGGAACACAAAAACCGTGATGCCCATCGCGGCCACGAAAAACAGTGCAAATGCCTTTCTGCGGCCTAGTCTTTGCGTTACGGATGTGAATGACAGCATTCCCAAAAAAGCACCTACGTTGAATAAGGTGAGATTGATTGAAGGCCATAGTTTTTTGGCTTTTTCTGCTTCGCCAACCACAAGTTGAGCAGTTGTATCAGCAGTGTAGCGCGCATCAGCCTTGATTGCCTTAAGATCACCTTTGGTTTTCTCAAACATCTCCCCCACCCACTCGGTTCCTTTATGCTTGCTGACTTCCTCGACTAAAACATGTCGGGTGCTGACATCGGATACCAGTTCATTGGAAAAAACACCAATTCCCCAAAGTCCCACTACGCCAGCACAAGACAGCAACATCCCAAGAAGAGCATGCTTTCTCCACAAAGGATTCCTGAAAAGATCGACATAGGAACCTGCTTTACGCCCCTCGGAAGCGGCTTTGTCGCGTGCCGCAATCCACGCTTCCGGCTCCTTCAAACGCATCTGAATGAACGCTGTAAGGAATGCTGGTAAAGCGCCAATCAGGAACAGCCATTTCCAGTATTCTCCGGTGACAAACAGCGCAATACTGATGCCGATCAAGCCTGCAAGAACGTTGCCCACAGCAGAGAATGATTGTAGAATACCGAGAGCCTTGGGCCGAGCATCTCCAGGCACCGTGTCTGCTACCAATGCCACAGCGAGACCGAAAACTCCTCCTACACCTAGCCCTGTTAGGATTCGATAGATTGAAAAATCAATAAAACCTACAGATAATGCGGAGAGACCAGTTGCCAGAGAATACAGTAATACTGTTGTTGCCAACATTTTAGCTCGACCGTAGCGATCGCCCAATGAGCCGAAGATCATTCCACCAATCGCCCATCCGACCAGAAACAATGACGTAGCGTATCCGCCAAACTCTTTTGCATCAACGGCTCCGACTAGTTTCTCCATCGCTGGATTTCTCGCTAGATTAAACAATTGTTGGTCCAAACAATCGAATAACCACGCAGAGGTTGCTACGATGAAAACAAACTTTTGATATTGATTCAATTTGCCCCACCAGCCGCTTGGATTCTCGGTATTTGTCATGTCGAAACCTCTATACAAACCGAATTTGTATGACAATCAAAAAAGCCACAATTCGCTCTATTAGCATGTCATAATTCTTATAACAAAAAACGCGCATACCGTGAGGCATGCGCGCAGGTGGAAAGTATGAAGTTTTCGATTATGAGGTCACGCGCATCGGCATCAGCACGTAAAGGAAGGAGCCATCGATGCGGATCACGCCAGGGCTCATTTCATCGATCAAATCTAGGTATACAGTCTCGGTTTCGAGATTGCGTAAGGGAGCCATCATGAACTCAGGATTAAATGCCACTTGGATTTGCTTGGCTTCATATTTGACGAGCATTTCCTCACGAGCTTCACCAACGTCAGGTGAATTGGCTGAGATTTCGACTTTGTTATCGCCAAATACCAATTTAACCGAGCTGGATTTATCCGATGCAAGTAAGGAAACACGGCGCACGGTATCAAGCAGAGCTTCGCGGGGCAACTCGACGCGCTCATTGGCATCGCTCGGTATCACCTGGCGGTAGTTCGGGTAGTTGCCTTCGATCAGTTTACTGACCAGCAAGGTATCACCCACGCTAATGGAAACTTGATTGTCACTAAGACGCAAAGAAAGCTCTCCTTCGGTGCCGAGAAGACGTTGCAATTCTTGAACCGCTTTGGTCGGGATGATCACATCGGTTTCGTGGGACGCAGGAAATTCGAGATCACTCTCCGCCATCGCCAGACGACGCCCATCAGTGGCAACGAGCGTCATTTTGCCATCGCGGAACGATGTGTAAATGCCATTGAGGACATAGCGGGTCTCGTCTGAACTGATCGCGTATGAAGTTTTTTTCAATCCATCGCGCAAATCGCTTTGTTGAATTTTGAACTCTTTCGCGCCGTCGAAGTCAGGAAATGGAGGGAATTCCGCTTCACTGAGGCCGTTGACTTTGAAAATAGCGGAACCGCTGACGATGGTAGCGATGTTTTTGCTGTCTACGCTCACCTCTACCTCGCTGGCGGGCAACTCACGCACAATATTGACAATTTTCTTGGCAGGGAGAGTGGTGGCGCCTTCCTTGTCAACGTTTGCCATCACTGAGCCGGTGATCCCGACATCAAGGTCCGTCGTGGTAAACTGCAAGCGGTCGCCTTTGGCAACAATCAAGACGTTGGATAAAATGGGTAGAGTCGTGCGACTGCTAACGACGTGCTGGACTTTTTGGAGTCCTTCGAGGAGTGCTTCTTTGGAAATGCGAAACTTCATGATTCGTGGTGTCTGATGTTCAGGCGGGCTGAGTTTTCTACCTTTCGATGCTAATTACAAGCACGCAATTTAGAAAAACGTTTTTTTGTTGAGAAAGTTGGAGGATTTTCGGAATATCTTTTTCGTCCATGGCCGTGATTCATTCTAGCATTCCCTTTTCTTTTCCGGGCATCGCCGAAGACATTGATCGTTTGAAACGTCTGTTGGCGCACTCGCTTTCCTTAATGAAGTGGGCCGCCCCCGTTGAGCCTCAATTGCTGAACATCGCCTGTGGACGTGCGGACGAGACAGGAATCCTGCTGGAGACGCTCGCAGCCCATCGTCCTCGCTGCCATTATCTTGGTTTAGATTTGCGCCAACCAGAAATTCAAGAAGCTCGTCGTCGATGGACTCGCCCCAATTCCTCTGCGGCCAAGCAGGACCTTCAGATCGAATTCCGCATCGCCGATGCGGCATCGGCAAGTGCTTTTCCCGAGGGTGAGGTGTTTGATTGTGTTTTCATTCGTCACCAAAACTACTGGGATGCTCCTGCTGTGTGGGATTTGATTTTTCATCACGCGCGGATGCGCCTAAAACCCCAAGGCTTGATGATTTTCACCTCATACTTTGATCGTGAGCACGAACTCGCCATTGCGGCGCAGCGCTCGCGTGGGTTCCCTCTTTTGCTCGATATTCCCCATGCACAAAGCAGGGCGCTGACCGATGCCCCTGGAAAATCTGTCGACCGCAGGCTTGCAATTTTTTCCCACGAATTCCGGTCTTAGGTGAACATTGCGGCACTTTGCTATGATAGTTTGCATTTTTATAGTAGAACTTGCACAGCGACTGCTCCTACTCTAAGCTCCGCGCCTGATGTTTCTTCTTAAAAAAATCTTTCAACTACGCGATAAGGCGAACAATAATACCGAAAAGCCGTTTTTGGAACACCTTGAAGATTTGCGGATCATGGTCACGCGCATCGTTGTTACCTTGTTAATAACGACAGTGGTCTGCTTTTCCTATCGTGATGCATTGATGGAGCTTCTGCGTAAGCCGATCGTGGAAGTATGGGCAATCCATTCCGCCAATCGCCTCCCAGCTGAAGCAGAACTCACTGCAGATCTGTGGGAAATCGCAAAAACTGGCTCGGAGACTCTTGCTCATTTGCCTGAATCTCTTCATGGAAATTATCTCGCGCAGCTGAGTGAATTCGAACGGAGCATGGTCACGGTGGCCTCATGCTATCGCGCCACTGCGGTTCTGCCTCAAAACAAACAACAACCTTTTATCGACAGTCTTTCCTCGTTGACAGAAAGTCAAAAGTCACTCTTGCAACAGTTGGTCATTCTGAAGCCAGATTACAATGCTGGATCACGCGATAAATTTAAATTCATGAGCGCGCTCAATCCGACTGAGCCGTTCATGCTCTCGATGAAGCTCGCCTTCTTTGCCGGCGTCGTCATGGCCTTTCCCTTACTCCTTTACTTTGTGCTTCAATTCGTGATGCCCGGTTTGCACAAACACGAAAAAAAGGCAGTCTTCCCTGCCCTCGCCTTCGGCTTTGGGCTTTTTCTCTGCGGCGTACTCTTCGCCTACCTGAAAGTTTTGCCCTCGGTGTTAGAGTTTTTCTACACCTACGGCGAGAGCATGGGCATTGCGAACGAATGGCGGATCGGCTACTATTTATCCTTCGCGCTGCAATTCACGCTGATCTTTGGCCTATGTTTTGAACTCCCCGTAGTTGTATGGGTCTTGGTGAAAATCGGACTGCTCGACTACGAGCTGATGAGCCGCACCCGCGGATATGCGATCGTCGCCATTGTCATCCTCGCGGCAGTCATTACCCCTACCCCCGATGCTTTTACCCTGTGCTTGCTCGTTGTGCCGATGGCCGTACTCTATGAAATCTCCATCTGGCTGGCTTGGTTCGATGCTCGCAAGCAGAAAAAAGAGTTAGAGAAAGAGGAAAACGAGCGTCTTCAGCGCTTACTCACTTATGAAAATGACGAGTCTAGCGGATCCAATATAACAGAAAGCGAAGTCATTGCTGCGATGGATGAAACTGAAGAAGATGAGCAGCCAGACCGGCATGATTCATCGCCGCATCACGATGCCGAGGACACGGGGAGAAAACCTGAATAATTTGGCCGCACTCTGCGTCCATATCCTTGTTATGAAACAACTCATCGCATCTGCGCTCGCAGTCATGGGATCATGCGGTATTTCTGCGTCAGCAGCACCATCATGGTTTAGCGATCTCAGCACAACCGTTCCCGGTAAGCACCAAGGAATTGCAACGCAGAAGCTCCACTATTCGCTCTCTTGGAAGGGCCAATTGCAGGCAGGTCATGTCACTTTTGTCTTCGGCGCTAAGGGCTCCACAAATGACATTATCGCAGCTCAGTGCTACGGTGGAAGCCAAGGATTTGCCGCGAAACTTTTCCCTTATCAATTCGATATGTCGGGCAAAATCAATCGCACCAATCTGCTTCCCATCAGCATGCACTGCAATGAAACCGACAGGGAGGAAACACAGGTTACCACCGTGCAATATAGCCCTAGTAAGGTAGCGGTCAAAGAAATCTCTCGCCCGCACGATACTGGAAAAGATGAGATCAAGAATATCAACTTCGCGTTCTCGCCAGTATTCGATGCCTTCTCCGTGATGCTTCTCATCCGTAGTCACGAACTAGCTACCGGAGATACGATTACCCAAGTAATTCACCCGTTCAAATCCCCTTATCTCGCGAAAATTACTGTATTGGGGCGCGAAAAAATCACTGGCAAAGATGCAATCAAGCTTAATGTCCAAATGACCAAGATCATGAAAGACTTGAGTCTAAAGCCCTACAAAAAAATGAAAACCTCGACCTTGTGGATCAGCGATGACGAAGATCGCATTCCGCTTGAACTCCGCGTCGATGCATTCATTGGCGATGTCCGCATGACATTAACAGAACAGCGGCCACTCTGATTTTATCGAGTTTGGCTGTGGGTCTAAGTGTAAATCTGCGCTGTAACGCAGCAACACAATGAGATCGAAAAACGTGCTCTTAGCTCACTGCGAATCACACCAACTGTGTTTCCACCAGCAGTCGATACGTGCCGTTGAGTACCATGAGTTCATCGTGCGAACCACTTTCGACAATTTGCCCTTGTTGCACCACCAAGATGCGGTCGGCATTGCGCACGGTCGAAAGCCTGTGCGCGATCACCAAGGCAGTGCGACCTTCTAGCAAGCGTTCGAGCGCTTCGTTGACGAGACGCTCGCTCTCGGCATCCAAGGCGCTCGTGGCTTCATCTAACAACAAAATGCGTGGATCGGCCAGAACGGCACGCGCAATGGCGATTCGTTGACGTTGACCGCCCGAAAGCTTCACTCCACGTGGTCCTACTGCCGTTTCGTAGCCCTCGGGCATACCGCTGATAAACTCATGCGCGTTAGCCACCGTCGCCGCCGCTTGAATATCAGCACGACTCGCGCCCGGCTTGCCGTAGGCGATGTTGTCAGCTATCGATCCACCAAAGAGCATGACCTCCTGCGGGACCACTGCCATTTGCTTACGCAACTTCGTAAGATCCAATGTGCTCATGTCTACGCCATCAAAGCGAATGGCTCCACGCTCAGGCTCATAAAAACCTAACAACAACGAGAAGATCGTGCTTTTGCCACCACCTGATGCGCCCACCACGGCAACGCGTTGCCCGGGCTTAGCCGCGAATGTTATGCCGCGCAGGATTTCTCGATCAGGGCGAGATGGATAACGAAATGTCACACCTTCCAGCGATAACTCGCCGCGGAAATTTGGCAACGGATTCCCTCCTTGGCGTTCCGGTTTTTCCTCTAACACTTCTCTTAGTCGCTCCGTAGCTCCATTCATCGCAGAAAATTGTGCCATAATCTCAGGAAACGCGCCAATGGATGCGCCGACAAAAATGCTAAACAAAATGAACGCCGTGAATTGCGTCTGAGTGATCTCATCGTGCGCCAACATTCTCGCACCTAACCAAATTACTGCCGCAATGGTGCCAAACATCACAAAAATGATGAATGAGAGAAACAAGCCACGCGTCTGCGCACCCTTGACCGTGACATCATAAAATGCCTTGAGGGTCTTGCCATATCGATGCTGTTCATAATTCTCATTGCCATAGGCCTTTACATCGGCCACAGCTTGACAAACTTCTTCTACAACCGTGCTCGATTCCGCCAAGGCATCTTGCGAGGCCTTCGAGTGCGCTTTGACTTTCCGCCCAATCAAGGCCACCGCCAGAATCACCAAGGGAATGCATCCTAACATCATCAACGATAATTTCCACGAAAAGAAAAACACCGCCGTCAGACCAAGAATCAAAATCACCATCTGCCGGGCGGCTTGCGGAACCGTCGTGATCAAGGTTTCGCGCACGATCGCGAGGTCAGCCGAGATCCGATTGCTCAGAGCGCCTGTGCGTTGCTCTTGGAAAAATGCTACTGGTAAGCGAGTCATGTGATCGAACAAATCCTTACGCAAATCATTCAGCGCCGCCTCACCCGAACGAATGAATCCCTGCACCCGCCAAAATCCAATGAACGCCTGCAAAGCCAATACGGCAACGAGCATCAGCACATCACGATTCACCTTTTCCAGCACCGTATTTACCTCCACGCCTTTGCGCAGAGCATCGGATGGATCACCGATCAAATCTTTGAGGAACCAAGGAAAGGCCAATGACAGAGCCGCAGTAGCCAAAAGAGCGACAAGTGATGGCAAAAAAATCGCCTTGTGCCGCGATAAATACCGCCACAACCAACGAAAACCTTCAGTCTTAGAATTTGCCATGCGGGAGTGAAAACGTAGAACTTCAAATGGTCAAGTACGCTCGACACAGATGATCAAAAAATCCGAGGTTCTGTTTTGATGATTGCTCAATAAAATTCCGCAAGGCGGTGTTGCCAGATCGTCTTGAGATCTTGAATTGATTGGCGAAGGATTTCGCTGCCGCGCTGCTGGATGACGAGGTCGGCATGAGCGGCGCTCGCTTTTCCAATGACCGCTAAGGATTCGCCTTCAAGAGCAGATTGTAAGGCCGCAACATTGCCGGCAGCGACCTCGATGAGGATGCGGCCTGTTGACTCCGAGAAGAGAGAAACGGCGGGCGTTTCGCTTGACACGGCTAACAGGTCAACTTCGAGCCCACCTTTGCCAGAGAAGCCCATTTCGGCTAGTGAGGTGATGAGTCCACCTTCTGATACATCGTGTGCGGAGAGGATCAGGCCAGCGCAACGGGCGGCGTGGAATTTCCGATAGGTGGCGAGGTTTTTCGCACAATCGGTTTGCGGTACTTGGGCACCACTAATGCCGTGGAGTCGGGCAAATACGGAACCGCCCATTTCATCTTTGGTAGCACCCAGCAAGCAGAGCACTGAGTCATTGCGACGCAGCGAGGAACCGGTGACGTGGGCTTGGTCCTCAACGATGCCGATGCCGCTGCAGAGGAAGGTGACAGGGATGTTGATCGGGCCGTCCTCGGTCTCGAAGTAGTTGTAGAAGGAATCTTTGCCGGAGATGAAGGGCGCTTCAAATTCCTCGGCGGCGGCGGAAATGCCTTTGACGCACTCGACAAGGCGACCGAGTTCATCGGGATCATTGGGATTGCCCATACAGAAGTTATCGAGCAGTCCGATCTTGTCGGGATTGGCTCCGACGAGGACCAGCGAGCGCATGGTTTCATCCATGCTAGCACGACCCATGGCGCAGGGGTCAGACTTACCCCACTCGGGCAGTAAGGAGAGGCCTATGGCCATGGCCTTGGTGGAGCCATCGATGGCGATGACAGAACCGTCTTGCGGTGCATCGCCTTGGGCTCCTGCGAGGGGTTCGAGCAAGGTATTTCCTTGAACTTTATGATCGTATTCGCGGATGATCGGCTCGCGTGAGCAAACAGCGAAGTCGGCCAAAACTGCGCTCAATGCAGCTGAGAGATCAACATATTCTCCGATAACACCCGTGGCGCCAGGAGCGCCATGGAAACGGGATTGCAGCTGGCGTGTGGGAGCATCGTGCAGCTTGGAATTGTCCAGCTCACAAACGATTTCACCATGGTGCCAGATTTTCAGAATGCCGGTGTCATCGGAGTGACCGAGAATCGTGAGCTCGGTCTGGAATCTATCGGCGAGAGCTTGAAGCTCGGGCAGTGAGGACTCCTCAACGGCCAAAACCATGCGCTCTTGGCTCTCCGAGATGAAGATTTGCCATGAAATCAGGCCAGGTTCTTTTAGGGGAGCATTGTCGAGGAACAGTTCGCCACCAGTCTCGCTGAGCATTTCGCCTGCGGCGGAGCTGAAACCACCGGCTCCGCAGTCGGTAATGAAAACGATGAGATTGCGATCTCGCGCAGCGAGGATGAAATCGGCAGCTTTTTTCTCCTCGATGGGATTGCCGATTTGCACGGCGCTTTGGTCCTCGGCATGGCTATCACCGGTGAGCGATGCAGAGGAAAAGGTGGCCCCTTTGAGTCCATCGCGGCCGGTGCGACCACCGACGACGATGATTTTCAGGCCCGGGCGCATGGCTTTATCGATATATTCCTGACCAATCACGCCAGCGGTGCCAGCGTAGACGAGTGGATTGTAGATGTAGGTGGGATCGAACTGGATCGCACCACAAACGGTGGGGATGCCCATGCGGTTGCCGTAATCGCGCACGCCACGAACGACGCCACGCATGATGCCGAGCGGGTGAATGACTCCTTTACCTTTGATGCTTTGCGGTGCAGTATCGGGCGCGCCAAAGCAAAAAACATCGACGTTGGCGATAGGATTGGCGCCTTTCCCAGCACCGAGAATGTCGCGAACTACACCGCCGATACCTGTATTCGCTCCGGCATAAGGCTCGATGGCGCTTGGGTGGTTGTGGGTTTCCACCTTGAGGCAGACTGCTTTTTTGTCATCGAGACGGATGAAACCCGCGTTGTCGTGGAAACAACTCAGCACAAAGCCTGGCTTCTTTTCCATAATCCGCTCGCTGGGGTTCTTGATATAGGTCTTGAAAAGCGAATTGATGATCTCGGTGCCCGTTGCGGACTCGTGAGTGATGGTGGCTGCGAAAATTCGGTGCTTGCAGTGCTCGCTCCAGGTCTGGGCGATAACTTCCATTTCTACGTCAGTAGGCTCGCGATTCCATTCGCGATAAATGCCCTGCACTACCTCCATGTCTTCGCGAGAGAGAGACAACTTCATCGTGTCGCTGAGGGTCTTGAGTTCTTCACCTGATAGGTCGCGGATGGGAATGTGGCGGTAGCTTTTCATGCAATCGGGATTCGGAAAAAATGACAGGACAGACCCACATGTTGGACGTGTCTGCGCGCGACTTCACCACACTTTGACGCGATGTGACAGATTTTTTTCAGAGGAAATTTCGCGACGCCCCATGGCGGGTGGCGATTATTTCCCAGCCTTCGGAGTAGGACTCTGGCTAGGATCGATGGGAGGTTTTGGCTCGGGGCTACCACCGCCGCCGAACACGCCAAATACACCATCGATGGCCTTATCTACAGCAGTATCCACGGCTTTTTCTACAGTTTCGGTGCCCTTGTCGACAACTTTTCCGACGACACCCGTGCCGAGATCGGCAGCCTTGTCCACGACTTTTCCTGCTGCATCCGTGACCTTGTTGATGGTCTCGGGATCGACGTTTTGCATGACTTGCTGGGTGTATTTGAGGACTTTTTCGCCCGTGGCAGGGATGATGTCGAACATCCTAGCTCCTGCTGCAGCCATCAAACGCGCGCTCAAATCCTCTTTCGGGTCATCGAGCGTGCCGCTCAAATGCATCGGCGCCCACATCAAGCCGCGCGGCCCCGGTTGGAATACATCTTCCTCAGCTCCGGGGATTTGTGCCAAGGTGCCGGGCGCGAGGCCTACTTGGAAGTCGCCATCCATCTGATAAGGCTGCCCCGGCGCGGATCGTGAGAATGCAATATTCCCTTCCATGCGAGCAAGTCCTTCAGAGCCTATGCGCACGTTCTTCAGCGTGACCATATCGCCCGACCAGGTAAAATCCGTCCGAGCCTCATGCAAGGACAAGGTGCGGAAACGAAGTGATTGCGAGTAGGCTGCCAATTTGTCCAAAACAGGCAGCGCGGTCAGAGTCCCTTGCAAGATTTGCACCTCGCCATTGACGACTGGACCAGTGCCACTCGACTTCATTGAAAAGGATGCCTCGACTTTTCCACTGAGGCGCTGACGCCAATCAGGCGGCAAGACATCGCTGCATAAAACATCACGCATCGAGCCCGCGATCGCGTAACTTTTCTGCTCCAAATTCGCTTCTCCACCGAGACTGAGGCGGCCCGATTCGTAGATACGGAAATCCGAATCATTGAGAAACAAACTGCCGCTTTGGTAGACTAGGGGCATTTTCTCCAGACGCATCGGCGGAGCCCAAGCAAATGGCAACTGAATGTCGCCACCATTACCGCGAATTTTAGCTTGAGAGAGTGATTCCATCGGCTCGATCTCCCAGCGCGTACCTTTCACAGTAGCATCTCCCTCGGCGGTGATGAACAACACATCGGAGTGATCGATGATCAAACGAGCGGTCTCAATTTTTTTCGGAATCCAACGATCAAACCAAGGTTTTTCGGCAGATACAGAGGCGGAATCCTCTCTTGGCACAGCATCCCCTACTACGCCTGTTGGTGGCGTAGCCGTCAAATCCCACACGGCTTTGATTTTCGCTACACGGCTAGGCACGACACTCCATACACCGCGCGTCACCGCTGATGGTACGATGCCTGTCTTGATCCCCTCCACACTGATTTCTTTCGCCGAAGCCACACCCGCGGCCTCAAAAGAATCCGTCGTCACATGAAAACCATCCCACCGCAGCGGGCTGAGCGCGGTCTCTGCGCGCAACGTTTCCTGACTTTTTAGCACGATCACATCGCGGAATTCCTCGCTCGATAAATACTTGCGCAACCACATGTAGCCACCTACCGAGCCTAAAGCGATCAACACCAACAATGCTAAGGCTAGGCGGAAGACCCACGCGCCAAGCTTTGGTGACCTCGATGAGGATTTGCGGGATGATTGATTACGCTTCGAACGACGACTCATGCACACAAGAATAACCATCTGTAGCCATCTGGCAAGAAAGATCGCAGTCTCAGTAGCCTAACATTTCCGGCGCATTTTCCTCCGCATAATGCACTTTCCACATCGTCAGGCCATCGGCTGGAGCGCAGTGGTGACAGGTTACAGAAAAGGGCACATCGCCGGGATCGATGAACTGCTGGAGTTGACACATCGACATTTTCCCTTGTGCCACGGCCATCGCCGCCCCAGTCATCAACCGAACCATGCGATACAGGAATCCCTCGCCGGAAAACGTCAGCAAATACCCATCATCGAGCGTTTTCACCGATGCCTCGGTGATGGTGCGATGAAAATCCATCTGCTCTGTTTCATTGCCACGCACCGCGGCAAAACAGCGATAATCATGTCTTCCCAAATAGCACGAGAGCGCGGTGCGCAAGACATCGAGATCAAACAACTTCGGGATATGCCAAGCAAGGCCCGCTTGCAAGGGCGGCAAAACGGGCAGCGTGCAAATTTTATACCGATAGGTTTTTCCTCGTGCATCGAAGCGTGCATGAAAGCTAGGGGTAGCCTCCTCGCAGGCCATCACCCGCAAAGCAGCTGGGATTTTTGCATTCAGTGCAGGCAGCCAATTGTAAGGGTTCATATTCAAATGCTCTGGAGCATCAAAGTGCGCCATTTGCGCCTCGGCGTGAACTCCTGCATCCGTACGACCTGCAATGTGCAAGCGGATCGGCATTTTCGCCGTATCCTCCAGCGCTTTTTCTAACACATCCTGCACCGTATTCCCGTGCGCCTGCGATTGCGATCCCGCAAAGGCTCTGCCATCGTAGGCTAGGGTCAATTTGATTCTCATCGAGAAAAATCATGCATCAGCCATAAAAATTCGCCAACAAAAAAACGACCACCCGAGAGATCAGGGCGGCACCATAGTTCAAAAAAATGGGATGCTTATTTTTTTAGCAAATCGCGAATCTCGGTGAGTAAGACTTCCTGAACTGTTGGCGGGGGAATTGGAGTAGGTGCAGCAGCTTCAGCTTTTTTCAGCTTGTTGATCGCTTTGACAACAAGGAACATCACGAAAGCGACAATCAAGAAATTGATGCCAATGGTGATGAAGTTACCCCACGCAACTACTGGTCCAAGTTTTTTCGCGTCAGCGATCGCGAGACCAGTTTGAACCTTATCTGATAGCGGAATATAAGAATTCGAAAAATCAACGCCGCTGCTCACTTTAGCGATAAAAGGCATGATCAAGTCCTCAATGAATGACCCCGAAAACTTCGTGAATGCGGCGCCCATGACAAAAGCCACAGACATATCGATCAGGTTGCCCTTCAAGGCAAATTCTTTGAATTCTTTTAACATAATATATTCAGTAAGTTGATGTAGTGGATCATTGTTTCAAAAAAGCTGATTCGCAATGAAAAAAAACATACCGAGTAGAAACGTAGGCGATTTTTCTCATGGTCAGAAAGCTTGAATCTGTTACACTGGGTCTGCGTATGCGCACTTTCCCTACATCATTTCAAGTCCGCACCCTGTGGAATGCAGCCACGGGTGTTTCAATCCTCATACTAGGATTGCTCATGGTTGGCCTGGTTTGGCTTGTCGGCAAACTCTTCGGGTTCCTGCAACCTGTGCTGATTCCGGTCATTGTCGCGGGCATCATCGCCTACCTGCTAGATCCCGTCGTGCGCCGCTTACAACGCTGGAATTTATCCCGACTCAAGGCCGTGGTCATGGTCTTCATCGGCATGTTGGTAACCATGTTATTGCTTGTTCTCGCCATCCTACCTGGTGTCAATCAAGCCCGTGCAGTAATTGCGGAGCAAATCAAAGCAAAGACTCCAATTACCGCTGTGAAAACTGATGTCGGCAAACCAGATCAGGCTCAAGATCCAAATCTAGTTCCCAATCTAGTTCCAAAAGCTGGTGGCAAGAATTTGCCATCCTACATTCATAAGTTGCAGCAGGAAAACTATGGAAATCTTCTCGGCTGGGCACTGACTGAGGTCGATGATCAAGGCACAATGATCAGTCCGACACCCAAGGTGAAAACTCCAGAAACTCTCGACTTCTTCTGGGACACGCGTATCGGTCGCATCCTTTTCAACTATAAGAGTCACATCTGGCAATGGACGACCACAGGCACAAGCAAGCTTCTCGGCACACTAGGATTTCTCTTAGGTTTGGTTATGGTCCCCATCTATCTCTTTTTCTTCCTCAAGGACTCCACCAGCATCGAACAAAACTGGCACGAATACGTCCCGCTCAAGGCCTCGCATTTTAAAAATGAACTCGTCGATACTCTCAAGGAAATCAACGGCTACTTGATTTCTTTCTTTCGCGGTCAAGTCCTCGTCGCTTTCATCGATGGCATTTTAGTCGGCATCGCGCTGACCTTTTACGGCCTCCCCTACGGCTTCTTGATCGGTGTTTTCATGGCGATGCTGGGCGTCATTCCCTACATTGGCAATATCCTCTGCCTCATCCCCGCTTGCCTCATCGCATGGTTCCATGGCAACAATGCTACTCCTTTTGGGCTCGAAGCCATGCCATACACCATTGGTGTCGTGATCATTTTCGTCGTAGTGCAGCAGATTAACTCGCTGGTCACCGCGCCAAAAATCGTCGGCGACTCGGTGGGACTGCATCCGATGACTGTGATTTTTTCGATGATTTTCTGGACGGTTATCCTCGGTGGATTTGTCGGCGCCTTATTGGCTGTTCCGCTCACTGCCGCCATCAAGGTTCTTTTCCGCCGCTTCATTTGGGAGAAAAAAATCAAGGATGGTGGAGGAAATGCCTCGCTCGATGAGCCCGATTCCGATCCTCCTTCTGAGCAATTACTAGCGTAAAGATTTGCCGCACAGTTTTTTCCTCAATATGCCACGTTTGCCACTGGACAGATAGGGCGAGCAGCACTAGCCTGCGCGCGCCATGGCAAAATACCGCGTTCTCGTATCAGACCCCATCTCCGAAAAAGGAGTCGAGGCTCTCGCTTCTGCTCCCGACATCAGCGTTGATGTCAACACCGGCCTCGCACCCGAGGAGTTACTCAAAATCATCGGCGACTATCATGGTCTTGTCGTACGTTCTCAAACCAAAGTTACCCCTGAGGTATTTGCAGCAGCGAAAAATCTCAAAGCCATCGGCCGTGCGGGCGTCGGCGTGGATAACATCGATCGCGCTGCAGCCACCGATCACGGCGTAGTCGTAATGAACACCCCGAGCGGCAACACGATTTCCACTGCTGAGCATGCCTTCACATTAATGCTCTCTCTCGCAAGAAACATCCCACAAGCACATGCATCAATAATCGCTGGTAAGTGGGATCGCAAATCATTTGAGGGTTGTGAAATCCATGGCAAGCGCCTCGCCATTTTGGGAATGGGCCGCATCGGCACCGAGTTTGCCAAACGCGCTCAGGCCTTCGGAATGGACGTCGTCGCCTACGATCCATTTTTCACCGCTGCTCGCGCGCAATCGCTCAAAGTCGAGCTCGCAGAAACCGTCGAGCAGGCCCTTACGGGTGCTGATGTCGTCACCCTACACATCCCGCTCAACGATGAAACCAAGCACATCATCGATGCCAAACGCCTCGCCCTAATGAATGCCGGAGCCCTCGTGATCAACTGCGCTCGCGGTGGTCTCGTCGATGAAGCTGCTGCCAAAGCCTCACTCGATGCGGGCCATCTCGCAGGCATCGCGCTCGATGTCTATGAAGTCGAGCCACCTCCTGCAGACTTTCCTCTTTTCTCCGCGAAAAAAACGGTTTTCACCCCACATCTTGGTGCATCCACAGCAGAAGCTCAGGAAAATGTCGGCATCGAGGTCGCACACCAAGTTCGCGACTTCCTCGTCACCGGAGAAATCCGCAATGCTGTCAATATGCCCAATCTCGATGCCAAAACCATCGCTGAAGTGGGCAAATACATGGACCTCGCCGCGGCGCTCGGCAAACTCGCCGCCAAAATCGGCCCTCAACAAGCCGATACCATCCGCGTATCTTTTGCAGGCCCCGTAGCTGATCTCGATACCGAATTGATCACCCGCGCGGTGCTCACCGGTTACCTCTCTTCCGCCCGCAATGAGGCTCAAGTCAACTTGATCAACTCCCCCGCCGTCGCCAAGGCCTTTGGTCTGATGGTGCAAAAATCATCCGTCGCCATCGAGTCGCCCTACACCGAGCTCATCGAAGTAGACCTGATTAAAGGCAGCGAAGAAATTGCCGTCGCCGGAACCTTCCTCGGTTCTCAGCCACGCATCGTTCACATCGCCGGTCACAACGTCGAGACCAACGTCTCGGGCCGATTCCTTTTCGTCGAAAATGACGACCGTCCCGGCATGGTCGGCACTGTTGGCACCCTGCTCGGTGCCGCTTCGGTTAACATCGCGAACATGGCACTGTCCCGCACCAAGGATCAATCCCGTGCCGTCACCGTCATCGAGGTCGATTCCGAGCCTCCCACCAGCCTGCTCGAAACTCTGCGCGCCACACCTGGTATCCTGCGTGTGCTGACGATAGCATTCTAATCAACGGCTACTCGCCGATTGGATAAAAGCAGCGTGCGGTTTCGTATGCTGCTTTTACATGGTGTACCCGAAAAATCGAGCCACCGTGCCGCATGCACCAAGTCATGCAGGCCACGGTTGCGGCATCGCGCTCGTTAGGATTCGCGATCCCCAAGGCATCACCAATCACAGTCTTGCGCGACACTGGAACCAATAGAGGACGATCAAACATCGTCAATTCTTCCAGATTCCTATAGATCAGCATGTTATCATCCTTCTGCTTCGCAAAGTCGATGCCAGGGTCCAAGATCAAGTGCTCACGTGATAGCCCGCTACGCTCGGCAAGCTCGATTTTTTCTGCAAAAAAATTCTTTACCGAGCCGATCACATCGGGCCACTGCTGTTGGAAATGCGGCACTTTTGGCTCGCCGACACTGTGCATGATCAACAAGGCTGCACCCGCCTCTGCGCAATGTTGCGCATTTCTGCCATCGGGCAAACCGCTCATGTCATTGATCCATTCGACGCCCATTGGCAACACTCCCTGCACGACCTCAGGCCGCCACGTATTTGCCGACAAAATTGGCGGCCATACTTGCATCGAATCCCGCGGATTGATATCAGCCCAACAAGACTCCCACGACTTAAGAATCATCGCAAAACGCCGCAGTTCCTCCTCCACCGTGATCGCCTTCCGATTCGTCCGCGCACTCTCCGCGCCGACGTCTATGATGTCAGCACCTTCATCAAGTTTCTCGCGAATCATCCGGCACACTTCATCCCGATCGAGACTCCCATCAGCAGAAAAAGAATCATCGTTCACGTTAATGATCCCCATGATCAAGGGCCGTGCCCCAATCTCCAATTTTCGATCAATAAATGATAATTGCACCACGCAGCGATGGCAGATTGACGAGAATTTTTCCACCTTTTTCCAATCACTTGTGCAAAGCATGTGCATTTAGATTCGACAAACCCGCCGCATTCACCAGGAAGTTGAGACAAGCCAAAGAGCCCAGCAAGCCGACAAGCAAAACCAAACACCGAATCAATTCGAAACTAATCTAACAAAAAAAGCGTGATTTTTTTGGTCCAACAAGCAGTTGCATCTTAGGCATCCTTTATCGAGATCGGAAATACTTCGGCGAAATCGATTTGAGCTTATCGTATGATTGAGCCAATCGTCGGCTAGCTTCATTTCCTGCGCTTTTTTTCTCTTCTTCTTGGCATTCGCGCCCTAATCTGCTATATTTTCTACATGCCTGATTCGCCTTTTTTCTACCAAGACATCTACGCCACTGGTCCCGATGCCACGGAGTATGAACTGCTTAGCCCCGATCATGTCTCAGTAACCGAATTTCACGGCCAACCCGTTCTGCGCATCGCGCCCGAGGCCTTGACCTTACTAGCAAATGAAGCATTCCGCGCGATCAATTTCACCCTGCGCCCCGCGCACCTTGCGCAAGTTGCAGCGATTCTCGATGACCCGACAGCCACTGAAAATGACCGCATGGTCGCACTGATGATGCTGCGCAATGCTGAGATCGCCGCCCACGGCATTCTGCCTTT
This sequence comes from Akkermansiaceae bacterium UBA956, assembly GCA_002293145.1. GTDB lineage: Bacteria > Verrucomicrobiota > Verrucomicrobiia > Verrucomicrobiales > Akkermansiaceae > UBA956. Next base: position 77,044 of record DBCO01000020.1, on the reverse strand, counting down.
CTGCCAAGACACCGGCACCGCGACGATCATGGGAAAAAAAGGCCAACAAGTCTGGACTGGCTGCAATGATGCCGAAAAACTCTCGCAGGGCGTCTATCAAACCTACACCCAGGAAAACCTCCGCTACTCACAATCATCTGCGCTCAACATGTTCGATGAGGTCAACACCAAGACCAACCTTCCCGCGCAGATCGACCTCTACGCCACCGAGGGCAGCGAATACAAATTCCTCTTTGTCAGCAAAGGCGGCGGCTCCGCGAACAAGACGTTTCTTTTTCAGGAAACCAAGGCCTTGCTCAATCCTAAGCGCCTCAAGGAATTCTGCTTGGAGAAAATGAAGTATCTCGGCACCGCCGCCTGCCCCCCCTATCACCTCGTTTTTGTCATCGGCGGAACCTCTGCGGAAGCTTGCTTGAAGACGGTCAAACTTGCTTCCACCAAGTATCTCGATGCCCTACCCTCCTCAGGAAACGGCCATGGCCAAGCATTTCGCGATGTCGAACTCGAAACCGAATTGCTTGAAATGGCCCGCAACATCGGTATCGGTGCGCAATTTGGTGGAAAATACTTTGCGCTCGATGTCCGAGTGGTGCGCCTGCCGCGACACGGTGCCTCCTGCCCTGTCGGCGTCGGTGTTTCCTGCTCGGCGGATCGACAAGCTAAAGCGAAGATCACCAAAGAGGGGATTTTCCTCGAGAAACTCGAAAAAAATCCAGGCCGATTCATCCCTGAGGCCTACCGCGATTGGAAGTTCAAGGGCGTAGAGATCAATCTCGATCTGGGGATGGAAAACACCCTTGCCACGCTTAGCAAATATCCCGTTACGACTCCGGTTTCGCTCAGTGGCACCATCATCGTCGCCCGCGACATGGCGCACGCCAAGATTAAAGAATACCTCGAAGAGCACGGCGATCTGCCCGACTACTTCAAGCAATTCCCAATCTACTATGCCGGCCCCGCCAAAACTCCGGCGGGTATGGCAAGTGGCTCATTTGGCCCGACCACGGCTGGTCGCATGGACTCTTACGTTGACCTTTTCCAATCACACGGCGGCTCAATGGTCATGCTTGCCAAGGGCAATCGCTCACAGGCCGTCACTGATGCCTGCCACCAACACGGCGGCTTCTACCTCGGTTCAGCGGGTGGCCCAGCCGCATTGCTCGCCCAAGATCACATTCGCTCGCAAGAAATCGTCGAGTATCCCGAACTCGGCATGGAAGCCGTATGGAAAATCACGGTGGAAAATTTCCCTGCCTTCATCCTCGTCGATAACAAGGGTAATGATTTTTTCCAAAAAATCAATCAGTGCCCCGTAGGGCATTGAGGCGGTAAAAGGTCGGAAGGTCGGAAGGTCGGCTGCAAGGCAGCACCGCTCAGCGGGATCGGAAGGTCACTGGTCACTTAAAACCACCAAACTAGACACAGGAGGAACTGGCCAGCCGCGCCGGTGTAGCGCTATCAACCCAAAAAATGCTAAAAAGCAAAGGACAGGCCTCGTTTTCTCGACTGATTCGTCTGGCTTTGATTCTTGGCGTAGACGGTGAACTGCGCGAGTTGTTTTCCCAACCCTAAGTGATGGAATCGATCGAGGCCATCAAGCGCAGCGAGCGCCAACGGGCACCACGTCGTCGCCGCTCCATAACTACGCCAACACCTCCAGCATCGCCACTTTTCATCACCGAAAAAGCTCTGACAGATGGATATTGAAGTCCATTGGGCGGGACAAAATCCGCAACGCATCGCCATGGACTTTGGCATCAGCAAAAGCAATGCCGCCAGCGCGCAGGCGCAACATCGTTTACTTTAACTGACGAACGCTTGTTATTTTTCAGTCCTTACGCTTGAATCACCCGTGCCTTCTTCCATCTCATCGCGCTCCATATCAGGAATCCTCTGTGCTCTGGGCGCATTTTTCCTCTGGGGCGTGCTGCCATTATTCTGGAAAATGTTTCACGATCTTCCCGCCGCAAGTATCATCGCGCATCGCACCATTTGGTCGCTGTGTTTTCTCTGGCTCGTGCTTTTATTTCAGAAAAATGCCAAAAGCACACTCGCACAATTGAAGCAGCCACGCATTGCCTTATGGCATTTGCTTTCGGGGCTCCTACTCGCTGGCAACTGGCTGCTCTACGTCTGGGCGACCTTGCACGAACGAATCCTTGAAGGCGCTCTGGGTTATTATCTCAATCCCTTTTTTAACATGCTTTTCGGTTATTTTCTGTTTGGCGAACGCCACAGCAGTCTGCAAAAAATTTCCATCGCCATTGCTCTCACTGGCGTGGCATTCCAGTTCCATGGCGTTCACGGCTTTCCCTGGATTGCGATCACTCTCGCACTTTCGTTCTCTCTTTATGCAGTAGTGCGAAAAAAATCACCCCTGCCCTCGTTGCAGGGACTAAGTCTGGAAACTCTACTGCTCGCTCCGATCGCGCTGGCTTGGTTGTTTTGCGCTCATCCCTCACTTTCGGAGACTTTGCAGCAAAATTCCACGCAATCGGTTCTTCTCATTGCGACAGGAGTAGCCACCGCAACACCGCTACTCCTCTTTGGCTATGCCGCGCGCAACATGTCTCTCACTACACTTGGTGTATTGCAATTCCTCGGCCCCACACTACAATTTCTCATCGGCTGGAAAGTCTATCATGAACCGCTCAGTCGCGAGCGCATCATTTCTTTCGCTTTCATCTGGACTGCGATTGCACTTTACGCCTGGTCTTGCTGCACACCAAAAGAGAAGAGCTCGTCATCCAAGCAAGGATGATCGTTATTTGCCGATGGCTCAACGGGGCAATTTTTTACTGGTAGCTTCTCAAGCACCCCGCATCAGAGAAATTTCTGCAAGGCTGATCAAGCGCGAGCAAAGGACGTCCCGATCGAGTGTTTTGAGTTCGGGAATCGTTACTGCTCGGTCCAGTGTGAACTTGCCGGAGCGGGTGCGACGTAATGCGCTAAGGTGCGCTCCACAGCCAAGAACTTCGCCAATGTCATTGGCATAGGTACGAACATAGAAGCCTTTGGTGCAGCGCACGGTGAAGTCGATTTCGGGTAGCTCAATGCGATGAATGTCGTATCCACTTACGGTCACAGCGCGGCGTTTCCGTTCTACTTCTTGTCCTTTGCGGGCCATTTTGTAAAGTGGCACTCCATTGATTTTGATCGCCGAAACCATTGGTGGCAATTGTTCGAAATCACCTAATAAGCCATCGAATGCCGCACGAATCTGTGTTTCATCATAATTGCCTACGGGACGTTCTTCGAGCACTTCGCCCTCTTTATCCTGTGAGCTAGTGATTTTCCCTAAGGTCATCGTGCCCATGTATTCCTTGTCCTCGCTCATCAGTAAGTCTTGGATTTTCGTGGCCCTGCCTACAACCAGCATCAACAAGCCAGTCGCCATCGGGTCAAGCGTACCACAATGCCCAATTTTTTTCGTATTCAGTGAGCGACGAGCCACAGCAACGACATCATGTGAGGTGAAATCCTGTGCCTTATCGATGAGGAGCACGCCGCTAGGGCCTTCGGGAAGGGGTGAGTGATTCATGAATTTGTGGTATCGAGAGCTTGCTGTAGAGAGTCTAACACTTTTTGTTTAGCGTCAGCCAGAGGTCCTGACATGCGAATGCCTGCGGCGAGCGCGTGACCACCGCCGCCAAAGAACGATGCGACATCGCAAACATTGAGGCTGCGATCTTTGGAGCGCATTGAGACGCGGATTTTCCCTCCGGGTAATTCTTCAAAGAACACTGCAACTTGCACTCCTTGAATCGCCCGGATCATATCGATCAAGCCTTCGCTGTCTTCAGGCTGAAGTGCGAGTTGCTCGCGTGTGGCATCGAGCATTTCCCAATGAGCAATTTTCCCGTCCGCTTTCAACTCCAAGGTGTTAAGTAGCTCGCGCATCAGCTCGATGCGGCGATATGGATGGTTGTCGTAAGTTTTCGCATTAATCTCACCAACGAGCAGTCCGCGATCGACAAGATCAGCAGCCATGCGGTAGGTATTGGCGGTAGTAGACTCATACTGAAATGATCCGGTATCGGTTGACACAGCAACGTAAATGGCATCGCGTGAGCCAACAGGTAATGACAAACCGAGCTCTTGGATGATTTCGTAAACAATCTGACCCGTGGCGGGGCTGGTGGCATCGACGAAATTCATGTCGCCGTAGCGTGGATTGGAAATGTGGTGGTCGATGTTGACCCACAGTGGCGCGAGTGATGCGGCGTGAAGATTGCTCTCGCCGAGACGAACTTTCGTAGCGGTATCGAGAGCGATGGCGACGTCAATGGCAATCGGTTCCGCAGGTGGACGCTTGATTTTGTCCGACTGCGGCAAAAAGGCAAGATTGTCTGGCAAACCATCTTCATTCCAGTAGTGCACCGTTTTGCCCATCGCCTCCAAAGCAAGGCCGAGACCGAGCACGGAACCAATCGCATCACCATCGGGACGCACGTGACTCATCAGAGCAAAGGTCTGGTGTTGCTGAAAAATTTCGCCTAGCGCTTGGATGGTCACATTTTCACTCATAGTTGCGGTGGGAAGCAATGCCTCAGGATGGGGATGTTGTGCAAGTATAAAGCGCGGGGATTTGGGTCGGGAGGTTGGATTTGATCTTGCTAGCATGTCAGCGAATCCCCATGATGACGTTGTGCCCACCGCAAAAATACTTTCTGTCACGCAATTGCTCCGTCGCATCAAGAATGTGATTGAGATCGATGTGGGAGAGGTATGGGTCGAAGGTGAGGTCAGCAATTTGAAAAAACAAGGCAGCGGCCACTGGTATTTCACTCTGAAAGACGACAATGCGCAGATTCAATGTGCGATGTTTGGAGCTCGCAAACGCGAGGGCCATCAGGCCTTGCAGGATGGGGCGAAGGTCAAGGTTTTCGCCGAGGCAACCATTTACGAGCAACGCGGCAACTTGCAAATTATCGTTCTGCGTGCAGAAGCTGCTGGTCTAGGAGATCTGCAAGCGCGCTACGAGGCGCTCAAACGCAAATTGCAGGAAGAAGGATTATTCGATCAATCGCGCAAGCAAGCGTTGCCGCGCTTTCCTCGCACGATCGGCATTGTGACTTCAGAAACGGGCGCGGTGATCCAAGACATCATGAACGTGATCGGTAGACGTGCGCCTTGGGTGCGTCCGGTGTTGATTCCAGTTCGCGTGCAAGGAAAAGGCTCGGAGCGCGAAATCGCCACAGCCATCCGTGTTTTTTCCGAGCCAGAACGTTTTTCCGTTCCTCGCTGTGATCTCTTGATCGTCGGGCGCGGTGGTGGTTCTTTGGAAGATTTGTGGAGTTTCAATGAGGAAATCGTAGCCCGCGCGATCGCCGATTGCCCGATTCCGTTGATTTCGGCAGTCGGCCATGAAATCGATTTTACCATCGCCGATTTTGTTGCAGACTTGCGTGCACCTACTCCCAGTGCCGCAGCAGAGATCGCTGTGCCAGATGGAGAAGAACTCAGCTCACGCCTGCAAGCATTGCGTCGTAGATTGCAGCAAAACACTTATGCTAAGTTGAACCATCTCCAGGTATTGCTCGATTCGATGCGTCGTGGTCCACTCCAGCGTAATTGTGCCAGACTATTGCGCGAGCCAATCATGCGCGTGGATGCCTTACGAGATCGCTTGGCATTCACATCACAACGCAATCTGCAAAAGCGTATAGAGCACCTCCAGCGGCTCAAAACACTTCATCGTGCGCTCCACCCCCTGCTGATTTTTCAGCGCAAACAAGACCACTGCCAAAATTTACGCCAGCGCTTGCAACAAATCGTGACACAAAAAGTCCAGAGTCAGCAGCAACATCTCACCCATCTTGATTCGTTGTTGCGTACCTTAGGACCCGAGTCATCCTTGCAGCGCGGTTACTCCATCACCTTTGACGAAAACTGCAATGTCATACGCTCACAAAAAGATGTGAGCCCTGGAAAAAAACTCATCACCCGCGTTAGCGATGGTGAGATCCATAGCTTTGTCGAGTGACTGCATCAAGAATCCCACTCACTAGAGCTTCCCAGCCGCCTTGATATCAAGATAGCGGTTCGCCAAACTGATCGCCAACTGATCAGTGGTGACATCCATCGTCATAATACCATGAGCGTCTAATGTGGCTAACACCTCGCGGCGTTCATCCATGTATTGGCGAGCTGCCAAATGCGTCAATGCCATCGCAAAATTCCCCACTGGTTTCTCTAAAGCATCACGCATTACACCCTCGTGTAGGCTAGCTAGCAAAACCAAATGACGAGATTGCAAAATACGCAAGGCCGGTATGATTTCGTGACTATCTTCACCGCGAAGATTAGTCATTACTATCACAAGTGCTCGTCGACGATTCCGCATCATCACTTTTTCAACTGCCTCAGAAAAATCGCTCGGTGAGGTCGTCGTTTCTGCATCATACAAATGATTCAAGATCGTGGATATCGCATGATTCCCCCTGACAGGTGAAAGCCAGCGATCTGTTCCTCCAAATGATTGCACCGCTACATGATCGCCCTGCCGCAAAGCAACATACGCAACGAGTAGCAATGCATTCAAGCAATGATCAAAGTGCGGCAAGTCACCATCGATTGAACGCATTCTTCGACCACCATCTAACAAAAAAATAATCTGTTGATTGCGCTGTTCTTGGTAATCCCGACTGATCAATTGCAAGCGCCGCGATGTCGATTTCCAATCGATCTGCGAGAGACTATCCCCTTGACGGTAATCGCGTAATTGATGAAAATCTTTACTACTTCCAGCTCGCGATTTCCGCACAATCCCCATCTGCTTTTGGCGACTCTGTGTTGCCATCAAGGACAAGCGCAACACCCGAGCGTAATTCGGATAAACCTTACTCTGTGTCTTCATCGGCATCACAATGCGCATTTTCCACAAACCTAACCAACCACTTACGCGTAGGAAAACATTGCCGAATTCACAAATTCCCCGCTCTTTGATGACCGCATCGTATCGCACCACGGCGTGCCCACTACGAGGTATCACACCTGCCCATGGCAGCGATGCCGCATCCGCACCTGCAGGTATGCCATCAAACATTTCCCAATGAAGATTGAAGCCAGATCGATTGCCAATTTTAATTTTTACCTCGCCTTTTTCACCCAAGGCAAAGCGCCCCGGCAAGGATCTTTCGACGGTCGGTTTGCGCAGCATGAACAGAAAAATTATCTCGACCAATGCCACTGCCAGCAGTGACCCGCCGAGGGTCAACCATAGTTGTAAAGCACGAGGCACAAATGCAGCTATCACCGAAGCCAGAGCCCAGGCTAGAATGCACCACATCAATCTGTTCGTCGGCACAATCATGCTTGCATCCGCGGGGCTGGAACCGATTCGATGATACCTCGCAAAATCTCATCCACTTCTTGGCCTGTAATTGCCACCTCAGGAGTCAATTGAACACGATGGCGCAACACCGGCAAAGAGACCGCTTTGATGTCGTCGGGCACCACATAGTTTCGGCCATGCATCAGCGCAATGGCTTTACCTACACGAAGCAAACTGATCGCTCCACGTGTCCCTGCACCTAACGAAACAGCACGGGATTCGCGCGTCGCCCGCACCAGTGCCACACAGTAGTTCACAACTTCTGGCACAGCTTGTACTTGCGCCGTTTGCTCCTGTGCACGCACAATGTCATCCACCGAGCAAACTACTCGCAGAGAAGCCAGAGAGGCAGACTGCTGTGTGCCTGCCGCCATCGCAACAATTTGTGCTTCATCTTGCAAGCCCGGATAGTCGATCAGGATTTTCATCAAAAAGCGATCCAACTGCGCTTCGGGCAAGGGATACGTTCCCTCATGTTCCACAGGATTTTGCGTGGCCAACGTCATGAATGGCGCACTTAGTGAAATCGATTCGCCATCGATCGTTACCTGACGCTCTTGCATCACCTCCAACAACGAGGCCTGCGTTTTTGCTGGAGCACGATTGATTTCATCGGCCAGCAAAAGATTGGTAAACACTGGACCTTTACGCAATTCAAACGATTGACTTTTCATGTCGTATAGACGGAAACCTGTCACGTCAGAAGGCATCAAATCGGGCGTAAACTGAATCCGCCCAAAGGCTCCTCCAAAAGTCTTCGCCAATGCTAAAACCAGATGCGTTTTTCCCAAACCTGGTTTGCCTTCCAATAAAATATGACCACCTGCCAAGAGCGCCGCCAGAACCTGCCCAGCCACCTCATCTTGCCCCAGAAAAACCTTACGCAATTCTGCGCGTATGGCTTGAAAAACCAGCGTAGCATGCGATGCCTGAGCTACCTGCGGTGGCAGAGTTGATGCTGTTGCCAAATCATCTGAATTCATACTTTCTTCCGTCATATCTTGTTCCATCATATAAATGCTTTTCTTATCAATTGTAAATCAGCAACCGTGTTGGTAAAGGTCAGCGAATCTTTGATCTTCCATTCACTCATCGCACGCTGCACACGCTCGACAGGAATATTCGTTTGCATCGCCATCACCTCGAACAATCCTTCATCGATGCGTCCCGTTTTCATCTGCCAATGATGACAAAGCTCTTGAGCCTCCTTACGCAATGGTTCCAGCAAGCTGCGAGCTCGATCCAAGCGCCAGTGAAAATCTCCAATCATTTCGAGATGATGATCATACGCACGCATCTGCGTGTCCTCATCATCATTCTCAAGAGGGCCAAATCGCTGCATATGTCCTAAAAGCCAAAACACCACCAAGGTCATCGCACCCACTACCACCATCCAACCTTTTTCCCACAGCATGCCAAAAAAAGAAATGCCCACTCCACGCATCAATACGATCTCGCCCTGGCGTCTGACACCTAACAAATGCGCGACTACTTCAATGTGTTGTTCCTGGTCAATCGTGCGATTGCGCATCAAGTTTCCATCTACCAAAAATGTCACAGCCCCATCACCCCAGTCCGCCGTCGCTAACGGCAACTCTGAATCCCCGTCATACGCTAAGCGGTATGATGACATGAGATTCACCCGATATTCCTCATCACCAAGCTTCAGATTTTGATACTTATTCGCTTGAGCCGATTCATCCAGCGTCATGCCCACAGCCGCGCATAGCTCCTTCACTACCTCTGGCACCTCCGCGTCGATCATGGACTCGCTCCACTCATTTGCTCGCATTTCAGCATGATCAATGATGAAAACTGCATGCCCCCCACCAGCCACCCAGCTTTGCAATTGCTTTACATACTCCTTCGATGTCAACATCGTCGCGGGAAGAATGATCAGCGCAGCATCATCATCCATCTCCTGCCAGTGCACACGCATTTCTAGGGACTGCCCTGTATCAATTTCCACAAAACGCTCAAACGCCAGAAAAGGGTTCACTCGCGCTTTCCCCTTGTAGCCAGTCTCGCGCTCCTTCTCCACATAATCTTGGCAGCCGGAAAACAGGAACATCAACACCCAAAGTAATCTCAAGCGCTTACTCATGCTCCTCTCCTCTCCCCATATGGCCATTTCCGGCACAACTCATCCCACACAGCATCGACTGGTGCATCCATGTTGTATGCCGTCTTCATCCACAATTCGGTGAGATTCTGAAAATACCCAGCTTCGCTTCTTGCTGAATTTTCCACACGTTGTAGACAATCACCCTCCGTATCGGATTCGACAATGTCTACACCAGCTCGATCAATCCACCATGATAGCGCACCACGATACAACAAGCTCATAGCCTGCAAGTTTTCACCAGCACTCCAGAAACGCCGCGCCACACTCATCAGATCATCTGGTAGTGATTCCGCAGTCACGTCCAGCCCCATGACCACCCGCGCTTTTTCGCTCACTACATTCACCGAACTACTATCACGCAAAGCGCGCGCGCGCATGATCAACCACACAATTCCGCCTAACAAAACAAAAAGTAAGATTGCCAGCAACACATAGCCCATCGCTGTAAAAACTTCCACCAAGCCACCCATCGGAGCAGGCCCAGAAAAGGAGCTAACCTTCGGCTCCTTATACTTTTCCTTATGGACCTTAAAGTCCTCGTGCTTCTTTATTTGATCGATCTCTTCCTTCGGATCCTTGCGTTTTTCATTGTTAACCTCAAACTCATTGCTGCTTTTTAGGTCTCTAATGAACTCATTCGCTGATTGATCAAGCGCGTGCGCTGGAGACATCAACACCAAAAAGCCCCCAAACAAAAAAATCCCTATCATTCCACGGATGCGATTCGCCATACGCTTGAATGCCAATTCTACATCCCAGCCTTCTACCCAAGTTCGACTATTCACATAGAGACCAAAACCTGCCGCTGTAATGAAAACATCCACCCACGATGCTGCCAACACCAAGGCCCCCACCATCAACCAATGATACTTAGCCTGCACGAAAAAATCCTGCATCTCTAACACTTCCGTCCACGGCTCCTCCATCCCACGCGGCAAAAACAATATGCCAAAAACCAACAAACAAGCACCCAGCCACACCACAGCACTGGCCGATGCCAACGTGAGAAACATACACATTCCTTCACCTCGCCGCGTTACCATCGCCATGCGTGTGCGATATTTCGAGCCTCGAAGTCCCTCCAAATCTTCCACCACCATCGCCATCAATTTCCAAGGAGAGAATCTAGCTAGAAGCATCCGATACCAAAATCTCCTTGTCCATGCACGCATCGACTCTCGCCACAGTGCAGACCAGCGAGGGTTCACGCCAAACAACTTTCGACTCAACTGAAACACCACCATCCGACAGCCGGTCAGTTTCCACCAAAAAAAAATCACCACCCACCAACCTGGCTGATCACGCAATGGATAGATAAAAAGTAACACCGGCCAGACCGCCATCCACCAGGCAGTCCAACTGCGCCAAAAATCACGTCGTGCCATCGCTAAGCCCGCGTCCACCGCCTCCCAGTCTGAGCGCGGACGGATCTCCAATGTCACATCTTCCAATTTCACCCGCGCACCTCCTCTGATACTCGATTGCGAGCAGTATGGCGTACCCCAGCCCGGCCCACATAGAGAAAATAAACCACATGCAAAACCCAAAAGAAAATACCGACCCCATATTTCAAATTGTGTGGTAAATCCTGCGCCGACCAGAATCCCTCCACCACCGCCGCCAGAGCCGTCATCACCGCTCCACCGTAAAGCAATGGCAAAGCCTTTGCCGTGGATTCCCGAAGTGCTCGTGTGCGTGGCAATCGACCAGGATTCAAGATTCCTAAGCCCATCCGCAAGCCAGCCATTCCCACCACACACATTCCCAACATCTCAAATGACGAGTGCCCACTCACAAAGGTCCAAAACGATGTCGGATTGCACGCATACTGCACATAACCCGCCGCAGCACCAATCATCACACCATTTGCCACCAAGAAAAAAATCGTCCCTAGCCCCGCTAAAACACCACCCGCAAATAACTGAAAATCAATTCCCACATTATTTTGAATGTAATGCGCAAACATCATGAAGTTCGAACCAAACTCCGAGCGCAAGTGCACCACCTGAGATTGAGAGTCACCGCCATACATTTGCTCCATCGAGCTCATTCCATCCTGCCCCATCACACTCTGCACCCATGTGACATCCGCCCACACAGAGAAAAACATCGCAAAAAATGGCACCCAAAAAAATGCATTGCTCAGCCAGAACAAACGCCACTCCGCACGGACAGTCTGAGGGAATGTCTCAACCGCAAAACGAACCACACCCTCCAGACCAGAGCGCCGTCCTCGATATAACAATTTGTAACCGCGAATCACCGCTTCATTCAGCCGATTCACCACCCGCATCTCATGCATCCGATGATTCGCCAATGCCAAGTCCGAGCACAGCTGCCGAAACATTCGCGGAAATTCTTTCACCAAGCCGTTGTCATTTTTCTGCTCTAAAGCCGTCATCACCACGTCAGTCTCACACCAACGAGGCGCATTCTTTTTTTCAAAATTGTTGCCAAAATTTCCCGACGACATACGCAATCTAACATTTTCCTTGCTGCTCCACAATTCATCATAACCCAGCCACCGCGTCGATGCAAAAAGCGAAAAAACGCAGCAAAGTGCCATGCCCCATCGATTACCTATCTTGCCAGTCATGAAATCTTGTTACCCACAGCCACCTCCCACAAAACGCAAGCTTCCGCACTCAAGGCCTTGCCCTTTTTCCACCTTATGCGTTTTTACGGTCAGAAATCGATCCTCAGCTTCTGCATTGACCATTCGACAGAAAACCTCTATGATCCTCCTATGCGCACCGCAGTTTACGCTGGTTCTTTCGATCCACCCACTAATGGCCACCTCTGGATGATCCAGCGCGGTCTCGAACTCTTCGATCGCCTCATCGTCGCCATCGGCAACAACCCGCAGAAATCCTACAGTTTCTCCGTCGAGCAACGCATCGATTTCCTTCGCTCCTCCACCGCATCCTGCGAACGACTCACCATCGCCCACTTTGACAACCGCTATTTGGTCGACTACGCCAAACGCATGCACGCCAACTTCATCCTCCGCGGCATTCGCTCCCCGCACGACTACGAATACGAGCGCGTGATGCGCCACATTAACTCCGACATGGCGCCCGAGATCGATACGGTTTTTCTCATGCCCCCTCGTGATATCGCAGAGCTCTCGTCATCGATGATCAAAAGCCTCATCGGCCCTACTGGTTGGGAAGACATCGTCCGCCGCTACGTCCCCCGCCCCGTGTTCGAGTCACTCACCTCTGAGCCAAAATCCTAAGTCCTAGAAAAACTTCCCCCGCCGGCATTTTGCCAAGTTGACAAAGACTGTAACCATGTTTAGGTTGCTGTCGACATTGAATAGTCACTCCACCATCATGAAATACGCGACGCTACTTACCTCTCTCCTTCTGACTCCCGCCATTTCCTTTGCTGACGATGCAGCCAAGGCTAAGCTCATGGAAACCGGCAAAGCCGCCTTCATGATCTGCGCAGCATGCCACGGCATGGACGGCGCTGGCGTAGCTGCAGGCCCCAAGAAAATGGCCCCAGCTCTCGGCGGCTCCAAAATCACTATCGGCGATCCTAGCGTTCTTGCTCTGGTGCTCCACAACGGCATCGCCAAAGAAACTCAAGACTACCTCGGCATGATGGCACCCCTCGGCGCAGCTCTCGACGACGAAAAACTCGCAGGCGTCATGACCTATGTGCGTAATTCCTTCGGTAATACCGCCTCTGTAGTTACCGTCGAAGACGTCAAAAAATACCGCGCCGCCAATGCCGCCACCACTGGCCCAGTGACCCGGGCAAAAATCGAGGAATTAGAGAAAGCAGCTGAGAAGAAGTAAACTTTCGCTCCTTCAGCATCCAAAGACACCGCGCAACACACCATTGCGCGGTTTTTTTCACTCGACGACTTCTACACCCATCTCTTGTCCAGTCTTTCCCTTTTCATTTGACAAATCCACTTTTTCCCTCCTACTTTCCCGCCCCAGCGCACTACGCACACCATTTCCTCATGAATATCACCATCGAACGCCAAGAAAAATGCCTCGCGACTCTCCGTGTTGAGGTTCCCTCCACTACCGTCAACGCCGAAAAAAGCAAGATTCTGACCTCCTACGCCAAGCAAGCCAAAATCCCCGGCTTTCGCCCCGGCAAAGCCCCTCTCGCGGTCATCGAAAAACGCTTCCAAAAAGATATCAAGGAGGAGATCGAATCCCGACTGATCGATCAATCGCTGCAAGAATCGCTGAAAAGAGAGAACCTCAAGGTGCTCGATTTCGGCAATCCTAACAATCTTAGCTTCACCGCAGATGGTGGCTTCTGCTTCGATGCTGTATTGACCCTGGCTCCCGAGATCACTTTACCAGATTACAAAGGCATCGCCGTCACCGTGCCCTCCAATGAAGTTTCCGAGGACGAACTCAACACTCAAATCGATGGCCTGCGCCAACGTTTTGCTGATTTTACCGACATCGAAGACCGCAGTGCTGCGATGGAAGATTTCTGCGTCATCGATTTCACATCATCCCTCGATGGCAAGCCCCTCGAAGAGGCTCTCGGTCGCCCCGCTGGCTACCTCGGCGGTCGAGAAGGCTTCTGGGTACGCATGCAGGATGATTCCTTTCTCCCCGGCTTCGCCGATCAACTCGTCGGTCTCAACGCCGGCGAAAATAAAGACGTCTCCATCACCATCCCAGAGGATTTTCCGCTCGAAGCAATCCGTGAAAAAGACATCGTCTTCCACGTCACCATCAAGGAACTTAAGTCTCAAGTCTTGCCGGAGCTCAACGACGAATTCGCCGTAAAGCTCATGGGTCCAGAGAAAACCATCGATGACCTCAAGGCCGCCATCACCGATGGTATGAAGACCAACAAGCAGAAGGAAATCGACGACATGAAGATCAATCAAATGATCGCTCACTTCGATCAAGCCGTGGAATTTGAAATCCCTGAAACGCTGCTTCAGGCCGAGATGCAAAACCAAGCTGATGCCCTCGTACAAAGCGCCGCTCAATCCGGCATGGACGATGAGGAAATCACCAGCCAACGCGAAGCCCTGCTCGATACCGCAGCTGCTCAGGCCAAGACCAACATCAAGACCAACTTCATCCTCCAAGAAATCGCCGAGAAGGAAAACATCGTCGTCAGCGACAACGAACTCGTGCAGCATCTCCTTGGCATCGCTCAAAAGCGCAAGGAAGATCCTTCCAAGTTCATCAAATCGCTGCAACGCAACGGCCAGATCCCCGGAGTGCGCAATTCTCTTCTCATCAACAAAGCACTTGATTTCTTGCTGGAACACGCTTCTGTAACGGAGTCAACCGAAGAAACTGCCACACCATCCGCATGAACTCATTTCCCCAATCCATCGCCCCGAAAAATAGCTACTATGTCCCCGTAGTCGTCGAGTCCGACGGCCGCGGCGAGCGCTCGTTCGATATCTACTCCCGTCTGCTCAAGGATCGGATTATTTTCATCGGCACCGGCATCGATGACTTCGTGGCCAACTCGGTCATCGCCCAGCTACTTTTCCTCCAGATGCAGGATCCCAAAAAGGACATCCACATCTACATCAATTCCCCCGGTGGCTCTGTCACCGCTGGATTGGCGATCTATGACACCATGCAGTTCATGACCTGCGATGTGAACACCTACTGCATCGGCATTTGCGCCTCGATGGGTTCCGTGCTCCTCACAGCCGGCACTAAGGGCAAACGCTTTTGCTTGCCGAACTCTCACGTCATGATCCACCAAGTCTCTGGTGGCGCTAGCGGCACCGCATCCGATGTTGAACGCACCATCGGCTTCATGTTCAACCTGAAAAAACGCCTCAACGGCATCCTCGCCCATCACACCGGCAAGACCGTCGAGCAAATCGAGCATGACTCCGATCGCGACAACTACATGTCCGCTGAAGACTCTGTAACTTACGGGCTAGTCGACAAAGTTCTCACCCGCCGAGAAATGCCTGACGCCAAAGCGTAATCCGCGCTGGCATCACCTATATTCTCTCAAATACCGCAGCATATCTGCGGTATTTTTTGTGTTCATCGTTCAGAAGATTTCAGAACCGAAGCGCAGTTACGATGCGCTTTAGGATTAGATGGAAGGGCAAATCAACAGAGAGAAATACAGGTATATTTGAATACGAATCCTCACTCCGTCACTGGACTTAACGAAAAAAGTAATAGGGTAGGTTTGTCTTCTTCGCGGGCTTTGGATAAGTCGACTAGGAAAATAGCCTGCCAGTCGTTGAGGTCGTCGGCATCGACGAGGACTTGGCTGACTTTCCAGACTTGACCATCGGCGGAGGGTTCAACGTAGGTATGGCGACCGTTGCGGGCCTCGTTATCGAGGCGGATGCCTTGGTGTTCGTCGAAATAGGGATCGAAGGCAATGGCGAGAGACTCGGGCGTCCAGTTATCGTGCTGAACGGTGGCAAGGGCAGCGTGGTATTGCTCAAAGCTGAGTTGTTGCAGGAAACGGAAAATTTGCGTGCGAATCAGCGCGGTGAATTCGCGCTTGTTGCGTGTGATATCGGGCGGCGGCGGAGCGACTTCTTCGCGCGGCGTCCAGTCCGGATTTTTCAGGCGCTCCCATTCTTCTAACAAACTGGAATCTGTGCCGCGCAGTAATCCAGCGAGCCAAGCCTCGATCTCTAACAAAAAATCATTTTTGCTCTGCTCGGGCACGGTTTGAGCGAGCACTTTATAGACGCTGGAAAGATGTCGCAGCAGCACACCCTCAGCGCGATGCAACTCGTAGTCGTTGATGTATTCGGCAAAGGATCGGAAATTTTCAAACATCTCACGCACGATGCTCTTGGGCCGAATATTTTCCTGACCGACCCACGGGTGTAGGGCTGCGAATTGATTGAAGGTGTCGTAAATGAATTCGCGACAGGGTTTGGGGTACTCTAATTCTTCGAGTCGCGAAATGCGTTCGTTATATTCGACGCCTTCGTTTTTCATGGCAGTCATGGCTTCGTTCTTCACGCGGTCGAGCTGACGGCGGAGAATGATGTCGGGATTTTCGAGAATGGATTCGCAGAGAGTCAGTACATCGAGCGCGAAGTTCGGCGAAGCCGGATCGATCAACGCGATGGTGTCGATGAGGTAGAGCGAGAGCGTGTAGTTGAGGGAAAAATCTTCTTGGAGCTCAATGTTGACGCGGAGCTTGGTGCCGCGGGTATCGCGCTGCGATGTCGGGATGATCGAAAGGATTTTTCGCTCGACCAAGGAGCGAAAAAGTTGCCAAGCACGCTTGCGGTGTTTGTTTTTCTGCGCGGGTCCCTCATGACTTTCATCGATCAGTCGACGCAGATCCCGACACGAGTCGCCGGGTCGCTGGAAGACTTGCAGTAGCATGCCGTGCGATACCTCGAAACGCGAACTGAGGGCCTCAGGGGCCATGGTTTGCAGCTTGAGAAATGTTTCCTCGCTCCACCCCACAAAGCCATCGGGCGGCTTTTTCTTAACGAGTTTTTTCGCCTTGCGCGGATCACTGCCGACCTTGGCATCGATCTTCGCGTTCTCAATCACATGCTCGGGAGCTTGGCACACGACGTAACCGATGTTGTCAAATCCTCTTCGCCCGGCGCGACCGGTGATTTGATGGAAATCGCGCGCAGCGAGGATTTTCGTTTTATCGCCATCGTATTTGCTGAGGCGAGTGAGCAATACAGTACGGATCGGCACATTGACGCCAACGCCGAGAGTATCGGTGCCGCAAATCAGCTTAAGCAATCCTTGCTGCGCGAGCTTTTCGACGAGCAAGCGATACTTAGGCAGCAAGCCTGCGTGATGGATGCCGATGCCGTGCTTGAGGTAACGTTTGACCTCCTTGCCATATGGGCTGCCGAATTTTTCGCCGCTAAGGATTTCGGTAATACGGGCTTTTTCCTCGGTGGTGCAGACATTCATACACATGAGGTCTTGCGCGGCAGTCGCAGCATCGTTCTGGGTAAAATGCACCAGATAGATGGGAGCTTGATTTTTTTCTAACAGCTCAGCAATCGTTTCCTCGATGCCTTTCATGCTGTAGCGGAATTCTAAGGGAACAGGTCGTGACGTCCCTGCCACGATTGCAGTCGGCGCTCCGGTGAGGCGCGTCAGCTCGCGCTGAAAAAAAGCTGTCTCGCCGAGTGTGGCTGACATCAGCAAGATGCGTGACTTTTTCATCGTCAGCAAGGGCACTTGCCAAGCGACGCCGCGTCCGCGATCGGAGTAGTAGTGGAATTCGTCCATGATCACATCAGCGAAGGGTGAGTCTGCACCATCGCGTAATGCGTAGTTGGCTAAAATTTCCGCCGTGCAGCAAAGGATCGGCGCATGACGATTGACTGTGGCATCACCCGTAGCCATACCAACATTTTCGGGGCCGAACTCGCGGCATAGGGCGAGAAATTTCTCGTTCACCAGCGCCTTGATCGGACATGTGTAGACCGATCGACGTCCCAAAGCCAGAGCTCGATAGTGCATCGCGGCGGCCACTAACGATTTACCCGAACCCGTGGGAGTATTGAGAATGACGTTTTGATCGTCGAAGATCGACAGGATCGCCTCTTCTTGCGCTGGATAGAGTGTGAGATTTTTCTCTGCCACATAAGCACAAAAGCCGTCCAACAATGCATCGCTCGTGCATTGATCACGGGCGGGAATTCGAGCGAGCAAGGGAAAATCAGACATGTGTTGCCATAATCTTGTGCGAGATGGAGAATGAGAGCAACCCTTTATGATCAGAAAAAAGGGCTGTGCGTCGCAAAACACACCGCCCTCACATATGCTACAACTACCGAATAAACTTCAGATTTTATGCTCTAATCGAGCAGAATTACCAAGTGACCTTTGCGCCAAAGATGGCGTTAAAGCCAGCCTCATTGTTACCGGATCCATGGACGCGGTAGTCAGAATCACTGATATTTTCCAGACCTAAGGAAAGTTCCAAATTGTCAGTAGCTTTCCACCCAGCATACATCGATGGAACAAGATACGCAGGAGTTCCGTTGGTTGGAATGCGTTGGTTGTCAGCGACTTGATCTGCAGCAAAAACGCGATCAGCCTCGACAGCACCCACTACCCGACCTTCGACCCAATAGGCCTTCGAAGGAGCAGTCCAGCGCAGTGCAGCGGATGCCGTAAATGGAGCCATGCGCACGAGCCAACGCTCGGCGGGAGTTCTCAGATCGTTGGTGGACTTTCCTTCTTGCCATGAAGCATATCCACTCAAGAGCCACTGTTCATTGATCTGCCATGCAAGTTCTCCTTCAACACCATAGATAAAACTATCGTCAGCATTGACTACGAAGGTATTAGAACCAACCACATTGGTAGTAATCGCTGAATCCTCTGCTTGCGAATAAAAGATCGAGCCCTGCGCAGTAACCGAGTCAGTGATTGCACCACGTGTGCCGACTTCAAAAGTGATGTATTTCTCTGGATCGACGTCGGGCGAACCCTGTTGATCGAGGCCACTCATGGATGCCGTATTGCCCGTCAGGTCCGACAAATTCGGAGCTCGGAAGCTTTGTGATATACCGCCATACAACGACCAATCTTCCTTCACTTCATAACTGACGCGCACGCTGCCTGAGAGATCTGTCCAAGAACTTTCACCAGAAGTATCTACTGTCGCACCGCCTGCGCGATACGCACCCCACGATGCACTCGCATAAGTAAATCGAGCGCCTGCAGAAACTTCCCAACGCTGCCATGGAGTCCATGTGTATTGACCAAAGGCTCCTAACAGATCATAATTTGCATCATCAGCGACAGGCCTTGCCCCTGGACGGTCCACCATGCCTGCGCCTGTGTTGCGGGAAGCTCGGCTCTCGACATCGTCATGATAAAAATCAACACCATAGACCAAAGTGCCTTCG
The DNA here is from genome assembly GCA_002293145.1 of Akkermansiaceae bacterium UBA956. Classification (GTDB taxonomy): domain Bacteria; phylum Verrucomicrobiota; class Verrucomicrobiia; order Verrucomicrobiales; family Akkermansiaceae; genus UBA956. The sequence continues at coordinate 57,742 of DBCO01000020.1, read as the reverse complement.
CCAAGAGCGGATTCCAAGGTCAAATCAACTCCGTAAGAGCTCACATCCGCATCTTGCAATTGTTGGAAGTTCGATGAAGTGAATGGATTAGCGAGCGCCGAGCGGCGATCTTGGAATTCTGTGTCTCGAGTCGTTTGATACGAGAGTGTCGCTGTCCATTTATTCAGCCATGAACCTTGATCTGCAATTTCTTGCTCCACACGTAAGTAAGTGAGTGAACGCTCTTGATCATAATCATCGGCCACCCAACGACCTGGAGCAGCTGCGTGATCGCCATGAATCCAACCGGGATTGTTCAAAGTGCGATGCCAGCGGGAAACATCATCCTGATCCACATACTGTGACGCGAAAGTCAGGGTTATATCCTGACCAATCGCTGCATCGAAGCGCAGATCGAAAGCATTTTCTTCATATCCCGTGCCTTTCATGAGACCTACTGCAGAATCCTCGATGTCGCCAAAATCCTTGCTCGTGATGCCCACATGCAATCCATATTGTCCACCCACGCCGATCGAGTTTTCAAGACGTGCGACATGACTTCCCTCACCATTGCTGCGATACTCATATTGCGCTGCTCCATGAGTGAAAAATTTTCCATCTTCCTGGTCACGGAAGTTTGATGACTTCGTGAACGCATTGACTGTTCCGCCAATGGCGTCTGATCCAAACAGTACCGAGCCTTGGCTCTTAATCAATTCCATGCGATCGATTGCATAGGAATCTACTGTATTCCAATACTGAACAGGACCACTGCGCCAGATCGAGTTATTAGTCCGCACTCCGTCCACGAGCAAAAGGTTTTGACGGCCGATGTAGCCGCGAATGATCGGCGCTCCATGGCCTGTTGCGGTTTTTTGCACCATCACACCCGGTGTATATTGAAAAGCCTCAGGCAAGGTGCGGCGCTTTGATTGATCGAGTTCTGTAGAAGAAATTTTTTCGATGGCGTAAGGGACTTTATCATCCTCTTGCTCAACGCGGGCTGCTGTCACAATCAGTGGTTGAAGTAAATCCTGACCGTGAGCAACCATGGTGACCAAAACAGCGAACAGTAACGAATTCGTAGGTTTCATATAATGCAGTGCAGCAGTAACGCTCTAATCACAATTGTATTAGGTTTTTTTCACCAAAAAAAGAATTTTCGCCCAAAATCGTCAAAATTCATGACGCCGTTTCATGAAAATTTCGGGCTTGTGAAATTTTTCACAAAGTTGGCTTGCGTCGGTCAAGCGAAACGTCCATAGTCCCACGCGCTCAGGGGGAAATCTCCTGACGCCACCTATCTTACCAGCCATGAGCGATACCACCACGGCCCCTGCGGAAATCAAACTACCAAAAGACCTCGCTGCCGAGAAAGGCTTGGTCAATGTGCAAATCGACGGAGTTTGGCACCAATTCCCACGCGGCACCCGCATGATCGAGGCCTGCCGCTCGGTGAAAGTCGAGGTTCCGCATTATTGCTATCACCCGAAACTTTCCGCACCCGGAAATTGCCGCATGTGTCTTGTGCAAATGGGCATGCCACCACGTCCCGCACCCGGTCAGGAGCCGACTCGCGACGAAAATGGCTACGAAATCATTGGCTGGATGCCACGTCCCGTAATCGCTTGCGCCAATACCGTTACCGAAAACATGGGTATCCGCACCACGGGCGAGATTGTTGAAAAATGCCGCGAAGGAGTGATGGAATTCTTGCTCATCAATCACCCTCTCGACTGCCCGATCTGTGACCAAGCCGGTGAATGCCGTCTGCAAGAATTTTCCGTAGGTTTCGGCCGTGGATCATCACGCTTCGTTGATTTGAAGGTGAAAAAGCCTAAAAATGTCGATATTGGACCACGCATCCGTCTCGATGACGAGCGCTGCATCATGTGCAGTCGCTGCATTCGTTTCATGGACGAAGTGGCTGGCGACCCTGTTCTCGGATTCACCCAGCGCGGCACTCACACCACCTTGACGGTTCATCCAGGTCGTCTTCTCGACTCGAATTACTCGCTCAACACCGCTGACATTTGCCCCGTAGGAGCTCTTACCGCCAACGATTTCCGCTTCCAAATGCGCGTTTGGTTCCTCAAGGAAACCAAAACCATCGACGTCAACTGCGGCACCGGTACTAACATCACGGTGTGGACTCGCGAAAACAAAATCCACCGCATCACCCCGCGTCAAAACGACGAAGTCAATTCCTGCTGGATGCCGGACTCGCATCGTCTGAATTTCCACTACATCGACGGCGATGCTCGTCTCACCGAGCCACTCGTCCGCGATGCTGCCGGAAAACATCAATCCGCAAGCTGGACCCAAGCCGACGAGGCCATCGCCAGCGCATTGCGTCAATTTCCAGCCAATCAAATTGCCATCATTGGCTCTGGTCGCATGACCAACGAGGAACTTTTCCTCAGTAAGCAGTTGGCAAATACCTTCGGCGACGCTTGGCTCAGTCTCGTTCCTCGCGGTGGCGAAGCCGACCACCTGCTCATCGCCGCCGACCGTAACCCGAACACCACGGGAGCCTCGCTCATCTGGCAAAGCGCCGATCCCGCAGGCTCGCTCGCTGCCATCCGCGATGGCGTGCGCAATGGCAGCATTAAAGCGCTCATTTCGCTCACGGAAGACCTCATCAGTGATGCCGGTTTTACTAGCGAAGACCTCGCAAAACTATCTTTCCACCTGCACGTCAACACCTTGGCCAATCTCACGGCAAAAACAGCCGACATCGTGCTACCCTCTTCCGCTTTTTCTGAAAAACGCGGATCGATGGTCAACCTCAGCGGTCGCCTGCAACGCCTTAATCAAGCTAGCATGCCACCCGGCCAAGCCCACGATGACTGGGAAATCCTCCGCGATTTGATCAACTTGTTCAGCAGCGAAAAACAAGCAATCCCGACCATCGAAAACACCTTCAAGAAACTAAGCGAGAGCATTAGCGAATTCGAAAATCTTACCCTTTCCCGCATCGGTGACCAAGGCGTGGTCATCACCGAAACCAATCACAAAATCCCACTTTTGGAAAATGAACGCGCCCGCAAGGCCGCGGGAACGATTAACGGCTAATCTAACAATTTTAAACAAGACTACAGGATTTTCAAGAGAGACAAAATCATGACGCAGCACCGAAATATTGATGAACTCCGACACGCAATCATTGGTTGCGCGATCGAGGTTCATCAAGTTCTTGGCCCAGGATTTTCGGAAAGCGTCTATCAAAATTCCCTAGCGTTGGAACTTTCGCCAAAACAGCTCACTTGCGAACAATGCATCAAATTGAAAGTAAGCTACAAGGGTCGGAATGTTGGCGATTTCGAGGCTGATATGATTGTGGAAAATCGTGATCTCCTTCAGCTAAATGCACTGTCCACGATCCTACCACAGCACGAAGCTCAGCTAGTAAATTACCTGCGCGCTAGAGGTATTGAAACGGGACTACTTTTCAATTTCGGCCACCAAACTCTTCAAGTAAAGGCAAATTTGCGCAATACCGCCCTCCATCCTCACCATCTTGTGAATCTCGATCCTCTTGTAATCCTGTAACTTTTCTACTGACAACTTATGGACATCGCTTTACTACTAACAATCATCATCAAAATCATCACCCTGACCTTCGTGGTGGTGTTGCCTTTGGTGCCTATTTCCGTTTACTTTGAACGCCGCTTTTCTGCAATCATTCAGGACCGCGTTGGACCGAACCGCGTGGGCATTCCGCTGACCTTGTTTGGTGCGAAAAAAGACTTCTCGTTTTTCGGATTGGTGCAGCCCGTGGCTGACGGTTTGAAACTTTTCCTGAAAGAAGACTTCACACCCGCCCATGTGCGCAAGGCATTTTATTGGATGGCACCTGCTCTCACGGTAGCTCCGGCACTGATTACGCTTTGCGTAATCCCTTTCGGCAGCGACATCAAACTCCCCGGCATGGATCCTGTGAAATTAGTCATCGCTGATATCAACGTCGGACCGCTATTCATCTTTGCCATCGCCTCGCTCTCGGTCTATGGCATCACACTTGCGGGTTGGTCATCGAACTCCAAGTTTCCTTTTATCGGTGGTGTGCGCTCCACCGCACAAATGATCTCCTACGAAATCGCTCTCGGCCTCTCGATCATTCCCGTGCTGATGTATTTCGGTGAGCTCAATCTTTCCAAAATCGTGCAATACCAAGCCGACCACGGCTGGTTATTGTTGCCCTTCTGGGGTCACGGTGAAGGGCCGCTTTCTCTGACTAGCAAACTGCTATTCCTCATCCCCGCGTTCATTTCTTTCCTGATCTTCACGATCTCGATTTTCGCCGAAACCAACCGCATGCCTTTCGACCTTCCTGAGTGCGAAACGGAACTCGTCGGCGGCTATCACACAGAGTATTCCTCGATGAAATTCGCGATGTTCTTCATGGGCGAATACGCGGCAATGGTCGTAGGCTCCGCACTCATCGTGACTTTGTTCTTCGGTGGCTGGTCTCTCGGATTTGGTCTCGATGCTGGCATTGCCAAGCTTGCCATCGGTGATTTACAAATTGGCGGCTTCATTCATCTTGGAGTTTTCCTCGCCAAAGTGATCGCCTTCATTCTGTTCTTTATCCTCGTGCGCTGGACAGTTCCACGTTTCCGCTACGACCAACTCATGCGCCTCGGCTGGGTGATTTTCTTCGAGGCCGCTCTGATCAATGTTTTCCTCGCCGCTCTCGTCATCGCTTCCGGCTCTAACAAATTCACCCCTGCCATTCTCGGCATCGGTGCCGTATTGCTCATCGCCACCACCGCCGCCATCATCTACGTGGCGAAGGTGAGTGAACCTAAATTGAAAACAGAGAAGGCATAGTAGCAAGTAGCGTGTAGGAAGGAGCAAGTTAGACCAACATGAGTGCAGCCAAAACATTTGAAGACTTAATCGCGTGGCAAAAAGCCCATGCGTTTGCGTTGGATGTGTATCGTGTAACGAAGCATTTCCCGAAAGAGGAATTGTTCGGTCTAACAAGCCAAGTTCGTCGTGCGGCAGTCTCTTGCTCTTCCAACATTGTAGAAGGCTTCAATCGTTGGTCTGCACTTGATAAAGCCCGTCATTACAACATCGCTGAAGCATCGCTCGAAGAGGCACGCTACCAATTACTGCTAGCCCACGATCTTGGCTACGCTGATACTACCCAACTTCAAGAACTCGCCTCAGAAACGAAACGCATTATTTCCGCCCTCGCACAATCCGTCCGAAATTCCTCACCTCAACCCTAGCTACTCTCTACTAGCTACTCGCTACTTCCCATATGGCCATTGTCAAACTTTCACGACCTAAACTCACCGCAGGAGAAAAAATCTATTTTGGTGCTCTCATCAAAGGATTTTTCCTGACCATGAAACATGCCGTTGCCACCCTGCGCAACAAAACCCGTGGCGCCAAGGATATGGCATCGTCTGGTTTGGGCATCACCATGCAGTATCCCGAACAACGTTGGGATGACCACATGCCGGAATACTATCGTGGTGCGCCGACCTTGGTCACCGACGAACAAGGCCGTGAGCGTTGTGTTTCTTGCCAATTGTGCGAATTCATTTGCCCGCCGAAAGCGATCAAAATCACTCCTAGCGAAATCCCTTCCGATGACCCATGGGCCAAGGTGGAAAAACGCCCGCTCGAATTTGATATCGATATGATCCGCTGCATCTATTGTGGCATGTGCGAGGAAGTTTGCCCCGAGCAAGCGATCTATTTGCGCAAAGATTACCTTATTTCAGGTCTGACCCGTGCCGAAATGGTGCACGATAAGAAAAAACTTTACGAGATCGGCGGCGTACGCGTTGGGCTTGTGAACAAATGGAACGAAATCAAATAATTTTCTCCACCACCATGAAATGCCTCTCCGCTGCAATCCTCTCATCCGTTGGACTGATTTGTTTGACGATCTGTTGTCTCGTATCTGTGACAACGGTTGGATCGATTATAGCGGGAACGACTTCCGCCATCGTCATGATTTTTTCTTCAGCTGCCTGGTGGGCGGCAACTAAGCACGAATAACCTTTTTCATCCTAAACATTCTTCATCATGCCTCTTCCTATCTTTTGGCTCTTTGCCCTGATCATGCTCTTCGGCGCAGCTGCTGTGGTGCTTTTGCGCAACCCTGTCGCCAGCGCCATGTCGATGGTGGCCTCGTTTGTCGGGCTTGCTGGACTTTTTGTCGGACTCAATGCCTACTTTGCTGGCATCATCCAAATCCTCGTCTATGCCGGTGCGATCATGGTTTTGTTCATTTTCATCATCATGTTGTTGGATTTGAATACGGATAAAAAGAAAGCGCCGAAAATGGCTCCGATCCTCGGCGGATTGGGAATCGTCATTGCTTTTACGATCCAACTCATCGGTGTGATTTCGACCACGCCGGACAAGGCTTTGCCCGCGCTCGATCTTCCCGCTGCCGCTGCCAACTTTACCCCAGGCACCCAGATCGCCAAAAATCTCTCTGCAAACTCCTTGCCCGATGTTCACTTGATCGGACAGAGCCTTTTCACCGAATACAACCTGCCGCTGCAAATTCTCGGCGTCTTACTGCTCGTCGCCACGGTAGGTGTGGTCGTCCTTTCGAAGAAACAATCCTAATCACTTTTTTCTCATGCCCACTCTGAATCATTACTTGCTCGTCGCCGGACTCTTGTTCGCCATCGGACTCACTGGCGTGGTGATGCGTCGCAACATCATCGTCGTATTCATGTGCCTTGAGCTTATGCTCAGCGCGGCCAACCTCACACTCATCGCCTTCTCTCGCTTTTATCCCAGTCCCAACGGCTTGCCCGATGTGCATGGCCAAATGCTGGTATTCTTCGTTGTCACCGTCGCCGCTGCTGAAGTCGCCGTCGGACTCGCCATCATCGTCGCGCTGTATCGCTCGCGTCAGACGATTTACACGGATGAACTCACCACTCTGAAAGGCTAGAAGAAACCACTGATTTCACTGATTAACTGATTTATGAGTTTTGATCCGCAGACACATCCTCACAGCGAGCTTACCGAAAAAATTATCGGTGCAGCTATGGCCGTGCACTCTGCTCTTGGACCTGGACTCGATGAATCAATTTATGAAAATGCCATGTGTCTCGAACTGGTGTATCTTGGGATTAACTTCGAACAACAAAAATGCTTTCCTGTTCATTATCGCAACAAGATTGTCGGCACTCTCATAACCGATCTCATCATTGACAACAAGGTTATCCTTGAGCTTAAAGTCAGCGGTGCCATCAGTGATCAGCACATGGCACAAACACTATCTTATCTATCAATTACCAAACTCCAAACCGCTCTTATTCTCAATTTCAAACCGGCGTCTCTTTCAGTAAAACGCGTCGCTAATATTTATCAAAAATAATCAGTTTCATCAGTGTAATCAGTTGTCACACCTATCTTCTTTATGTCACTTCCTTGGATTCTTCTACTTCTTCCTTTGCTCGTCGCAGCATTGAATTATGTGCTGTTGCAAAAACAACACACGATTGCTGCATTGCTTTCGACAGCATCTGCGGTCGCGACTTTTGGCATTGCCTTCAGTTTACTTGGCACAACTAGTTCACCCGAATCCTATCAATGGATCAAACTCGGCCCGCTATCACTCGACATCGGGATCACCATCGACAAGCTGTCCACTGGCATGATGATCGTGGTGACGGGAGTCGGCATGTTGGTGCATATTTTCTCGTTAGCCTACATGAAAGATGATGGTGCCAAGGCACGATTTTTCACCGGGCTTTCCTTGTTCATGTTCTCGATGACAGGCATCGTGTTGGCGAACAACTTCATCATGACCTTCATCTTCTGGGAGTTGGTCGGACTGAGCTCATACCTGCTCATCGGTCACTGGTATCAAAAAGATTCAGCCGCCGACGCATCGAAAAAAGCCTTCCTCACCAACCGCATCGGTGACTTTGGTTTCATGATCGGCATCCTTTTACTCTGGAACATCACTGGCACATTCAGTTTCGACGAAATGAAATTGCCACCCGATCTTGCAACGGGAGCACTCGTCGCCGCTTTGTTGTGCATTTTCTGCGGAGCTGTCGGCAAGTCCGCACAACTTCCTCTTCACGTCTGGCTTCCCGATGCGATGGAAGGCCCGACGCCTGTTTCCGCGCTAATCCACGCCGCTACCATGGTCGCGGCAGGTGTGTATATGCTTTTCCGAGTGCAAATTTCCTTGCCTGATTGCTTTGATAACCTAGCAGGAACCATCATTTCTTGGGTCGGCGGGATTACCGCGCTCGTTGCAGCATTAATGGCCACGCAGCAGGATGATATTAAACGCATCCTTGCTTATTCCACACTTTCCCAACTCGGTTACATGGTCATGACCGTCGGTCTCACCGCAGGCGATGCCGGGATGTTCCATCTTTTTACCCATGCCTGGTTTAAGGCGCTATTGTTCCTTGGTTCTGGTGCCGTCATTTACGCATGCCACCACGAACAAGACATCTGGAAAATGGGCGGTCTGATGAAAAAAATGCCGATCACCGGCTTCACGTTTTTCCTAGGTTACGCAGCCCTGATCGCGGTGCCTTTTGTGACCTCTGGCTTTTGGTCGAAGGAAGAAATTCTCTCCGCTGCTTTTGAACACAACAAAGCTCTTTTCTGGATCGCCGTGTTTGTTGCATTCCTCACCACGTTCTACATGACTCGTTTGTTTGTCGTCGCCTTCCTCGGCAAAACCAAGAGCGACAATGCCGATCACGCACACGAGGTCGGCCCATTGATGTATATTCCACTTATTTTGCTTGCTGCGATGGCATTGCTTTCGGCAACAAAACTTGGCGGGTTGGACATTGCCAAAACACTTTCCGCCATTCGACCTAATCATCACGAGCATCCAACAATCGTTCTTGCAGCCTCGGTCGTCACCTTGGTGTTCGGATTGCTTGCAGGATTTTTCCTATACAACGGCAAAGAAAAAGACCCCTTGAACTTCCCCCTCTTCCGCAATCGCTTCTACATCGACAGTCTCTACGACAATTTCATCGTCAAGTATTTCCAAGACGCCTTTGCCGCGATCGTGCATTTCTTTGATGAGCTTCTCATCAACGGACTTTTTGTTGGAGGTCTCTCACGCGGAGCCCAAGGCATCGGTCTACTGATCCGCCGCATGCAATCAGGCAACCTACAAACCTACGCTGCATTCCTCGGTCTCGGCGTGCTGGTGATCATTTACCTGATTGTTTTCTGATCTGAATTTTCTGCGACTCAATCCCTTTTATACCCACCATGTTATCGATACTATTTCTCATTCCCTTCCTCGCGGCGATTGCCATCATCTTTAGCTCGCCGGCACGACTCACGGCTCGTGTTGCGGGTGTTTCCACTCTGGTGATTGGTCTCTACGCGGCCTTCACTTGGCAGTGCGACTGCTGGTCCTCGTCAATCTCGGTGCTACGCACTCCGTCGCTGGACTTGGCATTCGGATTTCTGAATGGCACATCGTCGATCATGGTCGCACTCTCAGTGATCGTTCTGGCCGCCGCTGTTTTTTCGGGCAAGGCTCCGGAGGGACGTGAGAAATTGTATTACGCATCGAGCTTGCTCATCGCCGCAGGAGCGATCGGGGCATTCATCTCGACCAATTTATTTTTCTTCTACGCCTTCCACGAATTGGCATTGATCCCAACATTCCTGATGATCGGTCTACTCGGCCGCGGTAGCCGCAAGGAAATCGCCTGGAAAATTACAGTCTATCTTGGCGTAGGATCGCTGATTTTGTTGGCTGGTCTGGTTTGGTTGGCGCGTGAGTGCGGCACTTACAACATGATCGAGATGCTCAAACAAACACAGGAAATCGACCACAACACCCAAAAATCCATCGCTGCCCTGCTGATCATCGGATTCGGCACGCTCGTTTCCTTGTTCCCCTTCCATTCCTGGGCCGCGCCAGCCTATGCGAGTGCGCCTGCCCCGACTGCGATGCTACACGCTGGTGTATTGAAAAAATTCGGCCTTTACGGTTTGTTGCAACTCGCTGTGCCCCTCGTGCCTGTGGGAATGAATGCTTGGCTCACGCCGCTGTTGGTGTTGTTGTTAGGCAACATTTTGTGGGTCGGCTTTGTGACCATCAATCAAAAGCGCATCGATGGCATGCTCGGGCATTCCTCAGTGATGCACATGGGCTACATTTTCCTTGCCATCGCCGCTTTGATCGCCTCGAAACACGCAGGTGTCGAAAATCCCTATGCCATCCCAGCCGCCTCGGTGTTGATGTTTGCGCACGGCATTTCCATCGCCATGCTGTTCGGTCTGGCCGACCGCATCGAACGCTGCACGGGCACCTTAGACCTCGCCGATCTTGGCGGTCTAGCCAAGCCAGCACCGCGACTCGCCTTCCTCTTTGGCATCGCAGGTATGGCATCGCTCGGTCTCCCAGGCCTTGCGAATTTCTCGGGCGAAGTGATGGTCTTCCTCTCCGGATTTTTTGGTCGCAGCGCCGGGGGGGCCTTGGAACCCGTGCAAATCGCTACCATTCTCTCGCTCTGGGGCGTAGTGATGAGCGCGGTTTACGTCCTGCGCGTCTTCCGCAAAACGTTCCAAGGCCCCACAGTCAACAGTACGGTGAACGCCACTGACATCCCGCTACTCGAACAACTTCCAGCCTTATTGTTGGCCGCAGCTTTGCTGGTCGTCGGCCTTTATCCCAACATCTTGGTGAACCTCTTACACTAACACTTTTCCCATCATGCCCGCTTATTATCTCGAAGCTCTCACGGTCACGCTCGGCATCCTTTTGCTGGTGGCGGAAGCCTTTGTCCCTAGCAAAAGCAAAACTTGGATCGGTCTCGCCGGCATAGTTGGCCTACTCCTTATCCTAGCTCTCACCTTCCGCGCCATCGGTCCCGATAATGCCTCCGAAGGCAAAGCCTGGGCTAAGTATGCGCTGTGGGATCTCTACAAATTCGATGCCGCTGCACGTTTTTACAAAATCATCGCACTGGTAACGGCGGTTTTCGTGCTGATCCTCGCAGTCGATTACCGCTCTATACTGGCCAAATTTTCTGGTGACAAGGGCTCAGAAGAAGGAACGGGCGAATACTACTCACTGATCATCATTGCCACCGCAGCGATGATGTGGATGGCCTCCGCCAAAAACCTTGCGTTACTATTTGTCTCGCTCGAATTGCTCACCGTCACGTTTTACATCCTCGTCGCCTTCATGAAGCGCAACGTTGGATCACTCGAAGCTGGCGTGAAATACCTCATCCTCGGCGCACTTTCGACTGGTTTCCTCGTTTACGGCATCGCTTGGATTTATGGTGCTACGGGATCTCTCGATCTCGCTCAAATCACCTTAGCTGCTGGCGACGAAGCCACTCCTGGCACGCCGCTACTTTTCGGAGTCGCACTCGTGATTATCGCGCTCGGCTTCAAAGTGGGTGCCGCACCGATGCATTTCTGGATTCCTGATGTCTACCAAGGTGCCCCTACCCCGACTACGGCATTTCTTTCGATCGGCTCAAAGGCTGCAGGCTTCATGGCATTGATTAGTTTCCTCGCGCCATTCTCGCACTGCCCCTATGCTGGTAAAATTTTCTCCGCCTTGGTGATCCTCGCTTGCCTTACCTTGATTATCGGCAACTTTGGTGCCATTCCGCAAAACAACTTCAAGCGCCTACTCGCCTATTCATCGATTGCCAATGCCGGATTTATCCTGCTCGCCATCGCCGCCAATCGTAGCGGTGAAGATGGCCTTTCTTCAGCAAAAATCGTCGGCTTCTACCTCGCCAGCTACCTGATCATGACAATGGCCGCTTTTTTCATCCTCAACATCATCCGCGTGCAAAGTGGCTCGGACAACATCGATGCCCTCGATGGCCTCGCCAAGCGTAATCCGATTCTCGCTGTTGCCGCCACCGTGATCATGGCCTCGCTCGCTGGTGTGCCGCTCACTGTTGGTTTTCTCGGAAAATTCTTCGTCTTCCAGGCCGCCATGGCCTCGCAGATGTGGATTCCCGTGATCATCGCCGCCATCGCTGCCGCCGCTGGATTTTACTACTATTTCAAAGTCCTGCGTGCAATCTGGTGGAATGCTCCGAACCACAAAGACTCCGTTCCGTTCGACACCACATCGATATTTTCCTTCGCACTCACCGTCCTCACCGTCGCCATCCTGGTCTTTGGCGTCTGGCAACAACCACTGATGAATTTACTCAAAGGCCTGTAAATGCTGTATTGCCGTGATATGAAGCCCACTCTCAACATCGACGATCATTTGCTTCGTGCAGTTATGCATGCCACTGGTGAGCGCAAAAAAAGTCCTACTGTGGTGAGATCCGTTTCTCTTCTGATCAATCAAGCAATGTACCAGCGGTATAGACAAAATTTACCAAATGCTGACTTTGTCACTTCTTCGTTTCCTTTGAAGGAAATGGAGGCCGTCAACCAATAACAATCATAGCATTACATCACCCTTTCCCAAGCACTTTTTAAACTAACATTTCTCATGAAAACTGAATACGAAGCACCCGATACCCTCGCCAAAGCCGCACGCGGCCACGACGATTACAATGCCGAGACCTCGGACATGCATGGGGAACGCATGACGCTCAACATGGGCCCATCTCACCCAGCCACTCACGGCGTGCTGCGTTTGATCCTTGAGCTCGACGGCGAGACGATCATCAGCGCCGAGCCAGACATCGGCTTCCTCCATCGTGGTGACGAAAAGATCGCGGAAAACATGCACTACAATCAGTTTGTGCCCTACACCGACCGTCTCGACTACCTCGCTCCACTAGCGAACAACGTCGCCTACGCCTGCGCCGTGGAAAAACTCATGGGCTGGGAGCTGCCACCGCGCGGCCAAGCACTGCGTGTTCTTTGCTGTGAGCTCGCACGCATTTCTGCTCACCTGCTCGGCGTCGGCGTCTGCGCGATGGACGTCGGAGCGATGACAGTTTTCCTCTATACCTTCACCGAACGCGAAAAAATTTACAACCTCTGTGAACAACTCACTGGTGCCCGTTTCACCACTTCCTACACCCGCGTCGGTGGCCAAATGCGCGACATGCCCGCAGGTTTCGAGCAATCGGTGCGCACTTTCCTCGATGAATGCGCTATCACCATTGAAGAGGTCGCCAAACTGCTTGACCGCAACAAAATCTTCATCGACCGCATGGCTGATGTCGGCGTAATTTCGCAACAAGATGCCATTTCTTGGGGCCTCACCGGTCCGAATCTACGCGCTTCCGGATGCTCTCGTGACTTGCGGAAAGACAGACCCTATCTCGGCTACGAAAAATACGATTTCGACATCCCGATCGCCGAGGAGGGCGACTGCTATTCGCGCTACCAAATTCGTATGGAAGAAATGCGCCAGTCGATCAAGATTTGTCGCCAAGTGCTGGATACCATGCCCGCGGGCCCGGTCAATCTGGCCGATAGCAAATCGATGCTGCCGAACAAGGAAAAAGTCATGATGAGCATGGAGGAACTGATCCACCACTTCATCGTCGCCACTCAAGGCATTTCCGCGCCAGAGGGCGAAGTCTATTTCGGTCACGAAAACCCCAAAGGCGAACTCGGTTTCTACATCCATTCTAAAGGCGGCGGCGTACCGAACCGACTCAAGATCCGCAGCCCCTCCTTCTGCAACCTCGCTCTCGTCTCGAAGTTACTCCCCGGTCACATGATCTCGGACATCCCCGCGATTCTAGGCTCTCTCGACTTCGTGATGGGCGAGTGCGACCGTTAACACCTTATTTCCCTGCTTTCTTTGCCGATCAAATATGCTATTTTAACAAAGTTATGAAAATTCTACTACTCGCAACCGCATTACTCACTGTTTCTTCTTTTGCTGCCTCTGATGCGTGGACCAGCAAAGATGGACGCACCGCCCAACTCGAACTCGTCAAGACCACAGGCGAAGGCGATGATCTAGCTGGGGAATTTCGGATGAAAAACGGTAAAACCGTCAAGATTAAAATGGCGGACCTCGACGAAGCCAGTGCCGAAAAATTGCAAACCGCAGCTGCCGCACTTGTCAAAGAAGATGACACTGCCGAAGCAGGTGCCGCATCAGTATTTGACGACATTATAGACGGGAACTTGGTAAAGCTTGATGGAAAGAAATTGAAAGATTGTAAAGATTTCGCCAAGCCCACCAAATACTACATTTTCTACTACACTGCCTCATGGTGCGGTCCATGCCAACAATTCACTCCAAGCTTAGTTAAATTCTACAATGAGACTAAACCAAACAACAACAACTTTGAGCTCATTCTGATTAGCTCCGACCAAGATGAAGAAGCTATGGAAGAATACGCTACCAGTAAGAGCATGCCTTGGCCTCAATTGGAATTGTCAAAAGCACCGAAATTCAAGAAAAAATTCGCCCACGGTGTTACAGGTATCCCCTCCGTTGTTGTTTGCGATCTCGAAGGAGAAATTGTCGCAAAAACGACTGACCTCAATCAGATAAAAAAACTCGTCAAGTAATTCTCGCTTTTATCATTCATGTCATCACTCGATCACAACATCGCCTCTGACGAAACTCCTGGCACCAAGCATTTTGCCCCATTCGCGGTCACCGCAGAACTGGAAGCAGATGCCACCAAGCGCCTCGCTCAGTTTCCCGACAACCAAAAACGCTCGGCTGTCCTACCGCTACTCCACTACATCCAACATCACCATGGATTCATCTCCGCCGCTGCGATCGATTGGGTCGCTGCAAAAATTGGCATCGAGCCGATCAAGGTGCTCGAAGTGGTGACATTTTACCCCGGATTCCGCCAATCGGCCCCGGGAAAATTTCACATTCGCGTCTGCCGCACCCTTTCCTGCGCCATGGGTGGCTCCTACGAATTGATGGGAAAACTCTGTGAACTCACGGGCATCGATCGCTCACAGTCTGATTCCCATCACCACCCGATCAGCGTTTCGCCCTGCGGTGGTTTCTCTGTCGAATTTGCCGAGTGCCTTGCCTCCTGCGGCACCGCACCAGTCTGTTTGGTCAATGATGATTTCCATGAAGGCATCAGCCCTGATAAGGCAGCTGACTTGCTCAAACAATATTCTTAAAACTTTTATCTTGCCTTTTCCCGTAGTTACCACATAATTACCTCATGAGTTACTCACTAACAAGAACTAGTATGGCATTAGACGCTTGGACGATCCAAGCGTTGAAGGATTTGAGTGAAAAATGGAACATTTCGAAGGCGGAGGTGATCCGCCGCGCCATTCGTCAACTAAAGGAAAAAGCTGATACAGAAGAACAAACATTATCGCCACTTGAGGCTCTCGAATGGCTCCAAGAAGGCGGCGGACTCGTCGCCGAAGAAGCTGAGGCCTATCGTACTGAAATGCTCGCCAACCGCGAGGCCCGCCGCCCGTGGTGGGAATCGTAAACCATTTTTGACTCCTTTTTTCGCGTGATCCACCTTGATACCAACATCCTGATCGACCTTGTCACCTGCCGCTCGGCGCAGGTGGAGATGGTACACGGATGGTTGAAAAACAAGATCCCGCTCGCGGCATCGGTCATCACTTGGTCAGAATTTTGCAACGGACCTCATAGCAAGGAACAAAAGGACGCCGTCCACGCCATCCTCCGCGGCGGCATCCAACCATTCACCGAAGTACAGGCCGAGTTCGCCTCACGCTTATTTCATCTCACCGGTCGCAAACGCGGCTCTCATGCCGATTGCATGATCGCCGCAGCGGCATTCTGCAATCGCCAACCCGTCGCCACCCGCAACATAGCCGACTTCGAACGCTTTGTCCCCTACGGCGTAAAACTCGTCAAAGTTCCCACTCTCTCCTAACTTTTCCCGACTTTCCAACCTTCTAGACTTTAGACCTTCCGACACATTATGATCACCTACCTTACCGGCAAAGAACCACATGCCCGCGAGTATCGCTTGATTTTCAAAAACATCGATCGCGCCGATTATGATCCTTCGATCGATTGTTACATCCGCAACGGCGGCTATGAACAATTGAAAAAAGCCATCACCATGGCCCCCAAGGACATCACTGAGGAAGTGAAAAAATCCGGTCTCCGCGGTCGCGGCGGCGCTGGTTTCCCCACCGGCATGAAGTGGACCTTCATTCCGCCGAACAACACCAAGCCCGTTTATCTTATTTGTAACGGTGACGAATCCGAGCCCGGCACCTTTAAGGATCGCTACATTCTTCACCAAGACCCGCATCAACTCATCGAGGGCATGGTCATTTCTGCCTTTGCCGTCGGCGCTCACACCGCCTACATCTACATCCGCGAAGAATTCCCTGCCGCCGCAGAAATTGTCGAGAATGCCATCGCTGAAGCACGTGCGAAAAATCTTGTCGGCCCGAACGTGCTCGGCTCAAGTTTCGATCTCGAAATCTACGTGCATCGCGGTGCCGGTGCCTACATTTGCGGTGAGGAAACGGGATTGATCGAATCACTCGAAGGCAAGCGCCCCTACCCGCGCATCAAGCCACCGTATTTCCCCGCGGCACTGGGACTCTACATGTGCCCTACCATTGTCAACAACGTCGAGTCGCTCTGTCACGTCAAACACATCGTGCAAATGGGTGGTGATGATTATGCCAAACTCGGCGTCGATCGCAACACTGGCACCCGGATTCTTTGCGTCTCAGGTGATGTCAAAAAGCCCGGCTACTTCGAGGTCGAAGTCGGCAAGCTCACCATGCGCGAGCTACTCTACGACATCTGCGGTGGTCCCAAAGACGGCCGCGAGTTCAAAGCCGTCATCCCTGGTGGGTCTTCCTCGAAAATCCTCCGCTGCGATGAAACATTCAAGCTCAAGAACCCCGATGGCAGCACCCGCGATCTGAATTTCTGGGATATCCCGATGGACTTCGATAGCCTCGCAGCCTGCGGCTCCATGGCCGGTTCCGGTGGCGTCATCGTCATCGACGACAGCCGCAAAATCTCGTGGGTTCTCAACAACCTCAACTCCTTCTACGCCCACGAATCCTGTGGCCAGTGCACCCCTTGCCGCGAAGGCAGCATGTGGATGAAAAAAATCACCGACCGCCTCGTCGACGGCCAAGCCAGCCCCGAAGACATCAGCACCTTGGAAAGCGTTGCCTACCAGATCGACGGCCGCACCATCTGCGCCTTCGGTGAAGCCAGCTCTTGGCCGGTCGAAGCCATCGTCGCCAAATTCCGCGACGAACTCCTCGCCGACACCAAATCAGAAAACGCACAAAAACCCCAAAACCCCGAAGCCGAAGCGCAACGGAAGTTTTTGCAGGGAGTATAACAGTGGCGTCTCAACAAGAGAGCTCACCAAACCAAAAAAACACAGCTTTCCAGGGCTGTGTTTTTTGGCGCTCCATGCTCGAGATCAATCATCCCCACTTGGCTATCATATCTTTTGACTCAAGCAATCGCCACCACTCGCAGTGGCGGGGCATCCAGTTCGTCACCTGCTCGCAAACCTAATAATTTACCATAAAGCTCGCTCGATGGGGTGAGGACGGTGATTTCCTTACTTTCATGAAAAATTTCTAAACCGCCAGCGGTGGGGGCTAGCAGAAAATGCAGTGCATTTCCGCGCAGCGATATTTCCACCAGAGCACCGACGTCGATGGCGGCTACGTCGGGAAAATCGGGCAACTCTAGCGCATCGAAAATCCGCACGCTGGTCGCAAGTTCATCGACTTGGCGCGCTTGACCTGTCGCCAAGTAGGAGGCTTCGAGGTTGCGCGTATCATACTTACTCTCGGCCTTGCTACCGGGATCGGTCGCTGCCGCGTGGGCTTCTTGCGCCGCTTTGCTCAAGCGCAGCAATTGCCCACGCAATTCTTCGCGAATCTGTTCTAGCAATCGCGCTTTCATGGGTATCAGGCACGACCTTCTTCGGCATCGAACAAGGCAAAGAATGTCTGGATGTCATCGCGATGCGCCAATCCGGCATCGATTTTTTGCTGCACCAATCCTGCGGCAGCGGCGTCATTCCATCCGCGTTTTTGCATGAAACCATTCCAGATTTCGATTTGCTCCGCATCGGGACGACGACCGTTTTCGAAGCACCATTCGATCACTTCTTCATCGCTTCCGCCTTGCAAGACTCGTTCACGCAAGGCCGAGAAATCAACGCCTAAAAATCGGCTTACGCGGTCATCAAAGGTACGTTTGCCCTCGATGATCCCGACGTGATACCCAGCGGGCAATTGACCCGCCGCATCCAAGCGGATTTTATCGAGAATGCGTGCAAAAACAAAAACACCCGCGGTAGCCACAGAGGCTGATCGAATCGGAAATGACATGAGCGTTGAGAAAAGTTGTGAGAAAAATCAAACCATGGAATCAGCAAAAAATCACACCTTGAGGTGCTTGCGAATCGCTTTGATGAGGCCTGGAATATCGTGTTGTTTCGCTTCAAAGGCAGGCGGATGCCCCAGTTCTTCGAGAGCCTGAGTAGTCACAGGACCGATGCTACCCGCCACGCAATGCGCTGGCCATGGCACGTTGAGCGCAAAGAAATGTTCCGCTGTAGAGGCAGAAGTGAAAGTGATCACATCCGCGCCATCTTCGCGAAGCCGCGCCACCGCACCCGTCGGGTCTTCGGTTTCGGCCACTGTGCGGTAGGCGATGCAATCATCGACGATCGCGCCCATCGCTTGTAGTCCGGTCGAGACAACATCGCGCGAGACCTCAGGTTTGACCACCATCACGGTGAGATTCTCGATGTCTTCTTTCTTGAATGCCTCGACGAGCCCCTCGGCCACGTATTTTTCCGGCAATAAGTCGCAGCCGATGTGATATTCGCGCAGTTTTTGCACGGTTCCCGGCCCAATGGCGGCGATTTTCGGTTTACCGAGGCAACGAGCATCATCGTGAATCGAGAAAAATGCATCAAAAAAGCGACTGACACCGTTCGGCGAGGTGAAAACCAGCCAGTCATACTCGTGCGCGGATGAAACGAGCTCCGCGAAGCCCAATTTATCAACGGGATCTTCGATGCGAATCACTGGCAGTTCGACCACATCAGCGCCAAGGTTTGCCAGCTCTTTGCTGAGAGTCCCTGCTTGCTCACGGGTGCGGGTGACTACGATCCGCTTGCCGAAGAGTGGCCGTTTTTCGAACCAATTGATCTTGGCGCGCTCCTTGACAACATTGCCAATGACGGCAACGGCGGGAGAGGAAAAATTCTGTTTTTCGGCGATGTCCGCAATCGTCGTGAGTGTGCCCTCGATGGTCCGATGCGATCCCGTAGTCGCCCAGCGGGTAAGCGCGATCGGTGTGTCCGCTGCCGCGCCATGCTTGACAAATTGCTCGCAGATCGTCCGCAGACGTGCCACGCCCATGAGGAAAACTTTCGTGCCGGGAGCCTTAGCGAGTTGCTCGTAGTCTATGGAGCTTTCTTCCTTCGTAGGGTCCTCGTGTCCCGTGAAAATCGTTAGTTGTGAACAATGATCGCGATGCGTCACAGGGATGCCCGCGTAACATGGACCAGCAATCGAGGAGCTGATTCCTGGAACGATTTCAAAGGCCACACCTGCATCGGCTAACTCTGCCGCTTCTTCTCCGCCGCGACCGAAAATCATCGGATCGCCGCCCTTGAGACGAACGACGTTTTTTCCTTCCTTGGTGCGCTGCACGATCAAGGCATTGATCTGATCTTGAGGAAGAGCGTGATCTTTCGCGCGCTTACCGACGTAGATTTTTTCACAATCCTTCTTGGTCCATCTCAGCAATTCCGCACTGCTGAGCGCATCATAGACCAGCACATCAGCGAGTGAAATGCACTCCTTGGCACGCAATGTCACCAATCCCAGATCGCCGGGACCAGCCCCGACCAAATAACAAATTCCTTTTTCACTCATGATAATGTTTCAAATAGTTCTCTCGCCACAGCGATTGGTTCGGCGGCACTTCCGCTCACTTGCGACACTTTTGGCTCGCCTCCTTGTTCAGGAAATACCCGCGCATACATCGACAACTCGTTCTCATGCAATACCGAATACACACCCACGGGAGTGTGGCAGCCGGCATCGAGCAGACGCAAGAATTCGCGCTCAGCTGTGACACGAACAAATGTTTGCTGATGATTGATCTGTTTCAAGCATTCTTTCATCCAAGCGTCATCACTACGAATTTCCAGTCCGATCGCCCCCTGCCCTGCGGCGGGAAAAAATTCATCTTCGGGCAAAATCGCGAAGTGCAGGCCAAGATCGTTGCGCTCCAAATAACCGAGCCTCAGCAAGCCTGCTTCGGCCAGCATAATGGCATCGTATTCTTCACCTTGTGCCAGCTTATTCAATCGAGTCGGAACATTTCCACGCAAATCACATAATAGGAGATCGGGGCGCAACCACTGCAATTGTCGAGCACGCCGCACACTGCTGGTGCCGACTTTTGCCCCCTCGGGTAGAGCTGCAAGGCCGCCCTCGGTGCGACACACCAAAGCATCGCGCACGCCGGCGCGCTCGAGTGTAGCTGGGATCATGAAATGATCGTTTAACACGGTTGGCACATCTTTGAGACTGTGCACTGCCACGTCGATTTCACCTGCTTCCAGTGCGATTTCCAATTCCTTGGTAAAGACGCCTTTGTCGAGAATGCCCTCACTTTTCGCCACCTGGCTCAGCGCCACATCGGTGCGTCGGTCGCCGGTTGTTTTAATCACCTGCCGCACCACTTTCATATCTGGAAATGCGGCACGCAGCAAACTCTCCGTGGCCTCAGCCTGCCACAGGGCCAGCTCACTGCCCCTCGTTCCGACGATGATTTTGTTTCTTGATTCCATGAATTTCCGCCACGCGGGTTGGCAAGCTAGCTTGCGATACTCCGTTCGTCAATCCCCAGAGCGTGAATTCGCGATCACCCGAATTTGATCCGCTTGCAGCAAGGCGCGCAACTCGCCATCGATATCCAGCAACAGCTCACCCGCATCACTGACGCCACGCACTATTCCCACAAATGGTTGCTCTGCGATCAAGCAACTCACCCATTTCCCCGTCAAGGCACAACGCTGCCGCCAAGCGTCCAAAAGCTCGGAAAATTCTCCCTCAATGCCAGCCACTTGATGCACCGTTCGCTTCACGACCTCCTCCAGCAGCTCGTCGCGTTCGATTTCTCGGCCAGACTCCAGCCACACCGATGTTGCGATTTTTCGCAATTCATCAGGAAATTCCCGCACGCCCACATTGATGCCTACGCCCACGATCACGGCATCGCCCACGGCCTCTACCAGCACGCCGCATATTTTTTTGCCCGCAACCAACACATCGTTGGGCCATTTCAGCTCTGCGGCGATCCCAAAATACTCCAAGCTTTGCGCAACCGCCAACCCAGTAATAAGCGCAATCCGCGGCCAGAGAGCCCGCGACATCGTCGGACGCAAAATCACCGAAAACGCCAAGCCCTCTGCCGCAGGGCAAACCCACACCGCACCACGGCGACCGCGACCCGCTGACTGCACTTCAGCGCAGACTACGGAGCCCTCGATGGCTCCCGATTGCGCCCAGAATTTTGCCACATCATTGGTCGAGTCCACCTCATCATACCAACGTACCTCAGCTCCGTCCGCTCGCTCCCAACTTCTCATGATCCCACAAAGTCCAGCGCCAAATCCATGGCCTTTACCGAATGCGTCAAGGCTCCCACCGAGATGAAATCCACACCCGTTCGCGCGATCGGTCTCACCGAGTCCAAATTCACGCCGCCACTCGCTTCGAGCATCGGTTTGGTCCGCGCACCGCGCATTTCCACAGCCTCACGCAGCTCGGCGAGGCTCATGTTATCGAGTAAAATGTAGTCTACATCAGTCATTTTCAAAAACTCCGCCACTTGCGACAATCGATCCGCCTCCAGCTCGACCTCGACATCTGGATGATCATGTTTTAAGCACAAAATCGCCTGCTGCAAGGCTGCGATACCGCCTTCCGCGACGAGATGGTTGTCCTTCACCATTGCACGATCGTACAAGCCCATGCGATGATTGACGCCACCACCACTGAGCACCGCCGCTTTTTCCAACTTTCGCCAACCCGGCGTGGTCTTGCGGGTATCCAAAATTTTTGCCTGCGTGCCATCGACCATTTGCACATATTCATGCGTCTGCGTCGCGATGCCCCCCAAGCGCTGCATGAAATTGAGTGCCGTTCGCTCCGCGGTGAGAATCGAGCGTGCAGAGCCATTGATTTTCATCACAATCGCCCCAGTTGCCACGCGCGCACCATCTTCAATCAAGACATCTACGCTCAAGCTTGGATCCACCTTCAAAAATACCCGCCGTGCCAGCTCTGTGCCCGCAATCACGCCCTCCTGACGCGCTACCAACAAGGCCCTAGCCTGCCGAGCTTCCGGCACGAAATACTGCACCGTCACGTCACCAGCACCCACATCTTCCCCCAGCGCCCTCTCGATCAACCAATCGAAATCATCATTCATCACGAACCAGTAAAAAAAAGATCGGTGCCAAGAGCAAGTACCTTTTCCGTAGATGATCACAATCTTCCAATCTAACGACCATCACATTTCGCTCATAGGCGCAGAATGACACAAAATGCTACTAGTCAAAAATCACTATGTATGATATCAAAACTGCTAGCATGTCAGACATCAATATCGCCATCGTAGGCCTCGGTTTCGGAGCCGAATTCATCCCTATCTACCAACGCCTCAAGGGCGTTACTATGTATGCAATTTGCCAACGCACTCAATCCAAACTGGATGAAGTCGGTGACAAGTTCAACATTCCCGTTCGCTACAGCAGCTACGATGACCTGCTCAATGACCCCAACGTGCACGCGGTTCACATCAACTCGCCGATCCCCGATCACGCGGCACAAACCATCGCTGCGCTCAAAGCCGGTAAACACGTGGCTTGCACCGTGCCAATGGCAACTTCTGTCGAGGATTGCAAAACCATCGTCGAACTGGTCAAGCAAACAGGCTTGAAATACATGATGATGGAGACCGTTTGCTATGCCCGCGAGTTCCTCTACATGAAAGAGCTATACGACAAAGGTGAGCTTGGCAAACTGCAATTCCTCAAGGCCTCCCACCAACAAGACATGGAAGGCTGGCCCGGCTACTGGCCTGGTTTGCCACCGATGTACTACGCCACCCACTGCGTCGGACCGATCCTCGGGCTCGCCCGTAATGAAGCCGAATACGTTTCCTGCTTTGGCTCGGGTACCATTGATGAATCCATGCACTCCTGCTACGGTTCGCCCTATGCCGTCGAGACCACACACATCAAGTTCAAGGATAGTGATGTCTCGGCTCACCTTTACCGCTCGCTCTTCGATGTCGCTCGCCAATACCGCGAATCCTTCGAAGTCTATGGTCAAAAAAAATCCGTCGAGTGGCCGCTCATCGAGCACCGCCCCTTGATCGTGCACACTGCGAAAAAGCCCGAGCCTGAAATCCCCGAGGAAGTCACCTGCCCCGACTTCGCCCACTACCTGCCTGAAGAAATTCAACTCTTCACTACGGGTGGTGTTTACGGTGGCGACGGCGGAGAAGATCACCTATCCTTCACCCAAGGTGCAGGTCACGGTGGCTCTCACCCGCACCTTGTCTATCAGTTTGTCAAAATGCTGCAAAGCAGTGTAGATGCCTACCCGAACGCAATTGAATCCGCAAACATCACCTGCACCGGCATTCTCTCGCATGACTCCGCACAAAAAGGTGGCGAAATCATCCGACTCCCCGATTGGACACACCGCGCGTGAGTTTCTCGTCAAATCAACCCCATCCGTTCACTGCGCGATGGGGTTTTTACGATCTACGTTTCTATTGACGCAAGAAAACGCAAAAAAATGCAACCTTATAATCCTTGGCGGATTTCATGCTTTTTGTGGCCAATCAAGCGGCACAATAGGCATTACCGGCCATCCGCCAAACGCTCTGCGAGCATCGGAGGCAATCCTGATTCGAGGATTTTCCTCTGTGTTTTGGCCAAATCATATTCGACCCGACGAAACACAATCAAACGACTTTCGATATCATAAATCGCATAGCACGAGCGCCAGTCACCATCACGTGGTTGACCGACCGATCCAGCATTGATGAAATATTTCGCTCCAGGCTCGACCACGACTGATTCAGCAGCGACCTCATGCACCTTGGAGTCCTTGATGTAGACCCGCGGCACATGCGTGTGACCATGGAAGCAGACTTGAGTGAATTGATAGGAAAAATTCGACATTGCATCGAAGCGATTGGTCACGTAGTTCCAATTCGTCGGCTGATCCAAGGTGCTGTGCACGACTGTAAAATCGGCCACCTGACGCACTATGCGCAGTTTCCGTAACCACAAGCGTTGTTCAGGGGTGAGTTGCTCGCGCGTCCACATCAGAGCAGTGGCCGCAGTCGGGTTCATCGTTTCCAAGGAATGATCACCCGCCGCATCCTCATCATGGTTTCCCTTTACCACTGGGCAGTTCATCTCGCGAACAATTTCGAGGCACTCCGCAGGGTTAGCGTTATAGCCGACCACATCACCAAGACACACGTAATCCGAACAATGTTGTTCACGAGCATCCTCTAGGACAGCTTCGAGGGCTTCTAGGTTCGCGTGTATGTCTCCGAATAAAGCAATGCGCATGAATCTTCAAAAAGTTTGTCGGGACAAAATGCAGGAAACAACTAGTACATGTCGAGACAAACTATGCGCAAAATACAAAAAAAACCACGATCAGGCGACATCAACCCCGCTCTTTGAGCCATTGCATCGCCATCATCACACCATCCTGCGGCATTTGATCGGCATTATTCTGCTGATAGAGACGCAGCATCTCGGCTGCCATCTTGTAATCCTCAAAGCACTGACCTAACAAATCCTCCATTGTGCGCTCGCCCATCACTTGCCACTCTAACACAAACAATAAACAGCGGATCGAGTCCACCCGGTTTTGGGGATTGCGAAACAACTCCCGCGCTAGATCTAACGAATCCTCAGATTTCCCCGGCACCCGTGCCAAGCTATAAAGCCAGGCCCGAGCCTCAAAGGTGCGCTGGCCCTTGCCCGTCTGCCATGCGCAGCGATATGCCTCCGCCGCCACCGCAAAGTCAGGAAATTTATCCTTATGCGCGTAGTTCCGACCTTTGCTCGAATACAATGTCCAGTCCTGTGGATTGTTCTGGATGCCGCGATCCAAAAACTCACGCCCTTTTTGAATATACTGCTTGTGCAATGCCTCACGCCGTGCCGCCGGTAATTCTTCCCGTTCTCGATAGTCCACCGCAGCATTGTATGACAAATGCCACGATGCCACATCCCAGTAGTAGCTTGACTTTGGTTGTAACGCAACGATCAGGTTGTAGCGCTCTTCCAGCTTTGGCCAATCGCGATATTCAAAGGAGCCATAGGCCGCCAAATTGATAAACGTAGCCACCACCGATTGCATTCCGCCCAAAGCCACAGCTGCACAGGTTTGGCCGATTTTTTCCTTAGTCGCCACATCCAGCGGCTGAGACAACAGCCCCGCAGACACAAAGTTTCTCTGCGCTGCTGCTTCCCATGGCGACTTGAGCCAACCCGCAGCGAGCAGTAGCAGCAACACCGTGGCAATCTTTCGATAAAAGTTCATCGTCCTTAGAATTCTTTGTCGGAAAAAACAAACCACGAGAGCAAGGTGTAGAGCACCACGTAAAATGCCGTCAGACCCAGCAAAACCAGCATCGCCATGCCCGAGACCGGAAGTCCCTGAATCGCTGCATCCGTAACGTTAAAGAGCTGATAGTTCGGAAAAATCAAGGCCACAGCCTTCATTACGAGACTACCAAATGTCGTCGTCCCTGCCTCCGCCGTAGCCCGATAAAACTCCGCCGCGTCAGCCTGGAAAAATCCTGCTAGAAAGCACAGAAACGAAACGATGATCGTGAACAACGTACTCGTCGAGAAAGTCGACAACAGCAGCGACACTGCGCCGACGATGGCGGATAGCAAAAAGATCGATAATACCCCCGCCTGCAACGACCAAGTCGGCCCCTGCATGCTGATTTCCGCCCGCATCGACTCGATCGCCTCAGCAGTCCACCCGCGCGATTGCGCCAAAAACATCTGACCATCCAGTAACTGCTCCGTACGGATCGCCAAGACCGCCGTCATGATCCCATCCATCACCACAAGTGAAATGAAAATCAACAGCAGCACTCCTGACAACTTCCCCACCAAGTAATCCAAACGCGGCACAGGTTTCGCCAAAATCGTATACAGTGTGCGATCTTCCACATCCTTCGGCAACAACAAAGCCGTAGCGGTGATCGAAAACACCACGGCAAACAATTTCATCACTCCCATGCACCAGCCCTTGAGCAAGGTCAACTCCCCCGTGTAAACTGCCTCTGGCCCATGATATTGCGGTAAGTCCAGGAACTGTGCCACCAAGGCAATAATCGCAAAAATCATCAGGAAATAAAATACCTTCATCCTTACCAACTGCGTGAACGTATTCATTGCCAGCACCACAACGCGTCGCGGCTGCAACCACCGATTTGTCTTCTCCTTCGCCATGATCCTACTTCTCGCCCCCTTTCGCGGCCTGATACCCCTGCGTTTCTTGCAAAAACAAACGCTCCAAGGTCGTGCGCGGACGACCAGTACGCACCAATCTGGCATGGCCTGTGCGCTCGACCAAGCCACGAATCTCCGCCACCAGTTCCTCATCCGCATCCTTGAGCACAATTTCGGTCTGGTCCTCCAACGAGATCAAATCCTCCAATCGTCCCTCCTTAACCATTTTTCCTTGAAATATGATACCAACGTGATCGCACACCTCCTGCACCTGTTCCAACAAGTGTGAGCACAAAAAAACTGTCTTGCCCTGATCGCGTAGCTTCAAGATCAAATCGCGAATCTGCCGCGAGCCAATCGGATCCACCCCCGCCGTCGGCTCGTCCAAAATCAACAAACGCGGGTCTTGAATCATCGCCTGCGCCAAACCGATGCGCTGCAACATGCCCTTCGAATATCCTCCCAAGCGACGATCCCGCGCATCGCGCAGATCCACCAGCTCCAGCAATTCATCCACCCGCGCCTCCAGCACCTTGCCGCGAATGTCGCAGAGCTTGCCATAGAATCGCAAGGTTTCCGCACCCGTTAAATGCTTGTAAAAATAAGGATTTTCCGGCAAAAAACCAACATCGTTGCGCGAATCCACCTTCATCGAATCTTTGCCATAGATCGCACAAGAACCCGCGGTAGGAGCCACCAAGCCAAGCAAGGCCTTCATCGTAGTTGATTTACCCGAACCATTCGGTCCGATCAGGCCATAGACTTCGCCCGCCTGAATCTGGAGCGATACTCCATCCACGGCACGAAACGCCTTCACCCCGCGCAGCGGCGAGCGGAAATCTTTGACTAAATGGCGGATATCAACAGCGAGCTGGGTCATTTCAGTGCGAAACCCTACACACAGCCTAGCCAATGATCCAGTGAAAATCTCGTGAAATTCTAATGAATAGAGATCCGCGAGCTACTGATGCAGCAATTGTGAGAAAAATATTGGGCAAAATCTAACCGAATCAGAAAATAAAATAACGCGAAATCCCCAGAAACTCATCACAAGATTCGAGGATTTACAAGACTAACAAGAATTGCCAGCTCCCTGAATTACCTGCTTGTTCTTGGCTTCTCGTGAGAATTTTCTGGGAAATCTGGCAAGTGCAATTTCTGAGACGATACGTCGCATCAAAATTTTCAAATTCTGTAAAATCCTGAAATTCTATTATCTTCTCAAATGACCAGCGCACCATGATAGCTCTTATGAGCATGTCTGAAACGCTTGCAATTCGATAGCTTGATAACGATGCCCGAGGCCCCCCTGCTACATTTTCTCTCTATTTGCTTGAGTTTTCCTGCTTTCGAGGTATTTTTGATTTAACCGCATGCGATTACGTCATTTTCTCTCCTGTTTTTCCTGCTATGCTGGGCTATCGGCATCGATGTTGTCTGCCAGCCCGATCATTAGTGAATTTATGGCGGACAATGCCAGCAACTTGGCCGATGAGGATGGGGCTTACTCGGATTGGATCGAGATTCACAATCCCACCGCTAATCCCATCGATCTCACGGGCTGGAAGTTGACGGATAATAGCGGTAATTTGAGCAAGTGGTCGTTCCCTACGGTGAGCTTGGCTGCTGGTGAATTCCGGATCTTTTTTGCTTCGGGAAAATCGGCGCTGTATGCGAATCACACCAACTTCAGTTTAAGCAAAGGAGGTGAATTCCTTGCACTGGTGCGGCCGGATGGTGGAATCGAGCAGCAATTTTCGCCCCAATTCCCCTCGCAGTCAGCTGATGAATCCTATGGCAAACGCTTCGTCTTCACCCGCCACATCGCAGCATCGACAGCCTGGAAATACCGAATTCCCACAAGTGGATCGCAGGATGCCACATGGAAAAACCTGAGCTTCAATGACGCTGCATGGAGCACGGGCAACAGCGGCTTAGGTTATGGCACAAAGATCCCAGGGATTAGTGTGCAGCAGGTGTTTTACAATCAATACATTGGCAGTATAGCTACGGCAGATGCCGCACTGGTGCCAAACAATTCCGGCATTCTCGCCGTGAGTAGCAGCATCGTCTCAACGGTGAATTTTCTCGGCAATGGCAGTGATGGCCGCTATGCCAATAATGCACTTCCTCCAGGCGGCAACGGCGACAACTATGTGATTCGTGGCCAGGGCTGGATCCAGATTCCCACCGCCGGCACCTACACCTTTGGTCTAAATTCAGACGATGGCGGACGCATCCGCATCAATGGAATCGATGTGATGGTGGATGATACGAATCACGGCCCTGAGGACCATCTAGGTTCGATTTTTCTCACCGCAGGTCAACACAGCTTCGAGTTTATGATGTTTCAGGGCTATGGCGGAAATTGCGTAGAATTTTATGCCGCCGCTGGGGCGCATAGCTCTTGGAATGCGACGAACTTTGATCTTGTGGGTGACACCGCCAATGGTGGACTATCAGCCTTTACGATACCCGAGGGGAGCACGGGTAGCTTGATCGCAACCAGCCTAGAGAGCTCCATGCGCAACATTCGCGCCACAGCCTACTTGCGCAAAATATTTACCGCCGCTGGCCCAGGCACTGCGACCTCGCTCTCGCTAGTCAACCGCTACAACGACGGCTTTGTCGCATGGCTCAATGGAACGCAGATCGCCGCACAAAACGCTCCGCCTTCGCCGATCTGGACGTCCGTTGCTACCGCAGCACGCACGGAAGCCTCTGCCTTGATTCCTCAAGGTTTCAATGTCACCAATGCACTCACAACTCTACAATCTGGAAACAACGCACTTGCGATTCAGGGGCTCAATGTCAGCAGTGAAGACACAACATTTTTGCAATTGCCTGAGCTGATCGCAGGCTCACCCGATGCCACCAATGGCTATGCATTTTACGGCGAGAAAAAAGCCACCCCTGGTTGGATCAATACCGAGTTCACCTTGTTAGGGAAAGTCGCCGATACACAGTTTAGTGTGAAGCGCGGGATTTTCTCCGCACCATTTACCCTTGCCATCACGACAGCCACGCCGGGCGCGACGATTCGCTACACGACCGATGGCAGCACACCCACGGCTACGACGGGAACAATCTATTCAGCCCCCCTCGCGATCTCCAGCACTACCAATTTACGAGCAGCGGCCTTTCTCACGGATTGGGAAGCCACCGATGTCGATACGCAAACGTATTTGTTTCCAAACGACATCATCACCCAACAAGCGGACGGCAGTGCACCTCCGGGCTGGCCCAGCAGCTCGGGAACCTCGCAAGTTTTAGACTACGGCATGGATCCAGAAATCGTGAATAGCAGCAATCCTGACATCGGTGGACCGACTGTGGTTAAAAATGCGCTACTCGCCCTGCCTAGCGTCGTCATCACCACCGATCTGCCGAATTTGTTCAATATGAATGGATCACAGGGGTTTTTCTCCAATCCATACGGTCGTGGATTGGCATGGGAACGTCCAGCTTCATTAGAATGGATCAACCCGCCCGATGCCTTGAACCCCAATGGCACCAGCGAATTCCAAATCAATGCCGGTGTGCGTATGCGCGGTGGATTTTCGCGCAGCGAGGACAATCCCAAGCACGCCTTCCATCTATACTTCCGCCAAGATTACGGTGACACCAAACTCGATTACCCGCTGTTTGGTCGTCACGGTTCACAGTCCTTTGATCGCATCGATTTCCGCACCGCGCAGAACTATTCGTGGTCATTTGGCGGCGATGGCAACAATACCTTTTTGCGTGAAGAAGCGACCCGAATCGCGCAGCTCGATATGGGGCAAGCGGGCTCACGCGTTCGCTACATCCACCTCTATCTGAATGGTGTCTATTGGGGATTATTCAATCTGGATGAGCGCACCGAGGCCGCATTTTCGGCATCATATTTCGGCGGCAATAAAGACGAATATGATGTAATTAAAGCAGAACAAGACTCAGGCTACATCACGGGGGTGACCGATGGCAATCTCACTGCCTGGCAAAATTTGTGGAACTTGAGTCGTGCCCATCACGCAAATCCTACAAACGAAAATTACTTCAAAATGATGGGCAAAGCGGCCGATGGCGTGACTCCTTCGCTTGATCCTGTGTTTCTCGATGTCGACAATTTGATCGACTACATGATGCTCACGTTTTGGTCCGGAAATCTCGATGGCTGCACGTCGGCCTTTCTTGGAAACAATCGCGCAAACAATTGGTTCGGCAGTCGGCGATCGATCAACAATCCGGGCGAAGGCTTTCGCTTTTTTGCCCATGACTTCGAGCACTCATTTTTCAACGTCTACGAAGACCGCACCGGTCCATTCGGTGAGACCGAGCAGGCAAATTTCTTATATTCCAATCCCTACTACCTGCACCTCGATCTGATTGCGAATGCCGAATACAAAATGCGTTGGGCGGATCGTGTGCAGAAGCATATGTTCGCTGGCGGAGCCCTATCACCCACGGCTTGGAGCAATCGCTTTAATGCACTTGCCGCAGAAATCGACCTCGCCATCATTGCCGAGAGTGCTCGCTGGGGCGATGCAAAAAGCGGCTCGCCTTTGACCAAAAACAATTGGCTCAATGCGCGCAATGACGTCAGCAATTATCTCAGTCCACGTCACTCGATCGTGGTGGATCAACTCCGCGCAGATGGACTATTCCCAGTCATCGATTCTCCGATCCTCGCGCCCTCGGGAGGCTATCAACAATCAGGCACGGAAGTCACGATGACAGGCCCCGCCAACAGCACACTTTACTACATGCCCGATGGCTCAGATCCCCGTGCCGTCGGTGGATCACTGCGCTCAGGAGCATTGGTTTTTCTGTCGAATACCACCAACGAAATGCTCATTCCGTGGTCGGCCTCGAACTGGAAATACCTATCCAATAACTCCAATCAAGGCACTGCCTGGCGCAACTTAGCTTACAATCATAACAGCTGGAACACTGGCACCGCAGAACTCGGCTATGGAGATGGTGATGAGGCAACTGCCATCACCCGACCTGACCCGCGTTATGCCACATGTTATTTCCGCAAATCATTCAGCCTCGCTAACGCTGCACAGATTAGCAATCTCTCGTTGCGCATCGAGTACGACGACGCCTACGCTGTTTACCTCAACGGCACTCGCATCGCGGGAAATCTCCCAATCGATCCTGCATTCAATTATTTTTCGAATGATGCCATCGAGGACACGGAACTCACGATCAACAACATCCCCACCAACTTGCTCTTAGAGGGCAACAACGTGATTGCAGTCGAGATTCATCAAGCGAATACTACCAGCTCTGACATCAGCATGAACTGCTCGCTCAGCGCCACACGCGCAAACACCAGCACGCCCTTCCAACTCATTGGCACAGGGGAGAAAAAACTCCAAGTCAGAGCAAGACACAACACCACCACCGAGTGGAGTGCCTTGGCCGATGCGACTTATTTCCTCAATACCACCGCACCCGCTGCGCTCAATCTGGCCATCAGTGAAATCATGTATCACCCCACAGATCCTTCACCCACCGAGCTGGCCGCTGGTTTCATCGATGCCGATGATTTTGAATTCATCGAGATCGTTAATACGGGAACGAGCAGCATCGATCTCCGCGGACTCTACATCTACGATGCCGTTGGCTTCGATTTCGACAACTCCACCTTAGGCACGACTCTCGCTGCCGGAGCACGCATCATCCTCGCGGCGAGACGCTCGGCATTCGAATTCCGCTACGGCACTTCCCTGCCCGTTGCGGGATCCTACACCGGAAATCTCAACAACGCTGGTGAGACGATCACCATTCGCGATGACAACGATGCCATCATTCGTCAAGTCAGTTACCAACCCATCAACGGCTGGCCCACCGAAGCTGATGGCGCAGGCTATTCCCTCGTCGCCATCACTCCCGATCAATTTGCCAATGACAACAACGGCAGTTATTGGCGCCCCTCGAACACCACGCAAGGCAATCCCGGCACCAGCGATGCCACCTACTGGACCTCATGGGCCAATGCTCACAACCTAACCGATCCACAGGCTGACCCTGATGCCGACGGCATTCCCAATCTGTTAGAATACGCCATGGGTGGCAATCCTACAGTTTCCAATCCTGAGCTCATGCTCAGCTTAGCAATCACTCCCGTGACCCTCAACACCATCACGGATGACTACATTCAATTGACCCATCCTCAAAAATATGGAACCGACAGTGTGCTCGTATTCCTCGAGTCCAGCAGCAATCTTCAAGGTCCATGGACTACCGAGGATTTACTGCTCTCTCGCACGCGCGATGCCTCAGGCAAGGAAACCATCATCCACCGCTCCGCCACTCCCGTCTCCTCACAAGACCGCAAGTTCTGGCGCATCCGAGCCCAACTCCGCTAAACGCCTAGCCCAACAGCGGCCAAAGTGGACGCCCGGAACTCCGACGCCTCATCAACCAGATTCCTAACACCGCAAAACAAAGCACTGGCCCCCATGCCGCAGCCTTAGGCGAAAGGTTACCCGATTCTCCCATGGCCAGCGCTACAGTGCTCAGTAGCACCAATTGGATCGCCAAAATGATCGTTACCGCCATCGCCGCCCCACTCGCCCGACGCGTCACATACAAGGTCATCGGCACCGCAAACATCACATACACCAAACAAGTCAATGGCAGAGAAAAACGATAGTGCCACTGGGTCGAATACCGAGCCACATCCTGAGACTGCCACTCAGCCGATGAAAGCTGCCCCTGCATGCCACTCAAATCAGGCACACCAAGATGACGCACATCCAAGCCAACTTTCACAATCTGTGCCGGCGTCTCACGCCAATCTCGCATCACGTAGGGCGATTCCTTTTTCTCGAAAACGGGAGCCTCATTTTTATGATGATCAGAAATCTCTACTCGCTGAAATGACCAAGTGCCGTCTCCCTCATGCCACTGCGCCTCACGCGCATACAGCCTAGATGCTAACGATCCATCCTCATGCAAAGACGTGACCTCCACTCCCCGCAATGGCGCGCCCATTTCATAAGAGGGCGGGACTTCCTTGACCATCCACACCCGCCTCCCTTGCGGATAATAAAACACCGCATGATTCACCAGCGTTCCGACTTGCCCGCTCGCTTGATCCATCGCCACCGACTTCATCCCTTCTGCGTTTGGAGCCCATTGAAAATGACAACCCACATTAAAAAGCGTCGCGAGAACTGCCGCGACATACAAAGGCAACATCACCCGAAACATGCTCCGTCCGCTTTGCAAAGCCGCCACCACCTCACGTGAGCGCGAGACCTTAGCCACACAGAACAACACTGAAAACAACATGCCAAAAGGCAACAGCAGGCTAATGATCGCTGGAGACATCGACTTGTAGTAATGCCACGCACCTACCCCCACTCCCTCACCTTCGCTAAAACGAGCCGCATTTCCTGAAAAATCGATCAAGAAATATACCAGCAAGATTCCCCCATAGCACACGAACAGCGCCCGCAAAAACTCCCTCGTCAACCACCGCGCCATGATCCCTGCAAACGCATAACACAGCGCCGCTAGCGTCGGCAAACAACACAGTGCGCCCAATACGTGAGGCCGCAACTCATGCATGCGATGATCTGCATCCGGGAAGCCCCGCAGATGCTCAGCTACCGTCTTCCACTCCAATGGCACTAACCACAGACACGACCCCACACTCAGCAGCAATGCAATCGCAACCAATAGCAAAATTTCCCCCTGAGCCCACCCTCGTTTCAACAAGGAGCTTCTACTCCATTTCCCCCAAGCATGGCAATCTCTTGTTACAAAAAAAATCCTCACAACTCAGATCCTGACGCTTTCGCCACAAAATAATTCCCCACATCCCACCAACTATGCTACATTGATCTCCGCGCCTGATGCATCACAACCACGGAACATGGCAAGCTAATCGCTCGTTTTCCCCGCTCTCCGCGGCGGATCTCGCGGCCGGGCTTGAGCTGCCCACCAAGCTCAGCTCTCATCCGCGATTGCTCATCGGCCGCAACGAATGGCTCGCCTTCCCCGACCTCAACATCCCACCCATCATCGCCAAGTCCGATAGCGGAGCCCGCACATCCACCCTCCACGCCGAACAAATCACCGTCTCTGCCGATGGCAAATCCGTGAGCTTTTGCACCCGCGATCGCGATCACCAACTCATCCCCTGCCACGCACTAATCGCTCATAGCAAAAAAATCAAAAGCTCCACCGGCCACAAGCACCCACGCATCGTCATCATCACCACGGCTCTTTTTCCTGGCGGCTTGAATTGCACCATCGAACTCACACTTGCCAACCGCTCGCGCATGAAATACCCCGTGCTTCTCGGTCGCCGCGCCATGTCAGGCTATTTCTGCATCGATCCCCAGTCCGACTACCTCCTCGGCGGACTTGCCCACTTTCCCCAACCATCCTCCACACCTCCATCTTCATGAATCTCATCATCCTCTCGCGCAACCCCGCTCTTTACAGCACCCAAGCTCTCGTTCAGGCCGCCGAGGCCCGCGGCCACAAAGTCCGCGTCGTCGATTACTTGCGCTGCTACATGAACATCACCTCCAGCAAGCCACGCATCTACCTCGAAGGCGAAGAATTACACGCCGATGCCATTATCCCCCGCATCGCCGTCCAACACACCGCCTATGGAAATGCCGTAGTCCGACAATTCGAAATGATGGGCGTTTTCACCCTCAACGACAGCGTCGCCATCTCCCGCTCGCGCGATAAATTGCGCAGCCTACAACTCCTCGCCAAAAAAGGCATCGGTCTCCCCGTCACCGGCTTTGCGCACTCCATCGATGCCACCAATGAACTCATCAGTATGTGCGGCGGAGCACCGCTCGTCGTCAAGCTCCTCCAAGGCACCCAAGGCATGGGCGTCGTCTTAGCAGAGACCAAAAAAGCTGCAGAATCCGTCATCGAGGCCTTCAAGGAAGTGCGCGCAGACATCTTAGTCCAGGAATACATCGCCGAGTCCAAAGGTTCCGACATCCGCTGCATCGTGCTCGGGAAAAAAGTCGTCGCCTCGATGATCCGCCAAGGCATCGATGGTGAATTCCGCTCCAACCTGCATCGCGGTGGTCAGGCGAAAAAAGTCAAGATCAGCGCCGAGGAACGCAAAACCGCCATCCGCTCCGCCAAAATCATGGGCCTACACCTCGCCGGCGTCGATCTCCTCCGCTCCGCTCGCGGCCCCCTAGTCATGGAAGTCAACTCATCCCCTGGCCTCGAAGGCATCGAAAAATCCACCAACAAAAATGTCGCCGACGCCATCATCGAGTTCCTCGAAGCATCCCTCAAAGACAAAAAAACCCAGTCGATTGATGGGAAGTAAAACGCAGCGCGGTCTTCAGTCCGCTTCAATCCACCCCTCTCTTCCCACACAAACCACCTTCCCCGTCGCATCGCGACGACTCAACCCTGAGCCCACGATTTCAATCGTGGGACGCCCCCACAGAAAGCGTTTCTCGCGGAGCAACGCGACGCTTCAAGAATAGTGCGATTGAAAAAATGCGCATATCCAAGGACTGACCCCATTATTGTAAGATTTTTTCGAATTTGCTGATCCAACATTGTGTGTTTTGTCGAAGATATTTTTGGATTGCTCTTTTTTAACGATTCAACCAGTCTAGTCTTGCAAATATTCATTCCATGCGCCCGCATTTACACGCCTTACCAGAATCTGATGTCACGCCTTCTTCCCACGGCGAGGATCTTGTAGCGCGTCTGCTTTTTCAGGTGGGAGAGCAAGATCGATTTGCCTTCGATACGCTATACAATCTCTGGGCACCAACCTTGCTGGGCATTGCCATGCGCATGCTTGGTCAACGACAAGAGGCCGAAGAGGTGGTGCAGGATGCGTTCGTGAAAATCTGGCATCGCGCGGCATCCTATGATCCCGGGCGTTCCCAAGCATTCGTTTGGGGCTTTGCCATTGTGCGCAGTTTGTGCATCGATCGCATCCGTTATCATAGTCGGCAGAAGCGCGACCGAAGCATGCAATATTCCTTCGATGCATCTCCCGCTGCTGACATTCCCTGTGATCCTCTCATTCTCTCGCAAGATACCTTTTTTGCTGTTCGCCATGCGATGAAACAGTTGCCCCCTGACGAACGACGCTGTCTCGAACTCGCAGTATTTCTTGAATACACTCACTCGGAAATATCTGGACACCTGCAAACCCCGCTGGGTACAGTGAAAAATCGGCTACGTCGCGCTCTGGAAAAACTCAAAAACATTCTGTCTGATCATGAACTCTGACGATTCAACTACCTATTCCTCCTTTGGCATAGACGATCCACTAATCAACCCCACTGCTAGCGAACGCGAACAGCAACGCTGGGTCGATGCCGTTTCCGCAGTCATCGCGGTGGATGGCAGCAAGCCTATCTATCCATCTACTACCATCCAAAATGCCATTCAATGGCGCATCGATGCTCCCGTGCGTTCGCTGCGACGCATGCGACTACTCGCGTGGTCTGGTTGGGCTGCAGCGGCAATGGTTTTTGCAGGATTTTTCCTGATCGATTCACGCCGCGAAGTCGTCAATGTGAATGATCCAGCACCCAGCTTACCCAAACCGTTGATCGCCGAACAAAAAGAAATGCCTTTGCCTGTCGCAGATAGCTCACCTGCCGCAAAAGAAGAAATTGCTCAAGTGAATGAGCGAGTTCACGCTGAACAAAATCTACAAGCTATACAAGAATCGATGCGCTCGCAACAACGCAGCTTGATTCAAGAGATCGAAACGCTGCGCGCAAAAGTTTCGGTTCTGGCCGAACGTGATACCGAGCGCCTTGTCGCCTACGATGGCATTTCTTGGCCAATCATCATGAAACTAACCCACCCCGATGCTGACCCAGCGATGGTAACAATTGATGAGCCTTTACTCGGTGCGTTACTATCACAAGGCAATAGCCCCCTCGCCGCAGCACCGCGGGGGGATTCGTTTCCTCAGATTGCCAGTCCGCTCGTTGCCGAAAATACAGCGATCAATCAGTCAATTGCCGTCCCCGTCTACGACTCAGCGCGCGATGTCGGTAAATTGATCGTGAGCAATTTGCCATCTCCCCTAGACGGTCAGGCTTACTATTTATGGGTGAAGAACGACCAGACAGAAGAACCTGTGCTCGTCGGCACCTTGCCTGGTGAGATTGGGCAATCAGAAACATTTGACTTCCAACTCGGCTCCACCGGGCTGATTCCTGACCGATTTCTCATAACCCAAGATCCTGTGGAAAATCCAAGCATTCCCGAGACTAGAAACATCATTCTCGATCGTCCGCAAAAATAGTCAAAAAAATCGTATTGAGTGAACCATATCGTCTGTAAAAGTGCATAGCACAAGCAAGCCGGCACATTGGGCGATGGTGCTGTAGCGGAATCGGCCAAGGTGACGGTCGCAGCCCCCTCTTTGGCCTAAATTCGGAGATTGTTACTGATCGGCCATCGATGGATTATGGAGGTGTCAAAATCTAACCAGACACCAACCATGACCGAAATGCTCGTCGATACCGCTATGATCCTCGGACGCGCCCGCCATCTTAAAGTAGCAATCGCCGAAATGCATCTCCAAGGCGTTTCTACCCGCCGCGTTACAGCATTAATGGAGAAGCTCTGCGGCATGAAAGCCACCTTTTGCGAGGTCTCGCGCCTCACTACTGAACTTGACACCAAATTCCAGCTTTGACGCAATCGCGCACTGCCCGAAATTACCTACATCTTCTTTGATGCCAACTACGACAAAGCTCGCCATGCGCGCTTCCGTGGCCGCCGATATGCGCGGTTGCTTCAACTCACAGGACCTAGCTCACGCAGAAACCCGACTGGCCGAGCTCGTCACGGCCATCGGAATGGAAACCTCTGAAGAATGGGAAACGGGCAAAACCTATTCCACTCTCACTCACCCAAACCGCATCATTAGCATCCCAAATCATCAAAAAACTAAGCGCTTGAAATCAACCTTCAAATCCATCCTAAAAACTTTCATAGAAAAAAAGTTGCGCCGATTTTATGAGTTGTGACTGAGATTAGCGTGAAAAAGCTTGCCACCTCCGACTGTCAAGTATATACCCGCTGCCTCAACTCACACCAAACACATGGCTAGCACTCCCGTCATCAATCTCCGCAAAGGACACGCGCTCCGTCACAACAACGAAGTCTGCATCGTGATCAGTCACGAACTCAAAACTCCTCCTCGCATGGCCTCCTACGTGCAGATGTCTGTTCGCAGCGTCAACACACAGAAAGTTTTCAACTTGCGCATGACATCGAACGACTCGATGGACAGCGTTTTGCTTGAGCGCATCCCGCATGAGTATTCCTACAAGGATTCCAGCGGCTACCACTTCCTCAACAACGAAACCTATGAGGACGTTGTTGTCCATGGTGACCTCATCGCTCCTGTGAAAAATTATTTGATCGAGGGCCACACCTACACTCTCCTGTTCACAGACTCGAACGTTGCTGCTGTAGAGCTACCACCGTCGATGGTGATGATCGTGGCCGATTCTCCCGAGGGTGTCAAAGGCGACTCCGCTAACAACGTTTACAAAGCCGCGATCATGGAAACGGGCCTCTCGATGCAGGTTCCTCTTTTCATCAATCCAGGTGAAAAACTGATCGTAAAAACCGAAGACGGCAGCTACCTCGGTCGCGCTTGATTTTTAAGCCAACGCGCAACAAAAAGTGGGCAGTAATGTCCGCTTTTTTTGTTTTCACACAGCGTACTCTGACTAGAATGTTGGCGTGACCGATGAAACATCGAGCGAAAAACAAGTACCTAGCTTCAGGGAATCGTTGCGTTTTTGGATCAAATTAGGGTTCATCAGCTTCGGAGGTCCGGCTGCGCAGATCGCGCTGATACATCGCGAGATTGTGGAGAAGCGGCGCTGGCTCAGCGAGAGTCATTTCCGCCATGCCTTGAATTTTTGCCTGCTACTCCCCGGGCCCGAAGCACAACAGCTTGCCACCTATCTCGGTTGGCGCATGCATGGGGCTAAGGGAGCCTTTGCTGCAGGGATTTGGTTCATTTTGCCCTCGTACTTCATCATGCTGGGTTTGAGCTGGATGTATGTGAACGGCGCAAGCATGCCAGCCGTTCAGCCGATTCTTTCAGGCTTACTCGCAGCAGCCATCGCCTTGGTGCTAGATGCAGTTTTACGGATCGGAAAAAAATCCCTACGCCATGCTATGCATTACGCGATCGCAATAACCGCATTTTTTCTGCTCGTTCTCGCGCATGTGTCGTTTTTTTGGATTATCTTCGGTGCAGCGATCTTGGGCTATTTTTTGCGAGAAAAAATCGAGCATCAAGCAGCGAGCGTGACTTCTGCGATTGATCTCGCTCACTCCACTAGTCCTACGTGGAAGCGCGCTGTGCACATTAGTGCAGTGGGCCTTGCCGCATGGATCACGCCACTGTTGATCTGCGTTTTACAACTCGGGAAAGACCATGCGATCACGCAGATGGGCGTCTTTTTCAGCAAAGCGGCGATGGTTACTTTTGGCGGAGCTTATGCAGTATTACCCTACGTCGCACAACAGGCTGTCGAGCATCATCATTGGTTAACGCACGAGCAAATGATCGCAGGTCTAGCACTTGCCGAGACCACACCGGGGCCGTTGATCATGGTGCTGGAATTTGTCGGCTTCACAGGAGCATGGCACGCGCCAGGTCATTTGCCAGCAGCAATCGCCGCATGGATCGCTGCCACACTGACGGTCTGGTGCACTTTTGTTCCGTGCTTTTTGTTTGTGTTTCTGGGCGCACCGCACATCGAGACGATCGGTAATCACCCGCGACTGCGCGCCATGATGCAGGCGATTTCCGCAGCCGTAGTCGGCGTGATTGCTCAATTGCTGCTGACCTTGACGAGACAGATTTTGTTCATTACCGAAAACCAACAAACACATATTGAGTGGCCATTGATCATCCTGAGCGCAGCGGCATTTTTGGCCATTCGCTATGGTAAAATCAATATCATGACAATTATAGCAATCTGTGGATTGAGTTCGTGGGTCATGTTGTAAATTTCGTCTTGCCCAGCTAAGCTCTTCATTTGTAGGATCGACTTTATCAAAACTTGGATCGCCATACTCCTCGGATTTCTCACTTTTTCTTGCATTGCCAAAGATCAGATACCGCGCTTTGTGGTGAAAAGTTGGCAATCCGAGGATGGTCTGCCAGGCAATGTGATCCGTGCGATTTTAAAAGATGAACAAGGATACTTGTGGATCGGCACCGCTGAAGGTTTAGTACGATTTGATGGGAATCGATTCTACATGCCGAATCTCTCCAGCGACGAAATTTGGTACAATCCTGTTCGGCAAATCTACCAGTGTCACAATCAAATCTGGGTCGCACAATCGTATGGTGGGCTTTTTTTCATTGACCACGGTGAACTGATTCCGGTCATGGAACCATCCCCAGGATTCAAGAGCAATGAAGTGTATTCCGTAACTGAGCAAGAAAATGGCGCGGTTTTGATTCATAAAGGCGAGGACCTTTGGCGATACTCGGCAGATGGGAAATTGACTCGCGCTGACTCTGCATCTGCGCCCGAGATCAAGATCAAACCTACTGATAATACTCGCTTCACAGATCGCAAAGGCCGAACTTGGTATCAAGATCAGAATCAGCAAATTATGGTGCAGCTCGCGGATGATGCTGCGCTACCAATCACCGTTTCCTCGCAAAGCCAAAATTATAAGATCGCTGATTTTCACGAAGACCAGCTCGGGGTAATCTGGGCAACTACGAAAGCCAATGGTCTGCTGGCCATTTATGAAACTAAGGTGAATCCACCGCCCCATCCCGTTGCGCAATTCGGCCCCGCATGCTCTGTGGCTTTGCAAGATCATGAGAATCAGTGGTGGGGCGCTTCACGCGATGGCGAAATCACATTCGCGCCTCCGGGCAAGGAACCAAGCGCGCTAACTCTGAGCACTAGCGTAAATCGAGCTGTGGCATGTTTTTTTCTGACCAAAAAAAACCAGCTGATCGTCAGCACCAAGGAGGGACTTTGTTTCATATTCCAGGGTCAAACGTTCGTGCCGCTGACGCAAGAAGTAGAGGCATCAAAGATCAATACTGTGGCAGAATCCGACGATGGGACCTTGCACCTCGGCGGAGCTTACGGCATGTCTCACATTGATGCCGATGGCGCATTTCACAAAATCAACGATACGGAAATTCTTTCTGGAGCCTCGATCACATGCGCTGTGATCGGGAATCAACATGAGCTTTATGCGGGCACGAGTGATGGTCGCATTTTGCATTATCAAGGAGATCAGGCCACGGATGTATCACCTCCGCCCTTGAGTCGCAATCGGCATATTTCATCGATGCTTCGTCTGCCCGATGGCACGCTCCTCGCGGCATCTCTTGGCGGTGGACTGCTCTGCTACCGCAATCAATCATGGCGCAACTACGATGAGTCTGCAGGCCTACCCGATGCCCGCATTACGGCCTTATGCGTTGACGATCATGAACATTTGTGGCTCGCCTCTCTCGGTGGAATTTTTCGGATCTCACTCAAGCAAATCACGCAACAAGTCGATGAACTTCAAGTGCTATGGCTAAATCGATCCGATGGCATGAGCACAAGAGAATGTAATGGCTTGACACATCCCGGCATCTTTAAGGCAAAAGATGGATCACTTTATGTGCCGACCACGGATGGCATTGCTCACGTGATCCCAGAAAATTTCCTGCAGCAAGGTCGACTTCCGCAAGTATTTATCGAATCGTGTACCATCGACAATCGGCGCTTCGCGATCTCGAATCAAGCCATCAACGTCGGTCCGGGCCCGCAAAGTGTGCGCTGGGCCTTTTCCTCCCCTGATCTCATTTCTCCAGAAAAAGTCCGCTTCGTTACAAGACTCTTACCGCTGCAGAAAAAATGGCAACCGATGCGCACAGATCGCGAATTGTCCTTCGAATCATTGCCATACGGGAGTTATCAACTCGAAGTCGCGGCGATCAACGGCGATGGCATTCACAGTGCTGTGGCCCGCTCACCTCGCTTGATCATTCAACCGCATTGGTGGCAAAAGCCGTGGTTTCAGTTTGCCACAGCCATCGGCGCGCTGGTGTTAGCATCGATGATCGCCGCCACATTAATGCGCATGCGTTTGAAGCGAAGAATTCAATCTCTGAAACTCAAGAAT
Source organism: Akkermansiaceae bacterium UBA956 (assembly GCA_002293145.1). Lineage (GTDB taxonomy): Bacteria > Verrucomicrobiota > Verrucomicrobiia > Verrucomicrobiales > Akkermansiaceae > UBA956. The sequence goes on along the minus strand of DBCO01000020.1, from coordinate 15,173 downwards.
GCTCAAGAAAATGAGCGCGCTCGGATTGCCCGTGATCTGCATGACGACCTCGGCGCATCTCTAACAGAAATATCATTAATCGCGGCGATGCACAATCCCGATCACGACAACAAAGCACTGTCTATCATCGCCGCGAAATCACATACCTTGATCACGTCACTCGATGAAATCGTATGGGCGATCAACCCGCGCCATGATTCATCGGACTCGATCATGGAATATCTCAGCGCTTACGCGAAGGAATTTCTCCAGCAAGCAGACATTCCCTTGCGCATTCATTTGATTCCCCCGATCGCACACATCGCGATCGATGCAGAGCGTCGGCACGATCTGTTTCTCTGTGTCCGCGAGAGTCTCAACAACATAGTCAAACACAGCCAAGCGACGCAAGTGACATTGACCTTTAGCATGACCACAGAAAATCTAACGCTCGAGATTTCTGACAATGGCCAAGGATTTGCAGCGCCTTCAACGAGTCTGGGAGATGGACTCGAAAACATCCGCCAACGCTTGCTGCGTCACTCGGGAAATGCTACCATCCAATCATCACCCGGCCAAGGCACTACGATCACCTTGGTCCAACCGTGGAATTAAAAATTTTATCATGCCAGCCATCGCCATCGTCGAAGACAACAAAGCACTCGCAAACACCTTGCGTGAAATGGTCGAACTCATTCCCGACTGTAGCTGTGCCGGAGTCTGGCATACGGGCGAAGATGCGCTGGTCAAGATCCCAGCATTCGGGCCCGATATTGTGCTGATGGACATCAATCTCCCAGGCATCGATGGCATTGAAACGACGGCAAAACTCAAGCAAACCATGCCGACATTGCAAATCATCATGTTTACGGTGTATCTGGATCACGACAAAATTTTCGATGCGCTGAAAGCGGGTGCGTGCGGTTACATTTTGAAACGTTCCGCTGCCACAGATTTACCTCGCGCACTAGCAGACCTCGCCCAAGGGGGCGCTCCGATGAGCCCTGAGATCGCAAGGCGCGTGGTCGAGGCATTTTATCGACCCGCGAGTGCGCCCACTCCGCCATCGACCGAAGAGCTAAATCTCACGAAGCGGGAATCTGAAATCCTCTCGTTGCTGAGCACAGGCCTCGCCAACAAGGAAATCGCGGACAAATTGAACATTTCCACGGAAACAGTTCGCGTTCACTTGAAACGGATTTACGAAAAACTGCACGTTCATTCTCGGACCGAGGCCGCGATGAAATATCGCGACTCAAGGAATCGATGAATCCTAATTTTTGTTAGATCACGGAGCGTTGGCGAAACCATCCAGTAATGCTCATCCGCTCCTTGTGAGCAGGTAGCACTTCATGCCAAAAATGCTCGGCGAGAAAACACACCATCGTTCCCATCTGCGGTTGCACCATGACAAAGGGGCCGTCTTTTTCGCCACGATTCGTCCAAATGCGAAGTTCTCCACCATCTCCAGGTTGCCAATGTTCATTGAGATAAAGAATCACCGCGACCGTACGATCGCTCGTTCCTTGAGGTCGATCCAGGTGCGCTTTGTAAAATCCCGCAGCAGGATAAACCGCAAAATGTCCTTCAAAATCCAACAAGCCGAGATAAAATTCCTGATTCAAGGATTTGCGCATCTTTTCTAACAAAATTTGATAGCGCGAGAGATCGACCGATGGAGTTTGCTCATCGAGCCACGATACCGAATCGCTGCGAATTTCTTCACGCACGATCATATCATCTCCACGTCCGACACCTGCACGATGCAGATCACCGCGAGCTCGCGATGCGAGACAAGCATCGCGCAACGCTGCCGCTTCTTCTGAGCCAAAGCAATTTTTGGCAATACCCCATCCGTAGGCGCGCATCCCGTGCAACAGTTCTTCCATCAAGCGAGCAACTACGGCAACGCGACAAATGCAAGATGATTCGCGCTAGATGCACAATGCTGCATTGCAAACGCGTTCATCCCGCACTAGGTTGGTTCATGAAATCTTGTTGTGGTGGATCAACTCCACCAGAAAAACCTCGTTCTGGAGAAAAAGCGCCCAAATTTGATTTGTTGGCTGCTAATTTTTCAGGCAATAAACCTAGTGCTCCCAGTTGCTGCGCGCCGCGCGGTAGGTTCGATTACATTTTGTGGGTTTCATTGGCATTATTTACTCTTGGTGTTGTGCTCCCTTATACTCTGCATAACTCACCAATTTGGTTAGAAAAATTTTCCCATACGTGCATGCGCTTGGCATTGCAATCATGGCCTGCAATCCTAGCAGGAATTTTCGCGATGGCCATTTTATCAAAAACACCCAAGGAACTGGTGGCAGCCATTTTAGGACGACCTGGAACATTTTCCGGGATTCTTCGCGCCACGGGAGCGGGAGTTTTGCTCGATTTGTGCAATCATGGCATTTTATTGGTCGGCATGGGGCTCTACAAACGCGGTGCGTCTCTCGGGCAAACGATTGCATTTCTGATTGCCAGTCCGTGGAACTCACTATCGCTTACTCTACTATTAGCAGTCCTGATCGGATGGCAATGGACGCTGATATTTTTGCTATTAAGTGCGATTGTGGGGATCATCACGGGATGGTTGGTGGATCAGCTGACGAAGGCTGGTCGATTACCCGCGAATGCCAATTCCATCACCTTGCCCGAGCATTTTTCCTATCGCGATTCCTTTCGCGAGATGGCGCATGCACTATCCCCTCGCCCATCGAATTTGTTTGCTTTGCTGGGCTCTGGCATCCGTGATTCGCGCATGGTCCTGCGTTGGTTGCTGCTAGGCTTTATACTCACCGCAGCCGTCAATGCCTTCGTTCCCGCGGGGGTGCTAGCGCATCATTTTGGACCAACCATTCTCGGATTGTTGTTGACATTACTCGCTACCACATTGCTCGAAATTTGCAGTGAAGGTTCGTCGCCGCTTGCTGCCGAATTGTTTCATAGCGCTAATGCCCCCGGCAACGCTTTTGCTTTTCTAATGGCAGGGGTCGCGACCGACTACACCGAGATGTTATCGTTGAAAAGCACCACTGGTCGTTGGATCTGCGCGCTGATTTTACCGATCATATCGGTGCCGCAGGTGTTGATTCTCGGCATGCTGCTGAATCAATTTCGTTAGACACAAGGCAATCAGAGCGCATTCTCTGCATTTCCATTTTCCTGAAATATTTTCGCGAAATTATCTTGCAAATCTGAGGGAGCAATCGTAGTATCTATGCACTGCTGTGTGCGTTCGTCAAAGGTTGCAAGCCCGATCCGATGCGTTATATCCGGGGCGCGACCCGTGAGACAATGTCATGCCTTTACAGGAAGACAACGTCTTGCGCTAGACCCCACATTTTGGAGAGCTTACAGGAACGAGGCTCTTTGCTCCTTGAACGGCACAGCGGTATTTTTTTCTTTCTTGAGCCGTGAATCTCAACGTCAACTATAACGCTATTTCACTCGTCTTCCTTAAGCAATTTTTTGCGAATAACCATCAGCAGCAGCGACAAGGTCGCCGCAGTGTATACGGGTATATCTCCCCAATATTGATAAGGCGACCATACCGATTGCTTGGGAATAGGTAAGGTGGCTAATAAAGCACCACGGGTGAAATGACTACTTTCATCATCGACCAGCATCTGCGCATGACCATTGATGCGCACCACGGCACTAACACCCGTATTCGCACAACGAACCATCGGACGACGTAGTTCTATGCAACGAAATTTGGCATTCGCAAAGTGCTGCGCCGCGCCACAACTTTCCCCAAACCAACCATCATTGGTGATATTCACAATCACCTGCGCTTCGTTTCGCAAGAAACTACGAGCCTCGCGTGGCACGGTATCTTCAAAGCAGATCGAGGGTATGATCGAAAAATCATGGCCATTGACTGTCATCGGCAAAGGATCGATTGCAGTGCCAGCAGCGAAGGCTCCGTCGAAACTTGTGCCCGCTTGTTGTTCGTAAATCCGTTTCAATAATGGCAATTCATTGACCAAGGGAATGTATTCACCAAACATGACCAAGTGTTTTTTCTGATAGGTTTGCAACGGGCCCTCTTTCTGAATAATTGCCATCGAGTTCCATGAATCAGGATCTTCCACCATGATCATCTGATCGCCCAACAACTCAGCTTCCAACTCGCCGAGACCTAACAAAATATCAAATTTACCCGCTTCACGGAATGCCGCAATGGTTGCTTCACTCTCGAATCCAAGACCATGAGTGCCATCAGCAGTGCTCAACAATCGATCATTCAATGCCACCTCCGGTAGGACCAACCAATCGGGATAAAACACATCGGCCTCGACTCCCGAATCTGCCGATTTTTCCAAGGCAGCCTGATTCATCTCCGCGACACGCTCCATCGCTTTCTCAACTTCTTCTTCATAAGCGACGTGAATTTCCTCCGCTGTCCATAGCTGTCTAGCCGCCTCTTGAGGCACATTGAGCTGCACCAAACAAACATCGAGCGGAAATGTTTCACGCTTACCTGCATCAGCCAAACGCCAAACTCCGTAGGAAAACACCCCCGCTAAGAGCAAGCCGCAAAATCCAAAATCGAGATGCGCTCGCTTTTTGCCGAGCTTAGCCTCTTGCACCATGCGCACGCTGACTTGCAGCACGATCGACTGCACAAAAACCATTAGGCCCGAGAGTCCGGCTACGCCAAAAACATCGGCGAACTGTGCCATCACTGCTTGATTGTGCATCGCCACCCCCAATCCATTCCAACCAAATCCCGTTAACGCCCAACCGCGCAACCATTCGAGTCCAGCCCAGCTGCAAGCATGTGCCATCGCATAAGCCAAAGAGCGCGACGAAGACGCCCAAGTGCCTGCAAGCTGCTCCCTTTTCCGTGCCCATGGATTCATACACGCCGCCACACACATCGACCACAAGGCGGGGTACAGAGCCAAATAAAAACCCAGCACCACCACACCGAGCCAACTGACCTCACACAGCCAACGCACGTTGATCAGAAAAAATCCCAAACCAAACAAGTAGCCCAATGCAAATCCCCGACGCTTCAATCGTGGTCCGCGTAAGTTCCACAAAACAATCATCAGCGGCACTACCATCAACCATGCGATGAATCCGAAATCTACCGCGACATCGAGATTCGGGTAAGCCAAGCTCAACAGCATGCCACTGATCATACAGACAGCCGCTTTTGCCCATCGATTTATTTTTTTACCCGCGCTCATAACCGCCCTAATTGTAGCTTGTCTCACGATGCCTACCAAGGAAATTCCGTGAAAACAGGCTAGGAAACCACGCGGATCTCTGCCATAGTTTCCACACATTCGCATACGCCATGGACGATCTTTTTTTCCTTCAACCCCTAACGACATCTCAGCCCACTGCCGATGCCGCAATGCGCGTGCGTGAGCTGCATGAGTTTCTGCATTACCACAACGATCTTTACTACCAAAAAGCTACGCCAGAAATCACCGATGCCGAATATGATCAGGTTTATCGCGAGCTTGAGGAATTAGAAAAAAAACATCCCAAACTTCTCTACCCGAATTCGCCGACGCAACGCATAGGCGAAAAACCGTTAGACTCATTCTCACAGGTCAACCACCTCGTGCCTATGTTGAGTATTGATGATGTGTTTGAGCTCAAAGATGCTCCCGTAGCCGAACAGGAACTCATCGATTTTTATCGTCGTCTCCAAAAAAACTTAGCGCAGGAAGAAATTCCCGTCACGGTAGAACCAAAGATCGATGGCGTGGCCGTGACCTTGGTGTATCGCAACGGCTCACTAGATTACGCAGCTACCCGTGGCGATGGACAGACCGGTGATGATGTTACGCAAAATGTTCGGACGATTCGTAACGTGCCTGCATTTTTGGTTGATTCCTCCGTTCGGCCTAATGTTCAGCTTGCATTGAATGAAATTCTACCTTATGTAAATCGTCATGAATCCATACTTACTCGCAGCACGACTTCGCAAAGCACGAGCCAAAGCTTGCTTGGAAGGCTCAAAAATGACCTCAAAACAAGTCATGGAGACGATGTTCAGGAACGGCTCAGACAGGAAGCCGAATCCATTCTTGAATGGGCAACTGATTCTCATCGGCTCATCGAGCCAGAAAGAATATTTGCAATCGTTAGAGAATGGAAAGAGCTAGGCGGACAATCAGAGCACACTGTATTTCACATCGAAAAACTTGCCAGAGTAGTTAAGTTTACCTTGCCACCATTTTTTGGAGCCCAAGGCGCGTCTGCATATCTGAAAAACATTGAATACTCTAACTCATTGTTTGGTGATGACATCCAATTGCATGGAGTGATTAACACTCAAATTGGGCCTTCGCTCGTGACTTCACAACCATATGTTGAAGGCAAAGTCCCAAGCAGCGAAGAAATCTGCAATTGGTTTCAAGCAAATGGCTATAACGAAATTGGTTACAACCGATGGAAACATTCCATCCGCGGCACCGAAATTGCTGATGCCCATTGTGGCAACCTCATCAAAACAAAAGACGACGAACTTGTTCCGATTGATTTACAGGTGATTGACATCGGTGATGTGAAAACCACTCGCTCAGTCCCCATCCTCCTCGAAGTTCGAGGCGAAATTTTCATGCCGAACGAGGCCTTTGCGGCGATGAATGCCGAGCGTGATGAAGCAGGGTTACCAACTTTTGCCAATCCACGAAACGCTACTGCAGGCACAGTCAAGCAGCTTGATCCAAAAATTGTCGCGCAACGTCCCCTCGCCTTTTTGGCCCATGGTTTGGGAGCATATGAGGGACTTGAGCTTACCACCGAGTCCGACTTCCATGACTTGCTCGATGCTCTTTCCATTCCCCGCAACCAACCCCTGATTCATGCGCGGAACCTGACGGAAATGCTCGATGCCGTAGCACGCATCAATCACGAGCGACACCAACTCGACTACGGCACAGACGGCGCTGTAATCAAAGTGCTTGATCGCGAACAACGAGCGACACTTGGTTTCACCTCCCGCGCCCCACGCTGGGCTGCAGCTTATAAGTTTTTGCCTGAACAAAAGGAAACCACATTGCACTCGATCACGGTGCAGGTAGGCAGAACTGGAGTTCTAACACCCGTGGCAGAGCTCGAACCAGTGCTCGTTTCCGGCACCACTGTGGCTCGCGCCACACTGCACAATCAGGATGAGATTAGCAAAAAAGACATTCGTCTCGGAGCTACCGTTTTGATTGAAAAAGCTGGCGAAATCATTCCCGCTGTGGTGAAAGTCATCCGCTATCCTGAGGGCGCATTGCCATTTTCTCTTTACGATTTTGTCGAAGGCAAATGCCCATCGTGCTCGGGCCCGATTTCACAGGAGTCAGGCTTTGTTGCATGGCGATGCACCAATTTCGCCTGTCCGGCCCAAGCGGTAACAAGCATCAGCCACTTTGCATCACGAAAAGCATTAGACATTACGTCACTCGGTGAAAGCGTTGCCGAGGCACTGGTGCGACACAACTTATGCCTCAGTCCCTTAGACCTCTTTTCATTGACCTTAGATCAGCTATCTCCATTGAACCTTGGATCGGAGAGCGACCCACGACGCTTCGGTGAAAAGAATGCGCAAAAAATTCTCGATGGTCTTCAAACCGCCCGTAGTAAGCCGCTAAATCGGTGGATCTACGCCATGGGGATTCGTAATATTGGTGAGAGCGCAGCGAGAGAATTATCGCGATTGCACCAATCTCTTGGCGAGCTGAGCCAATCCGAAATCCTCCGCGAGCTGCGCGCTGATACTCGTGCCGATGCCAAGAAAAAGAATCCAATCCTGCAATCCTACGGCATCACCGGTGATGTCGGAGCGGTCGCGGCGGAAAGCATACTCTCATTTTTTGAATTAGGTGCTGGCCGCTATGTGTTGGATAAACTCAAAGAGCATGGCATCGATCCACAATCGGAAAATTATTTACCTCGGCTCGAAGATGTCGATTTATCATCCTTACCTCTAGCAGGTAAAACGTTTGTCATCACCGGAACTCTCAGCGCTCCACGTGATGATTACAAAAAAATCATCGAGAGCAAAGGTGGTAAAGTTAGTGGTAGTATCTCCGCAAGTACACACTATTTACTCAGTGGCGAAGGTGGTGGTTCCAAACGCGATAAAGCCATCGCACTAGGAGTCACCGTGCTCGATGAAGCAAGTCTCCAAGCGATGATCGCTTAGATTTCATCCTTTTTTATAGATGCGCAAGCTACAACGGCTCGACTCACCACAATACGGGCAGCGGAATTGATGTCGCAACAGGGTAGTGGTTGCAACCGATAGCCGATAACTGCCCATAAACCTAATTGCATTGGAATGCTTGCTACATTCTTTTGACAGCATCGGCTCAGAGTGACACAGCGGACAATTGCTCATTCCCGCAGTCATGCGATAAACCAATCCGATCCATACGCATGCACCCATACCAATCAAAGTCCAGGCCATCAATTCTTGATCAGTGTTCAGATAGGCTACGAACGCAGAGATGACCACGGCGCATGCAGCCAAATGGAGAATGATAAAATGCAGTGCGCTGATTTTTAACCAAAAAATGTGACGTTTCGTCCGGAATAAATGCATGGGGGAAAAAAGGGGAAAGGGGAAAATATGTTAGCGCGAATGGAGGTATTCGCGACGGCAAATTCTACAAAAAATAGACGCTATGTCTAACACTAAATAATAAAAATCTACTTTATTTTTTTCATTTGATTGATTTGCACAATAAATATTGGCATTTGCGCATTATCTAGCAGACACACTTGCTTGACAAAAGCAATCCATTAGGTAGAGTGCCTGGCATGAAGCAATTCAACCAAATTTGTGGGTTTTTGCTCGCAAGTCTATCAACCCAAGCCAGTTCTCCTTCTGAAATGAAGAAAGAGCGGGTGGTCATGGTGCACGGTATTTTTCAGAGTGGCCACTGTTTTTACCCACTCAAGAAACGCTTGGAAAAGGCAGGACATGATTGCCTAGTGCCTTCCTTGATACCTGCCGATGCACGCTCAGGCATCGAGACTCTAGCTGACCAGTTGCGTATAGCAATTGAAGAAAAATGGGGCAAGGACGCAGACTTTCACATTGTTGCTCATAGCATGGGCGGCCTGATCTCGCGCTATTACCTGCAAGAGCTTGGCGGACATGAACATTGCCACTCTCTGATCACTTTAGCGACACCTCATCACGGCACCAGCGCAGCGTATCTTTATCCCGGAAAAGGTGCGGTACAGATGAGACCGCGAAGCGAATTTTTGCAACAATTGGAATTAAGCGAAGATCGTCTCACCAATGTCACTCTGATTTCGTATCGCACGCCACTTGATTTGATCATTTTGCCCTCTACCAGTTCTCACTGGGAGCTCGCGCAAAACCACAAGGTATGGGCACCAGCTCATCCCTTGGTGCTCTACTCGCCACGTGTGCAGCGTCACATCTTCAATCTGCTAGGAAAATCAGCGGAGAAAGGCCACTCAGACAAAAATGCCATTTGAGCATCGCGATCCGGCACTTCTGCTCCATATTCGCCAATCAAAGTTTGTAGCGGATAGCCGGGTGCGATTTCTCGTACGATGACTTCGTTTTGATCAATGCAAAACCTGATTCGCCAAGCGCCACAGCCCATTTCATGGATCTCGGCACCACGCTTGCGAATGCGGCGCGTGCGATGAGGGCTCGGATCTCTCTCTAACAATTCTTCCGCGCGCACCATGAAATCGATTTGCCATTCATCCTGCAACCACTGCGCCTGTAGCTCAGCTAGAGAATCGTAACGCATGCGGTATCGCGCAGGCTGTGCCATCCAAGTATCGACATCATCGAGCCATCCAGATTTTTCCTCGGGAAAAACATCATAAGCAGGGATGTAAGGCTTGATATCAAAAATAGGAGTGCCATCGACGAGATCGCATGGTCCTAACAGAAGATTGCAACCTTCCACGCCTAACAGCTTCACGGGCGTCATCCCAATCGGATTCGGGCGATGCGGCGAACGCGTTGCAAAAACACCACGCCGTTGTGAAGGGCCACGTGGAGGCAGAACTAGTGGACGCCAAGTATCATTGCGGTGAAACCACCAGATCAGCCAAATCCGCGAAAAGCCGCTCAAGTCTTGCAGAGCGATACGGTATTCTTCACGGGGAGTGATTTCGAGAACACTTTGCTCCTCTAAGCTTTCATCTGGCTGGTGTAAGGCCTCAAATTTAACGGACTTCCCCGTGCGGACATAGCCGATGGGTATAAGCGTTAGATTTGGTTGCTCGGGTAATTCCTTCACCGCGCTGAGCATGCCCTGCGCTCTTGAGGATGCAAGAATTTTCCCTTGTTGTAGTCGCGTTTTCGCCCATGGTTTTCAGTGATAAATTCCACCATCACCACTAGCAAGCTCTTACCATGCCGTTGCAAACGACATGGCGCAGATGCTTGGTTGTTGGAATTTGCTGAGTAAGACTGCGAAAAAACCTATACTCTTGAAGGATTGATCCTCCACTGGATATGATCGAGTTGACATTTTCTTACACACGAGCTTTGTTTGAGTTTACTGAGAATTTTTGTCCCAATATAGCAGCTAAGTTATTCCATGTCGATCAGCCAGAAATGATCATGCACGTGAAAATCATTTCCTGTCATTACGACGGGCCAGACCTAGAGCGCGTCGAGCGGCATTGCTGCACGCCCATAAATGAAGTCATTGCACGGTATAGCAATACCATTTATCGTGTGCATTTCCTCGGCTTTGCGCCTGATTTGCCGAACGTGAGTGGTCCCCATCCGCGACTTGTAACGCTTCGACTTGATCCCCCCCGTAGCGTGATCCGAGAATTAGAGATCAAAATTGGTGACGCACAAACAGGCATTTATCTCCTCTCGACACCAGATAGCTGGAATCTGATCGCTAGCAGCACAATCTCTTGCATTAGCTGAGGTAAACAATCACCAGCGATCCTTGCAAATTATCTAGATTGCAGCTGAACAAAAAACCCCTGCCCGCAAAAGATGCAGGCAGGGGTGAGTCTTGGTTTCTCAAAAAATCAATCTTCGGTGACCGCCAATCGTGCGAACAATTTGATATTGATTCCCATCGGGATTGTCACGGTGACGTCGTCTTCATCGTCGGTATTTTCCACGATCGTCACAACGCCTGAACTGGCTGCGCCAATGTTAATATCAGTCCAACCGGCAAGATCGCTGCCGTATTGCACAACCTGTGTCGTATCGGATTCTGATGCATCACTACGCTTGAAAGTATACACCAGATTGGCACCAGAAATCACACCTTGTGGCAAGATACTTTGGTTCGCGGTGAGTGGGCTGCCTCCCAGTGTGTATTCGAGCAAATTGCTAATACCATCTTGATCGGGATCTTGCGCAGCACCGTCATTAACGCCAGCAGTCAAACCATTTGCAGGGTCAATTTTCCATGCAGCATAGCCCTCAATCACGGTTATAACGCCCGTTCCACTGAAATGCACATCATCAATGTTGGTGGCATCCGAGCCGGTAGCACCATAGGTGCCGGCAGCTTGTTTCACGCCATTCAAATTCAACTCACTGACCATTTCATTTCCAGCCACATCAACTACAGCGGTTGCAGCAATCGAAAGAACGCCAAAGTCTGGGATGGAGGAACCATTGACGATCAAAGTTCCTCCATTCACTGTTGTATTACCACTGTAAGTATTCACTCCAGAAGTTGCCAAAATACCAGCCTCGACTGTAATCGCAGCAGCACCTGATATGACAGAACCGATGGTAAGCGAGCCAGCTCCAAGTTTGGTCACAGGCGCCGTCACAGCTCCTCCAGCTGGAGAAAAGGTGAGGTCAGCGGTGGCTTCGACGATGTCCATTACAGCACCGCCGTTATCCAACCACAGATACCGTGTCGTCACTTCATTGCCAGTCCCCGTGTAGCGGAACGTTGCATTATTTTTCACCGCCAGATAGCCGTTGCCAATACCGCCCACAGCATCGTTCTCCACGGTGGAAGCTGACAATACGCCTGCCAATACCTCATTACCACCGGTGTAGCTGTTAGGTCCTGCAAGCAATAAGGTTCCTGCTCCTTGCTTCACCAAAACATCACCTGCCGAGTCGTTGTTCTGCACTTCTGCATTGATCGTAAGGTCTGCTGCCGGGCTTCCAGTAACGTCCTCTACATCGAAGATTCGACTTCCATTCAGTGACAAACCTGCATTCGTCGGATCAGCTCCTGCGCCGAAGTTAATCTCGGATGGAGTTGTTCCGGTAACCGTGAGAACTCCATTGAGCTGGACACTCTCATTGTTGTATGCGGTGCCAGTTCCAGAATAGGAAAGAACAACCGTTCCACCGGACATCGTGAGATTGTTCAAGTGGGAATGGCTATCTCCCTCAGCGCCCGTGACATTGCTACCGCCACTTTGCACTTCATAGGTGCCACCATTAAGCTGAACATTGACAGCATTTGCCGCAGTGGGAAATGCATTCACGCCATGCACGGCAAGTGTTGCACCATTGTTCACCGTGACTAGCTTGTTAAACGCAAGTCGGTTGGTTTGTTGCGATCCATCAAACACCACCGTACCATCATCGATGGTGATCGAACCTGTCGTTTGATTGGCAGAACTGCAATAGACTACTCCGTCGCGATTGAAAACGATGTCTGCACCACTTGCATTGGTGATCACGGGACTGAACACCATATCGCCAGACCCGATAATACGAATCGTAGAACCGGTCAGTGCAAGAGTGGGGTTGGTGTAACTTCCAGCTGCGGGCAAGTTCAAACGCAATTCGCCCGCGTCAAGCTCCACAGCGCTTGCAGCAGCCAGTGAGCCCACTGTTCCATTGCCGATCACGAGGGTTCCTGTCAATACTTTGGTAAGCCCCGTGTAGGTGTTTGCTGTCGCGAGAGTCGTGATAGCAGCGCCATCTTTTGTGACTGATCCGCTCGTAATACCCGCACCAGTGAGATTGTAGGCCAATGTTTCGTTATCAAAGGATACGGAAACAGGAGCAATCGTTCCTGATAATGTAACATCACCCGTAGCGGCACTGTCATCGAAGAGAACCACGTCGTTGGCGAGGAATTTCGTGCCGACGTTGGTAAACGTAGTTTGCCAATTCTGTGTGGTGTTCACATCCCACGCGTTCGGCGCACCGCCATCAGTTCCTTTCCAAATCAAGGAGTCAAAACCATTCACGGTAATGCCAATCGTACTGCCATCATCAGGGTTCTTGGTGATGTTCATGCGTGAGCTAGATGGCACAATATTGATATTGTCGTATCCACCTGAGTTAATGGTCAAATAATCAATCAGCGTAAAGCTCGTGCCATTGGCGATGTCACCCGCAGGCGTCACCGTAATGGTATGTGAACTTGCGACATTAAGATCTAATACATCGATCAGATCCTGGGCAATACCTACACGCAGCGAAGATTTACTGCCAGAGGATAATGTTGCATTCGCAAGCACTGCGGATCCTGGAGTTGTCGCGGTTCCTGAGGTTAGAGTCGCGCCACTAGCCACAGCAACATTGCCAGCAAAATTGCCCGACATCCGTACCGTGTTATTGGTCGATACCTGAACCGTGCCCGTGTGAGCGCCACCACCGATCAGCGCCAGTGTCCCACCGCCTTGCACGGTCACATCACCCGACGCGCCGTTAAGCGCGCCGCTAATTGTAATCGTGCCACCTGATGTATCGATTACAGAATTTGCTGTTACATTCAAGGGTACCGTGCCTGTCCAACTGGCGGATGCTGCAAGAGTTCCTCCGTTCAAATTAACAGACTTGTTTGCAGTGCCGCCAGTACCAGTGATGATACCATCTGAGCCGACGTTAAGAACTCCGCCTGCATCAAGATTGATTGCTGAAGCATTCGTGCGCCATGCATAGCCCATGTCGAAGCCTTTGATGTTAGCGACACCTGTTCCGCTAATATTCAAGCTCGCAGAGCCATCCCAAGAAAGATAGAGTGGCGAGCCTGGCAGATTCAATGTTCCACCGGAAAGATTGTAGACAGTCGATCCTCCACCCCAGTGACCCCAACGGTTGGCCATGTTATTTGCCCCAGGGTTATTGCTTGTGCCCGTATTGGTGACAGTACCACCCGATTGATTGACAGTGATGGTTGCACTGACTTGGTCACCGAATGTCATGGATCCACTAACGGAAACACTAGCACTGTCCTGAATGTTTACGGTGCTCGCAGTGTTCGCAGTGGGGTTACCAAAATATGAGGCGCTGAGCGATGACGAACCAGATAGCTGCAGTGTACCACGATTCACATTTGCAGATCCAGTGGTGGTCGCGGAGCTTGTTCCCGCCAATGCCAAGGACCCATTTTGCACATTGAACGATGCCGTGGTCGAGACAGTCGCATTGGTCAAGGTTGCCGATGTAGCAACTGTTGGCGAACCAATCGAGAAATTGGGAATTCCGCTAAAGGATGAACCCGCAGTCATCGCAAATGTCGAACTTTGACCAGCAAACGAACCAGTGAGTGTATTTGCTGCGCTGATGGTTACAGCGTTGCCGTTCACGGTAAGATTGGTCTCACCTGTAAGATCAGAATTCACCGTGACGGACGAGCTACCAGAGGCCACAATGCCAGCGGAAGATGCCAAATTCAAGGCGCCTCCCGTAAGGGTAATGCTACCGTTGTCTTGTGCAAGGATGTAACTTGCCGACTGAGTGCCAGCAACGGTGATCGTGTAGGCACCCGAGGCATCGGTTCCGGCAGAAAGAACAGCAATCAACCCTGTGGGCCAAGTTGCTGGAGTTCCCGTGCCCGCCGAATCATTCCAGTTGGTTGAGGTGCTATTCCACGTTCCCGATGGGGTTGCCCCACCCGAACCAGCAGTAGCAGCATTGGCGTCCCAATACGCAGCAACCCCTGTTGCTTCTTCCACGATCACAGCAGTCAAGCAACCACGCTGCACGCCACTTCGTGGCTGCCCTTGGATTGTCAGTGAATTACCTGCGACGTTGCTCACTTTCCAGTAATCGCCACGCTGTGTAGCAGTCGATTGCGTCCAGTTTCCTGAGTAATTTCCAAAGCCCAAGCCAGGCGTGGCAGCACTACCACCGTAGGCCCATGCTCCATTCACTTGGAAATCCTGCGAGCTATAAGTAGCTCCTTGATCCGATCCAATGATGCCGTAAACATTGTAAAAATCATAAGGAATGCCCGTCATATTGACAGACACCCCTGGGAAGCGATTTTTTTTTCGTTAAA
>DBCO01000027.1 GCA_002293145.1 Akkermansiaceae bacterium UBA956 | reverse complement strand
CTGAAATTCTGTTTCAATTTGCCTCCATCACGACTAATTTCCCCATACTCTGGGATCTAGGCTAACTTAACATTTTTGCAAGCCTGCCGCTTGACACTAATTTCAGTTACACCCGAAACAGGCTTGCCAAGTGCATCCCGATCTTGCAAGCTGTGCGTGATGAATCTCCCCTTCCTACATCTTATTGCTTTATCACTCTACGCACTGAGTTGTATCACTGGCTTGGGACAGGAGAAAAATGGGCCGCGGGAGTTGCGATTGCTGCCAGTGGGCGATATGCCGCCTTTCCGACAAGAGATTCGTGATGGCGTACGCTACGAACTAGAGCCGGATCCTGGCTCGGAGCCTCCGCAAATGATCTCGATTCCCCTTACCAAAAAAAAGTCAGTTACTGTGCAGTTGGCGCTTGGGACATTTACGGAATCTTTGCCGTTGCCTGCTACATTGCAGATGTGTCGATTGCAAAAAGCGCAAGGCGATGAAACTGAGTTGTGGAGCCAGATACAGTTGCCAGAACAAGGTGACTGCGCAGTGATTTTATGGCGAGATCCCCAAAAAAATACATGGGATGTGGTGCGCTCTATGGTCATTCCCGAGGGTCCCGTCACATTCCCTGCGGGCAGCGCGCGATTGGTCAATACTTTAACGGCAAATTCAAGGTGGGTGTTTGCCCACAAAACCATTGAGGTCAAGGCCGGGGGAGTTGTCGTGGAAAAGCTGCCTGCGGAGTCGGTGCCAGTGCAAGTATCAGTGCGCGATGCGGAACAAAATTGGCGCGTTGTGTTTCAGAGCGCGATCGGTCAAGGAGACGATGAACGCAGCAATGTCATTCTCTATCGAGCCGATGGAGAAGAAGTGCGGAATCCTGTGAAGTTGATCAATTTGCGCGAGCAGGTGAATCCTGAACCTGTGGGTGTAGTCACGCCGCCCTAGCCTTGATCTGATCTAAGTTCAAGAGAAAAGCTTCCGATCTAACGAGCGGTATTGGATTGCTTCGAGGATGTGATGATCTTGAATGTGCTCACTACCATCAAGGTCAGCAATCGTCCGCGATACCTTGAGAATGCGATCATGCGCCCGCGCGGAAAAATTCATCGATTCCATTGCGTGCTCGAGGTATTGGGTACTCGTAGCATTGAGAACACAGTGCTCGCGGACCAATTTTGCCGACATCGCGGAATTCGTATTCGTGCCTTTGTGTTTCTCGAATCGTCTGGTCTGCACTTCTCTCGCCACGGCGACTCGTTCGCGAATGGTGGCAGATTTTTCACCGAGCTCTGAGGATGACAGTTCTTTGAAATCCACCAGCGGCACTTCTACGTGAATGTCGATGCGGTCGAGCAGGGGACCAGAAATTTTCTGCCGATATTTTTCGATCACGCGAGAGCCACAGCGGCACTCTCGTTTGGCGTCACCGTAGTATCCACAAGGGCAGGGGTTCATGGCGGCCACGAGCATAAAACGGGAGGGAAATGTCAATGAGCCTGCCGCGCGTGAAATGGTGACGTGTCCGTCTTCCAGTGGCTGGCGCATTACCTCCAGAGTTTGGCGGCGGAATTCCGGTAACTCGTCCAAAAACAAAAGACCGTTGTGCGAGAGTGAAACTTCTCCAGGACCAGGGTTAGTGCCGCCTCCGAGAAGACCCGCATCAGAGATCGTGTGGTGTGGTGCTCGATACGGGCGCGTGGTTATGAATGAGCGCTTCGGATCGAGAAATCCAGCAATCGAATGAATCTTCGTTGTCTCGATGGCCTCATCCTCGCTCATGTTAGGTAAAATACTCGGTAGTCGCTTCGCTAGCATGGATTTCCCAGTTCCCGGAGGCCCTACCATCAAGATGTTATGTCCACCAGTGGCGGCCACTTCCAGCGCGCGTTTCACTTGGTATTGGCCTTTGACTTCCTCAAAGTCGACATCGTAATTGCGATGTGATTCAAAAAACGCCTTGCGATCCATTACGAAGGGAGCGATCGACTCCAAGCCTGTAAGATAAGACCAAGTCTGGTGGAGTGACTCAACTCCAATCACCTCGATGCCTTCAACGATTGCTGCTTCTGGAGCATTCACCGCAGGCACGATCAAGCGTTTTTTGCCGCGTGCACGAGCTTCCAAGGCAATCGGTAGAGCCCCTTTCACGGCGCGAACTGTTCCATCGAGCGCAAGCTCTCCGACAACGTAAACATCGTCGGCAGGTAGACTCAATTCGGCACAAGCGGAGGCCATGGCTAGGGCGATGGGCAAGTCAAAAGACGGCCCTTCTTTCTTCAGATCAGCCGGAGCAAGATTCACGGTTTTGCTACCATCGCTCATGGGCAGGGCCGATGCGATGATTGCAGAGGTCACACGCTGTGTTGATTCGCGGACGGCCGCATCGGGTAGCCCGACCACGTAAATCTGCGGCTTCTCCGAGCCCCAGGCATTTACTTCCACCTCAACTTCTTGAGCATCGACACCGCGTAAGGCTGCTGAATAGATTCGAGTAATCATATGAACAGTGAAAAAATGCCGATTTTTTGGCAAACTAGCAATCTTTTTTTCGGGAAATCATTCAAGCTAGAAAAATCGCAGCCAAACATGAAAAAAATCCAGTATGACAAAATGACGCGCTGTGACAGCTTGCTTCAGTCATTTTGCCCACACGAGAATTTTTTGGTCTGCGCAAAGCAAGATTTCATCAGTGTTTCAGGATATTTCTGATAACGGCACGATCATTGCTGCAATAAATTTGTGTATCATCCGCTGCATAAAATGCTGTTCTTTTTCTATAATTAGAATAATCTACTCAGCGGCTACGTTACATTAGCACAAACAACCAAACAAAACAATGGCATCAGAATTCGACAACAGCATGAAGGCCTACATGAAGGAGATCGCGAAAACTCCGCTCCTCACACCCGAGGATGAAATTACACTTTCGAAACGGATCAAAAAGGGCGACCAAGCTGCGCGCACCCAGATGATCCAAGCCAATCTACGTCTTGTTGTCAAGATTGCTCAAGATTATGCCGGCTATGGTATGCCTGTTGCTGACCTGATCTCTGAAGGCAATATCGGTCTCATGAAAGCCGTCGACCGCTTTGATCCTGTCAAAGGTGGCAAACTCAGCACCTACGCTGCATGGTGGATCAAGCAATCGATCAAACGCGCTCTCGCCAACCAAAGCAAGACCATCCGTCTTCCCGTCCACATGGTAGACAAAATTGCCAAATTGCGCCGCATTACCGCAATGCTCACGGAAGCCTACGGTCGAGAGCCTTCTGACGAAGAGCTTTCCGAGGAAACCGGCATCCCACGCCGTAAGTTGGCGATGCTCAAGCAAGCATCTCAGCGCCCGACATCCCTTGATGCACCTATCAATGAAGGCGAAAGCACTGCGTATGGGGAACTCATCGGCGATGAAAAAGCATCCAATCCTCTCGATCTTCTTTCAGACAAAAACCTGCACGACAACCTTGATGGCTTGCTGACGATTCTCGATAGCCGTGAGCGTGCGATCATCGATGAGCGCTTCGGCCTCACCGGCAAGCGCCCCTTGACACTCGAAGAAGTTGGCCGTGAATTCGGCGTCACCCGCGAACGCATCCGCCAACTGCAAAATAGTGCCTTGACCAAAATGCGCAACGCACTGCGCAAGAAGGACAAAGCCGTTGTCCGTCCTGCCGAAGGCGAATGGGCCTAATTCATCACAAGATCAAGCGCCGATGCGACAAAACGTCCGTTGGCCACTCGCTTCGGGCGTTTCTCTCTTGGGCTGATCATTTCTGTCTCGACCTTTTGCTAAAACACCGTAACATAGTTCTCTCCACCAATATATGAAAAAAAATACACTGATTGCATCCGTTGCACTAAGTCTTGCTACACTCACTTGCGCTTTTGCAGCGGGCGAAGGCTGGGTGACTGACTTCGAGGTCGCTAAAAAATCTGCAGCCGAAGGAAAAAAAGACCTCTTGATCGACTTTACTGGCTCTGATTGGTGTGGTTGGTGCATTAAGCTTAACGAAGAAGTATTCGACCATGCGCCATTCAAAAAAGGCACTCAGGACAAGTTCGTGCTCGTTGAGCTGGACTTTCCACAAAAGAAGGAACTGGATGCCAAACTCAAGGAGCAAAACGAAGCCCTGCAACAAAAATACCAAGTGCAAGGCTTCCCCACGATTCTTCTCTGCGATGCCACTGGAAAGCCATACGCTAAAACTGGATACCAGCCCGGCGGCCCAGAAAAATATGTGGCTCATCTCGATGAATTGGTGGCCGTTCGCACCAAGCGCGACGAAGCATTTGCCAAAGCAGATGCCGCCAAAACTGATGCTGAAAAGGCGGCTTTTCTCGTCGAAGGGCTGAAAGCCCTCGATGCTGAGTTGGTCGATAGCAGCTACGCTGACGTGATCGAAAAAATCGGTGAACTCGACAAAAAAGACAAAACTGGATTCGTCAAAGAGCGCAAGGAAGCCATCGCGAAGAAAGAATCTGCAGCCAAGGTGGAAGAAAAATTGCAAGAATTCACGGGCACGAAAATTCAGCCATTGATGGTAGCTAAAAAGTATCCTGAAGCACTCATTGCTGTGAAGGAGTTCATCAAGTCCAATCCCGATCTTCCTGAACAATACAAAATTGGCATGATACTCAACATCGGTCTAGCAGGTCCGATGGAAAAAGGGGATTTGGATGCTGCAAACACATTCGTCGACGATGTTGTGAAAGAATATCCTGAGAGTGATATCGCTGAAAACGTTGATACGATTAAAGGCCGCATCAAGCAAGGCATTGAACAAATGAAAGCACAAGCAGGAGCCGCGGAAGAAGAAGCCGAAGAGGCTCCCGTAGAAAAAGAGGCACCAGCTGAAGAAAAAGAAGCTCCCGCAGAAAAAGAATAATTTTCTGCGAGTATCGACTCTAACAAAAAACGCCACGGCTCACCCAGTGGCGTTTTTTCTTTCATGATTTCACCAAGCAATCTGCTTATCACGATAAATACCAACTGGGACCTCTTGGCGCTCGTTTGTGCTGTTGTGGATGCTCACATCGCCCTCGATGATGACACCCTCGGCGAAGGAAACTAGGCCTTGGACTTTCAGTTGATGGCATCCAACCAAAGAGGGCATGCCGATGGATTCAATGGAGTCAACGAGTTTGTAGTGATCGTCCATTTGTACATCGGGCGGCACACCTTGGCGTTCGGCGCGCAAGACTACGCGACCATCTGCGGCAACTTCGTAGGCATCGGAGCGCAGGCAGAAAAGATCTGCTGTGGTTTTCACAGGTGCGAAACGGCTGCGTGGAACCTCGATGGCGGACGCGCCCGCAAAGCACTCGATGGCAGCTCCCATGGCGACTTCGAGTTGGATCACTGCTGTGGAATTTTTATCGCGCGGGTCCACCGTTTTGCGATTCACAATCATCGGCAAGGGCAGGACGCCATCCGATTTTTCTAACAAATCGCGCAAGGCATCCAGGCGTAGCCAAAGATTGTTGGTGTTGAAATACTGATGTTTTTCGATGTTTTGAAATTCTTCGAGATCCTCGCTGGGGCACTGGGCAACTTCGCGCAAGAGCAATTGGCCATCACTGGTCCGCACGGCGAGGTGACCGCCTTTGCGATCCGCGGCTGTGCGACGTGTGACTTCCATCAAGAAGGGTGCTCCGCTCTCGGCGAAATATTTCAGCAGCTCCGGTTCCATGACGGCACCGAGGTTGTCGGAGTTCGAGACAAAGGCATAGGTCACACCGGTGGCGAGTAATCGATCAAGCCAACCGCTGCCGACCAGTGCCGGATAGAGATCGCCGTGGCCTGGTGGACACCACTCGAGCTCGGGATCTTGCGGCCAACTCACAGGAGTGAGAGTTGCGGCATCAAGTTTGGGGATTTGATTTTGCATCAATTCCACTTCACTGCGTTCGGCGAGTCCCACACCTTGATAACGACTGAGGTGTTTCATGGTGTCATCGCTGGTGCTGAAACTATTCATCAAGAGCAGGCGCACGTTTTCGCCACTGACTTCGCGCAAGTGCAAAATTTGGTGCGCCATGATGTCGAGAAACGTCGAGCCATCGCGCACGGACAGCAGGCTCTTCGCAGCTTGCAGGCCCATGCTGGTGCCAAGACCGCCATTGAGCTTGATCACCGCGACTTTTCCGAGCAGCAGCGGATCGACTTCGCCCTGTTGCTCGCGGATCTTCGACCAATCCGCCAAGCCCTGGGCGGGTGCAATTTGCTCTTCGGAAATCAGACCAGATTCTTGACGAACGAGCGCGTGAAAGTTTCGGCGAAACGCCTCAATCGCCGCGTGGGAGACGGCCGATTGTTTCATTTTGGCTTCAATTAAAGAAAAATCGCTCATGGCGACCCAAACCTAGCAGAGACGGAATCCCCAAGGCAATCCGATTCCATTGTTTTCACTGCTAAATTCGTTGAACCTGTTGATCGTGCCCTATTCGCTGCATGCCAGATTCTGTTCAGTGTGCGCTTGTTGGTCGTCGGTTTTGTCGTCTTGTGGCGTAAATGCTTGAAAGGTAGGATGGGAATGGCAAAGTATTCTCTCACCTATGAAGAAACCCACCGGAAAAAAAAACGCACCCCGAGTTGCCTTGCTTATTGAATCGTCGCGTAGTTACGGTCGTCAACTGCTGATGGGGGTCGCTAGGTATGTTCGGATTCACGGGCCCTGGTCGATCGAGTTCGAGGAGGGCGATCCCGGCGAGCACTTCCCGAAATGGTTCGACCGATGGAAATGGGATGGGATCCTTGCGAGGGTTTCGAGTCCGGCCATGGCCGAGTTGCTCGGTCGGTCTGGAGTTCCGGTGGTTGACCTGAGCGCAAGCTTACCTGAGGCTCGTTTTCCGCGGATACGTTCCGATGAAAAACTTGTGGGCCATATGGCAGCGGAGCATTTGATGGAGCGGGGTTTCAAAAACTACGCGTTCTGTGGTTTCAACGGCATGGATTGGTCGGATATGCGGCGGGACAGTTTTGAGGAGCGGGTATTGGAAGGCGGATTTTACTGCCATGTATTTGACAAAACCGAGCCTCGGCAAAGCACTTCAGGCCTCGACTATGAGGAACATGGTGAGCTATACGAACGGGAATTGGCAAGCTGGCTTCAATCCTTGCCAAAACCCTGCGGGCTCATGACATGCAACGATTCCAGGGGGCGCCAAGTGCTCAATTGCTGCCGAGAGCTGGGCTTGGCCGTGCCGGATGAGGTGGCTGTCATCGGGGTGGACAAGGATGAAATCTATTGCGAGCTCTCGGACTTGCCTTTGTCGAGCGTGATTCTGAACACCCAGCAAATCGGTTTCAAAGGGGCCGATCTACTGGCTCGGCTGATGGCTGAGGGAAATACCGATTTCCAATCCATCCTCGTCAAGCCATTGGGAGTGCTGGCACGGCAATCCACCGATGTGCTCGCCATCGACGACCGGTTCATCGCTGCTGCGCTCAGGCTCATCCGCGAACACGCGTGCAATGGACTGGATGTAGCGGACCTCCTCAAGGTAGTTCCGCTCTCGAGAAGTGTGCTGGAGAGGCGCTTCTCAAA
Source organism: Akkermansiaceae bacterium UBA956 (assembly GCA_002293145.1). GTDB lineage: Bacteria > Verrucomicrobiota > Verrucomicrobiia > Verrucomicrobiales > Akkermansiaceae > UBA956. Next base: position 378,340 of record DBCO01000027.1, on the reverse strand, counting down.
AATCCTCGGCATTTCTCCCAAGGGAGAGATCCTCCGCGTCCGACTGAATAGGGTTTCCCGCCTGTTGGCCGAGTCCGATCTTTCGCTTGCCGAAGTGGCTGAAAAAGCCGGATTCGATCACCCAGAATACATGAACCGTTTGTTCAAGGGCAAGATGGGAATCACCCCAGGCGAGTTCCGTAAGCAAGCAGGCGTTGCTGGGTTGTCGCTGCGCTGACCGGGATGTCGCAACGCTCAATCGGACAAATGGTTTCCTGAATCACATAGAAGAATGCCGCAAAAGTGCAATAGATTGACGCAAAGGTTCAATGACTTTGTGCAGAAGTCGTGGCAGACTTTGACGCGGATAACGCTGTGTGTCGTCTCCGCCCGGGCTCTCCAATTCCAAATATGAAAACAAATACCCTGCATGGTTCAGTTCTCGTGATTGCGATGATTTTGATTCCGCATGTATCAATCCCGTCGGTGGCGAACCGGCTCTCATAGAACAAAAAACAAACTCATGAGTCTCGCGAATATTTTTCTTATAGCACTTCTGCTAGCGCCGTTGGTCGCACTGGCTGGTGATTCTCCGAAGATGGAAGCGGCTCCATCAAACGCCTCTCCGACCGTCCAGCGGCAGGGTTCGACCCTCTATGACCCTGCCGAACCCTATGACGTGAATTTGCCGGTTTATCCGGTGATCTATAGCGAGGAGCAGAAGCAGGCGCAACGGGCAGCGGGTAGCGCCTTGGTCGAGGGAGTCAATGAGGCTGTCCGCGCGCAGCGGGCCGAGTATCGCGCCCAGCCCGGCGTGTATCGTCTGCCCAAGGGCGCGAATTTCAATGTCAGCAGTCTCGGTGCTTTCACGCTACATCTTCCGAATTGCGAAATCATCATGGAGTGCGTGGAGAAGCCGCTCTTTCCTCTCTGGAAGGTCGGGTCTTTTACGATAGTCGGTCCTGTGAAGGTTGATGTCGATCCGTTGCCTTACTCGCAGGGGCGCATCGTCGCAAGTGACTACGAACGGAGACGTATTACGGTGGACATTTTGCCGGGTTATCGCGCCCTGGAGGCAGGGACCAAGGCGACGGAATTGTTCTACGCCTACAGCCCTAAGGGCATCTGGCTCCCCAATCCTTCATGGTCACAGTTCGAATGGAAGAACACAGAACTGAGCGCAGGCGGCCGCACCGTGACGTTTACCATGGGTAGTGATCTGGCTCGCGATGATTGGGATCGTCTCTACAGCCCCGGCAATCTCGCCGCCTTGGGGTATTCGCCCACTTGGCTCATGATCCTTGATGAAGTCGCCAATGTGACGTTGCAGGACTTGGATTTCTTCGGCGGCCTTTTCTGCTATGGGAACGCAACAGAGACCTGCACCATGACCCGTGTGCGTGGTCGAAGATGTCCCGGCACTAACCGACTCTATGGCGGCGGAGGCTGGCAATCGGGCACGCGCAAGGGCCGGGTGACACTGGATAGTTGCGAGTTCCGGACTTCGTATGATGACTTGTTGGACATGTCTTCTAGCAGCATGGCCATGGTGTGGCAGCAGACGAGTGCACGGGAGATTGTTGTCTGGGATAACATTTGGCATCGCTACCAAGATAACGAGTCTGGCAGCCCATTCGAGTTCTATCAAAAGGACTTCACTACCATCACCAGCGCCAAACTTGTGTCGGCCCAGCGGGTCCCGGACGCTGAGGCTAAGCCCTGGATTGAGCCTGCGGCGGAGCTCATCCGCACCGCGCTAAAATTTAAAGATCTGACCGGCTACCGGGCGTTCTGGCGCCTGAAGTTCGACAAAGATCTCACCCTGCCCCCCGGCACGCTCGTGGAGGACGTCGCCGACCGCCAGATGGAGCTTGTGATGCGCAACTGCGTCTGGTCCGACGCTGGTGTGCGCGTGATGATCCAAAGCGGCAAGCGGATCGAACTGACAAACAATCATTTCGTGCGTATCGCCGGGGGACTAGAGGTGAAAACCGATTCGTGGTGGTGGCAAGGAGCAACCGTCAACAATGTGCTCATCTCCGACAATGTCTTCCTCGACTGCAACTACGGGTCGCTGTGGGGCTCGGGTAATGCTGCCATTAGTATCAATAGCGGCACGGAACAACCAATCCGCAGTTTTCCCGAACGCTATCCGAACAACAACATCGTCATCCGCAACAACCGCATTGATGGCTCCAGTGCCGGAGCCATCATCGTCCAGAACAGCAACCATGTTCAGATCACCGGAAATGAGTGCCGGAACCTGTTTCAACTCAAGCCTCCCGGTGCCGCCATTGCCGTCACAGGGTCGGGCGATGTCACCATCACGGCCAACCGGGTTGAAAACTGTCCGGCACCCGCCATCAGTGCCGATTGGATCAATGGTCTGAAATGCAACCAAAACACCGCCTTCAACTTGGGAACTGCCGGCAAACCAGCTTTCATGCTGGACCTTAGTCATGTCCGTGAGGCCACGGCACAAGACAACCGTGTCGAACGCTCCCAGCTTGAAGCCGTAGTCCGCGTAGCCAACGGCACCAATGTTCAGACCAATTGTAACGCAGCCAGCGATGCCCCTTCGGTGCCGGTGTTGGTCAACGACGATAAGAAAAAACCATAGAGCAGGCGGAGAATAAAAAAGTACTATTCCCTCACTCCTCGACTCCGATACCCAATCCAACGCCCTTATGAAAAACCTAATTCCTATAAGACATATAATGCCGACAATAGCCTTCATCCAAACCCTTACAGTATGTTTACCAGCGATTGCCAAAGGAGAAGAGGCAACTGCACCAGCAACTCCGCCTGTTGCCGAAAAGCAGGAAATACCAGCGATGGATTTACGGAAGATCATTGATGACGGTTTGAAGTCCGGAGACAGTAAAATTGTCATTCCCCCCGGAGTCTATCGGGTCAAGCCGCAGAACAGCCAGCACTTGTATTTTAAGGATTTGAAGAATGTGGAGATCATTGCCAAGGATGTGGAGATGGTCTGCACGGAGACTGTCCGCGCCATTACTTTTGAGAACTGTGAGAATGTCATCTTGAAGGGAATGACGGTGGACTACGATCCATTGCCTTTCACCCAGGGCAGGATTACTGCTATGGCACCCGATAAGCGCTGGCTCGATTTCGAGATTTTTGACGGTTATCCCGAGAACCTGGAAGCGCGTGTCGAAATCTTCGACCAGAAAACGGAGACTCTCAAGCGATCTATCATCTACTGCGCTGAAAAGCCTTTTGAATCCCTGGGCCAGCGCCGCTACAGGCTCATGAAACCCGAAAACTACCAATACAATCCGGACGCGGACAAGGAGGAGGTCGGCGACATTCTCGTTACAAATAGCAATTACAATCTAGGAGGCCAAAACGCCCATGCCATCGTAAGCAGCGGCTGCAAGAATCTGGTTCTTGAGGACATCCGCCTCTACGCCTCCAACTGTTTCAGCTATCTCGAATACAATTGCGACGGCACAAAATACATCCGGTGTTCCATTGATCGCCGGCCTTTAGAGAACGACCTGAAGCCGCGCGGCATTCGCCGTTTACGCTCAAGCAACGCTGACGCCTTCCACAGCAAGCACGCGGTGCGAGGTCCGCAGATCATCGGTTGCACCGCCAAATGGCAGGGCGACGACTGCGTCAACATCTGCGGCGAGTATTACATGATCATGGGCAGCCATAAACATTCAGTCCGGATCCTTGCAACCCGCGACATCAATCTCAAGGTTGGCGATCCAGTGGAATTGGTTTCCTACACAGGAGAGAGATTGCCCGACGCCAAGGTCGTGGCGATCGCTCCAGATGGCACGGTCAATGCAGAAGAATCCAAGTTCCTGCTGAAGCAACACATGAATGAACAAAACAAGCAGACGATGAGCAATCCTGAGACCAAGGCTTTGTCCATCACGCTTGACCGTGAGGTAAACCTGCCGATGGGTTCGGTCATCGGCTCCATGAACCACATGGGCAACGGATTCCTGGTGCAGGACTGCGATTTCGGTATGAATCGTTCCCGCGGCATCCTGATCAAGGCCAGCAACGGAAAAATCATCGGCAACAAGACGACCAGCAATTGGGGGCACGGAATTCAGATCGCCCCAGAATGGTGGTGGCTTGAATCCGGTAGCAGCAATGACGTCGAGATCCGAGATAACATCATCAAGGACTGCCGGGACATCGCCATCATCATCGAAGCCCGGGCTGGAAATGGGCAGAGGTCGCCGGCCGGAGCGCACAATCGGATCTCCCTAACAAACAACAGCATTACAGATTCGCCACTTCCTAACATAGTTGTCACCTCGACCAAAGGCCTGATCATTGCTGGGAACAAATGCGTGCCCAATACAGCGGTCAAACTCAGCGACTGGCACATGCAACATTATGGACTCGATCCGAAAAAGCTGGAACCGATCATGACCCTCAACTGCGAGGATGTCACAGCCGACTCGAATTGAATGACGCAAAAGTTCAAGAGATTGACGCAAAGGTTCAATGACAAGCTTCTTGAAATAGTGAATGATTCCTTCCTGAAAAAGTCTTGTGACAGGGCGCGGCCCGCAAAACCCATCTATCACGCGCTTGAAAAAATCTAACAATACATCCCCAATCCTCATATGAAATCAAAGTATAACCCACTGATATCTCGTTCGCTGGCAACAGGAGTCGCCCTCTTCGCCACCGCGCCTCTGGATGCGGCTGATGTGGACACCACCGGCGGCGTCACGCTCAGCGCCGAAAACAGATACGCTGGCGCTGGCACCCTCACCGCAAATAGCGGAGGAGATCTTTGGCTGGGCGGTGGTGGTGGTGCCCCAAACACCGAGTTTGCCATGACGGGCGGTCTCATCGACATCGTCAGTGGTACAACAGTGAAGAACGGTGGCTGGCAGAAAGGTGTTTGGACCGACAACAAGGCCACACTGCAGGTGAACGGTGCGCTCGACGTGTTTGACGGTAACGACATATTCGCGGACGCACTGACTGGTTCCGGCACGGTGACCATGGGTGACATATCGTGGGGCCTCTATAACAAATTGATCACTGTCGGCGTGAATGGCGGCGGAGGTACATTTACGGGAACCATCTCCGATTCTGGTGATGACACAATTGGCATCATCAAGGAAGGCGAAGGAACGCAGATTCTCACTGGCCCGAATACCTACCGCGGAGCTACCACGATCAACGGCGGCACGCTGAAGTTGCAGGGCGCTGCGTTCTCCACCACGGCACGCGCCTACTCGATTGCCTCGGGCGCAGTCATGAACCTCGACGGCAGCACGGGTGTAGCATCAGGCAACACAACCATCAGTGGCACAGGCACTCTGCGGCTCAGCGGCGGGGGGCTGGTCAGCGGCGCTGATGGGCGTGATCTCACCCTGGCACTGGGTAGTGGCGCATTGATTGAGATCCAGTCTGGGGCCTCGATGATCAACGGCGGTTGGCAGAACATGGCATGGACCAGCAACCTGGCCGCCATGCAGGTGGATGGCATGCTTGATTTGAATGACGGCAATGCCGTGATCATCGATGCGTTGACCGGCAGCGGCACCGTTACCACAACAAATTATACCGACGATTTTACCAACAGCCGGACGCTTACCGTGGGCCGGGATGGCGGCTCCGGCACCTTCAATGGCACCATCACCGAGGCAACCGTGCACGTCACCGGCTTTACTAAAATCGGCGGCGGCACCCAGACGCTCACCGGCACGAACAGTTACACCGGAAACACCACGGTGAAGGGCGGCACGCTGAGCCTCGGAAATGGAACCACTAACACCGCCCTCGCGAACACCGCCGATGTCATCGTAGACTCAGGTTGCACCCTTGACCTGAACTACACCGGCACCGACACCATCGACGAACTCTGGCTCGGCGGCGTGCAGCAAGTAGCAGGCACCTACGACTCGTCGAACTCAGAGGGATTGATCACCGGCACGGGCTCTTTGGTCGTGCAGAATGGCCCACCCGTCGATCCCTTCGGCGACTGGATTGCCACGAACTACCCGGCCATCCTCACCCCGGACAACGAGCCCGGAGCAGATCCCGACAACGACGGCATCGCCAACCTGATGGAATACATCCTGCAAGGCGGTGATCCCTCGGTTTCCACCACCGGCACCCTGCCGACTCTAGACGCCTCCGGTGCGAACTTTGTCTTCACCTACTACCGTCGCGCTGCCGCCACTGGCACCATCCAGACCTTCGAATACAGCAGCACGCTCGATGCTAGTTCTTGGATCCCGGTTGCCATTCCCGGCGGTGCAGGTGTCGTCGTCACCGATCAGGGTGCAGGCATCGAAAAAGTGGAAATCACCGTCGCCAAAGCTGGCGACACCAAACTCTTCGGGCGCCTCCAAGTGGAACAATAATCAAACCAATCCCTTCATATTCAACCCCGCTCTCTTGGACAATCAACCTTCGCCCCGCGAGGGCGGACCGCCTCACTCCACTGGATCATGAGCTTGAAAATTGCCGCAAAAGTCCATTAAACTGACGCAAAAGTTCAATGACAAGCTTCTTGGAATATTGAATGATCTCTTCCTGAAAAAGTATTGCGGCAGGGCGCGGCCCGCAAAACCCATCCATCACGCGCTTGAAAAAACCTAACAACCCAACCACCAATTCACGATGCAACCCGTTCCATCCAAGATAACCGGAAAAAGAATCAATCACACTTATGATATCTAATCTTAACCCCATGATTACCGCCATTTGTCTGGCAACGATTCTTTCCATCGGATCCACCACTGCGCGTGAAGTTGCCACGATTGACATGGCAGCCTTTGGCGCGAAAGCCGACGGTAGCGACACGACGCCGGTTGTGAGAGCGGCGCTGGATGAGGCCCGTCGCAGCAAGGCGACAAAGCTGACATTTCCACCCGGTCGTTATGATTTCTGGCCCGAAAATGCCAGGGAACAATACCTTTTCATCAGCAATAATGACGAGGGGCTCAAGCGGGTGATTTTCCCCCTTACGAACATGGAGGGTCTGGAAATCGATGGCGGAGGAGCCACTTTCATTTTTCACGGCCCGCTAGTGCCTTTCCTGATTGAAGGCTCGAAGGGCGTCACCCTCAAGAATTTCTCGTTCGATTTCAGCCGCCCGTTTCACTCCGAGGGACGAGTCCTAGCGGTCACTAGCGACCATGTCGATTTGGAATTCTCTACGGAGTTTCCCTATGAAATCCGAAATGGCGTGCTCGTCTTCACCGACGGAAAAAAGGCATCAGGTCCGGCAACCACCGTAACCAGCGGCGAAGTAATTTACCCGTACGGCAACCTGCTTGCATTCGACCCCGACAAGCGGGAAACCGCCTTCATGGCAAAGGACCACTACAAGTTGGGCGAAGGGGTGGCCGCGACGGAAATCGCGCCCAATCAGGTGCGGCTCATGCTTCGCGATGCCTCGGCCAAGCCCGGTAATGTTCTCGTCTTTGGTGCGGAATTGCGTGACAGCCCCGGAATTGTGATTTCTGATAGTTCCAACATCCATCTGTCCGACATGACGCTCCACCATTGCGGTGGGATGGGAGTGATTGCTCAGCGCAGTGCGGATCTGTTTCTTAAAAAAATCCAGGTGACTCCTCCGCCTGGGGGCAAGCGGATTGTGAGCCTTACCGCGGACGCCACCCATTTTGTCAACTGCCGTGGGAAGATCGAGATGGAGGATTGTCTATTCGAACAACAGAAGGACGATGCCACCAACATCCACGGGCTCTATGCAAAAATCACCCACATTCTTGCGCCTAACCGCTTCGAGGTGCGCATGATCCACCCTCAGCAGGCCGGAGTGGATTTCGTGAAACCAGGGACGCGCTTGGAACTCACCGACGGGCCCAGTCTGAAGGAGGATGGATTTGCAGTCGCTAAAACCGTGACGCGCATCAACAAGCAAAGCACGATCATCGAGACTGAAGGTCCCCTGCCTGCAAACGTCATCGTCGGGGATTCCATTGCCGATACGGATGCGAACACCGCCGATGTTCTCATCAAGAATTGTGTGATCCGTGGCAACCGGGCGCGCGGAATCTTGTTAGGCTCGCGTGGTAAAATGGTCGTTGAGGGAAATACCTTCCACACGCCCGGCGCAGCGATTCTGTTTGAAGGAGACTCTCGCTTCTGGTTCGAGCAGGCTGGGGTCAGGGATGTTGTGATCCGAGGCAACACCTTCGACAATTGTAATTTCGGGGTATGGGGAACCGGCTGCATTCAAGTCGGCTCGGGCATCGCGGATGAATTCAGGAAAACCTCCCGTTACAACCGCAACATCCGCATCGAAAAAAACCTCTTCCGCCACTTCAGCAATCTCCCCCTGCTTTCCATGTATTCCGTCGATGGCCTCACCTTTACGAACAATCGCCTCGAACGTACTACCGCCTACCCCGCGCCGGATGGCAGGGAGGGCAAAATGTTCATGATCACCGACTCTGACCAAGTGATTGTGGATGAACCGAAAGCTGCTTCCACTGGCGAGCCTGAGACCTCTTCGGATTGAATGATTGGCATCTTTGGCAAAAATGTGACCTAGACTTTTCCCGGTTGACCGGTTCATACTGCGGCAGGAAGTTCGCTCGCTACAAAGTGGTGAAGATGCACTAAGCGCTCATGTCTGCCAATTACATCAACGAATCTCCTTTAACAAAGACTGTGAATCACCACGACTCAACTCATCTCTCGGGCCGGCACTTCCTGTGCGTAGCCATCGCGCTCGCCCTATCGACGATTGCCACCGTCTCGGCGGCGGAAACGCCAGTCGAGCTGAAGCCGATCAATGTCAAAGATTTTGGTGCCAAAGGCGACGGCGTGACCGACGATACAGTCGCAATCAATGCCGCCATTGTTGAGGCACAGAAACAGGGCGCGGGAGCCGTCGTCTGGTTACCTTCCGGCCGCTACAAAACGGCAACGAGAGCGGAAAAGTCGATTCGCATCACGGGTGCTAACGGGCTGACGTTTCAAGGCGAAGGCGACGCGACTATTGTCTCGGGTGATCTGGACGAACCGGTCTTTCGCCTCGATGACAGCAAGAGCGTAACCGTTCGGAAAATCTCGATTGATCACGACCCTCTGGGCTACACGCAGGGCATGATTACGGCGGTGGACATCCCGAACATGACCTGTGAAGTTTCGATGGACCCCGGCTATCCCGCGCCAAACGATCCGTCGTTCAAAGGCTCGCAGGTGCATCCGTTTGTATTTCCCGATAAGAATTACTATCAACTCGACCGCCATTGGCCCAACCCAATTGAAATGGTAAAAACTGGAGAGCGCACGTGGAAGTGGAAGCTACAAGGGCCACCTCATATTGAAAATTGGGCTGGCAAGAAATTTTTCATCTACACCGAGAGCCGCAGCCACGCTTTCGTCCTCAGCAATCTTCGCGACACGACTTTAGAAGACATCAATTACTGGGGCGGCGGCGCCAACGCGGGCTTTTACATTAGAGGACTGGAAGGCACCACGACGTTCCGACGCTTTGTGATCGGAGTGCCTGCCGGCTCAAATCGACTCTATTCCTGCGCGGGTGGCGGTCAGGTCAGCGGGCTGCGCGGAAAGCTTCTGCTCGATCACTGTGACTTTTCCAAGATCGACGACGACGGCATTGATATACTGTCCAATTACACGCGCATCATCGAGCAGAAAGACAATCGGACGCTGCTCGTGCAGGCGAAAAACAGCGACTACCGCGCGGGCGACCGAGTCGAACTCTGGGATTGGCAGCACAAAAAAATCCGCACGAACGCCGTCATCACAACTGCCACGCCCAACCCCGACGGAACCTTTGTGATCGCGCTGGATCGGGATGTCGTGACCGAACGCGTCGGCGTGGGCGTCGGCATGAACTTCAGCCGCGAGTCCATGATTGACGGCATCGACCGGCTCGTCAACGTAGCAACTGTGGGGCAGGAAACCATCATCCGCGACAGTAAGTTTCAGGTCTTTCGCGCGAAGTGCCTCAACCTGAAAGCTGCCAACTGCACGATCGAACGCTGCACGTTCCGCAATAGCTTTCAACCCGCGATTTCCGCCGCACCCGAATGGTATTTCGAGGAAGGATCGTCGATTCGCAATTTTACGGTGCGCGGCTGCACATTCACCGACAACAACCACCCTAACATTGTCATCGGTGCGTCACCAATTACGGGAGTTCCAGGAGATAAACCCAAAGTGAGTGAGGCACAGGAAAACATCTCGCACGATAGCACGAAGATCCTGATCGAAGGCAATTCGTTTTCCGGCTTCGGCACCACGCCGAGTGTCTTTGACTGGAGCTGGCCCGTCGGCCCGGCTATTACGATCACTTGCGCTGCCGATGTAATGATTCGCGGTAACACGTTTGGCCCGCTCGCGGAGCGCGCGCCCGAAGGCACGCTGAAAGTTCTCGTCGAGAAATGCAAAGACGTAAAGATCATCGATAACAAAGGGATTTCTGCTGAAGAAACGACTGTCCATGAAAATGATGTTGGTTCAAAAAAATGAATATTTTCATTTTTTCGGTAATTTAAAATCACTCCTTAGGAGGCATTTTATCTTTCCAGAGAATGACTCGAATGATACTATTTGTAGCTACATTTATCCGAAATGCTTTGGTTGCCAAGGTGCATTGGTGCATGTTGCATCGTTCTCGATTTCTGCTATGCTTTGCGCATGAGAAAATCTATCCTGTTGCTCGTGCTGATGGCTTCGATGCTGCGAGCCCAGGAAATGCCTGCGGAACTGGAGCAGCTGCTTGTGACCCTGCGCAATGACAAGAGTGGTCAGTTGACGCAGTTTGCCGAAGTGATGCTCGGCAAAGATGGAGGCAATAAGTTGTTCTACTTTCCTACGAAAGATCAACCCGCCACACCCAAAATATACGGACGCGCTTTCACCGATGTGACGTTTCGCGCCGCCGATGGCATATCCTTGCATGGGTGGTTGATACCTGCGGATCAGGAAGTGAAATCAAAGGGAGTGGTGGTTTTTTCACATGGCAATGCAGGCTCGGTTGGGCACCATCTTGGATTTATCGATTGGATGGTCGATGCGGGTTATGATGTTTTGCTGTACGATTATCGGGGCTTCGGAAAATCAGCGGGCACTCCATCTCGCGAGGGGCTGATCAAGGATGTGGAGGCAGCGTTTTCCTTCGTCGCTCAGCGCAAGGATCTCGCCGGCCGTGGTGTTTTTTCGTTTGGCCATAGTCTTGGCGGTGCGAAGTCGATCGTTGCCTTGAGTCGCACGCGGGTGCCGAATTTGCGAGGTGTCATTACCGATGGAACTTTTGCTTCGTATGAAGGAATGGCGACGGTTCTTGCGGGAGATTTCGGAAAAAATTTGGTATCTGATGAACTTGCGCCAAAGGACTATGTTGCTCGTCTTCCTGCTCCGCTCTTGATCGTGCATGGCACGGCAGACGAAGTGGTGCCGATTGCCCAAGGGAAGCAACTCTTTGCCGCTGCAGTTCCCCGCAAGACTTTTTATGAAGTCAAAGATGGCGGCCACGGCAATTCTCTCGCGCGCAATGGCGGTGAGTATCGCGAAAAAGTGTTAGAGTGGATGGCGCAGTTTCGCTGAGCGTCAATTCTGGCGTTTACCCTCCCATACCTCATCGGTTTCTTCGGCGGATTGGGGTTCGAGGTGTGTGATGATGCGTCCGTAGGGTGCCAGCAAAGCACAGATTTTTTCTTCAGCCATGGTGGCGATCTCGTGCGCGTCATGCACCGTCATTTCATCGGCGACAACAATGTGCAATTCGACCCAATGGGTATGGCCTGAATAACGATGGCGAAGATGATGATAGCGGAAGGGATGTTGGGTTTGAAGTTCGTCTAACAGAGTTCGAATTTTTGCTTCTGTTTCTGGCTCGGCAGCATCCATCAGGCCGCCGAGGCTTTGGCGAATGAGCTTCATACCTGTCCATAGAATGTTCGATGCCGCTAGAAACGCCATGATCGGATCCCACCACGGCCACTTGGTGAAATACACTAGTCCCAGTGCGATGAGCACGGCTACGCTGGTATAAACATCGGATAGCACATGATGACCATTCGCTCGCAGCACCGTGGACTGACGTTTTTTTCCGATGCGCAATAGGGCGATGCCGAGCACCAAGTTGATCAGCATAGCGATTCCCGATAAGCTGGCGCCGATGCCGATGTGCTCCATCTTCGGACCTGCGATCAGGCTGCGTCCGGCCTCGTAGTAAATGAGCAATGCGGCGGTGGAAATCATCGCACCTTCAAATCCTGCTGATAGATAGGAGGCTTTATCATGACCGAAATGATGCTCACCATCGGCAGGTTTATGCGAAAGCTGTAAGGCGCGTACCGCGATGGCTACGGCGACCAAGTGAACGACGGACTCTGCTGCATCAGAATAGAGCGCTGAGGAATTGGTGACCTCGGCTGCCCAAACTTTTAACGCTAGTAAAATGATCGCCACGCCTAGCGAAATGAGCATGATAGTCATTTGTTCGCCATAGGATTTTTGCTGGGAATCGGTCATCATCAACGCAGATTAGCTTGTGCACTGGGGAACCAAAGAGCAAGTACGCATTATGTAAATCGTTGCATTCTCTTGCAGTTCTTGGCAAACAGGCGCTGTGCAGCAAGTAAAAGCAGTTTTTTTTGACTTTGATGGGATTCTCGTGGATACCGAGTGGGCGATCTACCAGGCTTGGTTGAAGTGTTTTTTGTTAGAAAATCAGCCATTGCCGCTGGAGATTTATACTCGCTGCATCGGCAGTGATTTTGCTACTTGGTCGCCGAAGAAACACCTAGAAGAATTGACGGGAAAAACGTTCGACTGGGAAACGCTCGATGCGCAGCGGCAGAAGGAAATCGTCGCCGATCTTTCTGAAGAAGGAGTGATGCCGGGCGTGAGAGAATTGTTGGATTTGCTCCGTGATCGTGGCATTCCTATGGCGGTGGTCTCGAGCTCATCGCATTTCTGGGTGGATGGCTGGCTGAATAAATTGGGGATTTTTTCCTACTTCGATCACGTGGTTTGTCGCGGTGATGCGCCGCGAATCAAACCGGCGCCGGACTTATGGATCGAGGCCGCGAAAAGATTTTCGTTAGAATCCGCTCTGTGTCTAGCGATCGAGGATTCCCACAATGGCGTGATCTCGGCAAAAGAAGCTGGGCTGCAAGTCTGGGCGGTGCCAAATCGTGTGACGCAGTGCCTTGATTTTGCTCAGGCAGATCGCGTTTTTTCTTCGTTGACGGAAGTAATCAGTATCCCGCTGGGTGACGCATGATGTAGCCTTTCACGCCGCGGCGCCATGGTTTCCATCGCGGACCAGAACGTGAACTGTCGCCACCTGTGTCGAGGCGCAGTCCCGCTATTGTCATGAAAACGTGGCCCTTGCGCGAGTAGATGGTAATCCAATCGCCTTTGCCGCGTTTGCCGTAGTTGAGGTAACCGCCTGAGGGCATGCTGCCTTTGAGGAGGCCCGCCTCACGCAAGACATAGGAGACTGTGCCTGAGCAGTCATAGCCGCTGTCATTCTGGCGTGCGTGACCGCCACCCCATTTGTAGGGCTTGTTTTGCAAGCGATTGCTCGCAGCGATGGCCGCGATTACAGCTTTTGGTGCGCGCTTGGGAGCGTAGGCCATGCCGCCCTTGAATAATGCAGTGCGGCCGGGTTCGAATTTGTAGACCACAGGCTCTTTGGCTTTGACTTGAAAGCAGGAAGTCTGTGTGAGGGAAATGACAGCGGCGGAGAGTAGTAGCAGGATGCGCATGAGGGATAAAATTGTTAGGGTGTTTGAAGCCAGTCGACGACTTGCGCGAGCGCCCGTCCGCGATGGCTGAGAGAATTTTTGATGGCGGAACCAAGCTCGGCGAAGGATTTTCCGTAGCCGAAGGGGGCGAAAAGTGGATCGTAGCCGAAACCTTGGGCGCCGCTGGCTGAGTTGAGGATTTTTCCTTCGACTCTGCCGACAAAGTGGACTAGGGATTTTCCGCCCTGAGCGATGACCATCGTGCACACAAAACGAGCGCTGCGGAGTTCCTCCGGCACCTGTTTCATTTCCTCTAGCAAGCGCGCATTGTTCCGCGGATGATCGCCTTCCTTGCCGCCGTAGCTGGATGACCACACACCGGGTGCGCCGTGGAGCGCATCGACCTCCAAGCCTGAGTCGTCAGAGAGCACATAGCCCTCGACCAATGCGCTGATGGCCTCGGCCTTGAGTGTGGCATTTTCGAGAAACGTCGTGCCGGTTTCTGCTACCTCGGGCCAATCGGGGTAATCCGTAGCATCCTTGACCACAAAGGCGTCTCCCAGCATCTGGCGGATTTCCTCGGATTTGTGCTGATTGCGCGTGGCAATGATCAGGGTCATAGGCGGCATGACTGAGAATGTCATCGATCGGAAAAATAGGCGAACGTTTTTTGAACAAAAATCTCCTCGGATAACGCTTCATAATTGATGAAACTGTTGAAAAAAGTAGTCTCCACCTTCCTTTCCTCGCTTGCACTTGTCGGAGTTTGCCACGCAGATCTTGCAGGCTGGTCCACCGATCTCGATGCTGCTTTGGAGAAGGCGAAGCTAGAGAAAAAATCTGTGTTGGTCGAGTTCACTGGCTCCGATTGGTGCCCGCCCTGCATTGCCATGCGCAAGAATGTTTTCTCGAAAAAAGAATTCGTTGATGCTGCTTCTAAGCACTTCATCTTGGTTGAGCTCGATTTTCCAAAAAAAGACAAAGCACTCGCGAAAAAAAATCAGCCATGGGCGAAAAAATTCGAGATTGAAGGTTATCCCACAGTGATCTTACTCGATCACGAAGGCAAGGAGTTCAATCGCTTTTTTGCGTCCGAGCACCCGACCACGGAAAAATTCCTTGCTCACCTCACAGCTGCGTTGGAGAAAAAAGATCTCGATTAATCGCCGCGGATTTTTTCGATAAAATAATTTGCTCAATCGCCGTTCGTGTGAATCATGGACGGCGATGATTGCATACGGAGTTCATGTATTTCGCTCAGTAGAAGAGCCGGATTGTTTTGTAGAAGTGGAACTGCCAATCCCGCAGTGTGGACCACGAGATTTGCTAGTCAAAGTGTATGCCGTGGCGGTGAATCCCGTCGACACCAAGGTCCGTAGCATGCAGACAATTTCGCTCGCAGAAGCGAAAATCCTCGGTTGGGATGCCAGTGGTGAAGTGGTGGCGATCGGTAGCGAAGTGACCTCGTTCCGCGTTGGCGATTTGGTCTATTATGCCGGCGATATCACGCGACCCGGTTGCAATGCTCAGTATCAATGCGTTGATGAACGCATCGTCGGCCGCAAGCCGCAGCGTCTCTCGCATGAAGAAGCTGCGTCATTGCCCTTGACCACCTTGACAGCCTGGGAGGGCATGATCGATCGCATGAAAGTTGAGTCAGGCAAAACCATGCTCATCATCGGCGGTGCAGGGGGCGTAGGCTCCATTGCGATCCAACTCGCCAAACAAGCCGGGCTCACGGTGATTGCCACAGCCTCTAGGGCTGAGACCATCGAGTGGTGTGAGCGCATGGGTGCGGACCATGTAATCACTCATCACGAAAATTTGTTAGATCAATGCTCAGCTCACGGTTACCCACAAGTGGACTACATTGCGAACTTCGTAAACACCGATCTCTATTGGCAAGTGATGAGTGAATTGATCGCGCCGCAAGGATCCTTGTTGTTGATTGTCGAGCCGCGCGAAGCCTTGCGCATCGGCGATCCGCTCAAGGCAAAATGCGTTTCCATCCACTGGGAATTCATGTTTGCGCGCGCCAAATTCCAGACGCCCGATCTAGCGCGACAGGGGGAAATACTCAACCAACTCGCCTCGTCCGTGGACGCTGGAATCATCCAGCACACTGCCACCGCTCATCACGGAAAGCTCTCAGTCTCCAGCCTGCGCGAGCTTCATGCGATTTTGGAAAAAGGCCAAGCCATCGGCAAAATGGTACTTACCGTTTCTCACGATTGATCTTATATAAACAGCTAGCGAACGATTTCAGCTCAGCACGCGCGGTAAGGGCACTTATGACATCTGCGCAAAATTTCTGCGGTGGTTGTGGGTGTGTGATTTTTCACGATGAGACTGATCAGTCGAATCTGTCAGATCCGCCTGATCTAGGTTTACACCTCCACCGCATCATCTGCCTCAAAGCCACCGCTGGCGACGAGGTTGAGATAGCCTTCGATCTCGATGGCCGTGTCGGCGGAACGCATCAGCGATTCGCCGATCAAGACGGCATTCGCCCCGGCATCTAGCACCCGTTGCGCATCGGCGAGAGTTTTGATTCCAGACTCGGAGACTAACAGAACATCCTCGGGTACTTCATCGACGAGGGCTTCGGTGGTGGCGAGATCGATGGCGAAAGTTCTGAGATTGCGATTGTTGATGCCGATCAAATCCGCCCCCAGTTCCAAGGCCCGCTCCATTTCTTGCAGGTCGTGTACTTCGACGAGAACATCGAGCATCAGATCCTTGGCCGTATGATAAAGGCGTTTCAACAGTTCGTCATCAAGAGCAGCGACGATCAATAAAATTGCATCTGCACCCGCGATGATTGCTTCGTGAATTTGTACTTCATGAATCATGAAATCCTTGCGCAGCAGGGGCGCTTGGGAAAACTCGGAGATGCGCGAGAGGTAGGAAAGTGAGCCCTGGAAATATTCCTCATCCGTGAGGATCGACATGCATGAGGCACCGCCATCGAGGTAGAGCTTCGCTTGCAATACGGGATCGAACGAAGGATCAATGATGCCCACGGAAGGCGAGGCTTTTTTCACTTCAGCGATCACGCCCAGCTGGTGTGGACCACGATCGAGAGCCGAGCGGAAGCCGCGGAATTCATTGCGTTGCAACGCGGCGGCTTTGAGCAGCGCAGCTTTCGGCATCAGAGCTTCCACTTCGCGGTGCTTGGTGGCGATGATTTGGGCGAGTTTGTCGGACATGTGCAGGCACAACAAAGCGTGAAACCATAGCAAGATCAAGGCAGGAGAAAAAAATTCATCTTTTTTGACGTTTTTGCTTGCGCATCCTTGGGAAATATGTAGATTGCGCGCACGCAAAATTTGCGTAACGCGAAAGCGGGCGTAGCTCAGTGGTAGAGCGCCACCTTGCCAAGGTGGATGTCGTGAGTTCGAATCTCATCGCCCGCTCCATTTTTTATCCCATTGCTTGTGTGATTTCCGTCCACAAGCATTTTTTGTTTTCAACCTTTAGCTTTTTTATCGAATCGATGTACGAGTGGTCCAAATTATCCGGAGTCAAGTGGATGGATGCGTGGGAAGATCGTTTCCGCGGCAATCCGAATTTTGTCATCGAGATTCTCAAAGGTGGTAAGTCTTCTCGTGTGCGCGTTTTTTGTGGCACGGAAAAAGAAGCCGCTGCGATCGTCGAGCAGTTTGGTGGCTCAGTGCGCAAAATCCAGCGTGCCGAATGGGCAAACCCCGTCGTGAAAGATCAGCCCTTGCTGAAAATTCGCGATGTTTTTGGTGTCACCACCGAAGCTGATCCGAAGAAGTTGAAAAAACTTGCCGCCGAGAACCCAGCGCGCGAAATTCTCTCGATTCCTGCAGAAATGGCTTTTGGCACGGGTGATCATGCTACCACTTCGACTTGCTTGCGTTTGCTGGTAGACATCGGACGCAGTCGTCCTGCGGGCTGGTCGGTTGCCGATCTGGGCACGGGCACGGGATTGCTCGTCATTGCTGCCAAAAAAGTCGGTGCTGGTGAGGCGTATGCCTGTGACTTCGATCCTTATTCTGTAAAAGCCACAGCCGACAACCTGGTGCGCAATGGCGTTGAGGGCGTGAAGTTAGAGGAAAAGGACGTGCTCAAGTGGAAGCCGCGCAAAAAGTACGACGTCGTCGTCGCGAACCTGTTTTCCACTATCCTCATCCAAGCGTTTCCTGTCATTGCCCAATTAGTAAAGCCGGGTGGTGAAGTGGTGATTTCCGGCATTCTCGCCAGCCAAGCCTGGGATGTTTTCACCGCGGCCGCGCAACACGGCTTTGGATTCCCGACGGTCATACGCAAAGGAAAATGGGTCACCGCACGAGGTGGCTGGATGAATGATCTGGTGGAAAAGGGTGAGGTTTGAGATCGTTGTAACTAGTTTGCCCCATGCACAGCGAGGGCTTGAACTACTTCATGCTGACGAATCAGAGCATGCCGATTTTTGCGGAAAAACTTGTTTTTTTCACGAAGCAATATCTTGGTCTGGTAATGCTTTTTTTTGCAGCACATGTGTCGTCGTCATCCATTGCTAAATTTTTTTGCCATCTCGATGGCGTTCATCATGATTTCTGTTGCGGTGTTGGCCTATGAGCCTATTTCTCACGAATGCGTAGATGGCTGAGGTTGTTGTGACGATGGTAAAAATTGTCCATGTCTCACGGAAATGCCTGAGCAAGGCCCTTTGGTTCTGCTTGATCACACATCTTTTCATGTCTTGTAACTTGCTTTGCCTGCGCCGACCTTGCATTTTAGAGTTGGCGATCAGGCGGTGATCCAATTATACCTAACGCATCCAGGCAATGTTTTGCTAGTGCAGCGCTGTAGTAACGTTCAGTTCAGTTATTGCCTCTTTAGAACCCCGTAAATGATGTGGAGAAGCTTTTCGTGTCCGGTGTTGTATTCCGTTGATACGCAAGTATGCAGTGGTGACAATTACTTCTGCACGCCCTAAGATGGTTGCAAGTATTTCTGAAAAAATTGCAAGGCGGCTTCTTGTTCTGGTTTGCCAAAACCATCGCCGTGGCCTGCTCCTTCGACGGTGTGCAATTCGCTGGCGACCCCCGCTTTTTTCAGGGCCTCATGCAATTGCACACTCTGCGCATAGGGCACCAATCGATCTTTTGTGCCGTGAAGCAAGAGCATCGGCACGTCGTTTTTGCTCACATAAAACACAGGACTCGCCGCGCGCGCTTTTTCTGGTTGATCGGCTACGGTGCCGCCGATCAATTTCGATTCGGGAGATGTGGGCAATTGATGTTGAATCACCGATTGCTGCGGATCGGATTGTTGGTGGATGGTAGTCAAATCACTGACGCCGAAAAAATTGCACACGCAAGTAGGGCGGCTCGATTGATCGAGATGAGCTCCAACCTCGAATTGTTTGTCTTCACATGCTGTGCCTAACATAGCAACCAAATGCCCACCCGCCGATGTGCCGCATACGCCGACTTTTTTCGGATCGATGCCCCATTCCTTGGCATGAGCACGGATGAAGCGAACTGCTGCTTTGCAGTCTTCGATTTGTGCGGGAAAAAGCGAGTGCTGGCTCAGTCGATAGTTGATGCTGGCGACTGCAAATCCATGATTTAGCAGGTCTAGCGCAGGGCATTGTTCCTTGCTGCCTTCGAGCCAAGCTCCACCGTGGATGTAGATCACCATCGGCAAGGCATTCTTCGTAGAATTGGTGGGCAAATAGAGATCAAGCTTCTGCCGCGCGTGGCCATTTTCCACGTAGGGCAGATCTTTCTTCATGGTAATGCCTGAGGGCAGCGGACGTTGCGCGAGCAAGGGGGTGATCGACAACAAAAGACTAATTACGATTCGGATCATGTCTGTAGTTTAGCCAAATTTGCGGAATACACAACTTTTTCGGATGGGAGTTAGAAAAATTCCACTTCAGGAATTTCGACAATAGAATTACAGAATATACATATTTTCCCTTGGGGCTTAGGCTATCAATATGGTAACATATGCCTTTGGACTTAGCTCAAAAAAGCAAGATTACGGCAATAATGTTTGGCGGGCTCAATCCTCATGATATCTCTACAATGATATCCTTCAAGGGCTTAATGACGCGGAACCTTAGCCTGCAGCTGAGGAAAACCTTGGGTCTAAGGCGTGAGCTCGGGATAGAGGGGGCGCAGATCGAGAGGATCGCCGGTGTTTTTTTGGAGCGCGAGAAGTTTGGTAAAGAGCTGCTTTTTACGCTCGGGAGAGTCGAGTGGATTTTTTTCGAGCGGATCGGCATCGAGATCGAAAAGTAAGGAGATTTTCCCCTTGGGATAGAGAATGAGCTTGTGCGTGCCATCGATTACGGCGCGTTGGTGAGTAGCCGTGAATGCTCCATAGATGGCATCGTAGTGTTTTTCGTTTTGCCCATGAAGCAACGGTAACAAGCTACGAAAATCGATGCCTTTTGTATCTGCACTGGCGAGCTCAAGTGTGGTTGTGACGGCGTCTTGCATGTAGATGCGTTCGTCGATAACTTTACCTCGTGGAATGGTCGGACCGCTCATGATGAAGGGGACGCGGAGTGAATGCTCGAACATGTTTTGCTTGCCCATCAAGCCATGACGGCCGATGGCGAGTCCGTGGTCCGAGGTGAAAATGACAATGGTATTTTCCCGAACGCCCGCTGTTTCCAAGGTCTTGAGCATGCGCCCGATTTGCGCATCGAGGTGCGAGACCATGGCGTAGTATTCTTGCCGATGGGTGCGCACTGCTTGCTCGGTGCGCGGGAATGGTGCCAGTTGTTCATCGCGTATTACGCTACCGCCGACCTCTCCATCAAGCCCCATGATGCTGCGGTGTTGTTGCAGTGGTTCGAAGTTTTCAGGAGCTGGCAGAGTTGCTGCATCATATCGATCCAGCCAAGCTTGCGGAGCTTGGCGTGGATCGTGTGGAGCATTGAAGGCCAGATACATGAAAAAGGGTTTGGTGTCGGCTGCTGCTATTTTGACGAAAGCTTCGGCGTCGTCAGCGAGAACTTCGGACCAATGCTTGCCACCTTCCCAGAAGCCACCATTTTTTGCATCGGATGATTGCCACACATCCCGGTTGCCTTCGAGAGGCCGATTGTAGGATTTTTTGACAGTGCTGGGCATACCAGGGCGAATGTGAACGGTGTGATCGAAAAGTTTTTTTGCATCAGCTTGCACGTGCCACTTTCCTGAGAGATACGTGGTGTAGCCTGCGTGCTTCATACGCTGTGACCAGGTTTTTTCGGCGGCGATTGTAGCAGCGAACTTGGTTTTCTCTTCGCGTTGTGTTTTCCAAACGAAACGACCGGTGAGAAGCATGGATCGGCTGGCGACACATACCGCGCCGTGCCAGGCACCCATATTGTAGGCTTGGCGAAAGACAGTGCCAGATTGGTAGAGGGCGTCGAGGTTCGGGGTGATCAAGTTACTTTTTTCGGCACCCCACATCTTGCCCGCAGCGATGGTGTCGATAGCCTGGTCATCGGTGATGATAAAAACGATGTTCGGCTTGGACGGTGCCGCATGAAGCGAAATACTGAGAGTTAGCAGCGCGAGTGCGTGACGCAGGGATCGGAAAAGCATAACAACTCATTAGCCTTCCTCGGGGAGTATGACAAGAAGATTTTATGCTGTAGCAATCTGCGGGAAAGCTATGCCCATGCGGGAAAACTATGCCCATGTGGTAAAACTATGCCCATGCGGGAAAGCTATGCCCATGCGGGAAAACTATGCCCATGCGGGAAAACTATGCCCATGTGGGAAAACTATGCCCATGCCGGAAAACTATGCCCGAGTGGGGCAGGGGATTTCCACGATCATCATGCCGGCCGCGCGTGCCGAATCGATGCCCGCAGGCGCATCTTCAAAAGCGAGGCATTTGGAAGGAGAAATCCCGAGGCGGCGCGCGGCTTCAAGATAAATGTCTGGAGCTGGCTTTCCGTTCGAGACATCATCTGCGGTGATGACCTCGTCAAACCAATCGGACACGCCGACGATTTGCAGGGTCTTTTCGATTACGAATCGGGAGCCTCCTGTGGCGATGCCCATGGGCACTTTGCCGCGCATGCTGCGGGCGAAATCAGCGACTTCTTCGATCAGTTCACAAGCATGCAGCTTGCGCAAAAATGCCTCGCGCTTTGTTAGAGCTACGCGAGCTGGATCAAGCTTGAGTCCATATTCAGCATTGAGATCCATGACGATGTCCTTGGTCGGGCGGCCACCCATTGCGTAGAATACATCCTCTGCCAAAACATTGGCGGCGCCAAACTGCGCTAAAGCCTCGCACCATGCCTCAAAGTGAGCGGGCATGGTATCGACGAGTGTGCCATCGCAATCAAAGATCACGGCGGAAAAACCTTGTTGCGGAATGTTGAGTGAACCTACGGTGGCCATGGCGGGCAAGGGCATAGCAGAGAAATCTGAGAAAACAAGCGCGACGTGAAAAAAAATGACATTATGGGGCAAAAGTCCGCATTTTCGACCAAATGGCGAAATTACGCGCCTCCCGACCACAACATACCGATTTTCTTGATTGGTAATCTCTCCGTTTTCGGTTACATCACTCTTGCCATGCCACAACCAGCTGAAACTTCCATCAAACGTTCCCGAGTCAATGTTCGTCGCCCTGATGTGATGGAGTTGGTCACTGCGGAAGTGGCGAAGCATTACAAATCGTCCATCGTCGAGCGCTTGCGTGATCTTCATGGCGAATTGGTAATCGGCAATACGACCTTGCGACTCGCTCAGGAATTCGGCTTTTGCTACGGCGTCGAGCGCGCCATTGATCTCGCCTACGCCTCGCGCAAGGTGTTTCCCGATAATCGTATTTTTCTCATTGGCGAAATCATTCATAACCCCGAGGTCAACCGTCAACTCGTCGACATGGGCATCGTCTCGCTGCCGTGGCAGGAATTGAGTGGCGACTACGATAACCTGACGGCCGATGATGTGGTCATCGTTCCCGCATTCGGCGCGCCCACGGCCTTCATGGATAAAATTGATGCCAAGGGCTGCTACATCGTCGATACCACATGCGGTGATGTGATGAAAGTCTGGCGTCGGGTTCGCTCCTATGCCAAAGACGGCATCACCAGCATCATTCACGGCAAGGCAGGGCACGAGGAAACACGAGCTACAGCCTCCCGCGCTATGGGCGAAAATGGAGACGGTCACTATCTGATCATCCTCACCCTTGCGCACACCGATTACGTTTGCCGCTACATTCAGGGCCAGGGGAATCTTGAAGACTTCTTTGAAACCTTCGCTGACGCGATGTCGCCCGGCTTCGATCCTAATGTGCACCTCACCCGCGTTGGCGTCGCCAATCAGACGACCATGCTTAAGAGCGAGACCGAAGAAATTCAGCAACGCATCAAAACCTCGATCACTGCGAGAGATGGTAACGCCGAGAATTTCCAAATGTTCGATACCATCTGCGGAGCCACGCAAGAGCGGCAGGATGCCTTATTTGATATGTTGCGCAAGCCCATGGATGTGCTCTTCGTCGTCGGTGGCTACAATAGCTCCAACACCGCTCACTTGGTGGAAATAGGTGAGCAATCGCTGCCGACATTTTTCATCCGCAATGCTGATTGCTTGAAATCGTTAGAAGAAATCGTGCACTACGATCTGCATGAGAAAAAAGAAATCACCAGCAGCTATCCTCAATTTCTGTTAGGCTCTGAGCCCGCCGTGATTGGTGTCACCGCAGGCGCCTCATGCCCGAACAATTTGATCGAGGACACCATCGTCAAAGCATTCTCGATGCGCGCTATTTCTCTTGAGCAGATCCAGATCGCGCTGAGCTGATTTTTTCTCACGAGCCCCAAGAGTAGCGCTCGGGAATCCAAACGTAGGAATCTGCGGATTTCGGCCCGAGATGACCGATGGCGGGCCATGGTAAATGAAATCCGTAGAGGCGAGTTTTTTCGCTCAACGCTTGGGCGTAGACTTTTTTGCGCGTGACGACGGCGAGTTCGGGGTCGTGATCGAAGGCGATCGTCCAGTTGACGTTTTCAAACATCAACAAGTGATGGTGCGCGAGGTCCATGATGTGCAACAAAGACTCGCCTTTGGATTGAATTCGGAAAATTGCGTGCCCAGCGGTGTGGCCTGGAGCGAGTTCAAGAGTGATGTCTCCACCCCAGACGGATGAGCCATGCTTCAGGGTCTTGGTATTCGGCTTGAGAATGTCGAGGCGTTTGCGGTTGTCGCGGGTGAGGCCGGGTAGTTCACCTTTGTCGCGTTTCGATTTAGAAAAATCAGGCTCATTCGTGAACCAAAAGTCGAGCTCCTCTTGCGTGCAATAGAATTCCGCATTCGGGAAAGCAATAGCATCGTTGAGCACAAAGCCCGCGATGTGATCGATGTGTGCGTGACTGAGAAACGCCGCTGTCACGTCCTCGCGTTTGATATTGATGGCATCGAGCGCATCGAAAAACCAACCCCAGTTGCTGTTGCCGCCTTTGCCGAATCCGGCATCGAAGATCGCCACTTCCTTGCCCTTGCGCAGCACCAAAATGTTCACGTAAAGCGGAATGCCATCGAGGCGTTCGAAGTTGTCTTCCATCAGCTTTTGCATCACGGGGCGATCACTTTCCGGATGCATCATACCCATGGCGGGACGGATCAGGGAATGACCATCGCTGATCGAGAAGGCTTCGATTTCACCGATGTTGAAGCGATAGATGCTCGGGTTGCGAAACGGTGCCGCGGCGGGAGTAGGTGTTTCTGGTGCCGCGGCAGCGCCAGCTTTGGAAAACAATACCGCTGAGCTAGCGAGAAAAGCGCGTCGTGACCATGAATGCGATGACATACTGAAAAAGGTAGCGATTTTTCTTCCTAGGGCAAGGAGCCAATTCATAAAGTGAGTCATTCAAAAAAAACCGCATATTTCCCATCGCAGCGACCGATAAGCCTGCTATCATCAGGGGACATGAAACATACACACGAAGTTTGGCTCGGATGCGTCTTTTGAATTTTCTGACTCATGGGCTTGCATCGTTTTTACCTCGGCAAATAGATTAGCGGACTCGCATGGTTGTTCACAGGTAGCCTATTCGGCATAGGTTGGATCTACGACTTCTTCACGCTCAACGAGCAAATTGTCGAACGCGGCTAGTTTTTGTTTTACAAAATAGGACAGATCGCGAAAGTCCCTGCATGCAGAAATCCTGGATCATTTCCGTAATTACCGTGCTGTTTGCGTCATCACTTGCATCCGCAGAACCTTTTGTGGTGCCCGCACATTCGGCCTATACCTTGCCGGATGCCGAGGCGGCACAGTTTCGCGAAAATCAGCCAGCCACGGATTGGAAGCATGAGAAAAATCACATCGTCTGGTATCCGCGTTTCACGACGACGGGTGAGGTCACTTGCGTGGTGGCGATGCGTTTGCCTATTGGTATGAAATCGAAACTCAGCCTGCACGTCGGCGGTGCGTCGCGCGAGGTGAGCTACGAGGGCAAGGGTGATAAAAATGTTTTGGTGGACTTTGGAGCGTTTCGCATTGCCAAAGTGGGCTACCAAGCGTTGGAACTTCATTCAGAAAATCCCGTCACTACAGATCCGGGTGATGTGGTATCGCTCCAGCTCGATGGTCCAGCCGCTGCGGGCGTTCAGGCGAATCAAAAAGAACGGCGCAATGCCGCATCGGTGCATCTCAGCTATCCGCAACCGAAGGACATACAGGTGGCAGGATTTTATTGCGAGGCAAGCGCGCAAGAAGATCCCGTGGCGACTTATTACATGGCCTGTGGTTGGCATCGCGGCTACTTCGGCATGCAGGTGAATAGCCCGACTGAGCGCCGCATCATTTTCTCGGTCTGGGATAGCGGAAATGAATCGGTGAGTCGTGATAAAGTCGGCGCCGCTGATCGGGTGACGCTTATTGCCAAAGGCGAAAATGTCGTCAGTGGTGACTTCGGCAATGAAGGCACGGGAGGACATAGTCATTTGAAATACCTGTGGAAAACAGGTGAAGCGCAGAAGTTTTTTGTCACCGCAGCGGTCTTGGATGCCACTCGCACGATTTTTAGCGGCTACTGGTTTCATCCTGAAAAAAAGGCATGGATGTTGATCTCCAGCTGGCGCGCCCCTAAGGAAGGCCGCTATCTCAGCGGGCTGTATAGCTTCAGTGAAAACTTCGGCGGGCACAATGGTCACTTGCTTCGTAAAGCCCATTTCGGCAATCAGTGGATACTCACCAGTGACAAAAAATGGATCGAGGTGACGACTGCGACTTTCAGCCACGATGGCACTGGCAAGGCCGATCGACTCGACCGCTTTATGGGTGTCGAGAACGGTCAGTTTTTCCTGAGCCAAGGCGGCTTTCTCAACGACTTCACCGAGTATGGAACTCCGTTCGAGCGCCCTGTGCGAAAGACTTCACCGGTGCTTGATCTCCCAGATCATACAAAAAAATGATCGGACGTTTTGTCATCGGAGTAAGCATGTTTCTTGTGTGAAATGCACAAGATTTCTCGCCGCGCATGATTTCCAAGTTTTCCCGCACAAGATTCCACAATTTCCCGCAGAAATAATTAAGTTTCTCCTTGCTAGGTGGATTCTGGCGTGTAAAATGGGGGAGTTATGAGTAAGCGCTTTTTGTCTCCATGGAAGGATTCGCGGGTAAAACCGGTGATTTACCACTGTATTTCAAGAGTCGTGGATCGGAATTTTGTATTAGGAGATGAGGAGCGGGAGCAGTTTCGTATGATTATGCGAATGATGGAGAATTTTTCGGGGTGTCGGGTGTTGGCGTATTGTGTGATGTCGAATCATGTGCACGTGCTTCTTGAAGTGCCGCCGATGCCTGTGCGTGGGTTGACCGATGAGGCGCTTCTCAAGCGGTTGCGCGGTCTATACAGCGAGGCTGTGGTGGAGGTGATCGAGGCGGAATTGATTGATGCGCGTAAGAAAAATCTTGATGTTGTCGCGGCGGCGATACATGCGCGTTATACGTATCGCATGCATAGTTTGAGTGAGTTTATGCGCACGTTGATGCAGCGGATGACGCGTTGGTTCAATCGGGTGCATCAACGCTCGGGCACGTTGTGGGAGGAGCGATTCAAGAGTGTGATTGTGGAAAGTGGCATCGCAGCAAGAATCATGGCGGCGTATATTGACCTGAATCCCGTACGTGCTGGTATGGTGAAAGATCCGGCAGAGTATCGATGGAGTAGTTACGGGGAAGCGGTCGGTGGCGGCGCGAAGGGTAATGGGAAAAAGGCGCGCGAAGGCTTGGTGCGAGCGTGTATGAGCCATAATGGCGCGGGATTTGAAGCGGAGAAGTGGAAGGAAGTGGCGCGGGTGTATCGGAAGTTGTTAGGCTTGGCGATCGAGCGCAAGGCGGGCAGAGCGAAGGAAATGGTGGAGACGACGAAGGCGAAGCGGTTGTCTGCTGTGACCGCTGCTGCGATGAGAAAACGGGCGAAACCTGATGTGAATGCCGCGAAGCAAAATGACAATGATACGGTGTTTCCTGAGATGAAAATGGCGGAGATGTTAGGGCGCCGGATTCGGTATTTCAGCGCCGGAGCGGTGATTGGTAGTAAGTTGTTTGTGAATGAGACATTCGCGAGTGCCAAGGAGAGATTTGGCGCGAGACGAAAGGATGGAGCGCGGGTGATGAAAGGTAATGCTCAGGCAGCGCGAGGGCAGCTTTGGAGTATGAGGGATTTGAGGGAGAGTTTTAAGCTTTGAGTTTTAAGGTGGGGAGGTGTTGAGCTTATGTCGCCATGCCCAGAGCTGTGGGGCGGCTAAGTGTTATAGGAAGGAATATTCGTGGTAGGAAAATTTTCACACCTGAGTTTATGAACGTATCATTCTGGGCGCAGTGGTGGCAATCAGTCTCAATTTGCGGGAGTATTTGCTAGTTCCGCCATCTGCGCCCCAAAGCGGTATCTGGTTGT
Source organism: Akkermansiaceae bacterium UBA956 (assembly GCA_002293145.1). GTDB lineage: Bacteria > Verrucomicrobiota > Verrucomicrobiia > Verrucomicrobiales > Akkermansiaceae > UBA956. The sequence continues at coordinate 350,761 of DBCO01000027.1, read as the reverse complement.
GGTTCAACTTCGGATTTCGGGTTCAATCGCTACGATCCGCGCTACGTCGAAATCGAACGGTGTCATCTCGACGCGGACTTTCATGCCGATGCAGATTTGCTCGCGCAGATGCATGGTGCTACGGGAAAAATGTGCCAGTGTTTTTTTGCCATTCAGCAGCGAGGCCTCGAAGATATCGGAGTAAGGTCCGAGGATCGTGGCGGTAGTCGTAATGCAATTTTCCATGAGTCTGTTTTCCGTAGGTCTGTCCTCCATAATGGCGTAGTTATTTTTTCGGATAAAGCTCCGCATTGGAAGCCTGAAATTCAGCTTTTAACCGCACGCGTAAAGTTGAGAGATCAACGAGGTGAGAGCGGGTGAATGTCCACTGGCCCTCTTTGCCATCGTGCTCGATGCCACAAAGCAAATGAATGGCATCGTCATTGATCTTGAGTGTTCCATGCTTGGGCTCGTAGTAAAAGGTGCGCAGTGTGGAATGTAGTGATTTTGATTCGACCAGTTTCGGATCGAGGTAGGCGATGAGGCCTGTATTGCGATCGGTGATCTTGAGATCGGGATAACCCGAGCGCTGGAGATCGCCTTTTTTTGTCGGAGGGATTTCACAACGCAAGCCGGGGTTTTGGTTGATACTAAGCATCAGTGCATCCTCGAAGTAGCGTGATGCCTCGTTGATGCGACGCAGCTTGCGCACGGGCGAATCCTCGTGAGAGAGCGTGACCAAGGCTTGATCGAGGGCGATGCGAATCGCCCGCGTGATGTGCAGATGGGCAGCGTTTTTGCAATCTAGTGGAATGACTTTTTTCCCAGATGAAGCGAGCACGACATCGGCAAAAGCGAAGGTGCGGTTGTCGAGATTTTCGGAGAGTAATTGCTTAATTAATGCTGCATCATCGGCCTGAGAATGGAGCAGAAAGAGAAGCTGGAAGAGAAAAACGAGGTGCTTCATTCTGCTTGGGATTTCGCGCGGGGATGTGCTCCATCATAGGCTTGGCGCAATCGCTCGCGGGTAACGTGGGTGTAGATTTGAGTTGTGGAAAGCGATGCATGACCTAACAGCGATTGTACACTACGCAGATCGGCGCCGGCATCTAACATGTGAGTGGCAAACGAATGACGCAACTTGTGTGGCGAGATCGCAAAAGGAATCGATGACTGGGCGAGGTATTTTTTTAATAGCAAATCAATTGCTTGTTGGGTGATGCGCGTTTTGCGTGAGCTGATAAACAAGGGGCCTTGGCTGATCACAGCTTCACGACGATAGCGCTGCAAGGCCGCGAGAGCGGGGCCTCCAATCGGCACGATGCGTTCTTTCGAGCCCTTGCCCATTACGCGCACCGATTCACTCAAGAAATCGATATTTTTGATGTCAAGCTGTCTCAGTTCGGAGATCCGCAAGCCGCAGGAGTAAAACAATTCCAGCAATGCAGTATCACGCGCGGCAAGCCAAGCAATGCGTGGCTTGTCACCGGCGCTTTTGTTGGGTAATTCAAGCAGTTCTTCCATCTGCTTGAGATTGAGCACAACGGGAAGTTTGCGTTCCGCTTTCGGTAGTTGCAACTCGGCAGCGGGACTTTTTGCAAGACCACGGCGGTGCACAAGGTATTTGTAAAAGGAGCGAATCGCTGCAAATCGTAGACGGATTGTTGCGCGCGAGAAATTTTCCTTCATCATCGCAAATAGCCATGCACGGAAATCATCGGTGCAGGCGTCGCGCCAATTGCTGAAAGCTGGACCACGAAATGTGCGAAAGCCTAACAAAGCAGCGCGATAGTTGCGCAGCGTCAAGACCGATGCACTACGCTCGGTATCGAGGTAGCGAAAGAAGTCTTCTTCGAGGAGGTCATCCGGTAATGCAGTCATGCGCGCGCGTTAAAACAAATATATTAATTCGGCAAATGAATGCAAGTCGCGATTTTTTCCTATCATTCACTTTTTTGGTATATAACGATGAGTGCAATCATCACAGAACGCAATGTAATAGTGCTAAACCGTCACTGGTATGCATGACCTAAGCGAAACGCCCGTGACATAAGAAATGGCGCACGCATTCGCGACTAGATTGAGCATTTTGCACTCGCTCTCATCAATGCTGAGATTCAGCCTCTGGTTTGCATCATTTCAGGTGACTAGGGGCGTTCCTGGCGTGCTCGCGAAGAAGAGCCATCGCCAAGCAAAAAGGTCAGTTCAAGCCTTGGACCGAGCTCCGTAAGGGGTGAAATGATCTTTGGTATTCGTGGATGATATTGATGATTGATGCGCCATTCGCCTTTCGTATTCATGCTCCTGTTTGTGCATTGAGTGAAAAAATCGGTCAAAATTCGACGTATGTAACGTTACTTATGCGATTTCTTGCCATCTTTTTCCTACTGTTTTCGGTATTTTGCTCGGCGCTGACGCCGCTTCTCATGAGCCCGGAAAAGGAGGGGACACTTGGCTTCACAAGCCCGACAGCGGGATTGTATGAGATTCGTCATCCCATGCCAGTGATTCTCAATGCCTCCGTGGCAGTGCCCGAGGCAGATGTCGCATTGCAATTTTCCAGCTTCTGCCTCGGTGGAGTGGAGAAAGTAGCGATTTTGAGTGGGCCTGATTTTTCTAGTGAAAAAGCACAATGGATTGGCAGCATCCCGCACACCGAAGTTTGGTCACCGCAATCGTTTCGATTGCAGGATGTTCATCTTGCAGCGCTGCGTGCAGGTCAGTCGTTGCGTGTTGATTTTTATCTCAAACCTGAGGCGGTGTTGCAGTTACGCGAATTGCAGATTGCTCCTGAGCGGCCTCGTCATGTCCCGATGCAATCGCCCGAAGAAATCGCCGCCTTGCTGCAGGCTTTGCAGCTAGAGGCCGCAGCGCAAATGCCAGCACGCATCGACGAAGTGGTAGTTTCGTCAGAGCGTGTTACCGTGCGTGGCAGCGCCGTTGTTGGTTCGATGCTGCTTCTCGCTGAGGCTCCGATGCATCTGCCCATTCATTCGCCTGCGCGGTTTCGCCAGGTTCACGCGCTCTCATTGGATGCCTCGGGGAAATTTCAGATCGAATTGCCGCGCCAAGTGGCCGATGTAGCTGGTACTCGCGATCGCTTGCTGGTGACCTGGCAACTTTGCGATGCCGAAAAATCCAAGGCTTTATCGCATCCTCGTTACGCTGATCAGATTGTCTGTCGCCAGCCTGATCTTCCCGCAGCTAAACCTGCGACGAAAAAAGGACTTGGTGGCTGGACGCCGGGACAGCCCGTTTCGGAAGATCTCACTGAGCTCGGGATTTCCTCGGTCACGATCAATGTGATGCTGGATGGATTGCTTACGCTCAAGCCAACACCGGGATCAACTCCGCGCGTTTGGCAAGGACGCACCTATCACATGAATGAGGAAAATTGGGCATCGCTGGATCGTAGCATGATCAAGGCGGCTCAGGCTAAAGTCATGACGTCAGCCATTTTGTTGATCGCCAATCCACACAAATCGCTCCGAGCTGAAACGCAGTTGCTGGCGCATCCTGGTTGCACGCCCGATGGGACCTTTGCTATGCCTAACGTGTGCGATGCTGAGGGCTTGGCCTTTTACGGTGCGATTCTCGATGCCATCTACGATCGCTACATGCGTACCGATGGACGCTATGGTCGCTTGCATCACACGATTTTGCACAACGAGGTGGACGCCGGCATTGTCTGGACCAATGCAGGAGAGATTCCGGTGGAAAACTATTTCGATCTTTATCAACGGAGTCTGCGTCTTTCGCACTTGATTGCGCGCACCTATGATTCGCATCACCTACCATTTATTTCGTTGACACATCATTGGGCGCAAACAGGGCCACAGTGGTATCCATCGCGCAGATTGTTAGAATTGCTCGTCGGCTACACACGGCGCGAAGGTGATTTTCCCTGGGCGCTTGCCTATCATCCTTACCCGCAAGATCTCACTCGTCCGCGCACATGGGAGGATGATCAGCCGAATTTCACCTTCGATACACCGAAGATCACACCGCGCAATCTCGAAGTGTTAGACGCCTACATGAAGCAACCTGCGCTGCGTTATCTCGGCAAGCATGTGCGTGAGGTTCATCTCTCAGAAAATGGATTCAACTCGCCGGATTATAGCGATGCATCGTTGCGCGATCAAGCAGCTGGCATGGCCTATGCGTGGAAAAAAATTGACAAGCTTTCCTCGATCACAGCCTGGCAGTATCACAACTGGATCGACAATCGCCACGAAGGAGGCTTGCGCATTGGGCTGCGAAAATTTCCCGACGAACCGGGAGATCATTATGGCAAAAAGCCCATCTATCATCTCTATCAAGCTCTCGGCACAGCCCGCGAAGACGAACTTTGCGCGTCGTATCTACCCCACATTGGGAAAAAAAGTTGGCAAGAAATCATGCAACAGGTGAAGAAGTGATTCTGTTGCTTATAGAAGCTTTGTAAGCTAATCTTCGACTGTAATTGCTCGCTTTTTAGTGTTTTGCCTAGCCCAGATTGAGCAATTTTGGGAAAAATCGCAGCGCGGCGCGTCCAGTGTATTCGCTGAGGAAAGTGAGTGGCTCGTCGCGTGCTTCTGCTATGCATTCTGCGCTGTGGCGGACGAAGGATGGCTCGTTGCGTTTGCCGCGATGTGGCACAGGTGCTAGGTAGGGTGAATCGGTTTCTAGCAGAAATGTTTCGCGTGGCAGAATGCTGACTACGTCTAACACATCGCGGGCAGTCTTAAAGGTGCATACGCCGCCGAAGGATACGAGGCCGCCGAGGGTGATGACGCGGTCGGCATTTTCACGATTGCCAATGTAGCAGTGAAACAGTGCGCGTACCGAGTCGGCATGGCGTTGGTAAATTTCCATCGCGTCATCAAAGGACTGACAGCCGCTGCGGTCACGGGTGTGGATGACGATGCCGAGATTGCTGCGTTTGGCTAACAGAAAATGTTGTTCGAGGAAATCGCGCTGACGTTGGCGAAATGTTTCTTCATCCCAGCCATCGGGCGCGGGATGGTAGTAGTCGAGCCCTGTTTCGCCGATGCCGACGACGCGGTGATCGCCGGTGTGAGTTTCGATGATGGAAACGGCATCGTCGGGCGCATTGTGGACATCGCAGGGGTGGATGCCAACGCAGATGCCGATGCCGGGATAGGTGTCGGCAATCGTGAGATTGGCATCAATGTCATCGAGGCAGGTCGCGAGTGAGACCATTTTTTGCACTCCGAGCATGCGGGCGCGGGCAACGATGTCGTCGAGTTCGCTGGAATCGAATTTGTGTGAGGCGAGGTGGCAGTGGGAGTCAATGAGCATGGAAAAGAGTCGAGAGGTTTTAGCGTTGATTGAAGGCGAGGAGGTCGGTATATTTCACTCCGCTACCGCCGAATAAGTCGAGCGCGCTGCCGACGGTGACATCGATGCGACCATGGCTGAGATCGTGAACTTTTTGCACATCGGCGAGGACGGCAACACCTCCGGCATAGGTTTGCGGGATTTGACCCCAAGCCCCCAGCAAGGAAACAAGCTCTTCATCGATGCCATTGCAGAGGCCTTCGACGTCGGCGGCATGAATAAGAAATTCCGCGCAATGCCCAGCGAGCATGTCGAGAGTGGAGGTGTTGATATCGAGCTCAGTGAGTGTTTGCCAACGGTTCATGGCCACGGTCCATCCGCGTGTGGTGCGGCGGCAACTGAGATCGATGACCAATTTCTCGTGTCCGACTTCACGTACGAACGCGCTGAGTTGATCGTGGAGAAATCGTCCACTGGTATCAAAGAGCGCGGACGTGACGATCACATGGCTCGCTCCGGCATCGAGCCAAGCTGCGGCGTTATCGGGGCGGATGCCACCGCCGATTTGTAAGCCGCCCGGCCATGCGGCGAGTGCCTCGTGTGCGGCTTCGTTGTTGCCTGGGCCAAGACAAATCACGTGACCACCCATGAGGGCATCGCGGCGATAGGTTTCGGCATACCAAGTTGCGCTTTTTTCCGAGACGAAATTTTCGCGCGGTCCGGCCCCATCATCGCGCAGGGTACCGCCGACGATTTGTTTTACCTGACCGTTATGAAGGTCGATGCATGGGCGAAATTTTGTCATGGCGTGGGGCAAGAAAACCATTATCATAAGGCAAGTTCCAGAACCAAATGAAGCAAATCTATTTCGTTATGCCACCGCGCTCGGTCATCTTTGTGGCGGGGGCTTTTCTTCTGCTGATGATGCAAGGGAGTTGTCGCAAACAACCGACGCTGACACCCTTACCGCAGCCTGCGGCTGTGGAGCATGTGGTGCAAGAGGGCATGGTGAAATTGCCTGGCGGCGAATTCATGATGGGCACGAGCGGCTTGTTTCAAACGGAGTATGGTCCCAAGGAGTTTCCTGAAGAAAAACCTCAGCACAAGGTGCGGGTGAATGGTTTCTGGATCGATGAGACGGAGGTGACCAATGCGCAGTTTGCGGCCTTTGTGAAAGCGACCAACTATGTGACCTATGCAGAGCGGGAGGCGAAGCCGGAAGACTTTCCGCAGGAGGCGCTGGCATCTCTGCCGCCGTTTCCATTCAAGCAAGGTTCGATTGTTTTCATTCCACTATCCCATACCCAAGGTGATCCGACTGCGCCAGGGCAGTATTTGAATTGGTGGAAATGGGACACCGATGCGAATTGGCGCGCGCCGATGGGCAAGGCGAGTAGCATTGACGGCAAAGAAAATTTTCCTGTCGTCTGCGTAACCTTCGAGGATGCGGCGGCGTATGCCAAGTGGGCGGGCAAGCGCTTGCCTACTGAGGCGGAGTGGGAGTATGCGAGTCGTGGCGGCTTGGTGCAAACACTTTACGTATGGGGCGATAAGCCGATGCTTGATGGCAAGCCGATGTGCAATAGTTGGCAGGGTGAATTTCCTAATGAAAACACGGCGAAGGATGGATTCGCCTTTAGTTCTCCCGTGAAAAGTTATGCACCTAATCGCTTTGGAATCTATGACACGGCGGGCAATGTGTGGGAGATTTGCAGTGATTTTTATGATCCCGATTATTTTCAAGTAAGCCCTAGCGACAATCCACAAGGCCCAGAGACTTGGGTCAATCGAGAAACCGGAGAGAAATCCAGTGGCATGCCGCATCGCGTGACCAAAGGAGGATCGTTTCTCTGTCACGATTCGTATTGCTTTCGCTATCGATCCGGCGCGAGGCATTCTCAAGACAGCCAATCTCCAACGAATCATACGGGATTCCGCTGCGTGAAGGATTTTTGATACATCTTGATATCAAGTCCTACGGCTGAAAGTCTTGAGCCTGTTTCATCAGATCCGGACGGTTTTGTTGTGTTCGTTCTAACGCTTTTTCTTGCTGCCATGCGGCGATGTTTTTGTGGTGACCGGATAACAGAACCTCGGGAACCTTCATTCCACGAAATTCAGCAGGCTTGGTATAAGCGGGTGATTCTAGCATATTTTCATCGGCAAAAGATTCTTGTTCATGCGAGCGTTCATCTCCGAGAGCCCCAGGCAAGAGTCGGACGATAGCATCGGTGAGCACAGCTGCTGCGATCGCGCCATTGGTCAGAATGTAGTCGCCGATGGAGAGTTCGAGGTCGATGAGGTTTTCGATGACGCGATGATCGACGCCTTCGTAATGGCCGCAGACCAGGAGAATGTGCTCGCGTGTGGATAGCTCTTGCACGGTCTTTTGTTTTAGCATGCGCCCTTGTGGTGTCATCAAAATCACCAAGGTATCAGGGCCTCGCAACTCCTCAATGGCGGCAAACAATGGCTCGGGCTTGAGTAGCATGCCCTGCCCTCCGCCACAGAGTGTATCGTCGGTTTTCTGATGCTTGTCGGTGGCCCAATCGCGCAATTGATGTGCGCGGATGGTGACCACGCCTGCTGCTTGTGCACGCTTGATGATGCTCTCGCTTAAAGGAGCTAGAGCGATCTCGGGAAATAGCGTGAGAATGTCAATGATCATCGGGTGTTGGCAATGTTATAGGAAACGACGAAAAAATGCAAGATTGTGTCGGAGGAAAGCAAGGGGGGGGGGCGAAATCACAACCTAGATGCATGACACGCTTCAGTTGCATTTTCCAAAAGGCGCGTTAGGTTGGCGCCTCATATGCGAACGATAACTGCTGGCGACATTCACGCCATGGATAAATTGGTGCGGGTGCAATTTGCCACCTCACTGCCCGGACCGAAGCCGATTTGCTTGATTGGTACTGTGAATGCATCAGGACAGACCAACCTTGCTCCGTTTTCGAGTGTGGTGCATCTGGGGTCGAATCCCGCGTTGCTCGGCATGATTAGCAGGCCTGATGTCGTGGAGCGTCATACTCTGGCTAACATTCTGGAAACGAAAGTGTATACGATCAATCATGTGCATGTGGGCATGGTCGATGCCGCGCATCAATGCTCGGCGCGCTATCCACGGGAGGTATCGGAGTTTTCGGCTACGGGATTGCATGAGCATTGGGAAGATTCATACGCGGCTCCCTTTGTGAAGGAATCGCGCTTGCGCATTGGTATGGTGCTCGAGGACGTTCTCGATATCGCGGCAAATGGCACGCTGATGATCATTGGAAGAGTGAGCATTGTGCAGACCGAGTCGGTGGCAGATGATGGTTCGCTTGACTTGTGCGCGCTGGAGTCTGTGGCCTCGACTGCGCTGGATACTTATTTTGGCATCACGCCGCTGGCACGCTTCGCGTATGCCAAAGCAGATCGGCAACCAAGACGTTTGTGAGTGATGGACGCGACTCTCATCTATCCGCACCAATTGTTTGCCGAGCACCCTGCGGTGGAAAAAGGGCGGGTGATTTATTTGATCGAAGACCCGTTGTTTTTCGGCAACGATCCGCAATGGCCCTGTTTGATTCATCAGCAAAAGCTATTGCTTCATCGCGCTAGCATGAAGGCCTATCAGGCGGAGTTACACGCTTGTGGTCATGAGGTTATCTATGTTGATTGCCCCTGTGCTGAGCCTGTACGCAGTGATGTTTTGTTGGGGAAAATATTGCCTCGCGCGGTGAAACATTTGCACTTGGCTGATCCGCACGATGATTTGCTATCGCGTCGATTGCAGGCTTGGGCGCTACGCAACAAGGTTAACTTGCAGATCTCGCCGAGTCCGCATTTTCTGAGTCCGCCAGATTTTTTGGAACTACAATTGGCGGGTCGTAAAAAGCCCTTCATGGCGCGGTTTTATGAAGCGCAGCGCAAACGTATGAAGGTTTTGGTCGACGAAAACGATGGTCCGTTGGGAGGGCGTTGGTCCTTCGATGAAGAGAATCGGAAAAAGCTCCCAGCGAAGCACCAGGTGGTGCGTGAGCCATGGTGTGCCAATGGCGATTTGAGTGAAGCCCGTGCATATGTGCAGCGGAATTTTTCTCATCACCTAGGAACCATGGATGGATTCCGTTGGCCGGTCACGCGGGTTGATTCTCTGCGTTGGTTGGTGCAATTTATCAACGAGCGACTCGATGAGTTCGGCATCTACGAGGATGCTATCGCGGTGAGACATACCTTTCTCTATCACTCTGCGATCACGCCGATGCTCAACATCGGCTTGCTTGATCCGCGCAACGTGGTGGCGGCGGTGCTCGCGCGGCAGGCGGAAGTGCCGATGAATTCGTTAGAGGGATTCGTGCGTCAGGTGATCGGTTGGCGGGAATTTTTGGCGGGAATTTATCGGTTTCATGGTCGTGCGATTCGTGTGCGAAATTTCTGGGGTTTCACACGTTCGATGCCATCGTGCTTCTATGATGGGACATCGGGCATCGGTCCTGTGGATCGGGTGATCCGTCAGGTGCTCGCGGAAGGCTACTGCCATCACATCGAGCGACTGATGGTGCTGGGGAACTTTTTTCTACTCTGCCGCATCAAGCCCGATGATGTGTATCGTTGGTTCATGGAGATGTTTGTCGACTCCTATGATTGGGTGATGGTACCGAATGTCTATGGGATGTCACAATTTGCTGACGGTGGCACATTTACCACCAAACCGTATCTCTCGGGATCGAACTATGTGAAAAAAATGTCCGACGAACCGAGTGGCGATTGGTGCGCGGTGTGGGATGGCTTGTTCTGGATCTTCATTGCCGATCACCGAGAGTTTTTCCTGAAAAACCCGCGCCTTTCGATGATGGCACGCACCTGGGACAAGCAATCTCTCGACAAGCAAGTGGCACATCGCGAAGCCGCCGAGGCCTTTTTGGCACGCTTGGATGAGTAGGCTGAGCGGTGCGCAGGTTGATGGAAATGCTTTGCTTTTTCCGAAAAATCCGCCAATCTCCCGCCCCTCAATAACAACGAGATTACGAGACCATGTCCGAGCGCCGCAAACCATTTCCTTATGATGTTTTTGAATCCCAATGGCAAAATCGTTGGGATCTCGAAAAAACATTCCGCACTCCAGGACCTGGCGATGCGGATTTCGATGCCTTGAAGCCGAAGTTTTACGTGCTCGATATGTTCCCTTATCCCTCCGGCGCCGGCCTTCACGTCGGTCATCCGGAAGGCTACACCGCGACCGATATTTTGGCCCGTTTCAAGCGTTGCCGTGGCTTCAATGTGTTGCACCCGATGGGCTGGGACGCGTTTGGATTGCCCGCCGAACAATACGCTATCAAGACGGGGCAGCACCCTCGCGTGACCACCGAGGCGAACATTAAAAATTTCCGCAAGCAATTGCAGAACTTGGGATTTTCCTATGACTGGGATCGTGAAGTCGATACCACCGATCCTTCCTACGTGCGCTGGACACAGTGGATTTTCTTGCAGCTTTATCATTCGTATTATAACGAAGCTGAGCAAAAAGCCAAGCCTGTGAGCGAACTGCAAGCTGAGGGATGGACTCGCGAGCAGATCGATGCCGTACGTTTGGCCTTCGTGCATGAAGCTCCCGTCAACTGGTCGCCCGATTTGGGTACTGTGCTGGCTAACGAAGAGGTTGATGAGTGGCGCAACAAAGGCCATATCGTCGAGCGTCGTCCGTTGCGTCAATGGATGCTGCGCATTACCGCGTATGCCGAACGTTTGATCGATGAGATCGAAGCATTGGATTGGCCCGAAGGCATCAAGTTATTGCAGAAAAACTGGATCGGCAAGAGCGAGGGCGCGACGGTTGATTTTGAAGTCGGTGCGCACAAAGTTACCGTATTCACAACGCGGCCCGATACCTTATTTGGCGCGACTTACATGGTGCTGGCTCCCGAACATCCCTTGGTTGCTGAAATCACCACCGAGGCTCAACGATCTGAAGTAGAGGCCTACGTACAAGCCTGCGTCATCAAGTCCGACATGGAGCGCGGTGAGATGAACAAAGATAAAACCGGGGTGTTCACTGGTGCGTATGCGATCAATCCCGTCAATGGAGAAAACATTCCCGTATGGATCGCCGACTACGTGATGATGGGTTATGGAACCGGAGCGATCATGGCCGTGCCCGCCCACGACGAGCGCGATTTTGCCTTTGCCGAAAAATTTGCCTTGCCGATTGTTCAAGTGGTGGAGCCCTTGAAAGATGGCGACGATTGGAAAGGCTACACCGACTATGGCACAGCGATCCATTCCGGGTTCCTCGATGGCATGCCCACGGTTGATGCGAAACGCGCGATGATCGATTGGTTAGAAAAAGAAGGCAAAGGAGCGCGCAAGGTGCAATACAAATTACGCGACTGGTTGTTCTCGCGTCAACGCTACTGGGGCGAACCCTTTCCGATCATTTGGGAGAATGGTCAACACGCCGCGATTCCTGCGAGCGAATTGCCCTTGTTGCAACCAGAATTGGAAGACTTCAAGCCAACGGGTGATCCGCGCGGTCCCTTAATCAAAGCTACCGATTGGATCAAATACAGCGAGACTGCCCAGCGCGAAACCAACACCATGCCGCAATGGGCGGGTTCTTGCTGGTACTACTTGCGCTACTGTGATCCACGCAATGAAGAAGCATTCATTTCCAAAGAAGCCGAGCAGTATTGGCTGGGTGGCGATGGTAAAGTTGGCGCTGTCGATCTCTATGTCGGCGGCACCGAACACGCCGTGCTGCATTTGCTGTACGCGCGATTCTGGCACAAGGTGTTGTTTGACCTCGGCCATTTGAGTAACGCGGAGCCATTCCAAAAACTGGTGAACCAAGGATTGATCCTCGGCGAAGATGGACAAAAAATGTCGAAGTCAGTCGGTAACGTGGTCAACCCTGATGACGTCATCCGTGAGTATGGCGCCGACTCCTTGCGTCTTTACGAAATGTTCATGGGCCCGCTGGAGCAGGTGAAACCGTGGCAAATGAAGGGCGTCGAGGGCGTACACCGCTTCTTGGCACGCGTATGGCGTGTCGCGATGGAGGAAAACCAATCAGGTGAGTGGCAAATCTCTTCGCGCATTCAAAGCTCTGCTTGCAGCGATGCCAAGTTGCGCAAAGTCGTGCACGAGACGATCAAAAAAGTCACCGATGACATCGAGCGCATGGCATTCAACACCGCAATCTCGCAGATGATGATCTGCACCAATGCCTTTACGCAAGCTGATAAAGTTCCGTTAGATGAATTCCTGATCTTCCTGCGCTTGCTCAATCCTTTTGCGCCGCACATCGCTGAGCAATTGCAAGAGATTTTGGCACCCGGTTCACCGATGCTCTACCATCAAGCATGGCCGGAGTTCGATGCCGAAGCTCTGATCGAAAACGAAATTGAACTCGTGGTGCAAGTCAACGGCAAGCTGCGCGATCGCATCGCCGTAGCGCCTGATGCTAACGAAGAAACCGTATTAGCCGTTGCCTTGGCCTCGCCGAAAATCAAGGAATACACCGACGGCAAGTCCATGCGCAAAGTCGTCTATGTGCAAGGCCGATTGCTTAACTTGGTTGTTGGCTAAGTGGCAGAAAATGAGCATAAAAAAACCGCTCGTTGCGAAGTTGTGAAGTTGTGAAGCAACCTCGGACGAGCGGTATTTTTTTGATCGCTGGATTACAGTTCTTTGATCCAGATGTTCGCAAAGTCTAACGAGCTACCATGGTTTTGTAAACCAACGGGTCCTTTCACGGGCACGTCGGGGAGTTGTGCTTGATCGATTACTATTTTGTCGTTGAGAATCACGGTGAGACGATCGCCCTTCATAGTGATTTCCATGCGGTTCCATTCACCTGCGGGACGATCTGCTTTTTCCTTTGGCGTCACACCTGCACGTACTTCGGGCGAAAGTCCTTTGTTAGTCCGATAGCCATAGACTTCGCCCGAGCCTACAGGCCAGTTCCACAAGTTGACTTGGGAATTGATATTTCCGCGCATGTAAACGCCGCTATCGAGTTCCTCGACTTGCAAGGTCTGACCAGTCTCATCGCCTTGTGCATTTATCACTGGACGTGCTTGCGTTGGACCTACACCATTCCAGCGCCAATCGAGCTTCATGGTGAAATCGCCGTATTCTTTCTCTGACCAAATATCTTTACTGCGTCCATCGTACTTCAAGACTCCATTCACAGGAACCCAATGTGCCTCACCGCCTTCAGGGAGTTTCCAGCCAGCAAGTGATTTGCCATCAAACAACGGAGTGAAACCTTGCGCTTTCCATTCCTCGGCCTTGGCGGCAGGAGCAAGATCGGCAATTTTGATGTTGCGAAATGCAACAGGATCACCGTGACCACACCAACTGATGTGCCCAGCGCGGCGCTTGACTCCTTGGTGTTGGGGGAACTTTGCTTGCAATTCATCAAGGTTGGCCTCGGTGATGACGGTGCCGTTAAGCTCGACTTTCACAGTATTGCCAAGAACGGTAACACGCTCATGATTCCACTCGCCTAGAGGCTTGAGGTGGCCTTTTTTGGCAGGCACCATGGTGTAGATCGAGCCGTGGAATTGATAGTCCTTGAGGTCTTTGTATTGGTCAGAGGTATCGTCGAGAATTTGCAATTCCATGCCGACATAGGCGGCGTCACCTGCTCCGGGATAATGAATGCCGAGTCCGTTGTTACCACCAGGAGGTAGCAAGAATTCGAAATCGAGAATGTAATGAGAAAATCGTTCTTCGGTCATCAAATTGCTGCCTTTTGGCGTGCAGGTGATCATTCCATCTTTGACCTCGTAGCCTTGACCTTTCCAGCCAGTGAGGTCTTTTCCATTAAAAAGTGGGCGGAATTCCTGAGCTGTCGCGATGGCGCAACAACCTAGGAGCATGGTGATATTTCGATAAACTGTCATATTGTGTGATACTACGAATAAGGTATGTGGATTGTTTCAAAAATAAATTACCTGTCATCAGGCGATGCCGCTTTTTAGGCGTGCGACCGCTGTTTCCAGATTGAAGCGCGCTTGTTCTTCATATACATCGCGAATGGTCTCACTCTCGTAAATGACAGGGCGGGCAAGAAATTCCTCCAAAATTGCCGCGCGGTTGCTGCAGTATTCTGCTAATGGCACAGTGGAAAACTCATCGCGAATCTGTTTTTCATACTCCGAGTAGCGCTTTGGCTCACGCGCAAAAATGTTGAGATCGAGACCGATCATGATGGCGGCATCCATGTCATCTTTGGCGTGATGCTTTTTGGTGGCTATAATCATGTCGCGCACAAATTCGATCACGGATTCTGTGGCCTCACATTCCAGCATGAATTCTTTCGCCATCGCAAAACTGCGCTCTTCGTTGTCTTTCGCGAGCGGTTCGTAAACGGCATCGTGAAACCACAAAGCGATTTCGATCAACGCGAGGCGTTCTTCATCACCTTCGATTTCATCGAGTTCTTCAAGGCATTCATCGATGTGTTGCAGGGTGTGGTAACTGCGGTGTTTCTCATTGTAGCAAGCAACGAGTCGTTGGTGCCAAGTAAGGGCAAAGGCACGTGTGCCGCCGAGAAATTCGACGAGTTCCACCCAGCGTTGTTTGGTTGCGTAATCCATAATAATGTATCGGGAATTTTTTTGTTAGAGCGAGTAGCAACGCGCAGCGTTGTCGGTGAGAATGGCTTTTTGTTCTCCGGGTGTCAATCGATCGAGCAAATCGCGCAGGAAATCGATCCATTGCTGATAGGAGGATAGCCGCAGCAGTGCGACGGGCCAGTCCGTGCCTACCATCACCCGGCGCGTGCCGAAAATGGCAATCGTTTCCTCAGCATAAGCGCGTAAGGTATCCTCGCAAATCTCCTCATCGCGCACCTCGGTAGCCATGCCCGATAATTTGACGCCGATGACATGATCGCGCTTGGCGATTTCCTGCATGCCTTTTTTCCAGCGCTCGCTGATGCGTCCACGATGAATCTCTGGTTTGGCAATGTGGTCGATGATGATCGGTAGTTCGGGATGTCGATCAATCATCGTGGTGGCGATGTCCAATTGTCGCTCAAAAACCAACAGGTCATAGCGCAAATGAGTTAGGGCCAAGGCAGCAAGTCCGCGATGAAAATCCGCGCATTGGAAAAACGCATCGTCTTCTTCCTGCAAGACGTGGCGCAGTCCCTTGAGTGCTGATTCGTGCTGAAAGTGATCGAGCAAGGCTGTGATGCCTTCGTCGCGTAAGGGCAACCATCCGACCACGCCGCGAATCACGGGTGACTTGGCCGCGAGGCCGAGCAGCCACTGAGTTTCTGCTACCGTCTGACGAGCCTGCACAACTACGGTGCCACTAACTCCTGCTTGAGTCGTCACCTGATGCAGTTGCTCTAACAAAAAATGATCCGCCAGAGCGGAGCCAGGAGGAATCCATGGATACTCTTCGGGCGCATACTGCCATAGGTGATGGTGTGCATCGATCATCTGCTGCTGTTGATAAAAAATTCACACCGAGAAAGCAAGTAAGGAATGGGCAAAGGTGCGCAGTCATAACATCCATTGCTCTCATTTCTGCTGATGAGGCACGCGCAGGGTGGCAAATAGGATTTCCTCTTGGTGCATCGCTGTCATCGTCTCTTGCATGAGCGGTTCAGAAATCTCACGACTATTGTCGAAAATCAACATCAGCCCGAGATTGTATTGCGATAGCTGATCAATGCCTGCGCACTGCCATCGAGAAACAGCACAGGCAGCAAATTGCGATTTCTGAGTTGCCATACAATCGCATAAAATTGTGCGAGGTGAATCAGCCCGATGAGTTCGTTAGTTTTTACATTCCCATGTCGCGAATGCATGGACGACCTCACATTACTTCGGATTCGCCGTGATACGGTTTGTATCATTTACATGCTCTAACAATGGCTCAAATCGAGGGTCATGGAAATTCCATTTTTTAGCTCAAGCTTATAATTAAGTGATCGCAATCAAATCTAACACAAATTTGTTTTTCCCTCACGCCCCGAAACCCACCACCGTGATGTGGTGTTCTTGGCAAAGTTGATCGACAAGGTCTTTTTCGAGCATCAAGGTTTTTCCAGCCTCGATAGCGATGACGGAGACTCCGGCATCGGCGCAGCTGCGGATGGTTTGGGAACCGATAACGGGGATATCGAAGCGCATGTCTTGATTGGGCTTGCTGACCTTAACCATGGTCACGGTCTTGCCGCGTCCGAGTTCGCCGCCGCGTGTTATGCAGGCATTTGTGCCTTCAAATGCCTCTACGGCGAGGACGGTGCCGTGGCGCACGAGAACGGTTTGGCCGATGTCGAGACGCGAGCTTTCCTTCGCGATTTTTTTCCCAAAATGCACATCATCCCACGCTCGGGCTTTGAGTTTTGGTCCGAAAATGTGACCTTCTGGAGCGAGCAGGTGGCTCATAAAGCTGTCCGCGCGCAGCAGGGTGATGCCGTCTTTTTCCAACTCTGCGGCCACGGCTCCGAAGAGGCTCTCGGCATTGCGTTCCTTGACTTTGGCAAGCATGAATAGTAGCCGAAAATCGGGACGCAGATCGAAGAGGTTTTTGGGCGAAATTTGCCCCACCATGATTGCTTCCGTGCAGTTGTGCTCCTTGAAGTAGCGAATCACTTTACCTAGTTGCCCGACGCGCATCCATTCGAGGGAATCGATTAATCCATGGAGTTTGGCCTCGTCCGTTTCGTTTTGAAATGCTGCGACGTGAAGCTGGAGAGGCATTTGTTGGGCGCGAGCAGCCCGCGCGAATGTGGACGGGTAGACTCCGTTTCCTGCGATGATGCCAATGTTGCGCGTGCTTGCCATGTCCGTAATTATTTTTCGCAGGATTGCGGCGCTGGTCAAGCCTTACGTCTGATCTCTGAGAATCTCAGCGTGCGATGACTTGGCGCAGTGATTTGGCTAGTAGGGAGTAGCCTTGCTGATTAGGATGCAGCCCATCGCTAAAAAGTTTGCTTTGGAGCTGGCCCTCGGCATCGAGAAAGGCCTCGCTGAGATCATGAAAGTGTACCTTGTCTTTTCCTGATAGATGATGGTGCAGTTGCGCGTTGACCTCATGCGGCTTGGCTAACAGTTTTGCTGGCAAAGTGCGTGGCAATACGCCGAGTACGTGCAATTGAGACTCAGGAGCGGCAGCGTGGATGGCGGCGCAGAGTGCCTGGACGCCAATGCGGATGTCTTTGGCGTTATTCCATTCGAGATTGTTGGTGCCGATCATCAATACGACGATTTTAGGCTTCAGTTCCGCGAGCTCACCATTTTGAACACGCCACAAAACGTTTTCTATCCGATCCCAACCGAAGCCGAGGTTAGCTACTGTTTTGCCTTGGAATAATTCGTCCCATGAGTCTTGACCCCGCGCGATCGGGGCCTTTGGCTCACCCGCCCAGTAGTGAAGAATCGAGTCACCGAGCATGACGACATCGACCGAGCCTTTTTTACCGAGTTCGAGCACCTCGCTGTGGCGCTTTTGCCAATCGTAAATCGCTTTGTCTCGATCCTGCGTGACTGCGACGGTGGTGCTCGGTTTCGCGCCGGCTACTGGCTGCGCGCGAAGCTCGGAGAGGGAAATCAAGACAAGTGCGAATGGTGCGATGGCTCGGATCATGGTTGCGAAACGATTGTTACGGGATATAGGACGTATTGACCAAACAATTTGTTCAAAAAGATTCGAAAAAGCTTCAGCTCGCTGCATTTTCGAGGTTTTTCACGAGTTATTCACATGATTCATAATGAATCATATTTCTGCAAATGGGCGTTGTCTTCGTCTGCTCTCGCTATCGCTCCGCAGCGCTGCTGATTTTTTACGCAAAAACATAACGGTAAAGGTGATTCGTGGATAAGCCCTTTACTATCAACGGTTTATTGTGTTTCTCGACTATTCTAAAATATTTGTAAATCTTAAAAACATCGGCGTTTACCCCTCAAAAAGCATTAGCAGGGATTGATGAGTGGTTGAGTTTTCTGGGAATAGGTGAAGCACTAAAATGGTCGTCTGCGAACTTCCCCTCAAGTTATTCACAATGCATGCGCAAGCGTTTGAATCAGACTTATTCCGACTGGGTGAACAAGAGCGACAAGGTAATGTAGCGCTCATGGTTGGATCTACATGGGTAGTTTTCCGCCGTTCAGATACCAGAGGGAGGCATTCAGGATGGTGGCGAAAGTAACCCAGAGCAAGTAGGGTGTGAAAAAGATGCCAGCAAGGCGATCGACGCGCCAGAAGACAAAAGTTAGCCAGGCGATTATCGTGCCGAGAATAAGGATATCGAGCATGGCCAGATCAGCGCGGCCAATGCCAAAAAACAACCAGCTCCAGAGCGCTTGGATGAGGAGGTGTACCGCGTATACAATGAGTGCGATGTCGATGCGCATGCGTTCACGTTGTCGCCATACTAACCACGCGGCGAGCGCCATCAGCACGTAGAGCGATGTCCAAACGGGGCCGAAAATCCACGCCGGCGGAGCCCAGGTTGGTTGCTTGATCAAGGCATAGGTTTGCTGCGCAGAGACGGAAGCGAGGGCGCCTACTGCCCCTGCGGCAAAGGTTAGGAGAAATGAAAGTAGCAGGACTGCGAGGCTTTTGAAGCCTTCCTTGTGACAGCTAATCTTGAGGTGAGCGATCAATCTAGTGGAAGGGCTAATAGGCTGTGAAATTTCAGACCTGGCCGACACTCTCGCGCGGTGTGTAAATCGTCGGGAAAACAATTTGGCGAGGCACGCTCAGAATGGGGTCATCAGGGTTCTCGATACGCTGAATCAGCAAATCGGCAGCGGCTTTGGTGATCATTTTGTAGCGTTGTCGAATCGAGCTGAGGCTGATTGGCAAATAGGCGCAGAGCGGGATATCATCAACGCCTACAATCGACAGATCCTTTGGCACGGAAAGCCCTACCTCCGTCGCCGCGCGCATGCAGGCGAGAGCGGCGATGTCGTTCATGGCGACGAGTGCAGTGGGGTGATTTTTTCCGCAATCTGTGAGGAATTTGCGAAAAGTCTCAAACGCTTGATCGATGCGGTGTCCTGTTTGGAGGAGATGAACATCACTCGCTGGGATACCGGCCTTGGCTAGCATTTGTTGGAAAAGAAGCGAGCGCGAGCCATCATAGGTGCCCTCCGCATGGGCGCTAAGAAATGCGAATCGCTTGTGGCCACGGCGGCAAAGATCCTCAACGGCATCTTGCAATCCCTGAGTGAAATCACTGAGTACGGCATCGACGGGCACCGGTGTCTCGGGAACGCCATTGCCCAGTGCCACGACGTTTTGGCCTTGTTGAAACATCTGCTCGAGATCATCGCGAAAGGTCTCATTGTTGCTCAACCATAGCACCGAGCCATCGACTTCCAGATCTGAAAGCTCGGTCAGCAAGTGCTTCTCCCGCACCTGAGAGGAGCGGCAGTTTTCGACGAGCAAATCATAGCCGCGCTCTTCGACGGCAGCCTCAAGTTCATCGGCGATAGTACAGAAAAACGGATTGGTGACGTCTTGTATGATGAGCCCGATGGCGTGAAAGCGACCAGAGCGCAGCGCGCGCGCTGTTTTGTTGGGCCGGTAGCCCATTTCCTCTGCAGCAGCGAAAACACGCGCTTCGGTTTCCTTCGATGCCCAAGAATTCGGACGGCGATTCAAAATCGTCGATGCCGTATTTACCGCGACTCCTGCTCGTTCCGCTACCTCTTTCAGTCGTACTCGTTTGCTCACGTTGGGGAGCATAAGAACTTTCCTAGATGAAACGCAAGCATGCAATTGATAATTTTCTGTCTTGTTTCTTAACGCAGAATTATTTCGTTGATACTCAACGGTTTGCCTTGATGATGGTTTTGCCCAATTTCACCGCTTCAGCGCCGAGAGTGCGGTCTTTTTTGCTGTCATCGATGGTGAAGGGGAGGCGGAAACGCCAATTTTCTCCGCCTAGAGTACCGGGCATGTTGAAGCGGTCGCTCATGCCATAGAGATCGGTGATCATGATCGCAGCGTAGCGTGAGCGCGATTGCAGTAATGCCTCGATCAAGTGCCAGCGGACTTCGTGAGTATACACGGGCAGCACGATATCTGCCTCGGCAATGCCGGCAAACTCGCCTATCATGCGCAGGTTCGACTTGCCTTCTTCGATGGCGTCGGGATCGATTTCGCCGGCAGCAGCGGCGCGAAATCCTTCCCATAGTGAGGACAAGGTATCGTGATCATGAGTCGCATAGGTGGCAAATGAGCACTCAGGAAGTTCCTCTCCGAGGATCACGTGACCATCGCGTGAGTCCCAATGAGGAATGCGGAAGCCGGCGATGCCGAGTGATTCCAGATGCGGGCGCACGTATTCGGGCACGCAGCCGAGGTCTTCGCCGATGACTTCGCAATCGCCAGCGGCTTCGAGAATCGCACGCAGTCGGTGATCACCATCGGCACAGTTCGCACGTTTGTTTTCCTCGTTGTCATCAGGCCTCCACGCCCATTGGGCCCGCCTACCAGCGGTAAGATTGGCGGCTTCTTCAGGGCTGAGATCGAGAAATTCGAGATTGCGTTGGGGCCGCCACGGGAAAGCATAGATGCGATAAAATCCAAGAATGTGATCGATGCGAAACATCGAAAAAATTTCCGTCAGCTTGGCGATGCGTTGTTTCCACCACGGGTAACCTTGTTCAGTCATCTCCTCCCAACGATAGAGAGGAATGCCCCAGTTTTGGCCCCATTGCTGGATGAAGCGGTCATGCTTGAACATGGTTTCTGGAGGCGCGCCACCACACCAATCGAGATCGAAATTTTCGCGCTGAAAAAACACATCCGCCGAGTAGTAGGAGATGCCGATCGGGATATCGCCCATGAGTTTCACGCCGAGTTCATCGCCGAGAGCGCGTAGCGCACGCCATTGGCGGAAGCACAGCCATTGCACCCATGAAAAAAATGTACGCTCGCGCACCACGGCATCGCCCTGCTTAATGCGTTGGTTTTGCCAATAGGCACGGGCTAGCTCGGGATCGGAAAAATCCTTGGGCCACAGATCCCACGCCTCGCTGCCATGAGCTCGATTCATCAACCAGCGAAATAAGGTATAGTCCTGCAACCAAGTAGCTTCCTTGCGCTGGAAAATCTCGAACTCTTGTTTTTCGACAACAGAAGCCGAATGGGGAAACTGCGCATAGGCAATCTCTAACAGCATGCGTTTCATCGTGCGCACGGTGGTATAGTGTACGAGGCGATCACCGATCACTTCGCTTCCTAGTTTCGCCCGCGCCGTGGCCAGTTCTTCCGCGCTCAAGCCCGGCACATCTTCCATGGTCAAATACAGCGGCTCCAAGGCTACTGATGAAATCGCATTGTAAGGACTATCATCCGAGCCCGTTTCATTGATCGGTAGTAACTGCAAAAATCCTACCTTGTGCGCCGCGGCCCAATGCATCCACTCGCTCAGCGCACGCGTGTCGCCGATGCCCAAATCACCCTCTCTCCGCGGGGAAAACGCTGGCAATAATACTCCTGCGCTCCGCTTCACACTCGCATTCATCAGCCGCCGATGCTGGCAGAGAGTGTGCCATGTTCAAGCGGAATATCTGATATCTTAGCGTGCACATTCCCGATCAACGCATAATGACTCACCCATCCTTCGGCAGATGTTCATGACAATACTCCTTGCCATCTGCCGCGACGCGGAATTCTGCGTCGGGATGACTGAGCTCAGTGGCACCGCAGACGACACAGCAATTGAAACTCGCCGTCTCACGCAAAGTGCGTTTTTTGAAAGTGTGTCGTCGTCCGATTTGCTTGATCGATTGCACTTTACCCCGCAGAATGTCAGGTCCAACGAAGAGCAAATAGGCAAGCACACCGGCTCCACTCGTCGCTAATCCTGTTAGGCTCGTGACGGCATTGTATACCAGAAATGCGCCTGCGATGGCGGCGAGAAATCCCACGGGTATAGGGAGAAAGAAAAACAAGCGGAACTCGTAGCGCGGGTAGTAGGTGCCGAACACACAGAACGCGATTGAGGCAATCACTAAGCCATTGCCGGATGTGCCCGATACCATCATGCCACCGATGATCAACAAAATCCAAGTCACGTAAACAAACACCGAGGTCTTGAGAATACCCCAACAATTTTCTAACGAATCACTGATGAGAAATGAGACCATAATCGCAAAGTAGAGAAAAACGATGGTCAACAAGTTTAGTCCACCAACCCTTTCTGGGATGAACGGAAAGGTAATCAATCGCCAGACTTCTCCAGCAAGAATTTTTTCGCGATCAAAATCGAGCATCTGGCTGATCGCAGGATTTACCCATGAGAGTGCATACGACAATACACTCAGTAGCATCATGAAGCGTAACAAGCTCGGGAATGCGAGCCAGTTGTAATTTTTTCGAGGATTCTGCCATTGTGCCATGCGAAATTTTTTAGCCCAGAGCTTGGGGGTTGACAAGCACGATGCATGTGTCATTTTTTGCGTCGAAATGTCAGACAATTTACTTCACACGCCGCTCGAATCAGTACACATCGAATTGGGTGCAAAAATGGTGCCGTTCGGTGGTTGGTTCATGCCCGTGCAGTATACATCGATCCTCGATGAGCACGCCGCGGTGCGCGAAAAATTCGGGATTTTTGATATTTCGCACATGGGGCAACTCATCGTGCGCGGCGCTGGTGCCGAGGGTTGGCTCAATCGCATGCTCTCCAACAATGTCGCCGCGCTCCAGCCGGGTGACGGGCAATACACTCTCCTACTCAATGGAAAAGGTGGAGTCATCGATGACCTAATCATCTACCGCGAGGCCGCCGATGCGTTTTTCTTGGTGGTGAATGCATCGCGCATCGAAC
Source organism: Akkermansiaceae bacterium UBA956 (assembly GCA_002293145.1). Lineage (GTDB taxonomy): Bacteria > Verrucomicrobiota > Verrucomicrobiia > Verrucomicrobiales > Akkermansiaceae > UBA956. Next base: position 327,708 of record DBCO01000027.1, on the reverse strand, counting down.
AAGATTTTTTCTGGCTCGCTCGTCATCAACCCGAGGACATTGCCCTCGCTAACGAAAGCGATCTATGGGCTGGCATGGCCGTGCAAGGCCCCACTGCGGTGGCATCGTTTAGCGCACTTTTCCCCGAGCAAACAATTCCGCCGCGCAATGGCATCCTGCGATTCACGCATCAAGGCGAAGAACTCGTCGTCTGTCGCACGGGTTACACGGGCGAGGACGGCTTTGAGTTTTTCAGCTCTGCCTCAAGTGGTCCCGATTGGCTCAAGGCCTATGTTGCCGCTGGTGCCAAACCATGCGGACTCGGCTCGCGTGATAGTCTGCGCCTCGAAATGGGTTATCCACTCAATGGCAATGATCTCTCGGAAGAATTGACACCGCTCGAAGCGGGACTCGGATTTTTCGTCGATCTTAACAAAGGTGATTTTATTGGTCGCGATGTTCTTGCTGCCCAGAAGGCCGATGGCCTAACGCGTAAGCTCGTGGGTCTGCAATACCTCGAAAAAGGTGCGCCACCGCGAGCGCACTACACCGTAGAAACACCGGAAGGTGAAGTCATCGGAGAACTTGCCAGTGGTGTGCTTTCACCGAGCCTGATGACCGGCATTGGCATGGCCTACCTGCCCATCGCTCACACCAAACTCGGCACACTGGTAAACATCGATGTCCGTAGCCGCAAATTTTCTGCCAAGGTCGTCAAAAAACCATTTTACAAATTCGCATCAAAAGGCGCATAACTCTCTGACAACATGAACATCCCAACTGATCTAAAATACAACTCGTCTCACGAATGGGTGCGCCTTGAGGGCGACATCGCTACCGTAGGCATCACTGACCATGCACAAGCTGAGCTTACCGACGTGGTCTTTGTCGAACTGCCTGCCGTGGGCAAATCCGTGGACCTTGGTGACCCGACAGCGGTTGTTGAATCCGTGAAAGCTGCAAGCGACATCTACGCACCAATATCCGGTGAAATCGTCGAGGGCAATCCGGAAGTGGAAGCTGATCCCGCGCTGGTTAATACTGATCCCTACGGAAAAGGTTGGATTTTCAAAATGCGCGTCAAAGACATCGCCTCGGTGGACTCCCTGATGGATGCCGCGGGGTATGGTGCGATGATTGGCTGATCGAGAATTTTCTCTAGCAAATTTTTCTTAGAAGAAGTCGTTCGTGGCTTCTCCTTTTGGTTAGTGATGATGACAGCCCATTGTCATCGATATGTTATTTGAATCCGAAATCCCAATTTGATCACCAATTCCTCCACTTCACGAAATCCCGCCAAGGTTTTAGTCATGGCTGAAACGCACGCAAACAAAGAGACCATTGCTGCTGATGTTCGTTAAGATCTTGATATCAAATCGGAAAATTTAGTCTTTTATAGTTAACCAACGAGCTTTGTATAAGATTGCATCCGTGATGCTATGTTTGGCATTGGGAAGGAACAAATGGACGCTGTCCGACCACCATTGCTTTTTTGTCGATTGAATCATGGCAATGCGGCTTGACGCTGGATGAATGTCAATCGATTTTACTTTTGCTCGATGCTCGAGCATTGGCTCGGGACGAAATACAGCGTCGTCACGATGAAAGCGCCAGACACTGGTATGTGTTGAAAGTATCAGATCGACCGAGTTGGGAACAGCTCGCAGGTCATGGCCATCGTCATCAGGCAGTTTGTGTCGCGACTTTACGACGAGCATCCGGTTCTTCAGTGTGCAGGCGATGAGTTCATCAAAACCTAAGGCCCACAGGCATTGACGTGCTTCATCCCAAACCAGCCCGTGCGCCGAAGCCAAGGGAATTTGTGCGATAGCGCTCATGGGTATGGTTTCATCGTATAGTAATAGTTGATCGCCTCCCTTGCCGACGGATGATGCCACAGCGATCAATCCGCCGGGCAGGGCTTCGATCGAGTGAGCATTGGTCGCACGCGCCCACCACAGCGCTTTACCTGAAGGGAATTCTAACAATGCGCAACCGCCACCTGAAGAGGTAATCAACAACTGTTTGCCGTCCTTGTGTGGCTTGCACTCGGATGTGGTGCGAAAAGTATTGCGCAATGCTTCAGGTAATTCTGGGCGATCCCTCGCCCGCCAAGTCCATAGCGCAGCGGTGGCATCCGCGGCGGGATCGATTTGAAAGACTTCCTCCGCGCCGCAGAGCAGAAGAAATTCGCCCGCCCAGGAATTGCTGGCGAGGATTGAGGCAAAGATTAGGGTTCGCAGCATAAGAAAATCGATTAATATAGGTTTTCACACGATGGCACGTGGAGTAATTGCCACGCGCAACTGAGAAAATAACCTCAGCTGCTGGCGACTTTAGCGAGGTCGTTGCATGAAAGCAACCATGGAGAGGGGAAATGAGTTTTCTTAGTTTTGATCAGTGCGGCAAAATCACGACTTCATGGCGCAAGCGTTATCTGCTAGAGATTCTGACTCTCAGTCATGAAAGTTTCCTAAAACAAATAACGAAATATCTCCAATGACCACACCGAACCGCATCTCCGCCCTTGAAGTCTATTATGCCGCGCAGCGGACAGCGAAAGGTTTGGGTCTTGATGACCTGATTGATCAAGTCGGGCAACGCTTTTCACGACGCCGAAAAGAAACACAAGACTCTGATGCGCCATAATTGAGCGCATTCCATGATCAAGCTCAAAGCAGCACCAGCGGAGTAAAAAGCTCGGCTGATGCTGTTTTTTTTCTCGGTGCGTCGACCTTTTTGCTCGATCGCCCGAGAACACACTCGCTTCGCTCATGCCGTGTTGTGGAAGCTTATTACGTTTCCAGTCTGCGGAGTGCTCAAGCACCAAAAACCATTCGATCCAGAATACCTAAAAAAACATGGAAAAACCGCTTGATTTCATCACCGCATATGGTGACCCCGGAGACCCCAGAGACGGGAACAATTGAGCACAAAAAAACCGCATCGGTGAGGATGCGGTTTTTTTGAAAAAGAGTTTGGAAACGGATTAACGTTTGGAGAACTGGAAGCGTTTGCGGGCGCCGGGGCGGCCTGCTTTTTTGCGCTCTTTCATGCGCCCATCGCGGGTCAGGAGACCGTGTGGCTTGATGAGCTTGCGGATCTCGGGGTCGAGCTGGGTGAGAGCGCGGGAGATGCCGAGGCTGATCGCTCCGACTTGACCATGAATGCCGCCACCTTTGGCAACCACTTTCACGTCAAACTTGTTGATCAGGTGACCGTGTTGGAAGGGAAGCAAAACGGTGTTTTGCAGCGGGATGGTGGGAAGGTATTCTTCAAAGGTGCGACCATTGATGATGATTTGACCGGAGCCTTCGGAAAGCCAAACGTGTGCGATGGCGTTTTTGCGGCGGCCTGTGGCAGATGCGGTAGTGATTTCGCTCATGGAATTGATTGGGAAAGGAATGAGTAAAGAAATTAGGCGATGGTACGCTCGACGGGTTGTTGTGCGGCGTGTGGATGATCGGCGCCTGCATACACTTTCAATTTGGTGTATTGTTGGCGACCAAGGCTGCCTTTCGGAAGCATGCCCCAAACAGCGCGCTCAAGTATGAGCACGGGACGACGCTTACGAACCATGCGCGGAGTTTCCACTTTTTTGCCACCAACGAACCCAGTGAAGCGGGTGTAAATCTTGTCGTTTTCCTTGGTGCCACTGAAGCGTACTTGATCAGCATTGATGATGACGACGAAGTCACCGGTGTCGATGTGCGTGGTGAAAATCGGCTTGTGCTTGCCACGGAGAAGAACTGCGGCTTCAACAGCTACGGCACCGAGGATTTTGTCCTTGGCGTCGATGATGTGCCATGTGCGTTGCACGTCTTGTGGCTTGGCGGAAAATGTTTTCATACAGACTTGATTAGCAGTTAAGGATAGCAGTTGGAGTTACAATGAATGAGAAGGAAATACTTGAGAAGAATCCCATCGCTGCGGCCGTTGAGCTGCTGCGGGGCGCGAAAACTAGGAGGCTGCGAGGGTTCTGTCAATGCAAAATCTCAAAATTTTGAGGTTTTTTTTATTTTAGGATTGCCAATTGCTAAAAAATCGAGAGAGTCCTTGAGCCGTAACGAATCAATTTTTATGGCACATAGTGAGGACTCTACGAACAAGAATATGGCAAATTTCAACAGACCGGGCGGCCAACGAGGCAGATCCGCACGCCCCTCAGGGCCACGTCCCGATGCGGGGCCAAGAATTCGCAAAGGCGCGAAGGGTGGAGAAGATAAGGCGATTGAGGTTGAAGGAACCGTATCCGCCGTGTTGGCAGGAACGATGTTTAAGGTGAAGATGACCAATGGTCACGAAGTTTTGGCCCACATTTCGGGCAAAATGCGCAAACGTTTCATTCGCCTCGTGGTGGGTGATGTGGTGCGCATGGAGATGTCTCCCTACGATACGACGAAAGCACGCATTGTTTTCCGCGTGGGTTGATTTTGCGCCGTCACGGGTTTTGCCTGTCTGAAATGGTCTGGTCTTCACTGTTGTGAGAGATTTTTACGACGGATTTTACGGATTGAACGGATTTTTTGAATCCTAGGGTTATGCATTGATGCCGTGATGCGATGAATTTTGCATTTGGCTAAGATTTGCTTTCTTCGTCGTGCCCTTGGAGTTTATCAAGAGCCGCGGTTATGGATTTTTCTTCGGAGATGACATTGCCGTCATCGTCGCAGACGAAAAATCCGCGCGCGACTTTTGGGTCATTAGGATCGGGAATCCAAACGAATTTCCCTTCATTGTCGAGGGCGTAATCGATCCACTCTCCACTGGGAGCTTGCACTTCAACGATGGGTTTGATTTTTAGCGTATCGCGATGAACCGTAATGGTGTTGCCGTCAAGTGGGCCAGCGTAGAGGGTCATTTCAATGATGTCGATCAAAAGTGTTAGATTTTCTCCGAGTTGTGCTGAGTGCGTTTTGGAGTGCAGTCAGGAATGCAGACGCTTCAGCAAAAATTCTCGTACCGCCTTCACACTCCTTCCATCCAAGCGTGGAGGATTTCCACTGCGGCAGCTTGGTCGATAAGGTGTTTTTGTTTTTTTGCGTTTTTTCCGGCCTCGTGGAGTTTGGCGGCAGCGGAGACCGTGGTGAATGTCTCGTCGGTAAAGTGGAGGGGCAGTGTGGGGTGCTGGGCTTGGAGTTTTTGGGCGAAGCTGCGGACTTTTTTTACGGCATCGCCCTCGGAGCCATCGAGTCGGAGAGGGAGGCCGATGACGAGGGCACAAATGCCGCGTTGGTGGATGAGCTCGGCGATGCGCGTGAGGGCGTCGGTTTTTTGAACGTGGATGGTTTCCACGGGGTGCGCCATGATTCCGACTGGATCGGTGGCGGCGATGCCGATGCGCGAGTCACCATAGTCGATGCCTAGGGCGGGGTGTGGGAAAGACAAAAGATCATCAGACATAAGATGTAAGACTTGAAATCTCAGTTTTGTTGTGTGCTGGGGTTGTGCACACAGCCAAGATGGCTGTGTTCCTTTCCGAGGTTGACTTTAGGAGCCTTTGGCGCGAACGTCAAAGGAGGTTTTTGGGAAGAATTTCGGAGAGTTTTTTGATGGCGTCGGCTTGGTGGCGGTTGGCGATGAGGAGGGCGTCTTCGGTCTGGACGATGATGAGGTCATCGACGCCGAGGAGGGCGATGTGGGAGTTTTTGCGATCGTTAAAGACGATGTTGTTCTCGGACTCGATCTCGGAGATGACGGTGTTGGTGGCGTTGTGGCAGCCTTGTTGGGGGAGATACTTGGCGATAGAAATCCAAGAGCCGACGTCATCCCAATCAAAGGTGGCCTCAAGGTTGAGGACGCGGTTGGCTTTTTCCATGAGGGCGTAGTCGATGGAAATGGGGTTGAGTGTGGGAAACTGGGCGGCGATGGTGGCGTCGATGTCGCTGGAGTTACGTAGCTCGGTGATGAAGAGGGCGAGCTGAGGACATTGGCGGGTGAGTTCGCAGGTGACGGCGGGGATGGACCAGACAAACATGCCAGCATTCCAAGAGAAGCCGCCTTGGGCGAGGAATTGCTCGGCGAGGTCGGAGCTCGGTTTTTCGCGGAAGCGTTTGACCTCGTAGGGGAGATTTTCGCAATCGACTCCGGTGATGGTGGCGCGCTCGCCGCGTTCGATGTAGCCGTAGGAGGGGCAGGGCCAAGTCGGCTTGATGCCGATGGTGATGAGGCCATCGCATTGGGAGGCGATGGTGATGGCATCACGCATGACGGATTGGTAAGCGGCGGTGTTGGTGATGAGTTGATCGGAGGGGAGAACCATCATGACAGCTTGGGGATCGCGGGCGGAGATGATGCCGATGCCGAGGGCGACGGCGGGTGCGGTATCGCGTTTGGCTGGTTCCGCGATGATGTTCTCGGCGGGGAGCATGGGGGCGAGCTCGCGAACGGCGGCGACTTGTTTTTCGTTGGTGAGAATGAGGATATTCTCGATCGGAACGAGACCGTGGAGTCGATCGATGGTCTGGGCGAGAAGGGTGCCGGTGTTGAACAGGTCGAGCAGTTGTTTCGGTTTGTGATCGCGGCTGAGGGGCCAGAAGCGCGTGCCTGAACCACCGGCTAGGATCAGGGCGTAGGTGTGTGAGTTAGCAGACATAGTTGGGATTGTAGAGGAGTTTGGGGAACTGGTCAACTGGTCATCCTCCTGCGCTAAAGCTCCGGCGGACAAGCGGCAGCTGGTTCTTGGGTTATGAGAACTTAAAACTAAAAACTTAGATCTTACCTTACTTGTTTCCAATTGGGGCTTGCGGGTTGTGGGGTGGGGTGGCATGGTGGGGGTGTGGCGGAGGAATTGGATGTCGATCAAGTGGAGCAACTGCGTGCGGCGATGGAGGCGCGCGATGGATCGGCCTTGTTGGCGGCGGCGGGGGATTTGCACTATGCGGACTTGGCGCATCTGTATGAGAATCTGGATGAGGAGGAAAGGGATTTTTTCTTGAAGACGATTGGTCCGGAATTAGCTACTGACGTGATCGGTGAGTTGCCCTGGACGCTGATCGAGGAGGCTTTGGAGCATTTCAAGCCGGCTCAGTTGCGGATCATTTTGGGGAATCTCTCGGATGATGACCGGGTGGATATTTTTCAGATTGTATCACCGGCGAATCAGCGGCGATTTTTTTCCTTGCTGGGGCCACATGATGAGCAGTTGACGCGGAATCTTCTGAAGTATGAGGAGGATAGCGCGGGCGGTAGGATGACGACATCGATCGGTCGGATCACGGCTGACATGACGGTGAAGCAGGCGATCACGGTATTGCGACGGGATCAGGAATCGGCGGAGACTTTGTCGCGGATTTTTGTGGTGGATGAGCAGGGGCGGTTAGTGGGTAAGGTGCGTTTGCGCGATCTTGCATTCCATCCATGGGCGACCTTGATTTTTGATATCATGGAGGATGCGGATGAGCGGGTATTGGCGACGCTGGACCAGGAGGCGGCTGCGCGGATGCTCGCGAAGTATGACTTGATTGTGTTGCCGGTGGTGGATGAGTTTGATCATTTGTTAGGCGTAATCACCTACGATGATGCGATGGAAATTTTGCAAGAGGAGTCCACGGAGGATATTGAAAAATTAGCGGCGATCGGTGGTGAGCAATCGGAGTTGAGTTATTTGAATACGAGTGTGCAGAGTCATTTCCGCAGGCGGGTGATTTGGTTGGTGGTGTTGGCGTTTGTGTCGATTTTTTCGGGCTACGTGATGTTTCGTTTCAGCGAGGTGCTGAATCAGGCCTTTGTGTTGAGTTTGTTTTTGCCGATGGTGGTGGCTGCGGGTGGTAACTCGGGAGGGCAGGCGGCGACGATGGTGATTCGAGCGATGTCGTTGGGTGAGGTGAGTACGGGAATGGCGATGCGGATCGCATGGAAGGAAATGCAGACGGGTTTGTTGCTGGGGGCTACGTTGGGTGTGGCGATGGGGGCATTTATCTACTTTCTGTTGCCGATGTTGCAAGCGCAGACGGATGTGACGTATGCGCGGTTGGCCTTGGCGGTGAGTGCCTCGCTGTTGATTCAGGTGTTTTCTTCGACCTTGTTAGGGGCGCTGTTGCCGATTGGGGCACGGAGCATTCGGCTGGATCCGGCTGTGGTATCGTCACCTTCGTTGGCATCGACGGTGGACGTCACAGGAATGTTGATTTACTTTTCGGCTGCCAAGTTTATCTTGTCTTTATAAGGTATGAGAGATTTGAAAGATGGGATTCGCGCGCATGTGCGCATTGACTGGAATGGGATGGTGCACAAGCGATTTCGTGGGACGGATGCGGATAAGCGCTACGCGACGGAAGTGGCGGTGCTGAAGGTGCTGGGTGAGCGGGAATGCCCGTATGTTCCGAAGCTGGTGGAGGAGCATCCGGAGGAATTGTATTTTGTGAGTACCAACTGTGGCAGTCCGGCGCCGAATTTGACTCCTGCGAAAGCGAAGGAATTGTTTGCGGAGCTGGAGCGCGACTATGGAGTGCGGCATGGTGATGCGGAGGCGAGGAATGTGACTTATTCTGCGAAGTTGGGGCGGTTTTGTTTGATTGATTTCGAGATTGCGGAAATTTTGCCAATGGCAGAGAAGACCTACTAACGACTTGGCGATCATTTTTTGCTAAAGATAAAATTTTGCTATTGCATTTTAATTGCATGTGCATAAAATCAGCGCATGTCACGTCATGCACTATTGTCTTTGTTGGTTCTTGCGAGTCCTGTCGCTGCGGAAGTTCATCATCACGATGAAAACTGCGAGCATGGGCATGCGAATGAGAAATCGGAAGGTATGCGTTTTGCACCGCATGTGAGCGCGTCGATGGCGCTTGGTGGCAGTACAGGAGACGATCATTTTTTCGAGGATGCTGGGCATCACGATCCTCGCGCGGACGGGTGGAACATGCAGGCCTTGGAAGTGGGCGGTGCGGTGCATGTGGGGGATGATTTTTCGATGGTGGCGATTTACAATGAACAATGGGATCGCCATACGCAGTGGAATGGCCACTGGGAAGAGGCTTTCATCAAGTTCCGGATGACGCCGCGGGTTTTGATTAAGACAGGCATCTATATGCCCGAAGTGGGACTGCAAAATCATTTGCACTTGCATGCTCGTTCGTTTGTGGAGAGCAACTTGATGAACACGAGATTTTTGGGCGAGGATGGCTTGATCATGGAAGGTTTTTCCTTGGGCTATGAATTTGGATCCGAGCAACAGCATGTGCTGACGATCGGTGTAGGCTCGGCATACGAGTTTGCTCACGAGCACGAGCATGAGGAAGAAGAAGAGGAGCCGTTGATTCATGCTGATGAGGGATTTGCGGTGCGCAACATTGTGCATGGTCGTTTTGCCACGGAAATCGGTGGTGCGCAGTGGGGCGTGTCTGGTTTACACGGCGAGAATCATTTTGGACGCAATACCTATGTGGTGGGAGCTGATGTTTCGCGCGATGTGACCTTGGGTGGAAAAGACGCAAGTTTTTCGGCCGAGGTAAATTATCGGAAGGTTGAGGGCGTAGAGGAAGATTCAGGCGAAAATCACAACTTTTATGAGACCTCAGTGGCCTTGGCGATGGGATATGCATTGACGGATGATCTGAACTCGCATGCGCGTATGGAGTGGATCTCGGGGAGTGACACCGCGGACCTAGATGAGCGCGTGCGCCTGAGCACGAACTTGAGTCACTATCATGAGTTGAGCGATCAGCTCGATGGCATGACACGCTTGCAATACAATGCCGATTTCTTGCCGGGTGGCGAGTCTGAGAGCACGGTGTGGCTCCAGTATGTGATTGAGTTTGGTCATTGAATTTCGGCAAGGGTATTGATCCATCGATATTCTGCGAGTGTAGTAAATCTTCCCATGGGCTGAAGAATGATTAGCCATTAAAAATCACAAAATTCTCAAATTTGGCTGGTGTGCTATTTTGTGTGGGGCTTTTGTATATACGATGAAGAAACCATTCTGCGGGAGAATCTGGTGAATCGTTTGCCTACCTAATTTGACAATTCCGGTTGAATTTACAGCAACGATTGTTTATGATTGTCGGAGATGAGTAACAATCAGCATCAGATCGAGGGTGTGAAATCGCGCCAACCGCAAGCGAAGCCGCCGTGGGGGTGGATTACCTTGATTGTGGCAATGTTGCTGGGCACAACGGTGCTATTTTCGCCATTAGCGGGAAAAATCAAGTCGGCTTTGCTGAGTTTGCGTGCAAGCGGAACCATGAGTATGCAGGATGAAGCGGATCTGGAGCGTCAGGTGGAAGATCGGTTGCGGGTGGAGATGGAAGAGGAGCTTGCCAAGAAAATGCGTGAGTATAAAGCGAGCAAAGCCAAGCAGGAAAATCGAGAAGTAGTCACGCCGCGTGTGGATGCCTCGACAAGCAGCACGGGGGGGAATGTGAAAATGCTAGCCAACGGGATACCCTTTGAAGCCAAGGTCGTTGTCGAAGTGGGTGTGGAGGCCTCGAGGGAACGGTTAGCGGCGGAGAGCTACAAGGCGGAGTATGAATTGCGGGTCAAAATCCCACGCGCGGCGCAAACAGTGGCTGAGCTGAATCAGGCGACGCCTGGATTGGAGAAAATGTTCCCGAAGTTGGCGCAATTGTTGGGAAAGTCAGAAGTTTCCCCGCATTTCACAAAGCTCTATGAGAACAAGATTGCGCGCATCAAGCAGGATGCTACACAGTTGAATGAATTGCTAAGCAAGCATAATTTCTATGATGTGGAAACGATTTTGCATTTGCGCGATCCACAGACATCGCGACGGGTGTTTTTACTGCAATCGGAAATGGATGTGGTCTCGGACGGATCGGATGGGGATCGACTTGCTACGATGCCGGCCAGCATTGTCGAATCGGCAAACTACCAGCCATTCACGAGCTATGGATGGAAAAAACAAACAGCTACGCCGAATCCGATGGTGGCGGGCTGGGAAAAGCGCATTGGCAATGCGAATGTGGAGCTTGCTGATCCGGCGACGAGTGCGGTGCGCAAGGCATGGTTGCGCGATCGGATCGAGTATTTAAAGCGGGGTATTGCCGATATGAAAGCAAGGAGTTTTTTGGTGGCGGAATATGATCCATTTATTGTGATGCCCGTGCATCTTTTGACGGCGACGAACGATAACTACGCGCCACGCGTGGGTGACTACGCGGTAGTGATTTACGATCAAAAATTGTATCCGTGCATTGTCGGTGATGGTGGGCCGACATTTAAAGCGGGTGAAGCCTCCTTGCGTATGGCCAAACAACTCAATGCCCGCGCTACGCCGTACAATCGCCCCGTTTCGGATTTAAAGGTCACATATTTGGTTTTTCCGAATAGTCGTGATACGGAGCGCGGCCCGCCTGATTATGAAAAATGGCGCAAGCGGTGTGGTGAGTTGCTGATAGAAATTGGCGGGCTGGGTGAAGGCCATGCTCTGCACGTTTGGGAAAACACATTTCCGCAGCCCTGAAACAAAAGTGGATCATTGGCTTTTCTGGATATGGATAACTGCGGTAGACTGACTTGGTGCGAACTACGGGGGTGGGAGCGGTGCATTAGGTAGGTGCCATAGCAAGTGATGATGACGCAGAACGAAACGGTTTTACGGGTGGAGGAATTTACCTCTGACTGTGCCAACGCGGCGGGTGATTCTCTGCCTGAAGAGAGGGCAAACAGAGTACACGTTGAGCCGCAAGGCGGAACGTGGTGAACAGGGATGAACTTATCGCTCGGCGGGTTGCTATGGCCTTGCGAAATGAAAAAAACAGAGTTCGAAGAAAATTACGCTAACTTGAGCTATCAATCCGTTTGACGAAAGCGCGAAAGCAATCGCTGCGACTGAAAAATGAGTCATCGCGTCGACGCTGCTTGGGCCTCATTGAAGAGCTCCTGCTTGATGAATTGATCCATTGGCATCTCTCCGAACGGGAAAATTCTACAAATTAGCATCTTCTTCCGCCGCTGCGATTAACTCGGCGGCACTTGTTGTCCCGGTATCGCGGCGCTCGACTTCGATTTCGCCAAGGATGGTATTTTGGCGGATCACGAACTGGTTGAGCTTCATCAATTCAAGAACGGCGAGGAAGGTGACGATCACCTCTGCCTTGGTGGTGGCTTGTTCAAAGAGGTTTTCAAAGCGAATGGATTGGCCTGGGCGTAAGCGTGTGATTAGCAACTCGATCTTATCGGCCACGGTGTAGCGGTCGTCAATGATGGATCCGAAGTCATGAGTCACCTCGAAACGTTTAAGCACATTCTGAAAGGAACGGATCAGATCAAAGATCGAGACTTCAGCCAAGGTAGGTGGTGTCTCGTCCTTGATTTTTTCGGCTTGATACGCGAAAGCGCCGTCCATTTCAACCTCACGTTTGAGCAGGAAAGATGCGGCATCCTTGAATTTTTTGTATTCGATCAACTGACGAATTAGATCCCAGCGCGGGTCATCTTCCTCGCTGTCTTCTTCAGGTGGTTGCTCAGATTTGGGCAAAAGAGTGCGGCTTTTGATGTACATCAGATTGGCAGCCATCAGTATGAACTCGGCGGCGATGTCGATGTTGAGCATCTTGAAGGTATTGATGTAGAGAAGATATTGTTTGGTAATTTTTTCCATCGATACTTCGTGGATGTCGACTTCTTCTTTTTTGATCAAATAGAGCAAAAGATCGAGAGGTCCTTCGAAAATTTCCAACTTCACTTTATAATCATGATCATCCACGCAGCTGGTTTAGTCGAGTACTGGCGAGCGCGCGAGGCAATTTTTCACAGAAGCGATTTTACTCTCGCGTTTTGCCGCAGGATGATTTAGTTTCCTGGGACAGCAAACTAACATTACTGATGGACCCAGATTCTACCAATCTTTTCAAAGATCGCTTGGCCCAATGGGTTGGCAAGCAGGGATTTTGGTTTCAGTTGCGTTTTTCGATGGCGGGTGGTGGTGCGTCCGTGTTGACTCATCACTTGTTGAGCTTGTTTCTCAAGCTGCTAATTTTTGTAGCGGTTATTGTAGCGGTCGCGTTGTTTTTTCTAGTCAAGTTCTCCGGTCAAGCGTCTTTCAAAACGAATTTGCGCAATAAAATTGTGGCAGGCCTGGATGCTGAGTGGGGGGTGATGAGAAGTTTCAGCCGCAGTCAAAATCGAGCGATGATTGGACATTTGCTCATCAATGGTGGAGATGACAGCTATTTAAATAAGTTGGAAGCCACTGGCATACGTTTCCGCATGGGCCTGCTAGATGGATTCAACGGTCGCTGGAAACCCAATGCCATCACGGTGGAAAGGATGTCATTCGATGTCAAAGCTGGCGCAGAAAGTCCTGAAGAGGCTGCCAAGTTGGCGACTTCGCTGACGAAGAGATTTCACAAGATGCAATTTCAGAATTTGGAATCATCTCAGACGCGGATCACCTGGGGGTATTCCGAGCGCACGATGGGCAGCATTTCGGGCAGTAAAATGTTAGCGATGCGCGAGGGGACTGGCTGGCGCTTACAATTTACGGGCGGTATTTTTGAGCAAAATTGGCTTCGCAAGCTGCAAATTAAAGAACTGGTATTAGTCTGCAACGAGCAAGGATTGGTAGTGGAGAAGGGCGAGTTTGAAGTCAAAATGCAGACCACAATTGCCGACGGGAAATTGGGTAAGGTTTCTCTGCGGCAGGTCAAAATCGCGGGCGGCCTGCGACCTGAGTTCTCGGGAATAGTGGCGCTCGAAAATGTGCCTTTGGAGGTACTTTTGCAGGAAAGCTATCACTCGTATCTCGATGGCCGTGTCTCGGGTGAGTTGAAAATTTCTGGCTCCACCAATACTCCAGAAGGCGTTTCTCTTGCGGGGCGGCTCTCCCTGAGCGAGGGCGATTCGCTCACCTTGCGCAGTCGACTGCCCTTGCTCAACAGCTTGGCCATTTTGAGTCCTTCTGGCAGTTTCCGCAAAGTTGCCTTCAATGAGGGTTCCTTCAATTTGAAAACCACGGGTGGTGTGCTGTCCATTTCTGATATCGCGCTTGTCGCTCCTGAGCAAATGACAATCAAAGGAGGATTTAGCGTGCGCCCTCTGGAGGATCAAGAAATCATGAAAATGATCAAAAAAGGTTTGATCGAAGAGGAGTTAGTGGAAGTCAATGGAGTAAAATTGGGAAGTGCCAAAGCTCGTGAAGATGAACTGACTTTGAAGAAGGCTGCTGAGCTAGCGCAGCAAAATTCCGGCAATACCGCGGGTTTTGCCGATGATTCGCTCGATCTCGGCGCTCCTTTTCAAGCGGAATCGATTCAGCAGCAAGTTCAAGCGCGTGCTGCACAAAAAATGGCCGCCACTGCGGTTTATGATGGAGCCTTGCAGCTGATACTCCCGTTGAAAGCATTTCCAGCCAAGGTTCCGTTTTTGAATCAGTTCAGAAAGACTCCTAACGACGAAAACATAATCATGGATGTGCCAATCCGCGGCAGTATGATGGAAATCACTGTCAATCAAGCTGAGGAATTACTCAGTTTGGATCGCAAAGAACCTATTTTTCCGCAGTAACTAGGCTGATGTAACCATGCCGAGACTTTGGTAGATCTGGCGGGTAGCACTGCTCTTGTTGAGAGTGTAGAAATGCAATCCGTCCACGCCGCCATCGAGCAGCTCATTGCATTGTTGCGCCGCGTAGTGAATGCCCACATTTTCGACCGCTTGCGGATCTTGAGCTCGAGACAATACGCGCAATAACTTTGCCGGATAGCGCGAGCCCGCCGCCAACTCTGCCATTCGCTTCATCGATGAAAGGGATGTGACCGGCATGATTCCTGCGATGATCGGAATGTTGATGCCTTCCAGCACACAGCGGTCGCGGAAGTCAAAAAAATCGTGGTTGTCAAAAAACAATTGCGTGCAAATGTAGTCCGCTCCCTCAGCGCACTTTGCTTTGAGGTGCTCCATTTCAGCGAGTCGATTGGGCGTGGTTGGGTGGCCCTCGGGAAAGCCAGCTACGCCGATACCAAAGCCCCCAAGAGGGTGACGGCCTGATTCATTGAACTCGCGGATGAAACGTACGAGATCGCTTGCGTAGCGGAAATCGCCATGTGACCAATCGTAGTCATTCTGGTTTTTGGGAGGATCGCCTCGAAGTGCAAGGATGTTGCAAACACCGAGTGCGGCGTAGCGGAGAAGAAGTTGTTCAACCTCTGCTTTGGTATGACCTACGCAGGTCAGGTGAGGAATGGGCGGAATGCCCGTGGTTTCCTTGATGCGGGCTACGAGTTGGTGGGTAAGTTCACGCGTCCCACCACCAGCGCCGTAGGTGATCGAGACAAAAGAGGGTGCCAATGGCTCCAGTTCGCTGATGGTCTGATACAGATCTTCCGCGCTCGCCTCAGTGCGTGCGGGAAAAAATTCGAAGGAAAACGATGGCTTGCTATGCCGTAAAATATCGCGTATATGCATGGGCGAACAAAATTTAGCATAGAATTGCCGCCGAAGAAAGCTACAAATTTGTCAAACTGCGCAACTTTTTTCTGCCATCGTTGTTTTTCTCGTGAACTACCGTTCCAGCATTATGAAATATTCCATCGCTCTGCTATCTCTGCTCTTTCTCGAAGCAGCTCATGCTCAATCCCCTGCGCCGCAGTCACAAACGGGGCCGGAAAAAAATCGTCAGCCTGCAGGAGGTGACAAAATGCGCGCGCTGGAATTTTGGCGCAAGGTCGATGCTAATCAGGATCAAAAGATCACGATGGAGGAATTCCGCCAATTGCAACGGATTTCCCAACTGCCTGCAGATAAGCAGGAAAAACTTTTTGGTCATCTCGATAAGGACAAAAGTGGCTCGCTCGATGGAGTGGAATTGCGTCCGCAAAACGGCGGACCCGGCGGGCCAGGGGCAGGAGGCCCTACTCCGGGAAATCCGGGAGGCTCGCAGGATGGTCGTAAGAGGGCATTTCCACGCATCGCTGAACTGGATTCTAACGGCGATAAAAAAATCAGCTTCGAGGAATTCGTCGCCAGCCCGATGATTGCTAAACTACCCGAAGAGCGGCAGAAGAAAATTTTCGGCAACATGGATCGCAACAGTGATGGTTCCCTCAGCCCCGAAGACGGTCCACCGCTAGGCGGTAACCGTCGTCCTGATGGCTCTGGCCCTCCCCAAGATGGTCCCGGTCATCCTGATGGCCCAAAGCGCCAGAACAACGGCCCAGAAGCGAACAAAAAGCGACCAGGTGCGCCTCAGGCACCGAACGGTCAGGCTGGTCACGAACCCCGCGGTTTTCCGGCGATGGACATGAACAAGGATCAGTTCATCGATTTCCCTGAGTTCCAAAAATCACCGATGGGCCAAGGAAAAACCGAAGATGCTCAGGAAGATCTGTTTGAGGTGATCGATACCAACGATGACTTGAAATTCGATCACGACGAGTTGAAAAAGTATTGGGAAATGCAGAAAAATGCAACCAAGCCCGCAACTCCTAAGCCTGATCGCCCGAAAAAAGGTTCCGCACCCAAGGGTGAAGCTGAGGAGATGAATCCTGCCGATGAGATGATGATGGAAGGTGCTTGAGTCTTATTCTTGATTCATCTGCTTCCTTTTCTATTACAAAAAAGCTTGCTTTTCCTCGTTTTACTGTAGGAGAATACCGCATGCGTTTTTGGTTGTCGATTGTCATTTTGGGCGGACTTTTTTCTGCTTCAGTGTTAGCTCAGGATCTTTCCTTCGTGCCTTTGCCGGCATCGATCCAACAAAAAGACGGTCGTTTTGCCCTGAAAGATGGCATGGGTATTTCGGCTGCCGCAGCATTAAAATCGGAGGCGAATTGGCTATCGGCGCGGCTCAGTATTGGTTCTGGAATGAAGTTCTCTGTGCAGGCCAGCGGCGGAGTGATTCGTTTGTCGATTGATGCCTCGTTGCCACAAGAAGGCTATGAATTGGAAATCTCGCCCGCTGAGGTGACGATCCGGGGAGGCTCGAATGCAGGTGTTTTTTACGGGGCAGTGACCTTTTTGCAGTCATTGCCGTCGGCGGTGTTTGGTCGGGAAGTGCAAGCGCAAGTGGATTGGTCGGCACCCGCTTTGCAAATCAAAGATGCACCGCTTTGCACGTGGCGAGGACTGCATTTGGATAGCTCACGGCATTTTCAGCCGAAGGATTTTTTGCTTAAATTTCTCGATGCGATGGCGGCGCAAAAGTTGAATCGGCTGCATTGGCACCTTGTCGATAGCGAGGCGTGGCGTTTGGAAATTCGCAAGTATCCCAAGCTCACGCAGGTACATCGCGACTTTCCTGCCTATTATCCCGAGGAAATTCCGACCAATCCGACGTTTCGAGCCAAGTATCGCTATGGGCATTTCCATGGCGGCGGTCATTACAGCCAAGCAGATGTTCGTGAAATCGTTGCCTATGCGCAAAAGCTTCACATCACCATCGTGCCTGAGATCGAATTCCCAGGTCACGCAATGGCGGCTCTAACGGCTTATCCCGAGCTGGGTACGACGCGAAAGGTCCCAGTAGTACGTTCCAATATCACACCGGATCTTTTTGGTGTTCACCCGCGGGCGATGACTTTCCTCATGGACGTCCTAGATGAGACGATGGAACTTTTCCCGAGTCCATGGATTCACTTTGGTGGTGACGAGGCACCGAAGGGTCAGTGGAAAAACGATGCCTACACGCAAAAGCGCATCGATGAACTCGGACTGCGCATCAACGATCCAGAGCACCCGAATGCCTCGGAAGATGCCATGCAGGCATGGATGTTCAATGAGTTAGCGGCTCATATCGCTAAGAAAAAGCGTCGTGCCGTAGGCTGGGAGGAGATCATGCATGGGAAAAATCTGGATCGACTCCCCAAAGGTTCGGTGATCATGCCGTGGCTTAGTGTTGCGAATGGTGCTGTGGCTGCGAATGCGGGCTACGGGGTGGTTCACACCGCCGTCGGTCCTTTTTACCTTGATTCCTATCAAGTCCAATCTCCTAATGAACCATCTGCGCTCTACGGCGGTCCGTTCACGTTGGAGCAAATTCATCGCTTTCAGCTCTTTCCTGACAATTTGACGGAAAGCGGTCGAGCCAACATTTTCGGGGCACAATGCCAACTTTGGACTGAACTCATGCCGCGCACGGATGATGTGGAATACCAAGCTTATCCGCGTGCATGCGCTCTGGCCGAGCTGACATGGACTGCGCCTGAGCGCCGTGTCGACACCGATGATTTTTTAGAGCGCCTCGTTAGGCATGGAGCTCGTCTCACGGCTCTGGGATTGAATCATCGCCGCGTGAGCCCTAAGGCGTCGCTGCAATGGAGTCCCGAATTCCTTAGTTCGGGAGCCACGTGGGAGCTTGCTGCTGCGGTTACGGCCACTGCCGAGAAGCCTGTTGTGCTCTTGAATTTTCTGTATCGCGAAGGTACCCATGGGCTTGATATCCAAGGAGCCGAGTTACTCGATAATGGCCAAGTGCTAGTGAGTGACAAGCATGAAGGTTTCACTGGCGGACAGCCGCGTGCCAATCAGTATCGCATGAAAGTGCCAGCTGCGCATTTTGGTAAAAACCTCACCTTGCGCATTTTGGCCATGGGAGCAGGAGGAAATGACAGCCGCGGGGACGTATCGGTCAGCACGGAGGCGGAATGAGAAACGCATTCGGGATGCCATCGCCTATTCTTGCTTCTCGAATTTATCCTTTACTTTTCCGAAGTATCGCCCAAGATTTTTTCACTACGATGCATGTGACGCAGCGACTTTGGCTTTTGACTCTGCTCTTTCCTTTTGGGCATCCTCTTGGGGCACAAGAAGATGCGGTATTGTCCCCTTCTGCGGTGCAAGCACCCGCGGCAGTGGAAATTCCGCCTGTTCCATTTCAGGCTCCGGTGGTCCCGACCGATCCTCATCAGCTAGGTGCTGTCGAAATGCCTGAAGGCTTAGACATTGAAATTAAGGGTGAAATCAAGCCGTTGGATGCGGATTTTAAGAAGTTCGCCATAGCGGGGCCGATTCATTTGAAGACCAATCGCGGGGAAGAGGTTTTTGCGGATCGCGCCGAACTCGACCTAACAGGGGGAACCTACACCTTGCTGGGCAATGTCAGTGTGTTCCGTGGTCCGGTGATTCAGCGCGGTGATCGGGTAGTGTATTACTTGAAAACTAAGAAGCTGGATACGGCTAACTTGAGCATCGGTTACGATCCGATCATTCTGGAGGCAGGAAGTTTCGAGATGGCCGAGGATGAAGCGGGCAACCGTGTTTTCACAGGTTACAATGCCGGCATCACCACACACGATGTTGCCGATCCGAACTTTTGGCTTCGAGCCGGAAAAACGACGTTTTATCCCGATGAAGGCATGATTTTTGAGGACCTGAAGGTCTATATCGGTGATACTCAAGTTTTTTGGTTGCCGTATTTGAGCCAGCCACTCGATGCCGACTTAGGCTATCGGCCTGTTCCGGGTGCGCGCACCAACTGGGGCGTTTTTTTGCTCAATACCTATGGCATCATGCTAGGCGGGGATGAAAATACCTTGCTCGGATCGGAGAATCCGTGGCTGTTGTCAAAGTGGCATCTCGATCTCCGCTCACGTCGTGGTGCTGGTTTCGGGCTTGATCTGTTTGATACTCGCATCGAGGACAATCCGAACTATGGGTGGATGAAATTTTATCTCACTCACGATACCGATCCGACAATAGGTCGCTCGGGAATTCCTCGTGGTCCGGTGGATCCGAGTCGCTATCGCATGGAGTTTCAATATCGCATTCCGCTCGAGTGGCAAGATGGTCATCCCGATGCCTCGTATGCGCTGAATTACGATCTGCATTTGCTCAGTGACAATCACTTACTCGAAGATTTTGATCCGCAGTTATATCGCAGCAATGCGCAACCCGATAATACGATTTTCCTGACGCGTCAGGATGATGGCTCAGTTCTGACGGCATTGGCTCGCTTGCGTTTGAACAATTTTTATCGCAGTGACACTCGCTCGCCAGAGATTGTGTATGATCAAATTCGTCGCCCGTTGTGGGACTCACCGATCTTGCATGAAGGCAGTACTTCGTTTGGTATCTATGCCGAAAAAATGTCAGATCCTGCGTATGATCGCATCTTGAATCCGTTGTTGACCTTGCCCGATGGCGATCCTGATCTCGCTCGTCTCTACCCGCAGCTCGGTCGTTATGAGCAACTGTTAATTCGTGAGTTGCGTTCGCTGCCACCCGGCGATCCTCGCTATGACAATCTCTATCGCCAATTGGTGAACCCCGAGTTCCAGCGTTTCCATACCTATCAGGAATTGTCCTCACAATTGACCATGGGTGATTGGCTGCATCTAACGCCGCATGTTGGTGCGGGCTATAGTCGTTATTTTTCTGTGGGGGAAGACTACGGTAATGAGAATCGGACGATTTTTTCGACCGGCATGGAGGCCTCGCTGAAGTTTAAAAAAGACTTTCCCGATTTCCAATCTCGGGCCTGGGGTATCGATGGCATGCGTCATACCCTCCAGCCCTATGCAAATTGGTCGTATGTTTCCACGAGCAATCTTGGGCAAGATTTCCCTGCGATCGATCGACTCACCTTTAGTACACGCCCCGTGCCCATCAACGTCGGGCGATTTGTGGCTATCGATGATATTGAAAACTGGAACCTCGTGCGCATCGGTATGCGGAATCGTTATACCACCAAGCGCGATGGGAGCTCACTGGAGTGGCTGTTCATCGATACCTATTTGGATGGATATATCGACGATCCAGAGCTCGATCGCGATTTTTCCAACCTCTACAATGATGTTACATGGCAGCCATTGCCATGGTTAGCACTGGAAGTACAAACGCAGGTGCCGATCATTAGCAGTGGCTCGGGATACAATGAGTTCACCACAGGTGCGCGCTTCATGCCAACGTCAGACTTTGAGTTTTCCGTCTCACAGAGCAACTTGAACAGTCATCCGTATTTGTTAGACTCCAATCGATTTCACATCAAGGCGTATCATCGCTTGAATGCAAACTGGGGTGTAGGCATGTTGCAACAATGGGAGTTTGATGACGGTATCTTGGAGTTGGAGCAATACACCTTGCATCGCAATTACGACAACTGGATCATCAGCGCAGGCCTGACTCATCGCAACAACCGGATTCGTGACGAATACGGATTCATGGTGAACTTTACGCTAAAGGATTTCCCGACGGTATCTGTGCCGTTCACGATCGATGCCGAGTAATTACTTGCGACCACGTCGCACCTTGCGAGCAAACTTGATCATGGTTTCTTCTTGTTCCTCGATGCGCTGCACCAAGGCAAGCTGCGTGCGGCAGCGATCGAGGTTGTGATTTTCGCGTTGAGTTTTAAAATAGACATCGCCCTCGAGGTGATCGGTGAGGAAGCGAATGCCAATTTCTAAGGTGATCAGTTTGCCCGAAAATGCGAGGTGATCGACCTCGGTGTCGTTGATGAAATCACCAGCGGAATCGAGATAGCCTTCGACCAATGCCTCATACATCGGCATGCGCATTTGCACCTTGCTGAGGTCGGTTTCATCTTCCTCGGCTGGGCTGGTCGCAGTTCTCACGAGATCGCCAAAGTCATACAACGATAGACCAGGCATCACTGTATCGAGGTCAATCACGCAAACTGCTTCATCGGTATCGGCATCGATCATGACATTGTTGATCTTGGTATCGTTGTGTGTCACACGCACTGGAATTTTTCCTTCTGCTTGCATATCTAACAAAACGCTCGTGATGCCAGCACGTGCTTGGATGAAGTCAAATTCCGCCCGCACGGACTCGAGGCGTCCTTTGGGATCGGCGGCGGCGACCTCCATTAAGCGCTGATACCGCTTGGGTGTGTTGTGGAAATCGGGAATGGTTTCTTCGAGATCATCTGGAGGTAAATCACTGACCAAATCTTGAAACGAGCCAAATGCGCGGGCCGCTTGGTATGCTTGGCGAGTGTTTTCGACGACGTCATAGGTTTGGCATCCCTCAATGTAATTGTAGCAGCGCCAGATGCCGCCATTCGGTCCTTCGACCCAAAAACGACCGCCGCGCCCGGGGTAGAGGTTGAGAGTTTGACCACCGAGGTCTTTTTTCACGCGTAGCACCTTCCAGTTGATGTGGCGGGTGACGCACTCGACGTTGCGCATCACCGCCAGTGGTTTTTTGAAAACATTTTGATTGATCCGCTGAAGAATGTAGCGCTGGCGTAAGCCATCGGCAGCCTCGTAGGTGGCCATGTAGGTGGTGTTGATGTGACCACTTTCAATTTCGTGACCCTCGACGAATTCTCCCTGAATGGCAAACTGATTACCGATCGCAGAGATGGCATCGAGAACTTCGGCAGAGACTGGTTTGATGGGAGAAACGGTTGGAACCATGGTGATAGATGCTTGCGCTATGAGTTTATTAGGGTTTTTTCCCATCGGCAGCAATGCAAAAGTGAGAGATACTGCGGCAGGGAATTTCAAGTAGTCCGCATGGTTCGCTGCGGAATTGGAAGAGTCGGTAGTTGCAGCTGCAAAGCAATGGCGGGCGAAACCTTGCCCACAAAAAATTATGAGATGCGCGATGGTCTGTTGTATGTTCGGTTCATTAACGAGTCATTTCCTCGCGAGCTGGAGCTGGCATTTTGAGAGTTCATTACTCTTGTATGTCTCTTCCCGTAATGTTTTAAGGTGGTGATATATCTCAATGCATAGACCTTGCCCGCGCTAGCGGGGTCGACCTTCTTGTTCAGATTGAGGTTTATCGGAATCCACAAAATTCGACTTCGTGCGGGTAGCGGGTTGTCCAGTGTTGTCTTGTTGCTCTGCCTCCATTGCGAGTGGTGATAAGAGCACGACGGCGCCATCTCTCCATACGGCTAGATTTGAGCCAAACCCTGATGCACGCAGACGGGCAACTGTTTCAGCACTCTAATGTTCGAGCAAGCGGGGCGCAAGAGATTTTCCGCGAGGCAGATCGAAAGCATGCAGCCGCAAATCTAGGAACGTAAAAAGTGATTGCACACCCACTAGCGGGAGCTAACGTTGATCGCGGGGTTGAGGTTGTAACTTGGTAGGAGCATCGAAAACAGAGGGGCTAGTGGGTGTTGCCATGCACGTCTTGTTCGGCTTTATTCTTCTGTCCATTGAGCCCACGAGTCCTGAAAAGCGATGGGGACACCCTCCTGTTGGCATACCCGTATAGTGTGGCCAGTGCCTCCTTCCATCGGATCATCAAGCCTCACATAGAAAAGTGCGCACAGAGGTTTCCCGAATGCTTCCGAATGCCCAACTACCTTCATCGTATCTCGAATCAAATACGCTGCTTTCGCGGCAAGTCGTCCCTTAGCACTTCGCTTTTCGATCAGACCTTTATTCTTGGGAGTTGCGTTGATCGTCTTGTAAGCCACTTCATCTTCCTGCACCTTGGACATTGAGGCGGGAGAATCATAAAGTGCTTCCGTGTAACGAACGCTCTTCCGATGAGTAGAGTAAGGGGCAACAACTTGTAATCGGCTTGCGTCCACTAGAGCCACCCCCTCAGAAAACGCCTGATCTGATCCTTCTGCATTCCCCGATCTGAATCGAAGCTGCGGGAACGCCTTAGCAAGGTGATGAGCTAGTTCTGTCGCCCGCACATAGTCCTCTGAGGATATTGAACGCCGCCCCTCCAGAAGAACTATACCGTCCGGGTGACTCGCAATAAGGTTCTTGAATTGGCTGAAAGTCATATTTTTGTCGAACAGTTAATTAGTAAAGTGCGACATGGTATCGCAAAGGCAAAAAATGACAAGTTGATTTCCAGGCGCTCCTGAGGCCATTGAATACCAGTGTTTTGCGATAGTTATTGCATCATATTGATTTTTTGGATGGTTGGATTTTTTGCATGTATGTCCCTAACAGTTATTGCTCTGATGTTTCGTTTTTATTGATACGGAATCAAAGAATGCCGCAAATGAACAAATGCACAGCAGAGCCGCGCGACGTGTATTTTTCCTGATTCCGCTATCGACCTTGCTGCCAAATCCGCTACTCTGCCGCGCGTGTACCCGATTTTCCGCGATCTCCTTTTCCGTCTGAATGCCGAAACGGCGCATCACTTATCGCTCTCGTCCTTGCGCATCGCGGAGAAGGCCGGTCTGCTGCGTTTGCTTTTTCCTGAGCAAGAATGCGTATCGCCCATCGAGGTCATGGGGCTGAAATTTCCCAATCGCATCGGCCTTGCCGCAGGCCTCGACAAAGAGGGCAATACCATTGATGCGCTCGGTCGCTTGGGCTTTGGCTTCATCGAGATCGGCACGATCACACCGCGTCCTCAGGCAGGAAATCCGAAACCGCGCTTGTTTCGTCTGGTGCCTGAGGAGTCGATCATCAATCGCATGGGTTTCAACAATCCGGGCGTGGAGCAGGGAGTGCGTAACGTGCGGGCGACAAAGCATTATTCGGGCATCGTCGGCTTCAACATTGGGAAAAACAAGGACACCCCGAACGAGCAAGCGGACGAGGATTATCTCGCCTGCCTGCGTGCGGCCTATCCCGTAGCCGATTACGTGACGGTGAATCTTTCCTCGCCGAACACTCCTGGCTTGCGTGATTTGCAGAATGCTGAAAGCACCGCGAAGTTGCTAGAGACCCTGAAAAAAGAACAAGAACTGCTAACCAAAGAACACGGCAAGCATGTGCCCATAGCCTTCAAAGTGGCACCCGACCTCGCGGATGATCATGTTGATGCTCTCGCTGCGGTATTTCTCGCTGGTGGCTTGGAGGGCCTGATCGCCACCAATACCACCCTGTCACGACAAGGCGTGGAGCACCATCCGTTGCACCAGCAAGCAGGTGGTTTGTCCGGTCCGCCCGTATGCGCGCTCAGCACCTATGTGATTTCGCGCTTTGCCTCTCATCTGCATGGAAAAATTCCGATCATCGGCGTCGGCGGCATTTCCTCGGTGGAAGATGCGCAAGAAAAACTCCAAGCTGGTGCCTCGCTCCTGCAGATCTACACCTCGTTCATTTACCAAGGTCCGGCCTTGGTGAAAAATTTGTTGAATAAAATCGTTTAACATGGCGTCCCATGAATGGATGCGATAACATCCCTATCATCATGAAACTTCTGACTTCCCTCATTTTCATCTCCGCCTTGGCTCTGTCAAACTGTGCATACAATGACCCCTACGCATCTCACACCGCTCGCGATACCCAGACGGGAGCTTTGCTCGGCGGCGCGATTGGTGGAATCATTGGGCACCAATCGGGCGAAGGCCTAGCCGGTGCCGCCATTGGGGCAGGTGTTGGCGGACTCATCGGCAATAGCGCCGGGGCCAACAAAGATCGCTACCAAGCCCAATCTGGCCAACCTTACGGAGGCAACAATAACTACGGCGGTGGTGGCTATACCCCTCAGCCGAATCGTGGCAACTACGGCAGCAACTACGGTCGCTAGTGATCGCTCGTTTTTTCCAAGCGACGGGTAATTTTTTCGATCTGGCTCACATTCATGCTTTCCCGACGGCCAATCTGACGCTAGACTGCGCTCTCATGTCACATGATCCTCAGCCAGATTCCCGTTTTGACGAATTCCTGTTTCTCCAGGCGCAAAATGCTGGACTCTTTCTCGGGCAAATTCCGCATCCGGCCACTGGCCAGAAAACCGTGAATCTTCGCGCCGCCAAATCCGTGCTCGATTGCCTCGAAATGCTCGAAGCCAAGACCGTCAATAATCTCACCAGCAACGAGAAAAAACTGCTCCAAGCTGCTCTGGAAAACATCCGCACACTCTATCAGAAACACCAGTAATGTCTCTAGCTCCCGTTCCTCATCCGTTCTCGTTTCATAACATCCAGGCTGGTCACGGCCTGCCTTTTTTCATTCTCGGCCCCTGCGCACTGGAGACCGAGGCCTTTGCTTGGGAAATGGCCCGGGCATTGAAAGAAATCACCACCCGCACGAACACCCCGTTTGTCTTTAAGGCATCGTTCGATAAAGCCAATCGCACCTCGGTCAGTTCCTTCCGTGGACCTGGCCCTGCCGAAGGTTGCCGCATTTTGGGTGAGATTTCGAAGGAGCTGAATTTGCCGGTCACCACTGACATCCACACCGCCGAGCAAGCCGAGATCGCTGCTGAGTTCATCGACATTTTGCAAATTCCCGCCTTTCTCTGTCGGCAGACCGATTTGCTCGAAGCCGCAGCCAAAACAGGTCGTGTGGTCAACGTCAAAAAAGGTCAGTTTCTTGCGCCATGGGACACCGTGAACATCGCCGATAAAATGCGCAGTTTCGGCTGTGAGAAATTTTTCCTCACCGAGCGCGGCACTACCTTTGGCTACAACAATCTCGTCGCCGACATGCGCTCACTCTTCTGGATGCGCAAGGAAGGCATTCCGGTGATTTTTGATGCCACACACTCGGTACAACGTCCCGGTGGCAATGGTGGCACCACAGGTGGCGATGGTGAACTTGCTCCCGTTTTGGCTCGCGCGGCGATTGCCACGGGTATCGATGGCTTGTTCATGGAAACGCACTCGAATCCTGCGAAGGCGCTTTCTGATGGTCCTAACCAAATTCCGCTTGGCGAAATGGAGGCCCTATTGGTCAAACTGCAAGCCTTGCACCACGCCGCTCATGCCTGATTTTGCCCGACACGTTCCGAGTCTTCGAGGCCGATCCACACGTTGGGTTCTGCCTGTGGCTTCGGTATGTGTCGCCCTGATCGCCCCAGCTTGTCGCAGTGAAAAAGTTTCTGCAAAAAAAGATCTCATACCAGCCATTGAAATCGATTCTAACGAAAAAAGAAATCCCTTCCGTGAGGTGCTGCAGCGCATGGAGCCTGGCTCGGTCATCAAGGATCTTCTGATTCCTCGCTATAATCCCAGCAAGCAATTGACCATGGTGGTGCGCGCTCAGCGTGTGGGCATCGAGTCTCTAGACCAGATCAATGCCAACCAACTCAGCCTCCATGTGCTCGATGGCGAAAAGACCCAAGCGCTAGGCGATACATACTTTTCAATCCATTCCTGCATCTACAATCTCACCACATCACTCCTCCGCAGTGATGATGCCGTGCGGGTCGTCGCGCAAAATTTTGTCTTCCATAGCCAAGGACTGATCACGGAAGTTGGTCAGGAACAACCGCATTCCACCGCCTATTTCCCGGGGCCTATTTCGGGTTTTCTCAATCCATCTCCACTAGAACATAACGTCATGAAATCCTCCACCCATGCAGCGCTGATGGCGACCATCTTTGCTGCGGCCCAAAGCCCCGCGCAACAGCCTGCTGCTTCTGCCGAATCGCCAGTGAAGGGTCAGCCTGCTGCTGAAAAATCGATCTATTCCGTCACCGGGCGCAGCGCTGAAATTGATGCTAAGCTCAAGGAATTCGCCGAGCTTCATTCGATTACCATTGCGCCGATCACCCTTACTCCTTTGCCGCTTGATACCACGCAGCCCGTGGCACCAGCCCAAAAGATGCCAGCTTTTACTCCCGATGTTGATACCGTGGGCTTTGCTTGCAAAGGCGGCATGTTTTTTCACAGCGCGACTTCCTCGTTGACCTTGCTGCAACAAATTACCGTGCGCGATCCTGATTACGCGATGACCGTCGATGGCGAAGTGAAAGTATTGTTTGCTCCCAAGGAAACAAAGGCCAAGCAAGAGGCGAAAAAAGCAGCCAACGAGGAAAAAAAATCGTCGATCTCGATTGGTAAGGTCAGTGACATCACCGGCAAGGGTGGCGTTGCTTTCGAAGCGACGGACAAAAATGGTGTGAATAATTTTGCCTCCGGCGACCAGGTTTCCTACAATGCCGACACTCGGGTCGTGAGGATTACGGGACGCAAATTAATATTTCAAAAAGGCACCGAAGGTCGCTTCGAATCACAAAACCCCGATGCATTCTTGGAGTTCAACAAAGACACCAAGGAGTTCAAAACATCTGCAGGCTGGAATGGTCGATTCTCGTTGCCAACAAAATAATTTTTTTGCATTGACCCATGTCACTTCTCATCGCCAGCAATCTCAGCAAATCGTATAACAAACGCACCGTGGTCAATGACGTTTCTCTCAGCGTCAAAGCTGGTGAAATCGTCGGCTTGTTAGGCCCGAACGGAGCCGGTAAGACGACATCGTTTTATATGATTGCGGGTCTTGTGCATCCCGATCAAGGAACGGTGATGTTAGATGGTAAGGATGTTACGCGCTTGCCGATGCATCTGCGCGCTAGGCTCGGGCTTGGCTATTTGCCGCAAGAGGATTCGGTCTTTCGCAACCTTTCCGTCGAGGATAATCTGTTAGCTATTTTGGAAACGCGCGGCGATCTGAATCGCGCCCAACGCGCTGCGGAAGCTCATCAATTGCTAGAACGTTTCGGCATCGTGCGCCTTTCTCGCTCACTCGCCATCACCTTGTCCGGTGGAGAAAAACGTCGATTAGCTATTGCCCGTTCGCTATGTTCGAATCCCAAGGTGCTCATGCTCGATGAACCATTTGCTGGCGTTGATCCGCTTGCTGTGGAAGACATTCAGCGCATTGTGCGCGAGTTGCGTGATCAGGATGGATTGGCGATTTTGATCACTGATCACTCGGTCCGCGAAACTTTATCGATCGTCGATCGCGCCTGCTTGATCCACGATGGTCGAGTCATTCTGCAAGGGACAACGGATGAAATCGTCAACGATCCCGTTGCGCGCAAAAACTACTTGGGAGAAAATTTCCGGTTCTAACAAAAAAATCGATTTTTTCTTACCACTGATGTCACTGCCCATTGATGAGATCCGCGATACCTTGGTAAAGGCCGCTGTGCCGGGATGCCGCATCTTGCTGAAGGCTCCGACGGGATCCGGCAAATCGACAAGCGTACCGCCATTTCTTACGTCGAAAGATGCGAGCGAAGTGACTTTGGTGATCGAGCCAAGACGCATGGCGGCCCGATTACTCGCCACGTGGGTCGCCAAGCAATGCGCAGGGGAAGTCGGGCAGCACGTAGGTTACGCAGTGCGCTTCGATACGCGATATGGAAAAAATACGCGCATTATTTATCTAACAGATGGCGTGTTTCAGCGCTGGATTCAAGATGATCCGGAGTTGCGTGGTGTAAGCACCGTGATTTTCGATGAATTTCATGAACGACGCCTCGCTGTTGATGTGGCATTGGCACGATGTCTGAATTTGCAAGATAGCACGCGTATGGATTTGCGGGTGGTGGTGATGAGTGCCACGCTGGAGACGGCGGGTCTAGCCGATTATCTTGGCGAGAAAACAGTTGCGTTAGAGACAGGTGGGCGCACCTATCCCGTGCAGGTGCACTATCGTCCAGAACGTGCACCTGCCCCGGTGCGTAGTGGATTTCCGCCGCGTGACACGCCCATTTGGGAGCGCATCGCGGCAGTGGCAAAGGAGGCGATGGCTTCGGCTGATGTCGGAAATGTGTTAGTGTTTCTCCCTGGGACTTATGAGATTCGCAAAACCTGCGAGTTGTTAGAAAATGCTTCATTCACTCGTGGTTGGGATGTTTTTCCTTTGTATAGCAGTCTGAATCCGCGGCAACAAGAGATGGCCATCGCGCCATCGGAACGCCCGAAGATCATTGTTTCAACGAATGTCGCTGAGACCTCGTTGACGATTGTCGGCGTGCGCACGGTGATTGATTCCGGCCTTGCAAGAATATCTTCGTTTGATGCAAGACGCGGTCTCGATACCTTACACATTCACAAAATTTCCCGCGCCTCGGCCGAGCAACGTGCGGGGCGCGCAGGACGGACATCGCCAGGTCAATGCTATCGCTTGTGGAGTGAAAATGGTCATGCCCACCGCGTGGCTTTTGATGCTCCCGAGATTCATCGGGTCGATCTCGCCGAAACCATGCTATTGCTCAAAGCCGCAAGCGTGAATGATCTAGCCAATTTTCGTTGGTTGGATGCGCCCTTGGAGCCATCGCTACAACGAGCATTGGTTTTGTTAGCGCAATTGGATGCGACCGATGCCGAGGGCAAGCTCACTGAGCATGGTCGAGTGATGGCTTGCATGCCCGTGCCACCGCGTTTTTCACGCCTGATGTTGGCTGGCCTGGAGCAAGGCTGTGTTGCGGAGGCATGTTTCATCGCTGCTGCGGTGCAGGGCGAAATGATCTTCACGGGCAAGGGGAATGTTTCGCGCAAAGATTTTCATTTTCCCGGTGTGGGTACGGATTTCGCGGCAGAATACTACGCGCTGCAATCGGCCCAAAATCTCAACTTTGATCCGAAGGCATGCGGCTCGGCGGGCATCTCAGGGCGTGCCGCTCGCGAGTTGGCGCAGGGGTATGATCGATTGCTCGCGCTTGCGAAAAAGCTTTCTTGGCCGGTGAGTTCGTTAGATTTTTTTGGCAATCAAACAGCCATTGGGCATGCGATGCTGGCGGCATTTAGTGATCAGTTGGCGATCCGCTTGAATGCAGGTACTCTGGCTTGTCGTGTCAGTGGGAATCGTCGTGGCAAGTTGGATGATCAATCGATCGCTAAAAATGCTGAGGCATTCATCGCGACGGAAATGACCGAGGTGGAGGGACGCGAAACCACAGTGCATTTGCGTCGAGCCACCGCGATTGACATCGATTGGTTGCGCGAGTTGTTTCCTGATGAAATTGTCATGACTGATGGTGTCGCCTACGATGACATGCGCAAGCGGGTTGTTGCGCGTAAGGAGACGAAATTTCGCGATCTTAGCCTTGAATGCAAAGAGCAGGATCAAGGTGTCAATCTCAGCATGGCGGCCGAAATGCTTGCTGAGCGTGTGCTTTCGGGCGAGCTGACCCTAAAAAATTGGGACGAGAGTGTCGAGCAGTGGACGGCTCGTTTGAACTTGATCGCGCGGGTGATGCCCGAGCTTGGACTGCCCGGATGGTCTCACGAAGACCGAGTGGCCGCGATTGCGCAAATCTGCCATGGTAGTGTCGCCTATAAAGAAATCAAAGAGGCGAAAGTCTGGCCTGTATTGAACGATTGGCTGAACTATCAGCAGCACCAGTTGTTAGAAAAATATGCACCGGAGTGGGTGAAGCTCGCACACGATCGCAGGGCGAAAATCACCTACCCGGCCGAGGGTGATCCGTTCATTGCGGTGCGGGTGCAGCATCTTTTTGGCACCTGGGAAACGCCGCGGATTTGTGGCGGTAAGCAGGCTGTGTTGGTGCACATTTGCGCACCGAATCAGCGGCCTTGGCAGATGACCAAAGATCTCCATAGCTTCTGGGCTACAGGATATGCTCAGATGAAAAAAGACATTGCTGGGCGATATCCCAAGCATGCGTGGCCCGATGATCCACGCAGCTACGTGCCGCCGCCTCCGAATAAGTGATTTTTTCGCACCACTGTTGCGGAGAAATATCATTTTTATTCAATATTTCAGTTGAAATTGAGATTTGGGGGGGGCCTCAACTTGTTTCTTCCGTCTGGAAAAATAAATACGCCTCATTGCATTTGATCTTCCCTGATGCGGCCATCGATGCAGTCACGGTTTTTTCTGTGGCGCATCGCGAGTCGATCAAAAGCCATAGATCAATCTGGTTGCAATGATCGCGAAAATGTGATGTGATGCGTTTGAACATATAAATTATGAAATTCTCTCCACAACGTTGCTTGATATTCACGTTAGTTTTAGCAGCATGTGCTGTGCTCGTATTTGTTACTTGTTTTTCCTCTGACGATCCTCATTCTCATCTTGGCGAGGGCGCGCAAGAACCCGCCAGGCGATTGGAGACTATGGGCGCAATCACCGATGAACATCGGCCAATCTGTGAGATTGCTGGAATCCGCTATTGCATGTCTTTGGATCAGATTGTTGTAGCAGACGCCGACGGGATAGAATCTGACATATCACTGAATCCACCAGCTACGCGCAGTTCTCTTGTCGAGCGAAGTCAGCATCTTGCCAACGGCAGAAAATGGTATCCGATTCTCATGCCAGAAGGCGCTGGAGATCATGCCGTCAAGCGTCGTCTCGTCACTGCCGAGATCACCATTCAGCTTCCGCCTAACACCACAGCTCAGCAAGCGGCAGAGCAAAGCGGTCTGCTTTTGAAAGATGAGCCATCGTATGCTCCAGGCTTTGCCATTTTTTCAGCTGCCGATCCTGTGCAAGCTTTGGAAATTTCGCAACATCTCGCTCTAACAAGTAATTACCCCTTAGTAGAAGTACAGCTTGCGAAGCAGCAAAGCAAGCGTGCTCTACCCAATGATCCTTTGCTGGGAGCTCAGTGGCATTTGAAGTTTCAAAATCAATCCAGCGTGGTGACAGGTACCGATGTGAATGTGGAAAATGCCTGGCGCTTCGGTGAAGCGGGAGGCGTGAGAGGTGCTGGGATACGCATCGGCATCGTCGATGATGGAGTGCAGACAAATCATCCTGATCTTCTTGCCAATATTGATACTGCAAATGATAAGGATTGGAATGGTAATGACAATGATGCGAACCCCGCACTTTTTGACGATAGCCATGGCACAGCATGCGCAGGGAATGCTGCGGCGCGTGGCAATAACGGACTCGGCGTGACAGGCACGGCTCCCGAGGCAACTCTTGTCGGCTTGCGGCTGATCTCTGGCGCCACGACTGATGCCATGGAGGCTGAGGCATTGGCCTACCGTAACGACATCATTCACATTAAAAGCAATAGTTGGGGGCCTTCGGATGATGGTTATACCCTCGAGGAGCCTGGTCCTCTAACCCGTGCAGCATTGCAAACCTCGACCACGAGTGGGCGAGGCAATCGAGGAGCCATTTTTCTCTGGGCTGGCGGCAATGGTGGATACACAAGCGGGCAGATGGACAATTCGAATTTCGATGGATACGCAAATTCGATTTATACGATTGCGATCGGCGCTTTGGACAGCAAAATGCGCCGATCTGAATACAGCGAGCGTGGCAGCAACATTGTCGTAGTGTCGCCGTCTGATGGAGCATCGGATGCTGTAGGCATTACCACGATCGACCGCGCTGGTAGTTTGGGCTACAGCACTGGTGATTACACCAATGATTTTGGCGGCACCTCATCTGCGACTCCTACTGCTGCTGGAATCGTGGCGTTGATGTTAGAAAAAAATTCAAATCTCGGATGGCGTGATGTGCAGGAAATTTTGATTCGTTCAGCAAAAAAAATCAACATCAGTGAAAGCGAATGGGCGCTGAATAGTGCGGGCTATCATTTCAATCACAACTATGGAGCAGGCTTGATCGATGCCACGGCAGCAGTCAATCTAGCCGCAAGTTGGGTTAATCGTCCTGCGCGTGTAGCTCCGATTGTATCCTCTCAAACCGCGTTGAGCGTTGCTATACCTGATGGCAATCCAACGGGCGTTAATCGTAGCTTCGTTGTTACGAGCAATATCCGCGTTGAGCAAGTGACGGTGAAAGTAAATATTGCGCACAGCTACCGTGGTGATATCGCTGTGACCTTGACATCACCTTCTGGCATGACTAGTAAACTAGCAGAACTGCGCCCTGAAGACAGTGATGATAATTTTTCCAATTGGACCTTCAGCTCAGTGAGGCATTGGGGCGAGTTATCGCAAGGGACATGGACATTGCGTGTGGCGGATCTCGATGCCGGGGCCACAGGCGTGTTGCAAGCCGCGGAGCTGGAAATTCACGGAAGCAGTCTGGTCGCTCCCCAGGTCAATATTGTCAGCCCGTCGAATCAACAGATTGTGTTGCAAAATCAACCCGTGCAAGTCTCCGTCAATACATTAGGTAATGTTGATCGCGTTGAGTTACAACTCGATGGAGTAGTCGTAGCGACAGACACCACTCCACCTTTCAGTTTTATCCAGACACCAACACTGCCCAACCCTGTCTATACGGCGGTGGCTATCGATAGTGTGAATCTAACTGCTACTTCTGAGCCCTTATCGTTGCAAGTTGTTAGTCCCTACCAATTCTGGATCAGCAGTTATCCTACTCTATCTAGTAACTTAGCATTCGCAGATCCTGATGGCGATGGATTCACCAACGAGGAAGAATTTGCCGCGCAGACTGATCCAGGCAGTGCGGCATCCGCTCTCAAAATTCTAGGCTTTTCCCGCAATGCAACGAGCACACAGGCTTCGATCTCCTGGCAAAGTGTCAATGGCGTGAACTATCAATTGCAAAGATCGGAAAATCTTCAAGCATGGAACGATCTTGGCGCGATGATAACAGCCAACGGCCCTACCACATCGCATACTTTTTCCCTTTCACCAGCTGTCCAGCAATACTTCCGCATCCGCACGGAACCTTGATCATTCCTTTTCAGGTAAAAAGGATTTTTTGCAAAGCTCCGCATACTTGCCATTCTGCGCGAGTAGTTCGTTGTGAGTTCCTTGCTCGATGACTTTACCTGCATCCAACACGAAAATGACATCGGCGTTTTGAATCGTCGACAAGCGGTGGGCAATCACGAATGAAGTACGATTTTTCATCAAATGATCCAGCGCGGATTGGATCAAACGCTCGGTCTCTGAGTCCACGGAGGCAGTGGCCTCGTCGAGTAAAAGAATCGGCGCATTCTTGAGTAGGGAACGTGCGATCGAAAGGCGTTGCTTTTCTCCTCCGGATAACTTCACGCCGCGCTCACCGACGTTGGTATCAAGACGTTGCGGTAATTCTTTTACGAAAGGAGAAGCGTGAGCAGCTTCTAGCGCATTCCACATTTCCTCATCGCTCGCATCGCGTTTGGCCAATTGCAGATTCTCGCGTACGGTGCCATTAAAAAGGAAGGCTTCCTGCGTTACGTAGCCCATGCGATCACGCAGTGATGCTTTGGATAGTGATGAGAGCTCAATGTCGTCCATCGTGATGCGTCCACTGGTGGTTTCGTAAAATCGCGCCAGCAGCGAGAGAATGGTGGTCTTGCCTGCACCCGTCGGTCCGACGAGAGCTACGGTCTGTCCCGGTTTGGCTTCGAGGGTGATGTTTTCCAAAGTAGGTTGATTTTGATAGGAGAAACTCACATTCTCAAAACGTACATGACCACGCAGATTTGCAGGGAGTTCTGCTCCGCTGTTGGCGTTGACTTCATCGTCGGTATCCATGATCTCAAATACCCGATCGGCAGCAGCACGCCCAGAGAGAATCATCTGGTTGAGCGAGTTGAGTCGATCAATCGGCTCATAGAAAAGCGACAAAAACAGCAAAAACCCAGTGAAGGAACCGAGTGATAGAGTACCCTCCATGACTGCGCGGCCACCGAAGGCTAAGACTAACACATAACCCGTCATCCGCAATAATGACATCCCGGGAGAATATAGCGCCCACCACTTCATCATCCGCAAGTTGGCTCGGCGTAAAATATCGGAAAAACGATTGAATCGAGCGAGCTCCTCACGCTCGGCGGCATAAGCTTTGATTTGACGGATTCCGGAAATATTGTCGTGCAACAAGGCATTTAAATCTGATGAGGCTTCGCGTTGGTTCTTATAGCGGTCTCGTCCTTTGGTGGAGTAAAACCACGCACCCACTGCCAGCAACGGCACTGGTAGCGTCGCCCAGAGCGCCACCGTCGGATTCAGGATAAACAAAAAAACTCCCACGCCAAGCACCTGCAAGAGCGCAACCAAGCCTTGCTCGATTCCGTCAATCAGCACTCGCTCCATGTTTGTGACATCTTCCACCACTCGGGTCATCACATCACCGGTGCGTCTCGTATCAAACCACTGCAATGGAAGATGTTGGATTTTTTCATAAAGATCCGAGCGAATGTCAAAAATCACTTTTTGCTCGAAGGTATTGTTCACCATGATTCGCAAGCTATTGAGGCCGTCTTTCAACAGGAACCCGACGAAAGCTAGCGCGATCCAGTAGCCGAATTCGGTATGTCGCTGCGGGTGTGGAATGATGTTATCGATGACGTGACGCGTCGCATTCGGAAAAACAAAGGTCGCCAGTGTCATACCAATCGCGCATCCGAGTTGAGCAAATGCATGAAAGGGATACTGTTTCAGGTAGGAAAATACGCGTAGAATGGACTTCATCTGCGAAATTGATGGCCTTTTGTGGTTGCTTTGTAAAGTCGTGATGCAATTTTCCAATTTTCCTGTTGCGCTCTGCCCTAAATCCGACTTATTCTCCGCGGCAGATCACCGGTTCACATCTCAGCAATCACATCTAAGTAAAACACCCTATGCAGACTACTCTTGGAATTCTAACAGCACTTGTGCTCGCCGTATCCGCATTTCTCGGATATTCAAACTGGGGCGCGTATAAGGAAAAAATCGCGGACCGTCAGAAGGAGGAGAACACACGCGATAATACGCTGCGTCCTAAACTGAAAAGCACACTGGAAGAGCGTGACGAGACCAAAGCTCAGAAAGAAGAGCAAATGGAACTCGCCAAGGCCAAAGGTGAAGAAGTCGAAGCTCAGCAAGCAAAACTTGATGCGCTCAAAAAAGACATTGCGGCTAAAGAAGCTCAAGTCAGCGAACAGAAACTTGCATTGGACGCTCTTAAGGAGCAGCTTAAGGAGATGGGCGACCTGAAAGAGCTTGCTGGTAAAATGAAGCGCATGAACGATGAGCTCGTTGAACTCCAATCCAACATTGATGTCTCCATTTCCAAGCTCAACAACATGATTGCGGAAAAAACTCGCACTGCGGCGATTGTTCAGTCCTACGAGGAAGAAAATGATTGGCGCAATGCGAACGTTTCCAATCCTAAGCTTGCCACCAGAATCAGCTCGATCTTTGACACCTACGGCTTCGTAACGCTGCCTGTTGGCAACAACGCAGGTGTCGTCGGTGGTTCCACTCTCGAAGTCGTGCGTGATAGTTCGGTTGTGGCGACACTTCTTGTCAAAACTGTTGAAGCTGGAACTGCAGCTGCGGAAATCGTTCCTGGCTCAGTTCAAGCTGATACCGTCCTGATGGTGGGTGATGAAATTCGCGCAGCTCAAGCCAAACAAACGGCTCCCAAGCCCGACGCCGCTGTCGATCTTGCTCCTGTAGAATCTGATGCTGCTCCCGCTGATGAAGTAGCGCCTGCTGATGTCGATGCTGATGCGGAGGAAGTAACTCCTGCTGCCGAAGCTGATGCTGCTCCTGCTGCCGAAGCTGATCCATTTCAATAAGCGCTCTTTCACTAACAAAAACCATTTCTTTATCACACATGAAAGCTATTCTTAACATCCTCGTGATCGCCCTCTGCGGCGGCGGCATTTATTTTGCCCAACAAGCCAACGTGAAGCATCAGGAGCAAATCTCCCAGTGGGAAGCCGCTAAGGCTGACAACAAAAAACTTGGCGATAACATCAAAGCAGCTAAAGCTGAGCTTGCTACTGAGAACGACGGCCTAAATCAATCCAAAACAGACTTTTCCGAAAAGGAAGCTACACTTGATGCTGCCAAATCCACGGAAAAAACCATGCAACGTCAGCTTGCGGAAAGCGATGCTACGCTCGAAGAGCAAGCTGCTGAAATGAAGCAGCTGCAGGACTTGATCAGCGAAGCCGAGAAAATTCTTCCTGGTGTGACTGCCGACAACATCGGCGAGAAAATTGCTGAAATTGAGCAGAACAAAAAAGATCAGACCAAGAAGCTTGAAGAGCTTGAGACACTGGTTGCTGCTGCCACCAAAGATGTCGCCCAAAACAAAGAGAACATCGCTGACCTATCTTCTCGCAAAGCTAAGCGTGATGAAAAAATCAGCAGCAATGCCAAAGAAGCGGTCATCACAGCTGTTGAAGCAGACTGGGGCTTCGTTGTCATCGGTGCCGGTAGTAATATGGGCTTCACACCGCAAACCAAATTACTCGTCAAGCGCGATGGTGTATTGATTGGTCGTATCAACCCTACCTCCATTGAGCCATCACAAACCATTGCTGAGATCGAAACCTCGAGCCTTGCTCCAGGCGCGACCATCCAAGCAGGTGACAGCGTGATCCTCTCCGTTCCTGCTAGCCGCTAATTCCTCAGCGTATCGCAGTTAAAAAATTTCTACCTCTCGGACTTGCGTCCGGGAGGTTTTTTTGTATCATAGGCCTACGTTTATGAAATTGCTTCTTACTTCCGCTCTTCTCGTTTTGCCTTTTCTTTCCATAAATTCTTGTGTCACTCAAGAAAAAGAGCGCAAAGCAGTGCCGCCTCAATCTAATGCAAGTAATATGCCATGGAATCGACCGATGCCCGGTGAAGGTAGTGCACAATTCGGTGGCATGCTTGAGCGCCGCTGAATTCATCAGTATCTATTCGCTGTCATGCGATTGTCATAATTGGCCACAAAAACCCACTAAACACAAAATCCGAAGTTGAACAACTGATTTCGCTGATTATCGAAAGGTATGATGCAATGGAGTCTTAAATCGGGGAAATGTGTTTTTTAGAGATCAACAAGCCCTCAGTAGAATCAGATTGAAATCAGACCCAAGTAGTTGTTTTCAAGGCATGAATTAACCACCAACTTTGGATTTCGTATTCAAATGATCATCTTCATTTTTTTTGTTTCGCGGTTCTAACCTCTGAATTCGAGCTAAATTATCAACAAGCCGAACCTTAGCATTCTAAGTAACCTATCGCAGCATTCTTACGGCGCGGCGTGTTGCCTCACCGAATGCCTTTACCTCATCCAGTGTGTTGTAGAGCGCGAACGAGGCTCGTGTCGTGCCAGAAATACCAAAGCGTGCCATCAGCGGTTGGCAACAGTGATGTCCCGTGCGCACGGCGACTCCCATTTGATCGAGGAAGGTTCCTAGGTCATAGGCGTGGACATTTTCCACCGCAAATGACAATGCGCCACAGCGCTCGGGCGGACCGAAAAGGCGGATGCCATCGACGGTCATAAGCTCTTCTTCAGCTGCGCGCATCAGTGAGGTCTCGTGCCCTTGAATGTCAGTTTTACCGATTTTGTCCAGGTAGTCTAGAGCCGCTGCGAGTGCAATCACACCCTCGATGTTTGGCGTGCCTGCCTCGTATTTGAAGGGGATATCGTTGTATGTCGTGTGCTCAAAGCTTACCTCTTTGATCATCTCACCACCTCCGCGATACGGTGGAAGTTTTTCTAACAGCTCACGTCGCCCCCACAACACGCCGATCCCTGTGGGCGCATAGACCTTGTGGCCCGAGAAAACAAGTAGATCACAGCCTAACAGAAATGCATCGATCTCCAGGTGCGGCAGCGCCTGTGCGGCATCGATCAACACCGTGCAATCGAACTTTTTCGCCGCCGCGATCATCTCGCTGACTGGATGCACCGTACCGAAAGCATTGGAGATCCAGCCCATGGCAAGCACCTTGGTCCGCTCGTTGAGTAGAGAGTGAAAAGCTTGTTGGTCGAGCACACCAGCTTCATCACAGGGAATCACGCGCAGAGTCGCGCCACTGCGCGCGCAAGCCATTTGCCAAGGCACGATGTTGGAGTGGTGCTCCAGAGTGGTGATCAAAATTTCATCGCCGGGCTGCAAGGTCTCGCCAAGCGTGAATGCTGCTAGATTGATCGAATCTGTAGCACCTGATGTGAAGATGATTTCTGCTGCATCGCGGCAGCCGATGTGGCGCGCTACGGTCTGGCGTGCCTGCTCATAGTGCTCTGTGGCGGCGCGAGCGAGCTTGTGTGTGCCACGATGAATATTGGCATTGATGGTTACGTAGTATTGGCGAGAGGCATCAAGCACGGCCAAAGGCTTTTGGGTGGTAGCAGCGTTATCGAAGTAGATCAAAGCATTTCCGTTGACTTGCTGGTGCAGGATCGGAAAATGCTCGCGCGGTGGATGAAATGAGCTCACGCAAGGAGCATGCCACATTTTTTCAGCTTTTCCACTCTGTTTCTTGGCAAGATGATTTTCGTTGTATAAATGAGCTTGATAAAAGATGCGTGTTATCGAGCAAGGCAAGCAGAACAAGCTGTGAGCCCTGGTGCTAGTTTATTGCCGTTATGAGAAATAACGAACCCATTCGCAAATTAATGTCTACTGAACAGATAACCATTCATCACGGTGAAGCCGTCTCGCAAGCTCGCAAAACGATGGCGGAAATAGGTGTGCATCATCTCCCCATTGTCAGTACGAATGAGCTGTAAGGCATCATTTCCTGGAGTGACTTGTTACGCGTAAGCTTCGGCGATGCTTTTGGCCGCGACGAGCGTGCAGTCGATGCCAGCATAGACCACACGTCTACATTCGAGCAAGTGATGTCGGGCGATCCCATCACGGTCACTTCACAGACTACGCTGCACGCGACCGCAGAAATTCTTTGAAGGGTAATTCCATCGCTTGCCCGTAGTCGAAGGCAGTAAATTTGTCGGCATGGTTAACTCCTGCGATCTACTGCGCTATCTCAGGGAATTGTATCGAATTCCTGATAGCGCTTTGCGACGATTGTTGAAATTTCAGCCCGTTTGGGCCAGTAGGGTATTTCATGATCGCCGCATTTACTCGCTCATTTTTCTTTTCTCTGCTCGCTCTGGCTTCAACTATCTCGGCTCAGGATGCCTCGAAACCCTCCGCCTTGCCGCAGTGGGTTTCTTTGTTCAACGGACGCGATCTCAGTGGTTGGGTGAATGTGAATACGGCGCCAGATACCTTCTCCGTCAAAGATGGCATCTTGGTCTGCACGGGTAAGCCGATCGGCGTGATGCGCTCAGAAAAGCAGTATGAAAATTTCATCCTGCACATCGAATGGATGCACAAGGAACTCGGCGGTAACTCCGGCGTGTTTGTCTGGAGCGATCCATTTCCCGCAAAAGGCAGCCCATTGCCAAAAGGAGTGGAGGTGCAGATGTTGGAGTTGGATTGGCCGAATCAACATCGCGACAAAGACGGTAAGCCAGCACCGATCGCTTATGTGCATGGCGAGGTTTGGGGTACTTTGGGCATGACGACAAAGCCCGACAACGCCCGCGGCGAACGCAGTATGTCCCTAGAGAATCGCTGCCTGCCGCACAATCAATGGAACACTTACATCGTCACCTGCATTGATGGCGTGATTAAACTTTCGGTGAATGGGAAAGTCGTCAACGGCGTCAGTGAAGCAACCCAACGTAAGGGGTATCTCAACCTTGAAGCCGAGGGTGCAGAGATCCACTTTCGCAACATTCAGATTATGGAACTGCCTCCGGGGCTCGTCACCCCCGATCAAACCGCGCCATTGGCGAAGTAATTTATTTGATGAAATTACGATGCGTTATTTTATATGTTTTTGCATTTAATTTAGATAATTACTTTTTTCAGATCTTTTTATTCATTAAATTTTTGAAATTATGATCCGTAATACGAGCGGATTATGGCTAGGACGACCACCTTGTATCGCGACATTCGCGCGCAATTGCTGCGCGCACGTGATCCTGTGTCGGCTACTGAACTTGCATCTCTACTGCGAGTGAATCGCACCACCAGCGTCCGCGCTTTGCCTGAATTGGGTGATGAATTGCTGACGATGGGAGCTACGCGCAGCACGCGGTTTTTATTGCGTAGCATAGTGCGAAATTTAGGCAATCGCTGGCCGATTTATCGGATTGATGAAGCGGGGCAAGCCAGTCAGTGGGCCTATACGTTTTGGCTGCGGGGGTGCGACGATCTGCGAATCACTGCGGATTTCCGCACACAAGCAGAAATGGCACGCGGGGTAATTCATCGCTTGCGGGATAGGATTTGATCGACAGCTATTTCAAAGGTGAAGCTACTTCTTCTTTGCTGCTTTTTTCGCCAGTGATACGATTTCTGAAAACGATTCGACGAATTGTTCGGCTCGTTGTTTTACGGCATCTCGTGCCACCACTCCACCAAAGCCTATGAAAAGATCAACTTCGCTCGCAGCTTCGAGATCGGAAATGCCATCACCGACCATGATCGTAGTTTTCGGCAGCATGGCTTGTTTCCATTCGCGAATGATTTCAGGCTTACCGCCGTTGCGGGTGGTGGGGAAATCCGCACCATAGCCGTTGTATTGGCCTGCTTCGTCATGGCGCAGGGGAACTGCCTCGATGAAGGAAATCCCTAACATTTTTGCCAAAGGTTCGATCAATGGCGCGAAACCACCGCTGATGATGACAATCGTCCAGTCTTCATCGCGCAAGGTTTGCAGCGTCTCGTGCACTCCGGGAACGATGGTGTCGATGTAGCGCTGAGCCACCGCATCGCAGGTGTCTTTGTCGGGCCGAAGGATGTCCATACGGCGTGGAAACACTTCGTGCAGTGGCACGGTGCCATTCATGCCAGCGTTGGTGAGATCGACGATTTGCAGGAAAATTTCCGCGCCACGTTCGCGCGCGAGTTCATCGATTCCCTCGATGCTTGATAGCGTAGAGTCGCAGTCGAAAAAGGCGATCTTACCGCGCTTGCGGGTTGGTGCCTCGATGTAAACTTCGGTATCGAGCGGCGTGAGGTGAAAGAGCTCGATTACATCGATGTTCGATAAACGAATGCAGCCATGGCTCGCGGGAATGCCGATCAGTTCTTCATGGTTGGTGCCGTGAATGTAGATGCAGCGCTCTAAGGTATTCTTGTTTTGCGCATCCATGCCATCAAGGCGGAGGATGCGCGAGGTGACCAAGTCGCCCTCGACCGCATCTCCCGCTGCCCACAGTCCGACGGGTTCGCGCTTTTCAAAAATCGTCCCAAACGCTTGCTCGTAGCCGATTTTTTCGCAGATGCGAAATTGTCCCGTCGGCGTGCGATAGCTACCGTTCTTGAATCCTACGCCTTTTTCACTGGAGGAAATGGGATACGCGCGCAGCACCTCATCGCCATCGGACAAGGTGAGCAACTGGTCATCGATCGAGATATGGATTTGCATAAAGCAAAGAATTTTTAGCCTAACACATCATCCATGCCATCGATGAGCTCCTGCATGGTTTCCGTGGTTTCGTTGCCCATGTTGGAGATGCGGAAGGTGATGCCTTTGATCTTGCCGTAGCCGCCGTTGATCATGAAATTGTGCTTGTTTTTCAGCGTCTTGATGAAGTTCGATTGATCGAATCCTTCGGGCGTGTGGAAGCAGCTCAGGGAAACGGAGCGGAATCCTTCGGGCGCGAAGTGTTGGAAATTGTGACGAGCAGCCCAGTCGTGAATCATTTTGTTGTTGCTCAAGTGACGAGCAAAACGATTTTCCATGCCCTCGGCGGCGATGTTTTCGAGAATGTGCTGAAGGCCGAAAATTAACGAAATCGCTGGGGTGGAGGGGGTATTGTTGGCGAGTGCATTTTTCTCAAACTCGACGAAGTCAAAGTAGTAGCCACGGTCTTTGGTGGACTTGGCGCGCTCAAGGGCAGCTTCTGAAATCGCAAACACGGCAAGGCCAGGAGGCAGGGCCATGGCTTTTTGCACACCTGCGAGCAAAACATCGATGCCGAGTTCGTCCATCGCCATCGGCACGGCGGAAAACGAGGAAACGGTATCGACGATGAGCAGCACATCAGGAAAGGACTTCACCACTTCCGCAATGCGTTTGAGGTCGCTCATGACGCCTGTGGACGTTTCGTTGTGAATGAAAGTGACGGTGTCGAACCCACCTTCGGCCAGTTTGGTGCGCAGTTGACCGGGATCAATCGCTTGGCCCCACTCGAACTGAAGTTTTTCGACTTCTTTGCCGCACTTTTTCGCAACGTCGAACCATTTGTCAGAAAAAGCTCCGTTGCAGAGCGTGAGCACTTTTTTCTGCGTCAGATTGCGCAAGGCTGCTTCCATAACGCCCCAAGCGGACGAGGTGGAGAGATAAACGGGGCGGTTGGTGCCGGCAAGTCGTTGCAAACCGGGCTGAGTGGAGGCATAGAGAGCCTCGAACTCAGAGCCGCGATGGCCAATCATGGTGCGGGACATGGCCGCGTAGGTAGCGGGAGAAACATCGATAGGACCGGGGATAAATAATTTAGGAGTAGCCATGGTAGTGCACGCCTAGTATGCGCGAGCCGGGCCAAGTTGTCAAAGCGGGAAGCTGGCATAATGCGAAAAAGTGGCTGCGCCTACAAAGTTTCTGCATGACAATTTCGATGGGACAATTGATTCCGATCGTGAAATTTTTTTTAGCTGTCGCTGAGTTTGTCATTTCAGGTAGTCACAGAAATGCCAAGGTTTCTAAACAGAGCGGATTTTACGATTCAAGCTTCCGCTGATGGTAGCGG
This sequence comes from Akkermansiaceae bacterium UBA956, assembly GCA_002293145.1. Classification (GTDB taxonomy): domain Bacteria; phylum Verrucomicrobiota; class Verrucomicrobiia; order Verrucomicrobiales; family Akkermansiaceae; genus UBA956. The sequence continues at coordinate 283,801 of DBCO01000027.1, read as the reverse complement.
CATACCTCGCTTCAATTCGCATGCATGTGCAGCAAATCCCGCCCCAAAGGCAGTAAGCCAGTAGTGTGTGTCATCGCCACTCTGCGCGAGTCGCTTTTCTAACGAAAAGAGAACGGATGGGCTACTCATGTTGCCATGAAGTGCTAATACATTCCGTGTTTCATTCAAACGAAAGGGCAACACCTGCTCAAGAGCATCAATCACATCGCGCCCGCCGGAATGTGTTAGTGCATGATTCGGGTCGCCACTGCGCTGTGCATAAAGCTCTGCTACAGCCTCTGCGGCATGTTGCGGAACACTACGGTGCAATTGATTTTTTAATTTTCCACCTTCATTTTTAAAGCGGATTTTCTCGCGATGTTCTGGCCGATGAGTGGTTGTGAAATGGTCTGCTTGCCATTGATCAGCGTGGCCTAGGCCGCTCCAGATCGATGCCGAGGCTCCATCGCCAAACAAACACAGGCTGATCAATACACCCGGATCTTCGTTCACGAAAAAGGCAGCAGAGCAAATCTCTACTGCAATCACTGCCACCTTTGCTTCAGGATGCTGCGCGCAAAATCCCTGTGCCGCACGCATTGTGGGAATTGCCGCACCGCAGCCAAGGCCTACGAGATCGCACAAATACACATTATCGCGCAAACCAACTTTTTCTGCTACATGCGAGGTTACGCCCGGGCACAAATAGCCAGTGCAGGTACATAAAAAAACGGCATCTATCTCATGGGCCGCGAGTTCCGCTTTTTCCAGTGCTTTCTCTAGTGCTTCCGTAGCTAAGTCTCTGGACTCACGCTCAAAATACTCATTCAACTCTTGGGCGTTAGCTCCAAACAATTGCGTGATGTCATCAATCGCATACTGCCGATGATCAATGCCTGAGCCACCTAACATCACTTTTTCAAGCAACAACTTTGATCGCTGTGAAAGTGCCGCATGCCACTCACTCGCGCTGATGATTGCATGACAATCAGGCTGACTGATTGAATGGGGCGGGTTAGCTGATGCGATGGATTGCAGATACATAAAAATTTATCGAGTAAGAGAGAATAACAAACGGAGAGGAAGTAAATCGTTCTGGGCAAGAATTTCCACGGGGCGACGCCACATCGGATCAAACAAAGCAAAATGAAAACTCTGCGCCACACCAAGCCGACGGCGAAAGTGTCGCAGCTGTGATGCTCTCATGTGTTGTGTGCAGGTTTCCCAGTCCGTCATCCCTTGCGCATAGGCCACTAATGGCTCGACCGCCAATTCTGCCGATTGCAAGGCCATGCTCATTCCATGACCTGTAAAAGGCGGAATGATGCTTTCGGCATCGCCGATCGAGCAAGTACCTGATTGCAGTTGTTGTCGACCTAACGAAAAACCCGCTACTGCGGCATACGATCCTTCGCGATGATGGGCCCGAGTTAGTCGGCCCGCCAACTCTACCAAACCGCAGCGTCTGAGATATTCGATCAACAAATCCTGCGGACGCTCACGCACATCAGGGCGAATCCGAAACAATCCGCACACATTGACCCATTCATCCTCTACCTGCGCTAAGCCGACATAACCCCAGTCTCCCAAATGCATTTCCAGACTTGTGCGCAGCTCGATGCCGCGCACGTGCATCTTCAAGCCCAACCATTGCGCTTGATTGGTCGGCTTGCGACCTACTGCCCACACTGTGCCTTCGCGAGCACGATGTTCGGTACCGATGCGTGATCCTTCCATTACCGTTCCTCCCATGCTCCGCAACAAGCTGCACAACTGCTCGTCAAGACGATAGCGAGAAATGCCATAGGCAGCTTGCGGCAAACGAAAAGATGATAGCACTCCGTCCGCATTGCACCATGTCGCTTCGCGATGAAGCAGCGTGTGATCGAACAGTCGTTCAATACCCAAAAAGGAAAGTGTTTTATTCGTAACTCCCGAAATGAATTCCCCACAAACGCGATGTTTCGGATAACTCATGGCTTCATGCAAACGCACTGGCACACCCCGATTGCGTAAGGCAATTCCTAACGATAGTCCAGCAAGACCACCACCCGCAATATCGATTACTCTGTGCGCATCAACCATCATTTCCGCACCCACACGCTACGCAGCGCTCCTTTCCAATGGGCTTGCTCGACAATCGCCCAATCCTTAGCGCAGTCCGCAAATAGTGCAGGAATCTCACCGCGATGGAATCCGGCATCAATGCTCACATGCATGTCGTGTCGCGTCACATCGTTGATCCATGGATGCAGCAAATTGCCCAAGCGATGCGCTAGCTTGGAACGCAGTGGTTCATTGAAAATCATCACCTGAGCGCGTGCCATCCACGCTCGCAACCACGAGAGATCTTCGTCGCGAAAATGGTGCAAAAACAAATTCGCCACCAACACACCAAAATCCTGCATCGGCTTCTCTAGCGTCACGTCTCCTTGATGCCAAAAAATTCCCTCTTCCACGCCAATTGGCTCCGGCAATAAATCGTAGGCCGCTAGGTCAGCCATCGGCAGTCCTCGTTGGATGCGACGAGAAAAGGAACCATCCCCGGCCCCTAGTTCAACAATGCCAAGCTCAGAGACTTTGCGATGCCGGTGGAGTTGCCGCAGTATCCACGTCTCATTTCCCATCAAAAAATTGATCATCCGTAAATCACGACGAGATTTTAGGGCGCGAGGATCATCAGCTGCCAGTTGATCGAGCAACTCTGCCACCACCACTCTCTCTGTCGCTTTTCTCTTCAAGACGGTAATCATAGCGCGGAAAAAATCAACCGCAAGCGAGCTGCGTGATTTTCTGTCAAGCCTTTCAAAAATCGTTGATCTGGCATTGCGGTTGGAAACCGCCGCCACTTTATCGAGCCGCGACGAGGTCGTAGCCTCGCCAGTCTTTGATTGTTACCGTGGCGAAGCTGCCAACGGGTATGTCTTCAGGCACATGAACAGAGCCGTCGATTTCGGGGGCATCCCACTCGGTGCGCCCGACTCCGGGCTGCTCGATGAGGACTTTCACGGACTTGCCGACTTGTTCTTGATTCACTTCGCTGGCGATGCGTTGCAGCGCTTTCATCGAGCGGCTCCAACGAGATTTTTTTGTCGCATGGTGAATGTGGCCATCCATCTTGTTGGCACGTGTGCCTTCTTCCTTGGAATAGGAAAAAACACCAGCTCGCTCGAAACGGAACTCTTCGATGAAATCGAGTAGTTCTTGAAAATCTTCTTCGGTCTCGCCGGGGAAACCTACGATGAATGTCGTACGAATGCCCAGATTGGGAATCCCTTTGCGCATGCGACGCAGCAAATCACGGATGTAGTCGCCTGAGGTCACGCGTTTCATGGCAGTCAACATGCGGTCAGAAATGTGTTGCAGCGGAATGTCTACGTATTTTGCTACTTTGTCACACTGCGCGATGGTTTCGATGAGCTCATCGCTCCAGTGCGCTGGGTGCGTGTAAAGCAAGCGGATCCAGAATTCACCGGGGATTTCATTCAACTCGCGCAACAAGCTGGCGAGAGAATGTCCTTTGGTGGAATCCACGGGAGAGTTCGGCTTCGGGCGGGATTCATCCCAGAGGTCCATACCGAAATACGTTGTGTCTTGGGAGATCAGGTTGATTTCTTTGACTCCGGATGCCACGAGCGCTTTGACTTCATTGACGACGGATTCTTGCGTGCGCGAGCGATGGCGACCACGGATTTGGGGAATGATGCAGAAGGTGCAGGTGTGATTGCAGCCCTCGGCGATTTTCACGTAGGCGAAGTGATCCGGCGTGAGACGCATCCGCGGCGTCGAGTAGTCGGGAATGTATTGTGGCTTGAGCGTGACGAAATCGCGTGGGTCCTCGGTAGCTGAAGGTCCTTCGGTTTTCTGCACTTCATCGGCGTTGTTTTTGCCTAACAAATTTTCAATGATTGGCGCGACTTTGGTGATTTGGTCGAGGCCGATGAAGGCATCTACTTCCGGCATGATGCCTGGCAGATCTTTGGCAAAGCGTTGGGACAGGCAACCTGCGACAATGATTTTTTGGCGCGAGCGTTCTGCGTTTTCGGCTCGGTCTTTGACGGCCTCGAAAATCGCATTGACCGACTCGGTTTTCGCCATGTCAATGAATGAGCAGGTGTTGATGATAATCACATCGGCGAGCTCTGCATCAGGCGTGAGCACCATACCCGCCTGCGCGAGGTGACCGATCATCACTTCGGAGTCGATGAGATTTTTGGCACAGCCTAGAGAAATGAGACCTACGGTAGTTTGCATGGCGGGGCGCGTTGATAGCGTAGTTTTGAGGAAAAGGGAATGAGAAAATGACGATGCGCAGGTAAGAACTTCAGCCAAAAAATTCAAGGGATCAATTCGATGACTATGGTCTCACGAATGATCCCAGTTTTTCGCTCATTGGAGCCGATACAAACAGAATTTTCCAGAATTCAAGAATCAGAGCGTTCTGTGGCAATCAGTTTTGATCAGCAGGATCATCCTACTTAGTCTTAGACTACTCGTTGATTGGCAGTTCTACTTCGTATTCAAATCTTAACTCTTGTGTCTGTTAGTCTGGCGTCTCAAGCTCACTTCACCACAATCACGCCGTGCATTTCGCTGAAGTGACCGGGGAAGGAGCAGAAATACTTGTAGTCACCAGCTTCTTTGGGGGTAAATTTGATGACGTGAGACTCACCAGGGCCGAGTTGTGGGCTATATGCGACGATGGCAGCCTTGCTCTCCGCATCGGTGGCGATGTAGTTGTTGTCTTTGGCCTGCGCACATTTCATCGAGATCATGGGCGGCATAGAACCAGGTTTGAGAATCACCATGTTATGAGACATGCTCGCCTTGGGGATTTTGCCAATGTGTTTGATCGTGATTTCCATGGCTACGCCCACTTTGCCCTCGATCTTTTTGCTACTGTAACGCATCTGGTCGTTCGCGGTAACTTCAATTTTGATTGGAGGTGCGGCATGAGCGGTGGCAGCGCAAGCGAGCAATAGAAGCAAGGTCGTTAGTTTTTTCATAGAATTGCGAAATTACAGAAGTAATTTGGCTGATTTTTCGAAAAAAACAAGCTTGCTGCCAGAAATATATTAGATTGCGCGCTTCCTACGTCAAAATGAGCCGAATTCTGACGATTTTTTGGCAATTTTCTTGACGAAGTAGGTTGCGCAGGTGATAAACCTGTCATACAAATTATGTCGTCACGCGTTTTAGTTACCACTTGTAGTTTTCAGGACACCCCAGGGCCTCATCATCAGCTTCTTGAGTCGCAGGGCTTCGAGATCGTGCGTGAGCGCGGGCCACTCAGCGAAACAAAAATGTTGGAGCTAGCTGGAGAGTTCGATGCTTTTCTCTGCGGCGACGATGCCATCACGCGCGCCGTTTTGGAAAAATCCGGACCACGCCTGAAAGTGATTTCCAAGTATGGCATCGGACTCGACAAAATCGATCTCGGCACCACCAAGGAGATGAAAATCCCGGTGATGTTTACCCCAGGTGTAAATCACACTACCGTCGCCGAGCACACCTTTTGCTTGCTCTTGGCCTTGGTGAAAAATCTCATTCCGAGCGTCGATGCCACGCGCAAGGGTGAATGGCTGCGCCTCACCGGCCATGAACTTTGGTCGAAAAAAATCGGCGTCATTGGTTTAGGTCGCATCGGTCAAGAGGTGATCATCCGCGCTAAAGCATTTGGCATGGAAGTGCACGGCTACGGTAATTTCTGGCCGACAGAATTTTGCGAACAATATGGCGTGATTCGCCATGAGAGCATCGACTCGATTTTTTCCACCTGCGACATCATCAGCCCGCACACCAAGCTCGCGGCTGATACTAAGCACCTGATCAATCGCGAACGTCTGGCCTTGTTGCCTCAAGGAGCCGTCATCGTCAACACGGGTCGCGGCGAACTCGCCGATGCCGCGGCGATCATGGAAGCCCTCGATTCTGGCCATCTCGCTGGCTACGCCACCGATGTCATGGAGCAGGAGCCACCCGCTACCGATGATCCTTTGCTGCGCCATCCCAAGGCCATCGTCACCGCTCATGTGGGCTCACGCACTTATGAAAGCGTACCGCGCCAAGCGCTGATGTCGTTGAACAATCTAGTCAATTTCCTCAACAACAGCGGCCCGGTGTTCTGTGCCAACGGCGTCGTCTCATCCGCTGAATAATTTCCTCTTATCTACCGAATCAACTACTATGAGTCTAGTAATCAAATCCGCTGAAGAATGTGCCTACGATATCATTTCCCTCGGGGAAATCATGTTGCGTCTCGATCCCGGTGATGGTCGCGTCCGCACCACCCGCCAATTCCAAGCCTGGGAAGGCGGCGGCGAATACAATGTCGCTCGCGGTATGCGTCGGTGCTTCGGCAAACGCGCCGCTGTGGTGACTGCATTTGCCGAAAATGATGTCGGTCGTTTGATCGAAGATTTCATCCTCCAAGGCGGCATCGATACCCGTTTTATACAGTGGAAAAAATTCGATGGCATCGGTCGTGATGTGCGCAATGGCCTGAACTTCACCGAGCGTGGATTCGGACTGCGCGGTGCCAAAGGTACTAGCGACCGCGGCAACACCGCCGCGAGTCAGATCAAGCCGGGTGACATCAATTGGGATGAAATTTTCGGCAAACATGGCGCGCGCTGGTTTCACACGGGTGGTATTTTTGCTGCACTCTCGGAGACCACCGCCGCTGTGGTGTTAGAGGCCTGCAAGAAGGCCAAGGAATACGGTACTATCGTTTCTTACGATTTGAATTATCGTCCCAGCCTGTGGAAATCCATCGGTGGTCAAGCCAAGGCGCAAGAGGTGAACCGCGAGATCGCTCGCTATGTCGACGTCATGATCGGCAATGAGGAGGATTTCACCGCATGCCTCGGATTTGAGGTAGAAGGCGTGAGTGAACACATCACGGGTATCAACGTCGATCACTTTAAAAATATGATCGAGTGTGTGGTGCAAGATTTCACCAACTTCCAAGTCGTAGCCACCACCCTGCGCGATGTCCACAGCGCCACCGTCAATGACTGGGCTGCTGTTTGCTGGCACGATGGCAAGTTTTTTGAATCGATTGAACGCCCTAAAATGGAAATCTACGACCGCGTTGGCGGCGGTGATTCATTTGCCAGCGGCCTCGCCTACGGTTTCCTTGAATTCAACGATGCCGCACTCGCCGTTGATTACGGAGCAGCCCACGGCGCTCTCGCCATGACCACGCCCGGCGATACTTCCATGGCCACGCTCGATGAAGTGAAAAAACTCGTCGACGGAGGATCGGCTCGTGTGGATCGCTAAGATCACTTCGCTCATTTACGCAAAAAAGCCACTCGTGTTCTCATGAGTGGCTTTTTTCTTGGCAAGGAATTTCAGCCTAACAATTCCTGCAAATGCAAGTTCACATCAGTATTCACGACCATCCCGGAAAAGCGCTCAGCTTGTGGGCCTGTGGCGGTAACGATGGTCGGATCAGAAGTATGCGTGGTGCCCGTCCAGCCGACACCAGTATGATTGCCTGCAAACTGCCCGAGTTGTCCTTCAGGGTTTTCTAGCAGATCATTCCACTCAACAATCGGCTTGCTAGTCAACACTGCTTCGAGACAATGGGCTTCATCCGGTTGCAAGGTAAAACCTAACGAATCCTTGATGAGTGCATTGATGTCTTGTTGCGGATTTTGACGCCAGCGTGCGAACAACATTTCGTGCGATTGCTTCATGCGCGCGATGGTTTCAAAGCAGCGATTACTTTCGCCATAACTAGGACCAATGCCATTCAGGCCAGGATTCGCATTGCCGTGATCCGAAGTTACAACTATGAGGATATCAGAGTGTGCCGCACATAGCTCTAGCACCTTGCCTACAGCATCATCGAAGGCCAGCTGCTCACGCAACAAGGCACCGATGTCATTCAAGTGTGCAGCATGGTCGACTCGCGCTCCCTCTACCTGCAACAAGAACGGTTTGCCGGAGGACAAAAAACGCGACAAGGCCGCCTCTGCCATTTCCGCCAACAACGGCACCTGAGCTTGTAGCTCAGGAGATTGCTCGTGATCGATAGTGTAGGGAATGTAATTGGGTGAGAATGTGCCTAGCAATTTTTCATTTTTGGCGTCGAGCAGCTCTTGGCGATTTTTGACCACCTGATAACCCGCACTGCCAAACTCCTCGAACAAATCCGCACGATCGCTCCGTTTTTTTGGATCGAAAAATTGCGACCCTCCACCGAGGATCACATCCACACGATTCAAATATTGCTGCGCGACCGAATTTTCATTACTGCGCTCTTTCACCGATGCCGCAAAGCCTGCGGGCGTGGCATGCGTCACCGATGCCGTGGTCACCAAGCCGATGCGCACATCCTTTTTCTTTAGAATTGCAGCGATGGGTGTGATTTCTTTGCCATCCACCGAGACATTGATCATGCCATTTTTCACACGTTGGCCACCGCCCCATGCAGTCGATGCCGCAGCAGAATCCGTCACTAACGAGTTTGCAGAGGCATTGTCCATCAGGCCTCGTGCTGAGGAACGCTGATTGATCAAATCCCACCAATGTGTGCCACGCTGGCGGATTTGCTGAGAAAATGCCTGCGCCATCGTCAAGACCCCGGGACTCATACCATCGGAGACCATGAAAACAATTCCGCGCACACGATCCGATTTCGCCGGAGCGCCAGCTAATTTCGCCGCAGGTTTTTGGCATGACGGCAGCATCGCCGCAGCACCACCTAACGAAAGCGCTTTCAGCCAATCGCGACGGCTTGTCTTAGAACTCGAAGTGTTCGTCTGAAACATATGCCAAATCTTAGAGACTAATCAGTCAGGTGCAAGGAAAAGTATGTAACTCGAAGGACACACAAAAATTCAAGCACAAGCCGCGCGAATGCGTGCGAGCAAGCGACTCAAATGTGGCAAGTGCAAGTCTCTCTCCTCGGCTCGACGCAACGGCTCGGCCCAGATCGCTTCGATCTCGACTTCTCGACCTTCTTGCCAATCGATCAAACTACTCGGACGATACGCCCCCATCGGGCGTGTGCGGTCAATGTTCCAGTCGATCAGTTTTTCATCTAACAAAAATCCGCGGGCTTGTGCTGCCGAGATGACTTCTTTCATCAATGCTCGTATTTCTAAAACAATTGCATCGTCAGCCAATAGTTGATCGGTCGTCTTGCCACCCTCAGCGATCGAGAGCCCATTGAACGGGACATTCCACAAAAGTTTTTTCCACACCGCTTCCTCGACGTTTTCTTCGACTACAGTATCAATTTTTGCCGCGGATAAAAGCTTAGCTATGCATTCCTTACGACTCAATGCGTTAGGCAAAAATTCGCCAATGGCCATGCGTCCTCCAGCAGTATGCCGAATCGAGCCCGGTCCGATGCGATTGATACATACGAAGCACAATGCTGCCATCACCCGCTCGGGTCCTGTGACTGACGCGATGGCTTCACAGTTGCCCAGTCCATTCTGTAAGGTCAGCACTTGTGTGTTTTCATGCAACAGGGGCGGTAGAACTTTTTCTAACAAATCATTGCTGGTTGCCTTCCATGCCACAATAACCAGATCAACAGCACCAATCTCTGCGGAATCGCGCGCTATGGATACCCGTGGTAGGTGAAAATCACCATGCACACTTTCGCACCGCAATCCCTCCTCATGCACTGCAGCGTAATCACTGCGGAGCAAAAACGTCACCCGATGCCCGGCCTCAGCAAGACGACCACCGTAATACAATCCGATGGCACCAGAACCTACGATGGCGATAGTAGTTGGTTGTAGCATGATGAAATTAAAGGTTAGATGCCTCGAAACTCTGTCGCGATTTTTTTCGCCATCGCTACTGTATTGCGATGAATCTTCGCGGTAAATTCCGCTTGTCGATTGTAACCGCCACCATAGAGTACTGCTACAGGAATTCGATTGCGGATGAAGGCCTTGAGCAAGATTTCATCACGGCGTTGCAGATCCTTGAGCGAGAGCATCATTTGTCCAAAGCGGTCGTTGCGATGATTGTCTGCCCCAGCGATCCAGATCACCAAATCGGGAACGAAGGTATCTAAAGCTGCCGCGAGCGTGGAAAAGAGTTGCTTCAAATACATCTCACCCTCGACGTAGCGCACGGTTTCAACATCCATGGAGCCATTAAACTTACGGTTCTGAGCATTGCCAACATGGATCGAATAAGTAAAAACACGAGGGTCACTTTCAAGAATCGCGTTAGTGCCATTGCCCTGATGAGCATCGGTATCGACCACCATGATCTTGATGTTCGGCTTCCAATCTTGAAGATCGCGAATGGCGGCCGCGACGTCATTGAATACACAATACCCTTCGCCATGCTCGCGGAACGCGTGGTGCATGCCGCCCGCGAGGCAGACGGCCACGCCTTCTTCGAGGGCTGCACGACAGGTCAATCGCGTAGCTTCCACCTCAGTCGCGCTGCGCGTATAAAGTTGTGGCGTCACCGGCAAACCGAGGCGCATTTCTTCTTTGCGATCTACGGAGCAGCTGTAAATGCGATTGACGTAATCTTGGTCGTGCACACGCTGAAGAATGTGTGAGTCGGCAATGCGGACTTCGATGATTTCCTCGGGCAAGATGATGCCACCTTCCAGCAACATATCCTTGGAGACCCGATATTTTTCCATCGGAAAAGGATGGCCGGATGGCAGCGTCAATTCGAAGTGTTGGGAGTAAAAGCAGCGCATGATGGCGGACATAGCCAAGCACAGCCGGACCAGAGCGTAAAGAACGATGTTTTTTCGAGGAAAAGTTACACGCTTTGTCCGAGGAGGTGCTTCTTCATCTGCGCTAGAATTTCTGCACAGACTTCGCGACTTCCACCCGCCACTTCAGCAGTCGCCCAGCCTCTGTAGTTGATTTGTTTCAATGCGGCACGGACATCGGCCCAATTGACATCGCCCTCTCCAATCTTGCCAAATCCGCCTTTAATGCCCCAGTCTTTGACATCGAGTTTGACGATGCGCTTGCCCAACTGTGTGATCCACTCGGCGGGCTTACCGAATTTTTGATGATTGCCGATGTCGAAATAGGAGCCCATGAGTGGCGAGTTGATTTCATCGATATAGTCGCACAGCAACTTCGCATCCTGCTCGTTGTTGCCTTTCGGATCGTAAAGGAATTGGTTCCAGACATTTTCGATGAGGATCTGGATGTTGAGCTCTTTGGCCAAGGGCAAGGCCTTGCGGATCTGCGCGATCGAGCGCTCCCATGCCTGATCATGCGTGGTTTTATCATCGACTACAGCCGGCACTAGTAGAACGCTAGTACCTCCGACTGAATGAGATTCGCGAATGGCCGTGAGCAGGCCTTCGAGCGCTTTTTCGCGCACAGTTTCTTCAGGATCGGAAAGTCGAGTGCTCCAGTGGATCGAATCGACCACGCCATGAATCGGCAGGCCAGACGACTTCGAGGCTGCGAGCGCTTCGATTTTATTCTGCCCACCTGGTGCATCGAGCTCAACGCCGTCATAGCCGATTTCCTTGAGGATCGCGAAACTCTTCGACAAATCAGCATCGAAGCTGACCATGTTATACTTGAGCGCGAGTTTGATCGGCGAAGTGGATGCGTCTTGTGCTTTGAGGAATGAAGCTGCGCTGAGTGCGGCAAAAGTGGAAGTTTGGAGAAATTTGCGGCGATTTGTGGATTGCATTGTTTGACCCAATACGTAACACAGCGTAGAAATCTTTCATTGAAAAAATGAGGGATTTTTTCGCTATCGATTTGAAAGATTTCTGCTCGACTCTGTGTAAAAGTTTATGACAATTGCAACCAGCTTATGAATTCATTACCAACTCGTAGAAACTTCTTACAAACCGCTTCGGCCGCGACGCTTATCGCTGGCTTCCCCACGATTCTTCGCGCCCAAGGCAACCAAGCAAAGCTGAAAATTGGCCTCATCGGTTGCGGTGGTCGTGGTACAGGTGCCGCCACACAAGCGCTTTCCGCTGATCCAAACGTGGTCTTGTGGGCCATCGGTGATGCGTTTTCGAGCCAAATCCAAAACAGCCTGAATAATCTCAAATCGTTCGGAGCCAAAGTCGATGTGCCAGAAGCGCGTCAGTTTTCAGGGCTCGATGCCTACCAAAAAGTCCTCGCCAGCGGTGTGGACGTAGTGCTTTTGGCCACTCCTCCAGGATTCCGACCGTTGCATCTGCGCGCTGCCGTCGATGCCGGCAAGCACGTGTTTGCTGAAAAACCGATGGCCGTTGACGTTGCCGGTGTGAAGTCGGTGCTCGAGTCCGCTCGCATCGCGAAAGAGAAAAATCTCACGTTGCAACACGGTTTTTGCTGGCGCTTCTCGCCGAATACCCGCGCTGGTTACGGCAAAGTGCACGCTGGCGAACTCGGCCGCGTGATTTCCGTTTACGGCACCTACATGGGTGGCGTGCCTAAACCTACTACCTCCGTCAACGATCGCAATCCCGCGTGGGGTGATGTCGAGTGGCAAATCCGCAACTGGATGGGTCACGAGTGGCTCGCTGGCGGTCCTTTGTTAGAGCAGGCCATTCATACGGTCGATAAAATCGCATGGGCGATGAATGATGTCGCCCCGATCGCAGCACGAGGCGGTGGCGGTCGCGCTCAACGCAACGATGACGGCAACGTCTGGGACCACTATGAGGTCACCTTCGAGTATCCGAACGAAGTTTTCTGCCACATCAATCAACGCCAATTCGCTAATTCCTTCAGCGAGGTCAAAGACCGCGTGCTTTGTGAAAAAGGCGTCATGGAAGCACCAGATCGCGTTCTCACCAAAGACTCTAGCGGAAAAATCAACTGGGCCTACCGTGGTGACAACACCAATATGTATCAAGTCTGCCACAACGAATGGTTCGCCGCCATCCGCAAAGGCGAGGCCCTCAACACCGGCGAGTATATGGCCAACAGCACCATGCTCGCGATCCTCGGACGCGAAGCTGCGCACTCGGGTCAACGCGTCACTTGGGCCGAACTCTGGAACGCTAAGCAAGACCTCGCACCCGATAGCTTGCAATTTGCTGACAAGCATCCCACCGCGGCCGTCCCGGTGCCCGGCACCTACAAACTTGCCTAATCGCCGTTTCGGCGTATGCTCTTTTCTCAACGGCAACAGAATCGCACTCTGTTGCCGCAGTGAAATATTTTCTTCACACCACTCACTAACGATTGTCTCATCCATGATCCGCATCACCACCGCCATTCTTGCTACTAGTTCCATCGTACTTGCCGAAGAAACTTTGCCCAACGCGCATGTGCTTCCTACCACCAAGGCGATCTACGAATTGATCAAAAAAAATGCCGACCTCGAGGCCAAGGATATGAAACCCTACGCCGACAAAGTCGCTCTCGCAGAAAATGCAGAGATTGAACTCTTGCCGATTCCCGCTGGTGAATTTCTCATTGGCTCGCCCGATCAAGAAGAGAAACGCGAAACCGACGAAGGCCCGCAGCAAAGTGTGAAAGTCGATGCCTTCTGGATGGCGAAAGTCGAAACCACCTGGAACTTTTACCGTCCCTTCATGGAAAACGGCAAGAACCGCAACAAAGACGGTACGCTGAATCGCGACTCGAACCTCACTACTTCCGAGGCTCCCGAAATGAAAGAGGGCGAGGTCTTGATCGACACCGTGACCCAGCCTACGCCGCCGTATGTGCCGATGCACTTTTCTATGGGCGATGGCTACTCGAAAGAATTTCCCGCCGTCGGCGTCACCCAACATGCTGCGAACCAATTCTGCCAGTGGCTCAGCGCGCAGACCGGACATTTTTATCGACTCCCCACCGAAGCCGAATGGGAATATGCCTGCCGTGCTGGAACGAAGACCGCTTATGCATGGGGTGATGACGCTAGCAAAATGGGCGACTACGCTTGGTTTGCTGAGAACTCGGAATTTCAATACCAAAAAGTTGGCACGAAAAAAGCCAACGATTGGGGATTGCATGACATGCACGGCAACGTCGCCGAATTGGTGCTCGATCAATATCTCGCCAACTCCTACGAATCCTACAAAAATGGCGTAAGCAATCCTATTACGCCCCCAACCAAACGTTATCCAACCAGTGTCCGCGGCGGTCACTGGGATGCCGATGCCGATCAATTGCGCAGCGCCAACCGCAGTGCCAGCACTCCCGATTGGAAAGTGCGCGATCCCCAAATCCCCAAGTCGATCTGGTATTTCACCGATGCCCCATTCCTCGGCTTCCGCGTAGTGCGACCACTCAAAACGCCGACTCTCGAAGAAATGCACAAGGCCTGGAATACTGGGCCAGGTGATTCTGAATAACCGTGAAAACCCTTTTCTCCCTGTTCGTCATTCCTTGCACTCTCCTCGCCGATGAGTGCTATCAATTTCAGCGACCCTTGATGGGTACGGAGTTCAAGATCACCACCTACGCGCCGACAAAAGCTCAGGCAGAAACAGCCGCCGAAGAAGCATTCGCCGAAGCGGAAAAAATCAACGCGGTCGGCTCTGATTACATTGCCGATTCAGAACTGTTAGGTCTTTCCAAGAAACCCATCAATGCACCCATCCCTGTCTCGCCGCTACTACATCGATTGGTGTCCGAGGCCAAAAACATGGCAGCACTTACCGATGGAGCTTTTGACCCCACCCTAGGACCGTTGACAAAACTCTGGCGTGAATCCCGCCGTCGCCACACCCTCCCCACCGACGCTACGCTCGCTGCTGCCAAAAATGCCAGCGGCCATCAACACCTCGCCTGCGATCCCTACAACAAAACTCTCACGCTCACCAAACTCGGCATGCGACTCGACCTCGGCGGCATTGCTAAAGGACAGGCGGCCGATGCCATGCTCGCTGTTTTTATTAAGTACGATCTTCATAGTACTTCGATCACAGCCGGTGGTGATGTCCGACTCGGCGATCCTCCTCCCGGCAAAAAAGGCTGGCAGGTCGGCGTACGCACTTTTGATAAAAACCAAGAGTCCAGCACCCTAACTCTCTCCAACTGCGCGGTTTCCACATCAGGTGATTTGCAACAACGCATCGAGATCGACGGCATTTCCTACGCCCACATCATCGATCCCCAAACCGGACTCGGCCTCACCAAAAATCCGGTAGCTGCCACCGTCATCGCCCCCACTGCCACCCAAAGTGATGCCCTCGCCACCGCCTGCTGCGTGCTCCCACCCGCTGCTGCAAAAAAACTCATCTCCCGCATTCCAGAATGCATTTTGCATCTGCCCGCTACAGCGAGCGAGCCGCCGTAATCAACTAATGGGGCGAATGGCATCGAAGCTCTTTTCTAGGCTCGATGTTAGGACTAGGTCATCCTGTGCTGGAGCATGAGCGAGGCAGCCAGGGCAGCTTTGAACGAAGTGTTGTGGCGCCATTTCGCTGAGTAGAGGAGCGGAATCTGTTAGGCAGAGGCTAGCGATGCCCATGGTATTGCGGGGGCGAAAGGCGCAGCCGCTGGGGGGATTTGCTAGATTCGGAGGAAGACCGGGAATGGTATGAAGCAGTTCGTTTTTCGGTTTGATCGAGGGAATGCTGGCGAGTAGGGCGCGGGTGTAGGCATGCCGTGGATGCTGAAAAAGTAGATCGCGCGGGGCTGACTCGACGATGCGACCGGCATACATGACGTTGACTTGATCGCACATTTCCGAGACCACGGCGAGATCATGGGTAATGAAAACAACGGCAGTGCCAAGTTCTTTTTGGCGATCGCGGATGAGATCGAGCACTTGTTTTTGCACCGTGACGTCGAGAGCGGTGGTGGGTTCATCACAAATCAACAATTCGGGGCGCGTGATGAGCGCCATCGCAATCATAACCCGCTGCCGCATGCCGCCGGAGAATTCGTGCGGATAGCCGTGCACACGTTTTTCTGGATCGTGAATGCCGACCTCGGCTAGTGCATCAATGGCACGGTGTAGTGCTTGTTTGCCGGAGATGCCGAAGTGCAGTTCGAGTGGTTCGATGAGTTGGGTCGAGACTTTCAGATACGGATTGAGCGAGGTCATCGGGTCTTGGAAAATCATGCCGATGCGTTTGCCGCGGATTTTGCTGAGTTGTTTCTCATTGCATTGCAAGAGATCGACGCCATCGAAGTGGGCGGTGCCTGCATGAATGCGGCCTGGAGGCTTCGGGATCAAGCCGAGCAGTGAATAGCAAGTAACGGATTTGCCAGAACCGGATTCACCGACGATGCCGAGGGTTTGGCCTTTGTCCACGGAGAACGAGACATCCTCGACGGCGTGGACGATGCCGTTGCGGGTGTGGAATCGGGTGGTGAGGTTGCGAACATCCAGTAGCATGGTGAGGAGAGTGAAGCAAGAGACAGGCCGGGTGGCAATGCGATTGTGGAGGATTTTGCGGGTTGTTTTTTCTGAGACCTAGTGTGAGGGCTACGTATCGCACCTTCTCGATGTGATGGCGCATTGTGTTCTTTGCAGTCCATACGATCTTTGGTATCGAGTTGCTTCATGAAGCGAATGCTGTGGCTCTTGCTGTGTGTGAATTTACTAGCGGCAGAAGAATTTAACTACGATGAGGCAAAGGTACCGCCTTATGAATTGCCGTTGTTGCTGATGGATTCTGCGGGGAAGTCTGTGACGTCGGCTGAAGCGTGGCAGGCGATGCGTCGTGAAGAAATTCACCAATTACTAGAGAGTGAGATGTTTGGCAAAGCACCGGCGCGTCCGAAATTGCGCTTGGTAGTGGTGGAAGAGGCTACCTTGGCATTCGATGGAAAAGCGATGCGCAAGCAAGTGCGAGTGGCAATGGGTGAGGCAGATAATGCGCCATTTCTCGATGTGTTAGTCTATACACCCGTCGGGGTAAAAAAAGTACCCGTGATTTTTGGATTGAACTTTTTGGGCAATCATACGGTGCAAAATGATCCGCAGATTCGGACCTCGAAGTCTTGGGTGAAAATGGGTGAATTTCCGCAAGCAACTCGATCTGAGGAAGTTCCGCGCGGCCAGGACGCGAGCAAATGGCAGGTGGCAGCAGCCATCGCTCGTGGCTATGGTGTGGTGACGGCCTATTATGGCGACATCGATCCCGACTTTGATGATCAATGGAAAAACGGAGTGCATGCCTTGAATCCGAATGTGGAAGGGACTCGCGATGGGCAGACTTGGGGTAGCCTCGCGGCATGGGCTTGGGGGATGAGCTTGGTGATGGACTACCTCGAGACCGAGCCATTGGTCGATGCCGATGCGGTGGCTGTGCAAGGGTTTTCGCGATTGGGCAAAGCGGCGTTGTGGGCGGCGGCTTGTGATCAGCGGTTTGCCGTTGTGATTTCGCAACAAAGTGGTGCTGGTGGCGCCGCGTTGAACAAGCGGATTTATGGCGAAACCGTAGGCCGATTGAACCAATCATTTCCGCATTGGTTTTGTGGCAATTTCAAGCGCTATTCAGAAAACGAAAAAGCGATGGCATTTGATTCGCACTTTTTGTTATCTTTAGTGGCACCTCGCCCTTTGTTAGTCACCAGCGCGGTGGGGGATCAATGGGCTGATCCACGTGGGGAGTTTTTGGCCGCTGGTTTGGTTGGCCCTGTTTATGCACTGTTTGGCAAGCAGGGATTGATGGCAAAAGAAATGCCGCTACCACTGCAACTCGTCGATTCGCAAGTCGGCTATTTTCTCCATCCTGGCAAGCACGATGTGACAGCCGAGGACTGGAAAGCGTATGCGGATTTTTGCGACAAGCACCTCAAGAAATAAAGGCTAAACTCGCGCTTGGCCTCACAGCGAAATTTGTGCGCCGAGCTCGACTACGCGTGACGGCGGGAGAGAAAAGTAAGCAGTGGCGGGTGTTGCATTGCGCGTCATCGAAGCAAAAATGGCGAGACGTAAACGCTCCCAGGCATTCAAGTTGCGACTGACCGCGTAGGTTTCGCGACCGAGGAAAAAGGTCGACTTTTGTCCTTCGTATTTGATTTCTCCTGTCAGATGTTCTTTGAGGGCTTGCGGTACGTTCGGGGTCTCACTGAAGCCGAATCGCAGTTGTAACAAATAGAAACCTTGGCCGAGTTCGCGGAGGTCATATTTTTCCTCATCCATGGCGTGTGAGGAATCGAGTGTTTCGACATGCAGCAAAATCACTCGCTCGTGAAGCACTTGGTTGTGTTTCAGATTGTGCAACAAGGCGAGGGGAATGCCGCCCGTTTTTCCGCACATATAAAAAGCGGTACCAGATACGCGATGAACCTCTTTGCGCTCCAGATCCTCGATCAGTATTTCGGCTGGAATTGAAGCTTTTTCCATGCGTTTGCCAAGACGCTCGCGACCCCAGCGCCATGTCGTCATGATGAAAACGATGAGAAATGCTACGGCCAAGGGAACCCATCCCCCTTGAGCGATTTTCAAACCGTTCGCAAAGAGGAATGCGCAGTCAATGATCAAAAATGCAGCGGTGACCGTGTAGGCCCGTATTTTCGACCAGCCCAGCACGGAGCGTGCGGCTTGGAAAAAGAGAAATGATGTCACCGTCATCGTCATCGAAATGGCGATGCCGTAAGCAGGGAAAAGATTCGCCGAACTCTGACGGGTACTGATCAGAATGATGCAGGCAATCATCAGCATCCAATTGATCATGGGCAAATACACTTGGCCCTTCTCTGTTGTGGATGTGTAAAGCACTCGCAGGCGCGGAACGCATCCGAGTTGAATTGCTTGAGTGGTAAGAGAGTAAGCGCCTGAGATCAGCGCCTGGCTCGCAATGACGGCGGCAGCAGTTGCGAGAATGGTGAGCGGCAATACTCCTGCTTTCGGCACCAAATTGTAAAATGTATTGGTCGTGTCCGGATGCAAGGTCAGCAGTGCGGCTTGACCTAAGTAATTTAAAATGAGGCAGGGGAACACGACGGAAAACCAAGCTATGCGAATGGGCTTGCGGCCAAAGTGCCCGAGGTCGGTGTATAGCGCCTCACCACCTGTTACAGCCAAAAACACTGCCGACAACAAAGGCACGGCGTGTCGCCACTCATGCACTAAGAACTCAGCACCTGTGAGTGGATTGATTGAGAGCAGAATTGCCGGGTGAGCGATGATCCATTTGAGTCCTAAGCCACCTAAGGTCAAAAACCAAATCATCAAAATCGGGCCAAACAAAGCTCCCACTTTACCCGTGCCGTAGCGTTGGATCGAAAAAAGCATGACGATGATCACTAAGGCCGCAGGCACCACATATTCTTGCATCTCGGGAGAAATCAGATTCAGTCCTTCCACTGCCGAAAGTACCGAAATCGATGGCGTGATCATGCCATCAGCATAAATCAAAGCGGCCCCGAGGAGACCGAGGCCGAAGATCCATGCTTTGTCTGCTTTGCCCTGTGCGGCCCTGCTTCCGCGGATCAGTGCAGATAATGCCAAGATCCCGCCCTCTCCTTTGTTGTCGAGTCTTAGCACCAAAAACACATACTTAAAAGTGACGACAAAAATGATCGACCAGACAATCAGCGAAGCGGCACCGACCATGTTTTCCGCAATGATGGGTGCTCCGTGTGCGCCGCTGAAGCATTCGCGAAATGCGTAGAGTGGGCTCGTGCCGATATCACCAAAAACAATCCCCAACGCTGCAAGCGCGAGTTTCCACTGGGGTGAGCTTCGATGTTCTTGGTTGTTTTCCATAGACTCCCGCGGCCCTGCGAGTGAGATATTTTATTCGACAAAGTAAGCTTTGTCGAGCGTAAAAGCACCTTCGCAAATTTGACAAGAAACGTAAAAAGCTTCATGGGAAGTCGGCACATTTCCATCGCCATTTTTTCTTCTGATGCTAGGATTTTGCCATGCCAGAGACCGCGCAACGATTGCAGGGATTTACGGAGTCGGTGATCCGAGGGATGACTCGGTTGGCGACGCAGCAGGGTGCGATCAATCTTTCTCAAGGGTTTCCGGATTTTGATCCACCGGAGGAATTGTTAGTGGCCTTGGAACGTGCGACGCGTGGGCCGCATCATCAGTATGCGGTGACTTGGGGTGCGCCGCGATTTCGTCAGGCATTGGCGAGAAAAATTACCCGCTGCAGCGGGGTGCCGGTCGATCCGGATCAAGAATTGGTGGTGACCTGTGGTAGCACCGAGGCGATGATGGTGGCGATGATGACCGCCTGCAATCCGGGCGATAAGGTGATCGTGTTTTCGCCATTTTACGAAAACTATGCTGCCGATGCGATTCTCTCGGGCGCGGAGCCGATCTATGTGCCACTGCATCCGCCGTATTTTCATTACGATCCCGAAGAATTGGCACGGGCCTTTGCGCAGCAGCCGAAAGCGATCGTGGTGTGCAATCCCTCGAACCCTACGGGAAAAGTTTTCACGCGCGAGGAATTAACAGAAATTCTCGCGCTCGCGGAGAAATACGACGCCTTTATGATCATGGATGAACCGTATGAGCACATCGTATATGAACCGCATGAACACGTTTATGCTGCGAGTTTGCCCGGCGCAGAAGATCGGGTGGTGACTTGCAATTCTCTCTCGAAAACCTATTCGATCACTGGCTGGCGTTTGGGTTATGTGCAGGCGTCGGCACGATTCATTGCCCAAGCGCGCAAGGTCCATGATTTCCTCACGGTGGGAGCTGCGGCGCCCTTGCAAGAAGCGGCGGTGGCGGGCTTGGAATTGCCCACCTCATACTATGCTGGTCTGCGCGACCTTTACACACGGAAGCGCGATGTGTTTCTCGAATGCTTACGTGCCACAGGTCTGCCGTTCACCGATCCACAAGGTGCCTATTACGTTTTGTTAGATATTTCTTCGTTAGGTTTTGCCTGTGATCATGAAGCAGCGAAATGGATCATCGAGCACATCGGTGTAGCTGGGGTTCCGGGGTCGAGCTTTTTCCGTGAACCGATTCATCAATACGTGCGTTTTCATTTTGCCAAAAAAGAAGAAACTCTGCGTGCCGCTGGTGAAAAATTGCAGGCCTTAGCGCGCGGTAGGTGAGTTGATTAGATGATCAGTTTTTATCTTTTGGTTTTTCGATTGCTGATTGAGTCGAAATCCGTCACACCGTGGCAGTCATCATGAGTCAGTCGGTATCAAATCATCCTAGCGAACATTCTTTTGTCATTTACGACTTGGAAACCACGGGGCTGGATCCGCTGGGCGATGACTTGATTCAGATCGCGGCTGTGCGATTTTGCGCAGGGGAGATTCGGGCTGATGATGCGTTCTTTCGTTTTGCGAAACCTCGCCGCTCGATTTCTTCGTTCATTGAGAGCTACACTGGCATTGGCAATCGGCATGTGGCCGCGGCATCTTGTCCAGAGGATGTGCTTTGTGAATTCTCGACTTGGGCAGGAACATCGACACTGATCGCGCACAATGGTCTGCGCTTCGACTCGAAGTTCCTGCAAGCTACCAGTCTACGCTGTGGTCGTGAAACGCGTGAGATTTCATGCATCGATTCGATTCACATCTCGAAAATGCTCTTTGGTTCGACGCGTGGCACGGGGCATTCGCTCGATCACCTCAAGTCACGGCTCGGCCTCGCGGAAAGCAGCTTGCGGCGTCATGACGCTCGGGGTGACGTTGATATTTTAGGGCGTGCGGTCGCGGCGATGGTTCAGCGCCTCGGCTTGGATCATGCGCTGACTGGGGTGCGTCGGCATGAAAGTCGCTTGCCCTTGGTCTGAAAATATTCAGATGTTCTTTGCTTTTCCATGGGCAATGGGCGGGCACTGTGCTAGGGTTGGGGCGCAATCATGGACTCACTCATACATCATTTGGACGCGGGGCAGGAGTTGTCAGCACGCGAGATCGAAGTAGCGGCGGAGTTTTTGCTCGACGCTCATGGCTCGGCAGAAAAAAAAGCTCAGCTTCTGGAATCTCTTTCGCGTAAGGGTGAGACGCCTGCGGAGATTGCTGGTTTTGTGGAAACTTTCTTGGGGCACGCTGTGAATCCTGATGTGCATTTATTAGAGTTGGAGGGGCCAACGATTGATCTATGTGGAACGGGAGGTGATCAACTTAACATGTTCAATGTTTCTACGACTACGATGTTTCTCGTAGCTGCGGCGGGCGCGGTGGTGGTGAAACATGGCAACCGCGGCATTACCTCCAAGTCGGGCGGTGCGGATGTGCTGGAAGCTCTCGGCATTCGACTCGATCTGAGCACAGAGGATTTTCGTAAATCGTTAGAAAATGCGCAATGTGGATTTCTTTTTGCGCCGGCGTATCATCCGGCATTTAAAGCAGTTGTAGAAGCGAGAAAACTGTTAGGTCAACGCAAGGTGCGGACGATTTTTAACTTGATCGGTCCTTTGCTGAATCCAGCTCGTCCAGAATGCCAGATGGTGGGTGTTTTTTCCCGTGAGTATTGCCCGGTATTTGCTGAAATTTTGCAACGATTGGGTCGTGATCATGCATGGGTGGTGAATGGCAGCACGCAGGATGGCAAGGATGTTGATGAAGTCAGCCTTATGGGTAGCACGCGCATTTGCAAAGCAGGGCGCTTTCAAGACTCAGAAGACGCAGAAATTTCTCCAGAAGATTTTGGACTGAATGCTGCCAGCGTGGAGCAATTGCAAGGAGGTGATGCGCAGGAGAATGCCGTGATCCTCGAAGATATCCTTTCCGGAAAAGAAACCGGGCCAAAGCGTGACATCGTCTTGCTCAATGCAGGCACCGCCTTGGCCTGTTGTGGCCTTTCTGATCACATTGGTGATGGCATCGAGATTGCCCGTGAGACGATCAAAGATGGCTCAGCGCTGAACAAACTTCGTTTGTTGCAGAAGTTTTGTCGTTAGTCACGGCTCAAGGCAGTTTCCATTCAACCGCGCATTCTTGGATTTTTCCGGCACGATCTTCGAATTTTACGATGCCGTGTTCGAGGCCAAATTCGTGGACCATTTTGGTGACCTTGACATCGTAGCAGCAATACTCGGCGATTTTCATCATCGGCTCTGGGCGGCCAGTGCGTTTGTATTCTTGCCACCATTTCAAGGCATCGAGTCCGTCGGCAGTTTTTCCAGTACCGAGTGATGCTGAGGCTATGGCGTCGAGCTTGAGTCGGTGGCCGAGCACTTTTTCGACTTCGACGAGCATGTCGAGATTGCGGGTTTGCTCGAGGATGTCGAACACAGCATAGGATTGGAGCACGCCGTAGTCGAAGCTGATGTGATTGTAGCCGACGACCAGATCAGCGCGGATGAGTTCGTTGATGAGGTCTTGCATCTCGCTTTCCTTGTAGATGCGGTATTGTTCGGTGGCGGTGGAGTAAGTCACGGCCACGGAAATGCCCATTTTGTGTTTCTGGGAAAAGCCGCCGACATCGCTGAAGCTGCGTTGGGTTTCGAGGTCAAAATAAACGATGTTCGCCATGCAAGGGCATCCTAGCAGGAAGGGTGGGGTGTGCAAGATTTTTGCGAGCTACGATAGCCGCCTTGGGGCCCTATCGAAACGCAGCCCCCCCTCACCTTCGACAACGGCAAAGAATTTACCATGCACCAGCTCATCGATGAAATCTTGCAAACCACTGGTTGCTTTGTCCATCCCTACCATTCCTGGGAAAGAGGCCTCAATGAAAGCACCAACGACCCTATACGCCAGTTTTTTTCTCAAGCGAACTGACTTCAGCAAAATTATCGACGAGCATATTTGCGAGGTATAAGAAAAACTCAACAACCGCCCGAGAAAATGTCTTGGCTGGAACACACCCAATGAGGCATTTACAGCCCCGCAAGCGAGCGTTGCACTTCCGGGTTGAAACCGCCGAAGATTTTTATTTAGTACAATGAACTCTGCGCTAAGGAAGAGCTGAGTCATGGCATGTGTTTCATGCCGCAATCGTTAAGGAGCTCATTTCGCTCCGAGGGCTTCCACGATGGCATTGACGTTGTGTTTGACCATTTCAGCGTAGGTATCGACCGTGGTGCCATCGGCGATGAGTGCATGGGCGAGTTTGATACCGGTGTCCTTGGTAATCGTGCTGAGAATTTTCGGGTTGGACTCCTTTTCAGGGAAAATGGCTGCCACTTGATGTTTTTTGAGATCGTCGATCAATTCGCCGAGTTCAGCGGTGTTGGGGTGTTGCTCGCGATTTATACCTTGCACGGGAAATGCGGTGAAGCCGTAGTCTTTGCAGAAGTAACCGAAGGCATCATGGGCAGTAGCCAATTGGCGTGATGCTTTGGGGATTTTGGCAATTTCTTTACGCGTCCAGCGATCGAGCTCTTCCAGCTCAGAACGATAGGCTGCGGCATTTTTTTCGAAGAGGTCTTTGTGTGCCGGGGCGGCTACGATGAGTTCGGCTGCAACGACATTTACGGCGCGGCGGAAGTTTTCGATGGAATGCCACCAATGGGGGTCGATGTTGTGGTTATGTTCGTGTTCTTCCTCGTCTTCGTGTTCGCAATGATCACAAGATCCTTCGATGGAAGGGATAGTAGCACCGACTTCGATAATCTTTGCTTCGTGCTCGATGATACTTTTTAGGGACGGCAGGTAGGACTCTAGGCCCATGCCGGATACGAAATAGAGGGCGGCACCCATGGTTTTTTTGAGTTGATCTGCGCTAGGCTCAAAGTGGTGCGGGTCACCGGTTTTGCCTATGAGATCGATCACGGTCACCTGATCGCCGCCAACACGTTTGACGAGATCAGTAAGCAGTGGATGAAGAGCGACAGTTTTTACCTGGGCAGCGAGCGGCAGGGCGAGAAGTAAATTGAGGGATAAAAGCCACGTTTTCATTGCAAAAGAAATCTCGCACATTTTTTCGGTAACGCAACTATTTTGCGATTAAAATTTTAGCAAATCAGGGACAAATGATGTAGCCAACCGCCGGGTACGACGCCAATCGGTAATAAATGAAGCCAGCTGAGCCTCTCCCGCCATCTTAAAGTAGCCATCGCCGAAATGCATCTCCAAGGCGTTTCTACCCGCCGCGTTACCGCATTAAGGGAGAAGCTCTGCGGCATGGAAGTCAGCTCTTGCGAGGTCTCGCGCCTCACTGCTGAACTTGACACCGAATTCCAGCTTTGGCGCAATCGTGCACTGCCCGAAATTGCCCACATCTTCTTTGATGCCAGCTAGGTCAAAGCTAGCCATGCTCGCTTCTGTGGCCACCGACATGCGCGGCATCTTCAACTCAAAGGACCTAGTTCACGCAGAAACCCGACTGGCCGAGCTCGTCACGGCCATCGTAATAGAAACTTCTGAAGAATGAGAAAAAGGCAAAACCTATCGCACTCCCCCAAACCATCAAAAACTAACCGCTTCAAATCAACCTTCAAATCGATCCTAGAACTTTTGTAGAAAAAAAGTTGCGCGCCCATGCGTTGAGTAGGTTTGAAGAGTGCAAGAAAGCATTTTAATTTTTCGCGTTTGCATAGGGTGACGAAAAAGGGAACGCCGGAGCGTTCCCTGAAAAAGTTGTTGGCTGGTGTGAGTGGATTACTTGATCGGCTGACCTTCGGCATTGACGTGCACGATGCGGATCGGCAAGCGTTGCAGGACTTCGCCATCGCAACCGATGTCTACAGAGTAGATGCCAGCATTGGCGAAACGCAGGCCTTGGAGATTGAGGATCAGGTTGCGAGTGAGGAAAGGAACATTCGGTGGCAGTGTGACGTCGAATTCTGGCTCGATCGGCATGTTGGTGGGATCGAGAGGGGTGCCGTCTTCATCAATGATGTTGATGGAGAGCTTGTGGCGACCGCTGTCTTCGGGAGTAAAGCAGAAACGCAGTGCCAAGGCGCAATGGGGATGCACGACGGGCAACGCACGAGCGGCAAGGGTATCAAAAACGCCAGTTACCACCAGTTTGCCTTGGTAGTCGGCTGCGAAGTCACAGAGGGAAGCAATTTGAATGTCCATAGAATATGAGTTGGTTGAATTTTGCAATCGGGTATCACAGTTGGTGAGTAATGTTACCGTGTGCAAAAGCGTTTTATCGCATTTAGGAAGGGCGTCCAGCACGGAATACGGATTTTTTCGATTTGCATTGACATAAAATCACCCTGTGCTCTGTATGTTGGAACATGAAATTACAATTGCTGTCGCTTGCGCTGGTGCCACTTTCCTTTCCGCTCGTTCTCTCTGCTCAAGATACTGATACGCTCGATGAAATGGTTGTAACTGGTAAGGCCGAAAATTTGTTGAGCCAGGCTGCGACTTCGTCCGAAGGGCATGCGGACTTTTTGGAAATTGCCCAGCGTCCGCTGGCTCGTCGCAGTGAAATCTTGGAGGTCGTTCCTGGCATGGTGACGACGCAACATGCAGGGGGAGGAAAAGCGACACAGTATTTTATGCGGGGCTTCAATTTGGATCACGGTACGGATTTTGCGGTCAGTGTGGAGCGCATGCCGATCAATATGCGTAGTCATGCGCACGGGCAAGGCTACGCCGACTTGAATGGCTTGTTGCCGGAATTGGTCAAGAGTGTCGATTACACCAAGGGGACATACACCGCGCGCAATGGCGATCTTTCCACGGCGGGAAGTGCGGATTTTGTTCTCTGGGAGGCATTGCCTCAGGGTATTGCTTCGGTGGAAATGGGCGAGCACAACTACTATCGTATGCTGCTGGCTGACAGCTTTACGCTCGGGGCTGGGACCTTGACCTTGGGCGGCGAATGGAACACCTACGATGGTCCATGGGAGCGTGAAGAAAATTTCCAACGCTGGAATGCCTTTGCGCGTTATTTTCAAGGAGATGAAGAAAACTCGATGTCGATCACGGCGATGGGATACGGTGGTGAGTGGGATTCTTCTGATCAAATTCCTCTTCGCGCGGTGCAGAATGGTTCGCTGGGACTGTTTGGGAATTTGGATGACAGCAACGGAGGTGAAAGTCAGCGGCATTCTTTGCAGTTTGATCTCAAAACGACCAAGGGCACAGAGGTGACGCGCTACAGTGCGTATGGGGTATTTTACGATGTCGATCTTTTCTCGAACTTTACTTATTTCCTCGATGATCCCATGCGCGGTGATCAATTCGAACAGCAAGAAGAGCGAGTCATTTTCGGCGGTGAAATTGTGCGCGAGTGGCAGGATCGTCAGTTATTTGGGCGTGAAGCTGAGTTTGCGGCTGGTTTCCAGACTCGTCATGATCTCGTGAATGACATCGGTCTCTACAAAACGGAGCGCCGTGAGCGACACAACACGGTTCGTGTGGACGACATATATGAATCTAGCTACGGCGTATTTGGCGAAAGCACGGTGAAGTGGAATTCGTGGTTTCGCACGGTGGCTGGCGTGCGTGCTGATGCTTTTTACTTTGATGTCAACAGCGACAATGCCGCGAATTCGGGCGACGAGTGGTCAGGCATTGTGAGTCCCAAATTGAGCGCGATTTTTGGACCCTGGAACGAGACGGAATTGTATGTCAATCTCGGCACAGGATTTCACAGCAATGATGCGCGTGGAGTCAATAATACCGTGGATCCAATAACGGGCGATCCTCTGCCAGGCGTTGATCCGCTCGTTCGGACTATCGGTGGCGAGTTTGGCGTGCGCACGCAGGTGATCCCAACACTCACTTCTACGCTAAGCTTGTGGTGGCTCGATAGTGACAGTGAGCTTGTTTACGTGGGTGACGCGGGGCTAAACGAAGCTGGACCTAGTTCACGGCGATTTGGCATCGAGTGGACCAATTACTGGCGTCCTTGCGACTGGGTCTCGGTCGATGGTGAAATCGCTCTGACCCATGGGCGTTTCCTTGATGTGGGTGCTGATGATCGCATTCCCAACAGCATTCCCGTGATATTTAGCGGAGGCATTGCCTTAGGTCATGAGGAAGGTTTCTTCGGTTCGATGCGCGCCCGGGCATTTGTTGGTCGTCCTTTGGAGGAAAGTGGTGATATCGAAGGCAAGAGCACTTTCACGCTGAACGCGCAGGTGGGCTATCGCACCAAAGATTGGGAGGTGGCGCTGGAATGCTTGAATTTATTGGATCGAGAAGACAACGACATCGAATACTACTATCCATCGCAGTTGTCGACAGAGGCAGCGCCAGTGGATGACATTCACTTCCATCCTGCCGAGCCGCGTATGGTGCGAGTGAAAATGACCTATCGCTTCTGATAGATGAGTTACAGGCTAGAAAAGGCATGGTGGTGAAATCACCATGCGGGGTGGTGTGGATGTCGAGAGGCTAGGCGGCAGGATGCCGCCGCCACGCTGATTTTACTTGCCTTGCCAGTCGCCGTATTGGCGGAATTTGGCGTAGCGTTGTTGCAGCAGCTGATCAGCAGGAAGTGGTAACAATTCTTGCAATTGTGAGGCTACAGAGGCGCGCAGCGCGAGGGCCGCGGCAGCGTGATCATGATGAGCTCCGCCAACGGGTTCGGGGATGACGCCATCGATAAGGTTGAGTTTTTTCAGATCGGGTGCGGCAATTTTCATCGCCTCAGCGGCTTCAGGAGCATGCTTGCGGTGCTTCCACAAAATGGCAGCGCAGCCTTCGGGGCTGATGACTGAGTAGTAAGCATTTTCCATCATTAGCACGCGGTCAGCTACACCGATGCCCAAGGCTCCGCCAGAGCCGCCTTCGCCTAATACTACGGCGATGATGGGCACTTTGATGAGCATCATTTCGCGCAGGTTGTAAGCAATGGCCTCGGCGATGTTGCGTTCTTCGGCACCAATTCCTGGGAAGGCTCCTGGTGTGTCGATGAGGCAGACGATGGGAATGTTAAATTTTTCTGCCATACGCATGAGACGAATGGCCTTGCGGTAGCCCTCGGGGTGAGCGGAGCCGAAGTTGCGCAGCAAGTTTTCCTTGGTATCGCGGCCTTTTTGGTGGCCGATGACCATGACTTTTTGCTCGCCAAGCATTGCAAAACCGCCCGGCATGGATTTGTCATCACCGATGTGGCGATCGCCGTGCAGTTCGACAAAATCCGTGAAAGCGAGGGAAACGTAGTCGAGCATATAGGGGCGTTGCACGTGGCGGGCGATTTGAACGCGTTGCCAGGGGCTGAGATTGTAGTAGATTTCGTTGCGGGTGAGCGAGAGTTTTTCCTCCATCTCGGTGATTTGCGACGAGAGATCGATGTTCTGCGAATCAGATTTGGCGCGGAGTTTTTCAAGCTCGCGTTCCATTTCTGCGATCGGTTTTTCAAATTCAAGCAACTGGATCATCGTGTGTGGGAAAAAGTGTGAACGAGTTAGGGACGGATTTCAACCTCATTTCCTACGCGGAGTAAAAGGGCGAGTTCTTCGGTGTCGGCGGGGTCAAGATGGAAGCCGTGCACGGCGGATGCGGCATCAGCATGATGAGCGACAATCTGGAGATTGCGGCCGAGAGCGATGGTCTTTTCGGAGGCACGGAAGCCAGTCATGCCGGGGGCAACACGTTTGCCATTGATTACACCGCCTTTGTTTTCGATCTTGAGTGCGGTGAGTGTGACTGGTGCTCCTACGCATTTGAGAATGCGGTATTCCCTGAGAAAAGTAGCGCCATTCCACAGAGTCAGAGCTTGGCGTTTGGGCTCGATGGTGACGCGGAGGTTGAGCGGCATGACCATCATCTCGTCACCGGGCTGGAGGGGGCGGAGCTCGAGATAGCCATTGAAGTGCATGATGCAATCGAGCGTGGTTTGGTGCTTGGCGGCAATGCCGAGGTAGGAATCGCCTCGAGCCACTTTGTGAGTAATGAGGAGGGGGTTGTTGTGAAGGGAGAGAAAGTCATCCGTGTTCATCTCGCTGAGAATTTGTTTGGCGCGAGGAACGGCATTGGATGATGGGTAGTAGTTGACGAGAAAAAGCAGCTTTTCCCGGGCCTCGGCGATTTTTCCGGTAGCCAGGAGTTCAGCGGCTTTTTGAAAGGCCTTATCGCCGGGCTCGATGTCGATCATCTCGGTGGCGGCGAGCAGTTTTTCGTGGTCGTCGTTGTCATCTTGCACGAGCAGTGGCTCGGGCTCAGGCATCCATTTACTGAAAAATTCTTTGGCCGGAGCGGGGATTTCTTTGCCCAAAACATGCATGGTAAAGTAGACAGATAGCAGAACTATGGCCAGAACGACCAAAGCGCAGAAAATCTTGAATAGGGTCCAAAGTCGCATGGTTGAGAGCGTTAGAGTAGTTTTTTGCGCTGTAGGTCAAAGGTATTGATGTGATGGGAATGGGTGATCATTTCGAGCGAAAACTTCATCAGTGCGATCTCCCAAGCATCATCGACGCCTTCGAGTATCGCCAACATGGGATTGCCATTGCGGCGGACTTCGCTGACGAGGCGATCTGTGACTTCATCAAGTGGCTCTTTAACGATTTCTTCGGTAACCTCGGATCGGCGAAAGCGGAAACCGTATTGGAGGAATGCGAGGTCGATGCCTTGTTGGCGCATGGCTTCGAGAAGTTTGCTGAGGCGCTCGCGGATTTCATCGCCGAAGCCTTCGAGTTCCATGTCCGGATTGGGGCGGATGAGTAAGGGCTTGCAGGCTTCCATTTCGCCGCTGCGGATGCGGACTTCGCCACTGCGGTCCATGAGCTCGCTGATGAGTTGAAACTGGAATCGCGTTTCTCCGAAAGTGGCAATGCGGCGATCAGGCTCATGAATCACCCGACTGCTCTCCATGGCATAGAGAAAGTTGTCACGTGATAGATTCATACGCGTTTAGGATGGCAGGATTTCTTAAAAATGCAATCGTTTCTGGGAAAAATGATAGGTGCGATGCCACAATGCAAAGGGCGGTCTCCCTTGGAAAACCGCCCTTGCTAAAAATGGACGCTCGTCACAAAGACAAGCCGTCGTGAGGTTTATGCGTTAGCCTCGATATAGGTCACGACGTTGCCGACGGAGAGAAGCTTTTCGGCTTCGTCATCGGGTACTTCAATGCCGAATTCTTCTTCGAACGCCATAACGAGCTCGACGGTATCGAGGGAATCGGCACCGAGGTCTTCGATGAATTTTGCGTCGGTGGTGACTTGGTCGGCGCTGACGCCGAGTTGCTCCACAATGATATCTTTTACACGATCTTCGATGCTCTTATCTGACATAATTCTGATTTGGTTTGGTTGTTACCGGGGGTAGGCATAGCGCGGTGTGACGGAGTTGGCAATAGTGAAAATCGCAATAAATGTACCACTGGCAGGAAAATGGGTCAATTTCTGGATTAAATCAGCTATATTTTTTGTGATGGCGCGAAAATACTGCTGTATTTTCGAAGATCAAGCCGGGTCCTTGTCCTCAGGTTTTATTCGCTGTGGGCTCGGTGGTCTCCTCATCCTCATCGGGCGCGTATTCGATTAATTCACCAGTGAAATGCTTGAGTATGAGCTGCATCATTTGTTCACCAGGCTCGCCTTCTTCTTTTTTGAAGCCGCCATAGGTCATGCCATCGAAGCGGATTTTACCGCTGCTGCCATCTGGGATGGTGTAGCTCGCGAAGGCCAGCCCTTTGGTCATCCACTTGCGAAGGTCGAGTTGGGTGAGCGCGCTGTGGGGCACGGCTTTGCCCTCCTGGGTGATGATTTTTTCGTCATCGACGCGGATGCTGCGGTGCATGGTGCGGAGCAAGATGAACAAGGTGAATACGGATAGTGCGGACAGGCCGTAAGCGAAATACCATTGCTCATTGATGGTTCGCTGGTCCATGAGTTTTTCGGGGGCCTTTTCAGACCAGCCGAGAGGTCCACTAAAGGCGATCCAAGCTGCGAGCTGTCCCTTGCTCATCAGTGCGTGATCATGGAGCTCGGGCGGCCAAGGTTTTGGTTGTATGAGGTTTTTTGGCAGCAAGGCGGGGTCTGCGTCGAAAACTAAGCTTTGCCTTTTGGCGAAGGCTTTCCATGATTCAGGAGTGAGAATGCCAGTTTTGCTTTGTGCTTCAAATTCCGCCGATGCTCGCGAGAAATTTTGATCGGTAAGGAAAATTTCGTTTTTATTGCGATAGCCCACTGCGGCGTCTTTGTAAAACCAGCCAGCGAGGAAAGCAAACATCGCTAGCATGACCACGGCGCGCAGGTAGAACCAAGATGTGGGTCGGCAAATGATCGTGTGTGGCGCTGTCATCGGGATTAGTTAACCGCTGGAAGCGCCTCTTGGCAAGCGAAAGGACGAGAGAGATTTGTGGATTTTTCGTTGCGGGAAAATTCTCGCATGGTTGGGCTGAGTATGTCTCATTCCAATGCCGTTGTTGAAACGCATGGCGCGGATGCTCTAGGACCATGTGCCTCTGGAGGTCACGGCTCAAGAGGGCGCGGCGATGCTGCGGACGAAAAAACATGGACCTCGTCTAGCAAGATTGGGACGAGGCCTTTCATTCTGGTGGTCAGTAGTCAACTCGTGACCAGTGACTCGTGACCACTTACAACCGTCAAAATCCCATCGCTCATACCGTGAATTTTTTTCTTATCCGCTGGCACGATGGTTGCGAGACATCCATGAAGTTTTGTTAGCCCGCTGGCATCGGTGAAATAATACGGACACAAGCGCACGCGACCGGGTTGTTTGATCACGCTGCCATCGGCGAGATAGACTGGATGTGCGATCAGTGATGCTTCGCGAAATGTTTGCATCACCCAACTGTGTAGTTGATCGTCGAGAGCATGCTGGATGTGTTCGCGCCACTCGGTAGATGGGAGATCATGGCCGATGTAGACTCCTCGCGAGCCCCAGGCCGTGGGATCGAATCCTGAAATTTTCAGAACCAATCGACGCTCCTTTTGACTCATCTCCATTACCTCTTGCCAAGAATGAACGCCCAGCCCCGGCAATGCCGCTTCTGGTGGCAGTTTGACGTCGCGCAGTGCCCACCCCTGCGGGATCAATTGCTGCAAGCGCTCTCGATGCGCCCCGCGCAGTTCCTTTTTCCACAAGCCCTGCAAGCCGGGGAGATGAAATAGTGCGAGCCAGAGTTTTTCCTCCAAGTGCGGCTTGAGAGGAGCTGTAATCTGGCCGCCACGCGCCACGAAGTCGGGCAGGGCAGGGATGTTCGCCCAGTCGAAACATTCGAAAAATCGATAGATCTCCCGCCTGTCATCGGCGTTCATTTCTTCTGCTCGTTCCACGGATCGGCCTCCGCCACATTGCTCGACCAGCCATTGCATTTCTGGTCGATAATCCGCCGCCTCATCTGCGATCATCACCACGCCTTTTTCGGGAAGCACCTGAGAAAATCCATCGATCATCCCTCTAGCTCCTCCCAGAACGGAGAAGCCTGCCTTCTCGTATTGCGCTGAGAGCCACGCCGTGACGCCGATACCTCCGGGCACGCTATCTATTTCAGTTAGGGAAAATCCTTCATCGGTGAGCAATAAATCAGGTCGAATTACGCGCGGAAAATTTTCTGCCTGCTCTCCGCTTAGCTGAGCTTTCAAGAGCCACTCGGGTTTGCCGCGATCGAGCCACTCGGCGATCCACGGCGGCAGTTTGCCTTTCGCGCTACGGCGGTAGATTGCATCGCTAGCCCGCTGAAAACTCGCTAATACATGACCGAGCCCCTCTAGCTCACGCAGCAGTTTTTTCGGCAATACCAGTGGCTCCGGTGACCATCGCCATGATCCGCCGCCAAACAATCCACCCTCGGGCATTGCTTCCCGGATGGCCCTCATGCTTAGTTGGGGCATCACACTCATTGCATCAGACGCAGTGCGCCGCGAATCAATTCTTCCACGGTGGCATTGACCTCGATTTCCAATACTTTCTTCACCGCCTTGCGCGCATCGACTTGCTTGTAGCCAAGCGCAATCAATGCCATCTCCGCATCTGCTGCCGCATGACTGATGCCGCCACCCGCTGCCGACTCCCACGTTTCTGTCACTCCGACTTTGTCTTTCAGTTCCAAAATGATCCGCTCAGCGGTCTTCTTGCCCAGTCCTTTCACTTTGGAAAGTTCCGCGACGTCGCCTTGCATCACGGCAGTCTTAAAGCGAGAAACAGCAAGGCCGCTGAGCACAGACATTGCTGTCGATGGACCAATCCCGCTCACTCGATCAATCAGCAAGAGAAAAACATCGCGCTCTTCTTCGGTCGCAAATCCATAAAGCGTATGTGCCGTCTCGCGCACATGCATGTAGGTGCGAAGTTCTACGACCGCGCCTTCGCTCGGATGCAAGTGATCAAATGTGCTCAAGGGTACGTGCAATTCATAGCCCACGCCCTGCACATCCAAAATCAAGCGATTCGGATACGCTTCCCACACCTTGCCCCGGATTCTCGCAATCATCTGGCCTTACCCTTCCACGGATCACGGGAATCGTCAAGGATTCAGGAGACATAAGATGCACAGACATAAGACGTAGGATTTGAAATGAGGAACACAGTGCAAGGCTCTAAGATCGCAGTTTTCTTGCGACAGATGCATTTTTTTGCGGCTAAAAAAGACCGTAATCCTCAGAGCGAATTAAGCTTTGTCGTCAGTAACCAGGCGGAAGCCATCACGCGTGCGTCGGCAATGAATTACCGGCCCCGATTCATTGCGTTTCCAGCCGTTGGCATTGCCGAAATCAATCGCATCCATGACCATGTTTTCACTCACCACGCGAGGCAAGATCGCCTTGAGCACCTGACCATCGATTGGTGCGCTTGCCTCGACATGCAATTCATTCACCCCACCCGCATTGCGAATGTACCAACGATACTGGATATCGCGGTGATTCATCGACTTAAAACCTCGGTGTAATGGTGGCATGAAAATATGAGCAAATGGTGGCATGGTCGCAAGGGCGCAAGGGCGCAGCATGTTATCCGCATGGGTTTTCCCCAAGATCCCTTGACCGCTCGCAAGGTAAGGAAGACATCTCCTCAAAGCAAGATCAAAAAAGATTTGAGAGCTCGCAGTGATTGCAATTGTCTGAGTGGCTAAGACCCAAGTTTTCTAGTTGTGCTCGATAATCACTTGCTCCGAGGCAAGAGTCGAATTTTTAGCTGCGCGAGATTCCGTAAGCTGGATGGCTGCTTTCATGTTTCACAACGAGAATGCGTAAAACATCCTCACTTGCATTACCTTGAAGAGAATGAGGTAAGGAAACCTTCTCATCAATGATCGGCGTATGTCCCCTTTGACGATCATCCACCTCGTTGGCATCGACGCGATCCGGAGAACTTGCTTTTCAAATTCATTTACGAATTCATCTCCGAGTTGGGGAGATCGATCGTTGTAGTAATAGCGGATGGCACGTATATCGCCTTCCAGTGCGGGATGATATTCGATTCTCATTTCCTCACTCGGCGCATCATTTCTTCGTGCGATACGGCAGCAACTTGTCCATTTTCCATAGCGAGATCTCTTTCCTGAGCTAGCTTGACAGCCGCTTCATCATCAATATCGGCAGGAAGTTCATAGGGATCATCAATGCTTTCCCACAACGATGCAGCAAGGAGCGCGCGCTCTCTCGTCGGCAGCTTCAATGCTTCGGGTGCAAGTTGGTCAATGATCAAGTCAGCAGAATAATCCAATTTCGGAAGGAGTAAAGTTTGAAAATTTTGTCTCAATAAAAGGTTGAGTTCGATCTAGGGAAGTGTGTTCAAGCAGCAGAATCACAATCGCAACTTTGTCGCCACGCCCGTCAGTCAAGTATTGTGTGGTTATAGCATTACTTCATGCTGATCACCCCAAAAGTCGAGTTGCACTTTATTTCAAGCAGATGGTTGATGTTTATTTTGTGATCAAAAAATGGCGGGTTGGGGGGATTGAAAGAGGTTTTTTCCATTCGGGCCGGCGGCAGCAGGGCTGCCGCAGTCCAAGGTGGGGACGGCTTCCACTAGGGTGCTGTTGTGGCACTGGTGGACTTAAGGCTGAAGGTGCCTTGGGAGTTGTCGTTTTCGCCGGCGTCGACTTCGGTGCTGAGGTGGATGGTGCCGACGGGGCGGCGTTTGACCTCGAAGCGGTAGATGTTGTCCTTGCTTTGGCTGCCGGTGTTGCCTTCGTGGCCATCGCTGGCGAGGACGCCTTGGCGATCGATGAGGCGGGCGCCGAAAATTTGCAGGGCATCGGTTCCTTGGGTGTATTGGAAGGTGAGTTCGTAGGTGCCGGAACCGCTGATGGCGGCGGTGGCGTCGATTTTCCATTTGTTGCGGCCTTTTTCAAAGTGCAGTGGACGCCAGCCTTTTTCGAGGTTGAGCGGCGGGTAGAGTTCAAGTAGGTAATTTTTGGCGGAGAGTCCGAGATCGGACTCGGGCGCTTCTTTGACCATGTCTTCGAGGGCGCTGCGGACCATGGCGGATTTTTCGGGCCAGGCGCGGTAAAGGGCGAAGCGGGCGGCGTGGAGTTGTTGGCGTTGCTCGGAGCTGAGGTGGGGATTGCGATGCCAGCGGAGGAGTTCGGCTTCGGCTTCCTTGAATTTCTTCTCATTGACGAAGGTTTCGAGGATCTGTGGGGCGAGGTTGTGGCCGGGGAAGCTGTATTTGGCGGTGTAGCCGGATTGGTCTTGGGGATCGGCTTTGGTGATTTCGTCGAGGATCGGTTTGTAGGCGTTTTGGTGACCTAGGCCTTGGTTCATGGCATCGAGTCCAGCGCCGAGGGACTCAGCGCGTTTGATTTTCTGGACTTGTTCAGCGCGTGCCCATGCTTGATCGCGCTGGTTGCGGATCTGTGCAGCTTTTTTGATGAGTGTTGTGAGGTTGGCGGCGGTGGGTGGGCCGAGTTCGGGAGTGCCGGAGTAGGTGGCGATGACTCGGCCTTGGGAATCGAGGTAAGCGAGGGCGGGAACACTGCGCGTGGGGAGTGAGCAGTCTTTGTTTTTCTCGGCGAGCGCTAGGGCGGCGGTATCGGGATTTTCCTTGTTGTCGAGGGTGAGCAGAACGAGCGAATCGGGCAGGGATGCCGGGAAGGTGGGGTGATTCCAAGAGTCGAGGTAGGGGATGCTCGGCTTGCACCAGTCGGAGCCGACGACGAGGATGACGATGTCAGCCTTAGCCATAGCTGCGGCTTGCTTGGCTGCGGGGAAGTCGGTCGCGATGGTGGCTGCGGCATGAAGTTTCGTGATGCCAGAGAGCGAGATGGCAATGCTGGTGATGGCCAAGACGAGGCGTGTGGAGCGGAAATCGAGCGGCATGATGCGTGGGTTTGGTGATGGGGTGATTACTGGAGTTTTTTGCCGTAGGCGTGAATGGCGGTGAGGTGGAAAAACTCGGCGCGGTCATCGGAGCGTTCGCATTTGATGAATTGCACGCGGGTGGCTTTTCCACTGAGGGGGATGCGCCAGTGTGGGGCATTTTCGGTGGCCTCGAAGATGGTTTTCCACAGCGTGCCGTCCTCGGAAACGGAGACGCGCAAAGGGATTTGACGCGTACCGTTTTGACCACCGCCGGCATTGACAATGACGAGGCCAGAGAGGTCGCCGAGTTTGCCGAGGCGGACGGTGCAGCCAGCCTTGACTTGGCGATCGGTGTGAAAGGTTCCGCCCATGGGTTCGAGCACGCCCCAGTGCATTTCGGGAGCATCCCAGCCGCTGGTGGAGCTGAGCTTGAGCAGTCCGCCGGAACTGAGCAGATCGCCGGGGAAGGGTTCGATGGCGATGGGGGTGGTGGGCAGAAAGGATTTGGCGGCTTGGCCGAGCGTTTGGAATGCGGAGACGTTATCGGAGTTGGCAGCGGAAAGGATGGCGGGGCGCAGCGCGGCGCGGAGACCATCGGGATTCTCGCCAGCGGTGGACGAGGAAAAGGCGCGACCGAGGGCGGCGTAGAATTTTTCTGCGAGAGCGGGGTCTTTGGTAAACTCGGTTTGGCCCCAGGCGATGGTGGGCGCGAACCAAGACTTGGAGGCCGTCTGGCTGGTGAGTATGGCTTCAAAGTGGGCGAGCTTGGCATCGGTGGTGCCTAACAGGGCGGATTGCTCCCTGAGGCTGCGCTCGAAGTGCCACATCACGGGCCCCTCGATCTTGGCAATGGCTTTGTGGTATTCGCTGAGGAAAGGGATTTTTTCTGCCTCGGGCAGTAGCGGTATTAAGTAGGCTTCGATCAGGCTGAGCACATCCCACGCGGCTTCGGGGTAATCCTTGAGTGAAGCGAGGGCGGCTTGTTGCATGGAGCGGCATGAGGCGGCATCGGGATTGCGTCCGAGGCGGAACTGGACGGCCTCGATCCAAGCGGGTTGGTGGAGAGGTTGGGACTCGAGCGCCAAGCGATAGGCGTCCTCTGCGAGATCCGGTGCGGTATTTTTTAAAGCCCGAGCCTGCCAGAGGAAGGCGGCGCTGCGTTCGTGGGCGTAGCGTTCGGCCAGCACTTTGTTTTGCAGCACCAGTGAGGTCCAGGTGTGTTGATGCCAGAGTGAGCAGTGCAGTCCGCGTTCCCAAGAGAGTGAATACGCAGGTGACCATTCATCGGCGGCGGTGCGCACGGCGTAGGCGCAATGTCCGGGCTCGCCCATGGTCAACGCGGGGATGCCATTGGCGATGGCGGCATTGGCCCCGTAGTGCGAGAGTGAGCCGCATACACCGCCGATCTCGCGCACGCGCTCAGCATGAATGTAGTGGCCGAAGGGAAGGTAGTAGTTTGCTCCGTGGATCGAATCGCCAAAGACATTATTCAATCGATAGGGCGCTTGCCAGCAGGCGCCGGTGTAGTCTTTGATCGGCAGTTTGACGTTGTCACGCAGCCAGACGAGCGAGGTATTGTCCCAGCCGTTGCCCGCATTGTGGGATCCATTGCCGCCACCGCGCATGACGTAGCGTTTTTCCCAGGTGAGGAGTTTATCAAAACTCGGATGGAGGAGGCCTTGGCGGCGGGAATCTCGGTAGTAGGTGTAGCGGGCTACGGCTTGCTCGGCGGGCCAGTTTTTGTCGGAAAAGGTCAGAGCGGTGGCGAGTGCAGTACTGAGCTCGTGAGGATCGGACAGGCCTGAGGCATCGGCGCGCCAGATCAATAATAGCGACTGAATGGCTTGATCGAAGGGATCGGCAATCGAACCGGAATTCAGCAGCGTGGGCGCAACTTTTTCGCTGAAAAGAAAGGCGAGAAATCGCTCGCCATTCGACTCCTTGGCGATTTGATCGAGTATTGGGCCAGACAGGCGTTTGAGCTCGGCGACGGCGCTAGCAAGGCGTTGTGCCGGTTGATCGACAGCGGCGGTCAGCGATGCCTCATCCGTGGGTGCTGCGCAAAGCAGCGGAGCGCAGGTGATCCATGATAAAAGAGCGGCGGCACGTAATTGCATGTCCAAAATCTAGTCATCTGTAGGAGAAAAGCAACCAGATTTGTGAAATCTTGGGGCGCGCGTAGACTTTGCTCTGGCGTCCGGGTGAATTAGTCTTACATCGCGGCTCCATGAGTGGGCGTGTTATTCTTTCACTGCATGAGCTCCGGAATCCCAGCACTTGTGTTTCGTGGGGTGGATGATTTCGATGAAGTCGATCTGCGCGGTTTTTGCTTACTCGGGCAGGGAGGTGTTTTTATGGTGCGCCGCTTTGATTGAGTCCCATGGATTTGCAGACGCGATGAAGGTGCTTGTGGTTGATGCCTCGCTGCTTCTGGTCGAGCCAGGCATTGCATTTACAGAAGCCCCAGCGGGCGCGGATACCGCAACGGCATCTTGGCCGTTGTGAAGGGCAAGAAATCGTTCGGATGACGGGGTGCGCAGGGTACGTTTCCAGGTGAGGTTCATGATCGGTGATGGATGAATTGATAGGTAAATGCAAGTAGGCCTATTCCTGCTGGAATTGCGGCGATGAGAACGAGACAACCTTTGCCACGGTAGCCCACGCCCGTGCCGAGGATGCTGAAGGCAGAGTAGCGGCGACCACGAGCGCTTTTACCAACGCGAAATCCCTTGCCGCCGACCGAATGGCCTACGCTGGACTTGCTCAGGTTGACCCTGAACGGCCCTAAGTTGACGGATTTGTGGTAGAAAAAGCCCATTTGAAAGAGTCTAGATGTCAGAGGTCTGAGTTGAATTTAGTTTTATGTTTTCGGAATCTCCACTTTTCGGCTGCATAGTGCTAGACAAATACGGATGCAGCCAAAGGACTCTCAATGATTCTAGTAAGAAATATTAAACTAAGGGAATTTTTGTTATCGATGTCCAATTCCTCATCTTCGATTGCCTTTACCTGGCAGCGGCCGATCTGGTCCAAATGGTTTTGTGGAAACATTGCCTCCTGCATTGTGAACAGAAAATCGGGCCTTTAGATCCGAAGTGCTTCCATAGTAGAGCTTGTCAGGATCGGACAAGGAACGCATAATGTATGCGTAGTGCATGTTGCGGAGGACGGTTCTGGATCGGAGCTTGGAGAGTTATACTAGCAGCCCTACTTCGCTCTGCGAGCTACGAAGGGCATTCTTCGCATCCTTCTCCAGCTACCAATGGCTTGCAATTCGTAGCTTCCGCAGGAAGCGAAGAATGGCGGACAGAGAGGGATTCGAACCCTCGGTAACATTACTGCTACACACGCTTTCCAAGCGTGCTCATTCGACCACTCTGACATCTGTCCTGATTCACCGGGGTGGCGGGGCGCGGAGTAAGAACAAAAAATAGGCATTTGGCAATCATTTTCGGAAAAAAAATTCGCACCGAGGCTCGCGCGTCAAAATGTCACTCAGTCGCGACACTGTGGTGTGACATATTGGCGCGATTTCTGAAGTATCGCAAAAGAATTCCTTGATAACTCAAGCTTTTCCTTTTGGCACAGGGATTGCCATAGGAAATGTCGGTTAAGTGGTCTTGCGACCTCAACATTCATCCTAAACTCTACACTACTATGTCTAAAATACTTGGAATCGACCTCGGAACCACCAACTCCTGCATGTCCGTCATGGAAGGCGGCGAGCCCGTGGTATTGGAAAACTCAGAAGGTGCCCGCACCACACCATCCGTGGTTGCTTTCACCAAATCAGGCGAGCGCATCGTCGGTCAAGCCGCCAAGCGCCAAGCTGTGACCAACCCACGCAACACCGTGTATTCTGCCAAGCGTCTCATTGGTCGCAAGTTCAGCGAGCTTACGGAGGCTGATAAACGCATGCCTTACAAAATCGTCGAAGCCTCCAATGGCGACGCACACATTCAAGTAGAAGCAGGCGGCGAAACCAAAACCTATTCTCCTCAAGAAATCGCAGCGATGGTGCTTGGCAAACTCAAAGCCGATGCAGAAGCCAAGCTCGGTGAAACCATCACCGAAGCCGTCATCACCGTGCCGGCCTATTTCAACGACTCCCAGCGCAACGCCACCAAGGCTGCTGGTGAAATCGCAGGCCTCAAGGTGCTGCGCATCATCAACGAGCCTACCGCTGCATCACTCGCTTACGGTCTCGATAAAAAAACCGATCAAAAAATCGCTGTCTATGACCTCGGCGGTGGTACCTTCGATATTTCTGTTCTCGAAATCGGCGATGGCGTTTTCGAAGTGCTTGCCACCAATGGCGACACCCAACTCGGTGGTGACGACTGGGACAATGCGATCATCAGCTTCATTGTAGCAGAATTCAAGAAAGACCAAGGCATCGACCTCACTGGTCAAGCCGATGCTCTTCAACGCATCAAAGAAGAAGCAGAGAAAGCCAAGATCGCTTTGTCATCAAGCCAATCCTTCGACATCAACTTGCCCTTCATTACTGCCGATGCCACGGGCCCGAAGCACATACAGCTCACTCTCACACGTTCCAAGTTGGAACAACTCACCGACAGCCTGTTCGAGCGCACCAAGAAGCCCGTCCGCGATTGCATCAAAGAAGCCGGCGTTGATCTCTCGAAAATTGACGAGCTCGTTCTCGTTGGTGGTATGACTCGTATGCCGAAAGTCATCGAAACCGCTCGTGAACTCGGTGGCAAGGAGCCGCACAAAGGCGTCAACCCTGACGAAGTCGTCGCCATCGGTGCCGCGATCCAAGGTGGTGTTCTCCGTGGCGATGTCAAAGACGTGCTCTTGCTCGACGTCACCCCGCTGACCCTTTCGATCGAAACCGAAGGCTCACGTGCCACGCCGATGATTGAGCGCAACACCACAATCCCTGCCAAAAAATCACAGGTATTCTCGACTGCTTCCGACAATCAGCCTGCTGTGGACATCCGTATTTGCCAAGGCGAACGCCCAATGTTTGCCGATAACAAATTGTTAGGAAATTTTCGCCTCGATGGGATCTCCTCCGCTCGTCGTGGTGAGCCACAAATTGAAGTCACCTTCGACATCGACGCCAACGGCATTCTCCACGTTTCAGCGAAAGACAAACAATCCGGCAAGGAGCAAAAAATTTCCATCCAAGGATCGTCCGGTCTCAGCAAAGACGAAATCGAGCGCGCCCGCCAAGAAGCCGAGTCTCACGCCGAGGAAGACCGTAAGCGCGTCGAGGCTGTCGATACGAAGAATAAGGCAGAAAACCTTGCCTTCCAGGTCGAGAAGCAACTCGAAGAACTGGGCGACAAAGCTCCCGCCGAACTCAAAGCTGACCTCCAAGGCAAAGTGCTCACCGTGCGTGATGCGCTGAAGTCCGATGATCTCGATGCCATCAAAGCTGCCACCACTGAGTTGGAAAAAACCATGACCGAGCTCTACAACGCGGCCCAACAAATGGGTGGTGCCGGAGCAGCTCCCGAAGTCCAACCCGCCGATGAGTCCAACTCAGACGAACCACGCAAAGCAAAAGGCAAAGTTGTGGATGCAGAGGTCGTCGATTAAATTCAAAGATCATTAGGATCCGTCTCATTAGGCAGATCTGACTGATCAGATTTTCGCCACTGATCACTTCACACTGCTTACTCATCACTAGCCTTCATGAACCTCTCCCAAAAACTCGACACACTCAACGCTCTCCGTCCGCTCTCTGCGGATGCGGCAGCGGAAGCGAGTATTTCGGCTGCTTGGGACACAAACATGATTTTCGAGTCGAACTGCATCGAGGGCAATTCTCTGACCTTGCGGGAAACGGATTTGGTTCTGGCCAAAGGAATCACCGTTTCGGGCAAGCCGCTCAAGGATCACCTCGAAGCAGTCAACTTGGAGAAAGCTTGGGTTCATGTGAAACGACTTGCTGCTTCTGCTGCCGATCTCAGTGAATCCGATTTGCTCACCATTCATCGCATCGTCCTCACGAGTGTCGAAGATCAGCACGCTGGAACGTATCGCAGGGGAACGGTGCGGATTTCAGGTTCGTCTCTGATTCTACCTAATCCGATGAAAGTTCCCGATCTGATGGAGCAGATGTTTTTTGATCTAACAAAAATATCTAATCCTCTTCATAAAGCTGCTGCCTTGCACCACGACATCTCCCGCATTCATCCATTCGCCGATGGCAATGGTCGCAGTGCGCGCCTCGCGATGAACTTCATCCTGCTCGCTGTAGGTTTTCCTCCCATTTCCATTGCCCCTGCCGACCGCGTAGCCTACTTTCAAGCTCTTGAAGCCGCAAATCAAGGAAACCTGCCCGCGTTCCAATCCTTTCTCGAACAACAACTCCACCGCGAACTAGACACCTGGCTCGCCGCCCTGCAAACAAATTGATCATCCCCAGAAAATCCGTTAAATTCGTCGTTAAAAATGATCCCCCCACTACTCACTTTCCAATCATCACTGATAAAAATTTCAAGTCAAACCGGCTTGTCTAACCAACAAACAACCAAACATAACACATAACTATTATGGCTAACATCAAACCACTCGGTCAACGCGTTCTCGTAAAACGCATCGAAGCAGACGGCGTCTCCGCAGGAGGCATCGTTCTCCCAGACAGCGCTAAAGAAAAACCACAAGAAGCCCTTGTGATCTCCGTCGGCACCGGCGGTCGCGATGACAATGGCAAACTCATCGAATTCACCGTCAAGGTGAATGACAAAGTGCTCATCTCCAAATACGGTGGCACCGAAGTCAAAATCAACAACGAAGAGCATCTCATCATCTCTGAGTCCGACATCCTCGGCATCGTTGACTAAAGTCAACGGTCACTAGACACTAGTCACTCGTATTGACGTTCCTACGTTCTTACCAGTGACCAGTTCACCAGTGACTAAGCTACCAACCACTTACAAAACAAACTTATACCAACCATCTAACGAAATATCTACTATGCCCGCTAAACAACTACAATTCGATGAAGCAGCACGTCAAGCCCTCCTCCGTGGAGTGGAAAAATTGGCCCGTGCCGTAAAAGCCACCCTCGGCCCTGCTGGCCGCAACGTCATCCTCGACAAAAAATTCGGTTCCCCTACGATCACCAAAGACGGTGTTTCCGTAGCTAAGGAAATCGAACTTGAGTGCCCCTATGAAAACATGGGCGCTCAGTTGATCCGTGAAGTTTCCAGCAGAACCAGCGACATCGCCGGTGACGGAACTACTACAGCTACCGTACTTGCCGAAGCCATCTACAAAGAAGGCCTGCGCAACGTTACCGCTGGTGCTAACCCGATCTCCCTGCAACGCGGGATCATGAAGGCGACCGAAGCAATCGTAGCTCAACTCAAGCTCATCTCCAAAACTGTCTCCGACACCAAGGAAATCGCTCAGGTTGCTACCGTTTCTGCTAACTGGGACACCGAAATCGGCAATATCATTGCTGAAGCTATGGACAAAGTCGGTAAAGACGGCACCATCACCGTGGAAGAAGCCAAAGGCATCGAAACCACACTCGACGTCGTCGAAGGCATGCAGTTTGACAAAGGCTACCTCAGCCCTTACTTCGTCACCGACGCAGAAGGTATGGAAGCTGTTCTCGACAACGCATTGATCCTCATCAACGAGAAAAAAGTATCGTCCCTTAAAGACATGCTGCCGCTCTTGGAGAAAGTTGCCAAAACCGGTCGTCCATTCGTCATCATCGCTGAAGACGTCGAAGGCGAAGCCTTGGCCACTCTCGTGGTAAACAAACTCCGTGGCATCCTCCACGTGGCTGCTGTCAAAGCTCCTGGCTTTGGCGATCGCCGCAAAGCGATGCTCGAAGACCTCGCCGTTCTCACCGGTGGCAAAGTCATCACCGAAGACCTCGGCATCAAACTGGAGAGCGTGGAACTTAGCGACCTTGGC
The DNA here is from genome assembly GCA_002293145.1 of Akkermansiaceae bacterium UBA956. GTDB lineage: Bacteria > Verrucomicrobiota > Verrucomicrobiia > Verrucomicrobiales > Akkermansiaceae > UBA956. The sequence continues at coordinate 239,037 of DBCO01000027.1, read as the reverse complement.
CAAGCCAAGCGCGTTACCATCTCGAAAGACGCTACCACCATCATCGAAGGTGCTGGCTCCAGCGAAGCCATCACGGGCCGTGTGAATCAAATCCGCAAGCAAATCGAAGACACCACCAGTGACTACGATCGTGAGAAACTTCAAGAGCGTCTTGCTAAACTTGCTGGCGGCGTAGCTGTCATCAACGTCGGTGCTGCCACCGAGACCGAGATGAAAGAGAAAAAAGCTCGCGTAGAAGACGCCCTGCACGCCACCCGCGCTGCTGTGGAAGAAGGCATCGTTCCTGGCGGTGGCACCGCTTTGATCCGTGCTCTGAAAGCGGCACAAGATGCGAATTACTGCACCGTTGCTTCGAATGAAGACGAGAAAACAGGCATGGGAATCGTCTCCCGCGCTGTGGAAGCTCCATTGCGTCAGCTTGCTGCCAACGCAGGTCGCGAAGGCGCACTCATCGTTGAAAACGTCAAGACCAACAAAGAAGGTTTTGGCTACAACGTTGCTACCGACAAATACGAAGACCTCATCGCATCCGGTGTGGTTGACCCAACGAAAGTCACCCGCAGTGCCCTGCAAAACGCCGCGTCCATCGCTGGCCTCTTGCTCACCACCGAGTGCCTCATCGCTGAGAAACCAGAGAAAGCAGCACCTGCTGGCGGCGGTCACGACCACGACCACGGCATGGGCGGCATGATGTAATCGTGGCGGAGGCTTCTCGCCTCCCTGCTAACATCAACCACACTCAACATCATCCAAACCCGCGCTGCCCTCCCGCAGCGCGGGTTTTTTTCTTGATGCAATTCTCTCATTCCCTCATTTTTCTCCTTTACATCTGTATTTTCTCCCCTACGTTTAAATCCATATTTTACACATTTAGTTTTATGAAATCAAAATTCGTTACAACACTGACAGTAGTTTCTTTAGTATGGGTATCGCAACCAAACGCCTCTGCGGCAACGGTTATCAAGGATACAGCGGGAACGGATCTCACTGCGGGGGCCAGCTGGGGCGGCACGGCACCGACGGCGGCGGACATTGCGACTTGGACATCGAGCTCGTTGACCAATGCGCTCACACTGGGGGCGGACGTCACATGGTTAGGCATTTCATTCAACGGCGCGAGCACTACCGTTGATGTTGCCGGTTCTGGCAAACTGACCTTGGGTGCGAGCGGCATTGATATGGTGACGGCCACGGTTGATGCCAACATCACTCATCCGATTTTGTTAGACTCTGCGCAATCATGGCGCGTGGCGACGGGACGCATGCTGCAATCAGCCGGTGAAATTTCGGGATCCGCTGCCCTTACGATGGGCTCAGCTGCTCCAACTGCCAACTACAGCGGCTATCTCTCCGCAAACGCAGGATCGCCTACGACCGTTTTCCCTAACACGACCTTGGCCAATGTGGTAAACGCTGGTGGCATCATGAATGGGGGCTGGATTACGGCATCGAAGACGACCACTACGTATTTTTTCACCAACAACGGCACCACGGCGACCTATCAATTGCAGTTTTACGACAACCCATTCACCAAGGTCGCCAAAGTGCAACTCACGCAGTCAGGCCCTAATGTGGTCGCCTACCAAATCTACGCCAAATACAAATCAGGAAATTTTTTAGGCCAAAACTTTGATAGTATCGCTTTTGATGGCGCACCACCTGTCGGATCAGGTGGTTATGGTGTGGAAAGCACATCGGCCGTAGTGGGCACAAGTCCTTCTGGCACGATTGTGCTATCGGGATCAAACACATTTACCGGACCACTGAACGTCACGAGTGGCACCGTGCGCGCTGGCAGCACTTCAGCTTTGGGCATTAATTCCGCTGTCGCGCTGACAGACTCTACGGGCGTGTTGCTCGATCTCAATAGTTTCAATAACTCGATTGGTTCGCTCGCAGGCGGCGGCAGTCTTGGAGGTAATCTATCACTCGGCTCGGCGACCTTGACCGTAGGAGGAGCTAATACGAGCCCGGCTGCCTTCGCAGGCAGAGTCACTGGAGCAACGGGCAGTATTGTCAAAACTGGCACAGGCACTTTTACCTTTTCACCAACGGCTTGCACCTTGGCAAACTTGGTGATCAGCAGCGGCACGGTAAGCACCAGCAATGGCACATTTGGCAATGCCACAATCACCCTCGGTGATAGCAATACGGCAGCGAATGCGGTGGCTCTTCTCACTACAGGAGCCAGTATCAGCCGACCAATTACGGTGACTAGCGATGGCACAGGCACTGCGACCATCGGCGGGACAGCGGGTGGTGGAAATACGGATTTTAGCGGTGTATTAACGCTGCTACGCCCCACCACGCTCACTGCGGGATCGACTGATCGCACGACTTACACTGCGGACATCGCTGGGAATGTTGGTACATTGACGATTGCGGGAGGAAAAAGAACTGTGTTTGATGCACCGACGAAAACATTTAGCGGAAATGTCGTAGTTTCGGGGGCTGGAACCGTTTTTCAAACAGGAGTCGCGACAGGAACCGAGCACATTCCTAACACCGCCAGCGTGCAAGTCGACAGCGGTGCATTTCTCAAACTCGCGGGTACGGGTGGTAGCGTTGAAACCATCGATGGACTAACAGGTACTGGAATTGTCCGACGTCACGAAGGCGTTGGCGGCACACAAACTTTAATAGTCGGCGCGGCCAATGGCACTGCTAGTTTTTCCGGAATCCTCGAAAACGGCGCAGGACCACTCGCACTGACCAAGTCGGGGAGCGGAACGCAAACACTCAGTGGCGTCAATACCTACGCAGGAGCCACCACGATCAATGCTGGCACTCTGAAATTGGCCACTGGCGGATCAATCAATAATTCTGCTAGCCTCACGGTGATGCCCGGAGCCTTGTTCGATGCAGCAGATACGAACTTCACTCTCGGCACAGGCAAAACTCTAACAGCAGGCGACACCAATGCGGCAGCCGATGTCACGGGGGCGCTCACAAGTGAAGGCACGATCCAACCCGGTGGCACAGCAGCATTGGGAACCATTGCCGGCTTAACGAATCTCACATTAGGCGGAACATTGCTCTGGGAGCGCAGCGGTAATTCGACCAATTGTGACTCCTTTGCCATCAATGGCACGCTAACCATTTCTCCCGGATTTGCGATCACGCCTTCGGCTCTCGGATTCCCCATCGGTGGTGCCAAAACCTACATCGTGGTAAGCGGTCTGACAGCGGCATTGACATCCGGTGACATCGCCAATTTGCCTGTTCTGCCAGACAACTATGCTTGGGACACAACCGACCCCACAGCTTTAAAAATTACCCACAACCAGCTGGGAGCTAATCTGGTCTGGAAAGGAAATGTCTCGGGCGAATGGAATAGCTCCGCTGCCAACTGGAACAATGGCGCTCCTGGTGCCACCTATGCAGATGGTGATTATTGCACTTTTGATGACACAGCTATAGCCAAAACGATCGTGATCCCCGCTGACGTCAGTCCTAGGGCTGTGTTAATCAACAATTCGACAGGGAATGATATCACATTTGATTCAGCTAATGGATTCGGTATCATCGGTGTCGCGCCGCTGATCAAAACCGGAACGGGCTCATTGGTTTTGCTATCGAGCAATATTTACTCGGGCAGCACTACCCTGAGCGAAGGGATGATCTCGTTTGCCAATGGCAGCCTCAGCACGGGTGGCCTGATTTACATGGATGGCGGCACTCTGCAATGGCAACCCGAAAACGATCAAGATGTATCGAGCAGCATCACATTCCTTACCGGGAAAACTCCCGTGTTTGATACCAATGACAATGATGTGACTTTTATCAACGGTATTGGTAATGGCTCTACTTCTGGCATCAAAAAAACAGGATTGGGCACGTTGACTTTATCGGGCACGGGCACATACACGGGTCCAACGGAGATTCTCAAAGGTACACTTGCTGCGAGCTCGAACACGGCGTTAGGAGCATCTCAGATCCTCATCGGTGCGACTGATGAAGAAGCATTGATGATGTTGTCAAATCGTGCCGATATTCCGAACAGCGTGACAGTTTCCGCCACAGGAACCGGCAATGTAATCATTGGAGCGAACAACACCGGCAGCGGAGCCAATGCGGCCGCATATTTGGGCACCATCACCTTGAATCGCCCCACGATTTTCAGCGGTGAAGTTTTGGGAGATCGTCTGGCATTTGATGGGAAAATCACCGGCAATGTGGGAACCATCACTGTCACAGGTGGCTCGCGGACGACGTTTTCTAATACGACGAACGATTTTGTCGGTAGTATTTTAATAACTGGCGATGGTTCCGTCTTGCAAGCTAGTGTCGGCACGGTATCTGAGGTCATCCCAGATACCACGGACATCAACATCACCGAGGGAGGGATTTTCCAGCTTTCGTCATCATCGGGTGCTGAAACCATCAATGCGCTTAATGGTCAGGCCACCGCAACAGTCAGAACGCACAATTCCGGCATTTATGGATCGGGACTAATCGTGGGATCGGCCAACGGCAGCGGCACCTTTGCGGGTGTGATGACTGACGGCGGCACCAACAATCCTCTTAGCCTAACGAAAGTTGGCATTGGTAGCCAAGTGCTCAGTGGTTTCAATACTTACACTGGCAACACGATTGCCTCAGCTGGCACGCTCGAAATCGCTGACGATGCCGCCATCACTTTCCGCGTCACCAATACCACGTCGAATACTCTTACGGGCGCAGGCACAGTGTTGCTGAATGGTAATTTTGCGATCAACGTCGCCGCGTTCAATTTGACTACACCGACATCGTGGGTGCTAGAAAATGCCGATTACTTACCCAGTGCCTACGGTGCCTCGTTCCAAGTGGTCACGCCGCTTGGTGTCGCCTGGGAAGATGTGGGATCAGACACCTGGACTCTGGAACAAGGCAACTACAAGTGGACCTTTGTCGAGACCACCGGCACGCTGAGTGTGGCACCGAGTGGCTACGGTCAATGGGCGCTCGCAAACGCTACCGGACAGGCCGCCAGTCTCGATCACGACAATGATGGCATGACAAATGCTCTCGAATATTTCATGGGCCAAAGTGGCAATAGCTTCACCAGTAATCCTGTGCTTGGTGCCGCAAATGTCATCACTTGGCCCAAAGGAACTGGCTACATTGGCACCTACAGCGAAGATTACTGGATCGAAACATCGGAAAATCTTGTGGATTGGTCGCCTGTAGCAGCTGCCGCCGTAATCTTCAATAGCAACGACATCCAATACACTCTCCCAAGCGGTTCCCCGGTGAAATTTACTCGACTTAAAGTCGTTGTCCCCTAACGGTGAGCTAGCCTATCCATGAAAGCGAGACATTTTCTCTTCCTCTCACTCTGCAGCATCTTGCCGGCATCTGCTCTAACGTGGACAGATGCCAGCAGCGACAACAACTGGAACACCACAGGCACCATCTGGGATGCAAGCACGACCAATTGGGTGAACGGTAGTGCCGCGGATTTTTCTGGCGCTGGTGAGACTGTCACTCTTTCAGAAGCTGGGCTTACCGCGTCCACTGTCACATTTTCCAGCGGTCCGTATATCGTTGATACCAACGTACAAAACACCACTTGGGCAACATTTGCAGGCACTGCGGGATTTACCAAAGCGGGAGCGAGTACGCTGACCTTGACCAATGCTTCAACAGCCTCGGGCACGGTAGCGATCACCGGTGGAAGAATCACGCTGAACAACAACACCGCACTCGGCACCTCCTTGATCAACCTCAACGGAGGCATCATCGAGCGCAATGCCGCAGGGCAAACTGTGGCGAATGCCATCAATATCGACAGCTCAGGCGGCACGATTTTGGGACGCCAAGTGGTGGATGATTACACTATTTTTTCTGGTCAACTTACCGGAACTGGCACGCTCATGGTGCAAGGATTGGTGCTCTTGACTGGTGCGACCAATACATACAGTGGCAATGTCGTCATTTCCAATTCCTCCGCCACCTACTTGCGCTTGAGTGCCTCGGAGACACTCGGCAACAACGCCGCGGTGAGTTTTGGCGGCACGAATGCCAACTTGCGGATCGACAGTGAATTTACGGAAACCGTCGGTTCACTAAGTGGCACAGGAAATATCTTTGTTTCTAAGATGGGAACGCCCACCACGGGCACCTTGAAATTCGGTGGTGACAACACAAATACTTCGCTCACCGCAGGAATCACAAACAACGATGGCTTGATTGATTTGGTCAAGCAAGGCACAGGAGCTTTTACGTTGTCGGCCAATTCCGGTTCGACCATGAACAACTTCACGGTGTCATGGGCACAGTGAGCTTAGTTACGAAAAACTTCAGCTCTAAAAGTTTTTTGTTAGGCGATGCTTATACGGGCACGAAAAATGTACAACTGACAACAACGGGAGCGTCCCTCTCACGTAACATTACCGTAACTGTAAACGGAACAGGTACTATCACCATCGGCAGCACAGGAGGCACGGGCAACACGAATTTCACAGGGCAAATTACCCTCAATCGTGCGACCACGTTTACCGGTGGTTCGACAGATCGCACGACTTATACTGGTAAAATTACGGGCAATGCTGGCACACTAACAATTTCAGGCGGTCAGCGTACTGTATTCGAAAGCACCAGCGGCTTGAATGATTTCATGGGTGATCTTTCTATCGAGGGCAGCGGCACAGTTTTGCAAATCGGTGCGGCAACACTCGATGGTGAAAACATTCCTAATACTGCTAGTGTAACCTTGGCCTCAGGAACTATTTTGAAACTTGCCAGCAACGCCAACAAGACCGAGACCATAAATGCCTTGTATGGAGCGGGCTCACTCGTTCTTGTAAAAAATGGCACTGGCACACAATCAGTCACCACCACGGGACAAAATGCAAGTGGTGGCATCACGGTGAATGACGGCACTTTCAAACTCAATGCTCCACTCGCTGGATTCAATTCAGCAGTGTTCAGTGCTTCCACGGCTTTCGCCGTAAATTCTCCAGGGATTTTGGAAGTAGCTGCGGCATGGAATATCGCCAGCACGAACACCTTTACTCTGCATGGTGGCGCACTGCATTTCACTCATACGGGATCTGAGGCGAATGCAAACTATTTCAATAACGTCACTTCGGTCAACGGCACCATTTCGGGAAATGCTTTCCGCACTGGTAACAATACGGCGGTGACATTTCAGTTTTCAGGTGACAGTGGCAACACGATCAGCGCAGGCATGGGAATGGTGAAAAACGGTGCTAGCCAATCGGTCACGATGAATGTGGCGAACGGAGCGGCATCTCATGATTTGGTGATCGGCGCTGCGATAACCGATATGATCAATTTTTCGGGCTCAACTTTGGTGAAAACCGGCGCGGGCACGATGGTTCTCTCTGGCACCAGCACCTACACAGGAAACACATTCGTTTCTGCGGGAACCTTGCTGGTTACAGGTGTGTTGGGTAATATAGCTTTGACGGTGGAAAATGATGCGACTCGCGGTGGCAATGGCACGCTGGGAGGTACCTTGTCGATTGGGGTCGGAGCCAATCTAAATCTCATAGGTGCGACGATTGGACTCAGCAGCACCAACATTCTCTCCGTGGCAGCGGGCAAGGCCATTACGCTCACCGATTTTCTGTTTTCCGACATCATCGGCTGGGATGCATCCGCAGCTGAGCTCGGCACTTACACCCTCATCAATGGCGGCGGGACTCTAACGTTAGCAGGCACTACGCCTACGATTGCCAATCCCTTTGATTTTGGCAATGGCAAGCAAGGCTATTTCCAATCAGGCAGTTTGCAAGTGGTCGTAATTCCCGAGCCTATCCGCCTTCCATTTAGGTGGCATTGGCTCACTGCTGTGCTCGCTGCGTCGCAGACGAATGTCATGATACTAGCTCGCAAACATTCCATACGAGCCGGCTCTATTTTTGTTAGCTTGTTAGGTTTTCTGCTCGCGCCACGAGTTGCGGCGGATGTTGTGATTGCGGAATTCATGGCATCGAACGTAACCACGCTGCAAGATGGCAATGGCAAGTATGAGGACTGGTTGGAGCTCTGGAATCAAGGATCATCGGCCGTAAATCTCAGTGGCTGGAAGCTCACGGATTCGGCCACCAATCTCACAAAATTTACTTTCCCCAGTCACACTCTCGCCGCCGGTCAACGCTTGGTGGTGTTTTGTTCGAATCGTGCGGGATCAACAGGGGCCACTGCTTACATTGATCCTTCAGGACGTTTTCACACCAACTTCGCGCTTTCTGCCAGTGGCGAATACATCGCGCTGGTTCGGCCCGATGGCTCGAAGTCGACAGAATTCACCCCCACATTTCCCGCTCAATCCGCCGATCTCAGTTACGGCATCAATCAGCCATCCGGCGATCTTGTGAGTGCGACATCGCAGGCACGATATACCATTCCGACATCAACTGCTCTCGACCTCGCATCGCCGCAGTGGACAGCAACGGCCTTCAATGCCAGTGCTTGGTCACTTTCTGCTAGCTCGGGATTGGGCTTCGAGGCGGGAACTCCGATTGCCTATTGGCCGATGGATGACAACATAGCATCAAGCACAGCGCTCGATGCCACGGGCAATGGCTTCAATGGCACTCGCTCAGGATCGGCCATGTTTGGCAGCGCAGGACAATCGCTGCAAACCGAAAGCGCGGTGGAATTTCCGAACACTTTAGGAAAAATAACCATTCCTTACACTGCCGCGCTGAACCCTAACACATTCACTTTTGCCGCTTGGGTTTATCCGCAGGCATCGACTGGGAACTATCAATCGATCATCACCAGCAGACGCGCCGTATCGCCGAGTTATGGTTACATTTTATACATCGAGCCAGCAGGAAATTGGTCGTTCTGGACTCGTGGATCGAGCGGTGCTTGGAGCACTCTCAATGGCCCTAACGTAAACTTTGGCCAATGGACCCACGTCGCCATCAGTCGCAATGCCGCAGGCGTGAATACCTTATTTGTCAATGGAAATTCGGTAGGCACGGTAAATGGCGTTTATCAACCGAACGACTCAACACCATTGTTCTTAGGCGCAGGGAATGCTGATGGATCGCTCTATCGCTTTGCTGGTAAAATCGACGACGCGGCCTTTTGGAATACAGCGCTCGATAGTTCACTCATCCAACAACACCGCGATGCTACGGGTGGTTCATTTCCCACACCAGCCTATGGGAGCCATTACCAAACCAATGTGCAATCGGCCCTGCAAAATACCAACCCTGGACTCTATACGCGCTACACCTTCACCGCGAGTGATCCAGCCAATCTCAACTCGCTGCTCTTGCGGATGAAATACGATGACGGCTTCGTCGCCTACCTCAATGGCACGGAAATCGCTCGCAGCAACATCACAGGATCGCGCACGTATAACTCGGTGGCCGATAGTGATCGCAGTGATTCGGATGCGGTGGTGTGGCATGATTTCGATATCTCCACCCAAGGTCTTCCGTTATTAGTTGCAGGGCAAAATACCCTTGCGATTCATGCGATGCGGCGCTCACTCGCGCATACAGATTTTTTGTTAAATCCCGCGCTCGTCGCCTCGTTTTCGGCGAACAGCGCGCAGGGTTTTTTTGTCAGTGCCACACCAGGAGCAGCCAATGCCGCATTGACATCACCCGGTCCCGACATTGAAACGGTCACGCATACACCAGCTGAACCTTTGCCTGGCGATTCTGTCATCGTAAGCGCCCGTGTGACTCCGCGACTTGCCCCGATCCAATGGGTCACGGTCATACCACGTGTGCAATACAATGCCGAAAGCGCTGCGATCACCATGACCGATGCTGGACCCTGGCCCGGCGCCACGGATGGATCTCGCCTTTTCACAGCTACGCTTCCAACATCGAGCGGTGCCACGGCACGACAAATGCTTCGCTACTATGTTTCTAGTAGCGACACCAGCGGTCGCACTTGGCGCGCGCCATTCATCACCGACATCTCGAACGACGACGGTAAATCACAGTCTCCGCAATACTATGGTACCGTGATCAAAGACACCGCACTCGGCACTCCCGCCATGCCTGTGATGCAATGGTTCACGCAAGATGTTGGCAATTCCGATACCCGCACCGGATCACGCGCTTCTTGCTTTTACCAAGGGATTTTTTATGATAACATCTACGTTCGACAACGCGGCGGCTACACCTCCTACGGTTCGCAAAAATTCAACTTCAACCGTGGCAACGGACTGTTTTTCAATGATGTAATCGGCACGGTCGGCGAGGTCAATATGAATAGCAATGGCGCCGATCCATCCTACCTGCGGCCGCTCCTTGCCTTTGATCTCTGGCGTCAGCATGGCCACCCAGCATGTGCGGCGCATCTTGTTGCACTCTATCGCAATGGCGCATTTCATCGCATGTCATCGATGATCGAACAAGTGGACGAAGATTTTCTCCAGCGTCATGATTTCGATGAGGAAGGCGCGCTCTACAAGCTGGTGCAACGCATCGGCGAAACTCCCCTAGCAGGCGGAAATTACTCGAACAGTCCCGCACTCGGCGATACCCTTTACGGCGTCGAAAAAAAGACGCGCATTACCGAAGATTTTTCCGACATCAACGCTCTCGTCGCAGGCATCAACCAGAGCAACGGCAGCACACGTTATGCGTTTTTGTTTCGCAATCTCAACATCCCGAACTTTGTCAACTTTATGGCCATTCGCAATCTCACAGGCGATGGCGACACCAATCGGAAAAATTTTTACCTGCACCGCGATAGCAATCACTCAGGCGAATGGCGCTTGTTTCCATGGGACAAAGACTACTCCTTCGGCGTCGGCTACGGCGGCAATGTTCCCAATCCTTGGAACTCGAGCCAAACCTTTTATGCCGATCCCGGTAGCACCAATCAATGGTGTGTGCTGTTTGAAGCAGGCTATCAAAATCTGTGGTTGCGCCAGATGGTCGCCCGCCGTGTGCGCCAACTGGCCGATGCCACCTTTGGCCCTCCCGGCACGGCGGCGAATAGCACTTTGTTAGAATCTCGACTAGAACTCATCCGCACCTCGTTCAGCCCATTGCCAAACGGCGTGACCATGAATAGTTCCTATAATAATCGCGCAGAGATCGACTCTTGGTTGCCGACCCATCGCAACAACACCTACAACGTCTATGGCCCCACAGGTTCGTTGCCACTCATCGCCGCAGTCGCCTCGGCGAATCCCCAAATCGATTTGCTCTCCGCCGATGCTCTCCCCACCACTGGCAGCAATCAAGATCACGAATACATCCGCTTATCGAATCCTACGAATGTCGCCGTCGATATATCCGGCTGGGCGCTGTGGAACCCCGGAAAAACTTCGCCCCTTTATGCATTTCCGCCCGGCACGGTGATCCCCGCCAACTCGTTAGCTCCTTTGCATCAACCCTTCGTCGTGAGAAATCTCGCCGCCTTCCGCGCTCGACCGAATGCAGGCAGTATCGAATATGTGTTAGGCGAATACTCTGGACAAATTTCCGCCCGAGGCGAAACTATCGAACTGCGCGACGGCACTCTCGCCACATCTCGTTTGGTCAGCACTTTGCAAACCAATGCGACACCTACCGCCGCGCAACAGCAACTGCGCATCACCGAGCTGATGTTTGCTCCCTCGGCACCCACCGCCAACGAACTCGCCGCCGCACCCGGCGCTTCGGCAGGCGATTACGAATTCATCGAGCTCCGCAACATCGGCCTCACGCCTCTCGATCTCAGCAACATCCGTTTCACCGAAGGTATTGACTTCACTTTCCCCGTTCTCACTCTAGCCGCAGGCCAAAGCACCTTGCTGGTTAAAAACACCACCGCATTCCTCGCACGCTACGGACCAGGAAAATCGATCGCTGGCAGCTTTGTCGGAGCGCTCGATAACTCGGGCGAACGCATTCGTCTCGAAGATGCTGTCGGCGAAATGATCTTGGATTTCCGCTATGAATCATCGTGGTTTCCCCCCGCCCTCACCAGCGGCTACAGCCTCGTCACTCGCCAAGATCCGCCCTCTTATGAAAGCTATGACCAAGCCCCCCATTGGGCGCTCAGTAACCAAAACGGCGGCTCACCTGATGCCGCCGAAAATGGCAACTTTTCCCACCATTACACAGGTTGGCTGCACGATCATTTTTCGTTAGGTGAACAAAGCAATCTACTCACCAGCGGCCCCGAAGCCGACCCCGATGGCGATGGTCAGAATAACCTCAGCGAATACGCCTTCGGCAGCAACCCACGCCTGCCCGATGCCCGCAGCGTACTCACGCCAACTGTCAGCAGTAGCGGCGGCAACCACAGCCTATCCTTGACCTTCAAAAAACGTCACCATGCCCTTGATCTCATCTACACCGTAGAAACCACCACCGACATCTCCGGCACCTGGACCACAGAACCATGGCCCCAGATATTCGGCACAAACACCGAAGACGGCTGCGAAATCGTCACTTGGACTCAACCTAGCCCCACCAGCACCACAAAACGCTTCGCCCGCGTGCGAGTGACCCCGCAATAAAGAGAAGGGATTTGAAATCCCGTATCTTTAGTCGAGGAGCTTCGGCAAGGAGGCTTCGGCGGTTTCAATTTGGGCGGTGAGTTCGCCCCAGCGGGAGAAGGATAGCTCTAACGATTTTCCGAGCTTGTCGATGGCGTTGGTGGTTTCGCGGAATTGTTGCGGGTCGCTGGCGACTTCTTCGCTGGAAAGGTGCTGCGTCAGAGCGGCCTGCGCTTGTTCCATCTCGGCGATCTTGGCTTCTACGGATTCGAGTTCTTCTTGCAGCGGCTTCAGCACTTTGTTACGCTGGTTGCGGATGTCGGCTTCGAGCTTGCGCTGGTCTTTGCGGTTGCCACCTTGGATCACGGGTGCTGCGGGTTGATGCAGTTTCGCAAGTTGCGGCGCGGCAGGCACTGGTGTGGATGTTTTGTAAAGCGCTTTGTTTTTTTCTTCGAGCTTACGGTCTGCTGCGGATTTTTCGAGGTAGTAGGAAATGTTGCCAGGATACAAAGTAGGCTTGGCACCGGGGCGGAATTCGAGGGTTTTGCTGACCAGGGGATCAAGGAAATTCCGATTGTGCGATACGATCAGCACGGTGCCGGGGTAGTCGACGAGCGCGCGTTGTAGCACGTCCTGCGATTGCATATCAAGGTGGTTCGTTGGCTCGTCGAGAATCAGGAAATTCGCGGGTTGCACCAACATTCGCACGAGGGCGACGCGTGAGCGTTCGCCACCGGAGAGAACGCCGATTTTCTTGAACACATCATCGCCGCGGAAAAGGAAGCAGCCTAACAGATTTCGACAATGCGGTGCGGCATCGCGTGTGGCGGTTTCTTCGACAGTTTCGAGCACGGTTTTTGTCGGATCGAGTTCATCAGCGTGGTTTTGCGAGAAATAGGAAACGCTGACGCGCATACCCAATGTGAAGGTGCCGGAGGTCGGGTCCTCTTGCCCGGTGATCATGCGGCAGAAGGTCGATTTGCCCGCGCCGTTCGGGCCGACGATGGCAAATTTTTCACCTTTCACGACCTCGAAATCGAAGTTTTCAAACACCGTGTGATCGCCATAACGTTTGGTCGATTTCTCTAACAAGGCAACCGAATGGCCTGAGGAGGGAGGCTTGGGGAATTTAAAATTCATCACCGGATCTTCGGCCTCAATGACGATGCGCTCGACTTTTGCAAGTTGCTTGATGCGCGATTGCACCAAGGTCGCTTTGTTGGCCGAGGCGCGGAATCGATCGATGAACTCTTGGGTTTTGGCGATCTCTTTGCGCTGTGATTCATACTGGCGTAGCAAGTTTTCCTTGCGCGCCACGCTTTCGCGTTCGTAGTAAGAATAGTTTCCCGCATACTCTTCGGCACGGCCTTTGTGGAAGGCGATGGTGCGGGTGCAAAGGGTATCGAGAAGGGAGCGATCGTGCGAAATCAACAAGATCGCACCTTGGTAGTTGATCAGGTAATTTTCTACCCAAGCTTGCGAATCGATGTCCAAGTGGTTTGTCGGCTCGTCTAACAGAAGAACTTCGGGCGCTTGCAGGAAAAGTTTCGCCATCGCGATCCGCATTTGCCAACCACCAGAAAAGTGTCCGCAGTCGCGACCGAAGTCACTTTCCGAAAATCCGAGACCGAGAAGCACCGACTGAATTTTCGGCTTCATGCGGCTGGGATCGAAAGCTTCGAGCTGGAGTTCGAGGTTGCCGATTTCTTCCAAACATTCGCTGAACGGCGAGGAGCGGGGATCAAGGTGATCGAGCGAATCGCCTAGTTCATCGATTTTTTTCTTAATCTCTACCGCCTCCGCAAAGGCTGATTCGGTCTCATCCCAGAGCGTGATGTTTTTGACGTGAATACCTTCCTGCGGTAAGTAACCAACGCGATAGCCCTTCGGCGCGGTGACTTTTCCGGAGCTCGGCTGGATGATGCCGGCGACACATTTCATCAAGGTCGATTTGCCTGCGCCGTTGTGTCCGGCAAAGGCAATGCGTTCGCGCGGTTGCACGGTGAAGGACAGGTCATTGAACAAGACGCGAGCGCCATACTCGACGCGGAGATTTTGAATCGATAGCATGAGAAAGTGTGGAAAAAAACGAAGACGGCGGAAAAAACCACAGTTTGCCCAAAATTGCACGAAAATTCATTGCTGGAAAATACTGAATATCTTATCGACACGCTGACGCGGAATGGTTATTCATCCAATTAGTGATGTCGTTACGAACTAGGGAACGAGAGAGTGAACAACGCGCAAGACAGAAGAGTGTTCATTTCAAATGGATCACCTTGGGTCTCATCGCTGCTGTCGCTGTGAGCGTGATCACTTTTGCATTCAATCAGCAGAAGACAGCCGGTAACACAAACGCAGGTCTTGATTCACCTCAATCATTGACAGCTGATCTTTTAGCCAAGATGAGCAACGATCAGTTAGAATCAATCAATATTGAAGTCAGGAACTTGGTCTGTGGTATGGACTTGTCCAATGACATAGGAGTCACACAAGATGAATTGCTCAAGCGACTCGATGAGATGACTCAAAGGGTAAAAGTAGAAACGGATCGAAATTTTCATCGTTTTCACAAAGAGCCAGCTACCTATGAAAACTCAGAAGCTTATTACAGGATGCTGATGCTGGTTACGGTGTTGCAGCAGGATTACGGAATGCTCTACAATCCTCAACGTGTAACCAAAGCGGGTTTGATTGAGGGCGAAAGTAAAAGATGTAAATATATCGGTTGCAATTCTGAAAAAAGAACGACGCCAGTTGGGGCGCTGATTTCATTGATAAATCATATTCGGAATTTGGAGGAAAAAACTTGTTGCAAGCCGATCACTAAAATTTTTATAGGTTCTGCGACACTGAGTGGTAAGACTCAAAAAAAGGATAATTAAAAGTATGAAAACTTTGCTCTTTTTAGTCATGTTGTTAAGTCCTATATGGTCTTATTCTTGCGATAATATCATAGATAAAAGAATTAAATACTCTCAGTTTAAAGAAATGGTGAATAAGGAGCTAGAAAATGGCGGAACCATATTTGAATTTCGTCTAGATCAGATTGCTGAAAAGTATAAATACACTGCACCCATGTTGAATTTACATAAAAATTCTCCATGGCATGAATTGGTATTTGATGAGGAAAACGCAAAAAATTCTAAATCGTATCAAATCATTCGTTTAAAAGCAATAAACGAATCGCTTTTCTTAGCATCTACTAAATTGACCTCAGCTAATCTCAACCTCATTCGCACTGAGCCGGATGAAAGGCTTTTGTGTATCATTATTGATTGTGAGTTGAATGCCATGCCATTCAAAGACAGTAAAGTTTTTGATTTGCTGTATAAAAAATGTGAAGGTCGTTACGTTTTTACTGACGGTAGTGTAAATAAAAATTAACATTTGTCAATATCTGTCGAATGGTCTAACAGTTCACTTCACCACGCCATCGCCGGTGATGCGATATTGGTAGCTGGTGAGTTCGCGCAGGGCCATCGGGCCGCGGGCGTGGAGCTTGTCGGTGGAGATGCCGATCTCGGCGCCGAAGCCGAATTCTTCGCCATCGGCGAGGCGGGTGGAGACGTTGTGAAAGACACAGGCGCTATCGATGCTGTGGAGGAACGTTTCTGCCGTGGCGGCGTTGGCGGTGATGATGCAATCAGAGTGATGCGAACCGTAGTGATTGATGTGGGCGATGGCTTCTTGCATCGAGTCGACGATTTTCACGGAAAGGATGTAGTCGAGATACTCGGTGCTCCAGTCTTCTTCGGTGGCAGGGATGAGATCGGTGACAATCTTACAGCTCTCGGCGCAGCCACGGAGTTCGACATTTTTTTCGCGAAAGGCGCGGGCGATATCGGGCAGCATGGTTGCGGCGATGTCGCGGTGGACGAGCAGGGTCTCTAACGCATTGCAGACGCCGGGCTTTTGTGCTTTGGCATTGACGCTGACTTTGATCGCCATGGCGGGATCAGCATCGACATCGATGTAGGTGTGGCAAATGCCATCGTAGTGCTTGATCACGGGCATGCGGGCGAGCGAAACGACAGTCTCGATCAGCCCTTTGCCGCCGCGCGGGATGATGAGGTCGAGGTAGCGATCCATGCCTGCTAGCACGGCAACGCTTTCGCGATCGGTAAACGGAATGAGCTGGATGGAATGCGCAGGAAGACCTGCGGATTCACCACCGGATTGCAGGGCGGCGGCGATGGCGCGGTTCGAGTGAATCGCCTCGGAGCCACCTCGTAGGATGGTGGCATTGCCGGACTTCAGGCAGAGCACGGCGGCATCGCTGGTGACGTTGGGGCGGCTCTCGTAAATGATGCCAATCACGCCAATGGGCACGCGGACTTGCTTGATGTGCATGCCATTGGGGCGGGTGACTTCGGAGAGAATCTCACCGCAAGGATCGTGCAGGGTGGCGACTTGATCGATGCCCGAGGCGATCGCGTCGATGCGTGTTTCATCGAGCGTGAGGCGATCAATCATCGCGTTGCTGAGGCCTTTTTGGGCTGCGGCACTGAGGTCGAGCGCATTGGCGGCGATGATGGTGCTTGCCTCCGAGCGCAGGGATGCAGCCATCGCGCGGAGGATGGTATTTTTTTTCTCGGCACTGAGATTGGCCAAGGCATAGGCGGCTTGGCGCGCTTGCTGGCCCATGAGTTCGATTGCCTGACGGACATCGGCGGAGCTAAGTGGAGTAGTGGACATGGAGAAAAAATGTTAGAGAGAGGACGGGACAAAGCGAGTGCCGATGGTTTGGTCGCTGCCATTGGCGATGTCTAACAATCGCTCGGGGCGGCGGCCATTGGCGATCCAGGTTTCAATGCCATTTTCCACGGCATACTGCACTGCGGTCAACTTCGATGCCATGCCGCCGATGGAGAAGCGGCCTTGGTCATCGCGAACAAAACTCATCACGTCTGCGACTTTTTCCACCACGGGAATCGGCTGATCGGAGCCTGGTGCGAGCAATCCCTCAGCGCTGGTGAGCAGAATCAGGCGCTTGGCACCACTGAGCACGGCAACGCGGGAGGAGAGTTGGTCGTTGTCGCCGACCTTGAGCTCATCGATCGCGACCGAGTCATTTTCATTGATGATCGGAATGATGCGCGGTTCATCTAGCAAACGATGCAAGGTGCTAGAAATGTGGGTAAAACGTTCGCCGAGATCTGCGGCGGTGAGCAGCACCTGCGCGACAGTGATGCCGAAGTTCGCAAACAAACTTCCGTAGGTTTGCATCAAACGTGCCTGACCGACCGCGGCACACGCTTGGCGCGTGACGATGTCGCGCGGATAGCCATCGAGCTGAAACGATGCCACACCCGAGCCAACGGCGCCCGATGAAACAAGCAAACAGCGATGCCCCGCATCCATCAAAGCCGCAAGGGCGGTGACAAGTCGCACAACCGCCGCGCCATCCAGTGTGCCGTCCTCGACGCGCGTCAAAACGCCCGTGCCGACTTTGACAATCGTAAGGTCCGAGATGCTGTGAGAAAGAGGTGATTGGCTCATGAAAAATAGTGTGCACACGCAGTGCAACCGATTTTCCTGCGTTTGGCGATGCTAAAACGTGTCAGGAGGAGTGGGAACTCTATGCAACAAAGAGTAGAGTCAAGTTGCGACGTAGAAATGGGGTTTTCGTTAGCGATTTTTTCTCAAATCCCCCACCGATTGATGGTCGCGAACGGTAAATAAAGCTGTGAAGTTCTCGTTGTGTATTCATAATGAATGACTTGACTAATTGTATAGCGAGGTATACAATTGATCATGATTAAGCCGCCCTTGCCTCCTCAGCCGATCAAACGCTCTGCGACTGCTGCCGCCCGTGAACGCTTGGTTTGATTTCCCATTTTGACAATTACAGGGCCGCGCCAATCGGGAAAAACAACGCTGTCACGACTTCTTGCTCCCGAACTGCCCTACTTCTCGCTGGAAGACCCTGACACTCGTTCCTTCGTTCGTGAAGATCCTCGTGCCTTTTTGCGGCAAGCTTCTGATGGCGCGATTTTCGATGAAGTCCAGCGGGTACCCGAACTGTTTTCCTACCTACAGGGAGTCGTCGATTCCGACCGTCGTATGTGGCGTTTCATCCTTACTGGTTCGAGCCAATTTGAGTTGATCGAATCCATCACGCAGAGTTTGGCGGGACGCGCCTCCATGCTCACCCTGCTTCCTTTTTCTCTCGCTGAGCTTCAAGAGGCAAAACGAGCTCCAGCATCCGTAGATGAGCTGCTCTATCGTGGTCTTTTCCCTCCGACCTACGACCGTCCGATAGAGCCCAGTATTTGGATTCAGGACTACATCGGCACCTATTTGGAGCGTGACGTTAGGCAAATCTTAAAAATTCAGGATCTCGCCACCTTTCAACGTTTTATTCAACTCTGTGCGTGTCGAATCGGCCAGTTGCTTAATCTTTCATCTCTGGCGTCAGATACAGGAATCACCCGCGCCACCGCAGAATCTTGGTTGTCTGTTCTTCAGGCTAGTCATCTGATCTTTCTCGTGCGTCCTTGGTTTACGAATGCCTCGAAGAGGTTCATCAAAACCCCAAAGCTTTATTTCTGTGATCCGGGTTTGGCTTCATGGTTTTTGGGCATTCGCCATGCGGTACACGTAACCGCTCATCCGCAACGCGGAGCGCTTTTCGAGAATTGGGTCATGACAGAATTGCTCAAGGCGCAGACGAATTCTGGGCAAAAACCATCGCTCTATTTCCTTCGTGACAAAGAAGGGCACGAAGTCGATGCCATTGTCGAAACGGCTCCTAACATATTTCAGGCAATCGAAGTAAAATCAGGAGAAACCGTCGCATCAGATGCTTTCGCGGGTCTGGACTACTGGCGCAATCATCTAACAGATATGCAATTAGTGCCATGGCTCGTGCATGGAGGAATCGCACACCAGCAACGTGAAAAGGCGACCGTTCTTCCATGGAGTAATCTAAGTCCGTTGATGGAATCTCTCGTAGAATGATCGCAAACATGTCATTTATTTGTGCAATGTGGTTCTGCAAGTTAGTGCGAATGTAGCGCAAGGAATCGATTTTTCGCCCTTTGGCGATGCAAAATCGTGACAGAAGGAGGGGAAAATCGCAGTCGCGCCAAGAAAGTAACCCGCGACTTGCCAAATGGGGAGAAATATTGCAACCTAACGGCATGAACATCGTGTTAGAGACGATTCACGCGTGCGAACAATGATCAAGGCTCGCGAGCAGTTGTCAAAGATTCTACCCCATCAACGCAGATTTTTACCAATCAATGCCGACTTTGGTGTTGGCTTCCCATTGCAATCCCCAGTCGCGCATGGCTTACTAATTTTCCTTCACATAAAAAGAAAATGCATGGCCAAGCCGAGGAAGCCGAACCAGATGAGGAACATCTGGGTGAAGTTGAGAGTTTGGGAGCCTGCGGTTTCGTTGGTCTCGTTTTGAGGGCCGGAGAGATTGATGCCGTATTTGAGCATGACGAAGCCTCCGGCAATGATCCAGGCGATGATGAATAGGATGATGCAGATGTTGATCAGCATGATGCCTGATATTTTTTGTTAGAGCGGGCGAGCGTAGGTGGCGCAGCGGTTGTCCCAGCCCTCGCGCCAACGTGCTTCGCCGCGTGCGGGTGGGGAATTATCGATGCGGCGGTTGAGCGCACGTTTGGCCGATGCTGCGAATTCGCTGGCTGCGGCTTGTCCTGCTTGAACATCGCTCATGCCACCGAGCACTTGCAGTAGGCCCCAGCCTTTGCCTGCATAGCGTTCGTTGGCGTTGAGGCCATCGCCTTTGAAGTTGACGTAGTCGATGAGTGCGTATTGACCGTGAGCGGTGGCGGCGACTTTTTGGTAGTTTGTCGAAATGCGTGCACGATCATTGGCGGGGGCTCCGCTGAGGATTTTTGGCAGTGCGCCGCGTGAGCGAGTGATGATGAAATCGGTCTGCAGAGAAACGGTTTTGCTGAGCCAGGTGCGGAGCTCATTCATGCGTGGCGAGCGAAATTCCTGCTTGAATTGAGCGGGTGAATTCCATGGGCAGTCTGGTAATAGTCCGACGGCGGGTGGCGTCACGCCGCGTTGCTTGCAGTAGGTCATGAATTGAGGCCAGGACTCAGTGAAAGGACCTTTGTGCTGGGCGGTATACCAAATGAAATGCCCGATGCCGAGCGAGGGAAATTCTTCGCCGACATTCCATGTTGTGAGTCCATCGACGGTCCCGCCGCATTCGTTTTGCCAGATTTTTTTGCCAATGGCCATTTTCTGGGATTCGGAAAGATTGGGAATGCCCGTTGCCGCAGGCCCTTGGGCGGAGGAGGAGCTGGAAAAAGTAGAGCAGGAGAGGAGTGCGAGGCTGAGGATAACGGTGAGAGATTTCATGGTGAAGTTTTCGGTTTTTAGTGATATGGTTGCTCAGCGTCTCGAGATGGAGAAGAATCGGGAGTGGTTTGCTCGAGGGGGACGATTGGAGCTGGCGTAGATTTTTTTCTTGCGATGCGGTAGGTGATTGCAGAGAGGAGAATGCCGGCGATCATGCTGATGGCGAGTGGCAACCATTGTTGTTTTTTGGTGATGGTGATCGAGGGCTTCTCTAGTAGTGAGCTGATGTAGCGGACCTCGATTTTGACTTCTTTGTTTTCGGCATGCCAAAGTGTGCCGGCATCCGTGGCGGTAGGTGAGAGAGTGAGATCGTTGCTGGTGCCGACATAGGAGGCGGTAGTAAGCATGTAGGAGGAGGAGGCGACGACAGCACCGAGGATGATGCTGAGTATTGTCGCTTTGAGCTGGGCGAGAGTCATGATGTCTAGGCTATGATAGCAATTGTGCGGCGAGTTGCAAGGCTCGCAGCATGGAGGAGGCATCGGCGATGTTTTTGCCTGCAATTCCGAAGGCGGTGCCGTGATCGGGGCTGAGGCGGGGCTTGGGCAGTCCGAGGGTGATGTTTACGGCGTTGTCGAAATCTAACAATTTTAGCGGAATTAAGCCTTGGTCGTGATACATGCAGAGGACGCCATCGTATTTTTGTTGGGCGGCATCGCGAAAGATGGCATCGGGCACATGAGGTCCGCTAAACTCGGCGATGTGAAGTTTTTGCAGTTGATCAATGGCGGGCTGGATCGTGGTGATTTCTTCTTGGCCAAAGGCGCCGTGTTCTCCGGCATGGGGATTGAGTCCGCAAACGGCGATTCGTGGCTGGCGGCGGTGACGTTTTTGAAGGAAATTGGCGAGTAGTTTGCCCGCGGTGATAATCGAGGCGGGGGTGAGTTGGGAGGGGACCTCAGCGATGCCGATGTGAATGGTCGCGAGCGCGACCGTGAGCGTGCGCCCCGTGAGGCACATGGCAGTCTCGGTGGCGTGCAGTCGATCAGTGAAAAATTCCGTTTGGCCGGGGTAGGGGAAGCCGATGGCTTGGAGTTGCTCCTTGGAAACGGGGCCGGTGACTACAGCATCGGCTGTGCCGTTGAGTAAGCGCGCGGCAGCGGTTTCGAGGGCATCGAGTGCGAAACGAGCGGTCTCTGCGGTGGGCTGGCCGGGTTGAAAATGGGTGGGAATGTCCCAGGTCTCGAAGCTGCAATGTTGCGGTAAGTCAGCATGGGCCAGGGCTTTGGTGATGACTTCGGGGCCGATGCCTGCCGGATCGCCGGGAGTGATGAGGATGTGAGGTTGGGACATGGGTGTTGGGGTTGGGTGTTGCGGACTACCTCCTCTGCCAAGGCTACGGCGGGCAGGAAAGTCCGCGCTCCGTGGGAGTTCAGGGATCGACGATGTTGCGAAGGAATTGATTTTTTTCAATCAAGCGATCGAGTCGGCGTTCGTTGTTGCGGAGTTTGACGGCAGCGGTGATCATGAGCCAGAGAGAGATTAGTACGAGAAGTGTGCAACCTGCGAGAACGGGGACGATGAGATAGAGGATTTGATCGGGATCGTAGAGTTGCGATGTGGCGATGAGCACCGAGCCAAGGGAAAGCGGGATCGAGAAGATCGCGATGCCTGTGCGTAGAATGGACAGAGCGGTGCGTTTTTCCGAGAGCATCAGGCTCACTTCATCGAACACCATTTCGCGTTGATCCGTTTTTTGCATGCGTGGGAGTAAGATAGCGTGTCAGCAGGCTTGTGCAATCTTTTCCCTGAGATGCGGAGATTTTATCCCACGGTGCTTGTTTGCGCTTTTCGTGGGTGATAGAACATTGCGCATCAATCATGAAAAAACTCCATATTCGCGTAACGCCGAATGCCCGGCAGAGTGCCATTCAAGGCTGGGAAGCACATGCCTTGCATGGTCGAGTTTTGAGGGTGCGGATCGCTGCTCCACCAGCAGAGGGCAAAGCAAATCTGGAAGTGGTGGCTTTTGTTGCAAAATCGTTAGGCTTAGGAAAATCTCATATTTTGTTAGAAAAAGGGAGCACTTCTCGCGAGAAAACATTGTTGGTTCCTGACGACTGTGACTGGCCAGCTGCGTGGGAGTCCACGGAATGATCAACGCCAAGAAACATCGAGGCTAAGCTTTTCGGCCGCTGGCACGGTGAAGCCGATCATGCGGTAGCCTATGTTTGGGTTCTCGGCACTCGTTGGTGGTTTGAGTGAAAATTCTTGCCAATCACCGCCGTGGGAATCGTGTCGAGTCAGTGTGAGTTTTTTTCCTTTGTTGGTGAGGGTGATTTTTTTTCCTTGAATGGTGAAAGCGGAATCAATAACGACTGCCCAGCGTACGGGACCACGCGGTTTGAGGATCACATCGGTGATACGAGTTTCACCACTGGTAGGAGAAAATCGAACCATGCGCGTGGCTTTGTCCGCCTGACTTGAGTAGGCGGTAGTGAGGTCAATCACGCACTCGATGGCGCCTGAATTGATGGGATTCCATGGGGAGATCGGGCAACCTTTGGCCGGTGTGCTTTGGATTTGATCGTTGATGACGAGGGTGTTGTGTGAGCGATTGTTCAGTCGAAAATAATCCCAGCGTTGTTTGCCAAAGTAACCGGGGAGGTTGTAGCCCTCCTTACCCATGTCGATGAACCAACGATGCGCTTGGGATTCATAAATGAACGATCCGACATCGAGGTGACCGTGACTGGCGGCACCGGTGCCACCTTTGATTGCGAGCCATGCAGCATGATTTGACCAATTGGTGCGCGCAAACGCAACGTCTTGCAGACCGTGGAAAAGATCATAGGTGCGGGTGGGTTGGCGTTTTGCGGTGGCGGTGGGCAGCCAGAGCAGATGCAGCGGATGGAAGCGCACATCACTCGCTCCACCTTGCGAAAATGGCTGATCAAGGTAGGTATTCAGATGAGCACGGACGATATTGGGTAGATCGCTTTCAGGAAACTTTGATGCCAAAAAACTCTGCGCGGCAGTCGGGTAATTTTTGCGCATGCCACCATCGGCGTAGTTGAAGCAGATGCCTGTTGGACCAATGTTGTGGATCACAAATTCCGCAGTGCGTCGCCATACAGAACCTAACGGTTTTTGATTTTGTGGTAAAAAGTCGAGAGCTTGATGGAGGGTTTGGTAGTTGGTGCCGTAGTGCCAATAATCGGGACCCTCGGGATATGCGCCATCGGGGTGATAAAATGTTTCGCACTGGGCGAGTAGCTTGCTAGATTGCTCGATGACACGATCGCAGCGCTGCGGTTCCCGCTCGTGCAAAGCGATCGCCGCGAAGGCCATGCCTGTTCCGCAGACTTGTGACCAGTTGTTTGATGGGCTTTGCCACCAGCGATTATTGGCGATTTTCCCTTCGATCTGGGCGAGACCTTTGTCTAACAAATTTTTTGCGTAATAACTGCGCTGTTTGTCATCCAACTTTAGATAAAGCCAATCATAGCCAATCGCCAAGGCGGTGCTCATTTCTGCGGTATCGAGGTAGTGGTCCGGGTTCCAATGATCCATCGCGCAGATGGCATCCATCTCGCGAAGGGTGCGCTCGAAGTATTTCTGATCCTTGGTGGTGCGCCAAGCCCAGGCGCTGTGAAGAACATTGTGGAGCGCTAATCGGGATTCCGGCAACAGGCGTTTACCATCATATTTTTCGAAGCGGCAGGTGCGCTCTTTGAGCGTAGCATCGGCGCGGGCGAGAATGTTTTTTTGGAGCTGCGCGGCGAGGGGATCAGTAGTGATTTTTTTTGCTACTAAAGTTTCCTCAGAGCTCGGGAAAAGCAGCCGCGGGTGAGCGGGAAGCGGGGCCGCATCGAGAAGCGATGAAAATGCGATGGCGAGCATCGGCACATGGAGGTGACGAAGAAACATGTTTTTCTGTTACGTAATCATGTGCGAAAATCTTGCAATGTCTTACGCATGCCGCTCACCTGCTGCCTCTAACAATTTACGGAAGGTGCCGGGTTGGTTCTCGAGCTCTTCAAATGTGCCACTGGCGACAATTTGTCCTTTTTCTAACACAACGATGCGTTCCGCTAGGCGAATGCTGGAAAAGCGATGGGCGATGAGAAAAGTCGTGCGCCCTTGGCAAAGAATTCTCAAGGACTCAGTGATTGCGGCTTCGCTTTCAGCATCGAGCGCGCTGGTCGCTTCATCGAGGATCAAAATCGGCGCATTTTTCAAAAACGCGCGGGCCATGGCGATGCGTTGTCGCTGACCGCCCGAAAGGCTCGATCCCCGTTCGCCGACGACCGTTTGGTAGCCATCGGGTAAGCGTTCGATAAATGCGTGCGCGTGCGCTTTGATCGCTGCATCGCGAATTTCCTCATCAGTGGCATCTTGTCGACCTACGCGGATATTTTCTGCGATCGAATCCTGAAACAGCACCGGCATTTGTGGCACCACGGAAATGTTGCGGCGCAAATCTGCGAGCGACCAGGCACGGAGGTCGGTGCCATCGATGAGAATTTGCCCAGCAATTGGATCGAACAAACGCGGCAGCATATTGACCATCGTCGTTTTTCCCGAGCCGCTTGGACCGACAAAAGCGATCATTTGGCCGTGCGGCACGTGCAAGGAAACATCGCGCAGAACTGGTTCCTCATCGTAGGAAAAAGAGACACCTTCCCAGCGTACGTCGCCGATGATCGCGCCACGCGCTTTGATTTCCTTCGCCGCAGGTTCAGCGACGGTTTCTTCGGCTTTGAAAATCATCTCGAGGCGCTCGGCCGCGGCACCGCCTTGGCGTAAGAGCGCGTTGACGGCACCGAGTTTTTTTACCGGTTCGTAGGCCATGAACAAAGCCATGCCGACGGCCATGAAATTTTCCAGCGTCATGCCACGTTGCACTCCTAGGTATAGCGCAAAGGCAAAGCCCACGGAGGCAACTATCTCAATGGCGGGGGAGATGAGAGCCTTGTATTTTACGACCTTCAGCATGAGGTAGAGTACGTTTTTAACTTGAGTGGCATAGGTATTTTGCTGACGGGATTCGAGCTGATAGACGCGGACTTCTAGCGGCGATTGCAGCGTTTCGTTGATTGTCGAGGAGGTCTCCCCCATTTGCTTCTGCACTGCTTTACTGCGCTGGGCGATTTTTTTGCCCGCACGAGAAATGGGAATCACGCAGAGGGGGATCGATAATAATCCAATCATGGCGATGCCTAGGCTTTGATTTTCGGTTGATTTGGCAATGAGGAAATAAATCGCAGCAATAAGCGTGGCGGGCTGCTTGATCAAGTCGTTGCTGCCTTGGGCGATGGCATTGCGGATGACTTCACAGTCGTAAGTGAGGCGCGAGAGGAGATCGCCCGACTTATTGCCGTGGTAGTAACTCATTGGCAATCGTTGCAACTTGTTAAATGCCATCGTGCGGATGCGTTCGAGCACCAAAAATCCGGATTTATTGATCAAATAGGTGTTGGCATAACCCGAAGCGCCACGGAGCAGGAAAATCAAAGGAATCAGCATACACATCAGCAAAGTGAGTGATTCGATAGAGCCGTTGAGCCATTTTTGCTGGAAATCGATGACCCAGAGCGGAACGTCTTTCATTTTTTCTTGATCGCGGAATAGTAGCGGAAAGACCTTGCTTACGATGGTAGGGAGGCCAAAACCACTGGCGATGCCATAAATGATCCCTGCGAGGATGCCGCCGCCAAACGTTGCGCGGATCTCCCAAAGCAGCGGGTAATAGCGTTTCAGTGGACTATTTTTCACGAGCGGAGGCTACTATGCGCGTGCTAGACTGGCAATGCTCAATTCAGGAGGGCTACTTGAAGTACTTTGAAATCAACAACACTGCCTGCTACAAAGAAGTGAGCCTTTACAACTCCAACGCTTGATAAAATCTCGCGAGCGGGGAAGTCCTCCGTTGCGAAATTGGTGATTGGTAGGAAAATACCAAGAATCTCGGTTGGGACATCAACAATCTCCAAAATACGGGTTGTGCCTGCGTTCCTGAGCCTACTAGTGCAAGCTTGGCGAAATTGCTAGTCTATTCCTCTTGTTGAGTCGCCTTTGCGGACACTATAAAATCCTTTATCCGAACGACCGCTTGAAAGTGTTTCAAGCGGTCGTTTTGCGTTTCGGCCATTCTCAGAGGATGCTTTGAGAAAAGATTTGATAAGTTCGTAGAATTCTGACAGTAATTTCTCCACGCATATGATCAAAAAACTGCTCATTACCTGTTGTGCTATGGCGAGCCTCGGCTACGCTCAAGCTGAAGTAAAACCTTTGAAAGTTCTCTTGGTCATCGGTGGATGCTGCCACGACTACAAAAATCAACAACACATCCTTTCTGAAGGCATTCAGGCGCGAGTCAATTGCGAAGTGACGATTGAGTTCACTCCCGATGGTTCGACCAAGCCACAATTTCCGATTTACCAAAATCCTGATTGGGCCAAGGCTTATGACGTGGTGATTCACGACGAGTGCGCTGCTGACATCACCGATCCCAAGATCATAGCAAACATCGTCAACGCTCACAAAAATGGCGTACCTGCAGTGAACCTGCATTGCGCCATGCACTCGTATCGTAGTGGTCCTTATGGTCAACCCATGAAGCCTGATGCTCCTGAAGCTTCATGGTTTAACATGCTCGGTCTGCAATCCAGCGGACACGGACCTCAAAAGCCGATTCAGGTGACATACACCAACAAAAACCATGCCATCGTGAAAGGTCTTGAAGATTGGACGACCGTCAACGAAGAGCTTTACAACAACGTGCACGGCATCGAGGGTAACTTCAAAAACTGGCCAACTGCTAAATCGCTTGCGGAAGGTAAGCAGGACGCAGGTGATAAGCCCGGTCAAAATCATGCCTGCATTGTCTGGACGAACGAATTTGGCGATAAAAAAACCCGCATTTTCAGCACCACACTCGGTCACAATAACGATACAGTTGCTGACAAACGCTTCCTTGATCTGGTTTGCCGCGGCTTGCTGTGGTCGGTAGGTAAACTCGATGAAAACGGCAAAGTGGCAGAAGGCTACGTCTCCAAAAACTACAAGCCTGAGGCAAAATAATTTTCGCTAGGTTTTTACACGAAACAAGCTCTCCAGCTATGGAGAGCTTGTTTGCGTTATGAGGGGATGATCACACTTCGCTCAGAGTGCGTCTTTGTTAATGTCCATCGCGGCATATTCGCCATCTTTACGGCGATAGATGATCGTCAAGCAACCGCGGCGCGCTGATTTGTAGAGGACGAAAGGTCGGTCACCGAGTTCCAGTTCCATAATCGCGTCTTCTTTATACATGGTTCGCAGCTTGTAGTTATCGGGATGCATGATGAAAGGTTCGGGATCGTGCGTGGAATCCTCGGGGTGATCCATCGCTTCCTCGGTGAAGTATTTCTGATCAAGATAGCGGATTGACTCATTGCGATGCGGGCGATTGCGCTTCATCAATCGAGTTTTTTGCTTGCGCATGCGGCGAGCAATTTTGTCGATAGTTTCATCCATCGCAGCATACATGCTTGGTGCCTCTGAGTGGGCCTCGATGGTGATGTGGTTTGCGCAAAAAAGAACGATCTCGGCGATGTGGCGATTTTTCTGAACATCGAGAATGAACTTCGCCTCGATGATTTTGGGGTAGTCCAAATGGAGGCTTTCAATTTTCTTTGCCGCGTAATCGCGGATCGATTGGGTGAGTTCTTCGTGACGGACAGTAATCGTGATCGGTGGGTTCACATTAGCAGTTTGCATAATCGTATATTTTCTATTTTTTGAAGACACGGAACCATTCCATATCCATTTGGTATTATGCACAGATTGGCCCCAAATTCCATCAGAAAAATGCAAAAAGCGCGCTTTGGAAAATATAGTTTCGATTTGCTCGAATTCATTTGACTTGGTGTGCAAACTCGTTAGAGTAGTGGGTTCATTTTTCTTGAGGGATGTCTCTGCAGTTTGTTGACAAAGATCGTTCTGCATTGTGAGATAGTTTCGCGTGGCGTAACACGTATTCTATCCGATGAAAAAATCTCCTTTGCTTTGCTTTCTTTCGTTAGTCCTGCTCTCCGATCTGGCGTCAGCTGCGTTGCTGACGACTTTTATCGCCTCTGATTTGCGCGATCCGATGGAGATCAGCCTTGCGCCGAACGGTGATGTTTTTGTCGTCGAGCGCGAGGGTCGCGTGCTGCGCGTGGTGCCAGCCACAGGTACGATGTTTGTGATTGGGCAGGTTCCTGTAACGGCTCTCAAAGAGGAAAACAAAAAT
This sequence comes from Akkermansiaceae bacterium UBA956, assembly GCA_002293145.1. GTDB lineage: Bacteria > Verrucomicrobiota > Verrucomicrobiia > Verrucomicrobiales > Akkermansiaceae > UBA956. The sequence continues at coordinate 210,049 of DBCO01000027.1, read as the reverse complement.
AGTTCGTGGGCGCGCGAGGATGGATTGTTAGGCATCACGCTCGATCCTGATTTTGCGAAAAACCAGCGGCTCTATCTTTATTACAGCGCTGCCGATAAGATGCTCAATCGTTTGTCGCGCTTCTCGTTGAAAGATGGCTTACTCGATTTGAGCTCGGAACAAATGCTTTTGGAAATCCCGAGCGATCGTCGCGATCGCGTCTGTCATCATGGTGGATCGTTAGCCTTCGGCAAAGATGGTTTGCTTTATCTCAGCACCGGTGACAATACCAATCCCTTTGAAAGCAACGGCGTTGCTCCGATCGATGATCGTGATGGCCACGATCACGCTAATGCCATGCGCAGCGCGGGTAACACCAATGATCTGCGTGGTAAGGTATTGCGCATCAAGCCGACCGAAAAGGGCTACGAGATTCCCGAAGGCAATTTGTTTCCGACGGGCAATGCCAAAGCGCGTCCGGAAATTTTTGTGATGGGCTGTCGTAATCCCTTCCGCATGTCGATCGACCCGAAAACCAACACCGTTTACTGGGGCGAGGTCGGTCCCGATGCTGGAAATCCTTCGGACAAAGGTCCTGCGGGGCACGATGAAGTGAACCAAGCGAAAACCGCTGGTAACCATGGCTGGCCGTTTGTGATTGCGGATAACCAGCCCTATCCGCTTGTCGATTTCACGAATGGCACAACAGGAGTCATGACAGATCCAAAGGCCCCGAAAAACCCATCAAAACTCAATACGGGTCTCACCGATCTTCCGCCGGCGCGTCAGGCTCTGATTTGGTATCCTTATGCAGATAGCGAAAAATTCCCGTTGATGGGCACAGGTGGCCGCAATGCCATGGCAGGACCAGTTTTCTATTACGATGCCAAGCGCCCGCACAACATTTTGGGTGAAGCCGATGATCGTAGCTTAATTACCTTCGAGTGGATGCGCAACAAGGCGTGGAAGGTCAAGCTCGATGAGAATGAGAATTTCGTCAAAATGGAAGTCTTGTTAGATGGTTTGCAACATCCGATGGACATGGAAATGGCCGCCGATGGCAGCTTGTTTTTGTTAGAATATGGCTCCGAGTGGTATTTCAATACCAATGGCCGCATTCGCTTGATCCTGCCTGATTCAGGAAACCAGGCGCCGCAGGTGAAAATTGAGGATCGCGGAAATAAAACCTATGCTGTCACTGTCAACGATCCCGAAAATCAAAAGTGTGAGGTCGTCTGGTACGGCACCAAGGGTCAAAAGGATGCAGTGCTCGGCAAAGGGGAGAACTACACGCTCAACATCGACGGCGTCGAGCAATTGCGTGCGGTGGTGACCGATGAAAAAGGGCAGCGAGGCATCGCTCGTGTGCTCTTGAATGCCGCGACCATGCCCGAACTAACCTTTAGCTTTCCGAAAAAACCAAGTGCCATCGGATTTGGTGAAACCTTGACCTTTCAAGTCGCAGGAGCGATGCAAGAAAAAGATTTGGTCGTGCGCGCACGCTACATTGCGCCAACAGGGCACGATGCCGGTGGCCCCGTTCTTCCTGGAGAGGCTGCAAAATTGATCGAAGCCAAGCAATGTCTCGCGTGCCATCAAGTGGATACCAATTCGGTGGGGCCGAGTTATCTCAATGTCGCGATGCGTTATCGGGATGATCCAGCGGCGTTGAAGAATCTCCAGAAAAAACTCAGCACCGGTGGTGCAGGTGCCTGGGGGGAAATTCCCATGCCTCCACAAGCTGCTGTCAACGAGCAAGAGTCTGCTGAAATTTTGCAAGCGATTCTTGGACTGAGTCAAGGCATGGCTGAGCTGAAATCGAAGTCCGCTGGGGAATTGCGTATGCCTGCTGCTCCCGAAGGCGCGGCGGCAGGAGGTGCTTGGGAAATTATCGCTACGGCGCCGATGCACACTTCTGCTAAAATTCGCATTCCTGCGAAATAAAGCGGATTCATTTCCCTAACATTTTTCGTGCCAATGCCTCGTAGTGCGAGTCATTGCTACGATAGGCATAGTAGAGAAGTGCTGTCGCGAATTCGGGTAAGTTGACGCCCTTGAGCCTACCGGTGCGGCCTTTTTCTTGGCCAAGTCCCGTGCGGGTATTTCCTTTGACCTCGACCTCGCCATTTTCCTTCACTCTTCCGACCATCCAGCGCAGGCCTTGATCGAGTGATGCTTTCCAAGTATCAGCCTGCCATTCCTTTGGTGTGACCAGGAGAATCCGCTGGAAGTAAATCATCGCGACCGCATGATAACTGGAATCATGGCCGCCTTTTTCGAGAAATGCACCATCTTTTCGTTGCATGCGAATACCGTCTTGAATGAAATACTCCGCTGGTTGCCGCAGCAGCTTGTTGTCATGAATCAGTGCTGTTTGCATCAGTGCACTTCCTAACAGGAATCGTCGATGTGTATAGATCCGCTGTTTTTCCGCGGCTGAGAAATTGAGCGATGATGCCATCCATAAGGCGCATCGCAGCAAAGGATTTTTCAGCTCTGCTACTTGTGTTTGAAAGGTTTTTGCAAAAGGGGAGGCCTCGATCAGCAAGATCGAATGCGCCGTGGTTTCGACCAAAAAAGTCGCGCTATGAAAAGCATCATCGCAGGCGAAGGAACCATCCTCAGCCATCTGTTGAAAGCCCCACTGCAATTGTTTCAAGCCCCAGGCGATGGTTTCTTCATTGCGATGAGCCAAGCCGGCCTGCACCCAGCGTCCGCCATCGCGCTGCAATTCGACATACCAGCGGACATTGCAATCCTTTTCCCATTGTTGGTTCAAAAAGACAGCTCCTGAGCGCTCTTTCCAATCCGCGGGAGCACGACGTGGCGTGTGGATCAATTCCGTCATCGCCGGTGACAAGTCACACGCGGCATCGAGTGATTCCGCTTTCATTGAAAATGTTAGAATCGTGATTAGAAAACAGCGGCATAAAATAGAAAACATAAAAGCAGAACGAAGGTTGCGCCGAGAAGCTTACAAAAAAGCGCGCCTCGTCGGGAGGCGCGCTTGAATTGGTTGATTTTTTGTTAGAGCGTGCGGTTGCGTGCTTCAGTCGTGATGTGGGCCAGGAAATCGGCGAGGGATTGGGAACCGAGATCGTCTTTGTCGCGATGGCGCACAGAGACAGATTGTTCCTCTTCTTCCTTCTGACCGATGATTAGCATGTAAGGCACGCGGTCGAGGCGGGCATTGCGGATTTTTGCGCCGATTTTATCGGAGTCTCGATCCAAGCTTACGCGGATTTTTTCGTCGGCGAGTTGAGCGGTGACCTTCTCGGCGTATTCCATGTATTTATCAGAGATCGGTAGCACGCGGACTTGCTCGGGAGCAAGCCAGGTGGGGAATTTACCCTCGAAATGCTCGATGAGCAGGCCGGTAAAACGTTCGAGTGAGCCGAAGGGAGCGCGGTGAATCATTACGGGGCGGTGGGGACGATTGTCCTCGCCGATGTAGCTGAGATTGAAGCGCTCAGGTAGGTTGTAGTCGACCTGCACGGTGCCGAGTTGCCAATCGCGACCGATGACATCTTTGACCACGAAGTCGATCTTTGGTCCGTAGAATGCGGCCTCGCCGAGTTCTTCGCTGTATTCGACTCCGAGAGTTTGCACGGCCTCACGCAAGGCGTTTTCGGCCTTTTCCCAGTTGGCAGGATCACCGACGTATTTGTCGGAATCTGGATCGCGGAGCGAGAGTCGGACGCGGTAATCGTGCATGCCAAGAGTGCCTAACACTTTTTTGACGAGTCCGAGACAGCCTTGCACTTCTGCTGCCACTTGTTCGGGCGTGCAGAAAAGGTGAGCATCATCTTGAGTAAAGCCGCGGACGCGCGTCATCCCACCCAGCTCGCCAGATTGCTCCCAGCGATACACGGTGCCAAATTCAGCTAGGCGCACGGGCAGATCGCGATAGGAGTGTGGCTCACTATCGAAAATCTTGATATGGTGTGGGCAGTTCATCGGCTTGAGCATGTAGCCCTCATATTCGCCATTTTCCAAACCGTTGATGAGAGTGGCGCATGTGGCATCTTCATCGGCGAGTTTTTCTAACACACTGCGCTCAGGTATCGCTGGGTATTGGCTTTCTTGGTAGTAGGGAAAGTGGCCGGAAGTGCGGTAGAGATCGAGCTTGCCGATGTGCGGTGTGAAGACCTGCGAGTAGCCTTGTTTGTCGAGCTCGGAGGTGATAAACTCCTGTAAGGCACGGCGGATGAGACCACCTTTGGGTTTCCAAAGAATCAGACCTTGGCCGACCATTTCATCGATGTGGAAAAGTCCCATCTCACGTCCGAGACGGCGGTGATCGCGTTTTTTCGCTTCTTCTAACTTGACGAGGTGCTCCTGGAGTTCGGTCGAATTTTTGAAGCAAGTGCCATAGAGGCGTTGCAATACGGGACGAGTTTTGTCGCCTTTGTAGAAGGCACTGGCAACGCTCATCAGCTTGAATGCTTTGCAATTTCCGGTGCGACCAACGTGAGGGCCAGCGCAGAGGTCCCAGAAGTCACCATTTTTATACAGCGAGATTTCTTCGTTTGCGGGGATGTCATTGAGCAGATCCACCTTGAACGTGCTAGGCGTGTCGCGCTCGGTGACGAAGCTGAGACGACCGCTCAGAGCAAGTGCCATGGCTTCATCGCGACTAACGACAACGCGCTCAAAGGAGTCATTGTCTTTGACGACTTTTTTCATTTCTTCCTCGATGCGTGGAAAATCATCGGGCGAGATCCGATGCTGCAACTCCATGTCATAGAAGAAGCCATTGTCCACAGGGGGACCAGCGGCAAATTGCACGTCGGGCCAGATCCGAGAGATCGCGGTGGCCATCACGTGAGCGCAAGAATGGCGGAGACGATCCAGATCGGACATTTGATGACGTTCTTCTAAAGTTTTTCTCTCGGACATACGTGACGTGAGCAAGCATCAAATGGCGGGTGTTTTCAACGTCAAAATGCACCATGGGCGAAGAATGCTGCCAAGATGTCGCGCTTTCTGCTGAGGTTTTCCATCTTTCGGCTTTTCCTCGGTTAAAATGAGGTCACAATCGTCCTGCGTCCGTGCCATGGCGTTGGGGATTTGATCCGCGATTTGCAAGAATGGGAAGCTGTGGCATGATTAAGAACTGCGGAGCGACTAGCGCTCGAGTTTTTTCACCTTTTATCTAACAAAAAATGTCTGCACTACATCTACCGGAGCAAGTGGGAGTGATGATTCTTCCCGATTGTGTGTTGTTTCCTCATGGCGGACTGCCGCTGCGTATTTTTGAGCCACGTTATCGTGAGATGTTGCAGGAAACGATTGATGGGCATTGTTTTTTTGCGGTGTGCAATCGATTGAACGATTCGGAAGATCCTGAGCAATCCGCAGCTGGGGTGGGCACGATTGGCATTGTGCGTGCTTCCCATGAGCAAGAGGATGGCACCTCGAATTTGTTGCTGCATGGGGTGATACGGGTGAAATTCCTGCGTTGGATCGAGGGGAAATCCTACCCTTATGCCGAAATTGAACCGATTCCGGCAATCTTCGAGCCACCACACCAAGCGGCTGCGGCTACGACGACATTGCGCGGATGCGTGGAAGATGCGATCCCAGAATTGCCAGAGGAAGTTCGCAAATCGGTGATGGAGCTACTGCATCGCACCGATGATCCGGTGATTTTGGCCGACATTGTTTCGCAACAATTCATTCATGACATTGAAATGCGGCAAAATCTGCTCGAAATGGAATCACCTGCTGCGCGGATTGCTTGGCTGTGTCAGGCGTTGGAGAAGTAACCGAAAAAGTGTTGAGCGATCAGTCAGCAGTGATCAGAGAGTAAATTGTTCGTAATGTCTTACGTCTGAAAGTCTGATGTCTCAGATTAGCCCACGTAACTTCACATCGGGGCCGAGTTGGCTCCATACGATGTTTTTGAGCTTGTGGGGATGGCTTATTTCTCCGGCAATGGCCGGTAATCCTCCTGTGATCATTGGTGCGAGATAGGTGACGACCTCATCCACGAGATTGTGCTGCAAGAGTTCTGCGGCGAGCTTGCCGCCTGCTTCGACGAGCACTGAGAGGATTCCTTGCTGGATGACGCAAGTGCGAAGAATTTGCGTAAGATCACCGCCGCGCACCAGCGTGCGGTTTTTCCATTCATCGGCAAACAATGGTGCCGTGATCGGTAGAGTATCTGGGTGCTGACTGATGACCAAACGCCATGGTTGCTCGCGGCCTGCGCTGAGTTCGGGCACTCGAATCGTCAGAGCTGGGTGATCGCGGCGAACGGTTTCGCCGCTGGTGAGAATCATGTCCACTTCGCTGCGCAAATGCTGTACGTCGAGTCGTGCAGCCTCACTTGTGAGCCACGAGCTTTCTCCTGCGGGGCGGGTGATGCGGCCGTCCAGACTCATCGCGGTCTTGAGGATGACCCAAGGCAAACCAGTTCTATGAACTTTGGCAAAGGGTCGCAGAATGGCTTCGGCTTCTTCGCGTAAGATGTTTTTGCGAACGACAATCTGATTTTTTGTTAGGATCTGATCTGCCCGTCCAGCATGCGCAGGGTTGGGGTCTTCACAGGCATAGATCACTTCGCTGATGCTGGCTTCGATCAATCCTTGCACGCAGGGCGGAGTGCGGCCGTGCGTGGAGCAGGGTTCGAGGGTGACATAGGCACTGGCACCACGCAGAGCGGCATCGCCATGGCGCTCGCGGGCATCGGCTAGGGCCACGCGTTCGGCATGAGGTGTGCCCGCTTTGCGATGCCAGCCTTTGCCTAACAAAATGCCATCTTTGACAATCACAGAGCCCACAGGTGGATTCGGCGTGGTTTTACCGATGCCTTTGCGCGCTTCTTCCAGCGCCATCGCCATCCAGTGCGCGTCGTTGCTCATGTGTCTGCTCCTTTCTTTTGCATGGCGATGAGAATGGGAGCTTTACGCAAAGTCGCCCGCTTTTCATAGACCACTACGTGCCACGCCGCTCCTTGTTTGTCGGCCCATGCAATAACTTCGGCGGTTTCGGCATCGCCACCTGCATGACCAGGATAACACACGATCGTGATGATGCCACCGCGGTCGATCAATGAGCATGCGGCCTCCAGCGCGAGCAATGTTTCTGTGCTTTGTGTGATGACGTTGTGATCTTCTCTGGGCAGGTAGCCGAGGTTGAACATCACGGCGCGCACGGGTGCGGTGACGACTTGTTGCATTTCCGTATGAGATAGCAGATGCCAGGAGTATTGATCCTGCGGGATTTGGTTTTTCTCGAAAAGTTCTGTCGATGTGCATAGGGCTGCGGCTTGCACATCGAAGCCATGCACTTTTCCGTTAGGTCCGACGCAACGAGCAAGAAAAAGGGCATCGTTTCCATTGCCAAGTGTGGCATCGATGGCGACATCTCCAGGTCGCAGGATCTGAGCGATCCAGTTTTGGGCGAGTTGGGTAGGTCGGGGAAAAAATGGATGCATGAGAGGAAGAAAATCAGCGCGCAATGCTAGCAAAGTAGGTGCTGGCACTCAAGCCTGATTCGATGGGTATGCCATCGATGATTTCGGCCGCGAGATGCGCCGAGGCCCAAGGAGCGGTTAGTGAGCCCTTCGAACCCAGTCCGTTGAATACGCCACAAGTGGGAGAAATCAGTCCAGCTACAGGCTTGCTTTTGCGGACGATCGGTCGAATGCCTGCCTCATGATTGATAATGGAAAAATTTTCGCCACCGAGGTCTCGTGCGATCTCTTTCAGAAATTCTAGTCCAGCAGGCGTCGGCTCCGAGTGAAGAAAATCCCACTCGTATGATGCACCAATTTTGTATTGATCTTGGCCCAGTGGTATGAGCCAATTCCGCCCCGTGATCATGCGCTGTTGTTGCCACTGCGGTGCTTCAACGGTGAGGATTTCACCTTTGGCGCTTCGATGTTGCCAGGCGACGGGCACCTGATCGAGCAATCCCTTAGCACCGCCGCACCAGACGAAAATCTCGCTGTTAGGCAATGTATCAGGATCGATGAGTCGCATCTCGACGAGGCCCTGTTGTTGGAAAAATGCCAGGCTGCTCGCGAGAAATTGCGCGACATTCAGACGCGCTCCGTGGTGCAAGAGGTAAGCGCAGGAATCGGGCCAGGGAGATTCATCCAACTTGCGAATGACCCAAGCGGAAGCATCGCCTTCGCGCATTTTTTTTCCGAGCTTGTGATCATCGCGCTCGGCGATTAGGCGAATTATTTCTAACGGATGCCAAAAGGTTGTATGCAGAATCGATTCGATCCGCTGATAAAAATCTTCGGCTTGCGAGAAATGCAGGGCGTAGTCTTCGGGAACTGTGCAATTTTTTCCCGATACGGGATTGATCAATCCTGCGGCGACATGAGAACTGCCCCGAATACCTGAATCGATGAGCCGAAAGGGGAATCCCCTGAACCAAAATTGCCAAGCGAGGCAGATGCCAGCTGTGCCTGAACCAACGATGGTCGGGGGCTTCATGACTGACGAAGGCTCTCCTTGAGCGCTTCATTCGGATCAACGCGACCAGATTGGTAGCCTTTGGCGTAGGTAAAAAGCCAGTGGTGCGGATACTCAAAATACGTCTCCTTTTGCTCCTTCGAGAGCTGATTCCAGATCGCAATGTTGAGGCCGCGCATGACTTTTTGCATGATGTGCAAGGTGAGTTGACGGCCTTTGCGGGCCTTTTGCACTTGCTTGTGATTGAGTTGCTCGGGGGATGCTTCGACGAGGCCATGGTTGCTCAGACCCCACTCATTCATGAGTTGGTCTAATGGCTGCACGCCGTGATCTCGTTCGCTGGTAATATCGTCCACGCGCTTGGTGTAGCAGGGATGATTGAAAAGACCAATCGCAAAATCAGCAAAATGCACTCATCGCTCTCGGGCTCACACTTCATCCAACATGCGCTTTTCGAGGGCTGCTTTGATGAAGCCGGAGAACAGCGGGTGGGGTTTGTTGGGCTTGGATTGGAACTCGGGGTGGAACTGGCAGGCGATGTGGAATTTGTTCTTCGGTAGTTCGATGATTTCTACTAAGCCTTCTTTTGCGCTGACGGAGCTGATGACGAGGCCCTTGGCCTCGAGTTGATCGCGGTAGTCGGAGTTGAACTCGAAGCGATGGCGGTGACGCTCGGTGATGCGATCGGCATCGTGGTAGAGTTGTGCGGTTTGCGTTCCGGCAAAAAGGATCGACTCGCATGCCCCGAGGCGCATGTTGTTGCCCATGGTGGTGAGTTTTTTTTGCTCTTCTTGCAAGCTGACCACAGGATGTGGAGTGTTTTCGTCGAACTCGGTGGAGTTGGCATTGGTGAGACCGCAAACATTACGCGCGAACTCGATGGTGGCGATTTGCATGCCGAGGCAGATGCCGAGGTACGGGATATTGTTCTCACGTGCATACTTGGCGGCATTGATTTTGCCTTCGATGCCGCGATCTCCGAATCCACCGGGAACGAGGATGCCATCGACGTGGCCGATGACTTCAGAGGCGATTTGTTCTTCCATGGCCTCGGTGTCGATCTTGACGATCTTCACTTTGGTATCGTGCGCGGCACCGGCATGGATGAGCGATTCGTAGATGGATTTGTAGGCGTCTTGTAGTTCGGTGTATTTTCCGGCAACGGCGATGGTGACGCTGTGGCGCGGATGAATGACGCGTTGCACAAATTTTTCCCATTCTTCCAATGCTGGAGGAGGGGTATGGCCGAGGCCGATTTTATCGACGACGAGGCGATCGATTTTATCGCGACGCAGGTCGAGCGGGCACTCGTAGATGGAGTGGTCGCAATCGCGGAAAGCAACGACGTTTTTCTTGTCGACGTTGCAAAACATCGCGATCTTGCGACGGTTGTCTTCATCGAGATCGTGCTCGGTGCGGCAGATAATGATGTCGGGCTGGATGCCGATTTCGCGCAATTTGGCAACGGATTGCTGGGTCGGCTTGGTTTTGATTTCGCCAGCGGCTTTGAGGAAGGGCAGTAGGGTAACGTGGATGAAGCAGACGTTTTCTTTGCCGACTTCGAGCGCGAATTGGCGCAGCGCTTCGAGGAAAAGCAGTCCTTCCATGTCGCCGACGGTGCCACCGATTTCGGTGATCAGCACGTTGACATCGGGGTTGTTGTTGGTGACTTCGTAGATGCGCGATTTGATCTCATCGGTGACGTGCGGGATGAACTGCACGGTTTTGCCGAGGTAGTCGCCACGGCGTTCTTTCTTGATGACGGAATCGAACACCTGCCCGGAGGTGAGGTTGTTCATGCGTGAGAGCACACCAGAGGTGAAGCGCTCGTAGTGGCCGAGGTCGAGGTCGGTCTCGGCACCGTCATCGAGCACGTAAACTTCGCCGTGTTGGTAGGGCGACATGGTGCCAGGATCGACGTTAAGATAAGGGTCGAACTTTTGCATCAGGACCTTAAGGCCGCGTTGTTCGAGCAGTGTGCCGATGGATGCCGCTGCAAGACCTTTGCCGAGAGAGGAAACGACGCCGCCGGTGACGAAGATGTATTTCATAGTGTAGTTAGGATCAGTGTTTGGTGTTGTGTGAGGGGCGTGAAAGTAATTGGGCTTCAATCAGTGCAGCCTGCTCGGGCGTATCGAGACCGATGGAGTCATCGAGCGTGACGATGACCTTGATGCGTGCACCGTTTTCTAGAGCTCGCAGTTGTTCTAACGATTCTGCTTGCTCTAACAGAGAAGGTGGCCATGTTATGAATGTTTCAAGAAAATCGCGGCGATAACCGTAAATGCCTTTATGGCGATAGAGCTTGAGGCCAGTAGGTTTGTTGCGTTGGAAGGGCAGGGGCGAGCGAGAGAAATACAGCGCATGACCGTTGAGATCGAGCACGACCTTGACGACATTAGGATCGTGTAATACGCTATCGTCGTCAATGGGATTAGCGGCGGTTACCATCGGCAAAGCAGCATCGTTTGCGAGAGCTGATGCGAGTTCATCGATGAGTGTGGGATCGATCAGCGGTTCGTCGCCTTGGATGTTGATGATGTGCGTGGCCTCGGGAATGGCAAGCACGGCCTCGGCAATCCGGTCAGTGCCGGTGGGGTGATCGGCGGCAGTCATGGTGACCTTAGCGCCGAAGGAAAGGGCCTCGTCACGAATGCGTTCGTCGTCGGTGGCAATGACGATGCTATCGAGCATGCGACATTCCATGCAGCGTTCCCAGACGTGTTGGATGAGCGTTTTACCGGCGAGTCGATGAAGCGGCTTGCCGGGGAAGCGAGTGGAGCCCCAGCGAGCGGGAAGAATGCCTGCGATATGAGTAGGTGAAGAAATCACGGTTACGGAGGATATGGTTAGCAGTGAGTGAAGCGCGATGGCAAGATATTATTCTTTTAGAGCGACGAGAGTTTCGCGTCTTTGGCCGAACAATAGAGCCACTCCCACCGTGAAGAGCGTGCCGATCATGATGCGCCAAGTAAAGGAAACGGTGGGAAGCCATGTGGGCGAAAAGAGCGGCGCCTGAGCGTTGTGATGTTGGGAAATTTGGGGGAGTTCCTCTAAGGGAAGCCGCGCTTTGCTAGCGATGGCTTCGGCGCTTACCTTGGATGGATCGGCGGAGGCAAGGTGCAGGGCTTTCACGGCATTGCGGAGGCGAGCTTCTTTGTCATGAAAAATATCATACACGTCATTGTGTGCGCCGCTAAGGAACAAAGTAGCGCAGAGCCCCGCGATCATGGCGATGCTGTTGCCGCGACAAGTGCCCCGGTTTTTGGTGAGCATGCCGACGAGGAAAATGCCGAGCAACGAGCCATAGGTGTAACCGAATGAGCCTAACACAATCGGAATGATTCGTAGTTCAGGGTTTTTCAGCTTGATGAACGCAGTACCAATGCCAATCAAGGCGAGCAACACGGCGAAAACAACCGTCGAGACACGCGCGGCTTTCATCTGTTCTTCGGATGTTGCTTTTGGTCGAAAAACACCGAGATACCAGTCCTTGGTGAAGGTCGTGGCCAGTGCATTCAGCGCGGTGGAGAGTGAGCCCATGGCAGTGGCAAAAAGTCCTGCTGCTATCAGTCCACGCAGACCGGGCGAAAGGTCATGGAGCATGAACCATGCAAAAACATCGTTCGTCGGAGCGCCATCAGGATTAATCTGGTAGAATCGATAAATGAGAATGCCGATCGCAAGAAACCCAACGACCACAGGCAGATCAACGAGGCCCGAGACAATCACCGCACGTTGCCCGCGCTTGGCATCCTTCGATGTCAGCATCCGCTGCACCATGTCTTGGTCGGTGCCGTGAGTGGCGAGCGTGGTGAAGATTGAACCCAACAATGCAGCCCAGATCGTGTATTCTTGTTCGAGAATGTGCTTGATCGATTGGCCAAATGAATGTTCAGGCTTGATGCCCGTATCCACAAAAATCGGCGTTTTGATTTCTGCGACGAATGGTGCCCATCCGCCCGTTTTGCCGAGCAACCAAAAGAACACGTAGATCGCAGCTCCAAACATCAGGCTGACTTGGATCAGATCGGTCCAGACCACTGCCTTGATGCCACCGAGCGTGGTGTAGAGCGCGGTTAGGCCCGTAATCAGAATGACTGATACCGCATAGATCATTAACTCTTGCCCGAAGCGCTCGTCGGGCGTCATTTTGGCAAACTCGGGATGCACCATTTGCCATGCAAGGACTAAAAGAATCGCCGCTACGAATATGCGTGAACCACTGGCAAGCGAACGCGTTAGCAAGAAGACGAAGGAGGCCATGCGGCGTGTGAGTTTGCCAAAACGGATTTCCAGAAACTCGTAAATGCTCACCACGGAGTATTTGTAAAATGGCTTGATGAAAATCGCAGCGACGAGCAATCGTGCTAAAATCGTGCCGATCACCAACTGCGCATAGACAAAATTTCGCTTCGCAAATCCTTCACCGGGTGTGCCCAAAAATGTGCCAGCTGAAATCTCTGACGCAAGGATCGATGCAAGCACCGCCCACCATGGCATCGAGCGATCACCCAGGGCGTAAGTCTCCATCGTTTTTTGTCCCCGAGAGGCACGCAAACCAATGCCAATAATGACAGTGAAATACACACCCACAATGATCAGGTCCAACGCATAGTCTCGCATGAACCTGATTCTCACCACATCTGGAGAAACACTCAAGACAAAGCGTAAGGAAAGCGAAAAAACAGCAATGTTATAAGGGATGTAGCTGATTTGTTGAATTGGCGCTTGCTGAAAAATCAAGAGAAGTTAAAGGTCTCTAACGCAAACTTTTTAAAATTTCATCGTGTGGAACACCCGTGGTATGAGGGCTAGCGAAGCATCTACAAACGGGTTGAAATTTTTTGATTTTTTCTTTCTCTGATTTCGGTAATTTCCCTCTCGCCTCACGTGAATTCTGTTTCACCATGGATCACGGGGATGGCAAAATTTCAAAAAAAATTAAACCTATGGACTCAGGGGAGTTTGACACCAATAAAAATTTATCTTCAACGAAACAATCAATCGATCATGACTGGCTGGAAGTACAAGAAACACTGAAATCGCTTGTGAGTGCTGATGCCTATCAGCGCTGGTTCCGCAGTTGCCGATTGCTCTCAGTCGATGAGCAACGCATGGTTATCGGTGTCCCGAACGATATTCACTCGGTATGGATCGAGACAAATTATTGGGGTGAACTCGTTGAGGCCTGTGCCTCGGTTTACGGAATGCGTGAAGTCAAAATTTCGGTTTGCGCCGATGATGCTGAGGTAGTCACAATTTCACCAACATTACCCTTTCAACATGATGACGATGAGCCCGTTTTGACCGTGGATGATTCGTTAGAAAAACGTCTTAAGTCCGCAGGCCTGAATCCGCTCTATAGTTTTTCGCGTTTCGTCGTCGGTAATAACAGTCAATTCGCTCATGCCGCGTGCCAAGCGGTCTCCAAAAATAAAGCAGTAGGCTACAATCCGCTGTTCATCCACGGCGGACCAGGACTGGGCAAAACTCACTTGATGCAGGCCATCGGTCAAGAATGGCTGCGCACACGTCCTCAATCCCGTGTGGTCTATCTCACTTGCGAAAAATTCACCAACGAGTTCATTGATGCGGTGCGCAAAGGAGATCTCGAAAAATTTCGCAAACGCTACCGCACGGCTGAGCTCATGCTCATCGATGACGTGCAGTTCATCGCGGGCAAAGAACGCTCGCAGGAGGAGTTTTTCCACACCTTCAACACTCTCATCGATGGTCAGCGCCAAGTGGTTCTCTCGTGCGATCGTCCTGCCTGTGAAATCAAACAATTCGAGCCGCGTCTCATTTCGCGCTTCGAGTGTGGACTGACGGTGGAATTGCAAATTCCCCAAGAAGAAACCCGCACGGCGATCCTACGCCGCAAGATGGATGAATGGAAAGTCAAGCTTGATGACAGTATCGTAGCCTATCTCGCCCAACACATTCGCAGCAATGTCCGTCGCCTCGAAGGGGCGCTGATGCGCGTTGCTACCTACTCATCGCTGGCTGGTGAACATGTTCCTCTTGAAAAAGTTGAGTATTTACTGCGTGATTTGCTGCGCGAGGAGGCAACCAAGCAAGTGACGATTGATTCGATTCAAAAGGCCGTAGCGGAGCATTTTGATTTGCGTTTGGCTGACATGACCAGCCGCCGTCGTCCTGCGAGTATTGCGTATCCGCGTCAGTTGGCGATGTATCTCAGCCGTCAACTCACGAAGTCCTCACTCATGGACATCGGCGAGGCTTTCGGTGGTCGCGATCATGGCACAGTAATCCACGCATGCAAAAAAGTCGTCGAGCAAATCAGCAGCGATCACTCGGTCAAGGAGCTCGTAGGGATGTTTGAGGCAACTTTGCGTCGATAAATATAAAGCCAAATACCGCACAAAAATGGCGCTTGCTCTTTTTCTCGGTGTCACTAGTCTTCTCCTTATTGATGAAACAGACTTTGATTGCGTTGCTTGGTATGTCAACTTTTGGTCTAGCGTACGAAGCGCCGAGCCTGCCATTGATTCCTTATCCCGCGAAAGTGACGCGGGTGGATGGTGAATTTACCGTTTCTCCTGAAACCGCAATTCGCTTTGACCGACGTCTCACAAAAGAAGCCGAGCTCTTAGCCATTGCGCTCGGCGAGCTGACCGGCCAGAAAACTCACACAGCGGCTGAAGAACTGCGCATTATGCTGCACTCCGAAGTCGCCTTGGACATTGATGAGACCCTGCCGCTGGCGATCTCGGGCTACACGCTGCAAGTTACTCCACGTGGCGTGAAAATCATCGGCAAAGATGCAGCGGGCGCATTCTGGGGTGCGCAGAGTTTCCTGCAACTCTTACCACCGCCTACAGACAAAGGAAACGCCAGCATCTCTGCCAAGGGCATACAAGTGCCTTGTGTGTATTTGGAAGATCAACCTGCGTATGCATGGCGCGGCATACATCTCGATTGCGGGAGGCATTTTTTCGGTATCGAAGACTTGAAAAAATTCCTCGACCAAATGGCCTTCCACAAGCTCAATGTCTTCCACTGGCACTTGACCGAAGACCAAGGTTGGCGCATCGAGATCAAAAAATACCCGAAGCTCACCGAGGACGGGGCCTTTCGCGATTCGACTCCGCCTTACGGCAATCGCAACAGCGATGACGGCAAGCGCTACGGAGGATTTTATACCCAAGAGCAAGTCAAGGAGCTCGTCGCCTATGCTGCGGCACGGCACATTACCATCGTGCCTGAGATCGAACTACCAGGTCATGCAGCGGCGGCGATTGCGGCCTATCCCGAATTCGGCAATACCGACATTCCTGATTACGCGCCGAAGGTGATTACGCGTTGGGGTGTGCATCCCTACATTTTTGCTCCCAAAGAAGAAACTTTTGCATTCCTCGAAGATGTGCTGAGCGAAGTATGCGCTTTGTTTCCCTCGAAATTCATTCACATCGGTGGTGATGAAGCTCCCAAGGATCAATGGAAAAATTCTCCCTTCGCCCAAGAGGTGATGAAGCGGGAGGGGCTCAAAGATGAGCATGAGCTGCAAAGCTACTTCATTCGACGCATCGAAAAATTCCTCGCAACGAAGAATCGATCGCTGGTCGGCTGGGACGAAATCCAGGAAGGCGGACTGCCAAAAACGGCGACGATGATGGTGTGGCGCGATATCAACTGGGCGCACACCGCGCTCGATCGGGGTAACAATGTGGTCATGGCTCCAAATGCCTTTGCTTACCTCGATCACTACCAACTGCCTGCCGCCGAGGAGTTGGCAAAAGGTCCGCAGTTCGAAGCAATCGGCGGATTTCTATCCGTTGAAAAACTCTACGGTTACAACCCCGCTAGCGTCGCGCGTAATGCGGAAGAGCGCAAACGCATCCTCGGTGTGCAAGCGCAGTTGTGGACGGAATACATGAAGGATTGGAAGAAGGTCGAATACATGGCATTTCCGCGCATTGCAGCCCTCGCAGAAATTGCTTGGCTACCGCAGGAGCAGAAAAACTATGCCGATTTTCGGAAGCGTCTCGATTCGATCCTCCGCTTCTATGATGCCCGCGGCATCAATCGTGCTGATGTTTATGAATTGCCGAAAAAAGAAACCAAGGACGGTTCGGTGATCGAGACATCACTCAATGTCTATGGTGATCACGCCATAGAATTTTCCTTTGATGGAAAGCCTGCGACTTTCTTTTGGTCGGGGCGAGAAATTCGTAAAGACGATTTCATCACGCTGACGCTCAAGCAAGCTTTGGTGAAAGAATCGTTCGTTCGCATTGTGACGGGTGGTAAGGCTAGCAAAAATGGTGATGCCCTCGAAAGCGGAGAACTGCAATATACTGTGGATGGCTCCGAGTGGAAAACGGTCGGGTCTGCTCAAGCGGGTAAGATGGAAGGAAAAGTTCCGGCGGGCACTAAGGCGTTGCGATTGCTCGTTACCGCAGCTCAAGAAAGCTGGTTGATTGTCCATGAAATCGAGATCGAATGATGGTAGACCTCAACTAGGCAAAGTCCGCCGATTGATGTGACGTGTGATTTTGATAATCGGTCTAACTTATTTTTGTTGGCTTGTCGAGTTCTTCGATTAGAGCAAGCGTCCGAGCTTTTTTTGAGCGGTAATTTGATTTTATTACAACAAGCAAGGCGGACAAAAAATGAGCCACTCAGTGAAGAGTGGCCCATGTAAAAAGTAGCTTAAATTGCCGTTATGCGGTTGCTGGCATCAGGCGAATGGAACGCACGAACTTCATGAGATCGCGGGTTTCCTGTTGCCAACCAACAAGTGTTTGCTTCGACACTTCGACGCGCTGGGTAACGAGTTTTTCCAGTTCGGCATAATTTTTTGCCAAATCTTCGCACAATTCATTGAGCATCACGTGAGCGCGCTCGGTCATGGTCGGGTGAGCAGCATTGAGGGCTGCGAGTTTTTCCTCGGCACGCAGGCGGGCTTCACCCATCTCGGCGAGAAGAATTTTCGAGTCAGGCACGCGGCGCAGATTGGAGGCTAGGCCGAGCTTGGAGAGAGTCCAAATGGTCCACTTGGTAGGGTCCCACTGCCATGGTTTTACACCATTGCGATAATCGTGTTGGAACTCGTGGTGGTAGTTGTGGTAGCCTTCTCCGAATGTGGCGAACGCCATGATGATGCTGTCGCGCGCGCTGTGCTTTGTTGAATAAGGGCGGTGGCCAATGGTGTGGCAGAGGGAGTTGATGAAAAAGGTCGAGTGTTGCACTACGACTACGCGGAGCACGCCGGCGAGCAAGAAGCCTCCGAGTGCACCTTGCCATACGGGAAGCACAGTGAAGAAGTGATTGTAAGCTCCGGCAAGGATGGCTGGGCCGACGAGACCGACAAGCAGCGCGATCCATTGAACGTATTTGTGTTGCCACATGACGAGACGATCTTTGATCAGATCGTTGACGTTATCATTGGTTTTGTCAGGGCGTAGTTTGAACATGAGCCAGCCCATGTGAGCCCAGAAGAAGCCTTTGGAAATATCGTAGGGATCTTCATCGTGATCGACGTGTTTATGATGCTTGCGGTGGTCGGAGGACCAGTCGAGGCAGGAATTTTCAAAGGCGCATGCGCCGAAAACCAAAGTGAATAGTTTTACCGGCCATTTTGCCTTGAAAGAGAGGTGGGAGAATAAACGGTGGTAACCGAGGGTGATGCTCATCGCGGTAGCGGGCACCATGAAGGCAAACATCAACCACTGGAACCAAGATTGTTCAAAGTTAATGATGTACCAAGGGACGACAGTCACAGCAATGAGGAATGTGCCGATCAAGAAGGAACTGGTAATCCAGTTCACTTTTTCGAATGGAATGCGGAATTTAGACATAGTAAGGTAGTAGGTGTGTTCGTTTCAGTGAACATTTACATGCTAGCATACTTAGGTCTTTCTGGCAAACATTCTTTCCGAGTAGATTTTATCAAATCGAAGCAAAATATACTGAGTTTGATTTTTGTTTCACACGAAGATACGAAGTCACGAGGGAAGAAAAGATGGAACGATTATACTCAGTCATCTTTAAGCCTTTGCGTCTCGGGCGGATCGGGCGCGAGAGATGGTTATTTCAGGCTAAGTTACCTAGAGAAAAAGTGTGAATTCGATTGTTGAAAGGCTGGAAGGCGAGAGCTTTTGTCACGGATTAGATTTTCTGCCCAATCACAAGAAAGGTAATTCGAGTTGGTCATTGCCGTAGTGGCTCCAGGCATTGTAGCCACGTTGGCGAAGGCTGCTAGCTAGCTCGCGGGTGGAGCCGTGGATGGTAATGATTTTTTTCGGCTTTACGATTTCCACAGTATGCAAGAGATCGGGAAAATCGGCGTGGTCGGAGAGGGGTATCGCGGCATGGGTGCCGTAGCGAAATTTGGCGGAGGGATTAATGGCCCATCCGGTCATCATGCAGGTGCGGGGATTGGGAATTTGAAAATATTGCGCTTGCTTTAAGATTTGCGGAGGTGCGATCAGAGTGGTGCCTGCGGGTATATCCCCATCCCAGAGAATGGGCGCGGGGAGATGGCAGCCCGCTTCGCGACAAGCTTGGGTCATTTCGCAAACGGTTTTGCTCGAAACGAAAGGGAGATTGTGTGCTGTGAGAATGGCCGCGATTTCTTGGGCTTTGCCCAAAGAGTATCCAAGAAGGATCGGCGTGGCGTGGTCGGCAATGGATTCGTGAATGAAGCGCAGGATCGATTGCTCAATCTCGGCGGCGGATGGCAGGACGTAATGCGGCAGGCCGAATGTGCTTTCCATAACGAGGGTATCTGCCTGGAGCCATGAGGCGGGCTCGGCTGCGCGGGAGGGGCGAAGTTTGTAGTCACCTGTGTAAAGGAGGCTGGCTTGACTGTGGAGATTGCGGACGTGTAGCATGGCTGAGCCGGGTATGTGTCCTGCGGGGAGTAAGGTGATGCTGTGCTCGTTCCAAGTGACTGATTCATGAAAGTGCTGAATGGTTAGCCGATCCCGGGCGATGCGATAGCGACGTTGCAAGAGATGAGCGGTGACGGGGCAGCAGAGGATTTGTTGATGGCGGGCGACGTGGTCCGAGTGGGCGTGGGAAATGAAGGAAAAGGGTTTGGCGCGTGGGGCATCGAGCCACAGGTCGAGCGCGGGGAGATGTAGGCCGTTCTTGGGGTGAATCTCAGGGTTGATTTGAATTTCTGGTGGCTGGGACACGCTCGTCGATTATTCGATTTTTTGTTCGAGTTGTCGAAGGTAATCGGCCTTGAGTTGGCTGCTGAGAATGAGTTTTGTATGCCGTTCGGGCGTTTTTTGTTCGATGGTCTGGCGCATTTCGATCATCTCGGCTTCAGCTTTTTGCAAAGCACTGCTTGCGGAGCTGAGGGATTGCTGTTTGGTCTTGATGTCGACTTCCATCAGTTTGATGATGGTTGGATCAGGTGTTGTTACCGATTGGGCATCATGGATTTTTTTGGTTAGTTCGGCGAGAGCTTGGCGCAGTGCGTTGAGCTCGGCGGCGGCCCCATCGATGCGTTTGGCGGCATCGGTAAAAGAGGTAGTCTGGTGTTCGAATTCTTGGTGAAGGGTGCTGGCGATGGCGCTCTCGGCGAGGGCCTTGGCATTGATGGCGGCGGCGGTCCAATGATTGTGGGCTTGTTTGAGTCGCAGTGGTTCCGTTTGTTTGGCCTGTAAATGAGCCTGGGCATCGACATGGTTTTTTTCGAGGGCGGCAAGGGCGTCTTGTTTCCCCTTGAGATCGGCCTCGGCTGGGGCGACCTTGGCTTGAGCATCGGCAACGGCTTTGGTGGAGGGTGCTAGCGCATTGTTGAGATCTTGTTCTTCTTTGGCGAGAGTGGCGACGGTGGCATCGAGCGCAGCGAGTGACTGCGTGATTTGGTTGAGCTTGCCCTCAGCATCGGTGAGGGCAGCTTGTGTGGTGGCGATGGCGGCGCCATCACCAGCGCCTTGGGCGGTAGCGAGTGCGGTGCGCGATTGCTCGACGAGGGCGAGTGCTGGCGCATGGCTGGGACGCAGGGTCTCGGCCTCGGTTTTTTTTGCGGCGAGCGCCTGACGACTGGCTTCGAGCTTGGCTTTGATTTCGTTTTCTTGTTGCAACAGTGGGCCGACGGCATCTTTGCTTTGTTGCGCGGCGGTAGTGGCAGCGGCGATGATTTTCTTATGCTCCTCGAGCTTGGCCGCTGCATCGGTGGTCGTTTTCTGAGCTACGGTGATTGACTCGGGATGAGCCGCGAGGGCTTGGTCGAGCTGAGTGATGCGTGTTGCGATGGTAGGAGGATTGTTTTGTAAAGTGGCAATCAGAGCGCCGTTATCGCATTGGAATACATGGACGAGGCCATTGATATCGCCGACAAAGGCGCGTTTGCCCTCGGCATCCACGGCGATGGCGGTAGGCAGTGCGGGGACGGCGGCAAAGTCGCGCAGGGGATTGAAGTCAGGCTTCCAAATTTTCGCCTTAAGATCTCGGCCCGCGGTGACGAAATGGCCATCGCGGGTCCAATCGAAGCCGATAACGCCGCCGCCATGGGCGTCGATTTTTTTGATTTCAGTGCCGCCGTTCATTTCCCACATGCGGACGGTGCCATCCTCGGATGAAGAGCCAAGGATGTTGCTGTCATTGCGATATGCGGTGTGGGTGATGGCGGCTTGGTGAGCGCGCAGGGCATGAAATTCACCGCCAGTATCGGCTTCCCAGACAAGGACTCCGCCGTTGCGATCTCCGGTGGCGAGGAGAATTCCATCCGGTGAAATATCGAGCGATGTGACCCAATCGGTGTGTTTTTTAATCGATTTCTGAAGTTCTGTGGTCTGAGTGTTCCAGAGCTTAACCAGCTTGGAGGGGGAACCTGTGGCGACGACATCGAAGCCGGGGCGAATGTCGGCGCAGAGCACGCTATCAAATTCTTTCGCAGCTGTGAGGATACGCGCGCCGGTGGTGACATCGAAGGTTACGGTTGTTCCCGATTTTCCAGCGATACCGCCGCCGACGATCAAGTAGCGTGAATCGGGCGTGAAGGCGAGCGAGGTGGGCTCACCTTCAGGGAAGGGGAGAATGCCGATGAGTTCGAGTGAATCACTGTGATAGAGGCAGATTTGCCGCAGTGAGGTGACGGCAATCATCGGAGCCCATGGGGCGGCCGCTATGGCATGGATGGCTGCACCGCGTGGGGCGGCAACGAGTGGCTCAAGTAGCACATGAAGCGGAAGCGGAGGAGGGCCCTCAGGCTTAGCACCTGGGGCACTGCTCATGGATGTGTTGAATTGCGGCTTGCTCGGTTTGCGAGCGGCGGAATTTTTGTTTTCGAGAAGGCCGCCTTCGATCCAGGCCTTGAGGGTAGCGATATGTGCTGGACTGATGGGATCACCCTCAGGCGGCATCGTGAGTTCGCCGGTGCGCATCACGCTTTCCAATAAGGATGATGAAGTGTCTCCTGGCTCGGCAATTTTTCCGCCGGAGCCGCCTTTCATGGTATTGCTGAAGGAGGATAGGTCGAGGCCGCCCTTGGCTTTGTCTGGATTGTGGCAGTTTAAGCAGGCTTGCTCGAAGATCGGGAATACGTGATCGTCGTAGGTGATTTTTTCAGCAGCGAGCAGAGGTGAAATGGCGGAGACTACGGCTAGGAATGCGGTTACGCAGAAACACGACCGATGGCTGAGCGGGCGCGGATTTTTCGGGCTGGAAAAGTTCGTTTTCAAACAGAGATCGTTACGCACAGGGTGAGTGCGATCTTTCGAGATACAGAAAAAAACCTGCACGTGATGAGCGTGCAGGTTGGGGAATAGGTGTTAACTGGGAAAAAATCACCAAGACTTGACGTCGTCTTTGGTGGCAGGCAAGCGATCGGCACCATGGGAGTACACGACGGCGCGAGCACCGCGGACGATGTCTGGATCAGCACCCTGTTTGATAGGGTTTCGGATTTCTTCATCGTAGTCGGAGTCGAATACGATGTAAATTGCTTCACCGAAGGCATCGTTCATAGCGCTGACGGTATTGTTTTGCGAATACACAATGCCAGGTTTGCGGCCGATGGCTTGTTTGGCTTCGAGGAACTTGATGTTACGAGTGTTGAGTTGGGTAGAGGATTGTTGTTCTTTCCCAATAAGCACGGTGAGCAGATCGGTGCCGGCAACGTCTTGCGTATTGAGCGGGGTATCACTGGGATTAGTGATCGGCAAGGAGCCGTATTCATCGAAGTAGTTGTTGACAGCGAGCGCGAGGTTGGTGACGAGATTCTGCGTTTGAACGGTTTTCGAGCGTTTCATAGCAGCCTGAACGCCTGCGAATCCTAGTGCTGCGAGGACCATGATGATGGAGATGACGATGAGCAACTCGACGAGAGTGAAGCCCTTGGTGCGACGAATGTTGTGGTTTTTCATATGAGTGGTTCGGTTGGGATAGTGAAGCGATTCTGAGTTCCGATGGCAATACTCAATTTTCGCAGTCACATGGTAAATACTAAGCGATTTTTGATGGCTTGGCAATGGGATATGAGGAGAATTTTTGAAGTGACTGGGACTTTTTGTTTGATTAAATTTAGGATTGCATGCGATGGCGAAATGAGCGGGAAATGGGCGCATGGAAATACGTCCTGTGGGAATCGTGCGAAGTTGCTATGAAGAAAAGTTCGCGGTACCGCGGCAGCCTGGGCTGTGCCCGAGTGCTTGGGCGCGTGTGGAGTGTGAGGAGGAATTTGGCAATGAAGATTTTTTTCGTGGGATGGAGGGTTTTTCTCATGTGTGGTTGATCTTCGGGTTTCATGAGACGCTGGAGCAGGGCTATGCGCCTACAGTGAGGCCGCCACGCTTGGGAGGCAATGAGCGGGTCGGGGTGTTTGCAAGTCGCAGCACGTTTCGTCCGAATGGCCTAGGCTTGTCGCTATGTCGGATGGAAGGACTGGAGCGTAAAGAGGGCAAGATGTTGGTGCATCTGGGCGGCGCAGATTTGATCGACGGTACTCCGGTTTATGATATAAAGCCGTATTTGGCATATGCTGAAAGCATCTCCGATGCGAGTTGTGGCTATGCAGCAGATGCGCCTGAGCGCAAGGAGGTGCAAATTTTATCTGAATGCGCGAGGGCATTTGCGAAGTTGAGTGAGAGAGATCAATCGATCGTAAAAGAGGCATTGGCTCTGGACCCGCGGCCTGCTGCGCATGTCGACAGTGAGCGGATTTATGGGGCGCGTCTGTGCGGGGTGAATGTGCGTTTCCGCGTGGGGAAGGTGGTAGAGGTGGTGGAAATCTTGACCAAGCGAGGAAAGGACTGATTTGTCTGTGAAAGTTTTTTTGATTGGCGTTTTGCATTGCCAAGCTAGGTGCTTTATGCTGAATTACTTTCTGCAATGACAAATCCTACCAACGTTCTCGCTCAAGGTATCGAAATCATCGGCTCTGTTCGTTTCTCTAACGATATGATCATTGATGGCAAAATTGAAGGTCAAATCATGTCTGATAAAGGTCGCGTCACCATTGGTGAAAATGCGACAATCAAGGGCGACATAACTGCCGGTGAAGTTAAGGTCTTTGGCAAAGTGGAAGGCAAAATCACCTCGGACCGTTGCGAGCTGAAAGCCAAATCGCGTTTGGATGGTGACATCAAAGCGAAGATGTTTGCGATGGAAGAAGGAGCTCAGCTCGCTGGTCGCACTGAGATTGGTTAATCGAATCAGACACCTCAGGTCACGCCATTGCTGCTGTGCTAATTGTAGCAGTAGTTTTCATTTCTCTCAGTGCGGCTGATTTGATGATGTAGTCACTCTCATCGTGCACTCTCAAGGCTTCCAAAGCAGAACGCTGAGTAATGCGAGGAAGGCGGCGAATCCTTGACTGATGCGGTCTTGATGTTGCTCGTAAAAGGTTTTCAGACGATTGTGTTGGAGGAGGTGGGCCCACAGAATCCAGAGCGCGGCACCTTGCACGACGATGATACTCGCCAGCAGCCAAGGGCGCAGCGGTGATGCATTTTTATGAAGAAAGGGAGTGCAGACACTGGCTAGGATCAGTGCGACTTTGGGGTTTAGTAGGTTGCAGGTGAGTCCTCGAAGAAAATGGCTGCGAGCAGGAGCGGGATTGGCGCTTGTGCTCAGACTCGTGGATGCTTGCAGGATCATCCAAGCAAGATAGAAGAGATAGCAGGTGGCGAGAATCTTCGTTATCAAGGTGATCATGGGAGCTGCTTGCTGAAGCAAAAATACGCCACCTGATAGGGCGATGGCGGAGTGTAGGGCCAGGCCGGTTGCAATACCCAGTGCGGTCGAGGAACCCGCCCTCGCGCCATGGTGCAGGGAGCTGCGCGTGAGCAAAAGCATATCTGGCCCAGGGCTGAATTGGCCAAGCGCCATGATTAGTGAAAAAAGTGCTAGTTCGAGAAACGAATCCACGGGATTTTAGTGTGATGTAGCAGCTAGCAGATAGGCGAGAACAGCGCGTTCATCACCTTGGTTTAAGCCTGCATTCCAAGCCATACCAGGAGCTACGATATGCCAATCTTCAGAGCTAACGGAAGCCGGCAATTGGTGCTCATGACATCGACCGCAGTGGGCAATGTAAAGGGCGCGCCCAGTTTGCAATGTGTCGAGCGATTGTTTGGATCGGTTAGCCATCTCTGCCGTAGCAACTGGTGTTTTTTGATCCAAGGTTTGAGGCGTGCAAGCGGGTAGCAGGACGCTAAGTAATGCGAAAGAGAAAAACAACTGGAAGCCAGTGGTGTGCATGAGCGGGTGGTTACATATTTTTTACCGCAAGAATGTATGCCAAAACATCGTTGCCGTCGGAGGGATTGAGACCAGAATGCTTGACCATTTTAGGCACCGAATCGACGAAATCCACTTCATCGAGATCATGCGGCAATGGGTAGGTATGACACTCGGCACAATGGAGCATATAGACGACGTGACCGCGCTGCAATTGTTCGAGTGATTTGCCGCTTTTCTGAGCCATTTCGGGCGACGGATTGGGCACTTCCGAGATTCCGCCCTGTTCGTTATCGGTGACGGCACAGTGGCACAGAATTAGCAATGGCAGTGTGAAGAAGAGTTTTTTCATGGGGCGTTAGACGGTGGATGATTAATGCTCGAGATCGAGTTGGTAAACGGTGCCGTGGGCGGCGATGAGGTAAATTTGTAGATCGGCCAGTTGAGTGGAATTGAGGTGAGCGTTTTGGCTCATGTGCGGTAAAACCTCTCGCCACGCCTCGGGGTCGATTTTAGCAGGAGGAACGCGCTCGTGACATTTGTTGCAGTGGGCCATGTAAATGCTTCGTCCGTTTTGCAATTGATGCTGGGTGGTGCCCATTTCCATGGCCATCTTTGGAGTGGCCTCTGGGATTGCATTGAGATCAGGACCACAACTCACGAGAAATGTGCTCGTAATGATTATGGCAAATGCCACTTTGCACAGAACTGTGCCGTGGTAAAATAGTTGCATGGGGTCATGCTGACAAAGCGTGGCCACCTTGTCGATCATCAATATTGGGCGCGCAAAGAAAATTTCATCAACTTCGACTGATCTGCCAGATCTGCCGCTGGAAATTCGCCGGAGTTATTCAAGACGGTTAGATCTACGGTAGCTGTTTGGAGCGACTCGGCGGCGGGGTGTGCAGGTTGTAGCATGCCGAGGATGCTTGCCGCGACCATGGCAGAAGCTCGGGCTACTTTTCCGCAAGCGTGCAGTTTTTTCGTCCTGCAAAGTCCTCGTCTAAGATTCATTACTCGAGCTAAGGCTTTTGCTGCCAATGTTGAACAACTATGGCAACACTACTTTCATGAATCAAGAGTAGCGTAGAAACTCCCACGCAGGAGTGGTGATCACGGCATTTGTTTTAGATTGTATGATTGAGAAAATAGTTTCGTTGTGCATATTGTGCTACGAGGCTCGTAGTAATTGTGTATGAAAAGTAATCTCATACCAATGCCTAATTTTCTTCGGCAATTGCAAAAATTATCCGTGACCTTGGTGATGCATTTGTGGCACGCTTTGTGCCGATGAAACACACACTTGTCATGACTATCCTCGGAGCTGATCGCACGGGGCTCGTCCGCTCGATCGCCGCAATCATTCAAGAACACAAGGCTAGTTGGCAGGAAAGTCGAATGGCTCGCCTCGCGGGGCAGTTTGCGGGGATTCTGCGAGTGGAGTGTCCGGAGGAATCGCTCGAGACTTTGATTGAAGCATTGAGCAGCCTTAACAATCAAGGGATCTGTATTAATGTCATCCGCGAGGAGGCAATTGTTTTGGAACGCCCCAAGATCTTGAGCATTGATGTGGTCGGCAATGATCGCCCGGGGATTGTTCACCAGATGACATTAGCGATCGCCGAGAGCGGTGGCAACGTCGAGGAGTTGGTCACTGGGTTGGAAAGTGCTGCGATGTCGGGACATCTGATTTTCCGCGCCTCTGGAAAAGTCAGCTTTTCCTCGCTGAGTGATGAAGCCCAACTGCGTAGGGCGATCGAAAGTCTCAGCGATGATTTATCCGTCGAGATTCACTGAAACTTTACTTGCAATCTCCGCTCTAACAACCTACCGCTCGTCCAGCTATGTCTAAAGTTTTCGATATCAAACGTCCTGCCATCATTTTGCTTGGCGCCCCCGGTGCCGGCAAAGGTACGCAAGGGAAGATCCTTGGCACCATTCCTCGATTTTTCCATTGTGAGTGTGGAAATGTTTTTCGCTCGTTAGATACGCGCACTCCTCTGGGTCAGAAATTTGTTGAGTATTCCAGCCGTGGTGAGTTGGTGCCCGATGAACTGACAGTAGAGCTTTGGAAAACACAAGTTTGCAACTGGAGCGATATGCACTTGTATAAACCTGATATCGACTACTTGGTATTGGATGGTATTCCACGCAACGTCGAGCAAGCGAAATTCATTGGCAACTTTGTGCAGGTAGAGCAAATTTTCCACCTCTCGTGTCCGGATCGCACCGAGTTGGCGCGGCGTATGCGCAAGCGTGCGCTGAAGGATAACCGCATTGATGATGCGAATGAAATTGTGATTCAGCGGCGCATCGCGACGTATGAGGAAGAGACCAAGCCGATTCTTGATTTTTATCCGAATGAGATCATCTGCGACATTGATGCGACGAAGCCACCAGTGCAAGTGATCAATCAAATCACGTCGGTCATTCTCGGTCTACCATCGTATAAGGAATCGGAAGGGAAAATTATCTAAGTTTTAGCCCGCGAGCATGAAGGTCGTATTCGTAGCTACAGGGGACATTGCGCTACCATCTTGGGATTGGTTGCAGAGCTCTGATTGCGAGATTTTGGCTCTGGTGACGCAGCCAGATAAGCCGGCGGGGCGGCGGATGTTGCTCACGGCACCCGAGGTCAAGCTGCGTGCAATCGAAGCAGGCATACCCGTGATGCAGCCCGAGAGTTTGCGGAAAAAATCGGCCATCGATGCCGTGGCGGCCCTGTCTCCCGATCTGATTGTAGTGATGGCTTACGGGCAAATTTTGACCGAGCGTTTTCTCACCATTCCTCGCGTCGCTTGCATCAATCTGCATGGTTCCTTGCTGCCAAAATATCGTGGTGCATCTTGCATTCAGGCTGCCATCGCAGCAGGTGACGAGGAGACCGGGATCACTGTGATGCACATGGTGCGCGAGCTCGATGCCGGTGATATTGTTTTGCAAAAATCCTTGCCGCTCGATGCGACATCGACAGCGGGAAAGGTCCATGACGAGCTCGCCGAGCTAGCAGCAGCGGCACTTGCCGAGGCTATTGAGCTATTCGCGCAGGGTGCCGCCACACGCACCGCGCAAGATCCCATGGCATCGAGCTACGTCGGGAAAATGCTGCGAGAGGATGGCCGCATCGATTGGTCACAGCCAGCGGAGCGTTTGGAAAAAATCATCCGCGCCTATGATCCCTGGCCTGGTACATTTACCCAGCTTGAGAGTGGGCAGCGCTTGAAGCTTTTTCCTTTCGCTCAGGTGATGGCTGATGAATCGTTAGAAATCGGACAGGCGCGCCTTTGTGATCAATGCTTGCTCGTCGGTTGTGGAGCGGGAGCTTTATTGTTAGGTGAGGTGCAGGCAGAGGGCGGAAAACGGATGAGTTCCTTAGTTTATGCGCGTGGTATGCGCGGCGTGGTGAAATTTCACTGAGTGAGCAAATTTCAGCTTTTATCAGCGGACTGCTCGTGATCATTACTATCAAAATCCTGAATTTCCCATCAGTTGCGGATTTCGGGTGAAGTGAGGCGTGAATTTTTTGTAAGACTCATGGCTGAGGTAGATGTGCGAGCTCCTCATCGCGGCCTGGGGTTTTCCCATCCAGCACACAGCTCACACAGAGATCTCCGCAGACATTGATCATCGTTCGGAAGCGATCAAGAAACCAATCAATCGGAATGAGGAGTAGACTGTATTCGAGGGGTAATCCTACCGCAGTAAGTACTAAAGTCATCGTAATTAAGCCCGCGGAGGGGATGCCGGCAGCACCCACGGAGGCAGCTACGGCGCAGAGAACGATGATGAGTTGTTGGTCGATGCCGAGGTGGCGGCCGAGAAGTTGGGCGATGAAAAGTGCCGCCATCGCCTCGTAAAGTGCGGTGCCGTCATTGTTAAAATTCGCACCGACCAGAGCGCCGAGATTAGCCGATTGCTTACGCACGCGCACGCGATCAACCAGACACTCGTAGGTCAGCGGCATCGTCGCGGTGGAGCTTGCGGTAGAAAACGCCATGGCTAGGGCATCTCGACAGCAGCGCAGTAGATGAGATGGTTTCACCCAGGATTGCAAACTGATGCGCGTCATGTAGTAGGCGAACTGTAAGGCCAGCGCCAGCAATACGGCGACTACCAGCCATAGCAAACTGATGAACGAGGAGAAGCCATTTTTTCCGACTTCCGCAGCGACGACACCAAAAACAATGATCGGCACCAGTTGAACAATCCAGTGCAGCATGGTGATGAACGCATCCATGAAAACCTTGATCGTCGTGGTGGTGGCCTCGATATTAGGCGAAACCTGCCGCAGCGCGAGCCCAAGCATGATGGCGATCACGATTACACCGATCACGCTGCCGCCATCGGTGAATGGTCCTAGGATCGATCGCGGGAGTTTTTCAAGGATTTGCAAGACCTTGTCCTGCGGCTGCGAGTTCTGTGCTTTTTCCTCAGCAGCAGAGATTTCCGAGGACAACGCGGCGCCCTCTTGCTCGATGCTCACGCGCTCTTCATCGCTGAGTCCGCGACGTTCACCAGGCTTGATGAGGTTGGCTACGGTGAGACCAATGAGGATTGCAACAATGGTATTGGTGGCGAGCAATTTGATTAAAGCTGCCGTTTTGCCTTTTTCGATCTTGGCACCAGCAAGGGCATGCACAATCGCAAAAAACGCGACTGGTGCAGCTAACATTTGGACGAGCCCCATCAACACCTTACCCGGCTGAGCGAGGGCTATGGCATCCTGCTTGAGAAAAAATCCCGTCACAGCCCCAAGGGTCATGCCGATCAGAGTGCGAACGTAGAGCGGCAACGACTGCCAACGAGAAAAAACAAGTGCCACAGGATTCATCGGGATCAAGCCTAGTCATTTCCTCGGCCTTGACAACCTTAAAGCAAACTTCAGCCGGACGCGCAGGAACTTCTTGCTATGCTTGCGGGCTGTGACTAGGCTCGTGGGCATGACGAAATTTGTTGCTAATGCAGACTATGAAGACCGTGACAGCGATCCCTTGTTTCTTGCTCCAGGGGATGAGGTGACGACGGGTGTTTGTGATCAAACCTGGCCAGGCTGGGTTTGGGCGGAAAATCGCGATGGCAAAAATGGCTACGTGCCCGAGAAAATTCTCGAACCGTTAGGGGAGGGGAGATTTTCTGCGATCAGTGCATTTGATCCTACCGTCTTGACCTTGAAGCGCGGTGATGTTCTTGATTCGATGAAGCAAATTCATCGCTGGCATTGGTGTCGCAATGAGGCAGGCCAAGAGGGTTGGGTGGCAGATTATTTGCTTAAAGCGGCAGATTGAGGATTGATCATCGTCATCTATGCACGCATGCTTGCTGTGTATGACGAGTGATGTTTCTCCGAATAATTCAGTCCACTACGCAAAGGGGACCTTGGAAAAAGCTTTGGCGATCAATTTGGATCCCATGCTCTATGGGACCATCGCCGAGATTGGTGCGGGTCAAGAAATTGCCAACTGGTTTTTCCGCGCAGGTGGAGCTGCCGGAACGGTGGCGAAGACGATGTCGGCCTATGACATGACCTTTAGCGATGAAATTTACGGTCGATGCGAGCGCTATGTATCCTGCCAACGCTTGCGGGCGATGCTGGACCACGAGTTTGGGATTTTGCAACAACGTTTGGACGCGAAACGCGGCGAGCGCACGACTTTTTTTGCCTTGGCGGATACGGTGCGGGCGCGGGGCTTCAAGGATATTGATAGCAGTTGTTGCCAGGGCTGGATGGGGATTCGGTTTCAGGATGAGCCGCGCGGCGGAGTGAATCAGGTATTGCTGCACGTAAGATTGCTGGATGATACCAATGCGGAGCAGGCAGCGGCGCTGGGGGTTTTGGGAGTGAATTTACTCACGGCAGCATTTCATTTGCTTGAGAGCTTGCCGAAAATGCTGCAGGGCTTGATGGATGGACTGGATCGGCGTCGGGTGGAAATTGATATGTTGCACTGCGATGGTCCGGCATTTGCGACGCGTGAGTTTGAGGATCGAATCTGCGCTCTCTCCCTTGTGGAATATGGTTTGGCGGATGCGGCCTTGTTTGGTCCTGATGGGTCGATCCAACAGGCAGCGGATGTATTTTATGGCAAACCAGTTTTACTCAAGCGCGGAAGTTTTGACCCTGTGACCAAGCTGCACATGGATATGCTAGAGAGAGGTTCTGCCGCATTTCGCGCCGACTACGGAGAGCAGGCGGATGGCTGTCTGGAAGTGATGGAATTGACCATGAAAAATCTGCTTACGCATGAGGGCACGGTCAACAAGGATGATTTCTTAGCTCGCGCTGATGTGCTTCAGGCCTTAGGCAAGCATGTGTTGATCTCGAAATACGCACGGTTTTTTCGCTTGAGTGAATTTGTGACACGCCACACACGCAAACCTGTGGGTATTGTCATGGGCGTGCCGCTGTTTGAGGAATTATTTCAAGAAAAGTGGTATGAAGAAGTGCCTGGTGGCTTGCTCGAATCTTTCGGGCGCATGCTCCGCAATGGCCTGCGCTTGTATGTCTATCCGATGGCGGATGTTGGCACGAAAGAGGTGTTGAGTGCGGCGACGGCGCGGGTGCCAGAAGAGCAGAAAAAGCTGTTAGAATACTTGATGGGAATTCAGCAAATTCGCGAGATCCCCGAAGGTGATGCCGAGTTGATGTTCACCAGTAGTTATGAAGTGCGCGAGATGTGGCTGCGCGGTGATCCGGATTGGGAGAAACTGGTGCCGCCCGAGGTGCTACGCCATGGTCGTTGGAAAAAATGATTGAATGTTTTGTCTAATTGTGTCGTTCTATCGTTCGTAACCAACAACAATATGAAAAAATATTACTCCATTGCTGCCATTGTCCTGGCCCCTTTCTTTTTGCATGCCAAAGAAAAAGATGCCGCTGCGGTTCCTGATGTCAGCTTGGAAAAAGTGAGCTATGGCACGGTCGTCAATGACGCTGAGTTCGACGCGAAGGCCCTCGAGGGGAAAGTCGTAGTAATCGAGGCTTGGGGCGTAAAGTGCCCTCCTTGCATCGCTAGCTTGCCTGAGATGCAGCGCCTCGCTCGCTCGGGTGAGAAAAAAGGACTGGTCGTGCTGGGCTTTGAATCGCAAAATAGCAGCAAAGAAGCGATCCTTGATGTGCTCAAGGATGCTCGTGTGAAGTATCCGGTGATGAGCGGCGCTTCCTTGCCAGTTCCTTTCAACGGCATTCCTCATGTGGCTGTGTTTGGTGCCGATGGCAAATTGACATGGCACGGTCACCCATCCGACGGTGACTTCAAGCGTGCCGTGAAGGACGCCTTGAAAGCCGTGGCGAAGTAAATGCTCTACTAGGAAAAATCAAAAGCGGCAGAGTGAGAGCTCTGCCGCTTTTTTGTTATCAAATGTTATGAAATTTCATCAATCTTCCTTTTTCTCTTCGGCTTTTTTCGGTATCACCAAGGAACCGATCACTGAGGTTGCGAGGATGGCGAGAATGATGATGAGCGAATGGTTTGACTCAATTTTCCAATCACTGTGAGAGAGTAGCATTTTTGTGCCGACAAATCCGAGAACAAGAGCCAAGCCTGTTTTGAGGTAGTGGAATTTGTCCATGACTCCAGCAAGGGCGAAATACAGTGAGCGCAGGCCGAGGATCGCGAAAACATTGGAGGTGTAAACGATGAACGGGTCTTTGGTAACAGCGAAGATGGCAGGGATCGAATCAACAGCGAAAATGACATCGGTGAACTCGACGAGAACTAGCACCATGAGCATCGGTGTTGCTGTGAGAATGCCATTTTGACGAACGAGAAATTTATCATCGTGATAGGTGTCGGTCACGGGCATGACCTTGCGGAATAGTTTAAATACGATGCTTTTCTTTGGGTCGTAGGTTTCGTCGCTTTTGATTAACATCTTGATTCCCGTGAGAATCAAAAAAATGCCAAAGACGTAAATGATCCATGTGAAATTGGAAATTAAAGCGGCACCCAGAGCGATCATGCCAGCTCGCATCATGAGCGCTCCAATAATTCCCCAAAATAGAATTTTGTGTTGATAGAGTGGAGGCACAGCAAAAGCCGTGAATAGCAATGCAAAGACGAAGATATTATCAACACTGAGCGATTTTTCTATGACGTAGCCTGTAAAAAATTCGAGGGCTTTGTCCTTTCCCATGTAGTGAGCGATTCCCAAATTAAAAATCATGGCTAATGTCACCCAGACGACGGTCCAGGTGATCGACTCTTTGACGCTCACAATGTGTGATTTCTTGTGGAATACCCCTAAGTCAAGTGCGAGCATGCACAGAACGAAGACGTTAAACCCTACCCAAAGCCAAACACTGTTGACAACGACCGTTGCGATTATTGGTTCCATGTCGACGATTGTAATCAAAAAAAACACTTTGACTATTTCAAAGAATCGATGTATTCATTCCAAAAAATGAAAGAGTTATACAGCAACGATTTGAATTTTCATCACCTTCGTTATTTTTATGCGGTGGCAATGGAGGGTGGTCTACGCATGGCTGCGGAAAAGTTGCATGTGTCTCAATCATCCATTTGTACGCAGATCAAGCAATTGGAAGATGTGCTGGGTGAAAAGTTGTTTTTTACATCTGGCAGAGTATTGCGACTCACTGAGTTTGGACAGTCGATTGTGCAATATGCAGAAGATATCTTCACCTTAGGGGTCGAGATTACGAAATCTGCTTCCACAGGTTTGTCAGGTCGGCGCCTGCATTTGCATGTAGGCGTGATCGATGCCGTTCCCAAAATGCTCTGCTATCAATTATTGCGACCGGCATTTCAGAGCGAAGAAAATCGGATAAGCTGCCAAGAGGGCAAGCTCGGAGATCTTTTGACGATGTTGCAACAGCATCGCTTGGATTTGGTGATTGCCGATGAAACTGCTTCTTCTGGCGAAATGAGCCGATTTTTCAATCATGAGCTTTGCACAAGCGGCGTGTCATTTTTGGGTGCTAAGGTGTTTGCGAAGAAGCTCATAGGTCGATTTCCCCGCTCTTTGAATCAAGCGCGAGCCCTATTACCCACTCAGAATTGCATCATGCGCCGCGAGCTCGAAAAGTGGTTTTTTCGGCACAAGATTGCGTCCAAGATCATCGGCGAATTTGAAGATCCAGCGTTTGCCAAAATTGCTGCCGCAGAGGGCCTCGGCTACATTGTGACTCCCAGCGCTGTGGCGGCGGATACGGCCAAACGATATCGCTTAGAGATATTGGGCACTACGGATGAAATCAAGACGACCATTTATGCGATCACGGCGGAGAGGAAAATCAAACACCCTCTGATCGATTTGCTATTGCGAAAAGAATAAGCAAAAGGATCAGCGCCCGAAAAGTTGCGTCCAGTGCGCATTGTGTTGGCCAAGTCCGATGCGATTTTGGGCAGGGCTAAACATGTTTTTATGGTGTCCGGGCGAGAAAAACCAACCGCTGTTGGCCGAGTGGGGTGAGTTGGATCCCATAAAAATATTTTCACCAGAAGCACTGGTGTCAAAATTCTTGGCGCGATCCCACGGGGTCGTTTTCCCTGGCACGGGGCTCTCATGGGCGAAAAATCCTTTTTCTGCCATGTCTTTTGAGTGATCTCGGGCTGCCTCACAAAGTTTTGGATCGAGCGTGCAAGCATTCAGCCCTGCTAACAAGCGCCACAGATTGCACTCCTCTACACCTTTGACTTCCTGCTCAGGGACTTGTTCCTTGATTGCGCGTTTTTCATTGTCGATCAAGATCCTCAGCGAGTCTTTAGGCAGAGCAGAAATATCCTCGGCAGCTTTTTTCTCAGCAGCGTGCAATGTTTTTACCGCATCGACTTCAATGGTGGAGAGATCTGTGTCCAGTGCCGCATCGCGAAAGGTTGCGAGCTCGATCGCCCCATGTCGCAGTTTCGCCAAAGGTTCACCGCCCAGTTTTAGCAGTTGCTCCGGTTTGGGTAGCATCAAGCTGCGCAGCTCCTCGATGGCGGGCATGCTCTTGGTCTTGAGCAGTGGCTTCATCGCATTTTCATCCAGTCGATAGACGCTTTGAAAATCCTCACGCAATTGGCGAATGCGGGCTTGATTCTGGTTTTTTGTAGGGCCTGAGTTGTAATTCTTTGCTGTGGACTGGAGCGCGGAGATGTATGCATCGCGGATTTTAGGCCATGCTTTTTCGAGGTTGGGGATGAGTTTTTTGATCTCTTCACTGGGCAATTCATCGAGGGTAGCGATGAGTTCTGCCGCGGGTTTTCCTTTCTCCATGCAGGTTTGAAGCGCCGCGAGCAGTTCATCGGCACTCGTTGCTTGTGCATGCGCGGGCTGAAGCAGGACGATTGTCGATAGGGAGAGCAGAAGTTTTCTCATGGCGAATTAGAGCGATGTGGCTGCCAGCATTTGTTTGGCATTGAGGGAGCAAACTTGGCGCACAAGCTGAGCGAGGGTCTCAAAATCATCGGGTAGCTCGCCACGTTCTGCTTCGCTGCCGATCATGTTGCACAAAATGCGGCGGAAATACTCGTGGCGCGGGAACGAGAGAAAACTGCGGGAATCGGTAAGCATACCGACGAAGCGCGAGAGCAGACCTGTGGAGCAGAGTGCATTGAGTTGCAGTTCCATGCCGTCTTTTTGATCAAGGAACCACCAACCAGAGCCGAACTGGATTTTGCCAGGACGACTGCCATCTTGGAATGCTCCGGTCATGGCAGCGAAGAGATAATTGTCGCGCGGATTGATGTTGTAGAGGATCACGCCAGGGAGTTGATCGCGGCAGGCGAGGGCATCGAGGTAGGTGACAAGGCCGTGGCCTTGCGGGCTATCGCCGATCGTATCGAAGCCGCTATCGGGTCCGAGTGCGCTGGCCATGCGCGAACTGACGTTGCGGAATGGGCCGAGGTGGAGTTGCTTAGTCCAGCCTTTTTCGGCATCGAGTTGGCCGAAGAAAAGCATCAGCGCGAAGGTAAACTGTTCTTTTTCCGTCGCGGATATGGTTTGGGCGCTGAGTGCTTTTTGAAAAATGCATTCCGCCTCGGTATCAGAGCAGGGCAGGGCGGGACAGCGGTCGAGCCCGTGGTCGGACATACGTGCTCCTGCTGCATGGAAATCGTCGTGACGTTTGCGTAAGGCGGAAAATAGGCTGGCGACATCCACAATTGCCATTTCTGCGGTGGTTGCGAGTTTTTCGATCCAATTGCGATAAAATGATTGATCGATCGCGAAGGCTTTATCGGGTCGAAATGTTGGAAGCACTTGCGTGCTGAGGCCAGTGTGTGCGATGGCGAGGTGGTGATCGAGTGTGTCCGCAGGATCATCTGTGGTGCCTACCATCTGTACACGGAATTTTTCGAGAATTCCATGCACACAGAAGTCTGGCTCGGCGAGTCGCGCGTTGCACCGCTTCCAGATCGATTCCGCCGTTGCTGGACTCAGAAGTTCGTAAATACCGAAGTAGCTGCGCAGCTCCATGTGAACCCAGTGATGCATCGGGTTGCGCAAGGTCTGTGGGACTGTCTCGGCCCAGGCTTGGAATTTTTCCCGTGGAGAGGCATCGCCTGTGATCAATCGCTCTGCGATGCCGTTGGCACGCATCAGCCGCCACTTGTAGTGGTCGCCGCCCAGCCAGAGCTCGGTGATGTTCTCCCATCGATGGTTTTGTGCAATTTCCTGAGGCGAGAGATGGCAGTGGTAATCATAAATCGGCTCGTGTTTGGCGACTTCATGAAAGAGGCGCTGGGCTGTCTCGGTGAGTAAAAAAAATTGATCGTGTAGGTATGTCATGGGTTGTGAAGTTGACCTGACTTTAGGAAGGCGTGCTGCCATGTAAAGCGTTATGCGGGTCAGTTTTATCTAAGGAATTTGTCGGGTGGGCCGTTAGGTTCATTGTCGTCTAAGTTGTCAACCAAGAAATGCGAGTGAAAATAAATAAATTCGTACTTGCCGTGAACTTAAAAAATTGGAATTAACCCCTTGCACACGATTAACCTCATCTTACTCCTATGATTCAAAAACTCGTTTCATCCCGCACCAAGTTTGTGGCTGCCATGCTAACTACCGGTCTTGTCACCATGCCTGCGCTGTTCGCTCAGGCAGCAGCAGACGCGCCAGTTGTCAAGAAATCACTTTTGACAAAATGGGTCATTGATGGCGGTCCGACCATGCTTTTCATCGGAGCCGCTATTATCGCGTTCATCGCGCTGTCGATCTTCTGCGCCATGAACTTGACGAAGGCCAAATACATCCCTGAAGACTTGAAGGCAGCTCTCATGGATCACATGGCAAATGTCCGCGTGCGCTCAGCCATTGAGCTTGCTGCTTCTCATCCCAGCTACCTCGGCCGTTTGGTTGCTTATTCTTTCCCTAACATCGACGCAACTCGCCCCGAGGACCTCGGCCGCGATCAAGTAGAAGATGCCATGGCGGACTTCACGACAAACGAGACTCGCAAATCGATGACTTGGATCAACTACATCTCTCTTTGCGCTCAGGCATCACCGATGCTTGGACTGC
The DNA here is from genome assembly GCA_002293145.1 of Akkermansiaceae bacterium UBA956. Taxonomy (GTDB): domain Bacteria; phylum Verrucomicrobiota; class Verrucomicrobiia; order Verrucomicrobiales; family Akkermansiaceae; genus UBA956. Next base: position 172,517 of record DBCO01000027.1, on the reverse strand, counting down.
TTGGCACGGTTATCGGGATGGTTGGTTGCTTCGGCACCTTGGCTGAATCTGGCTCCGCTGACCCATCTCAGCTTGCTGGAGACATTTCGGTTGCGCTTTTGACCACTCTTTGGGGCTTGATCAACGCCATTCCCTGCATTTCTATGTTCTTCTACTTCAAGAACCAACTGAGCGCTTTGACATCTGATTCGATCAAAGCCGCAGAAGACATGCTTAATACTGCCACAGCTACTGTAAACGCTGATACAATCTACGCAAAAATTCCAGAAGGCATTGCGGTCTAATCGATTCATTGGTAAAGCTCTCTCATTGCGGGGGAGCATTCAAGCTCACTTTTAATCTCTGAAAAATATGTCATCTAAACTACGTAATGCCGCTTCTGCAAATGATGAGGAATGCGCTCTGGACATGTCTCCTATGATTGACATGGTGTTCTTGCTGCTGATTTTCTTCGTGGTGAATTCCAATGCAGTTATTGTGAAGCAAGATGTGAAGGTGCGCCCGCCGATTGCTAGTTTTGGAAAGAAACAAGAAGATAAGAATGGTCGAATCGTTGTGAACGTGCTTCCCGATGGCTCCTTTACTACAGAGCGAGGCGAGGCATTAGAGGATGAAACAGCAATCTTTGATATGGTGAAAAAAGCCAAGGAACAAAATGACCTGAAAGGCTACAAATCCAAACTTCACTTACGTGGTGACAAGGATGCCGTGTTCAAGCACTCGCGGAAAGCGATTGCTGCTTCAGCAGGCGCTGGTGTCGACCAAGTCATGTTCGCGACATTTGTAACGAGTAAATAATTCAAATCACATAAAAACTCCATGGCCCGACACAGAAAATACCAAAGTGCTGAAGAAGCGATGCCGGCGCTGGACATTTCGTCGCTGATTGACGTTTGCTTCCTTCTTCTTATTTACTTCCTCGTTGCTACTTCGATTCAAAAGAAAGAGGTTGATGTACCACTCGCATTGCCAGCCGCTGCGCCCAGTGATGCAGAAATGCCTGACATTGATCCGCTTTTTATTAAAGTCGACGCAAATGGCGCAATTTTCACGGGTGCTGGCAGCAGTCAGCAAATGCTCGATACTGATACCAGCTCGCGCGAAGTTCCTCAGCTCTCACAGCAGTTGCAACTCTACGTAGCGGGTGCCAATTCCGGCGGTAAAAAACCATTGGTTCAAATTTGGGTCGATGGTGGCAGCAACCAACAACGAGTCATCGATGTTCTCAATGCGCTCGTTGGTGCGGGAATCAGCTCCGTGACATTCACAGACCTTGTTGATTGATTTCCAAGATCTGATCTAATATGCCGGGGCTGCCCGTCTGCGCCTCCGCAGACTGTCTGCCCCGGTTTTTTCCATTTTTCCCCAAGACTTTTTTCTCTCAAGCGTTATCATATTAAGACAACTTCCCCTCGCTATCCGCGTTGAAAAACACCATCAAAAACAATTCTCAAAACTTGCCACCATGAAACTCTCCAGCTTCAACCGAATTTTTTTTCTTTGCGCCTGCTCCTTGGCCATGTTCGCTTCTCCCCTCGCGCATGCGCAAGGAGAAAGCCTTGATGTGTTGGTGACAAATTCGCTCCAGCGCATGAATGAGAATAAGTGGGCGGAGGCTCTTACGATGCTCGACAAGGCCACGGGCATGCCAAACCTGAAGACACTCTATGGTTCTAAAATTGGCATTTTGTTTTACCGCAAAGGCATTTGCCAAAGTCGCTTGAATCAGTTCGATGAAGCGATGAAGTCCTTCGAGGCCTGCTATCGCGATTACCCGCCCGATAAGGACGGAGCAGGCAATCTTTACCACAAGATCGCCCTCCTGAAATGGGGTGATGCGGCACTTGGCGCTGAGCAGTTTGATCTGGCCATCCGCCAATACAAAAAATTCCTAGAAGAGCGTAGCAAAGAGCGTGGCAAGGACAAATATGCGCCTGGTTCTTTGCACATCAATTTTGCGGTTTGCTACTTCAAGCTCGGCAAACTTCCCGAAGGCATGGAAAACTTGGAAATCGCGATCCGCAACAAGGATAATTTCCCTACACCTGATGCCGCGATCGTTGCTGGTTTCCAGGCCTTCGTCTCTGCCGTGATCGATAAAGGTCAAGAGCAGGCATTGCTTGATTTCGTTGCTAAAAATCGTGCAGATATTGTGATCGAACCTTTTGAAATGCAGGAATACAATCGCCTGTTTCTCAAGCTGTCGCACGATGCTTATACGGCGAACATGGACCGCGCTGCGATCGCCCTCTATCAGATGGTTTCCGCAACGGAGATTACTCTGGAGGATGTAAAAGTCCGCATGGCTGCAATGGGATCGCGCGCTGGGGTGATTGACGGTGCCCGCTCGATCACGGCCAGTCGCCTTAAGTCCACTCTCGAATCTGCGAAAAAGTCGGTGACCGAAAACAAGCAATCAGAAACTACACAATTGCTCGCCTTGGCTTTTATTCACGAAGTGAATGGCAATGCTCGCGGAGCCTTCGCTGCATACGAAAACATGGAGTTGTATTATCCGAAGCATCTGAAGCGGGAAAACAACCTCTTCCAATTGGTGCGCACCAGTTCGATCATCGGCGAGGTGTTGACCACAGAAAAATACGGACAAGTTTTCCTCAAGGCATTCCCCAGTTCCGAGCATGTTCCCGCGGTGCGCCGCATGATGTTGACCTCGCTCTTTGCAGAGGGTGAATACAAGAAGTGCATCGAGGTCGCGACGGTGTTGATCGACAAATTGGATAAAGGCAGTGAGCAGCATGACATCTGCCTCCACGTGCTCGGTGGCTCCTATTATTTTGAGGGCGAATACGAAAAAGCACAGCCGCTCTTGGATCAGCATGCTTCGGAGTATCCACAATCGAAATCGCGTCAAGCAGCACTTTTCTTCCAAGGCTCAAACCTTGCGAAAATGCAGATTCTGGAAAGAGCTGCTGTCCTGTTGGACTCTTTCCTCAAGGAATACCCCGATCCGAGCAAAAACCCCTACCTGCCCTTTGCTCTCTATGATCGTGCCAACTGCCACTACGGCACGGATGAGCACGCTCCTGCGCTGGAAAAACTCAATCGTTTGGAGACCGAGTTTCCTCAGACTGAAGTGCTCGATCTTGCCTTCAACTTGAAAGGCAATGTTCATCTCGCCGAAGGGCAGAAAAAAGAGGCTGAGGAGTATTACACCAAAGGCTACGAACTTGCGAAACGTCGCGGCGCTGACATGGTCGCCGGTGAGTCGGTTTATCTGTTGATCAGCATGTTGGGTCAAAAGAGCACACCTAAGGAAGAAAATCCACGGATTAAGGATGCCGCACCATGGATCGATATGTTCTGGAAAGAATATGCGGAAGGCTCACCATTCCGCGCCCAAGCCGCAGTGGCTGGAATTTACTCAATGGATGCCGTAGGTCGTAGCGAAGAAGGCCTTGAGCGATTGCGCGATGTAATCGCTGAGATGGCTACTGATCCGTCCTCGCAAGGTCTGGAAGAAGCCATTGGTTCCTATACTGAGTTCTACCTAAGCAAGCATAGTCCCGCTGAACTGAAGGAGCACTATTACAATTTCCCTAAAGTCCGCGTCAAAGACACTGTTGCGCGCGCACTTCTACGCATGGCCGTGATTGGCGTCTTTGAGGAAGTGGTTAAGAGCACTAAGGAAGATGGTGAGCGAGTGAAGGCAGAGGCCATGATCAAGGTGCTCTTCACAGAGCTAAAATCTGCGTTTACGCCCAAAGATCTTACCTCATTCATCTTAGTTCGCGTAGGAGATTTTATTCGTGAAAAAACCAGCGCTCCCCGTGAAGCTCTCGATTATTACACCGAAGCTCTTGACCGCAAAGATGGCGGTTACAAGTTTGAGGCGATGTTTGGCCGTGCCGATATTTTGGGTCGTAGTAAAGCCGCCGCTGATCTCGATACCGCCATTAAGGATCTGACGGAAATTTTTGAAGGATCAGACAAGAAGGTTCAAAAGGAGAAAGCGCTCTATCGCAAAGTCGAATTGCTCGCAGCTAAAGAAGATTGGGCAAAGACAAATGAGTTTGCCAAGATGTACTTGGACCGGAAAACGAATAACTTTTCGATGTTTACTGCACCTGTGAGTATGCTTTTAGCTCTGTCCTATGAGAAACAAAGTCAAATCAACGATGCGATTTTCAGCTACTCGTCGATCTGCTTTGGTAACCAACGTGGAGCAATTGCCTATTCTGCTCCCGCTTGTAAACGCTGGATGGAGCTTCTTTGGCAGCGCAATGCTGCTGGCTTGGATGGCAAACCTGGCGACCAACAAGGTGCCTACAATGGAGGATTTAACTATGCTGATTCTACAAGAAGGATTTACGAAAAAATGACTCAAGCAGATAAAGATGCTTGGGCTGATGTCGAAGAGCTAGTCAAAGAATATGAAGCCATGCCCGGCATCAAGTCGGTCGCACAACAGAAAAAAGAAGCTGAAGAAACCCGCTAATCCTAACGAATTTCAACGTATTATCGATTATGAAAACACTTTTTTCCGTAACTACTCTCATTGCTTTGCTCGCAGTTCCTGTGATGGCTCAAGATGCAGCAGCACCTGCCGCACCTGCCGCCGTCGCGGCGACTCAGGCACCTGCCTTCATCATTTACGCTGATGGCAATAAAGATGACGCTTTCATCGTGGCTGCCACCAAGACGCAGATTCGCTACAAAACGACTCCGCAGGCGATTGACACCGAGGATATGAACATCTCGGAGTGCCAAGCAGTCTATTTGCTGGAGCCTCCGATCTATCGTCAAGCCATGGAAGAATACCAAGGCCGCAAGTATGCAGAGGCGAAAGAAAATTTTGCCAAGTGCAAGGTGATGTTTAAGCCTACGACAGCACTCGATCACAACTACTCGACACTCGGCGCCTTTTACGAACTCGAATGCTTGCGCCGTCTCGGTGATCTCGAAGGATTGTCCAAGGCCTTGGAAGGTTTCCGCAAAGATGGATTGATGCGCGATCATCATTTGCGTCAATTGGAGCTATATGTTTTTTGGGATGCCGTGCGCACGAAGTCTTGGGACCGCGTGGTTGCTCTGGGTAATGACCGCATGCAGGAGAAACTTCCTTCCTATCAACGGGCACAAGTGGCTTATTGCATGGGCTTGGCCTATGAGGCGCTCAAGCAGGAAAGCAAGGCTCTTAATTCGTTTAATGCGGCTTTGGTCGCCGATGCAGGTGGCACGGAGGAAATTGCCGAGCAATCTGCTCAAGGCATCATGCGTGTTCACCTTGCTAATGAAGAGGTGAAATTGGCGATGAGACTTTGGGGTACTGAGGATGAAAATAAATTCTCCACGGGCTACCTGAACTTGCAGGAAGCCGGCGCAATTGCTGCTTTGTATGAACTGACCCTTGGTAACGGCAAAAAATTGTCAGCTTCTCAATCGATTTTGCTAAAATATAAGCCTGCTATCAATAAGCCTGATGCATCCAAAGAAGCTGCTAAGCCAGCTGTGCCTGAGAAAAAGTAAGTTCCCCTCTGCCTCCTGTAGCCAAGAGCAGTAGGTGCTAGATTTCTATGAATGCTATTGAATTAGGACGGCAGGTGATTCTGATGGAATCGGATTGTCTTATTGCTCTGTCTAATCGGCTCGATGATTCGTTTACCCGCGCGGTAGAATTGCTGCAAAAAACTCTTGAGCAGCGCGGGAAAATCGTCGTTGTTGGCGTAGGAAAATCTGGCAACATTGGCCACAAAATTGCGGCGACTTTGAACTCGACAGGCGCGACTACTGTAGTGCTGAATTCGCAAAATGCCCTACACGGCGATCTTGGTCTGGTGTCCGATGGCGATGCAGTGATTGCGATGTCCTACTCAGGCGAAACGGTGGAGTTACTGCACTTGTTGCCATTTTTGAAGCGTCCAGCTGCGTGTTTGATTGCGATGACGGGCAAGGTTCAATCCACTCTGGCTGAGCATGCGGATCTGGTGCTGGATACCTCCGTCGAGCGTGAAGCTTGTCCACTTAACCTAGCACCTACTTCATCATCGACGGCGATGTTGGTAATGGGTGACGCGCTAGCGATGGCTCTGCTTGATGCACGTGGTTTCACGGAAAAAGATTTCGCACGATACCATCCAGGAGGTTCACTCGGTCGCGCCTTGTTGACCAAAGTTTCTGACATCATGCGCACGGGTGACTCACTGGCGTATGTGCATGAATCGGCCACGGTGAATGATGCCTTGGTGGCGATGACCCAGGCACGTTCGGGGGCATGTGTGATTGCAGCATCAGATGGCAAGTTGGCCGGTGTGTTCACGCACGGTGATTTTGTAAGGTCGTTCCAAAAAAATCCACATCTCGGAGCGCATGCGGTGGCCGACTACATGACGCGCCAGCCCATTACGGTGCAGGCCTCATCCTTAGCGGTACAAGCCGTGAATACCATTGGCTCGCATCGTATCGATGATGTGGTTGTGCTCGATGATGAGTTGCGTCCCGTTGGGCTTGTGGATACGCAAGACCTGGCGCGGTTGCGAATCATGTGAGATGAATGAAGGAAATCAAGCAGCTACACTGCCGCCGCTTTTTCATGGTGGATGGTTGCGCTTTGTGATAGGTGTTGTCATCGTGGCCGCCGTTTCAGGTTCACTAGGTGCCTTGTTTTTAGTTAGTCTTGATTTTGTGACTCGCTTTCATGCGGTTCATCCGATGATGTTGTTAGGCCTGCCTGTGGTAGGTATGTTTTTGGCGTGGATGTATCAGCGATGGGGAGGCAATGCGGGGCAGGGTACGCATTTGTTAGTGAAAGAAATGCATGAGCTGCACGGCAATGTGCCTTTGCGTTTGGTTCCCATGGTTTTGTTAGCCACCCTGATCACGCATGCGTTTGGTGGATCTGCGGGTCGTGAGGGAACTGCCGTGCAGATGGGTGGCGGCATCGCGGCAACGGTGAATCGGATTTTTTCGTTAGAAAAAAATCAACAGCGGTTGTTATTGATGGCGGGCATCGCTGCGGGTTTTGGTGCGGTGTTCGGCACTCCTTGGGCTGGGGCGATTTTTGCGGTGGAGCTGCCCGTGCGCGGTCGGTGGCATTGGCGCTTGCTGCCTACGGCGTTGGCGGCAGCGTGGCTGGGCTATGCGGCTTGCCTCGCGTGGGGAGTGCATCACACGGACTATCGTGGCTGTGGTCTCACTCGGGATGGACTTGCGGTGCCATCGTTTACTCTGGGCATAGCAGTTATAACGGCTGCACTATGTTTCGGTCTCACGGGGCGATTGTTTGTTGCCGCATCTGATCTCGCCACGCGTGGATTTGCGCGTGCGTGGGAGAGCCCTGTATGGCGAGCATTTTGGGGCGGTGTATTGGTGATCCTGATGGTGATGCTCTGCGGATCAGCGGATTACTTGGGCCTCGGCGTCACGGCGATGCGCGATGGCGGGGTATCGATTTTGTCTAGCTTCGAACCCGGAGGTGCCGATGACTGGAGCTGGGCGTGGAAGCTGCTTTTTACGGTGATCACTTTGTCGAGTGGATTCAAGGGCGGTGAGGTGACTCCGCTGTTTTTCATCGGCGCGGCGCTAGGAAATGTGTTAGGCTCACGAATGGGGATGCCCGTGGAACTGTTTGCGGGTCTGGGACTGATTGCGGTGTTTGCGGGTGCTGCCAAAACGCCGTTGAGCTGCACGATTCTGGGCATGGAGATCTTTGGCCTACATGATGCAATGTGGTTTGCGCTTGCCTGTTTGATCGCCTACTTCGTGAGTGGAAAAGAGGGGATTTATCGATATCAAAAATGATTTCTAAGGCCGTCGCATACCCATCCGTTGGTATGGAAGTGAAACAAATTACGTTTTGCTCTAACCAAAAATACCACCGCTATGGCTCGTCATAAATCCTATGCAGTTGCGCAAGATTCAGAACCTACGCTGGATATCTCCTCACTGATCGATGTTTGCTTCCTCCTGCTCATTTATTTTCTTGTCGCCGCTACGATTCAGAAAAGAGAAATGGATATGGCGATGCTGCTTCCTGGAGATCGAGAAATGAATTCAAATTCCAATTCGGTCGAGCCGCTATTCATCTCACTTGATGAGCATGGGTCTATCAGCACTGGATCAGGGTCTAGCATGATGTTGCTCGATACGGATGTGAGTTCGCGCGATCTACCGTTGCTCACCCAGCAACTTCTCCTATTGCGCGATAGCAGTAAAAATCCGCTGGTGCAAATCAACACTCATGAGATGACTTCGCAGCAACGTATGCTCGATGTTCTCAATACTCTCGTAGGTGTAGGCATTCATCATGTAACCTTTGCTGAATTTTAGAAGGGCTAGGCTAAGGGAGCTATCGAATGGATGTGTATGAGTGGGACCCTGCATCAGCCTAATGAAAGCACTCATGGATTTAATTGACACCTTGCTGGTGGATTGGTATTATTGATATATCAAAATGAACTTCATTTTTATTCTCTGTTCTCTCTTGTCCAGCGTTACGTTGCTGATGGCGCAACCGTATGTGCATCAGGTGCCGATTCCTCAGCGGGCGACGTCAGAGGAAATCGTGAAGCTTGCGGCGCAGGTGGTTCCCTCGACACAGCAAACCGACTTTTTGGCGCTCGACTTCACTTGTTTTATTCACATCGGCATCAATACTTTCACGGGGCAGGAATGGGGTAGCGGCAAGGAGGATCCGAAGTTATTCAATCCGGGTGATACGCTGGACACCGATCAATGGTGTCGTGTGGCAAAAGCAGCGGGCATGAAGTTGATGTTGATTACGGTGAAACATCACGATGGATTATGCTTGTGGCAGACCCGCTACAACCAAGAGTTCTCGGTGCGTGCGACACCATGGCGCGGAGGCAAGGGGGATGTGTTGAAAGATCTGGCGGCGTCTTGTCGCAGGCATGGATTGAAACTGGGCGTGTATCTTTCGCCTGCGGATTTGTATCAAATGGAGAGTGCCAAGGGGCTCTATGGCAACGGCAGTAAACCACGTGCCTCAATGATTCCTACTTCTGCGGAAACATTTTCATCGAACCCGTCTCAAGTGCGCTCGGACAAACCGAAGGGTGCGCCGGTGATTGCAGTGGAAGCGGATGATTACAACCGATATTTTATGAATCAACTTTACGAATTGCTCACAGAGTATGGGCCAATCCATGAAGTGTGGTTTGATGGGGCGCATCCCAAGCAAAAAGGTGGGCAGACTTACATCAAAAAGGAATGGTTCGCGCTGATCCGGCAACTGGCACCGCAAGCAGTGATTTTCGGCGGACCTGATGTGCGTTGGTGTGGCAATGAAGCGGGAGGCACCCGTGAGGAGGAGTGGAATGTGTTGACGGTTTCATCGTTAGAAGAAAGTGGCATTGACCGGCCTCAGGACGATGTAGCATCGGACGCGTTGATCGCGCAAAAAGAGTATGATGTCTATGGTAAAAAGTATCCTGCTAAGTCGCTGTATTATCTGGTTCCTGAAGTAAATACGTCCATCCGCGCAGGCTGGTTTTGGCGCAATGAACATGAGCAAAGTGTGCGCACTGCGGATGATGTGTTCGATATTTATGAACGTGGTGCAGGCGGCAACGGAGTGTTTTTACTCAACGTGCCACCGAATAATCATGGTTTGTTTTCCGATCGTGATGTGGCTTGCCTGGAAGAAGTGGGGCGACGGATCGAGTCGACGTATGGGAATCGTGCTTTGATGAAAGGAGCTAATTCTGCTGAAGAGAAGTTGTTAGATAATGATCTAACAACTTTTTGGCAGCCGAAAGATCCGAGCTGCGAAGTTGAAATGCGTTTGGCTGCGGCGAAAGAAATCAACCGCGTGGTAGTACGCGAGGCTGTGGATAAAGTCGGCCAACGCATCGCGGAGCATGCGGTAGATGTGTGGCTCGATGGTAAGTGGCAAGAAGTGGCCAAAGGAAAAACTGTAGGCTTTCGTAAAATTCTGCGTTTTCCCGCGGTGAAAACCGAGCGCATCCGCTTGCGTGTTATCAAGGCGCGGATGGCTCCTGCGTTGGCGAGCTTAGAAGTTTATCATTATGCAGTTCCCTTGCCAGCACCATTGATCGGGAGCGATGCCGCGGGCAAAGTGGTGATTTCTCTGTCGCAGAATGCTGATTTTTCTTGGAAGCCTCATGGTCAGGGTGATCCATCAAACTCGTGGCGTTTTGTTTACACGACAGATGGCACTGTGCCTGATGCGCATTCGACTCGCTATGAGCAAGCGATCAATCTATCGCAAGGAGGTTTGCTCAAAGCTTGTGTGGTGCAGGGTGAACGCATTGGACCGATCACTGAGCAAAGATTGGGTATTTCACCGATTGCTTGGAAAGTGGTGGAGTGCAGCAGCGAGCACGATGCCACGTATTCGGCAGCAAAAGCGATCGATGGCAATGCGCAAAGCTACTGGCATAGTTCGTGGAATGAACCGATCCCGAGCCATCCACATCACTTAACTGTCGATATGGGGCGCGAGTTGATGGTCGGAGGCTTCACGTATTTACCGCGACAAGATCGACAAGTGCCAGATAGTATGGTTGAGCGCGGAACGATGGAGTTTAGTAAAGATGGCAAAAATTGGAATCCTGCGGTGGATTTTCATTTTGGTAATCTTGTTAACGATCCATCGCTGAGAACTCAAGTATTGACTGAAAAGCAGCAGGCGCGTTTTTTTCGTTTTCGCTCCCAATCAGGTGCCGCAGGGAAGCCATACGCGGGAGCTGCGGAAATTGGCATTTTGCCATAAATAGAGGTAGATCTGGTAATCGCGAGACGAAAAGAACGGATTCAAGTGATGGAAATCATTGATTTGCAACATTTGCGTTTCTTTTGATGCTGGCATATTACTTGCTTTTTTATTGTCGATTTTTTTAGGTTTTGTCACCAACTTGTATGAAACGCTTCATCTTTGTTCTGACCGTATCATTTTTGGTATTGTTGTTGATTGCCGGAGGCCTCTGGTTGCGGGAGTCTGATGATGTCGTCATGCAGGGGTTGGTTCCATCACTTGGTAAAAACCAGACTGATCAGAATAGTGTTGAGGTGAGTGCGACGGTGAGTCGTGTGGAGAAGCGGACGATGGTGGAAGCTGCGGTGAACGATGTTGCCGTCTATTCCATCGGCTCAGGTGCGGCTCGGGAATCGATTGTAATGGCCTTGGATGAAGCAGTTTTGCGCGATGAGCAGGGCAAAGAAACGATGGCAAAGCTGCAACCGCCTGCAACCCGGGAAACATTGCCACAGCGTTTGCGCGAGCTCTCTGCAGTAGGGGGAGTATTTCCTGTCGCCTACTTGCAAAATCAGCCTCGCACGTTGGCGAATCGTCGATTGGTGACAAATGAATTGCGCCTAGAGGCTGACGCTGCTCTAGAGCGTTCGCTCATAGCTAAGTATCGCCTAAGATTGAAAAGCCGACCCACGTATGCCCCCGAATGGATCATTTTGGCAGCGGCTGATCCTTTTGCAGCGCTTGATATGATGGCTAGCCTCCGTGAGCAGCAAGGCATTGCCACGGCGGATGTTTTGTTAGCCTCACAGCGTGCGTTGCGTGCGATGCCCAATGATCCTCTCATGGCCGATCAATGGCACTATAAAAATAGTAATTCGCTGCGCACCCACATGAACATCGAAGGTGCATGGAATTATGGTGGCTCGGGTGGCGTTAAGGGTGCAGGCGTGCGCATTGGTATCGTAGATGATGGATTGCAGACGTCTCATCCAGATATGAGTGTGAACGTGGATACAGTCAACGACAAAGATTGGAACGGCAATGATGCGGATCCGAATCCTAGCACGGGAGACGACCATGGTACAGCCTGCGCGGGAAATGCAGCGGCGAAGGGAAATAACTCGCTCGGGGTATCTGGCGCCGCGCCCGATGCGACTCTGGTGGGTATGCGTTTGATTGCCGCTTCTGTAACTGATGCGCAAGAAGCAGAGGCGATGAGCTATTTGTCAAACTTGATTCCGATTTTGTCGAACAGTTGGGGACCGAATGATACGGGAACTATCGTAGAAGAGCCTGGCCCTCTAACCAAGGCTGCGCTGCAAAATGCTACTGCCATGGGACGCGGAGGCAAGGGCACGATCATTCTGTGGGCAGCGGGAAATGGAGGTAACGTAGGCGATAACTCCAACTATGACGGCTACGCGAATTCAATTCATACGATTTCCATCGGAGCTACAGATTCGTTAGGTGCTCGCGCGTATTATTCTGAACCGGGAAGCAACGTGGTCGTTTGTGCGCCATCAAGTGGGGAGCTAGGCATCACGACTGTCGATCGAACGGGTAGCAACGGATACAATACGGCAACATCGGCAAACGGAGGTGACTACACCAATGATTTCGGAGGGACTTCTTCTTCGACACCGAGTGCGGCTGGTGTGGTGGCATTAATGTTAGAAAAAAATCCAAATCTCGGGTGGCGCGATGTGCAGGAAATCTTGATTCGCAGTGCCTACCAATTCCGGCCTGCTGATGCTGGCTGGCTGGATAATGCTGCCGGGATTCATTTTCACCATGACTTCGGCGCAGGTCTAATCGATGCACAGACCGCTGTAACAATGGCAGCAACATGGACGAATCTCGCAACGCAAAAAACAACTGCGGTGACTGCTACGGGTCTTCCGCTGAGCGTTCCTGATAACAGTGCTGCCGGTGTCACCCGCAGTTTTACCGTAGGCGGGGGAAATCAGCGCGTGGAGCATGTGACTGTGCGGCTTAATATCAATCACACTTCGCGTGGTAATTTGGAAATTTCGCTGACTTCGCCATCGGGCATGGTGAGTCGTTTGACGGAAGTTCACACCGACTCGAATGACAATTTTGCCAACTGGACATTTAGCTCGGTGCGCCATTGGGGCGAATCCAGTGCAGGCACATGGACCTTGCGCGTGGCAGATCGTAGCACCGCGAGCAACTCAACTGGTGGCTCACTCACCGCAGCAGAGCTCAAAATTTTCGGCACATCGGCAGCGTCTGTGAATCCCTCTCCTAGTGTGACGATCACCGATCCATCGCAAAACCGGGTCTTTTCTCCGGGGCGTGCCATCGCCGTGACGGTAGATGCGAGTGATCTCACGGGCGATGGAAATGCTGGTGTAGTGAGCAGCGTTGCCTTGCTGTTGAATGGCTCGGTTGTCGAGACCGATCTAACAGTACCATATTCGTTTAGCATTTCACCGCCCTTGGGCAGTCACACCTTAGTTGCCAGGGCCACTGATAGCGAAGGTGCATCAAACGATTCCGCAGCCATCAATGTTTCGCTGGTCAATCAAGTCCCGATCATTTCGGCGGTTGCGCTTTCTGCTAGCGGAAATCTTTACGCGGATGAGGAACTTAGCGTGACCAACGTCACAGCGAACGATCCCGAAGGCGCGAGCATGACGACGTCATATCAGTGGCAATCGAGCAGCAACGGTAGCACTTTTACAGATAATGCTAGCTCACAAAATGCGATTCTAACAGATTCCGCATCACGTTCAGGCAAGCTGTGGCGTTGTCGCGTGATCGTTTCTGACGGTAATCATAGCAGTGATTCATTTTTGTCTGAGACCGTGCAGATCCTTGAACGCCCGCTCAGCTCTGTTATGGCGGGCGCAGGATACTCCTACCAGAGTGGATTGGTTTTACGCGGAATGGAGTCAGCACTCTCCCGTCTAGCGATGATTCATGAATTTAGCCAAGGGGCAGGTGCGGCCGAGTGGGTTGAAATTCTTACCCTCCAGGCAGCAAGTTTCCGCAACTGGTCATTGTCCGATAACTCTGCTTCGCGTCTGACATTCACCGCATCAGCAGCATGGGACAATATTCCCGCTGGCACCTTGATTGTCATTTACAATGGTGCTGCGAAAGATCCGCTTCTGCCTGTCGATGATGCCGATCCACGCGACGGTAAAATGATCGTAGCGAGTAATAATCTGACATTTTTCTCAGCTCCCAGCACCTGGCCAGCGCTCGGGAATAGTGGAGATGCCCTAGTGTTGCGCAATGCGAGTAGCGCGGTGGTCAGTCGAGTCGGATATGGTAATGACACTAGTTCGCAGCCCAACGTCGGTGCCGTGAATGCAGGTAAAGCGGCTTATTACAAGGGGGGCGATGACGCAGGTTCATGGGATGCAAGTCAGTGGGTGGTGACAAGCTCCACCACGGTCCGCCGTCGACGAGCATTGACTCCTGCCATTTCGTTAGCCAGTGGTTCTTATTCGCAGAATTTCTCGACCACTCCAGGTGCCTCGGGAACTACCTACCCCGATGGCTGGAGTTGTTTCAATGGTGCTGTGGAGGATCTTACGATGAGTGTAGGAACCGCGACATCGGCGACGGGCGCCAACTACAACTTTGATTCACGTATTGGCCTGTTAGGCTCAGGTGGAGCATTTGATACGGGCTCGTTAGTCATGGCGATCGCGAATACGACCTCGTTGAACAACTTGCGCATCAGTTATGATGTGGTGAAAATCCGTGAGCAAACTCGCTCACATGATTTCATTTTGGAATACAGCACCACCTCGCCCACCTCGGGCTATGTTGCTGTGGACGGTGCGAGTTATACCTCTGGAACGATCGATGCGGGGACTGCCACATCGTTTACCAACATCGCGCTGCCGGCTGCTTTGGAAAATCTCAGCTCTACGGTTTATCTGCGATGGCTCTACACGCCCAGTGCTTTGCCTGGCTCAGGCTCGCGTGATGGGCTAGCTCTAGACAATGTGCAAATTTCCAGCAGCACAAGCGGCACACCGAGCTTGCAGTTGACGATCAGCCCCTCGACATTTGCGGAAAATGCAGGAGCTAATGCCGCTACAGGAACGGTGAGTGTAGCTGCTGCACCTAGCGCAAACCTAGTTGTTGCTTTGACGAGTTCATCACTGCTGAATGTGAGTGTGCCAAATTCAGTTACGATTCTAGCAGGGCAAACATCGGCTAATTTTGCGATTTCGGCGATTGATGACAACGAAGTCGACGGTGTAGCCAATGCCTCAATCAATGCTGAGACTGCTGGCTACATTGCGGCGAATGCCAACATCACAGTCACCGACAACGAGGCTCCTGCGGAAGTCGTCACGCCAGGGTGGCCTAACAGCGTGGCGAATCAGCAATTTGTCACCGCCTTACGCACCGGCTCGATCAACCTACCATCACTTTTTCGTTGGGCGAGTGGCATTTTGGTTCCTGCTGGACTAAGCTTGGACGCTAGCTCCGGTCTGATCAGCGGACCTCTTTCTCTGACTGTAGAGGCAGCAGATTATCCACTAACCATCGAGCGCTACAACAGCCTAAATGAAGTGGTGAGTCACAGTTTTATGCTCACCGTTACAGCTCCGCCAGCTGGCACCTATGCGGCATGGGTTGGGGCTTTTGCGAACAACTCGCAAACCGCGGCGGATGCTGATATGGACGGGGATGGTGTCGCTAATGGAGTGGAAAATATCCTCGGCACTCGCCCTGACCTCGCCTCACGGGGATTAGTACAATTGTCCGCTGCGAGTGGACAAATCATTTTTGAGCACAGCTTATCAAACACTCCAGCATCCGATCTATCACTGGCCTATGAATGGTCGGTCGACCTTCAACAATGGCACAATGGTGGCACTACGGCAGGCGGTATCACGGTGAATTTTTCCACAAGCATAATGAGTGATGTCCTTGCTCCAGCAAATGATGTGGTCCGCGTAAGCGCCACGGCTACGGACACCACACCTGTTAAGCTGTATGCCCGCGTGCGTGTGACGCAGGCACCATGAAGATGGAAAAAACGGTTAATTTTACTTACAAGTGCTCTGACCAGTTTTATTGGCCTCAGTTGAGGACTTGCAGGTTTTGCAGTCGGTGCAGGCTCTGCTACCGCAGTAGGATATTGAAGCTCCAATGCTGCAGGATGTGATGACGATCGCTGCGGCGGTACAAAATAGCAGTTTGGTGATGTGCTTCATAAAGTAAAAAAGTTAGCGCATAGCTTGCGGATGTCAATTCTGATCAATCGTCAGTTAGCCGATCTGCCCGATCTGTCAGCGGTTGCATCATGCGTTGGGGAATCACAAAGCGGAGAATGCCAGAGCGCGACGGCGGTTTGATTTCGAGCAAGGCTATGGCTCCCTTGCGTATCTCCACTGCGCCTCCTTCTCCATTTGTCACCCACGCGATGAGCGATGAAAAATCAGGCTCGTGGCCGACGATGCAAACGCGGTTGAACTCGAAAAACGCACTCAGTTCGCGTAGCGCGGCGTCTGGGTGCATGCCAAAAGCCAGCCACGATTGAATGACAGGACCGGGTAGCTGCGCTGCTTTGCAAAAATGTTCGGCGGTTTGTTTAGCCCGCGCCATGGGGCTGGTGAGGACGATCTCTGGGAGTAATCCCGCAAGACGCAGATACTCTCCTACGCGACGCGATTGATCGATGCCCTTGCCAACCAGTGCGCGTTCAGCATCGCCTGCTGGTAATCCGTGAGCTTCTGCTTTGCCGTGTCGTAGTAGGAGTAGTTCCATGATGAAATTGAAGTTACATCGTCATGCCACCATCGACAGCAATTACTTGTCCCGTGATGTAGCGCGCTTCTTTGCTGGCGATGAATAGCACGGCGTTTGCGATATCGGCAGTCTCACCGAAGGATCCGAGCGGAATTTTTGCCATGACTTCTTCCCGCAGTTTTTCCGAGAGCTCGCCAGTCATGTCAGTGGTTATGAAGCCTGGTGCGACAGCATTGCATGTCACAGCGCGTCCTGACAGTTCGCGGGCAACGGCTTTCGTGAAACCGATCAATCCCGCCTTGCTCGCAGAATAGTTTGCTTGGCCAGCATTGCCGATGAGGCCAATGACTGAGGCGATGTTGATGATGCGCGGATCTTCTGCTTTCATCAGCGAGCGCATGAATGCCTTCACGGTATTGAATGCTCCCTTGAGATTCGTATCGAGAACGGTGTTCCAGTCTTCTTCTTTCATGCGCATCAGTAATCCATCACGCGTGACGCCTGCGTTGTTGACGAGAATGTTGACCGCGCCAAAGTCGGCAATGATTTGTTTGCTCAGTTCTTGCACTGCTTCGTGATCTGCGATATCGACGGCATAGGCTTTGGCTGCCCCCGGATGGCTGGCATTGAGCTGATCCGCTACGGCACCGCAACTGGAGAGACTGCGACTGACTACCGCCACCTTGGCTCCGTTTTCGACAAATGCTTTGGCGATAGACTGACCAATGCCCCGACCACCACCGGTGACCACTGCAACTTTACCTTCAAAATTTGGCATGCGCGGAATTTGCGCATTTTTCGTCTAGCAGTCAAAACATTCCTTTTCTAAGTTCCGTTCATGCCTTGTCCGTATTGCAATACTACTCTCGAAGAAAACTCGACCGAATGCCCCCTTGTGTAAGCTCACGTTGCATTGGGTCTCGTCCTCTTGTGTGCCGACCTGCGGATTTCTCAGGGCCTGGTAGACGCAGTAGTGTGCCTTGCTGCTCGCGAGACGAAATGAAACGTCGATTCCCGTAGGCTACGCTGCACATCATTGTGCGCGATATACCAACCAATCATCCATTTGATTGCCCGAATCCGCCGCCATCGATCTCCAAGCAGTCCTTGGCATCATTACGCAGAAGAAAATTGCTATGCGTGAAGGCGAGTATTGAATCCTGATCAGCGGGCGAGTATCCGCGGTGCACTAGTCGTGCCGAATCGATCTGCACTACTGATAGCCACTGCTTCTGCCAAGGGAATGCTCACCGGTTGTTCTTGCGAGCCGAGAATTTGATAGGTGAACCATTTTCCTCGATAACGCGCCTGTAAGATCGTTTTCTTGATGCTAACATCTCGATGTCGCCAAGAGATTTTTGTCTCCTTGCCTTCCGCGCGTGCTGTTGCTTCTGGCATGGCGGGGGCGATGCTTGGCGCACCTGCGAGTGGAGGAACGAGTGCTCCTGTGCTATAGGCTTTCTTTAACAATGCGTTGACGTTGTCGCGATTTTCCATCAGCGCTTTTACGCTCCAGTGCAAATGTCCCGCATGCTGTGATCCGGAGATGCTACGGCTGAGCAGGATTTGATTGTAAATTTCTTCGGCCTTGCGTGTAGGGTCTTCACTGCTTGACAATCGTGATGTGGCAATGCCTGGCCATACGGGTCGTGAGCCCTGAGCACGCCACCATTTAAGCAACAGTGGATAACTCTGAGGTCCTTCAATTCGCCAATAAAGTTGCGGAGCCATGTAGTCGCACCAACCATTGGCAAGCCACTTGCGCCCATCACAGGCGAGATCCTCATAGGCGTTCAACTGAGCTGTCGTGCCCTCGGGGATTCCTGGTTTCCAAATGCCAAAGGGACTGATGCCGATGCGCAACCATGGTTTGACCTGTTTGAGTTGCGTATACATTTGCTGTACAAACTGATCGACCAGTGCACGGCGTTCGGCATTGGTCTTGCCATCGGCAAAGCGAGCACCACCAATCGGATAAGGGTAAAAATAATCATCAATGTGAATACCATCCACATCGTAGCGGCGGGCGACGTCGAGCATTGCCGAAAGAGCACGTGTTCGTGTTTCAGGTATGGCAGGATCGCACCACTGCATAGTGGCATATTTTTTTGTCAGAGACGGTGCGCTGCGGGTAATGTGATTTGCTGACACTGGAGTTGCAGCATTGGCAAGAGCACGAAATGGATTGAACCACGCGTGCACTTCGATGCCACGACGGTGCGCCTCAGCGATCGTGAAGGAGAGGGGGTCATAGCCAGGAGATTTCCCCATCGTGCCTGTGAGCCACGATGACCAGGGTTCGCTGCTTGACTCATAGACGGCGTCGCATTGGGGCCGCACCTGAAAAATCAGTGCGTTCATGCGTAACTCGACCATTCGATTCAAGATACCAACCATTTCAGCCTTCTGCGCTGCTGCGGATAACGTGCTTTTACTAGGCCAGTCGATATTGTAAATCACCGCCGCCCATGCTCCACGGAATTCGCGCGTGATTGCGGGCACATTCTCGCGAATAGGCCGATACTCCTGTGCCGCAAGTAGCGCTGCTAGAATCAACCACCAAACGGCAATGATTTTCGCCATATTCATCCGTTCAACTTGTAAAGAGCTTTCGGTAAAAACACGCCGTCCTTGCGAATCAATTTGCCATCGAAGTAAATCTCGCCACCTCCCGTGTCCTTGCGCTGGATGCTGACCATATCCCAGTGGACTTGCGAGCGATTTCCATTGTCGGCCTCCTCATAGGCTTGGCCCGGAGTGAAATGGAAAGAACCGCAGATTTTCTCGTCAAACAGAATATCACGCATCGCATGGCGAATATGTGGGTGAAAGCCCAGAGCGAATTCCCCGATGTAACGCGCGCCCGCATCGGCATCGAGAATGTTATTGAGCTCTTTGGTTTTTCCTGGTGACTCAGCCTTGACGATTTTTCCTTTCTCGAAGGTCAGTTTGATCGCATCAAAAGGAATGCCTTGATAGATTGTCGGCGCATTGTAGCTGATCACGCCTTCTACGGAATCCTTCACAGGAGAGGTGAAAACTTCGCCATCGGGGACATTGTAATTTCCACCACTGATGACGGCGGGGATACCTTTGATCGAGAAACGGAGATCCGTGCCAGGACCTTTGATATGGACATCGCTGGTGGCATCCATGAGTTTTTTTAACGCATTCATCGCTGGGATCAGCGCTTTGTAGTTGAGCAGGCAGCATTTGAAATAAAAATCCTCAAAAGCCTCTGTGCTCATGCCTGCTTGTTGTGCCATCGATGCCGTAGGCCAGCGCAACACACACCACTTGGTTTTCTTGACTCGATGATCTAGCACTGGGCGCATCTTACCCATCACGAGCTTCATCCGCTGGCTTGGCACATCGCTGGCTTCCGCAATGTTATTCGAACCGCGGATCGCTATGTAAGCGTCCATATCTTTCATTTCCTGTAGCAAATGCTTCGAAATTAATTCGTATTGTAGCTCAGTAGCACCGCGCATCATCTCGCGGCTCAGGCGACTCGATTGCAAGCGTAGCACCGGAATTGCTCCAGCAGCCCGCGCTTCACGGATCAAGGCAATGCCAATGCTCTCGGGGACATCGTAGAGATCTAGCAAAACTTTCTCGCCTTTTTTGAGCGAAGTGGAGTAGCGAACCAATTGGCGGGCCAAATCATCAATGCGTCTATCGTGCATGAATTCATTGTGCATGAATCGGCGAAAAGGTCAAAATTTTTAGCACTGGGGTAATGGTTTCGTATTCTGGGACTCCTCGTGTATTCGTGCGATTGCGATTGCTAAGCAGCGTGAGAGTGATAATGTATTTTATGAGTGATATTATCGGTTTCATCATCTTGGGTTTGCTTGCAGGCGCATTGGCAAAATGGATCACACCGGGCAAACAAAAAAGTGGTTGCCTTTTTACCGTTGTGTTAGGCATTGGCGGCTCGATTGTCGGTGGCTTCATTGCAAAATTTTTGTCGTTCCTACCCGCCACGTCTGACAATGGATTACTGCCATCTTGGGGCTCGATCATCACGGCGACTTTGGGCGCTTTTCTATTGCTCTTAATTTTTTCCAAAAAAGGCAAGAAGTGATCGATTTCACCTGAGGCATGAGACTAATGCTTGCCATTGGCGAGGATTTCGTTTGATCATTGGGGCATGCGATACGCCGAACGATTAGCTGCCCGAATTGCGAAAACTGATTCTCGACTTTGTGTTGGCCTGGACCCTCGCCCCGTAGATGGCAACATCGCTGCCGTCGAGGGATTTCTTAAGTCGGTCGTCGAGCAAACCTGGGAACATGCTGCGGCATTCAAACCGAATATGGCCTACTTTGAGGCGATGGGATTGCAGGGCATTGAAATTCTTGACCGCTTACTACCGTGGATGCCTCGTGAAGTGCCGATCATTCTTGATGCCAAGCGCAGCGATATCGGTGAGACGCAGAAATACTATGCGCATAGTTATTTCGAGCACTGGAAAGTCGACGCGGTCACACTGAATCCGTTTCTTGGCTATGATTCGATCGAGCCATTTCTCTCTTGGCAAGGCAAAGGTATTTACTTGCTAGCGGTCACCTCGAATGCGGGCTCGCAAGATTTTCAGCAACAAATTTTGGCCGATGGCCGATCAGTTTTTGAGCTCGTCACCGCCCTCGGTGAGCGTTCGCGCGCAGCTAACATGGCCACCGATGTTGGCTACGTGGTCGGATTGACGAATTCCGCAGCGGTCTTACCGAAAATTCCCGATGCTCCTTTGTTAGTCCCTGGCTTGGGTGCGCAAGGTGGTGATCTTGCAGCGCTCGCAGCAGCGGGTCGCAGTGCGGAAGATGTGATCAATGTTTCCCGAGGTGTGCTCTACGCGAACGACGATCTAAGTTTTGGGCAACGGGCCAAAAACTGGGCCGAAATGATTCGTGCTGCGTATAGCGCTTGAAGGGACTTGATAGGCTAGCTCATTGTGCCGTGCTTGCGCAGCCAGCGCTCGCTGATGATGTCGGCTAGGTGCTGAGCGAGGTGTTCTTTGGTATCGCGCGGCAAGGCGGTGTTTTCTGCTGCTTCTACGATCAATACTTCGTTTTCTGCCGAGTCAAATCCGATGCCTGCTCGGGAAACGTTGTTGGCGATGATCATGTCACAGCCTTTACGCTCCAGTTTCGTCCGCGCATTTTGCTCTAAATCTTCTGTTTCCGCGGCAAAGCCCACCAGATATCCTTGAAAGCCAATGACTTGTCGGGCTGAGCCCAAAATATCGGGTGTTTTTTTCAACTCAAGGGTGAGCGTGTCGGCAGACTTTTTGATTTTTTGTGCTGCTACGGTGACAGGCGTGTAGTCGGCGACGGCGGCACAAAAAATTGCAGCATCCATCTTTGGCAGGTAGTGGGCGACGGCATCATACATTTCCTGCGCTGTTTCGACGGGAATGAAATCGACGTGATCCGGGATATCGAGCTGCGTGGGGCCGGAAATCAACAACACTTGTTCTTCACGGCGCGCAAAAGCCTCGGCTAAGGCGTAGCCCATGCGCCCCGACGAGCGATTGGTCAGAAAACGCACTGGGTCGATGGGCTCACGAGTGGGCCCTGCAGTGATCAGAACTTTCACAGCGGCTGTGGTTAGTTGTCTTTCTTCTTGTCGTCCTTGGTCTCCTTCGGCGCATCTTCCTTCGGCGCATCTTCCTTCGGCGCATCGACGGTAGGATCTTTGTCGTCTGCGGTTTTTGCTGCAGCAGGATCGCTCAATTTGCTCAATTCCTTGCGCAGTTCTTCGAGGGCTTTTTTGCCATCTTCGACGTCCTTCGCTGTGGCAATGGTCGAAATTTCGCCAAGCAGAGTTTTGGCATCTTTGTCGCCGTTTTGAATCGCAATGTTGGCCCAAGCCCATGCTTGAGGCAGGTTTTTCTTGGTGCCAGTACCTGAGGCCATTAAGCGAGCGACGGAGGCGGCGCCTTGTGGATTACCACTGCGAGCCGATGCTTCATAGAGCTGTCCCGCTTGAGAAAAGTTTTGAGCAACACCATAACCTTTTTCATACAAGGTGGCGAGGTTGTTCATGGCGACGGCATTACCCGCTTGTGCGGAACGTTGGAACCAACCTGCGGCAGCCGAAGGATCAGCTACGCCCATGGCTGCGGAGAGATAGAATAAGGCCATTTCGTTTTGGGCTTGGGCGATGTTACCCATGGCGGCATTTAGTAAGTGGTCGTAGGCGCGGCGCGCGGAATCGATTTTCTCTTCGGGCTTGCGCTCGTCAGGATCGGGTACTTGCAGCAACTTGGCCGCATAGCGATAGCTGCCAACGGGGTGACCGATTTCAGCGGCTTTGCGCAGCCATTCGGTGCCTTTGATTTCGTTTTTCTCGGTGTCATCTTTGCCTTCGAGGTAAAAATCGGCAGCACGCAGGGCGCAATCGATTTGCTTGGATGCACCACCGAGCTCGTATTGGGCGAGTGCTGCTTTGGCATCTTTTTTCACGCTTTCCTCGAAGTCACCGAGCGCGAGGTAGGCATCGAATTGCTTTTCTTCAATCGCCTTCGCGAGCATGGCTCGACCTTCTTTTTCATCGCGAATGGTCTCATCGCCATTGAGCAAACGTGAGCCAGCGGCTACGAGCGCTGATTTGTCACCGAGTGTAATGGCTTTCTGATAGAGTTCGAGAGCTTTTTTGGCATCGGCTTTTTCAGGGAAATCCTTCGTGGCTTCATACAGGCGCGCTAGAGCGAGGATCGATGGAACGTCACCCGCTTCACTAGCGGCAGTCCACCACTGAGCGGCGAGATCGAAGTCTGGCTTCTCGGTGATCATGCCCTTGATGTAGGCTTCGCCCAAAATGCGTCCCGCATTGGCTGGGTCTTTAATCGCAGCTTCTTCGAGGTTTTTCTTCCCTTGCTCACGTTCTGTTTTTTCTTTGGAGCTGAGGAGAATCTGAGCGAGGTGGTAGGTCGCGTCTTTTTGTCCAGCCGCGGAGGCTTTTTTGAAAAAATCTAACGCTTTATCGCGCGAAAGCTCCACGCCGCGACCGCTTTCGTGTGCAACTCCCATGAGAAACATGGCATCGGCATTGCCTTTTTCGGCAAGCGGGCGGGCCAGATCGATGGCTTTCACGTGACGGCCGTCATTGAAAGCTTCTAGTGCTTCTTTAATCGGGCCCTCAATGGTGGAAGGAACGGTTGTTGCTGCGGCATCTTCTGTTTTCAGACTGACGGCGGCAGTTGCTTGATGCACGAACAAAGCAAGAACAAGAGGCAAGAGGCGTGATGGTTTCATAAGATGTTTGGAATGACGCGTGAAGTTGTTTTTAGAGAAAATGGTTGATTATGCAAGAATACGATTGAGAAAAATTGTTCAAGGAATGTGAAGTATTAAGCGCTTGTAGGGCCTGATGGTTTGCTCTCCTTGGCGGGTGCTGGAGCGGCTGCTGGCGTGGCTTGGCTAGCCGAGTCTTTTTTCGCTCCACTCTGGTAAGACTCGGAGCGGTAGTCGGTTTGATAAAATCCACCACCTTTAAAAATGATGCCGCCGCCGGTGCCAAGCAGGCGTTTGACTTTTCCGCCTTGATCACAAATGGAGGTAGGGCAGTTCACAAGTTTGTCGTCCTTCATGCTCTGAAAAAGCTCAAAGCGTTTTCCGCAGGTTTCGCATTCGTAATCGTAGTTCGGCATCGATGATTCGTTGGTTGTTGACGGGGAATGTAGTGAGGTCGATTAAAAATGCAAGCCCTGGTTCAATTAGTCACGTGCGCTTGTTTGATCGAGCGTGAATTCATGATGCCCGAGAAAACTCTGAAAAACTAGCTGTCCCGATGATCTGTATTCCAGTCGCATCATGCCCGTTTGTCCCTGATCAAAAAGGATGATATTGCGCTGCTCGAGTTGCTCGGGCCAAAATGAGGGGATTTTTTCTTCAGCGGGAAAATCTGCGTGCGTTGAAATGATCACACGCGGCTGGCAGAGATCGAGTATTTCTTCCGCCATGAGCGGATGCAGTTGATGTCTTCCACAAACGATAACATCGCAGCGCAACGAATCATAGCTTTCGAGCAGTGCGTCCCACGCACTGGGGCCGGCATCGTTGAGAAATAGAATCCGGTAACCGTGAAACGTGAGCAGGTATATGGCGACGCGATCATCGGCGATGGCATAGCGATCTTGTGGATCAGGAGCATGTATAATCGTCCAACTGACATCGTGGGATTGCCGGATCACCACTCCCTCACGGGCCTGATAGAGTGGTAACTTCGAGCGGATAGCTTTTGCATACAAGCTGCGGAATGAGACCGCGCGCGATTGGCTCACCGGGCTGATCATTTGCCGCAAACGCAAGTGATCTGTGGCGATGGTGGCACCGCCGATGTGATGGGATTCTGGATGGCTCAAAAAAATGGTATCTGGTTCGCAGCCAAAATAGCGTAAACTTGGTAGCACGATATTGCGGAAATTTCGCTCATTGCCGGTATCTAGCAGAACGTCTGAATTGCGAGTTTGCACAAGAGCTGCACCACCACCACGTGAAAGATCGTGAATGTGAATGGAGTCATTTTTGATCCGATGCCAAGAGAGATTTTGGTGTGAACCGGGAATGGCCGCAAATAATGCCGACGTGCCGATGCAAGCACGGGCAACTTGTGCATTCAGTTGATTGCACCACGATGATGCGGTGGGTGAGAGCACCGAGAGAAAGGTCGAAAGCATCGCCAAGCCTAACAATACAAAAACTAGTGGACTCAGAAATAAATTGGACACAATCGAGATCGGCGTGATCATTCCGAAATGTTTGATCGTTAGCGGGGCCGAACCAAGGCAGGCCGCTAGCGAAATGCCGAGTGATTGCAAAAGTTTTTCCCAGCTGTTACCAATGAATTCTTGCTTGCGGGTGTAGAGTTCGCGCGGCAAGTAGCTATCGTGATAACTCAAATTCTTGATGAAATTTTGGCTCAAGGCCAACCCGATCGAGATGGCGGCGACCACACCATAGGAAAGTTGGACCCCGGCCAGAAAGATCAGGTTGCTCTGCAACAGTAAAGCGGCGATGATGACGATCGCCAAGGCATTCATCAAATGCGGTTTTCGCTGAAACAAAAATGCTGCGAGGAAGACGGAAGCCATCCATGCCGCACGCATGGCGGGTGGCGAGGCACCGGTGACAAGTGCATAGCAAAAGATCGCAGGTATCAGCAGTGCGATCGCCCACTTGCGCGGCACGCGGGCAATGCGCAGGCCAAGCCACAATAGTAAAGCCACGAGGTTCACGTGCTGACCGCTCACGGAAAAAAGATGCAAGGTGCCGCTGTTGCGAAACGGCAAGATCAGACCGTCTTGGTAAGGAGGTTGTTCGCCAATCACCATTGCAAGAATTACTTTGAATTCATCACTGCCAGGTGTAAGCCCTTGGGTGATTGCGTTGCGAAATTTTTGACGCAGGTGAAAAATCCAGCGCATCAAGGCATCGTCGGATCGGCCCGCATTGCTGACTTCTTGGGCAAAACAGATGCCGATATTACCATTGCGGCGCAACCAATCCGCTTGATCAAATTGCCCCCAGTTGCGTGGACCTTCGGCGGCTTCGATGCGGCCATGCACGAGCAGAAATGCTCCAGATGCTGGTGCGGCTCCGCTGCCACTGAGGGCGATCTTTTTGCCGTTCAGCGCGGATATTTCGCCTGTCAGCACACGGGCTTGAGCTTCCCATGATTGAGCACGTTGCTTGGGAATATTGGTGATTTTTACTTCAAATGTGCTGAGCGATGCATTCGTGATTTCAGCAAGCTGCGTGAAATGTTCTGTCACCCGATAGCGATGCAGTCCACCACAGAGAAGGCTCAGCGCGAGGCATAGTAGAAAGAACTTCCTCACATCCGTCCAGGCAATGATCAAGAACAGGATCCAAAATGCTGCTGCGATCAGCGACCAGTCATCAGCAAAAAGTACTGCGGAACAGCAACTCAATGCCGTTAGACAGAGCCGTTGGCGTGAGAGCCAACGGCGCAGGGAATGCAGTCGATCAGACCACTCCCCACTCGTGAAGCTTGTGGCGGGCATTGGCGGAGTGACGAGTTTCTGGGAATTGTTGCATCACCTGCTGCATAATTGAAACGGCATTCTCGCGCTCGCCCATGTCGGCATCGTAGAGCTCGGCGAGGCGGAACAGGAAGTAAGCGGCATCGTTTTCTTGCCAGGTGTATTTTTCCAATACCTCGCGGATGGTTTCGATGGCGGCAGCAGGCACTTGTAGCACGTCGCGCTGGAGCTTGACGATTTCTACCCATGGCAGGCGATTCCCTAGATCTTTTTCTGCGGCTTCACGGAATGCTTGGATTGCACCTTCGTAGTCGCCTTGGGCAACTTTCGAGCGGGCATCCGACATCAAATCTTTTTCCAGTTGAGCTCCGCTGTCGAATATTTGGTGCGTGGCGCGGTGAGCCAAGATCGGCAGGATGTGCATGACGAAGAGAATACCCGCGTATCCCGCGGTCAAAAATGTTAGCAAAATGCCCATGAAGGTTGTGCTGTTATCGACGTCCTCGGCCAGTGCCGTAGCGGCTTCGGTGGTTTCTTCGACATCTGTCTCCTGACCTATGAGTTGTGCCATCAACTCCTTGATCGCCTTTTTCTGTGAGCCATCCTTGGTGTTTTCTAATAACTCGGGCAGCATGTCACTGCTGATGTTGTTGTCATTGATAGTCGAGGAAAGTTCCGTCACCGCAGTAACAGATTGCTTGTTTTGCAAGTGGTTCATCCAGCCGAATCCGAGTATGGCCAGTGCGACGGTGTAGACAATGAATTTCATTCGTGAAGTAGGTTTTGGAGAAGGGGAAATATTAGATGCGTTTCGCATTGCGGCCTTCATCGATGAGCTTCCAGAAGTGCTTGGATTGCGCCAATTCCTCGTCTTCAGCCAAAGGCATTTTTGAGCGGAATAAAAAGTCAGAAAAAGTGCCTTTGTGCAGCACTCGATGGACAACGACGGAGCCATCCTTGACCTCGAAATACAAGCGCCAGTCTTGAGTGCGGAAGCGATAGAGCTTTTTCCCATCGCGTTCGATGAGGCCAAATTTCTCGCCGTCAAGATTCTCTAGGTCGCTTTTTTGGACGTGAAATTGATCGAGTAATTCCAACTGCTCCATGGTGCCCATTTTGGACATCTCGGCGGCACTGAGTTCGTTGAAGACAATTTCTAACACGCGCGGAGCTTGAAGGAAAGCTGAGTGTTTGGCAAGCCATCCGTGGAGAGGATTACAAAAAAAGTTGCACCGATCAATCGAGGTCGGAATCATCGCCATGGCGCATCAGACCGATCTCATCGGCTTCCAATTGGATGCGGTCGTTGAGATTGCGGGCTTTGACGCGGTGATCACGTTTGGCGCGGCGTTCGGTATTGATCTGACGTTTTTTCTGACGACGGCGGAGTTTTTCAATCTCATCATCGAGACGCAGGTAGCTATCGAGTCTTGCAGGATCGAGTTTGCCAGCGGTGACGGCGGCGCGAATGGCACAGCCTGCATCGTTGCCGTGTTTGCAATCTTGGAATCGGCAATGGAGAGCGATATCGTCCACATCGGCAAAACTCTCGCGCAGTGTTTGCTCATCGGTCCACATTTGGATCTCGCGCATGCCGGGATTATCGATGATCAATCCGCGTTTGGGCAGGGGAACTAGCTCGCGTGAAGTGGTGGTGTGGCGGCCTTTGCCGGTGACTTCATTGACGTCATCGGTCCACTGCCAATCCTCGCCATAGAGTTGATTGACGAGGGTGGATTTGCCGACGCCACTGGAGCCAACGATGCACATGGTGGTGCCGCGTTTGAGGTGGGCTAGCAAAACTTTTAGCCCTGTGTTGTGCAGCGCACTGGTGATGTGGATGGAGGCATCGGGCGAAAGTTGTTGGAGAATTTCCGACGCTTCCTGATTTTGTTTTTTGGGGTAAAGGTCGGCTTTATTCAGCAGAACGACGGGCTTGGCTCCCGAGCGCTGGATCAACGTGAAGTAGCGCTCCATGCGACGAGGATTGAAATCTTCGCCTGCATCGGTAACGACCGTGACGATGTCGATGTTGGCGCCGATGACTTGCTCTTCGGCACTTTTTCCGGGCATTTTACGAGAAAAACACGATTGCCGCGGTAAGCGCGCGCGGATGACGTAATCCTCGTTATCTCCACCGACGCTGACGGCCACCCAATCGCCAACCGCGGGCAAATCGGCATCATTTTTGGCATCGTGCCATACTTTTCCGGAGAGCACGACGTCGATTTCTTCCCCATCTTCGAGAAAGGCGCCGTAGTTGATCGGGCTCTCGCGGATCAAGCGTGCGGGCACCCAGTCATTTGCGGGCAGGGCAGCGAATGCATCGGCAAAAAACGAGTTCCATCCAAGGTCAGCTAAAGTCACTGCGCTGATGCTAGCGGAAATTGAGCGGCTGGGAAATGCTTATTTTTTGAGAATCGCTTGGAGCTCCCATGTTGCTTTGTTGCGAGGAGTCGCTGGGCCATTGTAGCCGAGCAGTCGGTAGCGCTCGAGCGTGAGCTTTTTCTCGGTGATCGCGGCATCGATCGCGGTCTTGGCTTTGGCGACATTTTCTTTGGTGTCATCACCTTGCCAAGTGTAGCTGAGAACATTTTGGCTCGGCACATCGCGCACTTCGACGTTTTTACCCGCAGCGCCAGCGGTACCAACTTTGCCATTTTGGTAAAGAAATCCCATGGACGCCATTTCTAGTGCCGATTCTTCGTTTTCCATGGCCATTTCCACTGGCGAGGTCATCGGGATGTCGTTTTTCTTGATATGGGTGAAAAGTGTCCAAAACGCCATGGTTTGAGCGGATTTGGCGGTAAAAGCGGCGCGGTAGCCTGGCATGGTCTTGGCGGAGACTTTGTCATAGGGCCCAGGTGCAGGCCAACCTTCAGGTAGTGGAGCCTCGCTGACATAAGCAGGTGCGGGCGTGGGGCCTACGGGTTTTACCTCAGCCCAAGAAGCACAGGAATTAAGGGCGAGCAAGAAGGCGGCAGTCAAGGTGGTGTTTTTCATACCTCGGTAAAAGAGCACGGATTCGCTCAGATTCAAATTTTTTTGTATATTCTTTCCATTGGCACAAAAAACACCCGATCTTGAGAACGGATGTTGGTGCGGAATTGTGCATCTGTGCCTATGCCTCGCCTCGCTGGGGAAAAATTGCGAGTGTTCCTTGAGTCGATGCCTACCTACCGGAAGATGATGGGGCGAATTCATCGCGCTGTCTGCGCAAAAGACCCGTAGCTCCTAGCCTTGATCCTCGCCGCCAAGCCCATCGCCGATAGATCAATCTGGCAAAGTGCGGCCCACGAATTCCAGTCCGCCTGTGAAAGTCGTATCGTGGACTGCCAAGTCACAGAAACCTTTTACGGAAAATTGGGTTATGACACAAATCGCCTACGAATCCGACCCGATACTATTCGCCGTGCCCTGGGAGTCAGCTTCCAATGCCCTCGCATCGATTATGGATATCTTCACCTCGCAATCCATTTTTCTGTTTGCGCATCCGCTTGAGTGACGAATATTTGGAGCTTTGAAGATGCAGTCGATACGGAGGTCGCAGTGGCGCAGTTCGTGAATTCTCTCAGGCATACAATCCAAAAACGGCTCAATTCGTTAAGTGCGATGATAACACCGCCCGCCTCATGGACTTAAAGTAAGATGTCAAACCGTTTAAAGGCATTGAGCATGGCTCAGGCTGGGCTGTGGGGCGCTGGGTTGTGGATGATGCATTCGCGGCCTTCGGCGCTGCACCAGAGTTGGTAGATGTGGACGACATTTTTGCGCGCGCCGCTGAGGGGAATCTTGAGGTAGCCGAGACGTTTGGCGGACTCGAAGAGAATGCGTTCCTTTTGGTTGAGTCGGTGGCCGATGTTGCGATTGCCGATGCGAGCCTTGGTTGCCTGGCCGCGACTAAGTTTTTCGACGTCATTGGGATCGACTTTCTTCATGGCAGAAATAGTCGCTGCGCTTGGGTGAAATGCAAATGGAAAAATGGGAAGTAAAGGCTGAAAATCTAAAACTGAGCAGTGAGAAAGATGAATTTGTGAGTGCGCGGGATGGATGTTTTTTCTCAGGGGGGGGCTATTTAGGCGAGAATTTTTTGTTAGGTTGGATGGAATGCATTTTTCTCATAACCATTGTCTATTAAACCAATAACTCTACCTTTTTCTTACGTCTTATGTCTGATCGTCTGGGGTCTTTAAATCCCCCGATTCCTCTTCGCTCGACAAGTGGTATTTAGTGAATTAGGATTGGCGGAGATGAGCTTGCTGGAGAGATTTTTTGCGGCGGATGAGGTTTCGCTGAAGATTTGTGGAATTACTCGGGCGGAGGATGCTCGGGGCTTGGTGGCGTGTGGTGTGACGGCGTTGGGGGTGAATTTTTGGCCTTTGTCGAAGCGATTTATTTCGCCGGATGATGCGGCGCCGTGGTTGCATGAAGTGAATGGATCGATTGTGCGGGTGGGGGTTTTTGTGAATGCAAAAAATGATTTCATTGAGGAATTAGTACGGCAGGATTTGATCGATGTGGTGCAGTTGCATGGCGATGAATCAGCAGTGCAAATGGAGGCATTGCAGGCGCGCGGGATTCCTTGTGTGCGGGCTTATGGGGTGAAATGCGCGGCGGATCTTGTTGGCTTGGCGGAGTTTGCCAACGCGGATGCCTTATTGCTCGATACCGCGGCACCGGGTGTGTATGGCGGCACGGGCGAGGTGTTTGATTGGTCGCTGGTGCAGCAAGTGCGTGAAGCTTTTCCCGGAAAGCCGTTGTTTTTGGCGGGAGGAATTACGCCGCAGAATGCGGAGTCGGCGGTGCGACAAGTGCTTCCTGCGGCGTTGGATGTAGCATCGGGCGCGGAGATTTCGCCGGGGGTGAAGGATTTCGTCAAGGTTCACGAGATTCAAGCGGCGGTGGGGAAAGGGATTTTGAGTTTTCAGTGAGCAGCTTGTCTGTCGAAGATTTTTGCATAGGAGGATGAGTAGTGAGAAAAAAGCAAATGAGCATTTTGAGCCTCAATTTTGATTGACCTAGGGCTTGGGGGGTGCTAGATATTGATAGATCAAATCGAAATTATATGAATACAAAATTTTGGAAACAACTGTCGTGCTTGATGATGCTTTTGGGCTTTAGTGTTTCGGCTCTGGCTGATGAAACGAATGGCTATGTGGGCAAGATTGGGCAGCAGAATGCGGAATTTACTTTGACGTGGAATGCCAATGGCAAAGTCAATGGCACCTACCATTGTCCTGGTGGATCGGAACGGGTATACGTATTACGCGGCAGCAACCCGAAGGAAGGTGAGTTGGTCTTGCATGAGTATACGAATGGCGTGCACTCGGCGACTTGCTATCTCACCAAGAGCACGGAGCAAGGTAAGGTCGTGTGGCGTGGTGTGATGCACAACAACGACGGGCGCGATAAGGCGATTTATTTTTATCGAGGCAAGTGATTTGCTCGTTAGCTGGGGAAGCGCTGGACGATGGGCATGCGGCGACCGGAGCCAAAGGCCTTGCTGGTGACGCGAAGCCCCACAGCGGCTTGTTGGCGTTTCCATTCATTGAGATCAATGCGGCGCTGCACCCAGCGGACCATGGTTTCGTCGAAACCTGCGGCGATGACTTCCTCGGTGGAGAGTTGCTGCTCGACGAGCTTTTGCAAAACGGCATCGAGAATGTCGTAGGGGGGGAGGGTATCTTGGTCTTTTTGATCGGGGCGTAACTCGGCGCTGGGTGGCTTGTCGATGGTGCTCCAGGGGATGATTTCGCGTTCGCGATTGATCCAGCGAGCTACGTCATAGACGGTGGTTTTTGGTAGATCGGAAATTACCGCGAGACCGCCGCACATGTCGCCGTAGATGGTGCAGTAGCCGACGGCGAGTTCGCTCTTGTTGCCGGTGGTGAGAAGCAGGTGGCCAAATTTGTTCGATAGCGACATGAGGTAAAGTCCGCGGATGCGGGCTTGCATGTTTTCCTCGGTGAGATCTTCTTTTTGTCCGGAGAAAACAGCGGCCATGCTTTGCTTGACGGCGACAAAGGTATCGACGATGGAGACCTCGGTGCAGGAAATACCGAGGCTTTTCTGGAGGAAAAATGAATCGTCCACACTGCCACGCGAAGAATAAGGCGAGGGCATGGTGAGCCCAAAAACGTGATCGGCACCGAGGGCCTCGGCGGCGATGACAGCGGTGAGTGCGCTATCGATTCCGCCAGAAAGGCCAAGGCAGACGCTGGAGAATCCGCACTTGGTGGCGTAGTCGCGCAGGCCGAGGACTAGTGCGTGGAAAATCTGTTCTGGCGCGGATGGCTCATCGATGCGGGGCTTGAGGTTGCTGAGATCGACGGTGGTGATTTCCTCGGTGAAGCCGGGGAGCTGAATGAGGCAGCCATCAGCTGGCGTGGCGACGAGCGAGTGGCCATCGAAAATCAATTCGTCATTGCCTCCAACGGAGTTGCAATAAACGACGGGGGCTTGGAGCTCGGCGGAGACGCGAGCCATGAGTTCACGGCGAGTGTGCGTCTTGCCGATGTGGTAGGGCGAGGCACTGAGATTGAGCAAAAGATCAATGCCTTGCTGCTTGAATTCCTCGATAGGATCGCGATCGTAGAGCGGGCGGGGAAGGTAGTCATCGGTCCAAATGTCTTCACAGATGGTGATGCCGAGGCGATACCCTTGCCAGTGAATGACGTCGCATTTTTCGCTCGCTTCAAAGTAGCGAAGCTCGTCAAACACATCGTAAGTAGGGAGCAGGGTTTTGTAGATTTTGTGTATGATCTTCCCTGACTCCAGCCAAGCGGCGGCGTTGCGAAATGGTCGGCCTGGGGCGGTGTGGGTATTGTGATCGACGTAGCCGACGAGGAGCGGGACGTGTTTGATTTCCTCGCTGAGATAATCGAGGGCTTGAAGGCACTTGGGGACGAATTGCGATTTGTGAACGAGATCGCGTGGGGGGTAGCCGACGAGCGACATTTCGGGGGTGATCACCAAATCGGCACCTTGGTCCATACACGCGCGATAGCCGTGAAGGATTTTTTTTGCATTGCCGGGGAAATCTCCGACGGTGCCATTGATCTGCGCGATTCCGATTCGTAAGCCATGCTGCATCAGCACTAAGCTAGCAGGATCTGGCATCGGGGCAAGGGCGAATCGGCGAGTTTCCGAGCTGAGACAGTGCCAAGATGGTGATGTTTGTAGCCATATCATCATCCGATAAGTTTTTTTGAATTGTTCTTGTAAATCCTGTTCGCAAGCGACACAGATTTTGCTGTCTTGTTTCTGGATCTGATACATTTTTTACAATACTATACCTATGAACGATACAACATCCGATCTTCCGCTGGTAGCGCGTGCTGTGATCCTCGCTGAACAACTTTTGAGAGAGGCGGCGAAAGAAGCGACTTGGGCGGAGCGCTGGCAGGCGTGGAAGCTTTCGCGGATGATGGATGATCCTGAAGGAAAAATGACGACGCTCATGCTCACGGATCAGGTGTTTCGCTACCCGCAAGATCATCAAAAGGCGCAGCGCTTGCGTGACATCGTCGAGGAGCATGGTACGCCGGATTATTTGCCGATTTGGGAGCAGGCGATGATGCGAATCGGCGCTGCGGCATCGCAGTTGGCACCGGAAATTGTGATGCCGTTGGTCGAGGCCAAAATGCGCGGTGAGAGCGCGAAGGTGGTTCTTCCGGGAGAAGATCGCGCCTTGCACAAGCATTTGAAAAAACGACGACGCGATGGCATGAAGATGAACCTCAATCAACTAGGTGAGGCGATCTTGGGCGAAGAAGAAGCAGACCATCGATTGGAGACCAATCTGGACCGCTTGGCCGATGAACACTGCGAATACATCTCGGTGAAAATTTCCGCCATTTTCAGTCAGATTCATTTAATTGGTGTGGAGCAAACGATCCTCAAAATCAAAGAGCGGCTGCGTCGATTGTATCGACAGGCGATGACGTATCGCATTCCGGAAACGGACGGGTATAAGTTTGTGAATCTCGACATGGAAGAGTATCGCGATCTGCGTTTGACCTGTCGGGCCTTCACTGAGGTGCTAGATGAAGGAGAATTTTTATCGTTAGAAGCAGGCATTGTCTTACAGGCGTATCTTCCTGATTCCTATTCCGCACAACAGGAGCTGACGACATGGGTGTTGGCGCGCGTGGCCCGAGGAGGTGCGGGCATCAAGGTGAGGATTGTCAAAGGTGCGAACCTAGCGATGGAGCAGGTTGAGGCGACCTTGCATGATTGGGAGCAGGCACCTTATCGATCGAAGAAAGAAGTAGATGCGAACTTCAAGCGCATGCTGCATTATGGGTGTGAGCCGAAACACGCGGCGGCAGTGAGGCTCGGCGTGGCATCACATAATCTTTTTGATATCGCATATACCTTGTTGTTGCGTGAAGATCAGGGTGTCGAAGCACGGGTGGAGTTGGAAATGTTAGAAGGGATGGCCAATCATCAGGCGCGGGTAGCACGACGCCATGCGAAAGGCTTGTTGCTGTATGCTCCCGTGGTGAGGCGAGAGGATTTCGCCAGTGCGATTTCCTACTTGGTGCGTCGACTGGATGAAAACACCGCGGACGAAAATTTCCTGCGTGATCTTTTTGGCATGCAGCAGGGAGATGACAAGTGGGAGCGCCAAAAGCAAAGTTTTATCGAAGCTTGTGCGATGCAACAAAGTGTTGGCGCAGCGCCACAGCGTATGCAAGATCGTAAGGTAGAAGAAACCCAAGAACGCAGCTTGCAAGAGGGCTTTCACAATGAAGCGGATACAGATTGGGCGTTGCCTGCCAATGTTGTTTGGGCCACGGGAAAAGTCTTGGAGCAGTCGAGCAGTGCTGCTCCTAGCATTCCTCTAGTAATCGCTGGAGAAGCGATTGAATCTAGCGAAAAAGTGGATGCGGAAGATCCATCTCGCCCCGGAGTGGTGAACTATCGATACTCCCTCGCATCGGCAGATCAGGCGCAACAAGCACTGGCCTGTGCGGCTGCGGATCCCAGCGGATGGCGTAATACGACTCAGCAACAACGTTCCCTTGCGTTGCGAAAAGTAGCGGCTCATCTTGCCAAGCACCGCGGTGATAGCATTGCTGTGATGCTGCGTGATACCGGCAAGGCGGTAGCGGAAGGTGATGCAGAATTTAGCGAGGCGATCGATTTTGCTAACTACTATGCGCATCGTAATTTAGACCCGTCGTTTCATGATGGAACTGTGGCAACGCCCTTAGGCACCGTGGTGATCACACCGCCGTGGAATTTTCCCTTTGCGATTCCGTTAGGTGGAGTTCTTGCGGCATTGGCATCAGGAAATACGGTCATTTTCAAGCCCGCTCCTGAGGCGGTATGGACCGGGTATCACATGTGTCAGTTGTTGTGGGATGCGGGAATTCCGCGCTCAGCGGTGCAATTTTTGGTCTGCCCTGATAACGAGATTGGCACCTCATTGCTGACAGATGATCGCGTGCATGCGGTGATTCTCACGGGGGCTTACGCGACAGCAAAATTATTTCACTCATGGAAGCCGACAATGAATTTGTTTGCGGAAACGAGTGGAAAGAACTCGTTGATCATCACCAATGCTTGTGATCCTGATCAGGCGGTAAAAGATCTGGTGCGCAGCGCGTTCGGGCACGCAGGGCAAAAGTGCAGTGCTGCCTCGCTGGCGATCATCACGGCGGAGCGCTACGATGATCCGGCCTTCCTGCGTCAACTGCGCGATGCTGCGGCTTCGCTGACCGTGGGTTCTGCGTGGGCGCTGGACTCGATCGTGACGCCTGTGGTTCGTGCTCCTGGTCCTGAATTGATACGCAGTTTGACGACCTTGGATGAGGGCGAGTCTTGGTTGTTAGAGCCGCAAATGATTGATGGCAATCCTTGCTTGTGGTCGCCGGGCATCAAGCTCGGCATACGTCCTGGCTCGTGGTATCATCAAACCGAGTGCTTTGGTCCGGTCTTAGGTCTGATGCGTGCGCCCGATTTCGAGACGGCGATGCGTTGGCAAAATGATACATTATTTGGCCTGACTGCTGGCCTTCACTCGCTAAACCCCAAAGAAATTCGAGCATGGCAAGGCACGGTGGAGGCTGGTAACGTGTATTTGAATCGCTCGATCACGGGGGCGATTGTGCAACGCCAGCCATTCGGCGGTTGGAAGTCCTCGTGCATTGGTGCCGGTGCGAAAGCAGGTGGACCAAACTATGTTGCGCAATTTTCTCATTGGCACGAAACTGCTCTACCGCAGCAGCGTGCGGAGATTGGTGAAGGACTTCGTTGCTTTGCGCGGAATCATGCGGCGGACGATGCTTGGTTGATGGCGGCGATGGAGAGTGACGCCTATTGGTGGGCTCACGAATTTGGCATCGCTCATGATCCGACGGCATTGATTTGTGAAAAAAATCTTTTTCGTTATCGAGCCATGCCCCATGCGGTTATACGCGCGTCCTCAGAGCAACCTTTTGCGCACACGCTGCGTCTAGTGGCTGCAGCGGAGCGAGCTGGCGTGACACAAATCACCGTCTCGTCGCCGACGCTACTGTCCAACATTGCTTCGCAAAAAATTCGTGCCATTAAGCAAAGCGATGAAGAGTTTTTGTTAGCGTTGCGTGATTTGGCACCGCATGGTGTCTTACGCGCTGTGGGTGCAGGTGCAGAAATGCATCGGATCGCTCATGAACAACGCTTGCGCATCGTCACACGTCGTGTACTCGCGTTGGGTCGCATGGAAATGCTGTCTTTCCTGCGTGAGCAGAGTCTCTCCGCGACAGCTCATCGCTATGGGAATTTGGTGCCCATTGATGACATGCTGCGGTAGGTTTCTGATGGGTGGAATCGACTTGTGAAATCGATCGATTCATGTGATATTTGCACTTTTTCAGAACGGATGACACTGATTTTTTGATCAGATTTCAGATCGGCAGGTTGGAGAGCCTGCTTGAGATACTGAGGTTGCTGCAGCGATGTCTCGATGACGTGCAGGCTGGCATGGCTAGAGCGGATGATGACCGTGATAGTATAACTTACTTAGTATGAACGCTACAGAGCCAGTGGTCAAGCCTGCGAAGAGTGGAAAATTAAGCTTTTTTTCTACTGCTGCGGGTTGTGCGTCAGGATTTGGCGAGTTGGTCGAGGATGCCATTGACGAAGCGCCCGGAATCGTTGGAGCCGAATTTTTTCGCGAGGTCGATGGCCTCATTGATGACGATATTGGGCGAGAGCTCAGGGCGGGTCATCAATTCACAGGCGCTGAGGCGCAAAATGGCGCGATCAACGGGATCGATGCGCTCGGGGGCGAAGTTGGTGATGATTTCTGCAAGAGATTTATCCACTTCGGCCTTGTGCTTGAGAACGAGATCGACGAGTGAGTCCGCATCACGGCGCAATTCGATGAGGTCTACGTGAGATTCGCGGAGATGCTTGAGATCGGTCTGATCAGGAAAATTTTCGGGTTTTTCGAGCATACGCACACGGTCTGAGATGCGCTGTAGGCGGCGAATGGAGGCTGTTACAGGCTCGAGTGAATTGCGCAGCTGCGGCTGATCATCAATGGCATTGATGAAGCGGTTGCGGGCGGCGCTGAGGTCATGCTCGATGGCGTAGAGTTTTTTCAATGCGACTTCGAGCTGGGTGACTGCGGTTTCTTGATCCGCATCGTGCACGGGAATTTTGCGGCAGATGTTGTATTGCATGGTCCATTCCGACTCGTAGCGCAGGACGAGTTGGAGTTCGTGTTTCAGAATGGCAAAGTCGGTGGATGCGCTCAAGCGCGCGAGTGCCTGTGGGCTGCGATCGGATAGTTCGAGTAGTCGATCGAGGCGACCTTGGCAGATGTGTTCGAGGGCGCGCATGGTGCTGTGGAGCAGGCGACGGCGATCAGACTCGGTGAGTAATTCCCAGAAAGTATTGCGGTAATCGGCTGCGGGTGCGCCACCTTCGAGGTCGGAACAGTAGAGGAATTGGACGGCTGCTTCGCGGATTTGGCGACGACTAGGCATTAGGACGATTGTTGGTGCGTGGGATCGAGCGCTCGAGTTCTTGGAAAATATCAATCATTGAGGTTGCGGCGCGGGCTGCCTCGCGTCCGCGATTGATGTTGACACCCATGCAGCGTGCATAGGCTTGTTTTTCATCATCGCAGAGTAGGACTTCGTGAATGATGGGGATGCGATGTGTGATGGCGAGTTGTTGAAGAGAGGAGGTAACGGACTCGGCGACGAGGTCGGCATGGGCTGTTGCGCCGCGGATGATGAGTCCGAGGGCGATGACGCAGACGGGTGACTCGCGGCTGAGTAAATGGGCAATGGTGACAGGAATTTCAAAAGCACCTGGGACGCGAATCAGGTCCACGCGCGATTGCGGCATGAGCTCCCCGAGTTCGTCGATGGCATTTTCGACAAGGGCGTCAGTGAACTCCTTATTGTAATTGGAGGCAACGATACAGACCCGCACTTTGGAGCCGACGTGGCGAGGACGTGGTGGAAGAATGGATGACATCGGACGCACGTTATGCTTGGAAAAGGATGAGAAGTCAACGAATAGAGTGGTGAGATGTGACTTTTTTTGGCAGATTGTGGAAATTTTCGCGTGATAATAAAACGATTGTCGGAATGGGACATGTGTTGTAGGAATCAGTAATGGATGATCGGCAGCCAGTGGAACAAGGGACAGAGGAATTTGTGCGTGAGCTGACGAACCAGCAGACAGCAATGCTGGCTTACATTCGTTCGTTGATGCCGGGTAATTCCTCGGCGCGAAATGTGTTGCTGGTGGATACGGATGAGCTCGAGGAACAGCATCAGGCCCCGCACCGGTGTTTGCAGAAGCTGCGCCCAAAAGATCGTGCATTGCTGCAGTGTCGCTACGCGAGTGAGGATTCGTTGCGAGATTACGCGGTGATCGTGCGCACGAGCGAGGGCCCGCTGAAGTCTTTGTTATTCAATCTGAGAGCTGTTTTGCGACGTTGCATCGAGCAACAAATGAAACAAACACCAGCACCTATTTCATGAAAATGAGCGATCACCAGTGGATTCAGAAAGTGCTCGATGGAGAGTGCGATGAGCAGCAATTTGTCTCATTTCAGCAGCGGCTGCGTGAGGATCAAGAATTTGCGCAATTGTATCGCGAATATGCATTGATGCAGCATGTGTTGTATGAAGAGTTTGAGGGCCGAGTCATGATTGGTGATCAGTATGTTTCATCGCAGAAATCTACAAGTAGACGATTGATTGGTTGGTTGAGCGTGGCGGCGGCACTAGTTTTGGGATTGGTGATATTTGCGCAGCGCGAGCGTGGCTTTGAGCAGCCCCAAAGAATGGCGACAAGCGTGTTTTCCGATGATGCCCAATGGTTGGTCAATGGCCAAGCGGCGGATCATGCTCATCAAGTGGAAGCAGCAGAAGGAGAGACTGTGCAATTGTTGTTAGGCCAAGCGAGATTTTTCATCGATGGTAAAACGAGCGTGCAAGATGTACCATATGCCGAGTTGCAAAAGAAACTCGATGCCGCCGAGCAAATCGACAATGCCGCCACATGGAAACACATGCCCAGTGTTCCCAAGAAAGCAGATATTTTTGATGTCGATGGACAGAAAGCCTATGTGTATGAGGCTCCTCGCCCGGCACAAGGCAAGCCATGGATTTGGTATGCACCAGTTATCAATGGTGATGTGATCATCGTGAAGCATAAAAAATATTTCGATGCTTTCATGAAAGAGGGTATCACGATTGCGGGCTATGATATCGGTGAAGTCCGAGGCGCTCCAGGTAGCACAGAAAAGTTCACAAAATTCTACGATGCGATGATCAAGCGCGGTTACTCGAAGCAACCAATTCTGTTAGGTCAGAGTCGAGGCGGGATGATGACCCTATCATGGGCGTTTCGGCATCCCGAAAAAGTGCGCGCCTGGGCTGGAATTTACCCAGTGTGCAATCTTGCCAGTTGGTCATTGAAGTATTCGAAAAAAGAAACCCTAGCAGATTTCGGCATGTCTGAGGAAGATCTTCTTGCTGAGCTCAAAGAATTCAACCCGATTGACAATCTCGCAGGTCTAGCAAAACACAAAGTTGCGATGTTTTCCGTACATGGCGATAAAGATGATCCGGTGCCATTTATCGATAACACCAAGTTACTTCAAGGCAATTACAAAGCGGCAGGCGGGACATGTGATGTGAAAATCATCCCCGGCGGTGGACATGAAATTTCTCCGGCATTTTTTGAGTGTCAAGAATTGATCGATTTTGTCATCAAGCACGCAAAGCAGTAAATCGCTGCGCTGCCGTTACTTGTTGGGATGATTTTTTTAACCACTGATTCACACTAATTGCCATTGAGCTGATTGATTTTTTATTGACCGATGTCAAATCCTGACCCATTAGCGGTCAGGTATATTGGGCGCTTTTGCTTTACAACCTCTGGGATAAAGGATCAAGCTCATAGCGTAATTTTGCATGCAATGATGCGTGTGAAAAAATTTAAAATCCATGAAAGTGAAACCACTTATTTCGATCGTTGCGTTCTCTCAACGACTTCTCGTCACTTGCTCTTGTATGTTGCTTTTTTCCGTGATCGGAGAAGCTCGCACTTGGAGTAGTCCTGATGGCGCGAAAACATTTGAAGGGGAACTGAAATCGTATGATCCTGAATCCGGCTTAGTGAGTGTGCTGTTGGCTAACGGAAAAATCCTTAAATTCCCGCAAGACAAAGTTTCTGCTGCGGATAATGCGTTTTTGAAAGAGCAGGGGAAAGTGGATGCCAACGGCCCTGCACCAAGTGCGTCTGTGGTTGCGGATATTGCCCAAGACAAGTTGTTAGAGAAATCCGATGGCAAACCCGCTGACATGAGTAAGCCTGTGCAGGTGTTTGTTTTGCTGGGGCAATCCAACATGGTCGGACTGGGGAAAGTGGCAGGTGGCGATGTTTCGTTAGAGAATGTAGTGAAGAACAAGAGCCAGTATTCGTATCTCGTAGAGGAAGATGGTTCTTGGCATGAGCGCAAAGATGTTCGCTTTGTGCAATACATGCAGGGCAAGGGGATGTTGAAAAATGAGTGGATGAAAGTGACTGGTCGCACGATGGGGCCGGAGTATGGCTTGGGTCATCCGCTGGGCAATGCGATTGAGGCTCCCGTGATGGTCATCAAAAGCTGCATCGGCAATCGCAGTCTCGGGTGGGATCTTTTGCCTCCGGGAAGTGAGCCTTATGAGCACGGTGGCAAGACGCAGCCGGGTTATCGTGGCACACCGGGCAACCCGAAGGGTAATGGTGATAAAGTCGAAGGTGAGTGGTATGCGGGTAAGCAGTATGATGATGACGTTGAGGATGCAAAAAAAGCACTCGCGGACTTAGGTAAGCATTACCCCGAGGCGAAAAAATACGAAGTGGCAGGTTTCTTTTTTTGGCAAGGGGAGAAAGACTGTGGCAATGCGGCGCATGCCGAGAAGTATGAAGAAAATTTGGTGCGCTTCATTCAACAACTGCGCAAAGACTTCGAGGCTCCCAATGCAAAATTTGTCATGGGCACTTTAGGCGAATCGAAAAAAGGTTGCGGTGGTAATGGCGAAAAAGTATTCGACGCGCAAATGGCCGTGGATGGAAAATCTGGCAAGTATCCCGAGTTCAAGGGGCACGTGGCGACGGTCTTCACCAATCCGATGGCCCAAGGCGGCAGCGGCAATGGTCACTACGGTGGCAAAGCTGAAGTCTACATGGATGTGGGTGAAGCGATGGGCAAGGCGATGATTGAATTGCTGAAATGAGAGCAATCGTTTGATGCCTTTGGGTGGCAATTAGTTTAGTGCTGCCATCCATTGCTCCCAGCGTTTTTTGAAAGAGGGAGAGGAGTTGCTGAGATAGTTGGCTGCGGTTTGTGCGGCATCTTTTTCTCCGCTGAGCCATTGGAAGCAGATCGCAGATTCGTGACGCAGCGGAATGCTTACATCGCCGGAATTTTTGCGAATGACTTCGCGGTAGAGATTGATGATGTTGGCTGGAGGCAGGCCAGCCCAAGGAAAAGAGGCCTCGGTGTCGCCGTTGGCGAGAGTTACCATGCCTTCGCTCGCGGCATTGATGCTTGAAAAGCTACGGCCATCTTTGGCGGCGATTGCCAAGGTGATCGGCGACTTGGAGATGTCTTCTTCGAGGTCGGCAAGGAAAATCCCCGCACCTTCGCACATCCCGAGCAAGGCAGTGCGTTGCGTTTCTTCTTGTGGATTCAACTCACTGGTTTTTTTGAGTAATTCGGCGGCTTCGAGGAATTGGCAGTTGTTCGTCAGTGATGGAAGTTTTTTCATGACATCGGCAAACGATGGTCCTTCATCAGTGGAGTTAGCATTCGGTGATGTTTTCAACGCTTTGGCATGACGCCCGAGGACGAGTTGCCATTCGCGGATCATGAATTTTGCACGACCACGTGTCGCGAGTGTAGCGAGAATAGGTTCGAGTTTTTCCGCTGTATCAAGGCAATCTTGCGGGGTAGCAGGGAGATTGGTGAGTTCATTTGCTTGCAGCTTTGCGGCATCGACCAAGTAGTCTTTGGCTTTTTCCTGATAGATCTCGATGAGCGAGTTGTTGCCTTTGATCGTGGCATTTTTGATGATCTCGAAGGCCGGGAGGGCTTCCTTCATCTTTCCTTGCTCCCAATTTTTGCAAGCATTCGCCATCGTAATCATGAGAAAAATCAGTTCATCTTGTGGGGTAGACGAGGCGATGTTTTCAGAGATGGGTTTGAATTCTTGGAGTTGTGGAAGCCAATCTTGCAAACCCTTGCGGATAACTCCTGGAACAGAGGGCTCTTTGAGGTGTTGCTCGAGGTTCTTGGCATCAGCGCGAGCATCGTTGCTGCGACCATTCAGGTAAGCGCATAGCATGGCTTCAAAGCCACACCACGTGCGCGTCGGCTCTTGGACGTTACCGTTGTCGCGGAGTTGGAGAAATGTTTCGCGCGCGGCATCATAGTCGCCTTCGGAGAGGAGTTTGCGGGCTTGCTGGTAAAGACTATTGATGGCAACGCCCGATTGGTCGGTGATGACGGGCACGTTTGTTGCGTTCGGATCATTCGTGACGACTACTGGAGCCGCTGTTGGTTCCTTGCCGCGCAAAAGCTTCACCGCGGCCCAGCCGGCGACGCCTAAGACCAGCACAGTTGCCGAAGCGGTGATCATTTTCTGGGTGCTTAGCTTTTTGGCGATGCGGCGTCGCTCGGCGGGAGTGATGGCAACAGGAACTGGCTGGTTGCTAGGCTTGATACCTTTGCGCAAGTTTTTTTCACGCGTCTGCGCTACCATCAGAGCGATTTGGAGCGACTCAATGAGTTCATCATATGAGCGGAAGCGGGCCGATGGGTCATAGGCCATGGCGCACTCGATAACGGCCGCTGTTTCGAGGCATAGTTCGGGACAGGCGGCACTGAGCGGTATGATGTTTTTTTTCGCCTCGCGGAGCTGGGTGGTGACCATGCTCTCCTCAGTGCAGGGAGGCTTGCCGGCGAGCACGTGATAAAAGGTGGCGCCAAAGGCATAAACGTCGGCGCGGTAGTCCTCCTCGCGTCCTTCAATGGTTTCGGGTGGCACGTAAAATGGAGTGGCCCACATCTCATCGGGCGTGGCAACACCTCCCTTGGTCATTAGTGCGAGGCCGAAGTCGACGATTTTAGCGCTGCCTGCGGAGTCGAGCAAGATGTTTCCTGGCTTGATGTCGCGGTGAATCAGGCCAGCTGCA
The DNA here is from genome assembly GCA_002293145.1 of Akkermansiaceae bacterium UBA956. Classification (GTDB taxonomy): domain Bacteria; phylum Verrucomicrobiota; class Verrucomicrobiia; order Verrucomicrobiales; family Akkermansiaceae; genus UBA956. The sequence continues at coordinate 128,373 of DBCO01000027.1, read as the reverse complement.
TGGGCCGCGCGCAATCCTTCGGCGACCTCGATGGCGAGTTGCAGCGCCTCGGCCTCAGGAATTGCGCCGCGTTCTTTGATTTGGTGCTCGAGATGGCCTCCTGTGACCATTTCCATGGCTATGTAGAATCGGCCAAACGCCTTGCCGGTTTTGAAAACACGAACAACGTGAGGGTGGGAAATTGCTGCAGTAATGCGGGCTTCTTCTTCGAAGGAGGAGATGCGTTTTTCATCAGTGCTGTAAGTTTCGCTGAGAATCTTGAGCGCAACCTCACGGTCAAGTGTATTATCGTGACCGACAAAAACCATGCTCATACCGCCGATGGCATGACGGCGAAGAAGGGTGTAGGGGCCAAACTCGCGTTTGACACGGGTGTGCTTCTGGCAAGCAGGGCATTCAACATTGCTGAAAGGGGCAACTTTGTTGACATCCATTGCGGTTCCACAGGCGTGGCAATAGGCAATGGTATCATCGGGTGCGGACATGAGCTATATGATAGTGATTTTTTGCGTGTTGGAAATCATTTTACGCGCGGGAGGGCGATTTTTTTATCATCGCAAAATATGCACAGTGGTAAAATTTTGTTAGAATTTATCGAAAGGTGATCCAATCGACATAGAGTTGCCACAATTTCCAACCTCCAAAGATCCAGGTAAGAGCTCCGAGGAGTAAGAAGGGTCCATAGGGCAGGGGTCGGCCGAAACCGATGCGCCCGAGCACTGCGGCAACGATGGCAAAAACGGCGGAACTAGCGATGGTGAATATGACGCCGAAGCCACCTATGAATGCACCAATCATGCCGAGCAAATGAGGGTCTCCCATGCCCATCGCTTCGCGTGGGATGGTGGCTTGGGTGACTTTTCCACTAAGGATCTTGACGTCTTCGAGTCGATGCACCATGCCATCAGGCGTGGTGATTTCGTGTTCGCGAATTTTCAGCAAGCCCTGATCGATGGTGGATCCGTTGAGTTCGATGGCGGTGCATTCGAGCAGGAGTTCATCGGATTTGCGGAAAAAAAGATCATCCCACGGAATGTTCTCGCTCTCGCAGGAGAAGACTACGGGATCGGCATCAGTGGGAGCATCAATGAGTTGCCAGTCGGTGGGCACATCAAAGGTAATCTTTTTTTTGCCAAAAATCATTTTCCCTAGCAAGACCACTGACCACAGGCCGAAAAATCCCAGCACCCAGCCGAGTCCGGCATCCTTAAGTCCCGTCCACCATGGTCCTTGATGCGCGTGCCACACGGCGGCGGGATCGCGCAGTTGCAGCAATTCTGGATGAAATCCCGCATAGATCAGCGCAACAGCACTGCCACCCCATGTCAGGCTGATTGGGATGATCTGGTGCTCGGCATCGATCCAGCCAATCGTCACAGCCAGCGCCATGAATACGAAAAGCAGCAGCGCGGTGAGCACGCTGGATTGATACCAACTGGCGGCGAAAAGTAGCGCCGTGACGACCTCGACGATCCAATAACGCAAGGGAATCGGTGCATGGCAATCGGCGCATTTTCCGCGCAACAGCAGCCATGACACAATCGGAATGTTGCGCCACCAGACGATCGAATTCTTACACAGCGGGCAAAATGAACGCTTAGGCTCATTCACTGATAGGCCCAGCGGCAGTCGATAGATCACCACATTCAGAAATGAACCGACGCAAGCACCGAGCAGAACTACGGGCAGATACCAAAAATACGAGGAAAAATTAAGGAACATCGTCGTCGGGGCAGAATCAACATCAAAAAAAAGCGATCTCCACCGAATGGGAAGACCGCCTTGGGAAAAAACCTAGGTTGTTGAAGAAGTCGCGTGGATTACGCCTCGGAGCTCTCCTCGGCTGCGGGAGTTTCCTCAACAGCTTTGGCAGCTTTTTTCGCAGGAGCCTTCTTCGTAGCGGCCTTTTTCGCAGCTTTCTTGGCTGTTTTTTCACCGGATGCATCAGCTGGCGCTTTTTTCACCACGCTGGCTTTTTTCACGGATCCACCAAGTTTGGCTTGCTCATTTTTGCGACGCAAGTAGTCCTTGCGGCGACGACGTTTGATTACTTTTTTAATTTGCTGTCCCATAGCTGTGCGCTTTGCTACATCTCTCTCCCCCGCGCATCAAGAACAATCTTACTCTTTTTTCACTATACTATACTATGGCAGGACTTATCATCGCCCCTCGGGCACGCATTTTTCACGGACACGACTGGGTTTACGCTACCGAAGTTAAGAAGGTTTTCGGCGATCCGCTGCCCGGCGATGTCATTACCTTAAAGGATTTTCGTGATCGCCCGATGGGCACCGCAATCTACAATCCGCAGTCGCAAATCATCGCCCGCCGCTTCTCCCGCCGCCGTCAGGACCTCGATTTGGAGTTTTTCACCCGTCGCATTCAGCAGGCCGTTACTTACCGTGAAAGCATGCCGTTTGATTCCACCCTGTGTCGCATCGTGTGGTCGGAGTCCGATGGCATCCCCGGCTTGATCGTCGATCGCTACGGCGACCACCTCGTCATGCAGACGCTCACCTTAGCCATGGACATGCGCAAGGATATCATCAAGCAGGCACTTATCGATGTGCTCGCCCCGAAGTCGATCGTCCTGAGAAATGACTCACCGATCCGCCGCGCCGAGGGCCTCGAGCTGGAAGTCACTCTTTTCCACGGCGAAAATCCCGGCGTTTTCCCTGTCACCGCGAACGGCATCGTTTTTGAGATCGATCTGCTCGATGGACAAAAAACCGGCCTTTACCTCGACCAGCTCCAAGCCCACGGCGAGCTCGCACGATTTGCTCCTGACAAACGAGTGCTCGATTGCTTCACCAACCAAGGTGGCTTCGCCCTCGCCTGCGCCAAAGCTGGTGCCGCAGCTGTGACCGCCGTCGATATCTCCGCCAGCGCCTGCGATAGCACCCGTGCCAATGCCACGCGCAACGAACTCAACATCGAAGTCATCGAGGCCAACGTTTTCGATTTCCTCAAAGAAGCCGAGCCGAACTACGACCTCATCGTGCTCGATCCTCCTTCCTTCACGCGCAACAAAAAGACCCTTACCGATGCCATGCGCGGCTACAAAGAAATCCACCTGCGTGCTCTGAAGTTGTTAGAAAAAGGCGGCATCCTCTCGACCTATTGTTGCTCCCACCACGCCACACGTGGCATGTTTCTCGAAAACATCGCCGAGGCCGCGCACGATGCGAAAAAGTCGCTGCGTCTCATCGCCACTCACACCCAACGCTTCGACCACCCCGTCATGCTCCACCTCCCCGAAACCGAATACCTCAAAGGCTTCACCTTCGAAGTTGTCGGGACGAGGTGAGGGAAGAGATGTAAGACATAAGACTTGAGTCTGCATTTCTTTATCTTATGTCTTATTTCTCCTGATCTTATGTCTTCCCCATGATCTCCTCGGAAAAAATTGCTGCACAAGAAAAACGGATGGCCGTGCTGGAAATCCGCGAGGATGATCTTGTGGAGAAATTCATCACTGGTTCCGGTTCAGGTGGGCAGAAGATCAACAAAACTTCTTCCTGCGTCTACCTGAAACACGAGCCCACCGGCATCGAGATCAAATGCCAACGCGAGCGCTCCCGCGAACTCAATCGCTACCTCGCCCGCAAAGAACTCTGCGACCGCATCGACGAAATCAAAAACGGCATCCTCTCCAAACGCCAACAAGAGATCGAAAAAATCCGCCGCCAAAAGCGCCAAAAATCCCGCAAACAAAAGCAACGCATGGTCGCCGACAAACGCCAGCATTCTGATAAAAAAACCCAACGCCGCCAGTCGTCGGATGAGTAGGGGGGGAGGTCGTGTTTATGCACTGTTGATCAAAAGTAAAAATCGACGTTTATTCTCTTTGCGATATAATTTGCCATGTGAAAGAAATATCCGCCATGAAGAAGATAGACACATTATTGGTGCGACTCATTCCAGTTGCGATGCAGATTAAAGGAATGATCTGGCGTTACTCTCTTTTTTGATTTCAGATGCTGATCATTCTCGAACTAAAAGATTCGAAAAAAATGAACTCCTTTTTGCCATTTCTGATTGTCTTGTTCGTCGCTGCGTGTGCTTGGACGATTTTTGAGTTTATCTTGGGTCCGCGGAAACGGCACTGGATGGGATTGCTGGGAGCTTGGAGTGCCACCGTGATTTTGGCTGGGTTATGGCAATCGGAGGCGATTCCATGGATTGTGCATTTGATTCAGGGTGTTCTTCTTCTGTGGCTCGGTTCGATCCTTTCTTTGATTGTTGACGTAGTGTTAACATTGACAACGAAAGAGCTAGGTTGGCGCCGGACTCTGTGTTGTGCTTTGTTGTGCCTCTTCATTGATATTGCCGCATTGCTCAACTTTTTTTGGATCGCTACGGTCAGTCCTGGTGGTGTGTGAATGGCGGCAACTTAAGTTGTGGCGAGATTCCACGATGCTTCATTTGCCGTTGCCGTTTTCATGCTTTGAGTTATGATCATAAGCGTAGAGCATGTGCCAGAATACATGAAATATGTGCCGCAAATTACCAAACATACAAACCATACCCGCACGACAAAGCAAATTACCAAATCCCATGAAAAAGTTTATCATCCTATTCTGGTTCATCATCAGTCAGAGCGCTCTGGCGGAAGTCCGCACGTGGAAAACGGCCGACGGTCTCAAGAGCATCGAAGCTGAATTTATCAGCACCAGAGATGGCGAGGTCACCATCAAAAGAAAAAGCGATCTGCGTCTGTTCACTCTTCCGATTTCAAAACTCTCCGCAGAAGATCAGGCATGGATTACAACCCAAAAGGCTGAGACCAGCACTCCGGCGGAAGTGAAGGAACCCGATCCGGCGTTGGTTAAACTCATCACGGGAAAATGGGAACGTCATGAAGCTCATGGAATGAAGTTTCGCATTTTTGGAGAACGTAAAATCCGCCGGGCAAAGAAAGATACCTATCCGATGGTAATCTATCTCCACGGCAGAGGCAACGATGTGATGACTCCCGAAGAACCAGGTAATGCGAATACTTTTACCAATGATAGCAAAAACCCCTGCTTAGTGATCGCTCCCCAGAGCCTGGGGGTAGATGGATGGAATGGAAGTAATGCTGACATGGCCCTCAAGATCATTGATGAGCTGATCGAGAATTTTCCCATTGATCAAAAACGCATCTACATCACCGGCTACTCCATGGGAGGATTCGGGACATTTGAGTTTCTCGCCATGAAACCAAAACTGTTTGCTGCAGGAGTCACCGTCGCTGGTGGAGCCAGCCCCCAGAATGCGGAAAAACTCAAGGACATTCCCATCTGGGCATTTCATGGTGACGCAGATGAATCGGTCAAGGTAGATTCCACACGGAACATCGTCGAAGCGATCAAGAAGCTGAATGGCAAGATCAAATACACCGAGATCCCGGGAGGCGATCACGGCATCGCCGACCAAGTCTATCGTGACAAGGAGATGCACAAGTGGCTCTTCGAACAGAAGCGTGCCGAATGATTCACCCTATCGAACGCGTTAGTTGCTGGACGCGAGTATTGTCCTTTTCAGGCCTTGCGTTTGAAAACGGAGAATAGCGGTTTGATGGCGTATTTCACCAAGGGATCGACGAGGGCACCGATGATGACGCCGAGCACCGCGGCGATGCCAGCGCTGCCTAACCACAGCATGAATGCCTTGGCAGAGGGGAGTATGCTCGCAAAAACTTCAGCCGCGTGATGAACCATCTCTTCAGGGCCATGCACGCCGAGTTGATGCAGGCCGTGAATGAGAATGCCACCACCGACCCATAGCATGGCGATCATGCCGATGAAGCTGAGAATTTTGAGGAAATAGGGCATGCCTAAAACGAGAGCTCGACCCATCGCGCGGATGATTCCCGTGCCAGATCTTGCGAGTGCTACACCGACGTCATCGGCTTTGACAATCAATGCCACAACGCCATACACCAGCAAGGTCATGCCTAAGCCCACGACCGCTAGCACGAGAGCTTGCATCCAAAGTGGTGATTCGGTTACACCAGCCAATGTGATCGCCATGATTTCGGCAGAAAGGATCAGGTCCGTGCGCACGGCACTGCTGACTTGCGATGCTTCCAGTTCTTCCGCAGTCATCGGTGCCGCCTCGGCATCTGCGTGCGCGTCATGATGGCCTGGGCGGATCAGATCCATCACTTTGTGGTAACCTTCCATGCACAAAAAAGCTCCACCCGCCATCAACAGCGGCGTGATCACCCAGGGTGCCAGCAGACTTAAAATCAGCGCGCCAGGCAATAAAATCAGCAGCTTGTTTTTTAATGAGCCTTTGGCGATCTTGGCAATGATCGGTAGTTCTCGATCTGCGGCGAGTCCGACCACATAACGCGGAGTCACCGCCGCATCATCGATCACAATGCCCGCGGCTTTGCTGCCAGCCTTCGCTGCCATAGCCGCGGCATCATCGATCGAGGAGGCTGCGACTTTGGCAATCGCCACCACATCATCCAACAGCGCAAACAATCCCGAGCTCACAGCGCAGCTCCTTTCCGCGCATGTGGTGCAACAGTGAAAACAAGTAGGCGTCGAAGCGACAGTTCGAAAGTATAAAGAGATATCATCATAGAGGCCGAAAGAACATGACTGCAGACCATCCCAAAAGTCAAGTAGGATGCGTGGAAATCCCCTAGTCTGAATCAAAATTTGGGTCACTCCTCTTCGCGTCTAGATACGCAAAAAAACCTAATTTTTTGTTGATAATTTTGTTAGGATGACTTGCCTGACTTGTGAATTGACAACAAATTAGTAAAATCGACCATCGAGATAGCTCTTTTTTCAACAGGATGATCATGAATTTTTTACGAGCTATGTTGTGTCTAGCCTCGTCAATTTCGGCAATGGAATCCACAGCTGCCGTGACGAGCACTCCGGGGCTTGTGGCATTTTGGTGATTTGCCAAACGTGAGACTGATGGAGCGCGTTGATTTGCAGCTCATCTGCCAGAAAGTTATCTAACAAATTATTCGCTTGATGCGTGAAAGTATGTAAAAGGAATACTGACGTAAGGTGCGGACTTCTTCTGTGGAAGGAATGGGATGCTCAAGGGGGCATCTGAGATATATGTTGTGGTATCTTTCACTGCTTCACGAACAACTTTGTGGCGGAGAATCATCGTAACCAGCTCTCCATCTGTTGAATATTCGGGGCAAGTTGTTGATCAGAAATTTTCATATGGAGGCTCCAGGTGATTACTGTTCAAACTTCGCAACACTATTGGAAAAAATTGGCGACTACTCGCCGGATATTCCGAAAGCGATGACTTTAAACACGACCGATAATCGCTATTACTACCACACCATTCGTAAGGGCGATGCATTGCAGGTTCTTGATACCAAAGCGAATCGGGTCATCGGCGTGGCGAATGTGGAAAAGGTAGAATTTATCGCGCAACGTCGTAGTCATCGGGTCTTACTCAATCGCGCGTTGCCCGCTTTGGTTGCTGCGAATGTTGTGGTTTTGAATCTTAACCGAATGACCTTATCCACGGTGATTCGTAACAATCTGAAGACACCGTACATGCGCAATGCCATGTTGGTACGCGTTCAAAATATGACGATTGAGAGTGACAAAATTGATGGTCCACACGGAGGCGTGATGGGTGTAAATTTTACCTATTCGATGGGAGAAAGTGCACGCATGAGAAACGTCAATATCACAGGCAATACCTTCAGCGGTTTTCTAAGTTTTGCCATCATCATGGGTAATGCATACCGCAATCAGCAAGGTGTGCTTGAAGTGCAAGATTTTTCGATCACCAACAATATGTTCCAACTCGGCCCTTTATGGTCCGTGGTGGATCGTGATGAATACATCCAAAGATCAAACGTTCCCATTGAGCGTGCCCAAGGATGCTCCGAAGCAAGGCATCGAATTGGTATCAGGAAAAATGATGGACCTGAAAAAAACTCGCACTGCCTCCACGCAGTACGATGGTGTTTTAGTTTTCGAGCAGTTTCACAAAATGATTGCGGCCATGTTGACAAACTTGATGCTAGTATTTTCGGCGCATTGACGTATGTCATATTTCATGAATCCTTTACGGTTGCTGGCCATGCTTGTGGTTTCACCAATTTTCGTCATCGCTGCGGAGAATGAAATCCGGCCTGATGAAATTCAGTTTCGACGTCAGGCGACGTTGCGAATGGTCTTTGATGCAAATCAGCAGATCCCCTTGTCTTCTTTGCGCCCAGCGAAAGTGTTGGACTTGGATTTGATGCATCCCGAAATGCTGGAGAATTCTACCGTTTCATGGAAAGAAAATAACGGGCGACTTATCGGAACTGCGAGCGCGGGAGGGGGACTCTCGCAGCGTTGGGTCGGCAGCTTCAATCCTTTTGCAACCTATGATCTCGCTTTGGATTCTTTGGAAGGTGATGGCTCAATCGGGCTCTGTTTTACTCATGCCGCTAATAATGATGCGCTGACGGCGGAATGCTTGATGAAAGGAGGCAAGCCCGATGCTATCGTGTGGACTGTGCGCGCTAAGGGCAAGCAAGTGATGGAAAAATCGTGGCCTGTGCCTGCCGCGTCATCGGCGAAAAATCTTACTCTGCGCGTGCAGATGTCGGCAGTAGGCGTAAATCTATTTCTGGAGTCATCCGAGAAATCCACGCTCGTTGGTTTTTCTGATTTTTCGCAGTATCTCGATTTACGCGAACGTAAACGAGTGCAGGCGATGAAATTTTCTGTTAGATCAAAATTATCCGCTGGAGCCAAAGTATCAATCAAGGAAGTGTCGTCGTATCTCTCGCCTGGCACAGGGCAAGCAGACATTCGTGCGATCACCAATGAAGAAGGCGCACCACTGCTCGACGATGGCCGACTATGGTTCACGATGACCTTGCGCGGTCGGGCACTTCCTCATCCGCTGCAAGGCGTTTTTTCGCTTAATCCTTCGGTCTTTGATCTTCGATTTGAAGGTGTCATTGTGTTTGATATGAACGATGGATTGTTTCGCAACGACCTCGCATCTCACATCTTTCGCGATACCAAGTCTGGCGAGTGGCGTGGGTGGACAACAGGATTCAGTGCCTTGGGAGAGGTGGGTAGAGCAGAGACGAAAGAGATTCTTGCAATCCGCTCGATCAAAGATCCGAGACGTGGATTTTCCATCATGAAGGCAACGTCCATGGGGCTCGTTGGGGCTCATGAAGACCCTCATGGTATCTACGATCAAGCTGCTGGAAAGTGGCGCATACTTTTGTGCGAACACGGGAAAATCTATCGTGCCGGGATGTGGGAGAGCGATCAATGGGATCGTGGTTACACGCGTCTCGCAGGTCCGGTGGAGATGGATAGCACGGGCACTATGATTCAGAAATTTGGCGAAAAACGTTACGCGCTATTCGGCAGTGCGGATCGGAAAATTTACATTCGCACGTATCCCGATCTCGAACCAGCGGGCGAATTGAAGGTGGACATGCCGCCATGGAATGACAACAACGGCACACGCATTTGGCCGAGTGTGATTCCCTTGCCAGAAGGCTATCCTGCGCCTTACATCGCGCTGATGATGGATCGAGTGAACGTGCTGGGGATGCCGAAACCAAATTGGACTTATGGTGCGCTCTACCTTTATCATGGGTATCCAAGTAAAGCTGATTGATGTGATTTTCCTGAAGCTGTAAATTTTCACACTCATACCTCGGCCATATTATTGTTAATGGCTCAAAATCCGTAATCGCGACCTTATTTTTTCAATTTTTCTATTGCATTTGAGCTGTTGTTTATCAAAAAGCATCACTTTTTATTGCGCTGGATTACGAGAGTGATTAGTTGGGTTGTTTGAGAAGGCTGTTTCAACATGGAAGTTCAAAAATAGTAATGTGCTCTTCGTGTTCTGATGCCGACGTTGTTCGTCTCAGTGGTTTTTTCCTTTTACGGTGAACGAAGTGGGTTTGTAGTTATTTGACAAAATCATTCTACCATAGGACCTGTAGCCCAACGATGCTTTTTCTATCTTCGGTTTTCGGGTTGAAAGTAATTCCTTGATTGATGTGCCCGTTTTTTCAGCCATCGTTTCCACAAATTCTGACGCGCTGCCATAACTTCAGCTCCATCAATTCAAAAAGAGTAAAGTTCTTCGCTTAAAACTTCAGACTGAAAACTTAAAACGAATCATGCCTCTTCGCCCACTTCTTCCTGATCTTCTATCGTGAGTTTTCGGAAGTGAATTTGGCCGACGAGTCGATCGTCTACGCTGGTGACTCGGGCCTCGTAGCCAAGAAACTGTAAGGTTTCGCCGAGAGTGGGAAAGCGACCAAGCACCTGTGTGATGTAGCCGCCTACCGTAGTGACCTCGCCACTTTCGATGTAAAGGTCTTCTTCAAAAACGGCTAGGTCTAGCAATGTAGTAGTGCCTTCTACGACAAATTCTAACTCATTGATGCGATGGAAATCAGATTTGTCATTGTCGAATTCGTCTTGGATATCGCCCACAAGAACTTCGATGACATTATCGAGAAACACCACGCCGCCGATGTGGCCAAATTCATCCGCAACGAGAGCCATGTGCGCACGCTCTTTGAGGAAAAACTTTAGCAACACATCAAGAGGCATGGTTTCTGGCACCACCTTCATCTCGCGCTTGATCCGCATGAGATCCGGATCAGGCTCACTCATGATTTTGAGAATGTCCTTGATGTGAATCAGACCGAGTGTGTTATCGAGGTGGCCCATTACCAGAGGGAAGCGGGTGTGCTTGGACTTGTGGGCGATCTCTACGGTCTGTGCAAAAGATTGATTGGCATCGAGGTAAACGACATCGCCGCGATGCGTCATGACATCTCGGACCCACACTTCATTCAGCTCCAAGGCATTGACCAAAATCTCTCTCTCAATCTTAGTGACTTTTTGATTTCGTTCGCTCTCCTCGACCAAATATGCCAATTCCTCTCCGCTATGCGCGTGGCCGTGCTCGTCAACGGGCGCGATGCGGAAGACATGCTTGAGAATCCAGTTCGCTGCACCATTGAGCGCATAGATCGGGATCGAGAAAACATTGGCAAAGATTTGCAGTGGTCGCGCGAGCTCTAGCGATGTGGCCAGTGATTTGCGGATGGCGATTGATTTCGGCATCAATTCTCCGACGATGACGTGGAGAACTGTAAATGAGGTGATAGCGATGATGAAGGAGATGGCTGATACGACATCCACTTGGCCAAAGATCTTTTGCCCACTTAGTTGAGGGAAAAGCTGGTAGAGCGTGGGACCGACGATTTTTTCTACCAAGGGTTCACCGAGAAAGCCGAGGGCGAGAGAGGCGATGGTGATGCCAAGTTGGCAGGCGGAGAGATACGGATCGAGGTTGCTGATCAGCTCGCGGGTAGCCTGCGCGCGGCGGGGTTTCAATTTCGCGGCTGTTTCGACTTGGCTCGGGCGGACCTTTACGATAGAAAACTCCGCTGCTACGAAAAATGCGTTGAGCAGGAGGAAAAACAACATTCCTGCCAGGTAGAGGATGATTTGCCACAGTGGGGGATAATCTGTAGAGGCGGAGGCGATGATGGGAAGAAAACTTTGCATCATCACAGTTTTTCATACACGCCCTGATCCCGGCGCTCAAGGATGGTGAAGCCTGCTTTTTTGGCATCCACGATCGACATTGGTTTCGTAATCGTCGGTGTATTGATGCGGGAAATTACTTTTTTCAGCGGATGCTTGCAAAGTGGACAAGCGAAAAGGGGAGCCCGATCCACGGGACGGCGTAGTTCGAAGCCCTTGGAGCATACGCGACACGATCGACTCGGGTCTTCGGGAGATTCAGAAATATATTCGTAGATTGGCATAAGAAAGACGCAGACTCGGGTAGTGTCCGATCCACGTCGATGTTCGCAGAGAGCGATGCAACATCAAGCACAAAGCGCGCTTGAATGTCTGCCCGATATTACCAGCTCGATTTGGTAACGCCAGGAATGAGTCCGGCGGATGCCATTTCGCGGAAGCTGATCCGGGAGAGGCGGAAGCGGCGCAAGAATGCGCGACGACGGCCACTGAATTCACAGCGATTGACCACGCGTGTCGGACTTGCGTCACGGGGAAGCATAGAAAGACCAACATAGTCTTTTTCTTGTTTCAATTTCATGCGCAGGTTGGCATACTTTGCCACCGTTGCTTGTTTGCGTTTATTTCGTGCGATCCAGCTTGCTTTTGCCATAATTCGGGACGCAAAAAATACCTGTATGCAGAGACTTGGCAAGCAAAAAGTGGATTATTTTAGAAAAATATCACAAATAGCCTCAAAATTTGGCTTTTTTTACCCTTCCCCCTTTTTTTCAGGGCAAAGGGCATTTCATACTACTTAATCCCATCACTTTTTTGGAGGAAATCAGATTCATGAATACTATGATTAAAGCTAGTGCGGGGTAAAGCCTCAGCATCGACACCAGCCTAGGCTGGTGGGCTAGGCTGTGTCGATTTGCGCCTTTGGCACTCTTGTTCGCACACGGAGACTGCTTTAAAGTCTTGCGTCTTATGTCTGCAAGTCTTGAGTCTCCGTTCACATTACGCTTCGTGATCAGCGAGGTAGCGCTCGGCTTCGAGGGCGGCAGCGCAGCCTTGTCCCGCAGCGGTAATGGCTTGACGATAGAAGTGGTCGGCCACGTCACCAGCGGCGAAAAGTCCGGGCGTTTTGGTCGAGGTGCGACCGGGATTTTGCAAGATGTAGCCATTTTCATCCAAATCGACTAGTCCTCCGAGGAAGCTGCTGTTCGGCACGTGGCCGATGGCAACAAAGACGCACTTGACCTCGACATCGCTTTCTTCGCCGTTGACGAGATTTTTCAGCTTGATGGCGCGCATTTCACCTTTTTCGTCGGTGAGATACTCACTGACGCCCGAATTCCAGATCGGTTCGATTTTGGGATTTGCCAAGGCGCGGTCGGCCATGATCTTGGAAGCGCGCAGTTCATCGCGACGGTGCACCAAGTAGACTTTACTTGCGAAACGAGTCAGGAAGCCGGCCTCTTCGCAGGCGCTGTCGCCGCCGCCAATGACGGCTACCGGAACATCGGGGTAAAAGGCACCGTCGCAGGTGGCGCAAGAGGTCAAGCCGCGGCCGATGAGTGATTTTTCGTTTGGCAGGCCAAGGTGACGAGGCGCAGCACCGGTGGCGATGATGACCGTTTTCGCCTCGTGCGTTTCGCTGCCAGTTTTCACAGCAAAGGTGCCATCGTCGCGGCGAGTGACGGATTCGACCATTTCATAGGCGATGCGGCTACCAAATTTCTCTGCCTGCGTTTGCATGCGCATCATCAGATCTGGGCCCATGATGCCATCGGGGTGACCGGGGAAATTTTCGACCTCAGTGGTCGTCGTGAGCTGTCCGCCAGGCTGTGTGCCCGAAAGCATGAGCGGTTTGAGGTTGGCGCGAGCGACGTAAATTGCGGCGGTGTATCCCGCGCATCCAGTTCCGATGATGATGACTTCTTCCATGATTGTGTGGCGGGGATTATCGGTGTCGGGACGGATTTGTCAATGACTGGCGATATTTTCCCGCTGATGTTTTTTCGTTTTACAGGTCCGAACCGATCTTGCTGGCTAGAATCCCGTTGACAATAGCGGGCCGTTTCGTAAAATCTACCCATGTATGAGATGCAAGGCAGCGTAAAGTGGATTGGGGAAACGCAATCGTTCGCAAGTGGATTTACCAAACGAGAGTTTGTGCTTACCTCGGCACATGACAAATACCCTCAGGACATCAAATTTGAGGTCGTGAAGGATAAATGCACGGTGCTCGATCAATTTAGCGTCGGCCAAGACGTTACAGTGAGTTTTGACGTGCGCGGCAACGAATACAACGGAAAGTATTACGTCAATCTCGCTTGCTGGAAGCTTCAAGCAGGTAGTGGAGATGGTGCGTCACCCGCTCCTCGTCGAGCTGCCGCTGGTGGTTCTGCTCCAGCGGCTTCGCGCAGTGCCGAGCCTTCGCCAGCAGACTTGCGCAATGAGTCAGATTTCGATGATGACGATGTCCCGTTCTGATCTTTTAGCGGCAATCATTTCATCGCGATGTTGTGCAGCATGCCTTCGAGAAACTGAGCGCGTTGCTTGGTGATGGCCATGCGCATTTCCGCGTGGATCGGAATCCACATCGTGCGCTCCATTTTTTCGTGGGGGCTTTCGAGTGATTTCGTTTGCGCATTGCGATCGGCGATCCAAGAGCGTTGGGCCGCGACGAGATCGGCCCACTCATCGGGCTTCATGTGCTTTTTGAGTGATTGGTAGGTGGTGTTGAGTTTCTTGTCCCACTGTTCTTCGGCCTTCGACAGTGCCTGCACCATGCCCGCGGTCGAATAATCCTTTTCCATCGCGGCTTCCAGTGCCACATCGATCGGATCTTTTTCCGAATCTTCCGCCAACACTGAAGCCATGCATACCAAGCCCACGAATGCTAAATTGCGAACATTTTTCATAACGGGGATCATTTCTACAACTTTTCCCCGTGTGGGGAAAGTAGGAAGTTCTCGGCGCTTACGATAAACTGAATTTCTACAGTTCTTCTTCGAGCAATTGTCCGTGATCTTTGAGCCAGTTTTTGGCTTTGTCTGCCGTGGGGATTTTAGCGCGAATGATATTCCAAAATCTGGGTGTATGATTCGCTTCTAATAAATGCGCTAGCTCATGGTAAATGACGTATTCGATCACAAACATGGGCGCTTTGATGAGACGCCAATTGAAGTTGACGTTGTCATTTACCGTGCAGGAGCCCCAACGATAGCGGTTGTCCACGATTTTTACCAAGGCTACAGAGACGCCGAGTTCCCGTGCAAAACGATCAACGCGTGGTAAAATGGTTTCTTTGGCCTGAGTAATATACCATTCTTTTAGCATGTTGCGCTGGTCTTGCTGATTCCCAGACGGGATGAGGAAATGGCGCGCAAACTGAATCGATTCGATGCCTGTAGTGTCGATCTCTATGCGGTATTCACGACCCAGGTATAAAGCTGACTCACCGTTTACTACTTCCTTGCCCGGTGCTGGTGGACGAGGTGTGTATTTCTGCGGGTGATTGATTTTTTCGAGAATCCACTGTCGTTTCGATGCGACGATTTTTTCGATCATTTCGTCGCTTGTGATGGTCGGCGCATGAACGACGATGGTGCAGTCTCTCTCTACCGTGATAGTGAGTTTTTTTCTCTTGGAAGAACGGACGACTTGGTATGAGAGATTTGTCATTCAGCGTATAGAATGGTGTCGTTATTGTTCTCTGCGATCTCCATCAAGCGGCTGATGATGTGTTTTCTTTTTAAGGCGATCCCTGGTAATTTGATGTAGTGTGCCTGTAGCAAGATTTTCTGCAGATCAGATTCTAGTTTCTTTCTCGCCGATATGCTTTCCCAGAAGCCGATCAGTTTGAGTTCTCGTTCTATCTCGCCGTGAAGTTCTTGCGTTAGTGAAACAAGTTTGCTGATTCTTTCCTCTTCTTTCATGCCATAGACAACTTCTACCGAAGCTACTTTTAGCATGTCGTCATCCTCGGTTGACGGTTCACCAAAAATCTCCGATCGAAGCAGACGGAAGAATGGCATTTGTTTCTTGAGATGCAGTCCATAGGTTGGCTCTTTGGCAACGTTGGCGATCCGTTGGCGCAGCTTCTCTAGCTCCTCATAGATTTTTCGCCAGTTATCAGCGAACTCCTCTAAAATGATCCTCAGTGCTTCGGCGAATGATACTTGTAGTTCAGGGTCATCGTTCAGGTTTACACTGATATGATGACGAATGGCATGCTCGATCTCGGCTGCTTTGGTCTTATTCCTATCATGCTTTTTTACTTCTTTCTGAAAATCTTCATCGAGAATGGATATCGGTGGAACCTTGACATCAATACCGCGCGACTCGAGAAATGCATCCGTGATGACGCGTAACTTGGGCGGGATGCCTTTCATACTCAGTCTCTCATCACGAAAATGTTTTGCTGCCATTTCATTGATAGCCACCAATTTATTGTAGTCATTCATGTAGCCAAGAGCCTCCTTGGCGGGGAAGACGAGATTCAAGGCTTTGGTGAACTTTTTGAAAAGATTCATGAATTCGAATCGCAAATCCTCATCATAGAATACATCGAAAAAGGCGTCGACATCAGTGAGGTCGGTGAGGCCGTGTTTCTTAAGCAAGGCTAATACGGCATCATGACTGGCTTTGAGTTCCCGCAGTTCCTCTTCGGGAAAACTTAGCGCGCTTTGAACTTCTTTCTGTTCCCGCTCGTCATAGCTATCGAGTGCCTTTTTTAGGTGATGGCCGATGCCGACATAGTCGACAACAAATCCTTTATCTTTCGTCTCTCCGCCTACGCGATTGACGCGGGCGATGGCTTGTAGCAGACCGTGGTCGACGATGATTTTGTCAAGATACATCACTTGCTCTACAGGGGCATCGAATCCCGTTAATAACATGCTTTTGACAATGACGATTCCGATGTCCCCATTGATGCCGTCCACTTCCTTGCCAAATGGCGTTTTAAAGCTTTTGATCGTAGTCTCATGCTTCGCCGGATTGGTAAAAGGAGTCAGATGCATCAGATCGTTATGCTTTCCAGAAATCACCACATCGCATTTGAGCTTTTGCAATTCTTCAATACTTACCTGCAAGGGGTTCGATTTTTTGAATGCTTGGATCGCTTCAACGACCGCCGCATCTACGTGTTTTTTGTAGCGCACTGCGGCCTCGCGAGAGGTCGCAACGATTTGCGCTTTGTAGCCGTTTGGAAAGACATGGGTGAGATAATGCTCCACCATGTCTTTTGCTTTGGCTTTGATCGTCGAATCCGCTTCCAAATAAGCAGTGCGTGAACCGTGACCTAGGATTTCCAATCGCTGCTGGAGATTGTATTCGCTGAAGACATCAGCGAATTTTAGATCCATGCCGATTTTGTCTGGCACCTCAGCGTTATGGGTTCTGCCCTCGTAGACGATTTCTAGCGTCACTCCATCAGCGATGGCTTGGCGCATGGTGTATTTATCGATGTAATCTCCGAAGACACGTTCCGTTTTGTCGATAGGAGTTCCTGTGTATCCAATGCGTGTGGCGTGGGGGATGCCTTTGTCTAGATTGGCGGCGAGCCGCGAATACTGAGAACGATGTGCCTCATCCGTCATGATGAGGATGTGGTGGCTGGCATTCAGTTCAGGGAAAGTCTCCGTTAGATCAGTCTCACGGAATTTGTGGATCATCGCCATGACCAAATCGGAGGCATCACTTCTCAGTAATTCTTTTAGGGTCTTGATGCTGTCGGCTGCTTTAACGGTGAAACCGATGCTTTGGCTGGTTTCTGCCAATTGCTGTTCCAATTGGGTGCGGTCTGTGATGAATACGATCTTCCATTTCGAGAGCGACGAATGGCGATACATCTCCCTCACCATAAACATCATGGTGAGCGATTTTCCTGAACCCTGCGTATGCCAAATGATGCCACTGCGTTCACGGGGATTCTTGCCGTTGAGCAATTGCTTGACTGCCAGCTTCACAGCGCGGAACTGTTGGTAGCGTGCTACCACTTTGATCATTTCGCCTTTGGAGTTGGTGCTGAAGATGGTGAATGTGCGAATGAGATCGAGAAGGTTATCTCTGTCCAGCATTCCCGCGATCAAGCGCTGCTGGTCATTGGGTCCACTACTGCCGTGCTCCAGATCATTGAGTGAGCGCGGGTAGGGGTCGGACCAACGGTAGAAATGCTTTTCGGCATGCGTGGTGATGGTGCCGAATTTTGCTTCGTGGCGACAGGTGGTGATTACGAATTGATTGTAGTAGAACAAGGGAGCGCTTCCTTCTCCTTTTGAGCCGCGCTGCTCGCTGTAGCGCAGCAATTGCTCGATGGCATCATGCAGCGGGTCCGTAACCTTTGGCGACTTGCACTCGATCACTACCACCGGCAACCCGTTGAGAAATAAGACAATGTCGGGGATGATGTGGCGCTCACTGCCGAGGATGCGGATTTTGCATTGGCAGACGGCGATGAATCGATTGTTGTCGCGGTGTTTGAAGTCGATGAATTGCACGGTTGGGCTTTTCTCTCCCGTCTTTCGGTTCTCACTGACACTGGTGTTTTCTAACAACTGAGTGAACACATGCCGATTGTTTTGCAGTAAGTTGGTGCTTGGGAAATTTGCCGTGAGTTGTTTCACCACTTCATCCACCTGATCTTCCTCCAGCCACGGGTTGATCACCATCAACTGCTCGCGCAAGACCGGAAACATCACCACCTCGGTGTAATTACTGCGATGTGAGTCGCTAGGATGCTGCTTGGCATCAAGATCGAGAATTTCCCACTTCAAACCTGCGAGCTGATCCAGCAAGGGTTTCTCAACGTGCTCACGCTCGTCGAGGCGGATTTGTGTGGGTGTGTTCTTGGTGCTCATCACGGGTCCTTGTATGAATTGTTAGGCTTTCTTTTGTGATTAAAGTTCGCTGCCTTCGTCTCCGAGTTGGCGCTCCAGAGCCTGCCGAACTAAGCCCATAATGTAGGGAAGGTCTTCCTTTTTATCGAAAAGAACCTCGGTGTTCCCATTTCCCCATCGTCCAATGCCGGTGACGTCTCTGCTGAGTTTGCGGGGATCGTCCAAGTCTTGGAAATTGATATTCAAGCTGATTCTCAATCGCTTTGACTGTGGCACTACATCCACGAAATTTGTTTCCGCCTTAAAGGCAATGTAGAGTTTCAGTATGACCATCCGCACGCATTCATCTAGCTTTTGCACTTCAATGCATAGTTCATCGAACAATTCACGGGTGATGCCAGCAGCAAGGAAAGGATGGTCCGCTAGTGTGTATTCTGAAACTTCTTTACCCTCATTACGGTAGGCATCCAGGAAATCCGGTGGCAGATTTGGCAATTCCCATACTTTGATGGCCTTTTGCGCGAGCAATGAAGCACGCTTTTCGATTTGATTTTCATTCCAGATTTCACAACTGCCCAGGCCTTCATTGAGACGCAAAGGACTGTGACGGAATCCTCCTCCCATATCGCGTTTTTCTCTGAAAGAGCGATCACTATACTCCGTGTTATACCCTGTAAGAGTAAGGTTGCCCAAGGTGTGCAGATATTGTGCTTGAACGCGTTTCCAGTCATCTCCCAAGTCGGTTTGCCATTCGGTGTTTAAGTTCTCATTCTGTGGCATGATGTGCTCGATGGTGTAATCTTGCACCATGACTCTCTCTTTACGACCATGGTTTTCAAAGCGTCTCAACCAGTAGGAGCGCCGGTTGAATTGATAAAGATTACGCACCTTGAGTTGACGCTCAAACTCATCATCCAGTGGAAATCGGCGATAGGAAGGAAGAAGCAGAAAGGCTGCTTTCACGCTTTCGAGATAGCGGTCTTTTTTCAAATGGCGATTGAACGTAGCGAATGTCTGCCTTTGGGAGTGAGTGGGGATTTCGCACACAGCCCTCCGGAACACGTAACTTTCTACCATCAACACAATCTCTATGAACTCTTGCTTGCTGAGTCGCTGAAGTTTGTAATCCGCATACACTTCCATCAAAAACGGATAACAGACATCGGCGCGTAATTCGCGGATGTCATGAAACACCTGAGCAAGATTCTCATCTTTGTCTTTTCCGATTGCGATCGCACAATAGTAGCTGGCATAGTCACGCAATGATGCCAGTAGCGGTTCTACCTCATGCTTGAGTGAATAGGACTTGAATTCATGATAAACATCGCCGCGACGGATCTGGTAGCTTCTCATGTGAATCACGAGGAAAAAGCGCATGAACTCATCGAAGTGATTGTTGTAATTCTCAGCTCCAAATTCAATTTCCATAGGCCGCCAGTAGTCCGTGTAGAGGCGTGTTTGCAATTCATGAGGCAATCCCATCAATACGTAGTTCCGGATTAGGTCCGCCTGGGTGAGCGCCTTTCCAGTCGAGTTCATGCTCTCAAAGATCATTTGCGGATTGTCCAAACCTTGTTGAAGGCGCACATCGACGATCATGAGTTTCTGGATGCCCTGATAGACGATTCTCACATCTGCGGTCGCCATTTGTTCACAGAAAAATTTGAAATTCTCATCAATCCGCGAGGAAATCGGTTCCTGCGGTTCCTTTCCTTCTAACAATGCAATGAGGGTATCTTTGTCTGTTTTCGTGAGAAGCAACTTGTAGCTTAAGTCGCCCTTGCCATAACGATTACGGAGGTAGTAGTCTGCAATCTGCTCTGCCGATACTGGATCATCGATATCATCTGCTTTCAGCTTGCGCATGAGACTCAGAAGCAAGAGCGTCATGGTGGTTATGCGCTGTTGCCCATCAATCACTAACCATCGGGAGATCGCCGCGCTGGTGTCTTGCTCGGGAATGTAAACGGCAGAGCCTATGAAGTGACTGTTTAAATCAGGATTGCCGCCTACGCGAACTACATCGTTCCAAAGCTGCTCGCAATGGCTGATTTCCCAGCTGTAGGTGCGTTGGAAGATCGGAATAATGAACTGCTTCGAGCCTTCGAGCAGTTGGGTGAATTGGAGGTCTTGTGCTTTCATGATAATAAGAGATTACTTTCCGTGCATAGGATGAGCTCCTAGATCTTCGGGAAAATCGTCGAGTCGCTCACTGCAACGTTTCGTCAAGACAACGTCGCCGGTGGTTTTCCTAGTCGTCCAATAGATGCCCTTCAATTTAGTAACGGGATCACCAATGATTTCCAAGACCAAGGTCCCATCGTGTGCGGCACTCCGATCCTGAACCCGCAGTCCCGGAGAGCTGGTGTAGGAATAACCTAGTTTTCTAATTTGTTCATCCGTATCGAGCCAAAAGTCCGCCAAGTAACTCCAGCTGCTCATTTCAGCGGTGCGCATCACGCAACTCACACGCCCGAATGTCTGCTTAATCGTGAGGATGACTGGAATCGGGCCTGGCGTGTTCCCTTCCGCATCCTTCCAAGTCGTCTGGATTGTACCCTGCCAGGTCCCGTCGAGATCCGGAAATGGAACTAACCAACCTTTGAATACACGCCACTTCCACGCAAAGCCGACAAAACCCGCCCAGATCAAAATGATGATCGGAACTGTTTTGTAAGCAAGTTTGATGGCGCTACCTACATCTTTCACAGATGCTCCTGTCGCAAGCGCCAAGCCGATGAAGCAAAGGGCAAAAATTGCGAATAAAAAGAAAGCGAAGGGTCTGATTTTGATGTTTTTCATTTGTATCCGATGTAGTTCCAAGCAGCGTGAAGGAAGTTGTTAGCCTGTTGACGGGTCCAAGGCTGTAAATTACGGAAAAGGTATTTAAGTTCATTAACCTCACCCCATTCGCTGCAATCTTCGTCTTTTCTAGTTCGATTATAGAGGTCTGCAATAATATGGCGCGCAATCGCAGTGTATGTTTTTTGTTCAAATGCGACCACATCTGCATTCCAGACTAGGCACTCGATAAGAAACGATGCTATGTTCGAAGCCTCTGGAATTTTATCTTCCTGCATTTTGTTTCGAAGACGTTTCAGGATGCGAATCACACGTTTATAATTGCGACCGGTTTCTGAATTTCTGGATATGCCATTATTATAGTGTTGATCAGGCCAGTTTTTAATTAGATCACCTTTATCAGGCTTCAAGCCAACTCCCGATAGATAATAATCAGTGCCATCAGAATTTGTCTCTCCAGTATATCGACGATGCTCGAATGTCGGAACGACATCAGCATCGATTCGGTAGGAGTTTGCATGAATATCGAAGGCTTTGTTACCACGTGTTACGCCGTCCTTACCGAAGTAGGATTTCAAAGCCGACTCAACCATATCTTTGAAGTCGGAGTATTTGAGTGTAGCTGATGTGTGACCAAAACTATCACTTGTGGTGTTATTTGGGTAGTCTCCAAAAAATGATTCGTAGCAACATACGCATATGTCGACATCGCTATCCAGTCTGATATTCGTTCTGGATTTATAAGATCCTTGGGCAAAAACCTTGATGTCCAGATTCTGCAAGTCGGAGTTTGCTTTAATCGCTTTACGTACGGCATTCTCAGCGTTTTCGCATTTCGTCGTTTCTGTATCGGATGGTCCTTTTGACCAAGCAATGAAATTGTCTTCTGAGATATTCATTTTTTTGTTTGCTCGTGGGTTTCGAAAAGAAATGTTGCCAAGGTTGCTGCTGCACCCACAGCTAGCTTTGCGTGACGTGCTGTTAGACCTGAGGCATTTCCATGTTTACCGTGACCTGTACCATAAAGACCGCGCAGTTCTGCGAGGCCGTTGCCGATGGTGCCGAGGTTACTGAGGAGGCGTTTGATGACATCGGCACCACGGGTGCTTTCGTCAATTCCATCGGGCACGAGATTCAGTTCCTTGAGTGTGGTCTTAGTCAGTGTTGGCACATCAGGTGTGCCTGAAATGGTTACGCCGCGCTCGGCTAGGATAGTTTTGCAGCAGGTTTCAATCAACTCCTTCGCCGTGCCAATCGCTAGGCTAGGATCAGTTTCGATGGCAGCTTCCATGCGTCGAACCTGTTCAGCTAGATATTTTGCATCCAGATGATCTGCATGCCTTTTAAGCGGATTCAGCAGAGGGCCTCCAGCAAGAAGCCGTGAAGCAATTTCTTTGCATTTTTGAATTTTGGCAACATCTGCCTCATCAGATCTGGTGCGAATTGTTCCTACATGGGCGATCAGATCAGATAGGAGTTTGCCCACTATGTGATCTGGTTCAAGCTTCCATAAAACGCGAAGCTTGTTTGCTTTTGAAGTGCCCAAGATCGAAAATCTACTTTCATGAATATCCAATTCCACGGATTTGGAAACAAATTCTTCGAAAGTTCGATTACCAAAATCCAACACGTATCCGCCTGACATATCGAACAAGCTTTCAAGTAGTTTACGATCTGTGGCAGTAAGTGAACTCATCCAGCATCCTCCTTTCCATCTAGCAAAGCCGTTACTCTCTTCCGGCCGGTCAGCAGATCTTGCATCAGAGCGGTTTTGAGGGATCGGAGTTTGGAAAGGCCTTGTGCCGAACCATCAATAGAGAGATTCAGATCAAGAAGCCTTTTTGCGATTTCACTTTGCTCGTCCTTGGAAGGAAACGGGATTGAGAACTTAGCGAAATCACTAGTGTTGATATGTTTGATCGTGGAGCCAACGAAAAGATGCCCCATCGTTCCTGTTTCGAGACAGAAATTGCAGTAGAAGCTGACAAAATTCGGGTCCAACAAGTCCTTTTTGAACTTGGTCAAAATCAACGCGTGGCAGTTCGATTCAGGAAGGTCATCTGGCACAACTGCTGTTGTTCCAATGTGCCCGGACTGGACGGTCAACATGTCGCCCGGTTTGAGCTGCGACTTCTGTTGTCGCTCATGGAATTGTCTGGTGATTCGGGTCAACTTGCGCATATCCATCCGATTGCATCTGATGTTGTTCCCGTAAAGGTATGGAACTCCATCAGACGATTCCGTGTAATAAGGAGTTGCGACACCAACGAAGCCATTTGTGATGAGCGTTGAGACTTGGCCCATGGGCTTAACCTCCCACTCCACCGGAATTCTGCCTAGTGGGGAGTCTTTGAATTGGTGGGTTTTTTCGGAGCGGAGGTTGCCGTGTTCGTCGATGCCGCGGGTGAGGAGGTCCTGCATCAGGCCAGTCTTGAGGCGCTGCTGCTTGGCGATCAGGGCTTCCGTCTGTTCGATGGCCCGGTCCACCGTCGAGAGAATCTCGGCGATTTTGGTTTGTTCGGGTTTGGAAATCGGTATTTCGAGTTCGAGTCCCTTGATCGTCACCTGATTTATGGAGGCTTGGTTGACGGCTTGCGCCGACATTTGTTCGAACCAGGTCTTCTTGCTATTCAGCTTGTAGAATATAAAATCCTTATCCACCTCGTCGATGAGTCTCATGACAAGAAGATTCATCCCGTGATATAGCCGAGTTTCGCGCTTAACTTGAGCAATCTTCCCGATGTGTTTGACGCTATTGATGTTGCTGAAAAGCATGTCCCCTTCATGCAATAGATAGCTTGACGGAATGGATCTCACGTATCCCACCTTCTGGAAGTCAATCCGGGCGTCAGCAATGGTTTCGATTCGAGACACTGGAAAGTCGGTGGCATCAGCGACTTGCTGTCCAGCATACCCATTTCTAATCAACTTAAGTAAATCAGAGAACGAACGTGTTTTCCATCCGCTGATCGCACTCATCTCAAATACCCCAATCCGGTGAGAAACCCATCCAGCGCCGTGAGGGTTTCGGTTCGTTCATTTTCCAGGGCGCGGCTGGAGACGGCGTATTTGTCCCAGAGGTTCTCGACCGATTGGATGAGCTGGCGTTTGGCAGCATTGAGGTAGCGGTTGAGTTCGTGGGTGGCGATGTCGTGAAGTTTTTTGAGAATGAGATTCTTAGCTTCTTCGTCGGTGAGCTTGCCGCCGATTTGGGAAAAGAGGGCATCAGTCTTGGCGAGGCGGGCTAGGAGCGCGGCATGATCTTTTTGCAGGGCGGTGAGGTGTTTTTTGTCCTCTTTCTTTTCAGGATCGATCTCGGCGATTTGAGCGGCCACCTGAGTGAGTAGCTGCTGGCTCTCGGCTTTGTAATCGGCATCGCCGATGCGTTTGAGCTGGAGCTTGAGATCGAGTTCGTCGGTGAGGGTCTTGACTTCGGCCTTGCTTTCCTTGATGCGCTTCTCCAGATGGATGATGGTTTTTTCCTGCGCTTGTAGCGCTCTGCGTTCTTTTTTGGCAGATTCGCCCGTACTGTCTCTGAGATCATCAATGGCGGCCTTGAGTGCGGCCTTGATGACGGTGGCGGTAATGGATTCGTCTTCTTCGGGTTCGTAGCCAGCGAGTTCTTGCGCCGTTTCGACAGCTTCGGCGAGTTCGCTCTGGGCCTCGCTGATGGCTGCTTCCATCGCTTCAATGGCATCAGCCTCAGCTTGGAAGAAGGCGGCAATCAGATAGTTGTCAGGGATGAGCGTGTGATGCCAACCGGTGGAGATGATGGTCTTGAGATCGTAGCGGATCTGTTGCCACCAGTTCACAAAAACGCCCGCGCTCTGGAATTCGTCCAGAACGCCGAGCGGGATGAAGCGGTCTTTCAGCGTGGTGAGCAATTCCTAGCGGACTTCCGGCATTTTCTTGCCCTCACGGAGCAGCGCGAAGTCGTGGCGGGCGATTTTCCACCAAATTTGCAGGGCCTCGCGGTGGCGTGTGAGTGTCTCTTGAACTGATCTTTCATTTTCGATCAAGGGCTTGATCGCAGCCTTGCGATCGATCGCATCCACAAACGCCATGTAGCCCATCCGCTCTGAACGGAACAGGGTGGCGATGTCCAAGTCGAACTTCCCTCTGATCACAGCCAACTGATCACTTTCTACTTCTTCACAAGGAATGCCGCCGATGAGGTGTGCTTGCACGTCCTCAGGTTCGGGATCGGGTGTATTGTCCACGTAGCGGCGAATATTGAGATTGAAGTCGTGTTTATCGACGATCTCTTCTTTGGTGACAAGTCGGCTGTATTTCGGCAAATCGCGCTTGTGGGTGAAGACGAAGTCGATTTTCTCGATGTCTTCGGGGCGGAGTTTGTTCTGGTTTTTGCCCTCGGCGAATTCTCGGTCGGCATTGATGAAAAAGACCTGGTCGCGCAAGGTGTCTGGTTTGTTTTTATTGAGCACAATGACGCAAGCGGGAATGCCGGTGCCGTAGAATAGGCCGGGTGGTAGGCTGATGATGCCCTCGATGACATCATCATTGATGAGTAGCTCGCGGATCAGCTTTTCCTTGCCACCGCGGAAGAGTACGCCGTGAGGCATGACCGTAGCAGCGACGCCATCTGCCTTGAGGGTGGCTAGCATGTGCTGGACGAACATGAGGTCGGCCTTCTTGCCCGTCTCGGGACACCATTCGCGGAAACGGGAGGGAAACTTCAGTGTAGCGCGGCTGTAGTTTTGTGAAAAAGGAGGATTCGCAAGGATGCGGTCGAACTTGCGTGGTGCCCCGCGATCCAGGATGAGAGGGTCTTCCAGTGTGTCGCCATTCTCGATGGTGAAACGTGTGATGTTGTGAAGGATCATGTTCATTACGCAGATCGACCAGACTGTGCCATTTGAATCTTGTCCATAGAGCGCAAGGTCGTTCGGGTTCTGGCCCTGTTCCTCGACGTATTGGTGGCTCTGGATGAGAAATCCGCCTGAGCCCATGGTGGGATCATCCACTTCATGGCCTGCTTGAGGTTTCACAATTTGCACAAGCAATCGAACTACCTCACCGGGAGTGTAGAACTCGCCACCCTTCTTGCCTGCGCTATCGGCAAAGAACTTGATCAGGTATTCGTAGGCAGCACCGAGCAAGTCAGGGAACTCGAAATTGTCATTCACCAAGGTGAAACCCGGTTGGCTAAAGTGGTCGAGTAAGGCTTTCCACTTATCGTTAGGAATCTTGGTTTTTCCTTTTACGGCATTGAAGTCGATGTTGTTTTTGAGGACTCCAGCGAGGGCATCGTTTTCATCTTCCACTGCGGCGATGGCTTTGTTGAGCATGCTGCCGATGTCGTGCTTCAGATCTTTCAAGGCGGGAACAAGCTCACCATTTTCATCGATCCAAGACTCATGCCATCGAGCACGAACGGGAACGAAAAAGGTTTCGCCGTATGTGGTCTGGTCTTCTAACAATTCTGCGAGAAGATCGCTGCTAAGGTGGGCGAAGTCTTTTCTGATCGCCTGCCGCTTCAATTCAAATTCATCAGAGAGACGTTTGAGGAAGAGCATGCCGAAGATGAATTCCTTAAACTCAGAGGCGTCCATCTTTCCACGCAGAATGTCGGCGGATTTGAAGAGGAATGATTCAAGTTGTGAGAGTGTGATTTTTTCTGATTTCAATGAGATATTGCGTTAGTGATGTCGTTAGAGAGATTGCAGAGATTGGCCGCATGTCGCAAGGAAAAAAGCAGCGGATCTTTGATGGCTTTGCGTGCGATTTCCCTCCTCGCATATTTGCTTGATTCGATCACTAGGTTTGGTTATGGTGGGGCGTGCCTTGGACCGCGATGCAGGTGAGTTTGGATGACCGACACGTTTGGTCAGGCCGGTTGTTGGGGATTGCCTCGTTTTGTGGGGTGTTCGCCTTGATCACCTTGGTATGGGAAATCGGTTGGCCGGTGGATAAGTCGCTGTTGCAGCTGATTCGTGGGATTACATGGTGCATGGTGATTGTCGCGGCATTGGCAGAGATCGGGTTGATGCTTTTAGTCAATAAGCGTCAGCATTTGTTGCGAGGCTTGCTGTTGTTGGTGATGCCGCTGTTTGCGTTTTTCCAGATGTGTTTGGGCGATACGCTGTGGCCGATTCTCGATGCCATTTTTCCGAAAAAATCGGTGCGCTATATCGCGATGGGTGTGGTGCAGTTGACGCTGATTTTGCCACTGGTGGTGCGCACGATTCGCAAGGTGCGCGACCAGTCATGGTTCAATCGTTTGCCGCCAGCATTGATTGGTTTGTTGAGTTTTGCGCTAGCGATTTTGTTAGGCACTTGTTTGTTGATGACTCCGAATGCTACGGATGGCGGAATTAATTGGATCGATGCCTTATTCACCAGTACCAGTGCGGTCTGTGTTACGGGGCTCTCGACCTTGAATGTGGAAACGCAGTTTACGGTTACGGGCCAAGCGATCATTTTGGTGTTGATTCAGATTGGTGGCCTCGGTGTGATGACGCTGACGTATTTCCTGGCGTTGATTGCCGGGCAGGGGATCAATTTGCGCGATCGAGTGGCCTTGCGTGATTTGCTGAGTGAGGACAATTTGGGGCAGGTGGGAAATTTCGTGTGGCACATTGTTGGCGCGACATTGTTGATCGAGTTGGCGGGGATTTTGTTGCTGCATCATTATTGGCAGGACACTCACATACGGTCTTCGCAGTTGTGGTGGGATTGTGTGTTTCATGGAATTTCGGCATTCTGCAATGCGGGATTTTCGACCTATGGCGACGGCTTGATGCATGCATCGGTGAAGGACAATCATGAGGTTCACTCAGTGATCATGGTGTTGATTGTGTTAGGTGGCTTCGGGTTTGCTTTGTTTACGGAATTATCGCGCTACGTGACGGGACAGATTCGCCGTAAGTGGACGGGAGAAATGCGTGCTCTGCCACGCTTGAGTGTGCATTGTCGACTGGCGACGGTGACGACTGGTTTTCTGCTGTTGTTTGGCACGCTGGGCTTTGCGATCTCGGGCAATGGTTGGTGGGAGGCGTTGTTTAATTCGGTGTCGTGTCGGACGGCCGGATTCAACATCACAAATTTCGCTGGTCATGGTGCTGCGGCCTTGGTGGTGGCCTGTGTGTTGATGGCTGTTGGCGGCAATCCTGGGGGCACAGCAGGAGGTATCAAGACGACGACATTTGCGATTATTTTGTTAGAAGCTAAACGCTTATTGTTAGGTCAGCGCGATTTGGTGATGTGGGATCGTAGGGCCTCGCGTGATGCAGTGGAGCGGAGCTTCGTGACCTTGATTTTGTGCGTGATGTGGATTTCCGTGGCATCGGTTTGCCTCGGCATCGGGAATCCGTTGGCGGCAGCCGGGGATGTGATTTTTGAAGTGATCAGCGCTTTTGGCACGGTAGGTCTGACACGTGGTCTCACCTCGCAGTTGTCGGATTTTTCTAAGATGGTGATTATTTTGACGATGTTTGCCGGGAGAATTGGAATTTTGACATTTGCGATGACATTGTCTGGCACGCATAAGCCATCGATCGTGCGATTGCCCGAGGCGCGGGTGCCTTTGGGTTAAGCGGATTTTTTTACGATAGATACGAACGATTATGAACTTTGTTATTTTAGGATTGGGAGCATTTGGAACAAGCATCGCGCGCGAGTTGGCGCAGTCGGGTCATCAGGTGATGGCCATCGATAACGATGAAGCGCACGTCGATGCGGTGAAGGATGTGGTAACGCTAGCGGTGCAGGGTGATGCTACGGATCGCAAGGTATTGTTAGAGCTTGGTGTGGCGAAGGCTGATGCTGCAATTGTGGCGGTGGGAGAAAATTTCGAGGCCAGCTTGATGATGACAGCGCACTTGCAGAAGATCGGTGTGAAGCGGATTTACACGCGGGTATTTCATGAAGTGCAAGAGCAGTTGTTAGATATGATGCAAGTGAGCGGAAAGATTCGCGTCGAGGCCTTGGCCGCGGAATTATTTGCACGTCATGTGTCGAATCAAGCGTTTTTGCGGCACTTTGTGGTCGATTCCACGCATGCGGTGGTCGAACTATTATGCCCTGATTTTTTAGTAGGTGTAACCTTGCTCGAATCCTCGCTACGCAGCAAACATAGCTTGAATTTGGTAACAGTTCGACGAGCCAAGCACGAAGCTCAATTGCCAGAAGATGTGCCCGTGATCGGTGGATTGCCGGGGCCCGATTTCGTGTTTCAGGCGGGAGATCGCTTGGTGGTCTACGGCTTGGAAAAAGACATTGAAAAGTTCACCTCGGCTTGACAGATGCCGGGCTGGCTGGCGTATGATTCAGTCATGCAAAAACCCATCTTGTTTCTTTTAATTTCCTGCTCCCTCAGTTTCGCCGCACAAACAGGCGAGCCACGCAAGGTATTGTGTGCCGATGATTCCAAGCAACGACTTGCTTTAGTCAATGCCGATGGCAAGATCGAGTGGGAATACAAAGTAGGCCCGATCCATGCGGCGCATGTTCTGGCGAATGGCAACCTGTTGTTTCAGGTTAACTGGTCGCGCGTGGTGGAAGTGACTTTCGATGACAAAAAAGAAATCGTATGGGAATACGATGCCTCGAAACGTCCGGAAAATGCTGGCAAACACGTGGAAGTCCATGCGTTTCAACGTTTGGAAAATGGTGATACGATGATTGCTGAATCGGGCAGCTCGCGCATTCTTGAGGTCGCGAAGGATGGCAAGATTACCAAGCAATTTCCGATGAAAGTTTCAGCCTCCAGTGGTCATAGCGATACTCGGCAGGTCGTGAAACTGAAAAATGGTCACTATCTCGCTGCGCACGAGCACGATTGTATGGTGCGTGAGTATGATACTGATGGCAAAGTGGTTTGGGAATATGCGGTGCCGTTGTTTGGTCGTAAACCAGCAGGTGGTCATGGTCCGGAAGCATTTGGCAATGCGGTGTTTGGCGTGCAGCGGCTCGAAAATGGGAATACTCTGATCGGCACGGGTAACGGCCACAGCGTGCTGGAAGTGACGCCGAAGGGGGAAATTGTTTGGAAAATCGAGCAGAACGATCTGACAGGAATTCAGTTGGCCTGGGTCTGCGGCGTGGAACGCTTGGCCAACGGTAATACGCGTTTTGTCAATTGCCATGCCGGGCCAAATGCGCCGCAGCTCATCGAAGTGAATGCGAACAAAAAACTGGTCTGGGCGATGAAGGATTTTGACAATTTCGGCGATTCGACTCCCGTGGCGCAGGTGATTGAGAAAAATTGAGTATTTCTCCTCTTGGAAGGGTAGTTTTTCTTTTTTTCGCTTTTTTCTTAGTTTCATCTGTCTCTGGTGTCGTATTACTGATATGACAACCTTCATGAAATACGTTTTCTGCTTTTTGTTGTTTTGTTCGATGGTCTTCGCGGGGCCATTTGATGCCAGTTGGAAAAAATTGGATGAAGCCATGGAAAAAGACTTGCCGAAATCTGCGATTGCTGAATTGAAAAGTCTTGATGCTCTGGCTCGTCAGCAAAAATCATGGCCTGATGCGATTCGGGCCACGGCTTATCGCATGATGCTGGATTCGAAAATCGAGGAGGGCGATATTTCCTTGTTAGTGGCTGGTCTCGATCAGGAAATCGCTACTGCGCCAGGCGAAATGAAGCCTGTCTTGCAAACCATGCAGGCGATGTGGCTGTGGGCGTATTTTCAGGATAACCAGTGGCAAATCATGGAGCGCACGGCCATTGCCGATGATGCTTCCACCGATCTGAAAACCTGGGATATCAAGCGCATGCTGCGTGAGATCGATGCACGCTTTACGAAGGCTCTGGCACTGGCTGAGCCGTTGAAGCAGGTTGCCATTTCTACGTATCAACCATTGTTGGAAAAGGGCAACATCCCAGATGAGGTGATGCCGACCATGTATGACTTCCTGCTTCAACAAGCGTTGGCATTTTATGCAGCGGAGGAAAGAGTGGATGCGGCCGCAGAGGATGATTTTACCTTTGATCCTGCATCACCTGCTTTTGCCAATGCGGCTGATTTTATTGCGTGGAAGCCGCAGGCACCTAGTGGATTTTCTGCGAAAATTCGTGCGATTTCTCTCTATCAACAATGGCTCGCCTTTCACCAAGATCGTTTGCCGGCCCGCATGTATGTGGATGTAAAACGTCGCCATTGGGCAACTTCGGCTGTCGCAGGAGAAGTCGATGCCGCTCGCCAAGAAAAAGAATGGCGAGCGTTGTTAGAAGAAGCGAAGGGAAAAGAAGTAGAGTGCGTTGTCGCTCACGCTTTAGCCAGTCAGCTCGATGGCTTGCAACGTCGCAAAGAAGCGCGTGAGATTGCGGATGCTGCTGTCAAAACGCATCCGAAATCGGTGCTGAGCAGCAATTGTCAGCAGTTGATCGCGGACATTGATCGCAAAGAAATGGAGCTCAGCACTGAGCGCTCATGGAATGCTGCAGGCGCGGTGTTCACCATGACTTATCGCAACATCGATAAAGTATGGTTCCGCCTTTATCCCGCCGAATGGAAGCCTGAGTTGCAGCCTGGCATGGAGGAAAAAAATTACGATGCGATGATTGGCAAAGCTCCCGTTAAGGCGTGGAGCGTCGACCTTGAAGCGACTGATGATTTTCTGCCGCGCACCAAGCAATTGCAAGCGCCTCATGACATCGCGCCGGGTTGTTATTATCTGGTGTCAAGCCATCGCGAGGATTTTGCTCGACCGAAAAATCTCACCTGCATGACCTTGATTTGGCGTTCGGATTTGATGCTGGTGACTGATGTTTCCGCTGCAAGCAATGACGGGATCGTCACCGATGCACTGAGTGGAAAAGTCAAAGTCGGTGCTGAAGTGGAGTTGTGGGCGGGCAACTACAATCAGCCATGGAAAGTCATCAAAAGTGGCAAGACCAATGCAGATGGAAAATTTTCTTTGCCGACCGCGCCGAATTTGCAAACTGTGATCGTTGCGCGTGAGGGCAAAGATTTTCTACCCAGCAGCAACGGTTGGAATCATGGTCTTCAAGAAGCCAATGTTGCGCAGACGCGAACTTATTTTTTCACGGATCGCGCCATCTATCGCCCCGGCCAAACCATCCGCTTTAAGGCACTGCAATGCTACTATGATTGTAGTAAAAACGATTACCACGCCGTGGTGAATCAATCGTGCAAGGTGGAGTTGTTCGACATGAATGGCAAGCAAGTAAGTCAGTTTGAGGCGCAGACTAACGCTTTTGGCTCCATCAGTGGGAGCTTCACCGCACCCAGCGATCGCGCGCTCGGCATGTATACGCTGCGCAGCGTGAATGGCATGTCGTCGATCCGCATTGAGGAATACAAACGTCCTAAGTTTGAGGTCACCGTGGGCGATGCTACTGCGCCACCGAAACTTGATCAAAAAGTCACCGTAAGCGCGAAGGCGATTTCTTACACCGGAGCAGCCATCGATGGTGCTAAAGTGAAGTGGACAGTCACCCGCGCAACGCAGTGGCCCGATTGGTGTCGTTGGTGCTGGTGGTTTGCGCCGCAAGGAGAAAGCAAACAAATCGCTCATGGCGAAGGTATTACTAAGGCTGATGGTTCAGTGGAAATTACTTTCGTCGCTGAACCTGATCGCTCGGTGAAACCAGAGAACTCGCCGATTTTCTCCTATGATGTGGCAGTCGAAATCACCGATAGCACTGGTGAGACGCGCGAGGATTCGCGCTCCGTTAAGGCCGCTTATGTTGATACGCAGGCGTCGATGCAAGCTGATGCGTGGCAGCAAGTAGATGCTGATGTGAAGATCTCGGTGAACACCAGCACGGTGGACGATGCTCCCGTCGCGCGCAAAGGCAGCATCGTGGTGCATCGATTGATCGAGCCAAAACAAATTGTCCGTAGTCTCTTGGCTCCGTCTTATCATCGATGGAATGCGCCGAGTAAGGACGAAAAAAATCCCAACGATCCGAATTCTTGGGAGTTGGGCGACGTCGTGCAGCGCAATGAATTTTCTACCGATGCTGAGGGCAAAGCTGAGATCTCGGTAAGACTTCCCGCAGGGGAATATCGTGCGGTGTTAGAGACTGCTGATAGCATAGGAGCAAAAGTCACCGCGCTGTTGCCGCTGCGTGTGATTGATCTGGCATCGAACGATTTCCCGGTGATGATCACTGATCACTTTCGCGTGAAAGCATCGAGTCTAGAGCCGGGCCAAGAGTTTGTTGCCTGTTGGGGCACGGGCTACGAGGAAGCGCAGTTCTATTATGAATTCGTCCATCGCGGAAAAGTCCTGCGCAGTGCGTGGAGTGATGGCACGAACACACAAGCAATCCTGCGTTTTCCGGTCACGGAAGAATTGCGCGGTGGGTTTCAAGTGCGCGCCATTTTCGTCCGCGACAATCGAGCTTATGTCTATCATCACCGGATTTCCGTGCCTTGGTCGCAACACGATTTACGGGTGAAATTTGAAACCATGCGCAGCAAGCTGGAGCCCGGCGCAAAAGAAACGTGGACCGTGGTGGTGGAAGGTGCCAAAAAAGATCAAGTGGAAATGGTGGCGGCTTTGTATGATGCCTCGCTCGATGCCTTTGCTCAACACACGTGGAGTCCTTCGCTCAGCAATTATTTGTATGCGGATTACTTTGATCGCAACTGGATAAGCACCACAGGACTTGTTAGCTTTCAACAGCGCGATGACAACTGGAATCCTGGCATGGTGATCGATTCTGCGATTGAATGGCATTGGGATGAAAACTTGGAGATCAATTTTTCTAGTAGAGCAGTTCACAAGCTGATGGCGGACCGAGGTGCTATGCTCATGGAAACTGCCGATGCGTTTTCCACAGCGGCACCGATGGCCAAAATGGCTATCGACGGCAATCGTTCTGGTAGTGCAGTTGTTATACGTGATAGCATTAACGCGATCGTCAACAATCCATCTGGCGGAGGAGCAGTTGAAGAAAAAGCAGAGCAAGAAAAAGCAGAGCAAGAAAAAGTCGAAGTCGCTCCGCGCAAAAATCTGCAAGAAACGGCATTCTTTGAGCCACATCTTATCACCGATGAAAAAGGCGTTGTGCGCATGACCTTCACCATGCCCGAGGCTCTAACAAAATGGCGTTTCCTCGGCTTTGCTCACGACACGGCTCTGCGCTCCGGAGCGCTAAGCGGTGAAACGGTTACGGCGAAAGATCTGATGTGCCAGCCAAATCCACCTCGCTTCCTGCGCGAGGGCGACGAGATTGAATTTACGGCGAAGGTGTCGAACCTATCCGACAAACCACAACAAGGCACAGCACGTTTGACCTTTGCCGATGCGATCACGCTGGAATCGCGCGATGCTACACTCGCCTTGCAAAATGCCGAGCAAGCCTTCGATGTGCCCGCAAAAGAATCGCGCACGATTTCCTGGCGTATCAAAGTGCCCGATGGTGCTGGTTTCCTGACCTTCAAAGCTACGGCTTCTTCGGCGACTTTATCCGATGGCGAAGAAGGCATGATCCCGGTGTTGTCGCGACGCCAATTGGTGACCGAATCCATCACTTTGCCGATTCGTGATGTTTCCACTCGCGAGTTTGAATTGAAAAAATTGTTAGAAAGCGCCACCTCGGATACCTTGCGTCACCAAAGTGTGACGGTAGAAGTGGTGAGTCAGCCCGCATGGTATGCCGTCATGGCCTTGCCGTATCTGATGGAGTATCCGTATGAATGCGCGGAGCAAACATTCAACCGTTGGTATGCCAATCAGCTAGCCCGTCACATCGCCCAGTCGGATCCGAAGATTCGTCGTGTGTTCGATGCGTGGCGCACGGCTCCCAAAACTCTCGACAGCCCGCTGTTGAAAAATCAAGACCTCAAGAGTTTGCTGATTGAGGAAACGCCGTGGCTGCGCGATGCCGGCAACGAAACCGAAGCTCGTCGCAATGTGGCAGTGTTGTTTGATGACAATCGCATCGACAGCGAATCGGCCCGCGCCATGAAACGCCTGAGTGAAATGCAAAACAACGATGGTTCATGGTCATGGTTCCCGGGTGGACCAGGCAGTGATTACATCACGCTGTATTTGGTCACCGGAACTGGTCGATTGCAGCATCTCGGTGTGAAAATCGACAACCAACACGCCTTGCGTGCGCTCGATTGGCTCGATGTGCAAATCACCAAGCGTTACAATGAAATCAAGGGCAAAGATCGCGGCCTGAATCACTACGATTCCTTCATCGCGATGTATCTCTATGGTCGTAGTTTTTACGTAGCGCAACGTCCGATTGCTGAGCAGAACAAAGAGGCAGTCGATTATTTCATCGCTCAGGCTGCCCAATACTGGGCTGAGCAAAAAAGCCTGATGACACGCTGCCACAGCGCTCTGAGCCTGCATCGTTTTGGCAACAAACAAGTTCCCGCTGCGATCGTCGCATCGCTCCGTGAAAATGCGCGCAATACCGATGAACTCGGTATGCACTGGCGTTCTAACGAAAACTACTACTGGCACCAAGCACCGGTTGAGACCCAAGCGATGATCATTGAAACATTGCGTGAGGTTGCTTCCGATGACAAATCGGTGGACGATTGCCAAGTCTGGTTGCTCAAGCAAAAACATACGCAAGGATGGAAGACCACCAAAGCCACAGCCGATGCGGTGTATGCATTGCTGTTAGGTGGCGCGAACAAACTTTCTTCCGATGCCCTCGTTTCCGTGGAACTTGGAGGCGTCGCTGTGAAGCCAGAAAACGTCGAAGTCGGCACAGGCTTCTATCAGAAAAAATTCGCTACTGCTGAAATCAAAGCAGAGATGGGCAAAGTGAGACTCACCAAAGCCGACAAAGGCGTTTCTTGGGGCTCGCTGCATTGGCAATATCTGGAAGATGTTTCCAAAATCACACCGCACGAAGGAAATCCGTTAGAGGTGAAGAAATCACTCTTTGTCAACCGCAGCACTGCGCAAGGCAAAGTTCTCGAAGCTGTCAAAGGCCCCTTGGCTCCTGGTGATGAGCTTGTCACCCGCATCGAGATCCGTGTGGATCGCAACATGGAATATGTGCATCTTAAGAACCAACGCGGTAGCGGTACTGAGCCCACCAACGTGCTCAGCCAATACAAATGGCAAGACGGTCTCGGTTACTACGAGATGACCAAAGACACTGCTGATCACTTTTTCATCGAGTATTTGCCACGTGGTACTTATGTATTCGAGACCAGTGCACGCATCCAACTCCGCGGCCTCTACCCCAGCGGCATCGCCGAGATCCAGTGCATGTATGCGCCCGAATTTAATAGCCATAGTGCCAGCACTTTGATTGAGGTCAAATAACGTGGCGGCGCTTTCCACGCGTCATGGCCACGCGTCATGGCCACATTTCATTATGATGTGCGTTCCTAGGCTTGGCGGATGTAATCCGCCGCCACGGTTCTTTGCGCCTTCGGTGTTTTCAAGAGACGAGACATTTCCTCATAGTCTAAGGTGTTGACTACATCGCCCTTGCGCAGCCAGCCTTTGCGGGCTTGGATGACGCCGAAGTGCAAAAATTGCAATTGATGTGTAAAATGAGCATCGGGATTGATCGAACACAGCACTCCTTTGTCGCGAGCACGGCGCCACCAACGCCAGTCCATGTCGAGGCGTTTGGGATTGCAATTCAGTTCGATGATGGTCCGCGTCTCCGCAGCGCAGTCGATGATTTTTGCATGATTGATCGTGTAGCCTTCCCGTTGCAAGAGCAGTCGACCGGTCATGTGCCCAAGCATGGTCACGTGTTCGTTTTCCATAGCGCGAATGACTCGTTTGGTCATCTCTTCTTCGCTTAGTGTAAACGATGCATGCACCGAGGCGACGCAGTAGTCGAGCTGGCAGAGAATTTCATCGGAGAAATCCAGCGAGCCATCTTTGAGAATGTCTACTTCCGATCCCGCAAAAAGTTGGAAGCCTTCGAAGCTATTGTTGAGTTTGCGGATTTTTGCGACTTGGCGTAGTAGTCGATCTTCATCAAGACCGTTGGCCTGAAACGATGAGCGTGAGTGATCGGCTATGCCGAGATATTGCAGCCCAAGATCAATCGCAGCTTGTGCCATTTCTTCTAATGAATTTCTGCCGTCGGACTCGGTGGTGTGGTTGTGAAAGGTACCGCGCAAATTATCGATTTCGATAAGCTTGGGTAATTCCCCTTGTTGTGCGACCTCGATCTCACCGAGATTTTCTCGCATCTCGGGAGCAATGTAAGAAAGTCCTAGGGCATGATAAATATCCTTTTCTTCATAAACATCGGGTATTAGCTGTGCGTCATCGCGCACAGGACTGAAATCATATTCATTGAGCGACCAACCTTTGCTGAGTGCGAGTTGGCGCAAGGCGACGTTGTGTTCCTTGGAGCCAGAGAAATATTGAAGCGCGAAGGGGAAGTGCGCATTGGTTACAGCGCGGAGGTCACATTGCAAGCCATCTTCTAAGAGGACAGAAATCTTGGTGTCGCCGTGAGCGAGTATTTGTTTGATGCCAGGGAACGTTGTGAAATATTCCGTGAGAACTGCCGGTTGTGAAGTGGCAACCAGCAGGTCGATATCCCGGACGGTTTCTTTCCCTCGACGATACGAGCCGCAGACCGCGGTGCGTAGGGTATCGGGATGCTGTTGAAGCAGATCAAGAAACTCGCGGACGATGGGTGCCACAGAGCCGAGTCGGAAAATACCCGAGTGACTAGCCTTTTGAGCAATGGCACTGAGGATGTTGAGTTGGCTTTTATCACCGAATCCTGGTGTGCCAGCAATTTTTCCTGTCTCGCAGGCGAGTTGCAGGTCAGCCAAGGAATTGATCCCATGATCGCGGTGAAGCACTTTGATTTTTTTTGGGCCAAGACCTTGAAGGTCGAATAGTTCAAACAATGTGGCAGGAAATTCTGCGCGTAGCTTTTCGTGGAACTCCAATTTTCCGGAGACAGCAATCTCGTGCAATTTGTCGCGCAAGGCTTCACCGATGCCCTTGATTCCTGTCAAATCATTGTCGATGGCGCGTTGCACGATGTCATCCGGAAATGAACGCACCGTCTCGGCGCCACTGCGGTAGGCTTTGATTTTGAATGGATTTTCCTCCTTGAGCTCCATCAATAAAGCGATCTCTTCGAGGATAGTTACCATGGTTTCGCGCGTCATAGCTGCATCATAAAAGAGCAACTAGCGATTGAAAAGACGGAATCTTGGGAGAATTTTGTAAATCTACAATGAGTGGCGATCTTTAATTTCGTTAAAACCGACGTTTGGCTGGCGGCATGAAGCATCAGGATAGCAATTCCTCGCGAAACTCTTTATGTAAGATTTTGTTAGTCTTTTCTATGTTGGGTTTTTTTCGCAAATTTTTACGCGTGGGTTGGAGAATCCACAGATGGAAAGGCAAGGAGCTGTGCTCTCCTCTCTGATTTTTGAGTTCGTTTTTTGAAGAAACTATGATGGTTCGTTGTTTTGGTTTCATGGAAGTTATTTTTCGAGAAAGGGATTGGAGGTGTTTTTGGGTGTAGGTGTCGCTGATTCAGGTGCTGTTGTCTCGGTGCCGCGTTGACCGTTGCTGGCTGAGCTTTCATCTGCCGTTTCATCAAGGCTTAGTGGCATGGATTCGACCCAATGTTGGAGGAAAAAGCGCTTTTCGTTCAGTTGCAAAAAGTGCTCAGAACGTCCGAGGATCGGGCGTAGTGATGTGCTGAGTTGGAGTGTGACCAGGCAGAAGACAATGGCCCAAACAATCATTGGTCCCGATTGCGTAGCGCCTTGTGCTGTCGAGGCGACACGGAGAAATCGAATCGCAAAGCCGAACGAAATCATCCATGCAATCAGAGCGAGAAATCCCATGAAGCCCAATGAGTTGGTTGACTCGGCAAAGATCCACACGGCGGGAGCAAAACCTAACAGCAACAATCCCATCAAAGCAAGCGAGCCTGCGAGATAGGTGCAGAGCAATTTGGGCGAAAACTTTCCGCCAGCGAGCGTGGAAAATACGTAGAGGCTGGGGAAGCAGATGAGCGCAGCAAAGATCATGCCCACTGAGATTTTCAACGGGGCGGCCCAGAACTGTTGCTGTTTGGCAAAGCAGCCTAAGATCAATCCGTATACGAGGAATGATAGCAGTGCGATCATGCTGAGCTGCAGCGGAACACGTAGGCCGGATGATTCTAGGGCGCGTGCTAATTCTTTGGGGTGGCGGAGTAGCCCTTCAAACATTTCGCGATACGTAGGGTTCGGCGAAAACTCGCGTGGGATCAAAGGCGGTGGTGTAGTTGTTGGTAGTTCTGGATTCATTGTTTGCTGGTATGGTTGATGTGAGAAAGTTGTTTTTTGAAGGCGAATGCTATGAACAGGATTATGATGGAGACTGTGATGAGAATGATGCCTTGTGCGGGCATGATTTGCTTGAGTGAATGCCAGATGGTTTCGTAGAACGTGCCGTGAAATGGGTCATCGCGCAGGAAACGGACATCGAGTGTGGGTGTTCCGAAAAAGGGTCTCAGAATCCACGAAAACTGAGCTCCAAGAACGGCGTTTCCTGCCAGCCATGACAGGAGCGTTAGCCATGCGGAAAGTCGCGATGGAGCATGATGAGTAAGCAAGCGATGCAGGTGTATGTGGGAGAATAGGCCTACGCAAGCGATGATGCAGGTGTGAGCTAGAAGATATGATGAGTGTGCGATCGCGGCATTCGGCGCTTCGGGAGAAGGGGCATTGCAAGCGAGAAAAAATGTTACGGGTGAAATCGCTGCTAACAAAATGGCAGCGACGGCAAAGGCCCAGAGAAGCACCATAAGAGATTGACGAAAGCCCAGACCGCTTTGCAAAAGCATGCCGAGAAAGCCATTGAGAAGTGCATTGCTACCAAGAGTAAGTGCGATCAACATCGGCATTTTGACGGCGACAAATACTCCCATCAATGGGCTTCGCCAGTAGCCGACAGTGAAGCCGTAGAGCGCTAAGCAGATGATGCCAATGAAGACGATGCCGAGACCGCGGCGTGCATCCAACTCCAAAACCCATTGTGGTTGAGGTTGGAGAATGTTTCGACATAACTTGTGAATGTGATTAATCATGGGAGTTCCTCCTCGCGCTGAATGATGGTTTCTGCGCGCCATGGACCATTAAGGGGGCGGCGTAATGCATGCCAGAACCACTGAGAAACGTCAGTCCATGTACTTTGGTCGACTAGGCTAGTGATGCGCTCGTGAACGATGTAGCGTTGGCCATCGTGAAGAGCTCGGTAGCAGAGCCATACGTTGTTATGGGCACCGGTAACTTCCTTGGCATCGCTTACTTCGTATCCGGAGGCACGCAGGCAATCGCGTGAGGCATGAAGTTTTCGAGTTGCGAGATTCATTTCTCGGAGAATGATTTGCGTGTTTCCTGAGCGATATACGCTGATGGTGCCGGGGAAATGCTCGGCGAATCGCATTTCCTCGGAGGTAAGTGTGCAGGGTACTACATTCATCGTAGTTCCTTGAAATGAGAATTCTTGGAGTGTGATGGTTGAAGGTGTGTAGACTTTACCGACCCAGGGCTTGAGAGATCCGAGTGAAAGGCTACTGATGGCTGCCGCACTGAGACAGGTGTAGCGTGTGATGCACTGCGTGGCGTTATGTTTCTTGGGTTGGATATGTACGATGCTCGTATTTGGTTTCGGAATAAGAAAACGCAGTGGCAATAATGCTAAAGCAAAACAGATCAGTCCAATGAACTCGTGTAATAAGTCGCCCGCGGGAATGAGGCCAATTCCTTGTAGAATCAGCAAAGAAGCGCGTAGAATGTTGGCGAGGATTACTAGGATCGTCGTTGCTGTTACCAATCGCAGGGTCTTCATCCATGAGGTTTCATGCCATGTGGCGATCCATGCTGCAACGAGGATACCATGCCAGAGAAAGCGAATGCCAGAGCATGCGGGATCGACATGAACCAATTGATTATTGCATAAAATCGCAGTGCCTTTCGATTGTGCCGAAAGTCCAACTAGGTCTAACAAAAATGCTGAGCATTGACTCACCAGCAAACGCAGCGGCCAGCCTAGATAAAACTCTGCGGAGCTGAGAGCAGGCATGCTGAGAAGTAAAAGCATGAGCCATCCGGATTGTCGGCGACTTGAAAACAGAAAACTGATACCTGCGAGCGCTAGTATGGCGCGGAGCATGGGTGGCAGATGCAAGGTGCTGAGCGCGGAGATAAGCATCAATAAGTAGCCCACGGCATTTCTTGCGGAGTGTCTTGTGAGATGAAGAGTTCCTTGTTGATACGAGCGAAATGCAAAGTAGGCAGCAGCAGTCAGGGGAATGAGTCCCCATGGTTCATCTCCACCATCATTGAAGCGCTTGCCAAACCAATTGATCAATGGCCATGTGCTGAGTGCGATGAGTAATAGGCAAAACAACGCATGGTGACGGATGAAAAACTTTCGTGTTGTCGCAAGGCTTTTGCGCTCGGGAATTATCGTGAGACGGTGAAGAGTAAGTGTGAACATTGCTGGGTTCGTGCTGCGTTACGAACCGATCTGAGCATGGTATTATGAAGCAATGATGAAGGCTTGGTGAAAATTTCGGTTTTTTACTTGGACTGCGGCAGCCTGCTGCCGCTATGGGAAAAGACAGCCTGCTGTCGACGGCGGGAATACTCTTAGGCTTTCAGCTCGACAGCAGGGCTGCCGGAGTCCAAGGCCAAGAAAAAAGCCACCTCTGTTGAGCGAGGTGGCTTGGGAAATAGTGTAATAGGAAAAATCAATCTTGCTTCAGAACGAAATCTTTGAAGTGAACTTCCATCGGTGGTCCTGCGTGGACTTGCAGAGCAAGAATGCCTTTTTTGGCACCTTCTGCAGTAGTATCGGTCACATCGACGGTTTGTTTATCATTGATGAAATGTTGCAGATGACCACCCTTTGCTACGATGCGGTAGGTATTCCAATCGTTTGCTTTGATGGTGGCTTGGATCTCGTCGCTTTTGCCGACTTCTCCTGCTACTTCAATCTTCGGGTTGTTGGCTGCCTCACCTTGATTGATGGTCACTTTTTGGCCACGTTGTGCAAGGATGCCACGACCTTTTTCCTCGTAAAGGATGCCGCTGTAAGTTTTGCCAAACTCAAAATCTGCTTGGTAGCCGGAGACGACGAAGTTGGCCTGGTCTTCCAACTTGCTACGATATTGCACACCGCTGTTGCCGGAGTTGGAGGCGAATTTGTATTGGAATGTCAGTTCGAAATCAGCTACCTCGCCGCCTTTCCAGACAAGGAAACTATTGCCTTTCAGCGGTTTTTCGGCGGTGTTTTTGCCGACGATGGCGCCATCGACGACGGACCAATTATCGGGCAATCCTTCCCAGCCACTAAGGTCTTTGCCGTTGAAAAGTTGTTTCTCTTCAGCTTGGCAGCAGCAGAGACTGAGGAGCGCAAGGGCGCTATAGGTGAGTTTTTTCATACTATTATTTTTTCTTGAAGAGTTTTTTGAGGTTGGCGAGGCCGTTGACGGCGATATCGTCGCGTTTTGGTTCCATCTTGCGCCAAATGGCCGCAGCGCGTGCGATCACTTTGACGTCAGTGGTGAAGGACTCGATGACTACGTCACCTTTGTAGTTGATGTCCTTGAGTGCTTTGACGATGTTTTTCCAATCGATGTGGTCGCCGCCGGGCGTGCCACGATCGCAACCGCAGGCATGGAAGTGACCGAGATGAGCACCAGCCTTGCGGATGGAGGCTGCTTGGTCTTTTTCCTCGATGTTCATGTGGAAAGTATCAAGGTGAAGTTTGACGGCTTTCGAGCCTACGGCTTTGACCAGCTTGAGACCTTGATCGCAGGTGTTGAGGAAGTCGGTTTCGAAACGGTTGAGTGGCTCGATGCAAAGAAGGATGCCTTTTTCTTCCGCATACTTGGCGAGGGGCTTGAGGTTTTTCACCACGAGATCAAAATGCGCTTTTTTCTCTTCGTCGCTGTGGGCACCGATGAGACCTACGACGGAATAGATCGGGCCGATGATCGAGTGCGCTCCGAGAATGACGGCTTGGTCAATGAGGGTTTTGATGTAAGTGGTAGCAGTCTTCTGATCAGCGGCAGAGCCACGGAAGTCACGGCCTGGGCCCATGCAAGCGCAGACGGTGCCGATGGCGATGCCGGCTTTGTCAGCGGCAGCGCGCACTTTTGCAGCATCAATATGGGAGGGATCTTCGATGGGGAGCTCGAGGGTCTCAAAGCCCCATTTTTTGAATTTGGGGAAAAGTTTCACGCTATCCGTTACGAATGGTGAAACATACAGGAAAGTATTTAATCCGAAGCGCATAATGGTATTCAATAGGTTGATTGGTTTTACGTGAGAATTCTGTCTCGTTACGAGGGATTTCTTAGCAGGCATGGGCGATATTA
Source organism: Akkermansiaceae bacterium UBA956 (assembly GCA_002293145.1). Taxonomy (GTDB): domain Bacteria; phylum Verrucomicrobiota; class Verrucomicrobiia; order Verrucomicrobiales; family Akkermansiaceae; genus UBA956. The sequence goes on along the minus strand of DBCO01000027.1, from coordinate 84,937 downwards.
TCAATAAAAACCTGTGACCGTATGAGAATCGTGCTCTGTCATCAGGGTTGACGAGTGATCATCGCACGCAGAGCGTTGACGGGGATGGCGAGGTTGCGCTCGAAAAGCACGACCCGATCCTCAATGTGCGGACGCTTCGCTTCATCGATTTTGTTATTTTTCGGCGCGACGAAATTCTTTTCTGTTTGATTGTACCAGCGACGATGGTGGTAGATGCCGACGAGCTCGCCGCGAGCGTTGATCAGGGCGCTACCGCTCGATCCTGCGGAAACTTTGTGCGAGATGTCAATGACTGCATGGTCGATCTTGGGTTTTTTGTCATCGACATTGAAGGGTTCCATGCAATAGCGATTGATGATGCCATCAGTGAACGTCCAGTAAGCAGTGTGGGTATGACCGCATTGCCAAAGCGCCGTGCCGGGATTGGGCAAGCTAGGTGCGAGAGCGAGATGAGGAAATGTTTTGCCTGCGGTATCAGCCTTGAGCACGACGAGGTCCTCGGCCTCGTTTCCTGCTAGGCCTTCGGTGATTGTCAATAGGGTGCCATCGTAGGTCATGGCCGCGATCATCGGGAAATCGATCTCTGTATCGACGACATGCCAGTTGGATACAATCACGCCCGGAGCGATGAAAAAGCCGGTGCCATAGCGGTCGCCATTTTTTTCATCATGTGTCATAATGAGAACTGAGGCCTCGGCAATTTTCTGATAGATGTTGATGGCTTGCTGAGGAACGGGTGTGGCAGGTAGCGAGATAGGGCAAGAGGATCGCTCTTCAAGTTGCTTGAGGATTGCACGGCGAGCGGGTGGTTTTTTCTCCGCGTGGAGTTTTTTACTCTCTTGCTTGAAATACTTGCTGGTATTGCCGCTGTGCCAAAAACGTTGACCTTCGATCTCTTGATAGGGGCGGAGTGTTGGCTCGTCGGCCGACAAGGAAAAGATCGATAGGGCGACGATCCATAGGGATGAATAAAGACGCGGATGAGTCATAAAAATCATACGTGAAAAGTGGCGGCGATGTTGCGAGGAATTTTTGATTCCGCTAGGGCTAGATGTGATTTGCGGACTGAAGTCCGCGCTCCATACTTTGATCAGAACTGGCCGTTGAGTTTGCGGGCGATCCAGAAGATGGCTAGCAAGATGATGATGCTGGTAATGGTCAGCCAATGATGCCAGAGGGGAATGCGGTTTTCGAGGGGGCGGGGCTCGGGTAAGGCGTTGATTTCCTTGATGAGATCAGGCAGGGACTCGGGCTGGATCATGCGGCCGCGGGCGATGCGTGACATTTCCTCTAGGACATCGGGGCGTGAAGGTTGGCCGGTTTTTTCGAGATCGATGGATTGGGCAAGCAGCGTGGTTTCGACGGGTTTGGACTCGTCATCAACGATGCTTGCGCTGAGTTTCCACGAGCCTGGAGCATCGATTGCAAAACGTCCGGTGAAACTACCCCAGGCATTGTCGTCCTTGCCGAGATCCAGGGTACGGGCGGTTCCGGATGGGGCGGTGAGGAGCAGGGCGACTTTGCCTTCTTGCAGCGGTGCTCCATTTTTGTCAAATGCATTGGCGTGGAGGGTGACGGTGTCACCGGGTGAGGGACGCTCGGGCGTGTAGAAAAGGCGGATGCGTTGACCTGCTGCCATATTGCGTTGGTAGGACATCCAGCGTGCGACTTGGCCCCAGAAACGGTAGTGGTATTTGTCCTCGACACCGCGCCGCCAGCGCCATGCGGAATCGATGCCCATGTGGAGAATTTTTCCGCTGCCAGCGGTCTTGGTAACGATCAGTGGAATACGACCGTAGTTGCCCGAGCTGCGATTGGCGTGAACGGCCAAAACGGTGGTGCCAGCCTTGGCGCGCTCGATGGGCGCATGCCAGTAGAAACCCGGGAGACTGCGCCAGACGATGGGGTTGTCTTCCTCGGTATCACCAAGCATGGTGAGTAGCGATGAGGCACCGTCGGATGTGAGTGCGAGTGGTGAGGCATTGGTTTCCACAATTCCCGTTTTTTTGCTAGAGTCCAAATGCACCGGAATAAGGTCGGCGAGATCGGTGTCGAGGAGAGAAAACTGGTTGCCTTGGGAGCCGGGGAGAAAGACGAGACCGGAGGCTTGGTTCTCGACCAGTCCGCGAATCATCGTGCATTGCTCTTTGGTGAGTTGGTCATTGCCGATGCCGACATCGCCGAGGAAGATTACGTCATACTTGGAGAGGTCTTCAATTTTATCGGGAAATTTTTCAAGGTAATCGGGACCACCGCCGATGCCGAGTTGTGGGTGAAAGAGCAAACAGGAAAGTTCGACACCAGGGTCGCGCGATAGCGCGTTGCGGAGGAAGCGATATTCCCAGCGTGGGAGAGATTCGACAACCAAGACACGAATTTTTTCGGGTTTGCCGGAAATGGTAAATTTGCGAGAATTGTTGAGAGGCACCAACTCGCCTTGAGAGGGAGGAAAAGATAACTCCAAGGTGGAAGAACCTTCTTTTTCGAGACGCCAGAGAATGGTGTCGTAGGTGGTTTTGTTAGGCGGAAGCGTGATGGCTTTGGTGCGCTCGCGACCTGCTTCATCACGAAGGCGGATGGTGGTTTTGACTTCGCGATTGAGCGAGCTGCGGATGGTGAAGGGGATTTGTAGGTTCTCGCCAACGATGCCATAGGTGGGGGCATTGACGGTGAGGAGATCGAGGTCGGGCAGGCGGGTTTCGGAGCCGGTGGGAATGGTGAAAAGCGGGATTTTGCGGAGGAGAAATTTTTGCGCAGCGGAAACGGGTGGCTGTCCGAGGTTCCAATCGCCATCGGATATTACCACGGCGGCGCGCAGGTTGCTTTCTTTTTCGAGCAGTTCATCGAGCGGTGTGCTCAAGTCCGATCCCGCCGAGGCTTTCAGTGCCGGATCGGTGGGATGGCTGGAAAAGGAGCGGGTGACGAGTTCGTTTTTGCCTTCGGCAGAAAGGGCCGACCAGAGGTTGGAGGCAAGGAGGCGCTGAGTGAACTCTTTGCGGGTGGTGATTTCCTTGTTAGGAGAAAAAAGCTGAGGGAGCTGGGCGTCGGTGGTTTCCATCGACTTCGAGTCGTCCCAGATCACGGCGATGCGCGGTTTGGTGGTCGGATGAATGACCGTGAGCCATTCGGGTTGCCATAGCAAGGCGATCACTAGCAAAGCAATGATGAAGCGCAGTGACTCCAAGATCGCACTTCGGCGTTTGTTGGGGCTGCGGCGGTAGCTTTTGACACAGAGAATGCCAATCAGCAACGCAGCAACGGCTCCGATGATGAGAATCGGCAGTGTGGGTGAAAAGTGAAGGTTGTAGAGGTGAAAATTCACTTAGCGAGAAGGAAGTGGAGAAGGATTGGAGGTAACGGCTGCGGAAGTCGGTTTGGGCAGGCAGAGTAGGGCCTCGGCGGCGAGGAAGAACAGAACGGCGATGAGGAAAAACTTCCAGATTTCGCGTTCTTCATTGTCGGTGGTGGAGCTTGCAGTATCCTCAAAGGTGCGGAACTTGATGCCCTCGAAGAGTGCGGGAAGATCAGTTTTCTGAATGGCTAAGAGCTCGTGCTCGGCGGCGGGGATGTTGGCGGCGATAGTGCGCTCGCCTAACAAATACACTCCAGCGGCAAAGGTGGGGTCGGCCGTAGCATCGACAGTGAAATCATCGAGGCGCTTGCGGACTTCCACATTGCGCGGCAGGGCGTCGCCTTGGTTGACGTTGGCGAGTAAGGCGGCATCGAAGCGAGAAACTCCTGCCAAGACGGCGCGCTGGACAGCGGGCAAGAGCAGATGTGCATCGCCCAGATTGCTCCAGGTGTAATCGGGGACGGATGCGAAGAACCAAGCGGTGCCGCGTTCCTCGATGATGCGAGTGAGAAAAGGAGAACCATCATCCCATGTGGCAAGCGTGCTCATGGTGCCTACGGCGGCTTCGGGAACTTGTTTTTTGATCGAGCGAAAAGTTTTGCCGCCGAGAGGAGTGCCACTTAGCGAATCGCGCAACAATCCATCGTCCTGATTCCATTGCTGGAGTATGAAAAATTTTCCGTCAGGAGCTGTGCTGATTGGTTGCCATTTGACATCCATGAAGTTATCGGTGGAGTTTTCCATGGGCGAGAAAAACAGCACGTGGCCACCAGAGCGAAGGAAGTCGGTGAGCGGTCCAGCGCCTGCTTGGTCAGGAAATGGTGCGCGCCAGATGATGGCGGCGTAGTCGCTGAGATTGCCGATTTTGCTCGAAAATTGAGCAGGTGCGATGGTCTCGCACGATTGTGCCGCATAGCCAGGCGGTGCAGCTGCGGCACTGAGATAGGTGGTGGCCTCGCCTGCGGCACTAACGATTAGAGTTTTCACGGGATGGGGCGCACCGTAGGTGAAAAATACCGTGTGGTCGCGCGGATTGGCATCGCTGGGAAGTGAGAGCCAGCCTTGACCCGTTTCTTGTTTCTCGGGGAGCTTGATGCGTTTTTGAAAGCGTAAGCTTTGTCCGGGAATAATGACTGATTCAGTGGTTTTTACGCCATTTAGTGCCAGTGTAAGGGGCTGATTGACTGGTGCTACTGCATCACCACTGCGGGTGATTTCAAGATCGAGCAGCAGATCATCGGAACTTCGCAATGAGGAAATGATGCGCATCGAAACGTTCGATTTGGAGGGATTCGCTAACGATAAGATGCGAACGGAGGGTTTTTGCGGAATGCTTTGCAATGTGGCCATCGCGGTCGTCCAACGTTCGCTTTCTTTGTCCCAATCGGCGTATTGCATGTCGGAAGCAATCCAGATTTCGGTCTTGCCAGGCTGGGTTTCGAGGATGAATTCGGCGGCCTGTTGCAGCAAGGATGGAATGTCGGCAGCGCTATCAGTGGCGCGCGTGTTGGTGATTTCTGAGAGGATGTCTGGGGAAGGAATGTCTTGCGGTGTTGCAGTCGCGGAATCGAGGAGTATGAGACGTGTGGCATCGAGCGATTTCATGGCATCGCGCACACGATCGATCGCTAATGCTCGGCGCGAAGCTGTGGCGTTTTCGGCAGTGGTTTCCATCGATGCTGAGCGATCAAGGATCAGAATCACGGTGTCCATTTGGCTTGCTCCCCAACCGAGGAGTCCGCCGACCATCGGGCGAGCGACGGCGGTGGCAAGTGCGGCGATGCCAAGTGTGCGGGCCGTGAGAATCAGAATGTGGCGCAGCTTTTTCTTGCCACGTGACTCGCGCGTGGCCTTGAGCAGAAACTGCATGGCAGCCCATTGCACGGTTTTGTGGCGACGACGATTCAATAGGTGAATGATCACCGGAATCGCGGCGGCGCAAAGGAACCAGAGCAGAGGTTGTTGGTAAAAGGACACTTTTTTAGTCTAAAGTCGTAAGGTCTAAAGTCGTAAGGTCTAAAGTCGTAAGGTCTAAAGTCGTAAGGTCTAAAGTCGGAAGGTCTAAAGTCGGAAAGAATTATTTCTTATGTCTTATGTCTGTGAGCGCAGCGGTCTGGAGTCTTACATTTATGGGAAAAGTATTATCTCTTTCCTTTCTTGGGCAAACGGTTGAGGAGGAAGTCGCGGAGCAGGGGTTCTAGGGGCGTGTCGGTGGTGACGAGTTGGTAATCGGCATGAACTCCGTGACAGGCGGCTTTGACATTGGAGAGGAATTCTTTCAGTGCGGCTTGGTATTCATCGCTGATCAAATTGGGCTCGACGACGAGTGTGGTGTTGTCCTCCATGTCGACGAAGCGGTGTGGTCGATCAAATTGAAATCCGATTTCCTGTGGGTCCATGAGGTGGAAAACGCAGACGTCGTGCTTGCGGTAGCGCAAATGCTGAAGCGCTTCTTCGAGCGCCGGCGTGTCGCAGAAGAGATCGGAAAGAATCACGATGACGGCGCGCTGTCCGACTTTTTCGGCAACGGCATGCAAAGCGGCAACAAGGCCAGTTTCGCCTTTTGGTTCGAGATTTTTCAAGGTCTGGGAAATCAATTGCAAATGCGCGGGACGACGGCGTGGCGGGATTTCAATGTGCAGCGTATCGCGGCAGACGGAAAGGCCTGCTGCATCGCCTTGGTTGACGAATAAATAGGCGAGGTTGGCGACGATGCGGCTGGCGTATTCGATTTTCGCCATTCCCTTGTCGGCAAAACTCATCGAGCCAGAATTATCGACGACAAAATACACCCGGAGGTTAGTGTCGGCCTCGAATTCCTTAATGTAGTAGCGATCCGAGCGAGCGTAGGCTTTCCAATCGAGTCGGCGAGTGTCATCGCCGGGTACATATTTCCGGTATTCGGCGAACTCGACCGATGATCCGCGGTGCGGCGAGCGATGCTTGCCGGCCACGTTGCCCAGCATCGGCAATCGAGCCTCCACAGGGATGGCTCCGAGGCGGACGAGTAGGTCGTGATCGAGAAGGTTGCTCATGGGATCGGGGTGAAAAAAGGGCGATTACGCGCGCATTTCCGCCACGAGGCGTTCGACCACTTTTTTCGAGGTCATGCCTTGGGATTCCGCCGCGAAGTTGGTGATCACGCGGTGAGCGAGAACGGGGGAGGCGACGGCTTCGATGTCTTCCATGCGGACCATGTAGGAGCCTTTGAGGGCGGCACGGGCCTTGGCACCGAGAATGAGATACTGCACAGCACGTGGGCCTGCGCCCCAACCTACGAGATCTTTCAACCAAGCAGGAGCATCAGCCTCATTCGGGCGCGTCTTGCGGACGATGGATACCGCATAGTCGTAAATGTGCTCAGGCACGGGCACACGGCGCACGAGTTGCTGGAAGGCGAGAATTTTTTCACCGGAAAGCAAGCGGGTGAGCGCTCCTTTGGCGGCACCTGTGGTCTCACGGGCGATGCGTTTTTCCTCCTCGGCGGATGGATAGCCGACTTCGATCAAGAACATGAAGCGGTCGAGCTGAGCTTCTGGCAGAGGGTAGGTGCCTTCTTGCTCGATTGGGTTTTGCGTGGCAAGCACGAAAAACGGCGGCTGCAAGGTGTAGGTATTGCCGAGCACCGTGACCTTGTTTTCCTGCATCGCCTCAAGCATCGCGGACTGCGTCTTGGCAGGGGCGCGGTTGATTTCGTCTGCGAGCACGATATTGGCGAAAAGAGGGCCTTTGATGAACTCGAACTGACGTCGTCCACCAATGCCGGTTTCTTGGATGATATCGGTGCCGGTGATGTCAGCGGGCATCAGGTCGGGCGTGAACTGAATGCGGTTGAATGAGAGATCGAAGGTTTGGGCGACGGATGAAACAAGCAGCGTTTTGGCGAGGCCGGGAACACCCATCAGCAAGGCATGGCCGCGAGCGAATAAGCAAATGGCGAGATTTTCGATGACTTGTTGCTGGCCGATGATGGTCTTGCCAAGCTCGTTACAGAAGGCCTCGTAGGCGCGGCCGAGTTCATTGATGGCAGCGACATCATCGGGAGGTAGACCGTTCGAATCAACTGCTGGAGGAGTAACGACGGGCGCGTGATCCGTGTAAGAACCCTGTGAGTCGGTGGAGGGGATGGGTGTGGCGAAGTCCTGTGATGAGTCCATGCGGTTGGTATTTGTGCTGCGTGAAAACTAGACGAACTCAGACATTTGTCGAGACTGTGGTGCAAAAAAGTGCTAAAAAGATTTCTCCTATAAGAATTAGCGCTGAGCTATTAGCAATAGGCACCTAACACCTCTAGGAAAAAGTATTTTTTGATAACCTGTAATCTGGGTGAAGGGGGTATCCTGCACAATGCGATATCACTTCCGATCACGTGCGGATCACCACCATCATTGGTCGTGTTCTCGCTCTAACAGAATAAGCAGTTGCTCAATTGAAAAGTGTGCGCGCAGAATTTGATGCGCGTCACTATGATATCGAACCGTTATTGATGGCTCATTTTAAAAAATTTCATCACTTGGTTGGTGCGCAACGACCGCTCACTCACGAGCGCAAGATGTTGTTAGGTTCGGTTTTTTCAGGCGAGTATGCGTTAGAATCTACGGCGATTTTTAATCCATCGATGGTCCCACATCACGATCAGACCAATGCTCCTGATGGTGGTTTGCGATTCATCATGAGCCTGCGGATCACGGGAGAAGGGCATATTTCTTCGATCGAGTTCCGTGCCGGAACCATGGAACATGATGGGGAGATTACCATCGATCCCGCATCGCGCGATATGAAGCGCAAACTGGAAAGCATCCAGTGGTTCGCCGCATCGAATTGTGGTTCGCCGATTGAGACCGAAGCAGGCTGGTTAGTGATCACACATGGTGTTGGGCCGATGAGAAAATACTGCATCTCTGCAGCATTGTTGGATTTGCATGATCCGACGATTGTTATTGGTCGATTGGCTGAACCGCTGCTCTCTCCTGCAGGCAACGAACGAGATGGCTATGTGCCCAACGTCGTATATAGTTGCGGATCCCGCGTTCACAATGGCCGACTGATTTTGCCTTATGCTATTGGCGATCGCGCTTCTGCGATTGTCAGCATGGAGCTGAGTGATTTGTTGGAAGCGCTGTTGAAAAGTTGTTAGTTTTTCTGGCGATTTGATTATGCTTCGATCACCTCGACGCCATGGCTGGCGATGTCGCTGAGGATTTTTTGATCGGCTTGGGAATCGGTGATGATGCAGCTGATATCGCTGAGTTGGGCGAAGAAAAATGCTGCTTTTTGGCCGAGCTTGGTGTGGTCGCTGAGAAATACCACATCTTCTGCGCAGGCGACAACGCGTTCCTTGAATACGGCTTGGCGGTTATTTGTTTCGGAAATGCCACGTGTGAGGTGCAAGCCGCTGCCCGAAAAAAACATGCGATGAATGTTGAAGCGGCGCAGAGATTGCTCGGCGATCAGGCCGATGTAAGAACGCGAACGAGCATCGTAGAGTCCTCCTGTGCAGATCAGATCGAGATTGCTTCGGCCTTCCAGTGCTGTGAACACATTGAGCGCATTGGTTAAAATCGTGAGCGGATAATCGGGCAGGAACTCGGTGAGCGTGAGCGCTGTGGAAGAGGCATCGAGGAAAATCGTTTCGTTAGGCTGGATGCGTTTCGCCGCCTCGCGAGCGATGGCCGTCTTCTCATCACGATTGGTCAATTGGCGCTCGGTGAGCGAAATTTCCTCGCGGATTTTCAAAGGACTTGTGGCACCTCCGTGAACGCGAATGAGGTAGCCGCGCTTTTCGAGGGCCTCGAAGTCCTTGCGCACGGTTTCGTCAGTGACATTGAGAAAGGCGGCGATCTCTATAGTGCGGAGGTTGCCGCTCTCGTTCAGTTGCGCGAGAATTTTTTGTTGTCGTTCCAGAGGTAGCACGGCTCTTTGCTGGCAGGTTTGATCGATTTCGTAAATGAAAATCTGGAAATTTTTGGGAATAATTGGATTTTTATTGACAAAACCGAAAAAACACAGAAATTAGGGGTGTCGATGTCCACTTCCATCAATTCCAAAACACCCAGAACTGTGATCGAGCAGTTGGTTCGTGAGCAAATTTATGCCAAGATGGGATTAGCTGCGCCGCAGCAGGCTCCCAATCAGCTGTTGGTCAACATCAGTGCGCGGCATTGTCATTTGACGCAAGAAGCTGTGGAAGCGCTCTTTGGTCCCGGCTACCAATTGCAGCCGATGAAGGATCTTTATCAACACGGGCAATACGCTGCCAAGGAGTCGATAACTCTGATTGGTCCTCGTTCCCGCGTGATTTCCAATTTGCGCATTCTTGGTCCTTGCCGCCAGCTGAACCAAGTGGAGCTTGCCTACACTGATGCGATCGCTCTGGGTTTTGACATTCCGGTTCGCATGTCTGGCGATATCGTTGGAACACAGGGCGGCATGCTTATGGGGCCACACGGATATTTTGAACTGAAAGAGGGCATCATCCGCGCCCAACCTCACGTGCACATGCATCCCGATGATGCCACTTTCTATGGCGTGAAGCATCTCGATGTGATGAAACTCAAAGTGCACGGTGATCTCGGTATGACATTTGACAATCTCGTCGTCCGCGTCGATCCCTCGTTCAAACTCGAAGTCCACATCGATACCGATGAAGGCAATGCCTGCGGTCTTAAGCCCAATACTTTTTGCGAATTGATCAAATGATTTTAATCGAACAAACTAACAACTCCATCAACAATATATTATTATGAGTGCAGCACTCGGATTCATTGAAACCAAAGGTTATGTCGGCAGCGTAGAGGCTACCGATGCCATGACGAAAGCGGCAAACGTCGAACTCGTTAAACAAATTCAAACAGGCGGTGGCTTCCTCACCGTGATCGTCAAGGGCGACGTCGGCAGCGTGAAATCCGCTGTTTCCGCCGGTGCCGATGCCGCAGGTCGCGTAGGTGAGCTTGTTGGTTCTCACGTGATAGCTCGTCCACACAACGATCTGCTTATTCAATTAGGCATCGCTTAATCCTAACACTTTTTCAATTTCTAACAAATTACCATTATGGCTAAACAAGCAATCGGAATTCTGGAAACCAAAGGTTTCATCGCTCTTATCGAAGGTGCAGATGCTGCTCTCAAATCCGCTGACATTCAAATGACCGGCTGGGACAAAATCGGCTCGGGACTGGTGACGGGCTTCTTCACCGGCAACGTTGCCGCCGTGAAAGCTGGCCTCGACGCAGCTGCTGCCGCGGCATCGAACGTTGGCACAGTGACCTCCGTGCAAGTGATTGCTCGTCCACACGACGACCTCAGCAAGCTTGGCACCTGGATTGGGTAACTGACCTCATTTCAGATTTTCAGCGTTTTTCCCATGCTAGTTCTCATCGCCAACCTCGGTTCGACTTCTTTCAAGTACCGCCTTTATCGCATGGATGAAGGAGGGCAGGAAGTGTTGGCAAAAGGTGGCTATGAACGCGTGAGCGATTACGCCGCTGTGATCGATGATGCGCTGGCAACTTTGCAAAAAGATGGTGTGATTTCCTCTGCGGAGGAAATCGATGCCGTCGGTTTCAAGACAGTGCTGGGCAAGGATTTGAGTGGCTGTGTGATCGCCGATGATGTCTGTGTGAAAGCGCTCGAAGACTTCGCCGCAGTAGCACCTGCTCACAACCCTCCGTATGCCAATGGTATTCGCCAATTTGGCAAATCGCTGCCACATGCGAAGTTAGTCGCCTTGTTTGAAACTGCATTTTATCAATGGGTTTCGGAGGCGCGATCTATCTATGCCTTGCCTAAGGCTTGGCGTGAGATTGGTATCCGCCGCTACGGCTTCCACGGCGCAAGTCACAAATTTGTGGCAGAGCGTTCAGCGGAGTTGTTAGGTCGGGCTGATGTGGCGCAGAGTACTGCATCACTTTATCTTCATGGACCTGCACCGATTGCAGGAAAACCACTGCGCGTGGTGTCCTGTCACCTCGGTGGTAGTAGTTCTATCACCGGCATTTTCAATGGCGTCGCCATCGGCACCAGTATGGGCTTCTCGCCACAAAGTGGTCTGCCGCAGAACAACCGCGTCGGTGATCTTGATTCGGGTGCTTTGCCCTATGCGATGAAAACGCTGGGAATTTCTTTGGAAGAAGCCGAACGACAACTCACCAAAGAGTCTGGCCTGCAAGGAATCTCCGGCATCAGCAATGACATCCGCGACATCCATGCCGCGAAGAACCAAGGCAATGCCGATGCGGCACTGGCACTCGCTCACCTCGTCGATTCGATCCGCCACTGGGTGGGTTCTTTCGCTTGGCAAATGGGTGGCATCGATGCGCTGGTCTTCACCGCAGGCATCGGTGAAAACGATTACACGGTGCGCAAGGCTGTATGCGAGGGCTTGGAGGAGTTCGGCCTTGTTTTCGATGACGTGCGCAATGTTGCATGCCGTGCCGTCGAAGCAGAACTCAGTGCTCCTCATTCGAAGGCGAAAATTTTCGTCATCCCCGCAAATGAAGAGCTCGTGCTCGCTCGTGAGGTTTTCCGTAAGGTGACTCACCATGAAATTTCTTAACTCATTCAATTTCTAACAATCAAACAACTAACAAAACACATATTATGGCTAAACAAGCAGTAGGACTATTGGAAACACGCGGACTCGCATGCCTTGTCGTCGGAGTGGACGCGATGCTTAAATCCGCAAACGTTGAACTCGCTGGTCCGATGAAACAAGTCGGCAGCGCTCTTTGCAACGCCGTTATTACAGGTGATGTCGCCGCAGTGAAATCGGCCATCGACACCGGAGCCGCTGCCGCTAGCAGCTGTGGTGAAGTGGTCAGTGCTCACGTGATCGCTCGTCCCGATGATGCAATCGAAGGTGTGCTTCCCAAAGACGCCTCCGCCGCCGCGCGCGCTCCTCGCAAGTAATACGATGTCACGGCGCATCGCATTAATGTGATGCGCCCACCCACTAACGAAAAACGCTTTATGTTTCTCGCAGAAGTCATCGGTCAAGTTGTAGCGACCAAAAAAGACGAACATCTCACAGGGCGCAAGCTCTTGGTATTGCGTCCTAAGCTCGTCGACGATAAAGACAGTACACAATTCAAAAATGGTCAGAATACGATCATTGCCATCGATACCGTAGGTGCCGGTGAAGGGGAGTTGGTATTATTTTGTCAAGGAGGCAGTGCCCGTCAAGCCGCCGATCTCAAGCTCGTTCCCGTAGACGCCGTGGTCATCGCCATCGTCGACCGCGTGGAAGTGCTGGGGAATACGGTTTATAAAAACAGTTAGTGGACTGCATTTTTCTTACCACAGATTTCACAGATTTCTCAGATTATGAATGAGGCAGGCATGCACCAAGAATTGACACAACGCATCATTGGCGCTGCGATGGAAGTTCATTGTGAGTTGAGAAATGGATTGGATGAAAAGTTGTATGAAAATGCTTTGTGCATTGAGATTGCGGAAATGGGCATCAATTTCAGTCAACAACAGCGCTTTTGTGTGATGTATAAAAAGCGGCCTATCGGGACATTGATACCTGATCTCATCGTTGAAAATCTAGTGATTGTTGACACCAAAGTAGTTGATAAATTTAATGACGCGCATCTATCACAAATGATAGGCTACCTCAAAATCACTGGACTCAAAGTCGGATGTTACTCAATTTTAAACACGCATCCCTGAAAATCAAAAGAATCACCGTTTAAGCAAATCTGAGAATTCTGTGTAATCTGTGGTTCATTCATACTTTCTCTCATTATTTCATTTTTTATGACTCTCGATCAAAAACAAATCCAATCTGTCGTCGAAAGTGTACTTTCCCGTCTTGTGGCCGCGAATGTTACGGCGGCACCTACATCTGCTGCTGCCGCTGGATGTGGCTGCGGCTGCGGTGGTGGTGAAGGCAACTACGGCGTGTTTACCTGCGTAGATAAAGCCGCCGACGCCGCTCATCATGCACACTTGAAGCTGAAAAAAGCTGGCGTTGGTGCTCGTGCCAAGGTGATTGAAATTGTCAAAACTCTTGCCGTTTCGAATGCCGAGGCGTGGGGCAAATTTGAAATGGAAGAGACCAAGATTGGTCGTCTCGATCACAAGATTGGCAAGTTGTTGATCACAAAAAATGTTCCCGGCGTGGAATTTCTGCGCCCCGATGCTATGAGTGGCGACGGCGGCATCATGATGGAAGAATTTGCACCCTTTGGCGTCATCGGTGCCATCCTTCCTGTGACTCACTCGATACCGACTCTTACTGGCAATGTCATCAGCATGGTGGCAGCTGGAAATGCGATCGTTTTCAATCCGCATCCCGGTGGTGCTCGCAGTGCTTGCATGGCAGTGCGTGAGTATAACAAAGCCATCGAGCGCGAACTGGGGATCTCGAATCTGATTACCTGCATCGAGCAACCCACTTTGGATTCGTTCAATTTGATCTGCAAAAATGAGCAAATTCCTTTGCTTGCCATCACCGGTGGTCCTGCTGTGGTTGGTGCTGCGATGAAATCCGGCAAGCGTGCGATTTGTGCAGGCCCAGGAAACCCCACGGTCGTAGTAGATGACTCAGCCGATCTCGCCAAGGCCGCGCGCAGCGTGATCGAAGGCGGTGGCTTTGATAACAACCTGCTCTGCATCGGTGAAAAAGCTGTATTCGTTGTGGGCTCTGTGTTCAATCGCTTCATGGAAGAGTTGGAAAAAGCCGGAGCTGCTCGCCTCAATGCCGCTCAAGTGGATGCTCTTAGTAAAGCCGCGTTCACTTACAAAGAAACCGACGGCGGATGCTCTCATGCCGCCGTGAATCGCGATCTGATTGGTGCCGATCCTGCGGTTCTGGCGCGCCATGCCGGTGCTACGATTTCTGCTTCTGCACCGATCCTTTTCGGCGAAACCAGCGCTGATCATCCCTTCGTGCAAGAAGAGCAAATGATGCCGATGATCCCCATCGTCGCTTGCCCGGATTTTGTCACTGCGGTCAAACACGCGAAACAAGCCGAGCACAACTATCGCCACTCGGCGATGATCCATACGCGCAATGTCGATCACATGACCTACATGGCCAAGGAAATGGACACCACGATTTTTGTGAAAAATGGCCCCAGTACCGCGGGACTTGGTCTCGGTGGCGAAGGCTATCTTTCCTACTCCATCGCCACGACCACGGGCGAGGGCATCACCACTCCTAAGACTTTCACCCGCGTGCGCCGTTGCGTACTTGTGGACAACCTTCGCATCATCTAATTCCCGTGATCATCGCTCGCATCGTAGGCAACGCGATTGCCGCTCATTGCCACCGCTCTTTGAGCGGGAAAACACTACTGCTCTGTCAGCAGTTGGGCGACGGTGATGTCAACGTCGGTGCTCCTTTTGTCGCGATTGATCTTTTCGGTGCCGGACTGCACGAGCGAGTGCTCGTGAGTACAGACGGCCTTGGCGCTCGTCACCTTGTCGAAGATGATTCCTCTCCCATTCGCATGTTTGTTCAAGGAATTGTGGATGAGACTCAAAACTCTCAGACATAAGACATAAGATGAAGAACTCTTTTTCACATCGCCTCGCGAACCAGACTCAAGTCTTACGCCTTGTGTCTGAAAATCTTTTATCTCTTCTCTAACATGCGTATCGGACAAGTCATTGGCAAAACCGTTCTCAGCGTGCAGGATCCTGCGTGCGAGGGTGGCCGTTGGCTGATGGTCAATCCGCTTGATGCATCGCAACTCAACGGTTGCTGTGAAAAAACGCCGAGCCTCAGCGCGCAGCCATCACTGATTGTTTACGACAACATCGGCGCAGGAGAAGGCGATATCATTGGTTTTTCCGAAGGAGGAGAAGCCACCGCGCCATTTCCTCATCCGATTCCGATTGATGCCTTGTGCATCGCCATTTTCGATCAGATCCATTACACCGCTTTTTCTACAAACTAATTTCACCATTTTTTACTATCTAACACTCGAACGAACATGAAAAAAGTCATCACCGCAGCCGACGCCGAAGCCATGATCCGCAGTGGCAACACCACCATTCCCAAAGGAGTCATCGTGACCCCCGCGGCTCAAGATGTTTTCAGTGGTGTTACCAAATCTTTCGTCGCACCTGCGGCATCCAACTTGCCAGCAATGACCAAAGTCGAGCCGATTTTGCCTGATTACGAATTCCATTGGACACCAGGAAAAGATCCGAAAACTCCCGAAGAAATTCACGCCTTTTTCCACTCGCCTGCGATTGTGAAACTCAAAGAGCGCATGGTCGAGATTGGCCAACGCATGTGGGCTCGTGAATACACCGATGGCAATGGCGGTAACCTCACCATTCGTGTGGGTGACAACCTCGTGCTCTGCACCCCGACTCTCGTGTCCAAAGGGTTCATGACCGTCGAGCAAATGGGCTTGGTTGACCTCGAAGGCAATCAGCTGGCTGGAAAATTCAAGCGCACCTCCGAGTGCATGACGCACCTTGCGATCATGAAACGTCAGCCCAAAGCGAAAGCTTGCTGCCACGCGCATCCACCACATGGCACTGCCTTTGCTGTTGCTGGTGTGCAGCCGCCAACTTGCATGATCCCAGAAGCCGAAGTGTTTCTTGGTCAAATCGGCATGGCGGAATACCGCACTCCTGGAACTCCTGCAAACGCGGAAGTAGTCGGCAATGCTGCCGTCGATCACATGGCCGTTCTTATGGTCAACCACGGTGTTATCACCTGGGGCAAGGACATCGAAGACGCTTACTGGAAAATGGAAAACGTCGAGTCCTATTGCAAAACGGTTTGGGTGGCGAGTCAGCTCAACGGTGGCAATCTTCTCACCATCACCGGTGGCCAAGCCAAAGAACTCATCGCGTTGCGTAAAGTCCTCGGCATGGAAGACAAGCGTGCCAACTGGAAAGAGTGCGAACTCTGCGACAACGCGGAATTCCGCCCCGGCACTGTTTGCAACATCGGTGCTCCCGCCGCTACCTCTTCATCGGCGAATAGTGCCGAGGCCGAAGCTCTGGTCAAGGCGATCACCGATCAAATCATCGCGGGTTTGAAGTAAGAGGTCTATTGTTTTAATCTCACAGCTGTCTCACAGCGCTTCTAACTGCAGAACAGAAAAGTGGGCTGGTGTTAAGTTAAGATCCCTGCCACTTGGTAGGGGTGTGTATGCAAAACAAAATACCTACCTGTGCTAATGTAAACGTCCTCAAGCAAATACTCAACCTCGTTCCTTGGGGATTGACCAATTTCCATGCGCGCGAAACTGAAGTGAAAGCCAAAGCAAGTGCCTTCTCCGTGCTAAGTCACCTCTCCGCCATGCTCATTGCCCAACCCTCCCACGCTAACAAGGAGTGCAATGCTGACTTCGCCGAAAAACTCTTTTGGTCGGTGTTGGGGCAGATTCAGCATACCTGCCCAGATTCCGCAGCGGGGCGCATGGGCAAAGGGTTGCTGCGGCGCTTCAAAATTAAGATCCACGCGGAGGACTCCACGGTCATCCAGTTAATCAACAACTGCATGAACTGGGCCAGTCACCGCAGACGCAAGGCCACAGTCAAAATGAAACTGCGCCGAGTAGAAGCTCGAGTAGCTAAAGACAGCGAGTGGTGAGTGATGGTCTTCATTTCGAACAACACGACCTGGAACCCGCGCTCCGTGTGGGGTCTTCACCGCCGCCGCTGGGACATCGGAGTGTTTTTCAAACAAGTCTAACAGAGCATCAAGCTGGGCTGATTCCTCGGTCATAGTGTCAACGCAGTGAAATGGCAGCTCTACACGGCACTACTGGTGTATTCGCTGCTGCGCTTCATGGCGCACCTGTCGGAATGGAGGCAGAGCTTCTCGCAGTTGTATGCCGTCACTCGTTCGGCCTTATGGGAACGGATCGACTTGTTGACCTTGTTGAAATCCTATGGGACAGCCGTGAATCGCAATGATGACAAATGCTCGCTAAAAAATCAAACTTTAGGCCAGAATTTTCCGGATTACCTTCATCGGTTCGACTCCGGTTAGGCGCTGGTCGAGGCCTTGATAGCGATAAACGAAACGCTCATGATCCACTCCCATACAATGGAGAATCGTGGCATTGATTTCGTTGATGTTCACAGGATCGGCTATAGCATTGTAGGAAAAATCATCGGTCTCTCCCAGACTCACACCGCCCTTGATTCCGCCGCCGGCCATCCACATGCAGAAATTTCGTGGATGATGATCCCTACCATACGTTTCTCTTGTGAGAGTGCCTTGGGAATAAACCGTCCGTCCGAACTCACCACCCCAAATCACCAAGGTATCATCGAGCATGCCGCGCTGCTTCAAATCCGTCACCAACGCCGCGCAGGCCTGATCGGTGTCACGGCATTGACTGCTCAATTCACCCGGTAGATTGCCATGCGAATCCCAGCCACGGTGCATAATCTGCACAAATCTCACGCCACGCTCCACCAAACGCCGCGCTAGCAGCGCGCTCGCCGCGAAAGAACCCTCGCGCTTCACATCATCTCCATAAAGGGCCAAGGAAGCAGGCGATTCCTTGCTGAGATCTGCCAACTCTGGTACACTCGATTGCATGCGATACGCCATCTCATACTGCGAAATGCGCGTCTGAATGTCGGGGTCGCCCATTTTTGCAAATCCCCGCGCGTTCAGTATCCCGAGAGCATCTAACATCGCCCTGCGATCCCGCGCGTCCACGCCCGGTGGATTCTCCAAATACAAGACCGGATCGCTGCCCGATCGCAGCACCACCCCACTATGCTTGCCCGGAAGAAATCCCGGACCCCACATCCTACTGAACAACGCTTGCGCATTCGATCCGTTAGGAAAGGTCGGCATCAGCGCGACAAAGGATGGCAAATCACTGGTCTCCGCGCCCAAGCCATACGACATCCACGACCCCATGCTCGGCTTACCCGGCACTTCGGAACCAGTCATCGCAAACGTACAGGCCGGGTCATGATTGATCGCTTTCGTGTGCACCGTTTTAACCAAGGCAATGTCATCCACAATCTTCGCGGTATGCGGCAACAGTTCGCTCACCCAACGCCCACATTGCCCGTGCTGTGCAAAAGCAAATTTCGAGGGAGCCACAGGAAATCTGCCCTGACCGCTCGTCATTGTCGTGATCCGATCTCCTAAAAAATCTTTCGGCAAATCTTTATCGAACTGATCCTTCAAGTTCGGCTTGTAATCCCACATATCCAACTGCGATGGCCCGCCATTCATGTGCAGATAAATCACCGCCTTTGCTTTGCCCGCAAAATGCGGCAGCTGCGGTAAGGCGGGATGCACCGCAGACGCAGCGCGCGCAAGATCCGTGCTCAGCATCGATGCCATCGCCAAACCACCCAAGCGTATTCCCGTCTGCCCGAAAAACTGCCGACGTGTTTGTAAAATTTGATTTTCAAAAAATGGATTCATATACAAGAAAAATTGATCAGTTGCGGACGACTGCTTCGTCCAGGTTGAGAATGAGATTTGCGACTAAAGTCCACGCCGCTAATTCGCGCTCAGAGAGCTCCGCTGCCACTGGCGTTTTGCCGAAAGTCACGGCCTTTTTTGCCTCCTCGGGCATCGCTTCGTACTTACGCATTTGCCGTTGATAGAGTTCCATTACCACTGCCATTTCCTCTTCTGCGGGAGGCCTTGACAACACTGTGCGATAAGCAAATGTGATCCGCGCTGCTACCTCCGTGGATGACATCATCATCCGCTGTGCCAATCCTCGAGCCGCCTCGTAATGCTGGATGTCATTCATCAACTGCAAGGCCTGCAACGGGGTGTTACTCAGATCCCGCTTAATGCATGACTGCTCACGATTCGGTGCATCGAAGTTTGTCATCATCGGATGCGGCGCGGTTCGTTTGAAAAAGGTGTAAAGCGTCCGACGATACAAGCCCTCATTTTCCGACTGCTGGTAAAACCGTGTGTTTGATCCACCAAATCCTACCGGCTCCCAGATGTTAGGCGGCTGGTAGGGATTGACACCCTTGCCGCCCATATCCATCCGCAACAATCCACCGGTAAACAAAGCCTGATCGCGCAACTGCTCCGCAGCCAATCGAAACCGCGGCCCCCGCGCCAAATGCACATTGCCTGGGTCAGCCTCCCATATCTTTGCTTCAGCCTCGCTGCGCTGTCGGAACGTCGCACTCGTTAACATCATCCGCATCAGCTTCTTCACATCCCAACCGTTTTCCTGAAACCAAATCGCCAACCAATCTAACAATTCTGGATGCGTCGGCAATGCGCCCTGCGTGCCGAAATCATGGCTGCTCGCCACCAATCCGGTGCCAAAAACTTGTTGCCAGAAACGGTTCACCGCTACCCGCGCCGTCAACGGGTTCTCCCGTGCCACCAGCCAGTTCGCTAAATCCAAACGCGTCCCACGCTCACCCGCTTGCTCCAATGGCGGCAGCACCGCAAACGTGTTCGGCTCTACCTTTTCACCCGGCTTATTATACTCACCGCGGATCATCACAAAACTCTCGCGCGGTTGCGGTAAATCGCGGAAAATAAAGGACGAGGGAATCATCCCATCATAATCCGTTCGCTCCTTCACCACCGCTGCCAACTCCGCACGCGACGCTTCGAAATGCCCAAGGGTTGTCGAGCAAACCTGCTGCAAATAAAAATCCCGTAAACGTACCAGTTCCTCTGATTTTCTTGGTTTTTCCGGTCCCTCTTTCAGCCAACTATTGAGATCGCCCGGCGCGCCCGGCGTATCCTTGCCCGCCTGCGCCGCTCGCCATGCCACCAATGATTGCAGCGGATCACTCACTGGATCGACCCGACTCGTCACGCCCATTTTATCGAAATAAACCGTGCCTCCATGCACCGTGAACGCAAAGCCCAAGACCTTCATCCCTGGCATCAATCCTATGCTTGGACCTGGCACTTCCAGCTTCACCCACTTGCCTACCTCAGGCAGTGGGCCCGCTACAAAACGCTCTGGAGTGCCCTTTGTCCCGAACTCAATCACATCCGCTCCCCACACGGCCCGATGCTTCCAGCCATCGGTGTGAAACTGAATCATCACCTCTTCGGCGGCATCCGTAGCATCTACATACACGTGCACAAAAAACACTGGATCCTGCGGCACCTCTAAGGGCTGCGCTCCCGCCTGATAGTAGTCTTGCGCCATTTCGCCGCCGCTGCGCTTCAACGACTTCGTGCCACTCAGGACTGGCGTTTCCACATAGGTCGTACCGTGCCCCGATGCTCCCACCTGCGCCCCTGCCGGAAATGCATCATCAAACCACAGCTGCTCGGTCGTCGTCACCGCAGGCCGCGGCTGCACTTCCGCCGGATCCTGATAGACCACCGTTGCCATCTTTTCTTCCATCGACTTCGCAGCTGCCGCTTCCCGCGCTGCAAACTCCGCCATCTTGGCATCATAGCCCTCCGGCTTCACCTTGATCACTGGATCGGTCAACAACGCATTGCCATCCATCGCCGGATCCGCATTCGAATGAAAAAATGCATAGAACGAATAAAAATCCTTCGCTGTGATCGGATCATACTTGTGATCGTGACAGACCGCGCAACCAGCTGTGAGACCTAGCCACGCCTGCGCTGTCGTACTCGCTCGATCGACCGCGTAGCGGAACACATATTCCTCATTGATGCTGCCGCCCTCGCTCGTCGTCACATTGCATCGATTAAAACCCGTCGCTACTAGCTGATCCTGCGTCGGATTAGGCAAAAGATCGCCCGCAATCTGCTGGATCGTAAACTGATCGTAGGAAAGATTTTGATTAAACGCCCCGACCACCCAATCGCGATACGCCCAAGTCTGCCGCTCGTTGTCCAAGTGCAAGCCATGGGTGTCGGCATAACGCGCCACATCCAGCCAATGCCGCGCCATTTCCTCGCCATACTGCGGCGTTGCCAAAAATCGATCCACCATCCGCTCGTATGCATCGGGTGCCGCATCCGCGAGATAGGCATCCACTTCCTCGATTGTCGGAGGCAAGCCGCGCAAGGAAAAACTCACGCGCCGAATCAATGTCGGACGATCCGCCTCCGCCGAAAGCCGCATCCCCAATTTCTCCAAAGGCGCAGCCACAAAGCGATCAATCTCACTCCCAGGTCCCACGGGCACATCAGGTTTCACTGGCGTCTCAAATGACCAATGTTTCTCATACTTCGCGCCCTCTTCGATCCAGCGCCGAATCAGATTTTTCTCCGCATCCGACAACACCTTGTGAGATTCCGGTGGCGGCATGATCTCATCTTCATCATCGGACATGATGTGATCCCAAATCAAACTCTCATCCGGCTTCCCCGGAACGATCGCTGCCGTCCCATGCTTGTCCGGCTTATACGCCTCCTCCTGCTCATCCAAACGCAAATCCGCCTCCCGCGTCTTCGGATCAAAGCCATGGCACGCAAAACATTTCTCCGAAAGAATCGGCCTGATGTCCCGATTGAACTGCACCGCTTGCCCCAATGCAGGCAAAGCCAAAACCCCAAACGCATACCAACCCATCAAACGCATTATTTAAATACGCAAGGACCAAGCTATATCTGTCAGGAAACTATCATCCATTAGCATTAGAACGAGCCCACTCCTGAACCAGCACTCTGAAAAAGCCTTTACTGGGATGGGGGGCGTCGATGATCTGGGTGCTGCTGCTGCTCGGGCTGCCTAATAGGGAATAAACTGGCTGAGCGGCGCGCGCCGGGAAGTGTGAACGATGCGGATGAATAGCCTTCAATGCCGTTGCTCACAAGGAGGACGTAATAGGTGATCGATTGAGAAAAATCGGCAGTAGTGTCGAGGCGTCTTGGGCCAATGAAAAATGACACCGGAGAGGTGAAGCGCATTACACGTATGATTGCATGGTTGATATTTCTGGTCATCGCGCTATAGTTGACCTCAAACCATTGTTATCGGATGATTCATTCTCGTATCCACGCACTCTTCGCTGGGTTTGTTATTTTCACAGCTGCCTCATTATACCCACTAGCTGCGGAGATCCGAATCAGTGAATTCATGTCATCCAATCAGAATTCCATCGCTGACGAGGATGGCTCACGCGAGGATTGGATCGAGATTCAGAACACAGGATCATCGATCATCGATCTCGGTGGCTGGGGATTGACGGATGACCCTGCACTTCCATTTCAATACACTTTCGCTCCAGGCAGCACCATTGCTCCCGGTGGCTACTTACTCGTGTGGGCCTCTGGGAAAAATCGCCCGGGGCAGCAGAATCCAGTTCTTACCCCCAATCAAGTCGCTGGTTTGGTCACTTGGTTGCGGGCTGATGATGGATCTCTCACTGCCGGTCAGCCTGTTGATACTTGGCAGGACTCGAGTGGAATGGGAAATCATGCCACGCAAGCAACCAGTTCGCAGCGTCCAGTAGTAACAGCCAATGCTATCAACGGCCTGCCGGCCTTGACGTTCACTCGCAGCTCCAGCCAGCAACTTTTCCTGCCAACCTCGTCATTTCAAGGCATGAGCGATCTATCTAATTTCACTTTCCTAGCGATTGCGAAATGGACAGGGGGGACGAGCAGTGGACTCTTCGGAGGATACCGTGGCACGAATTCATCCAACAGCGGTAGTTTGGTTTTTGAAATTTCCCAAGCGACGGGAGGCCTGCGCTTGCGCATTCCGAATAGCATCGACTCCACAAGCGCCGCCGCCGTTACGCTCAATCAGTGGCATCTGCTCGGAACGACTTTGGATCAAACGGCAGCGAAAGTAACGATCCTGCGCGATGGCTCCATTCTTGCCGAACCCGCGGGAGTGGCTGGCACGACGTTATTGGCGAATTATCAGAGGCTGCCGATTGGTTCTTCATTCGATCATACCCGTACCTTCGGTGGGCAAATCGCCGAGGTGATTCTCTACAATCGCGCCATTTCCTCGTTAGAGCGAGCCTCGTTGGAGCGCCATCTCGCTCTGAAATATGGGCTCACTGTCGCGACTCCTTCTGGCAATACTCCGCCACATACGAATTTCCGCATCGCCTCGGGCGGTGAAACGATCGTCCTCACGCGCCCCGATGGTAGCACTGCTGATTTAGTCGATCCGATCGCCCTGCCGCCGAATGTTTCTTATGGTCGATGGGAAAATGCTCCCGAGACAAGATCGATGCTGCTCACCGCCAGCCCCGGCGCGGCCAATGCGAGTGATCCCTACATCGAGCCACCAGCTCCTGTTACCTTCTCCCATGCGCCGGGACTTTACACACAGAATTTTTCCCTTTCTCTCGCAAACTCTGATCCTTCCGCTGTGATCGTTTACACACTGGATGGCTCGGAACCCGATATCAATCGTTTAAACGGATCCAGCTATAGATTCCGCACTACTTACAACACGGGAACTTTGGTCGATATGAGTACCACCTCGCTCACTTATCAAAATCCCATTGCCGTCAGCGATCGCTCATCCCAACCGAATCGCGTTTCCTTGATGACATCTACCAGCGATAGCAATCCCACATATTTGCCCGTCTCACCTGTGAAAAAAGCCACAGTCGTTCGCGCCAGAGCTTACGTGAATGGCCGTCCTAGTCCCGCTAGCGCTGCGACTTATTTTATCTCGCCGAATGCTGCTTTCAATTACCCCGTCTCACTTGTCTCGATCTTTTTTAATGAAGCGGATTTTTTCGATTATGATCAGGGGATTTATGTTGCGGGAGTGGATCATGTTACCTCCACGGGCGGACGCATTTGTAACTGGGGAAATTTCAATCGCAACGGCGCGACCTCCGAGCGCCCTGGCCATTTCCAGCTCTATGAAAATGGAGCTCTCACCTTGGATCAAGCTGTGGGTTTTCGACTCCACGGAAACTGCTCACGCCGCAATGCATTCAAGAGTCTCCGAGTCATCGCTGATCAAGACTATGAGACGCGTGATGTCTTTGATCAGTCTCTTTTCTCCGCGCCCGTACCCGATGCCACGGTGCCGGCAAATACGACACACAAGACTTTGATCATGCGCACCCCTAGCATCAATGAGGTTGCCTTTGCTCGACTCTACCAATCGATCTACGGTGGAGTGGGCGGACGCCTGAGACCTGTCATCAAGTTTTTCAACGGTGAATACTGGGGGCTCTCCTACCTTCGCGATAGGCTCGATGAAAACTACCTTTCCTTCCACTATGATCTCGATCCTAACAACTTGACCCTAGTCAATATCAAATACGGTTACGAGGTAGGAAGCACGGATCAGCGTGTCTTTGACCTTGATCATGGGATACCTTCCGACATGATCGATTTTTGGGCGATGAGGAATTTCATCACATCGAATAGCATGGCCGTGAGCGCTAATTATGACCAAGCCAAGGCGATGCTCGATACTCAGTCATTCATCGATCATCTCATTTTGAAAATCTTCGCCGGTGACGATCATTACGCACCCGAGTATGTTTTCTGGCGTGCTCGCGAGCCTCAGGATGATTCCTTTGGAGACGGCCGCTGGCGCGTGATGGTAAAGGACTTTGATTCCTCACTTTTTACCCCCAATTATGTAACAGGACTCGCTAACGGAACTCATCCTCGAGCTTTTGGTTTCCAACTCTTCCAGAGTTTGCTGGCTAACCCATCGTTTCGAAATGACTTCATCAATCGTTTCGCCGATCTACTGAACACGCACTTCCAGCCCACTCGCTTTCAATCCATCATCAATGCCGCTTACCAAGAAGCTAAGCCTGTATGGGGTGAAATGTCGGCTCGATGGAATAATGTGGCGTTTAGCAATCCGAGTAGCCCGTTTACCATCGCGGGGCGCGATGCTCTGATCAACTGGAGCAATGTCCATCCACCTCGTCAACGGGATCACATCCGCAGTCATTTTGGCATCGCAAGTAATGTCAATCTTACGCTCAATGTTTCAGATCCCAGTCACGGGCACATCCGCGTCAACAGCGTGGAAATTGCAGGAAATGCAACCGGTCTTTCTGCGCAACCGTATCCCTGGACGGGGAGCTATTTTCATAACATCCCGATCACACTGAGTGCTCGCCCCGCTCCCGGATACCGATTGGCAGGCTGGCGTTTGAATGGCAGCGCCAGGTATTATTCGACTGCTGCGGAAATCCCACTCACGCTCACCGCCGCCACTGCGGTGGATGCCGTATTTGAACCACTCAGTTCGATTCATCAATGGAATTTCGAGAGTGTATCTGCCTTAAGTCAGCCTAGCCAAACCTTAGGCGGCGGTGCGGCACTCGGCACAATCCTAGTACCTACTACCGAGGTCCTTCGCAGCACGGCATCACAAAGTTTCACGAGTGCTCATCTTCGCGTTAACAACCCAATCGGCGCTTCGCTCGTTTGGTCACTACCTACGACTGGTTTTGAGAATCTGGTTCTCTCTTGGAAGTCGCGCCGCTCGGGTATGGGCCCTGGCACGCATACGATCGAATACACTGCCGATGGCACGCTATGGAATTCACTCGCCACTCACACTCTCGCAGATGCCGCGCCGCAGCAATGCAGAATCGATCTCTCTGGCATAAGTCTCGCGGCAAACAATCCACTTTTTGCCATCCGCTTCAGCTTCTCTCAAGGTGCTGGTGGCATCGCCGGAAACGCTCGCTTTGATGATCTATCGGTCGCGGGTACCTTGATCTCCGGTGGCCTTGCTCCAGCATCGATCCTCTTTGATTCGCCTCCCGCTTTTACAAGTAGCGGAACTGCGCTGCCCGACGTGACCATACGCATGCTCGATGCTTCGGGACTGCCTGCCGTATCATTCAGTGGGCTAGTGACATTGAGTCTCATCGGTCAGGGATCGCTTGCGGGCAATCTAACAGTAAATGCCATCAATGGCACCGCGATCTTCAGTGGCCTCTCGATCACGGGGCATGGGCTTTTCCAACTCACCGCCAGCGCCGCAGGACTGGGGCCTGTGCCCAGCACCGCGATCCGCTCCATCGCATTGACCGAACTCTGTGTGCCTCGTTTTCTGCAAGGTGGAAATGATGGCAATGGTGAAAATTCCGAGCGCGTCCCCTTCGCATGGCGAGGCCGCATGGAGGGACTCGCGCCGGGTGCCACCTACCGCTTCGCGAATCGTGCTGTGCTGCCCAGCGATAGCCCCAACAGTGATGGTGCTGGCAATATGGTCTTTGTGATTAGCCCATCGGAAAGCTGGATTCGCAGCGTAGTTTCACCTTCGTTTCTCTCCGCAGATCTTAACACGGGGCACTCGACTTTCACTGCCGAAAATGACGGCACATTCACCGGGTGGTTCCTCACCGAACCCACAGGAAATCTCCGCTTTACACCAGGAAATGATCTACATTTTCGCTTGCTTCTTAATGATGGCAACAGCGGAGAATCTGTGGCTCACGTTCTTACAAGCACCAACCATGCTCGCGTGATTCGCTTCGGAACTCAGCTAGGTGAAGTTACGGGCATCATCGGTCAGTCACCGACTGCGGCCCGTCGCATGGTCCTGCTTTACGATGATGCTACTGGCTCCACAAGGCCACTGAGTGCTGTGCCCGTGGAAAGTACAGGCGCTGCCGTTGACTCTCGCTACGTCGCTTTTTACCGCGATTCAGTCGCTACTTTGCAAAGTCGCTGGGGCAGTCTATTGCCGAATGACCTAGCGAATGGACTCCGCCGCATTGAATACCGCACGGCCACTGCTGAGGCTAACTTGATCGATACGCGCGTTGCGCCTGATGGCTTCGCCCTGACCATCAATCCCGCAGGCGGAGCTTCGACTCCCATACTTTTGGATGCCGATGCAGGATTGCCCGTGTTTCTCCCATCGAACGATGCGGTCTGGCACAGCGCTAGCAATTGGAGCAGTGGTATCATCCCCAATGCAAGCGGTGCTACAGCGATCATCGATGCTCCTTCCACGGCAGATCGCACCGTTCAAATGGATGCCTCTGCGACCATCGGCAGATTGCATTTTCGTCAAGCAAATTCAAATTACCAGCACAGCATTCGCAATAGTTCACCGACGGCAGCGCTTACCTTTCATGGCGGCGACCATGAAGCAATCTTTCGCGTCGATGGCTCAGGGGGCAGTGGCCATATCGATGTGGATTTTACGAATCCGATTTCACTCAGTAGCGATCTCATTCTTCTCGTCAATCAAAGTGAGGGCGGCCACCTGCAGCATGGAGCTCTGCGTCTCCAACATATTTGGAATGGCTCGGGCGGACTCATCAAACAAGGGCCCGGCGTAGCGACACTCAGTGGAGAGGGGAAAAATTTCACGGGTCCTTTCGTGGTGGAGCAAGGTGTTCTGCGTATCGAAAGCCAAGCCGTGCCAGTGGCGACTTCAGGTCTGGTCATTCAGCCCGGCGGGCAACTGCGCCTCATTTCCGCGGGTACGATGATAACTCCCGCCCAGCATAACTTCGGTGGTGGCATCATTCAGATCGGTGGCTCAGGACGTGGTGGAGATCCACTCGCGTCACCACAACAAGGTATTCTCGGGGCCATGCGCTTCGAACCTGCAACCCTTGATAGCACAGCAGATCTTCTCAACCCGCTTTTGCTTACGGCTGCCACTCATCTTCATGTCGAGGGAGCTAGCAATTTCCTCCGTCTTCATGGGGAGATCACGGGAAATGATCATCTCATTTCCAAGACTGGGCCTGGCACTCTAATACTGACCGCAGCCAGCCCCAATGCATCTCCTGTATCCGTTTTTGCCGGCACTCTTGCCATCAATAACAACTATCCCGCGCCGATCAGCCTCACTCATAGTGATGCGATTCTCACGGGAACTGGTAGCACTGGCCCGATCAGCGGCGTAGGTAATATTTTTCCAGGAGTAGGCGGTCTCACAGCTCCGAGTGCCTCTGCCGCACGCATCGCCTCACGGCTCTTTACTCCTGGTCTCGGTGGCAATGAGTCGCTGATCCTCACACATCCTTCTCAGCCATTTGTTAGCGAGCCTCAGATGATCGATCTTTTCCTTCCCGCCTCACGCCTCACGGGTCATCGTTATCATGGTGGAATTGTTGTCGATCCAGAATTCTCACTCAGCACGACTCAGGTCCGTTTGTTCGTGCCAGACCCTGCAGGGGATATCATTCATTACGGCATTCATTACCGGGTCGCTACTGTAGCGGACATGCTGACTCTGAGCACGGTCACTCTTCCGGAGGGGCGGACGTTAGAAGTATTTCAGCGTGGCGATGCACAATCCTTCACTCAATGGCGCAATTTGCATTTTGCGGACCCTGATGCTCGTGCCAATCCTAACATCTCTGGGCCGTCGATGATTGATCCCGCGGATGGCATCGCTCATCTGATACGCTATGCTCATGGCATTGCTCCAGGAGAGCCGGTTGCCCCATGGCTGCCACGCATGATTAGGTCGAACCAAGACGAAATTGTTTTCCGATTTCGTTATGATTCTAACAAATCTGGCATCGCTTGGATCGTTCGCTCCTCAATTGACCTCAACGATTGGAGTAGTAGCGTGTTCGATAGTCGCACACATTCACCGCCACCTGCTTCTACCGACGGATGGACGGAACTCGTAGTTCCTCAAGCGGAAACAGAGCATTTTTTCCGCTTAGAAGTTCGAGAGTTACCATGACACTGTTGTTTGGCTGTTAGCGGAGAACACTTTCAAGAGTAAGCGGCGATTTGCTGAAAGCTCCGTCTTTGATCTCGATATTCGATTCACTGACGAAGCTGCCTTTTTCATCATAGTGGCGAATGGCGCACGCATGAACTGTGCCCGTGGCATCGCTTTTCTCAGCGGTTGCGAAGCGGAGAAAGAGCCGTCCTTTGCCCGTGGCATCAGGACCTAACTTTTCGAACAAAGGCGTGAGATCGATGCCCATTTCGAGCGGGCTATCGTTACCCGGACCAGCGAGAGGGATTTCGCCGACGTTACCCTTACGGTTTTTCCCGAAGAGCGGAAATCCGTTCAGCGCTTGTGATTCAAACTCGTGGTCGGGCCTGGTGGCGTTTTCGTCGCGGGCGACGCCAATCGTCACCCGTAAGTCGGAACGTTTGTTGCAGGCGAGCTTGAGCTTCAATGTGGATTGCGGCAGAGCACGACGAACTTCGATGCGACCGAGGAAATTTCCGCGTTCCCAAGTAGAATCGACCATGGCGCTATAGAGTAGATAAATTCTGCCATCCTTCGACCAGTTCTTGCCCCACGAATTTACGACGATGAAAGCGCCGCGCTCCCAATCGGCGAGCGTGACTTTGCCATCACTATTGGTATCGATGTCGTTGGTGATTTTGCCATCGCCATTCACATCGAAGCCGACCTGGTCATCGTATCCCGCACAAGTAATGCCGTGACCGTAACCGCTCGGCCCCCAACGAACCCATACGTCATCGCCCGCAAGATATTCGCCATCGGCAATCGTCATGGTAACTTTCTCCAACTCTCCCATTCGCCCGTCGAGAGCCAACAAACCACCGATGGGTTCTTTGCCGGCTTGGGGTTGGTTGCGATCAAAGAGCCAACCGCGGGCTTCATGGATCTGTGCCGCGGTAGCAACGGGAGTGTAGCGATAGCCCGCAACACGATACTCCATGGCCTCGCGCCAGATTGGGTAACCATTTGCCCACATGCCAATCTTATCTTTATCGCCTTCCACGCGTCCATAAATTTTCACAGTGGGAATGCCGATGTGCATGGCTGTTTCCCAGCCATGGTGCGCTTCCGATCCTTGGGCGCTGTTGGCGGCGTTGCACATGTTCCAAGAAAAATCGGCAGGAAATTGCGTTGCAGTGGAGTCGGCCAAGGTGCCATTGAGCACATTCATTTCATAAGTGAACATCGAGGCAACCGAAGTGAACTGACCACAGGCTCCACCCTTTTGTTTGTAAATCGGAGGGAACTGCGGCCGCGTCGAATTATCCACTCGCGATGGTAAACGCTTAATGTCCACCGACGTCTCACCGATGTCTGGGCCTTTTGCGTCACGCCATGTGTCGTAATTTTCTCCCATCGTAGCAGGGCGAGAAAATGGCCGTGGATAAGCCGCATGAGCCGCGCTGTCTAACTCTTCGGCTACGACCAAAGTCAGCGCGCTAATCATGATGAGGCAAACGCCCAGAAAGCAGTTTCGTGAAAAATCGTACATGTCAGATAGTTCTAATACGCAGATCAATGGAAATCATTTCAGAGAATTGTCGTGCAAACTACACTAGCACGTCGCTCATCATGGCTGAAAATCCATTGATGGAATGATCTCATAAATGCTTCTTGCGAATCGTTTATAGTCGGCTAGGAAATTAGTCAATCACGACACAACCCCTTTGGAATTGGGAAGAATTGCTTGCAGGTTGCGCTTTTCATTTGATGACATTCTGTCTATGCAGACGCCGTGAGTCATGATTTGACATCGATGAATTGGCATTATCCGGAGGAGCTTCCGGTGGTGGCGCGTCGTGGCGAGATCATGCAGGCGATGCGCGATCACGATGTGATTGTGGTGGTGAGCGAAACGGGATCGGGAAAAACCACGCAGTTGCCGAAGATGGTGACTGAGGTGTTGCAGGAGATTTATGCCGATAAGATGGGCCTGATTGGCGTGACGCAACCACGGAGGATTGCAGCGGTGAGTGTGGCGCGTCGCGTAGCCGAAGAGTTGCGTCAACCGCTCGGCGGCTTGGTTGGCTATCAGGTCCGATTTGATGAAAAACGCTCGGCAGCTACGCGGATTAAGTTCATGACAGATGGCATCTTGCTTGCGGAAACGCAGGGGGATCGCGATTTGAAGCACTATGATGCGATTGTGCTCGACGAGGCGCATGAGCGCTCGTTGAATATCGATTTTCTGTTAGGATATCTCAAGGAATTGCGGCGCAGACGACCTGCACTCAAAATCATCATCTCTTCGGCTACACTCGATGCCGGGGCGTTTGCGGATTTTTTCACCGAACCAGATCAAGAGGTGCCGATCTTGGTTGCCGAAGGTCGAACTTATCCAGTGGAGGAATGTTTTTTGCCGCCGTATGAAGATGAAGATTTGGCGCAGCATGTGGCACGTGCGTGCGATTGGCTGAGTGAAGAAGATGGGCAAGGGGATGTGCTGGTGTTTTTGCCGGGGGAAAAAGAAATCCGCGAATGTGCAGACGCACTTGTCGGGCGGAATTACTATCGCACCGAAATTCTACCGTTGTTTGCGCGATTGAGCATGGGTGATCAGCAGCGGGTTTTTGCTCCTGGAAATTTGCGGCGCATCATTCTCGCCACCAACGTGGCGGAAACATCTCTCACGATTCCGCGCATCAGCTCGGTGGTGGATTCGGGCACGGCACGGGTCAGTCGCTGGAGCCCGGCGCGTGGAGTGCAGCGCTTGCAGGTCGAGCCGGTCAGTCAGGCTAGTGCTCGACAGCGCAAAGGCCGATGTGGTCGGGTGAAGGAGGGGATCTGCGTGAGGCTGTATGATGAACTCGATCTCGCTGAGCGCCCAGAATTTACCGATCCTGAGATTCGCCGCAGCTCTCTAGCAGGCGTGATTCTGCGCATGATTTCGTTAGGTTTGCCTGAGATCGAATCCTTTCCGTTGATCGATGCTCCGGCTCCGAAAGCCGTGGCGGAGGGGTATCGGACCTTGCGTGATGTTGGTGCAATCACCAAAGACAAACGTCTCACCGAAGCAGGAAAACACATGGCGCGCATGCCGATCGATCCTCGGTTGGCGCGGATGTTGATGGAGGCGCAGCACCAACGTTGCATTGCCGAATTGTTGCCTGTTATTGCTGCCTTAGAAAGCAGCGATCCGCGCGAACGGCCTGCCGAAAAACAGAAAGAAGCCGATGCCGCTCATGCTCGATGGAAGCATCCGCAATCAGACTTTTTCTCCCTGCTGCGTTTGTGGTTCGATGTGCAGCGCTTTCAAGAGAAGGGCAAGTGGCGTCGCAATGCGTTGCGCAAGTATTGCAACGAAGCCTTCTTGAGCATGCGCCGAGTGATGGAGTGGGGGAATGTCCACGATGAGTTGTTTGATTTGCTCAAGCGCGAATTGCGCTGGGAGATGCCGGCTGCGCGCTTGGGGCATGAGTCGGGCGATGGCGAATGGCAATCACTCTACGATGCCTTTCATCGCAGCTTGTTAGCGGGAGTGCCGAGACAGTTTGGCTTATGGGATGTGCAGGAAAAAATTTATCGCAGTGCGGCGGGCGGACAATTTGCGATCTTTCCTGGCTCGGGTTTGTTCTCGGCGAAACGGTACGACTGGGTGCTGGCGATGGAAATTGTCGAGACCACACGTTTGTGGGCGCGGCGCTTGGCTCGGCTCGATCCGGCGTGGGTAGAGCAAGTAGCGGGGCACCTTTGCACGCGACGTTATGGTCATGGGTATTGGGATGAAAAACAAGGCGCGGTCTATGCGAAAGAGACTGTCTTATGCGGTGGATTGGTGGTGGTCAAAGATCGCCCCGTGCACCTTGGTCGTATCGATCCAGCGGCGGCGCGTGAGGTTTTCATTCGCGATGGAATTCTCGGCGGTGGCATTCGTGCAGGTTGCGCCGCCTTGGATCGACTCAAAGAATTGCGCGAGGAAGTGCAGGTGATGGAATGCAAGTTGCGTCAACCCGATCGCTTGTGGAGCGAGGAGCAGGTGTATGAATTTTTTGCGGCCAAAATCCCGGAAAGTATGTGCACCGCCAAAGCCTTTCATCAATGGCGTGGCGATCATGAACAAACTCTCATGCCGAGCCTAGCGGATGTCATTTGGGATCAAGGCCTGCTCGATGACTTGCAGGATTTTCCCGACAATCTCACTCATGGCGAGGAAGAATACAGTGTCTATTACGCCATGTCACCAGGAGCGCGTGATGATGGTGTGACGATCGGTGTGCACATTGATCAGCTGCGTGATTTTCCTGATCATCTTCTTGAGTGGGGCGTGATAGGTCACTTGGCGGAGCGTGTGGAATTTCTCGTTCGCAATCTGCCAAAAGACTTGCGCAAGGCATGTCAGCCGATTGCCGATTTCGTCGATGACTTTGTCGATCTGCATGCCGATGCTCCGCACACACAATCGTTGCAACGAGCTCTTACCGCGCATGTGCAAAAACGCCTTCGCTATGCAGTCGAGGAGAACGTGATCGATCTCGCTGCACTGCCTCCTGAGTTGCAGGTGAAATGCTGGGTCTGCGATGATGAGGGTGAGGAAATTTTGTTAGGAACGGATTTGCGGCAGATGCGAGAAAGCTTGCAGCCCTTACTCAAGAAGCGCTTGGAGGAACATGCAAATGATGAATGGCAATGCTCGGGTGCTACGTGTTGGCCATTAGAGCAGATACCTGAACGCGTTGAGAGCACGGGAGGTTATGCCTATCCAGCCCTTGTCGATGAAGGGAAAAGTGTTGGTGTGCGGGCATTTCATTGTTCTGCGCAGGCTGAGCAATCTCATCGTGCGGGATGTGTGCGCTTGCTGATGTTAGCCCAAACCGATCAGGTAGCGTACTTGCAGAAAAAATTTCCGTTAGGACTCGCCGCACGCGTTGAGCTTTCACGCATGGGCGCTGGCGGAACGACCATGGAAGATTTGATTCGACTGAGTGCGGAAGGAGCACTCGGTGCGCGCTTGCCTCGCACGGGCGATGATTTTTTGGCTCTAGCGACCAAGGTCAAAGGCGATTGGTTTGTCGCAGCCACCGCCGTGGGTAAGGTGCTTGATTTGTTAGTTTCGGAAATTCCGCAACTGCGCGATTGGTGTGCGCGTCAGGCCTCATCGCGCTACCTAGCAGCCGTGGCCGATGATATCAACGAGCAGCTCGATTGGTTGATGCGACGTCAATTTTGTTGGCATACGGGATTTTCTATGCTGAGCGAATACCCGCGCTATTTGCGTGCGATCCGCATGCGCATTGATCGCCTTGATAGCTTGCCGATTGCGAAGGATTTGGAAAAAATGGACCGCGTGCGGGATCTTTGGGAACCATGGTTTGATGCGTGGCATCGCGATCCTCAGAATCCCGTTTTGTGGTCGATGGGATGGATGCTAGAAGAATATCGCATTTCCCTCTTCGCTCCCGGAGTCCCCGTCAAAGGCACAATTTCCGAGAAGAAGCTGCGGCAAATGTGGGAGGGGATGCAGTAGTTTTTGGGACACAAAAAACGCCCACCGGGATGCGGTGAGCGTTTTTTGAATGGTCTGCGAAAAAATTATTCGCCGAGGCCGAAGCGCACGTAGCGGCGCAGGGTGAGGGTGTCGCCGAGTTCTTTGCCTTTGGCTTCGAGCAG
Organism: Akkermansiaceae bacterium UBA956; assembly: GCA_002293145.1. Taxonomy (GTDB): domain Bacteria; phylum Verrucomicrobiota; class Verrucomicrobiia; order Verrucomicrobiales; family Akkermansiaceae; genus UBA956. The sequence goes on along the minus strand of DBCO01000027.1, from coordinate 50,470 downwards.
CGACTTGACGGTTACGCTGGGGTCTTTGACGAATCCTTGCTCAAGCAAGCAATTTTCGGCGTAGAAGCGCTTCATTTTGCCGACAAGGATGTTTTCGAGCATCGCTTCTGCTTTGCCTTCTTCGAGCAACTGGGCGCGGAAGATGGATTTTTCTGCTTCGATGAGTTCCTCAGCGATGTCCTCGCGAGCGAGGCCACGGGGATTGAGAGCGGCGATGTGAAGGGTGATGTCCTTGATCAGATCGCGAAAACCTTCGGTCGCAGCGGTTGCGGCATTGGTGGCGCCGACTTCAACGAGAACGCCGACTTTGCCACCCATGTGGATGTAGGAAGCGATGGCGCCTTCGCCTTGTGCTTCAAAGCGGACGTACTTGCGGAACAGCAAGTTTTCGCCGATCTCGGTGATTTTTGCTTTGATGGTGTCTTCGACGGAGAGGCCGTTGCTTACGATTGCATTGGCAGCAGCAAGGTCAGCAGCGGTGGAGGCGATCAGGGCGTCAGCGATGCCGCCAACGAATCCTTGGAAGTTATCGTTCTTGGAAACGAAGTCGGTCTCGCAGTTGACTTCGAGCAAGAGGCCGGATTTGCCGCAAGCAGAGATGCGTGCGGTGATGGTGCCTTCGTTGGCTTCGCGGTCAGCTTTTTTGGCAGCTTTGGCAATGCCTTTTTCGCGCAGCAAGGTGATGGCGGCATCGATGTCGCCATTGGTTTCTTCGAGCGCGCGTTTGCAGTCCATCATGCCCGCGTTGGTTTTGTCGCGGAGTTCTTTAACAGTAGCAGCAGTAATCATAAATGTGTGTAGTGTAATAGTGGGAAAAAAAAGGGCGGCGCTGAGATGCTCAGGCCGCCCGAAGGGATTAAGGATTAGGCCTTCGAGGCGACGACGATGGCGTCAACCAAGTTTTGCAGGATGATGCGGATCGAGCGGATCGCGTCATCGTTTCCTGGGATCGGGTATTCCACTTTCGATGGGTCAGCGTTGGTGTCAACGATGGCAACGATGGGGATTTTCAAGCGACGAGCTTCGGCCACGGCGATCGACTCACGAGCGGAGTCAACGATGACGATGGCGTCAGGTGCTTTTTCCAGATTGCGGATACCGCGCAGGTTACGCAGAAGTTTTTCACGCTCGCGGCCGAGGGCTGCGAGTTCTTTTTTGGACATGGCTTTGAACTCAGGTTGTTTCTCGATGTTTTCGAGATACTTGAGACGCTCCACGCTCTTGCGAACGGTGGCCATGTTGGTGAGCATACCACCGAGCCAACGATGGTTGACGTAGTTTTGGTTGGTAGCTTCTGCGGCTTCACGCACAGCTTCTTGAGCTTGGCGTTTGCAACCGACGAAAAGGATCTTTTTGCCTTTGCCTGCTACGCCCGCGAGGAAGTCGGAAGCTTTGTCAAGGCACTTGACTGTTTTGTCGAGGTTGATGATGTAAATCCCGCTCTTATCTTTGAGGAGATAAGGCTTCATTTTGGGATTCCATTTTTTCGTTTGGTGACCGTAGTGAACGCCAGCGTCCACCATTTCTGTGATGAGTTCGTTAATCATAATGGTTAGTTTGGTCCAATCTTAAAGCAGAAAGGGCGCTTTTGAAATATCTGCCGCTCGGGTCCCTCCGACATTTCATGGTTGATTCGCAGCACAAGAAGGGGTGGTGAAAATAGGGGCTGCTGGCGGTTTGGCAAGCAAAAAGCGGGGGGAGAGGTAAGTTTTTTCGGGGGGAAATGCAGGAAGATTAAACGCAAAGTGCGCAAAGACGCTAAGGCGCGAAGTTTTTTTGAGTCACTGAGGTCATTTTGTTCGAGATTTTTACGAATTCTGTAAATTCTGTTAAAAATGGCTCTAATCACCTAGTGAACTCATCTGTTCAAACACACCACGACTCTCATAAATTCAAACCTCTGCGTCTTTGCGTCTCTGCGCGAAAAAAGTTCGATTAGGTGCTAATTTTGGCCATGGAACTTCCCATGCGGGCGTAGGTTTCAATACCTTGATTGCTGCGATCAATGAAATTTTGGGGCAGGGTGATGGCTCCAGGTTCGAAGAGGAGGATGGTCGAGGAACCACCAAAGGCGAAGTAACCTTTTTCTTGGCCTTTTTCGATGGTCGAGTTTGCGGGGTAGGTCTGGAGTATGGAGCCGACGCAAGTGGCGCCGATTTCGAGCATGATTACGGTGCCGCAATCAGGCGTTTGGATTTCACAGATGGTGCGTTTGTTTTGCCAGAAGTAGCTGAGATTTTGGCGAAGCGCGATCGGGGAAACGGAGAAGAGGGGGCCATTGATGACGCGTGTGGCGGAGGCTTTTCCGGCAACGGGGAAGTGAAAGCGGTGGTAGTCCACGGGGCAGAGACGTGAGAGGATCAGCGAGCCAGATTGATAGCGGGTGGCGAGTTTGTCATCGCTGAGCAAGCCGGCGATGTCGAAGCGTTGGCCTTTGACGAAGACAGTGTTGATTTTTGAGGCATCGGCAAAGGCGAGGTGTCGGCCATCGGCGGGCAAGACTGCGCGATCAGGCTGAGGATCGATCGGGCGGGCGCTGGGTTTTAGCTTGCGGTAGAAGAACTCGTTGAACGTGCGGTAAGAGTCGATGGGATCGGCGAATTCTGACGCATCGAGGTCGTATTGTTCGAGAAATGGGGCGATTTTGCTTCTTGATGCCGACTGGTTCATGCGCCAGCCATACCATTGTGAGAAGGCGGGGCGTTTGATGAAGCTGTGCAGTGCGATTTTTCCTAATGGATTGCCGTAGGCGTAGCGCAGAAACGCTTCACCATAGACGTTTTCTTTTTCCATTTGCCCGGTGAGGCTGTTGAAGAAGTGAATGTCGGACACGGCGGAAGCTTCGGGCAAAAGTGCGGGATGGAAAAGAAAAAAGGTGCAAGTTGCTTTTTTCAAGGCGCGGCTGCGGGTGCTGAAGCGTGTTGATAAAATCCGCTGATGGCGCCAGCTATAGTACCTAGAAAGAATCCGCAGGCATGACCGAGGACATCGGTGCGTGGGTCATTGCTGCTGCCGAGCATTCCGAGTAAGACAAAACCTGCGAGCAGGGGAGCAAAAACTCGGGCGAGTGGGAGCTTGGGACGTTTATGCCAGCATTCGGCGACACCAGAACCGGAAAGTATGCCTAATGCAGCAAAGACGGCGGTGGAGGCTCCGATGGAAATGAATGCGTCGGGGTAATGAATCCAATCGGTGAGTGCATTGCCCGCGGCTCCACAGAGAATGATCAGTGGCCATCCTCGTCCTGCGCCTATGCTCCTGCCGACAAAGTAGGTAAAAAATACGCCAAAGAGCAAATTTCCGCCAAGGTGAATGAGGTCGGCATGAAGAAATAATGCGGTGAATGGGCGCCACCACTGTAAATCGCGGAACAAGGGTATGGCGGAGGATGCTCCCCAATCGCTCCATGTGGGGTGTTGAACTTGCATGTAAAATGAGCCGAGTAATGCGGCGATCCAGGTGTAAATCCATGGCCAGCCTGCATCGTGAGGAGCCCAGTCGGCAAAGGGCCGGGCGGAAGCCGGTGCGGAGAGTTCATCTGCATACGCGGCGAGCTCGCGTTCGATTTTTGGCGCGGGCTGAGGTTCTGCTTGCAAGGCAAAGGTACCGCGCTCTGTGTCTCGTTCCACTTTGCAGGCTTCACCCATGGCTAGGATGACCAAGCCGTGATCATAGGCTTGAGCGAGCGAATCAAATTCCGCGACTTCTACCCAAGGTGAAGCTTCGGTCTCGGTCTCTGGAGGCGGCTCAGTTCTTGTCGGCATCGTTTGAAAGTATCGTAGCAATTGCCAAAGATGCAAGGTGGCATTTTGATGTGAGCATGAGGAGGGATCAAACGCTACGTTCGCGAATGCGCTGAGTTTTTTTTGGCAACGATTTTTTGGTGATGGATTTTTTTCATTCATGCAAGCTCTGGGGCATTTCAGTGATGTGTCTGAAGGTCTGCCTATGGAGCGGGCTTATTGATTGTGTGAATTCTGCAAAACTCAGACACGACGTATCGGGTGTTTGATTGGAATCGCGTCGGGCTCGATGGGAAGCCGCGCGAGTTGCATGTGGAGAAATCTATGGCGAGTATTGATTTTCGCGACATCGAACCGCAGATCGAGTGCAATGCGGGATTTGTATTGGCAAATTGTATTTTTTTTGTCGTCGAAAAGTTTACCTTGGAACGTAAAACACAGATCGTTCATGCCAAAGCGGGGCGATTTATTTTACTTCACGTCGTCGAAGGTTCCGCAGTGGATGCTGGTGGGAAAGTTTGACCCAAAGGTAAGACGATTCTGTTGCCGTGTGGCGCAGGATTTGTGGAAGCTGTGGATGCAGCGGTAGCTATGCGCACGCACATTCCGTGAGTTGATTCACAGTTAGAGTTAACTAGTTGCTGCGGGGGCTTGCGGAAATCGGAATCTGCGCTAGAGTGCGTATCTATGCGATGCGATAAAGGAAAATGCCGATTGCCCGCCTGGATGGGGGTAGTGTTGGCGATTGCTGGAATGTATTGCACTCTGTTCGCGGGGTGGGTGGTGCTGTGTCCGCGTGAGGCATATACTTGGCTGGAAATCCCTGGGCCTTGTCACGATGTGTTGATGCGGGTGATTGGAGGATTTTATTTGATTTTTGGGCTCAGTTTTTTTCTTGCGGCGCGAGATCCAATTCAGCATTGGCGGATTGTCTTGCTGTGCACGGTGAAAATTTTGTTGGTCCTGCTGGCGGCGCTAGCAGTCTGTTGGAGCGATATATTGCCTACAAAAAGCATCGTGTTTTTGCTGGTGGATGATGTGGTTTGGTTGGTGCCGTTTTTGATGATTTTGTGGGCGTCTGTGCAGGCAAAAACGGGCAGGCCGCCCTTGCACGAAATGGCGCTTTCGTTAGATGATGCGGCGCGGCAGTATGTGCTATCGAGCGGTGAATCGCTGGAAGATGCAGCGCGTGAGCAGACGGTGGTGTTGGTTTTCTTGCGTCACTTTGGTTGCACTTTTACGAGGCAGTTATTGCGTGGCTTGGAAATGATCGAGGCAGAGGCGAAACAAAAAGGTGCGCGCCTTGTGTTGGTGCATATGTTGCAGTCGGGACGTGAAACGGAGTATTTGGGGCATAGCACGGGGGTGGCGCGGATTGCCGATCCTTATTGTGAACTTTATAGGGCTTTTGGTTTAGGCAAAGCAGGGGTATGGGAGTTGTTTGGTCCGAGGGTCTGGTATCGAGGAATGATGGCTCTGTTTCGCGGATGTGGTGTGGGGCATTTAGCGGGTGATGGATTGCAGATGCCGGGAGTGTTTTTATTTCGAGGCAAGCTGGTGATCGCTTCGCAGCCAGCGAAAAGTGCGGCTGATTTGCCAGATTTGGAAACCTTGTTTTCGGCTTGAAGCTCAGTAATCGATGGCTTTCGCAGCTGATTTTGGTCTTTGTCAAAAATCATTGGTCTGTGTGATGGAGCGTTTGAATGCGATGCAGTCGCTGTGTAATGATTCAGCTTGCTATTCTGATGAATTTCACTTGAATGAAGGAGTGAATCACGCATTAAACGATTTGATCCACGGTGTCTTCGCTCAGGGGGCTACCGATCTGTATTTGATGGAGGGAGAATCCCCGCGCGTTCGACTCGATGGATCATTGGCACACACTGATCTTCCCGCAGTGGAGCGTGAACAGCTTGCCGCAATTTGGCGAGCTTGTGCCGTGGATCCACTGATTGTCCGTGACTGTGATGCTAGCTATGTTTTGGCTGGCATTGGGCGGCTCCGCGTGAATCTTTTTCATTCGCTCGGCCGCTTGGCGGTAGCTGCCCGTCCGATCCGCAGTGAGATTCCGAATTTTGCTGCGCTCAATCTGCCCAGCGATTTATTGCGTGGATGGATGCAGCGGCGAGCAGGATTGGTGCTCGTTACAGGTCCCACAGGATCAGGGAAATCCACAACGCTTGCTTCCTGTCTGGAGTGGGTGAATCTCACGCAATCGCGTCACGTGGTAACGATCGAGGATCCCATTGAGTATCTTTTTCAGAATCAGCAAAGCTATTTTTCGCAACGCGAGGTGCGTCGTGATACCGAGGACTTTGCGGTGGCTCTGCGAGCGGCCTTGCGTCAGAGTCCCGATGTGATCATGGTAGGTGAAATTCGCGATTCAGAGACGGCCGCGATTGCTTTGCGCGCGGCTGAAACGGGGCATCTCGTTATTTCCACACTGCACAGCTCTGGTGTGGTCGATACGTTGGAGCGCTTATCGCACATCTTGGAATCGCATAAAAGCAGCATCGCTACCTCGGAAATGCTCTCCCATCAACTCATTGGTGTGATCTCTCAGCAATTGCTCCCCTGTCTGCATGGCGGGTTGATTCCCGCTTTCGAATATTTACAAAACGAAGGGGCTACCCGTCCCTGGATCGCCGAGCAGAAGCACGGTGAAATCGCTGATCACGTTTCTCGCGCCGCTGATCCTACGAGTACGATGTCATTCTTGCACTCACTCGTTTTCGCAGTCAAACAAGGCCTCGTCGATCAAGAAATTGCCCGCAGTGCCGCAAACCGCCCCCAAGATTTTGATCGCGCCATGCGCGGTATAGCCTAACCAATTTCACCTTTATGAGCCAAGCACGCGACATTGTTACCTATCTCCAACAGACTGTAAGTCTTGGTGGTTCAGATCTTCATCTTTCCGCAGGCGCTCCGCCAGCGGCCCGCGTGGGCGAGGGTCTTCAGCCTCTGGAAGATTTCCTGCTCGACTGCGAATCGGTTGAGGAGTTGATCCAGCAAACTCTCTCAGAATCCCAACGCGCTACGCTGGAAAAGGACTGGGAGTTGGATTACGCTCTGCAAGTGGAAGGGATTGGTCGCTTTCGCGGAAATGTTCACCTTGTCCGTGGACACAGCGAGGCTGCTTTCCGTTACATTCCTGACGCCATACCCGAGCTCTCCACGCTCGGGCATTATCTCAGCGCAGAGAATTTTTGCCAACTCCGCCGTGGTTTGATCTTGGTCACAGGCATCACGGGATCGGGCAAAACCACTACGCTTGCAGCGATGGTGCAGCGCATCTCAGAAATCCGCTCAGGAGTGATTATCACGGTGGAGGATCCCGTCGAGTTCGTGTTTCCCCACAAAAGCTGTCTCGTCAAGCAACGCGAGATCGGAAGCGATACAAAATCTTTCCCCATCGCCCTGCGTCAAGCTCTGCGCCAAGATCCTGATGTGATCGTCGTCTCCGAATTGCGCGATCTTGAGACCATTCGCATCGCCCTCACAGCTGCGGAAACTGGGCATCTCGTTCTTGCCACGCTCCACACTCTTGATGCGCCGCAAACGATTGACCGCATCGTCGATGTCTTCCCCGCCGATCAACAACAGCAAGTCATCACGCAGCTATCCGGAGTGCTCCAAGGAATCGTCTCCCAACGCCTCATCGCGCGGGCCGATGGTAAAGGTCGTGTTTTGGCCTCAGAGGTGCTATGCGCCAGTCACGCTATGCGCACTTGCATCCGTGAGCGAAAAATGGAGCAAATTGTTGGCCTGATGGAAATTGGCTATCGCGATGGCAACCGCACCATTGATCAATCCATCGTCGATCTCTTCAAAAGCGGTCTCATCTCCCGCGATGAGGCATTTTATCACTGTCGTGATCGTAAAGTCATCGAACTCGCCTTCGCCACGCCGCCTCCAGTCCCTAACCAAGTTTGAGCCTTTTCGCCATGAGTAATGAACAAGAAGTTGTAGCAACCATCGGCAAGGATGGTATCGCCCGCATGGTATCAGCCTTTTATCGGCGCGTGAAAAGTGACGACCTTATCGGCCCGATGTACCCTGATGATGATTGGGAGGGCTCCGAAGAACGCTTGCGAGAGTTCCTCTGGTTCCGCCTTGCCCAAGATCCCACCTACATTCTCAAGCGCGGTCATCCTCGGCTGCGTATGCGGCATGGACCGTTCCGCATCGACATCGCCGCTCGTGATCGCTGGGTCTCCCTAATGAGCGCTGCCATGGAGGAAACTGGCGTCAGCGGACCTGTGCGCGAGTGGCTTGAAACATTTTTTTTCCAAATTGCCGATTTTATGCGCAATCAAGCGGAAATGCCCCAGTCTGATGCGTGAGTCCGCCTACAGAAAAAACCGCTATATTTGTTCATTTTCCTCCATTCCTGTTTGCATTCTGCCTCTTTTCGTTGCACAATGATCACACATTGCTTGCCCCGTGCTGCGTGAAATTCCGCCGACCATGAGAAATTTCCTGCTTTCCCTGCTTCTAATCATTTCAGCTTGCGCCCAAGATCTCCCGCGCCGGCAGGATGACTCTGTGCCGGCGCAGGTTGAGCAGATGTTTGAGCGCGGCTTGCGCTATCTCGCCACCAAACAGACTGCCGAAGGCTGCTGGGATGACTCTCAGGGCAATGAGCCAGGCGTCGTCGGTCTTGCCACCATCGCATTTCTTGCTCATGGGGAGGATCCGAACCACGGCCCCTACGCCAAGAATATCAATCTTGGCATCAACTTCATTATCGCCCAGCAAAACTCCACCAACGGCTACATCGGCACCAGCATGTACAGCCATGGTTTTGCCACTCTCGCGCTCGCCGAAGCCTATGGCATGCTCGATAATCCCCAAGTCGCTCCAGCGCTGAAAAAAGCCGTCGACTTGATCCTCTCCTCTCAAAAACGCAGCCGATTTAAAGCCTGGCGCTACACCCCTGATGCCAACGACGCTGACACCACTGTTTCCGGTTGCCAAATCGTCGCGCTCTATGCCGCTAGGAATGCCGGAATACCCGTTCCTGATGAAGCCTTCAAAAATTCTCTCGCCTACATGGAGCGCTGCCGTAGCTCGGATGGCAGCTATGGCTACACCTCAGCAGGTGGCGGTCGCCCCACGCTCACAGCCATCGGTCTTCTTTGTCAATCTCTCGCCAAAAAGCGCGATGGCAAAGGTTTTGCTGCAAGTCTTTCCTACCTCAAGGATCATATCAATTACCGCGAGCCTACATACCCATTTTACTTCGAGTATTACATGTCCCAAGCTCTCTTTCATGCCGATGAAAAAGCCTGGCAGGAATGGAATATCAAAAACATCAAGCTCATGGCTACGACTCAATCCCCCGATGGCTCGTGGCCTGGTCGCATGGGATACTCCTTCAACACCGCGGGCGCTCTGCTCTCGCTCGCCCTGAATTATCGCTTTCTGCCGATTTACGAAAAATAATCCAATCTCTCCTCACATGCGCACTTTCCTCATCCGTTGTGGCCTGATCGTCACCATTAGCCTTGCCTCGATCGCCTCGGCGCAATCAACTGACCTCCTTCGCTTCTCAAACGGCGATCAACTTCATGGCTCGTTCCTCGGCATCTCCGAAAATCATGCCATCACATGGAAACGCGATGATCTCGCTCAGGCGATGACTCTCAAGACGGAGCACATCCGCCACATCATTCTGCAAAACCATGCGCCTCAGCAGAATCCCTCTGACTTCGCCTACATTGCCCTCAACAACGGTGATCAAATTCCCGGGAATGTCGTAGCCCTCGATGAAAAAAACGTGCAGATCGAGAGTGAGACCGTCGGCAATATTAGCCTGCCCAGCTCGGCGGTCGCCGCTATTTGCCCCAATCCCTTCGGCGGGAAATTGCTCTATGTCGGCCCATTTTCGCCTGATCAATGGGAAGTCACCAACTACAAAGGCAGTAACAACCGCAGCAATCAAGCGGGGGGCGAAGTCCGCGTGCTTGGCGGCGGCGGCAACATTGCTCCCGCTCAATTGCAACAACTGCTTCAAGGCGCTAAAGTGCAGGTAAAAGGAGCGGACGCAGATGCCCCCCAAAAAGATGTAAAGAAAGATGAAAAGAAAAAGGTTGAGGAGAAACCCGACCCCTCCTGGAAGCATCTCGGCAGCGCATGGTATCACCTCAAAGGGCTTGATCCACTGACGCTCAAGGATTGCATGGCTGAGACCACACTCCTGCGCTTCCGCCTCGCATGGCGCGATCGACTCAGCGCTAATATCGCCTTCCATGCCGACTTCGCCAAGCCACCCGCAGCTGATGAAAAAGATGAGAATAAAAAAAATGCCGCTAAGCCGCAAAATGCAGGTATTCAAATTTTCAATAATAGCTCACAAACTCAAGCTGCGAGCTTTGGCAACGCACTCGTGCTCAACCTCTACCAAACGTATTTCTCTCTCTCACGCTGTGGTTATGATGCAGACGGCAATCCCTTTAGCCAACCTCTCACCCGCGGTCAGTCCAATGTTCAGTTGCCTGATACCGGAGAAGCGACCATCGAGATTCGTAGCGATCGCAGCAAAGGGCTGATTATGCTGTTCATCGATGGCAAATACGCCGCGCAATGGGAGCAAGTTGAGTTGCTCGATGACACCAATGATGAGGCTGAAGATCCCGCCACGCGGCAACAGGCTCCGCTTGGCAATGGATTTGCCATTCAATGCCAAAATAGTAACTCTCCGATGCGCCTTAGCGATGTCGTGATCGCCGAGTGGAACGGTATTCAGGACTCCGCCTACAGCATGACCCACGAGGAGCGCGATATCGTTATGCTAGCCAATGGCACAGATCGCTATTCAGGAAAAATTACCCGCATCGAGAACGGCATCGCTTATCTCAAATCCACCCTCAGCGATCTCGAAATCCCCCTCGCCGACATCGCAGAGATCGTTTTCGCCAAGAAATCCAGTGAATCCTCCGAGGAGCCTGTCGCTGGCACCGTCACCGCTCGCTTTTATCCTGTGGGCAAAATCTCGGGCATGCCGATGAAGTCCACCGACAAGCTACTCGAAATCAACCACCCCACCGCGAAAAATCTTTCGATCCGCCTCGAGCTCGCCATCGCCTTGGAATTCAACGACGACAGCCCGTTTCTCGAAGTCATGGATGAGCAAGCCGACAATGCCGAAATGCCGAAACAATGAACCACTCCCTTTACTCCTTCCGCATGCTCACTCGGCTCACTTTTCTGCGAATCGTTCTTCCGGCAGCATGCTGCTCCCTGAGCGCCGCGGATCAAGTCACATTCAAGGATCAAACGAAGCTCACTGGTGAGATCGCTACGCTGCGAGAAAATCAAACGCTTACTATGCGCACAGCGCTCTCGCCTGATCCGCTCGAACTTCAAGCCGAAAGCATCGAGTCGATCACCTTTGATTCCATCACCCGTGCTCCCGTTGCCGCAAAAAACCTTCTTTATCTCAAAGCCGGTGACGTCATGCCCATCACCTCACCCATCCTGGAGAATGGTGAATTGCGCTTTGACACCATCTGGAGTGGTTCACTCAAGGTCGCACGTGAGAACATTGATTCCCTGCATTTCGACACGGCAGAAAACGAGGTCATCTACAGCGGCCCCAACAACCAAGAGTGGACACTGTCCAACGGTTGGCGTTTTGATGCCGATGATAACAGTCTGGTCTCAAAATCTTGGGGCAGTGTGCATCGCGAATTCGCCGCGCTGCCTGATCGCTACATCCTTGGCTTCACGGTCTCATGGACGGGCAATGCTGGCATCCAGTGTCGCATCGGTGGTTCCTCAGCCGATACCAATTCTCGGCAAAACGCCTACCTTTTCCAACTCGGCAGCAGTGGTATCGAGCTCAAGCGTATGGCGACTGCAGGAAAATACACGACCCTTGCGAGCGAAAGCCAACTCACTCCCGATAAATTCGAGGACAACGAGGTAAAGGTTGAGATTTTTGTTGATCGCACCAATCGACTACTGCAATTGGTCCTCAATGGTAAAAAATACCGAAACAACATCACGGATCCGATTGAAACAGGTGAGCTGCCTCAGGGGAAATTTGTTCATTTTACCTGCACCACTGGCGATGAGGATATCCAGATGATTCAGGAAATCACCTTGAGTTCTTGGGGCGCGGCTACTGCGGAAGCGCGACTTGAAAAACGCACGGATACCAAGACCGATTTACTGTTTGATATCGAGTCGAACCGTTCATCCGGGGTCATCGCCAGCATCAGCGCAGGCCCTTCCCCCAATTTGCTATTTGAAAATCCCCACGACCCGAATCCTCGTCCCATTCCTCTCTCGAAGATCGCCGTGGTTTATTTCTCAGGCAAATCGGCCGAGGGGAAATCCACGAAATACAAAATCAAATTTCGTGGAGCCGGCCTACTCCATGTCGATCAATTTGCCATCGGAAATGGTAACCTCAACGTGCAACATCCTCTGCTCGGCCCTATCGAGATCTCCACTAGCATCATTGACCGCATCGACCGCAATCCGTGAACCCTGCTCACGTCACACTCCGCGCTATGAAATTCTTTTTCCTCTTCACCATGGCTCTCAGCACCTTGCTCAGCAAGGCCGAAGAAACTGCCATGCTCAACTTCACAAATGGTGATCGGCTCAATGGCTCACTCGTCAAGATGAGCGGCGATGACATCTTTTGGAAATCCGCGCTGCTGCAGAATGAAGCGAAGTTTTTCCTCCAACAAGTTCAAGACATCACGCTGCCATTTTTTGATACACCACAGCAAAATATCGATCACGTCGCCCACATTCGTTTTAATCCCGATCTGCGCCAGCAAAACGAAAATTTGCCTAGCGATATCATTCGGGGGCAATTGGTCGCCGTCAATGCGGACAACATCATTCTCAATACCTGGTTCGCAGGCCAGCTCACCATCAATCGCAATATGGTCAAAGACCTCGAAATTTTCGATATCGCCACGCCGATCTACAGCGGTCCTTCCAAACAAGACGATTGGAAGATTCTCCCCGAAAGCTCATGGGAATGGGAGCTCAATCGTTACATCCGCCGCAGCGAGGGGATGATTTCAAAAACATTTGCAACGATCCCCGAGCGCTACTGCCTCAGCTTCGTGGGCGAATGGAAAAATGACCTCAATATCAAGCTGCAGTTCGCCGCCTCAGATGTCGAAGAAGAAACGCAAAATGGCTACACTATCAATTTCAATTCCGGCACAACCTATCTGCAAAAACGCAGTCGCGATCAGCAAGGCAGCGGCCTCATCGGTGATTACACCCGCTACCCCGCCTTGCGCAGTAAGGAGAAATCGGTCTTTCGCCTCTTCGTCGATACCTCCACGGGCTTGATCGCATTTTTCTCGGATGCAGATTTGGTCCAACAATGGAACGATACCAACAAGCCCTATCTCTCGGGCAAGAGCATCCAAATCAGCCAGCCTAATGGCAACACGACTCCGCTCACCATCTCGCGCATCGTCCTCAGCGAGTGGGATGGTATTCTTCCCGAGCAGGAAAATGGTCTCCATCTCAACTCGATCAATAACCCTGATCCCGAAAAAGATGAGCAGCGCATTCACCTCCGCAACGGTGATATTCTGCTCGGTAAAGTGCACAAAATCGAGAATAGCGAAATCAACCTGACCACGCGATTCAACGAAATCAAATTACCTGTGTCGCGCATCAAAAAACTCGCCCTCGCGCCGAATGAATACGATGAGCGACTGCTTCAAAATGGCGACATCCGCGCGTGGTTTCACGATGGCGACTACGTTACTTTCCGCCTAGAAGAAATCACTGCCGATGGCAAAATCAAAGGCTATAGCCAACACTTTGGCACCGCCACCTTCAATCCACACGCATTTTCCCGCCTCGAGTGCAACATTTATCCCTTGCCTGGTAAAAAGTAACGAGGTTCCAATTCAGCCATTGGTTGTTTTATCGAAAAGGCACTTTTTTGCGAAAAGATAGAACCTACGCGTGAATGCTGCCGTCTTTGATCATTAGCGTGCGGTCACCGTGGATGGCGAGGGCGGCATCGTGAGTTACGACGATCAGGGTGGTGTGCTTTTCTTTGACCAATTCTAGTAGAAGTTCCATGATTGCCTCGGAGTTTTTCGAGTCGAGATTGCCAGTGGGTTCATCAGCGAAGAGGATATCTGGCTCATTGACAATGGCACGGGCGATGGCAACGCGTTGTTGCTCGCCGCCGGATAGTTCGGCTGGCAAGTGATCGGCACGCTCGGCGAGTCCCACACGGGTGAGCGCCTGCATGGCTTGCTGTTTGTGGTTTTTGCCACTGATGGCACCGGGCACCATCACATTTTCGAGCGCGGTGAGCTCAGGCAGAAGATGGTAGTTTTGAAAAATATAGCCAATGCGTTGGTTGCGGAAGCGCGATTGTGCCGCCCGCGAGAGACCGTAAAGGTCGGTGCCATCGATGATGACTTTGCCTTGTTGCGGCGTTTCCAAACCCGCCAGTGTGTAGAGCAGTGTCGTCTTGCCCGCGCCACTGGGGCCGCAAAGAAATACTTTTTCACCTGCGGCGATTTCCAGATTGATCTCACGGAGCACAGTGAGGGATTTTTTTCCTAGCTGATAAGTGCGGGTGAGTTGCGTCGTTTGGATCAAGGGCGGCATCGGCGGAAAAAGTAGCGGGGATTATGCCAAGGGTAAATGCAAATTATTCCTCGATGATGATAGCGCGCGCTACGCAGGGTGTTACCGATTTGGAGGAAATCATCTATAAAGAAAGTGGTAAGGAGTGAGTTTGATAAATTGCTATGGTGGCGCATAGGTTTGCAAGAATTCTGCGAGAAAGTTTTGACGGGGGAGGGGGTAGCTGTGATAAGCTTAGCGCAGATGGCTGACATAAAAAAAAATTCGGGTAAAAACATCTTGTTTGTTTGCACGGGGAACACCTGCCGCAGTCCGATGGCCGAAGGTCTGTTTCGCAAGGCTCTCGGCACGCGCCTTGGCTGGACGGTGCGCTCTGCGGGAGTTGCGGCGAGTGTGGGTAGCAAGGAAAGCCGCGACACCGCAACAGTTTTGGAAAAACGTGGGGTGAGTCTTACGAGTTTTCGCAGCCAACAGGTATCACGGGCTCTCATCGAGCAATCCGATGCCATCTTTGCCATGACCTGCAGTCATCTTGCCGTGCTGGAAGATGAGTTTCCCGAGTTCGTTCATAAGTTCTACCTCGCCGGAGATTTTGCCGAAGATGGGGGAGATGTGCCTGATCCCATCGGCATGGGCGCCAAGGCCTATGAGGAAGTCGCGCTGGTTCTAGAGGATGCTTTTCCGGGCATCATCCGTTTTTTGGAAGCCGGCGAGTGATTTTGGCGATGTCGCCGGAAAAAATAATACGTCAGCACGCAATTCGTGGTTGAAAATCCCCAGACCCCAGTGCATTGGTGTGTCGCCCACAGTGGCATCAATCTGATGAGCGAAAATAAAGTGCGCATAGTAGTCGGGGCCGATCACGGCGGTGTAGAGATCAAGGATGCGGTTGTTGCCGCCTTGCTAGCCCATGGCTATGAGGTCCGTGACTACGGCACGCAGGGCAAGGGCTCGGTCAACTATGCTGACTACGCAAACCTCGTCGGCAACAGCGTGGCTGATGGCACCTACGATTTCGGCATTCTCTGCTGCACCTCAGGCGTCGGCATGTCAATCGCCGCCAATCGTCACCACGGCGTGCGCGCCGCCAACGTTAGCAGTGTGGAAGATGCCGTGACGACCCGCGAACATAACAACGCCAACGTGTTGTGCCTCGGTGCTAAGTCCGTAGATGCTGCCACTGCCGTTGCCATGGCCGAGGCCTTTTTGAAAGCTGCTTTTAGCGAAGGTCGCCACACTTGCCGCGTCGCCGCCAGCTCCGGAAGTCGCATCGAGGTCACCGATCCCGCCGTTTACGCCGCTATCAGCGCCGAGGCAAAACGCCAACGCAATAACATCGAGCTCATCGCCTCCGAAAACTTTGCTTCCCCCGCCGTGATGGAAGCCCAAGGCTCTCTGCTCACCAATAAATACGCCGAAGGATATCCCGGTCGCCGTTGGTATGGTGGCTGCGAAAATGTCGACGTCATCGAGCAATTGGCCATCGACCGCCTCAAGGATCTTTTCAGTGCCGAGCACGCCAACGTGCAAGCTCACTCTGGTTCCCAAGCCAACACCGCCGTCTACTTCTCCGTGCTCAAACCCGGTGACCGCATTCTCACCATGGACCTCGCTCACGGCGGTCACTTAACCCACGGTCACAAGGCGAATTTCTCCGGAAAATTCTACGACGTAGTGCATTACGGCGTCAGTCAGGAAAATGAGTGCATCGACTATGATTTGCTCGAAAAAATGGCCCACGAGTCCAAGCCCGCGCTGCTCACCTGCGGTGCAAGTGCATATTCCCGCACCATCGACTTCGAACGCATGAGCAAAATCGCTCGCGATGTCGGTGCCTACTTGTTTGTCGACATGGCGCACATCGCTGGTCTCGTCGCCGGTGGCGTGCATCCGAGTCCCGTGCCTTTCGCTGACTTTGTGACCTCCACCACGCACAAATCCCTTCGCGGACCTCGTGGCGGCGTGATCATGTGCAAAGAAGAATTTGCCAAAAAAATCGATGCTCAGGTGTTCCCCGGCATCCAAGGTGGACCACTCATGCACGTCATCGCTGCCAAGGCCATTTGCTTCGGCGAGGCACTCAAGCCTGAGTTCAAACAATACCAGCAACAGATCGTTAAGAACGCCCAAGCGATGGCATCACGTCTCGCCGAGCACGGCTTCCGCATCGTCTCTGGCGGCACCGACAATCACGTCATGCTCGTCGATCTGCGCAGCAAAAATCTCAACGGCACCTTGGCATCGCACGCGCTCGACGAAGCCGGCATCACTGTCAACAAAAACTCGATTCCATTCGATACCGGTACGCCGATGAAACCTAGTGGCATCCGCATCGGCACGCCTGCTGTCACCACCCGCGGCATGAAAGAAGCTGACATCGTGCAAGTTGCCGATTTCATCAACGAGGCCCTGCAAACGCCAGAGGACAATGCCATGCTGCACGCCCTGCGCGACCGCGTCTTCAACTTCAACCGCGCCTTCCCACTGCCTTGGTAATGTGCCGACGCTTTATAAGCGTCTAACCTTCACAAGATGGATCGCAGACTCAGGTTTGCGGTCCATTTGTTTTTTGCAACATACTCACTCGCCCAATCCCCGAGCGTAGCCGCCACTTTCATCAAATACCAAAATCATCGGTCGACAGCAGATCTCGCAGTCGTAGTCCCACTCCGCGGGCAGTTCTTCCCAACTCGGTCCCATCACCGAAAAATACTCACCACAAGTCGGACACTGAACACTCGTTTCTTCCATGCGATCCATGATAGCATTCGCCGCAAAAAACGCAAAAAAATCCGCTGCGATCTGCAAAGTGTAAATTTTTTCAACGTTGTCGTGATGTTGTTTTGACAAAGAGGGAAACGCTCCCTAGGGAGTGGGGGAGAAAGAACCCTAAAAAATCCAAAATGACTGATCATGCTGTATCCATTGATGAACCATTGCCAAAAAATCCACCTGATCGTCGCTTGATCTTGTTCTCAGGTGTGTTCCTGATGGCGAGTTTAGGCTCTGTGTATGCATGGAGTTTTTTCACCAAGCCCTTGCAGGCTGCTTATCATTGGGCGAACTGGCAGACATCGCTGATCTTCAGCCTCGCCGTTGCGGGGCTTGGCTTCTCCGCGCTTTATACGGGTCCCTTGGTGGCAAAGCTTGGCGGGCGCCAGCTGATGAAACGCTCGGCGTGGTTTTTTGTTTCCGGATATCTGGTCGCGGCTCTCGGGCTTTACCTAGGGTCTGGAGTGATTGGTAATATCACCACGCCATGGGTTAGTTGGTTGAGTTTTATCGTTCTGGCACTTGGTTACGGTGTGATTGGCGGCATCGGGCTCGGGACAGGATACCTTACGGCTGTCTCGACTATTACCGGGTGGTTTCCTGATAAAAAGGGGTTCGCTACGGGTATGATCGTGATGGGGTTTGGCATCGGTGCCTTGTTTATGAGCAAGGTGTTCGCTCCGTTAGCGATGGGTCTTGCTAAAAATAATGTGGCCGGCGCGTTTCTCATCATTGCTGTTGTCTATGGCATTATCATGACGATCGCGTGTCATTTTATTTACAGCCCTCATGCTGCTATTGCTAAGAAACACCAGCAGACTATTGCAGATACTTACCAACATTTACCTAATGTGCGCATACGCTTGTGGTTGATTTGTTTCAGCTACAGCTTGGCTGGTTTGGGCATTATCAGCCAGTTGTCACGGATGATGCAGGATGTCTCAAAAGCTGCGGATCCAGGGCTGAGTCCGGAAGCCCTCGCCACTGTAGGCGCCACCTTGATCGCCATCGCATCTTTGGGGAATAGCATCGGGCGCTTGATCTGGGCTTGGCTCTCGGATCACTTTGGCAGGGTCAATATTTTCATCGCCTTGCTTGGTGCGGCCAGCATCATTTACCTCGTCCTGCCTCACGCCATTTCTCCCCTGATCTACAGTATTTTGATCTGCTTCGTGATCGCGTCTTACGGCGGTGGCTTCGGCACAATCCCTTCTTTGATTAGTGATCTTTATGGATCGAAGCGGATGTCTTCCTTGCACGGTCTGGCGCTCACCGGCTGGGCCACGGCAGGGCTGATTGCACCTCCGTTCTTTGGTTTTCTTTATGATGAAGTCCCCGCCAAGGCTGCGATGTATGCGTATTACATCTGCGCTGGATCTTTGTTTGCTTCGGTGATTTTGGTGTTTTCCTTGAGGAAGCTCCATCAACATTGCATCACTCCTGTCTCAGGTGATAGATCGTAGGTGTGCCGTCTGCGTGTCGCAGCGAGTTGCACATCAAAACGGACTATTAGGCACGGGAGAGAAGCCTATGCTCGTTTGATGGAAATACTCTCCGTCGATGCAGGCTTGTGTTTTCTGCGAATCCGCTGTTTATTGAGTGCGGATGACCGAAACATTGCATACTGGTAAAGAGTGCGCCGACCCGATTGCGGATTTTAAGCCGGGACCTCGTGAATGGGCGGGGTTTTGGAGCGTGATGATCCAGCAAACGCAGAATGCCTTCAATGATAAGATGGCTCAGTTTTTGTTGGTGCCTTTGGGAGCGGCAGTGGGGATTGCTGTGGAATCCTACGCAGGTATTCTGATTGCTTTGCCTTTCGTGCTTTTCGCCCCCTTAGCAGGATGGATAAATGATCGTTTTTCCAAACGCACGGTGGTGATTGGCTCGGCGATTTTTCAGCTGGTGGTGTTGCTTTGGATTACTGTGGAAGTCATGAATCACCGGCTGGTAGGCGCGATGTCGGGATTTTTTCTGTTAGCCGTGCAGTCTGCATTTTTCAGCCCCGCAAAGATCGGATTGAACAAAGAACTGTTAGGCACAAAACACCTTGGTATGGCCTCGGGTTTGCAGCAAGCCATGGCGATGTTGGCGATCCTTGCGGGACAAATTGCTGCGGGTGCGATCTTTGATAGCCGCTGGAAATCGCTTGGCGGCAGCACGGAAATGGCATGGCAAGCGGCTCTCGTGCCTCTTATCATTCTTACGATTGCAGCTGTGCCAGCAGTGTTCATGGGCTGGATCTTGCCACCTTTGCAAGCGCAGAGTCGCGAGCCGTTTCGCCTGTCCTTGCTGGTCGGTCATTTCCAAGATTTGCGAACTTTGTGGTCCGATTTGCCATTGCGGCATGGTTCGTTTGGTGTGGCATTTTTCTGGGGATTTGCGGCATTTATCAATTTGTGGTCGCTCAAGCTCGCGCGGGAATTGACGCAAGGCGGCGAGGGCTTTGGCTCGATATCTTCGTTGTTCATGGCCGCGGCTTCGATTGGTATGGCCGCAGGATTCGGTGCGGCATCGGTGTTGCAGAGAAGGCGCATTCAATTGGGGTGGGTGCCGATTTCATCGATTATGATGTTTGTCTGCGCGCTTTTGCTGTGTGCGATTCCGTATGGCACAGCTGAAGGTTACAAGATCTTGATCGGGTTGGCTGAGCCAGTGGCTGGTCGATCATCGATGCAGGAATATATGTTTTTGGGAACACTGCTGTGCTTGGCATTTAGCTCTGCGCTTTTTCTCGCTCCGTTGAACGCTTGGATGCAAGACCGCTATCCCGCAGACAAGCGGGGTGAAATGCAATCAGCAGTGAATTTGCAGGATTGCTTGGCGGGGATTTTTGCGGTCTTGGTGATTGCAGTGGTATCCTTGATTTGTGAAAAGCTACATCTCTCAGGATTGGTGGCGGTGCGATGGCAGGTATTGGTGGTATCGTTGTTGTGCTTACTGGCTACGATTCACGCATTGCGGATGTTGATGGCGGAATTTCTGCGGGTGATCGTGCTGCCTGTGATACGCTTGATTTACAAAATCCGCGTAGTCGGTCGTGAGCATGTTCCGGATAAAGGTGGTGTGTTATTGTTGCCGAACCACGTAACTTGGGCGGATTCGTTTTTTCTCTCGGCGGCGTGCCATCGTCCAATTCGATTTGTGATGTATGATGGATTTATGACGGCAAAGGGTGTGGGCTGGTTTGCGCGTATGTTTGATACGGTGCCGATTTCATCGACCAAGGCCAAGGATGCGATTCGCGTTGTTGCTGAGGCCTTGAATGAAGGCTACGTGGTATGTTTGTTCGCAGAAGGGGAATTGACGCGCACGGGTTGCTTACAAGAAATCAAACGCGGTTTTGAATTGATGGTTCGCAAGGCGGGAACTCCGGTGGTGCCGGTGTGGATGGATGGCGCATGGGGTTCGATTTTTTCGTTTGAGCGTGGCCAGTTTTTCAAGAAAATGCCTTACAGATTTCCTTATCCGATGACCTTGGTCTTTGAACCCGCGATGTTGGCAAGCGAGGCAAATGCAGAATCGGTGCGCACAGCCATGTTGCATGCAAGTGCTGAAGCCTTGCGGGTGCGTGCAGAAGCTACGGGTTTGCTGAAAAAAGCACAACCTGGCCAGTGGGTGAATGGTTTGCAACTCGGGCAAGTCAATGCGTTGCAGCGCGGCCAAGAATACGCGGTGTGGTCCGGTGATGCTTTATCTGCAAAGTTAGGCGCCATCAGCACGGCTTTTGCGAGTTTGTTTTCGTGCAAGGTTCTGTGTGATGAGAAAGACTTGCTTTCCACGGCGGTTCGCGTGGGGGGATGCGCTACTCATGCACACTTGTGTGCTGCGCGAGGAAATGCAGTTCCCGGAGTGTTTTATGATTTTTCTGACGAATTTTTAGAGGGTCTGCCGAGTCATATCTTGCATTGCCGGTGCTTATTGCGCGATGGCGTCGTCCTAGCAATGTCGATGCCAGACCCTCCGCGAGGAGCGGCGACAAGTCCTGAGCAATGGGGGATACGTGAGGGAGCAGTAGGACGTTTGATTCCAGGATTCGCTGCTACGCGCGAGGACGGAGGGCTGCGATTCACGGGGCCGGCTATTTCTGATGATGGGGGGATTTTTCTTCTGGGATCAAGCATGGACGAGCTAGGATTTGTAAAAATCGAAGCGAAACAATAGAGCATAATGAAAGTAGATACTGCGATTGTGTTAGGCTCGGGGCTAGGTTCGTTGGCCAATGAAGTATGCGTTGAGAAATCGATAGGCTTCGCAGAAGCGGGCCTGCCGGTTTCGCACGTCGCAGGGCATGTGGGTCGGTTTTTTTTAGGTCAGTTCGCGAGTATACCCTTGTGGGTGATGCAAGGGCGTGTGCATTTGTATGAAGGTCACAGTGCGCAGGCGGCGACGGCAGGTGTGCGCTGGCTGGCGGAGCAGGGTGTGACACGGATCATTTTAACGAATGCTGCTGGAACACTGCATCCAGAGTATCTGCCAGGGCGCTGGATGATGCTCAGTGATCATTTGAACCTTACAGGAACATCTCCATTGGAAGGTGGGCCGAATTTTTTCGACATGTCGGAGGTCTATTCGGCTGAGTGGCGAGATTTGATGCGCAAAAAAGCGAATGAACTGGGTATGCCCTTGCATGAGGGCGTTTATGCAGGACTGCGAGGTCCGCAGTATGAGACTCCGGCGGAAATTCGCATGTTACGCGCGATTGGGGCGGATGCGGTGGGCATGAGCACGGTATTGGAGGCAATTCAGGCCAAGGCTCTGGGCATGGAGGTTTTGGGTTTTTCATGTCTAACCAATTGGGCGGCAGGGATGTCGAGCGATGAACTGAATCACCGCGAAGTTCTCGAAACGGGCAAATTGGCAGCGGTGCAAATGCTGTCTTTGCTTGCGGCAGCGTTGCCACAAGACGGTTGATTTTCATCAAACATCGGGCAAATAGTGCGTCATATTCTCGTCCAGTGTCGTTATACTATTCACGTGAGAAAACTCATTAAAATGAAAGGCCTGCACTGGTAGATCATTGCCCTCATATTTCTGGCGTAAGCTCAAGACATGAAAGCACACCGGAACCATCACCTGATTCATGTCGGCATCCACAGCGCCACGGTGAGTCATGTTTAAGGCGGAGTGTAATGCGAGTTCGATGATCGAGTGCGAGCGTTCTCCGCGAATGTGTGCGATGGCACCCATGCCGCAGTTGTCATGCTCTTGGCGAAAATTGTGCAAGGAGAGCGGATCTGCGGGCGTGCTAGAATGATAGAAAGGATTCATCGCAGAAGAAAGTAGCAGGGGAGAGACTGGGAGTCATGAAAGACAGCGATATAGAAGCATCATCTGCGCCATTTCAGGCGGAAAATCTATCGATTTGTGGCACGCAGCATTCCGCTAGGCGTGTAGCTCCTCGCCCCCTAAAATGGGCAGGTTGATGGTTCTCCCAATACGATAATTCTGCGTCAGCAGCCCGTGAGGATCAACCGCGGTTTTTCTCTAGCAGAATCAGCATCAGCAGCGACAGCGTCAACGATACTTCTTCTTGCTCGTTGGCGTCACCGAATTTCTCGATGATGAATTTCCCTTCAAACAAGGCGCTGCGTTTTGTGAGGCGCAACACAGGTAGGCCTGTGCTCTTGCGGGTCACTACGTAGCGCGGGTGGAACATATAGCCGGCGAAGATGCCGACAATCGGAATTTGGCCTAAGAAACTATCACCAATTTTAGCCCACGGATTTTCCTCACGGATTTCGAAGTCGGCATTGTTGTCGGCAGGGGCGAAAATGTCATACGATGCGCGCCATAACGAGCGCATGCCACGACGACCTACCGAACCAAGATCGGCGCCATCGGCTGCAGTAAAAAAATAGCGCGCCGACCAATCAATGATTTTGTTGGCGGCGATCGTGCAGAACAATTGACTGCGGCTCTCATCACGAAATACCTCGATTTTCTCGCGCAGCTTAAACATTTTCTGCTTCACGTAAAAGACCGGCTGCTCGGCGGCATCGTTGACATAGATCTGCGGCGTAAGTGCGAGCAATTTGAATCGGAGTGACAGAGGAAAGTTCATCTGCGCCTATAAATAGCGATCCGAGCCTTCATCGTCAAGCACTGCTGGGGTGTAACTAAAATTAGTGGTCAAGCGGCAGGCTTGCAAAATTTTTAAGTTAGCTTAGATCCTAGAGTATGGGGAAATTAGTCGTGATGGAGGCAAATTGAAACAGAATTTCAGAATTGAGAAGAAGGCAGGAGTTACTAGGTTATTTGTTATTGGTTGACCACGGAATCTCTGCGTCTCCGCGTCTCTGCGCGAGTCATTTTTTTATCAATGATCAGTTCTATCAGTGGAATTCAGTGGCTGCAGTTGTTGATAAGCCCGTTTCTCTGGACTGAGCACATTGCGGAGAGTTTCTGACCTGACCATTACTTTCAGTTGCACCCGAACAATGAAGCGAAATTTTTGCTATCGACGAAAAATGAGGTCTTGCCAGAACGCGGGCTTTGGTATGGCATTTCTGCCGTGCTGGCAAAACGTATCATTCCCTGTCTCGATGTCACTGGTGGCCGCGTGGTCAAAGGTGTGAACTTTGTCGATCTCATCGATGCCGGTGATCCTGTGGAATGCGCCATGGCCTACAATGCCCAGAAGGCCGATGAATTGGTGTTTCTCGATATCACCGCATCGTCGGACAATCGCGCCACCATGGCCGATGTAGTGCGCCGCACTGCCGAGCATTGCTTCATTCCGCTGACCGTCGGTGGCGGCATTCGCACCGTCGAGGACATGCGGCTGATGTTGCTTGCTGGTGCCGACAAAGTCGGTATCAATACAGCTGCGGTGAAAGAACCTTCTCTCGTCGATGCCGGCGCCAAAGCCTTCGGCAGTCAATGCATCGTCGTCGCCATCGATGCCAAACGCGAAGGCCCAGGCAAATGGGGCGTTTACACGCACGGTGGCCGCACCCCCGTCGGCCTTGATGCCGTCGCCTGGGCCAAGGAAATATACGAACGGGGAGCAGGAGAGATTCTTCTCACTAGCATGGATGCCGATGGCACGCAAAACGGCTATGACATTGAGCTCACCGCCGCCATTTCTCTAGCAGTGGGCATTCCTGTCATCGCCAGCGGCGGGGCAGGGAACCTGGAGCACATGGTCGAGGTGTTAGAAAAAGGCCACGCCGATGCCGTGCTCGCCGCCTCGATTTTTCACTTCGGCAAACATACCGTCGGCGAGGCAAAGCAAATCTTCGCCGAACGCGGCATTCCCGTTAGACCGTGAAAAAAGACGCAAAATTTTCAGACATAAGACGTGATGCTTGAACGATACGACAACGCGCGTCAAGATGGCGGGACATAATAACATTTCGAGATTTCCGATCTAACAAAAAATCCCGACTTTAAACCTTCGACTTTCTGACTTGCGGCTCTACGTCAAAGCCGCAACCAACTGCGCCCATTCGTCCGCAATGCTCAGATTTCTCGGCGGCACGGGCTTTCTCGCCCTTGCATACCAATACGCCGCATTGCCGTGGTCTCCTTCTTCGCGATGCAAGTGCGCATGCAGCCACGCTCCTACGGGTTCGCCGATCAGTTGACAGGCATCGTGCGCTGCATCCCATTGACCTGCTTTGCTAAACCATAAGCAGTGTAGGGCGGCATTCAGTCCAGCAGGTGCTTGTTCATCATGCTGGGCAGATTGGGCGAGTTCAGTGGCGGTCATAAAATTCGATGGAATATCGACAAAAAATCTGGCAATTTTTCCACGCCTATGCTACACAAGATCTATGTCGCTGTCAAAACTTCTCCTCGCCCCCTGCTTGATTGTGTTATCCCTGCCTAGCTTCGCCCAGCTTCCCAGCTTACCCGATAAACCTTGGCTCGGATATTTTGTGGGTTACGAACGCCGCGACTTCCGATTCGGAGTTAAAGAAGATGCCGAGATGAGCCTCGAATGCATGAACAGCAAAGGCACTGCCATGGGCTTCAATAAGGCCATCTATTTCGCCGTCGAAGTCGTCGAGTCCTACCCTGATCGCCAAAGCGTCAAGCGCATCATCCCCGAGTCTCTTACCTCCGCTGATAAACCTAGTGAAGATCCAGAAAAAATCACCTTCAAGGGCAAGGTTACCGGTGACGCCGAGTTCGAGTGCGTGATCGAGTTCGATGGCGACCTTATCAAATTCGGGGGACGTATTCTCAGCAATGGAACGCTGAAAAATCCGTTATCCTTTCGCATCAGCAGCCGCTTTCAGGATGCCTACAAATACACCGCAGATGATAAAATTGAAGCCGAATCCAAAAAAGATCGGATCGAGTTCATAACGCTCGATAAAAAACGCGAAAAAATTGGTGTCTCTGAGTCCGTGAAACTATCTGCTGATGAGGTGACTGGCAAAGGTCTCAGCAGCCTCCGCATCGAGATGAAACCCTACGATGGCAAGCGCTTCGAATACGCCATCGAAGGCCCTAGCCGCATCACCATGGTCAATCCACGCGAGCTGCCCTCCTCGCCCTACCGCGGCTTTTCCGTCCTCTGGCACGCCGACCCCGCCAAAGACCCCGAGGGCAAAGCAAGATTCGTGGTTGAAGTCAAATGAGCCCAGCCCAGCTCGCGCAAAATCTTCTGGGAACTTTTTTTGGGGAAAATCATTTTTCCTCTTGCCAAACATCGGGCGATCAGATTACTATCGCCGTCCACCGAAATAAGGGGTAGATGCCCGAGTGGCTAAAGGGGGCAGACTGTAAATCTGCTAGCGCAAGCTTACGTTGGTTCGAATCCATCTCTGCCCACCATTTCAGTGTTCTAACTAAGGGAGCCTTCGGGCTCCCTTTTTATTGTTAGGGTTTTTACGAGCGGTGCAAAAACGGTGCAATTTTCTCCATTACGCAATTCACTGAGATTACCCTGTCAGCCTTTGCAAACAGCTTTTCGCCCGGAGTGAGGAGATGAGTCAAAGCAAGCGGATTGTCCTAACTTAGATGGGTTGTTGTGATTGTGCTTCTTTTTATACCGCTCAAAATTTATTTTTTCCTTGTGAACTTGGTTGACCTTGTTAGATGTGTTGAGTCAATTTTATCGCTGGCGGTTTCAACATGGAAGTGCAACGATCGCTGTTGGGTTTGAGAATACTTAGCGCATCCGCAGCGAAGGTGCCAGTGCCATGCAAGCCGGCGACTACGATACCGCAACCTCTGTCATTGATTTTGCGAAACGCCTACTGGCATTTAGAAAAAAGTCGAAGGCTTGGTAGTGGAGTGGGATGACCTCGAATCCCTGCGCGATACAGCCAGCCCAGCCGTGCAAGGGATTGTTAGTAAACGCTTCTTTGGTAAATTGTGAATCTGCTAGATTGAGCCCAGCATTGGTAGGCGGGGAGTGTTCATGACTAAAAAGTTTTCACTCGTGTTCTAACCGGAAGATGTAATCGAAAATTCCTCGTAAATCCTGCTTGCCAGCGTGACGCTGGTGTTCTACATCCCGCGCGAAATGTTTGACCAAGACCCCATTGAATGGCCGGATGAAGTAGAAATGTTAGTCGATCAACTCGATAACGAATCCCCCAAGCGCGATCTCAGTCGCGAGGAGCGTGCGGTGATGGATGTCTATGAGACGGTGCCGATTCTGGAAAGCGAGGACTGCTTGCATGAGTTCTGGCAAAGTGCGCTCGATCACCAACGCATCATCAATTCCTTCGACCTCATCGGCGCAACCGCCATCGTCGATCCTCTTAACGCCAGTCGTTGGTGCAGCAGCCGCAGTCAAGACCGCGGCGACTATAGCGAAACCGAAGCCGACTACCTCGCCACTATCGAAGAAGAACTCCCCGAAGCCCTCGACGACCTCGTCGATCTCTTGCTTGATTTCATTGAGGAAGAATTGGGCTAGAGCAACGATTGTCCGATCGATGACGGAAACGCATCGGTTGATTGCTACGCTGCTGCGATGTCGATAAATTTCATAAAGCCAGTTGAGTAATCTTTGATTTTACCGGCAGCGCTGAGGACTTCGCTGCGCGCAGATTTTTGCTGTGCTACTGTTGTCGCCGACATTCGCGGCATCATCAACTCACAGGGTCTTGAGATGCGAATGTTTTTTGAACCCAAAATTTTATGCTGTTAATTTTTGTCTGACTGCGAATTGGTTTGGATTTTGGAAGTCTAGTGATGATTGCATGCGTTGGGTGTCATCGTAACAATCGATGTAGGCTGAAATTTCGATGTCTGCATCTTGACCATTGATGAAGCTCCTGTCTTGTATGAGTTCGGCTTTGAATGTTTCGGATGAAGAATTCTCAGCGGTTCATGAGCTCTTCGATTTCATCGGCCTCGATAGGGATTTTGCCCATGAGGTCGAAGTTGCGGTCTTTGCCGATGACAACATCGTTTTCTAGACGAACACCCAGACCTTCCTCGCGGATATAGATACCTGGTTCGATGGTGAAGACCATGCCCTCGCCAAAGGGTTGATGAGGTGGCGCCACGTCATGCACGTCGAGACCGAGATGGTGTGATGTGCCGTGCATGAAGTATTTCTTGACGAGTGCTTTGTCGGGACCTTGATTTTTTGCTTCTTTGGCATCGATGAGTTTGAGGCGGATTAGCTCTTCTTCCATGATCTCGATGACTTGCTTTTGGTATTGCATCGGCGTATTGCCGGGGCGGAGAATTTCGTTTGCTCCACGCAGAACGCGCAAAACGGAATGATAAACATCGCGCTGGCGCTTGGTGAAGCGGCCATTGACGGGGATGGTGCGGGTTAGGTCAGATGCCCAGCCAGCATATTCGGCGGCGACGTCGAGTAGTAGCATTTCGCCATTTTGGCAAACGGCTTCGTTGGTGATGTAGTGAAGAACGCAAGCGTTTTTGCCAGACCCGATGATCGGTTGGTAAGCGAAACCGCGTGAGCCGCGACGTACGAATTCGTGCAAGAGTTCGGCCTCGATTTCCCACTCGCCGACACCCGGTTTGACGAAGCCGAGCAGGCGGCGGAATCCTGCCTCGGTGATGTCGCAGGCATGTTGCATGATTTTGATTTCCTCAGGCTCTTTGATCATGCGCAGCTCATGCATCAGAGGAGCGAGGCGCTCATAGCGGTGCAGTGGATAGCGTTGCTGGCATTTTTTGATGAAGCGATCGTTGGCGGTCTCGACGACGACCATGGCGCGAAGATGTTCGTTGGTGGTGAGGAAAACGTGGCGTGCTTGGGGGATGAGCGAGTGCAGCATGGGCTCGAAGTTTTGATACCATTCGATGCGTTGGATTCCAGTAGTAGCACGAGCTTGCTCTTTGTTGAGTTTTTCGCCCTCCCAAATGGCAATATGCTCGCTGGTTTCTTTAACGAAAAGGATTTCGCATTGAGTGGTGTCCTTGGCATCGGGGAAAAGTACAAGTGCTGTGTCTTCTTGATCGACGCCGCAGAGATGGAAGAGGTCGGAATTTTGTTTAAATGCCATCGTTCCATCGGCGTTTGTGGGCATGAGATCATTGGCGAGCACGATGACAATGCTATCGGGCGGTAAGATGTCGCGCAGTTTCTGACGGTTACGAACGAAGAGCTGTGGGTCGATAGGCTGGTAGCGCATGCGCCGACTCTAAGCAAAGCTTTGTGCAAACTCCAATCAGATTGTGAGTGGTTCGCTAAATATTTCAGCCCCTCCAGCCAAGCTTTTGGCGCAGTGCTTCATAAAACGAGCGATTTTTTAGGCGTAAGAGATTGAAGGAGCGCTGAGCTTTGCGGACGCTGATACGGCTACCGATGGCGATTTCTACGATTTCGCGTCCATCGACGGTGAAAAACATGGGTTCCTCGGCACAGCCTTCGGGAATGATTTCGACGTGTGAGTCATCATCGACAACGAGTGATCGATAGCTGAGAGAGTGGGGGCAAATCGGTGTGATCACAAAAACGCGGGCATAAGGGCTAATCAAGGGCCCGCCAGCGGAGAGGGAATAGGCGGTGGAACCAGTCGGGGTCGCGACAATCAATCCATCGGCGCGGTAGTGATTGAGTAATTCGCCATTGATGTCGGCGCGGAGGCTAACAAGTTTGCCGGTTTGGCCTCGTGCGAGAACGACTTCGTTCAGAGCGAGAAATTCTTGTTCGTGACCGTCGGTGTGAATGATCCTTGAGTGCAATAAGGTTCGCTCACTGGTGCTGTAGTCGCCGCAAAGAATGGCATCGGCGAAAAATTCGAGTTCATTTTCGGTACAACTGGTGAGGAATCCGAGGGTGCCTATATTAATGCCGGCGACGGGTTTCTCGGTGTTGCCAAGTTTTTCCATCGAGGAAAGCATGGTGCCATCACCGCCGAGTACAACAATGATGTCGGCCTGAAGTGCGAGCTCGTGCGGATGGTAAAACGTTTTGGCTTCGATGAGGCGGGCCGCTTGCTCGTGCAGTAGAACTTCGATTTTTCTCGATAGTAAGACATTGACGAGGGCGCGAACGGCGGCGCGTGCATCCGGCTTGCGTTCGTTGACCATGATACCAACTTTCATGCGAGATATATCGTGCATTTTTCGCTTCGTGGCAATCATGAAAAAAAGCTGACAAGTGCGAGGTCCTGTCAGCTCTTGAAATTTTGTTAGTGAAATGTTTTATTTCTTTTTCTCGTCGAGCCTTGCCATGACGGCTGCTTCGAGTTCTGCGTAAAGGTTGGGGTCACCCTTGAGCATTTCCTTGGCGGCATCACGACCTTGAGCGAGTTGGGTGCCGTTGTAGCTGAACCAGCTGCCACGTTTTTGGACGATTTCCATTTCCAGGGCAAGGTCGAGCAATGATCCGGTGGAGGAAATTCCTTCATTGAACATGATGTCGAATTCGGCTTCGGCAAAGGGCGGGGCTACTTTGTTTTTGACGCACTTGATCTTGGTGCGGTTGCCGACGACTGTGCCATCGGATGCTTTGATTTGTCCGATTCGGCGGATGTCAACGCGGACGGAAGAGAAGAACTTCAGAGCGCGCCCACCGGGAGTGGTCTCGGGGTTACCGAACATCACGCCGATTTTTTCGCGGATTTGGTTGGTGAAAACACAAACGGTGCGGGCCTTGGAGATGAAGCTGGTGAGTTTCCGCATGGCGGCACTCATGAGACGAGCTTGGGCACCCACGGTGGAGTCGCCGATTTCGCCGTCGAGTTCTTGTTTGGTGACAAGGGCGGCCACGGAGTCGAGCACGACAACGTCGATGGCATTGGAGCGCACCAGAGCTTCGCAGATTTGGAGGGCTTCCTCGCCGGATGATGGCTGGGAGACGAGCAAGTCATCGAGGTTGACGCCGAGACGACGAGCGTATTGTGGATCGAGCGCGTGCTCTACGTCAATGAATGCGGCCAAGCCACCGCGTTTTTGTGCTTGGGCGATGAGGGTCAGGGTTAGTGTCGTTTTGCCGGAGGATTCTGGTCCGAAGACTTCGACGATCCGGCCGCGTGGGAAGCCGCCAACGCCGAGGGCGCGGTCGATGAGAAGATTGCCTGTAGGGATGACCTCGACGTCCATGCGGGTGTTGTCACCCATGCGCATGATGGCCGCCTCGCCAAATTCCTTTTGGATGTGGGAGATTGCTGCGTCGAGATTGCGCTTGCGGGCATCGGCCATTTTATCGGCCCCGGTGTCTGATGTAGTTGTTTTCGCTGCCATGTAGATAGTTGGTTGACGCGCCTATTTTGTCAAAAAATGACATTTTGTCAACAAAAAAGATGTTCGATTGAACAAAAATGTGATTTTTTTGCCTGTAATTGCAAAGGGTGCTGAAATTTTTATTATTAAGTATTGCTTTACTAAATGGCAGCTGTATTATTGGCGCGTCATGAAGACTACAACACTATTACTTACACTTGTTGCAGGTGCAGCCTTTGCAGGCGAACCTGTATCCGCTCCCGCTACATCCGCTCCCGCCACCACTCTTGGCGAATGGTTTGTTGGTGGTACCTACACAGATTTCGAAGGCAATGCAGACATGTATGCCTTGCAAATCGGCCTCGATCTCGGTACCCAGTTCCTCGGTTTCGATACCGCTGTGTATCTGGAAGCTGGCATGTATGAGGACAGCACTGCAGATGTACTTATTCCTGGAACTATAGGTGGATCTCCGCCGACGCTGATTCCTGGTCAAGATCTCGAGGTGAATCCTTTCACTGTGAACTTGAAGCTCGAGCGTCCACTTGTTGGCCCATTGAATCTCTACATGTCCGGCGGCGTCGGTTTTGCTACATGGGATCTGACTGGTGGTGTTGAGGATGACGGCGCATCCTTCTACGCACAAGCTAGCGCAGGCGTTCTCTACAACCTTTGTGAGCGTCTTGAGTTGTTCGCAGGCGGCCGTTTGGCATATCTCGAAGAAACTTCCAACGAGGAAATCGGCTGGGAATTTGGCGGTCGTATCAATTTCTAAGTCAACTCGTTCGATAGAACGATTGAACTGATTTAAGAAAAAAGTCTGTGGGAGAAATTCCACAGGCTTTTTTCATGCAGCGATGACGTAGCGGTGAGAGAACTTGTTAAAGCGTATCTCGCGATCTCATGCATCAATGGGGGTAAATGAGATGGCTGAATCGCGTTTTTTTTCGACTCGGCGGATTAAGTCACGCCGTTCGCTTGCATCGCAACAAAACCCTGTTATTTTTCGTCTGACAAAATGAAAACATTCTATTCTAGTCTATTCCTCGCCACCTTGACATTTGCCTATGGGCAGCAAGGCAATCGTAAGGAGCATCACAGCATGGATCCTGTCGTGCCTGCGGATTTGATTCCGGCGGCTCCTGTATTGAGCCCAGCAGAAGCTGTGAAGACATTTGAGATTGCACCCGGATTCACGATCGAGGCATTTGCAACAGAACCATTGGTCGATAAGCCGATTGGGCTCGATTACGATCCTGCGGGCCGAGCCTGGGTGGTTGAAATGATCGGCTACATGATGGATCTGGATGGCAAGGGCGAAAAAGAGCCGCAAGGCCGGATCGTGGTGTTAGAAGATACCAATCAAGATGGCAAGGCTGATAAGCGTACTGTATTTCTGGAAAAAATTCTTCTTCCCCGCGCAGTGGCGGTTTATCCTGATGGCTTGCTTTTTCTCGATGATCACGATTTGAAATGGATCAAGCGCGATGGTATCAAGCCAGTTGGTGAATCCATTGTGGCGGCACCGAAGTTCATCGAAGCAGGCAACGTGGAGCATAAAGTCAATGGATTGCTCCGCAACATGGACAACTGGCATTACAATGCAAAATCTGGCAAGCGTGTGCGTCGTCAGGGCGAGAAGTGGATCGTCGAGTCTACACCGTTTCGCGGTCAATGGGGCATTACTCGTGACAACTACGGACGTCTCTATCACAACAACAATTCGACTTTCTTGTTTGGTGATTTTCTTGCGCCGAATCTTCTCGCTGGCAACCCTGGGGTCAATTTGAAAACGAATGACGTGGCCCAGTTGGGGCCAAACAATACCTATCCAGCTCGTGTGACACCGGGAGTGAATCGCGCATACATTCAGAAGTCCAATGGCTATGGCTCAGATACCCTCGATCCAAAAACCTTCAAATTGCTCCTAACGACTGCTTCGGCAGGCCCAGTTATCTATCGAGGCAGTAATTTCCCGAGAGAATGGCATGGCCGCGCGTTTACGCCTGAATCCGTGGTGAATTTGGTCAAAGCCATTCAGATTGATGAGTCTGCAGCGAAGTTGACGGGTTCTCATCCTTTGGGTAAAAAGGAATTCCTCGCCTCTACTGATGAGCGTTTCCGTCCAGTGAACATGTTCAATGCGCCTGATGGTAGCTTGCATTTGCTTGATATGTATCACGGCATCATTCAGGATCGATTTTTCATGACCTCATACCTGCGCGCGCAATATGCGAGCCGCAAGCTCGATGGCCCCGGTGAAGGTCACGGTCGAATCTGGAGAATTCGTGCGACTTCAGGGAAGTTAGAGAAAAACACCAACTTTGAGGTGATGAAAACGGCGGACGTAGTGAAAGCTTTGGCTCATGGAAATGGCTGGCACCGCGATATGGCACAGCGCGTTTTGGTGGATCGCAATGATCTCGATGCATTGCCTTTGCTCAATCAACTAGTAGGCATAGAAGAATACCCCTTGGCACAGATTGGTGCGTTGTGGACTCTCGAGGGCTTGGGTAAGCTTACAGCTCCAGCGATTGCTACAGCACTCAAGTCCCAAGACCTGAAAGTTGGCGTTTCGGCACTATGGGCCTCGACTAAATTGCCTGCGAGTGAAGTGGCAGCGTTGGCTCCGGCTCTGCTATCCTTTGAGTCAAAAAGCGAGGAGCAAGCTGTGTATCTTGCTCGTGCGCTGGGCCCCGTGGGCAATGCTGCGGCATTTGACCGTTTGCTTGTTCTGTTGGGCAAGTATGCCAAAAACCCTTATATCAAGGCCGCGGCGTTCGCAGGTTTGGATCATAACGAGATCGCTTTCAAACAGCATGTAGGTGACAAATTGAAAGATAAAACTCTTCTCACATGGCTTGACCAAGGGGCAGCTGCTGCTGGAAAAGCCTTGGTTTCAGGTTCTGGACTCAGTGGTGAACATCTCGCGTCCTTTAACAAAGGAAAAGCTCTCTATTCAGGTGCGGCCGCATGTTTTGGCTGTCACGGCGCCGGTGGTGAGGGCGTACTGAATCTTGGCCCTCCTCTTGATGAGTCCGAGTGGGTGGTTGATAATCCTGAGCGCTTGATTAAGCTATTGCTTCACGGGATGACGGGCCCTGTCACTGTGGCGGGCATCGAGTATAAACCCAGTGCGGATATGCCGGGCTTGATTCAAAATCCCACCCTGAAGGATTCTGACATTGCTGACATGGCTACTTACATTCGCCATGAATGGTCGAACAAAGCACCCCAGATCAAAGCCGATGTGGTCACGCGTCTGCGCAAGGAAACAGCAGATCGCACCGGTAGCCCATACACGGCAAAAGAGTTAGGTCAGTGAGCGGAGTTACACTTAGCTCACTGCAGCCGCGAACGAAGATCAACTATCCAATTTCTTCGATAAGATCAAAAACCTGAATGCCTAGCTCTGCCACTATCGCAGTGTTAGACGATTGGTCAGCAGGTAAATCACCCATGTTTTCTATCAAAAAAGCAGGTCATTCATAGTGGTGCCATCTGAGACAGGATTTACAAGATTCTCAAGATTTCAGGATTTAATGGGTAAAAGCTCTGCGTTTCTTTGAGCGACTTTTTTTCCCCTCGAAAAATCAGTGGTAATCAGTCTGAATTTGCGGGAGTATGTTAGAATGAGTTAGTCCCGCCATCTCCGCCCCAAAGCGGGCTGCGGTTGTAGTTTGAAAAAGCCCTTAGGTCATAAGACGAACGAAGCGCAAAGGCGCAGAGTTTGCAGAGGAAATCGCGGAGATTTTTGATGGAAGCCTAGAAAAAAACCATGCCCAGAGTGATGAGCATGGTATTTGGGTAAATGAGTTACTGAAGAAGTGTCACTCTTCAGGTTGAGCTTCTTCGGTCGTCAACGCGGGGGCGGGCGCGACTTTGGGTTGGAAGAGAAGATCGTCGCTGTTGTCGCGGCGGATGACTTGGACAATGTCGCCAGCTTTGATGTCGCCGCGTAGTAGAGCTTCGGCGAGTGGGTCTTCGAGGTAACGTTCGACGGCGCGTCGCATCGGGCGCGCGCCGTAGCTCGGATCATAGCCTTTGGTGATCAGCAGATCGCGAGAAGTATCGCTGAGCTCCAGGG
This sequence comes from Akkermansiaceae bacterium UBA956, assembly GCA_002293145.1. GTDB lineage: Bacteria > Verrucomicrobiota > Verrucomicrobiia > Verrucomicrobiales > Akkermansiaceae > UBA956. The sequence goes on along the minus strand of DBCO01000027.1, from coordinate 15,664 downwards.
CGATGGATTTCTCCTTGAGGCGTTTGGCCAACTTCGAGATCTCGAGATCGACGATGCGAGAAAGGTCGGGTTTTTCAAGCATGTGGAAAACGACCAGCTCATCAAGGCGGTTCAGGAATTCGGGCTTGAAGGTGCGTTTGGCTTCCTCGGTGATTTTTTCCTTCATTGTCTCGAAGTCACCTTCATCGGCTGTCATGGCATTGAAACCGAGTGTGCTCTGACGTTTGATGGTCGATGCACCGACGTTAGAAGTGAGGATGATGATGGTATTGCGGAAGTCGATTTTGCGTCCCATGGAGTCGGTGACCATGCCTTCTTCGAGGATTTGAAGCAGCAGGTTCATGACATCTGGGTGAGCTTTTTCGACTTCGTCAAAAAGGATCACGCTATATGGACGACGGCGGACTTGTTCGGAAAGTTGACCACCTTCTTCATAGCCGACGTAGCCAGGAGGTGAGCCAATCAGACGGCTGGAGGTGAATTTTTCCATGTATTCCGACATGTCGATCTGGATCAACGATTCGGGATCGCCAAACATGAATTCGGCGAGATTGCGGGCAAGGTAAGTTTTGCCAACGCCTGTCGGGCCGAGGAAAAGGAACGATCCGATGGGGCGGCGTGGGTCCTTGAGGTCGGCACGGGAACGGCGTAGTGCTTTGGAAATCGAGCGCACGGCTTCGTTTTGGCCGATGACGCGGGTTTGCAGCTCTTCTTCCATTTTGAGCAGCTTCTCGGACTCAGTTTCCTCCATGCGGCGGAGAGGCACTCCAGTCCACTTGGAGACAACGGTCATGATGTCTTCGTCATCGACCTCGATGATCGATTCCTCGGACTGGGCGCGCCAGGCTTTAAGAGTATCTTCGAGGTTTTTCTTGGCATTTTTTTCTTCATCGCGCATGGCAGCGGCTTTCTCGAAGTCTTGCTCGGAGATGGCTGCGAGTTTGCTGCGATTGATTTCCTCGATTTTCGCTTCCAGTTCCTTGATGACGGGTGGGCGAGTCATTTGGGAAATGCGTGCGCGCGCACCAGCTTCATCAAGAACATCGATGGCTTTGTCGGGCAGATAGCGTCCCGTGAGGTAGCGTGCGGTCAATTTCACCGAGGCCTCAATGGCAGCAGGAGTGAAGCGCGCTTTGTGGTGAGCTTCATACTTGGCGCGCAGGCCGTAGAGGATTTTGATCGCGTCTTCTTGCGTCGGCTCGTCGACCTTGACCTGTTGGAAACGGCGTTCGAGAGCGGCATCTTTTTCGATGTACTTGCGGAACTCATTGAGGGTGGTGGCACCGATGCACTGGAGCTCAGCACGGCTCAGTGCAGGCTTAATGATGTTCGAGGCGTCCATGGCTCCTTCGGCAGAGCCGGCACCGACGATCGTGTGAAGTTCGTCGATGAAAAGGATCACATTTTTCACTTTGCGGATCTCATCCATCACGGCTTTGATGCGCTCTTCGAATTGACCGCGATATTTCGTGCCAGCGACCATCAAGGCGAGGTCGAGGGTGATCACGCGCTTGTCGCGGAGAATTTCAGGGACATTCCCGGAGGCAATTTCTTGGGCGAGGCCCTCGGCGATAGCGGTCTTGCCGACGCCTGCTTCACCGATGAGCACGGGATTGTTTTTCGTGCGGCGGCAAAGGATTTGAATCACTCGTTCGATTTCACTTTCGCGGCCAATCACCGGATCGAGTTCACCGTCTTTGGCGCTCTTGGTGAGGTCGCGACCAAAGGCCTTGAGTGCTGGAGTTTTGGTTTTGCCTTCTTGTGGTTCTCCGTTGCTGGGATTTTGCTGTTTTTCCGAATCGGAAAAAATATCCTCTTCGTCGTTGTCGTCGCTCTCTTGCTCATCCTCGGCATCTTCCGAAGGCGTGAAATTCGGATCGATCTCGGCGAGGATCTCGTTGCGTGTGCGTTGTATGTCGACGTTGAGTTTTTGCAGAACGCGAGCGGCGACGCCGTCACCTTCGCGCAGCAGGCCTAACAAAATATGCTCGGTGCCCACATACGAGTGGTTCAGAGCTGTCGCTTCCTTGTCGGCAAGGGCGAGGACTTTTTTCACACGAGGGGTGTAGGGAATGTTGCCGCCGGAGCTACCCGCGGTGCCGGTGCCGACTTCCTTTTCCACTTCAATACGAACGCTGTCGAGGTCGAGTCCCATGCGTTCGAGCACGTTGACGGCAACGCCTTGACCCAATTTGATCAGGCCTAACAGAATGTGCTCGGTGCCGACATAATTATGGCTAAAGCGATCGGCTTCCTTGCGTGCGAGGGCGAGGACTTGTTGAGCTCTGGGAGTGAAATTATTCATAAATCAAGGTCAAGGGGTTGATCCGAAAAGGGGAGGTTTTTCGATTGTGAGAAAACCATAGCAGGTGTGGGGACGTTTTGCAAATGTGAGCGAATGATTTGTCCGCGGCTTTCATCGCGTTGTTCCGGTGATAGTTTGCGGCCGCTATGCAGTTGTAGGTGAGCGGGCTGAATTTCCATCAGTAAGTTATCGCAGAGGCGAGCAATCTCTAGCGGGAAAAATCCCATGTTGGCACCGAGGCGGATGAGGGAAAGATGATTGAGCGCTTCTTTGGAATCGATCAGCCAGGCATGCTGCAAGATGCCGTAGGAGCGACCAATTTTGTCGTGCAGGGTGAGGCGATCATCTTCGAGCATTTTCAGACGCGCATTGGTCTCGTGTTGGGCGACTTGTGCAATGACTCGCTCAAGACGCTCAATGATTTGTGTTTCGCTCTCTCCGAGAGTGGATTGGTTGGAAATCTGGTAGAGATTGCCGAGTGACTCGGTGCCTTCGCCATAAAGACCGCGGACAGCCAAACCCATGCGGCCGATGGCATTGAGAACTTGGCCAATTTTATCACTGAGCACTAAACCAGGAAGGTGAAGCATGGCGCTGGCGCGCAGGCCAGTGCCGAGGTTAGTCGGGCAGGTGGTGAGGTAGCCGAGTTTGCGATCGTAGGCAAAAGTGAGTGACGATTGAATTTCATTGTCGAGTTCATTGAGGGCATCGTATGCCACGCGCAGATTGAGTCCTGGGCGGATCGATTGCATTCGCAGATGATCTTCCTCGTTTACCATGATGCTGAGTGATTGGCGGCGCTCGATGACTGCAGCGCTGCCCTCGGTGCGGGCGGCGTGCTCGCGACTGATAAGGTGGCGCTCGACGAGCACTTGTTTTTGCACCGAAGTGAGTCCGCTGAGTGGTTGCGCGAAGGCGTCTTTCATCGGCCGCAATTCTTGGATCACGGGGAAAATTTCCTGCATCGCCATGCGACGTTGCTCGGCTGTGGCCCATCCGGGAAATGGCAGAAGCCGGACATTTCGCGCCAAGCGAATGCGTGAAGTGAGCACCACCGCATTATCCACTTCGCCGCCGATCATCCAATCGGCAGGGTGTTTGATTAATGTCGAAAATCGCATCATGGCAGTGTGGTGGCGGGGAGAGGGAGTTCTAATTGGCGAATTTGATCGCGCAGCGATGCCGCTTGCTCGTAGTTTTCGTGCGCAATGGCTTTTTCGAGTTGCTGGCGCAATTCTTCGAGTTTTTCATCGCGGGCATGAATTTCTTCAAATCCCGGTGGCACTTTGCCGACGTGGGTCACACCTTGGTGCATGCCGCGCAAGATCAACTCGACTTCGGGGCGGAAGGCCTGAACGCACTCGCTGCAGCCGAAGCGGCGGACGCGGTTGAGATCATCGACGCTGAAACCGCAGTTGGGGCATTTTTTGCCACCACCTGAGCGAGTGGGCACGAAGGGAGCATTTGCCACGAGAGCTGAGGTCGGCATGCCACTGAGTAACATATCGGCAAGCGAAAAGCCCGTAGGATCGGTGACCCCCTTGGTTTTGGCACAGCTCTCGCAGAGGCAGACTTTTTTCATCTGCCCCTCGATCAACTGAGTGAGGAAAACCGTAGCTTTCTGATCGCAGAAGTCACATTTCATGATGATGCTGTTAAGCTATGGGCGTGCCAGTCGAGTTGGCCAGAGCGCGGAATGCGGTAATAAATTTTGCGGTGAGTGGCCCGGGAACACCTTCACCGATGGGACGTCGGTCCAGAGAAATCACAGGAATCACTTCTGCTGCGGTGCCGGTGAGGAAGCACTCATCGGCCACGAAAATATCGTAGCGAGTCAGCGTTTGCTCAGCCCAAGGAATGCCGAGTTGATCGGCTAGTTCCAAGATCACGCGGCGGGTCACGCCATCCAGCGCGCCATCAGATACTGGTGGTGTCAGTAATTTGCCATTTTTCAGGAGAAACAAATTGTCGCCCGTGCACTCGGCCACGTAGCCTTGCTCATTGAGCATCACAGCTTCCATGGCACCGGATTGAATTGCTTCGACCTTGGCCATGATGTTGTTGAGATAATTCAAGGACTTCACCTGTGGCATCAGCGCGGCTGGTGTGGGGCGTCGCGTCGCGCATGTGATGATCGCCAAACCATTGGTGTAGTATTCCTCAGGGTAGAGGCTGATCGTAGATGCAATGATGAACATGCTTGGGCGCTCACAAAGATAAGGATTTAGGCCCAGTCCACCCGTGCCGCGTGTTACGACGAGACGCACATATCCATCGCTCAAGCCATTGGCTTTGATGGTATCCACGGTGAATTGACAAACTTGCTCCTGCGTCCATGGCATGTTCAGCAAGATCGCGCGCGCCGAATCGTAGAGTCGAGAAATGTGTTCTTCCAAACGAAAAACTCGGCCATTGTAAAAACGAATGCCCTCAAAAACTCCATCACCATAAAGCAAGCCGTGGTCAAATACCGAGATTTTCGCATCTTGCTCTTCTTCCAATTTTTCATCCAACCAAATTTTCATGCGCGCCCCAAGTTAGCTTTCCTCAGAGTTCTGACAAGTCCCTAAAGTGAAGATTTTGACATTTTTTTGTTCCATTAGTCATGACCGTGGCGGCCTTATGGGATTGCTCCTTTTTTCTGTTAGATGGCGGAAATGTCACATTCACTCATGAAAATTGTATCGATTTTGTTGATAGACAGCAAAGGTCAAAGCGAAACTGGTGTAATTTTCGACTATTTTGATAGACAATTGCTTCGGATTGCCTAAGAATAATTGCTCCTATCCATGGATGCAACCCAAGACCGCCGCGAATTTAAATTTCTTCTGCCCGCAGAAGAAGGCGAAAAGTTCCGACTTTTCATCTCGAGCATGATCCCCGTCGATCGCGCTGCAGAAGATGGTTATCCGGTGATTTCTGAATACTACGATACCTCGGATCGCCATAGCTATTGGCAAAAGCAATGGGGGGTGGCGAATCGCCGTCGCGTCCGCGCACGCGTCTATGGAAGAGCCGATGGTCTTATTCCGCCTGCCGGATTCATCGAGATCAAGCACAAGCTTGATGGTAATGGAGTGAAACGCCGGGCTGCATTACCCATTGAATCTCTTGCGGAACTCGCGCAGGGGAAAATTCCTCAACCGCTCTTGGATCCTAATCGCTCTCGCGCAGACAAGCACGTTGTCGCCGAGCTGCAAGACCTGATTGTCGATGCCGGTGCGCGCCCTGTGGTGCAGGTCCGCTACGACCGCATGGCCTATGATAGTGGTTCCGAGGGAACCATTCGCGTGACCTTTGATACAGGTCTGCGTTGTCGATTTGATATGAAGCCGCTTACCCCTGACGATCCTGATTTTCCACTCGCAGTGGTGAAGCATGAGATCGCCGTGGTCGAAGTCAAAACCATCGGCTCCGTCCCGATCTGGCTGCGCAAAGCCGCCGGAGAATTTCAATTACAAGCTCAGAGCATGAGCAAGTATTGCCAGTCTCTGGAGCGCTTTGACCCTGTCGTTGCCAAGAACCCCGAAGCTACCCTGCTGCTGTTATAGCCCAATTACCTGATAGAAATAAGATCCATGAACGAATTCATTACTAGCCTCAAAGATTACATCTCCCTCGATACACCACATCCACTCGAAGTGGTTGGTGCCATGTTTTTGAGCTTTGTTCTCAATCTTTTCATCGCGACTCTCTACCGCAACACTTATAAAGGAACACGCTACACCCAAGATTTCGTTCACACGTTGATCATCATCGGCACGATAACCACGATTTTGATCATGGTGGTTCGCGGCAATGCCGGCGTGGCTTTCGGCATGTTTGCAGCCTTTTCGATGATTCGTTTCCGTCGCAATCTTGGCCAAGCACGCGACCTTGGTTTCGTGTTCTTCGCCATGGCCGCTGGTATGGTTGTTGGCGCACGTCTTTACACGGAGTCGCTCATCTGCGTGCCGCTTGTTGCTGGATTGATTTATGTGCTCTCACGCACTGATGCCTTCGCACCACGCCGTGCCACCCACCTGCTCACCATGCGCATGACCAGTGATATGGACTTTGAAGATCGCCTCAATCCGATTTGGGCTGACTGCGTTGATCGTGCCGATCTGACCAGTGTACGTTCTGCGCAAGCAGGGATGATGACCGAATTGCGTTACGGTCTGCAACTGAAAGATGGTGTGAAAGTTTCCGACCTCATCGAGCGTTTACAGTTGGCATGTGGCAATAACCGCATCGTGTTGACGCCAACAGGAAGCGAACTGGACGTATGAAAAAAAACAAGGGATTTACTTTAATGGAGTTACTCGTTGTGGTCGCGATCATCGCGGCCTTGGCGACAATCGCCTTCACGGTGATCCAATCTTCGCGCAGCAAAGCGGATCAGGCCAGCGCGTTGACGAAAATGCGTTCTCTCGGCACGGCATTTGGCTCGTACGTGGCAGATAGCAGTGGCTTGCTACCACTCGAAGACGCTGTGGGCTCCAACGATTGGCAAACGGCCGCTAAGCCTGAGAGTCAAGAAGTTTGGTACAATGCCTTACCCCGCTTGATGAGCGCACCCACCGTTGGCGAGCTTGGCGAGAGCAATCCTGCCGGATTCTATGACAAAGGCTACCCTTTGTGCATTCCAGGAGCACCATATCCCGGGGCGAATAAACGTCTCGGTTCGCCGATGTTTGCCGTCGCGATGAATAGCCGATTGCAGCGCAAAGATGAAAATGGAGAGAAAAAGCCAGTACCCATGGTGCGAATCATGGAGCCTAGCAAAACTGTTATTTTCTTCGAAAGAGGTCTTCCTAACGATAAGAAAACGCTGCCTGGGCAGTCGGGCTTCGATGGCTCCCCGAAGGGAAATGCGCGTGCATTTGCAGCTCGCCATAATCAGCAGGGGGCGTTGATTTTCGTCGATGGCCACGCGGAAATGCACAAGGCATCCGATTTGCTGACTCCTACTGGCAAGATCATTATGCCGCAAACTGCGGTCGTTTGGTCACTCAATGCCGATGACGATCCTAACTGATCACGAAAAAAGTAACATCGAAAACCCCTTGCGAAAACAAGGGCTTTTTCGTTTCTTTCACCCGGAATGATTTTTCGGCAAGTTTTTTCTTGCCGGATTATGATGAGTGCGCTAAGTGGTCGATGTCGTTTTTGACTACACTCAATCGTTTTTTCATTCACATCACACCGTTCTCACTCCCAACACGATTTCTTCGCATGCGTTTTCCTTTTATCTCCCTCGCCGCTACTTTGGCATCCGCCTTTCTTCTTTGCCAGTGCTCTACTCATTCTTTGGTCAGCATCGTGAAGCCAGGCTTTTCCAGCAGTGCTTCATTTAACACACCAGCTCCTGCGCCATCTTTGCTCAGTGCCGCAAGAAGCAAACCCCGTGACAAACACGGCATGCCTGTCTACACCTTTGGCGAAAGAAATCGTGTGGTTCGCACTACCGCCTACACTTGCTCCGAAGATGATCATATTCAATATGGATCGAAAAGCGCATTAGGCACTTCGCTGAAATACAACAATCGCGTGCGCTCTGCTGCCTCGGACTGGTCTTTCTACCCCATGGGTACCGTTTTTAAAATCAAAGGTCAGCCGTATCTTTATGTGGTCGACGATTACGGCTCGGCCTTGACTGGCACCGGAACCATCGACATTTACCAGCCATCGCGCGCGCTGATGAATGTGTGGGGTCGCCGAAATGTCGAGATCAGCGTAGTTCAGTGGGGCTCACTGGAGCGCAGCGCCACAATTCTTTCCCAACGCACTGGTTTCAGTCACTGCCGTCAGATGTATGCGAATATTCAGCGTCTACGTGGGCTGAGTACCACCACCGCATCTCGCTAATTCCTGAGCTAGATTCCTGAGCTAGATTCCTGAGCTAGATTCGCGGTATTTGATATCGCCTCTTGCGCTCGTTGCTACCTGCGCTATATTCTCTCTGAATATGCAGCAGAAAAAGTTTCTCTTCCAGGCGATCGGTACGATTTTGCTGATTTGGCTCGTGGTATTCTCTATACGCTCGTGGGCAGGATCGAAAAAAATCACCGCAGTTCGCCTGCAGCAAGAGATCGAGGAGGCAGCGTTTACCGATTGGTCAGAAGGTGCAGGTTCAGCTTCCGAAGCCAAAGTACGTGAAGAGAGTCTGCGTGAAATCGCAACGCTTACCAATCGACTTGATTTTCAAGAACGAGAAAAAAATCGCGAGGCAAGAGCCAGCGAAAAGTTCTTTCGACTCCTCAGCTCGCAAGAACGCAACCTTTTCATCGAGCTCACCGTTGCCGAGAGCATGAACCAGTTCATGCAAGCGCTGGATCAAATGCCCCCCGCCGAGCGCAAGCGTTTTGTCAAACGTGGGCTTGCAGAAATTGAGAAAGGCAAAACCGAGGAGGATATGCAGCGCACTAAGGAACTTGGCGAGGATGTCATGGCAAAGATTGCCGAGGAAGGCATGCGCGCGTATTTTGAGAAATCCAGTTCCGACACCAAGCTCGATCTAGCGCCCTTGATGGAGTCGATGAATGAAGTCATGCAAGGCCTGCGCGGCAATCGTTTTGGACCACCCCAATGAAAAATTTACGTTCGAATGATCGCTCGCGTGGCTTCACGATGATGGAATTGCTGATCGTGATTGCGATCATTGCAGCTGTGGCGGCCTTGGTGGTGCCCTTTGGGAAATCAATGCGTGCCAAGACTCGACAGGCTGCCTGTTTGAACAATCTCAAGGAAATTGGAATCGGCATCGAGTCTTACCTACAAGATCATAGTGACACCATGCCCGACATTGCTGCAGGAAGAAAAACCAAGGACGAAGACGTCTTGGTGCTAGAAACGGCGCTGGCGGATTACATCGAAAATCCAGAAATCTATCATTGCCCCGAAGATCAAGAAATTTTCAAGGAGACCGGAAGCAGCTACATTTGGAATTCCACGCAGAGTGGAAAAAATAAGTATCGGCTGGAGTTTTTTACCATCACCGATGACCCTGGCCGTGTGCCCTTGATCACGGATAAGGAAAAATGGCACCCAGGAGAATCTGGCGTCAATGTGCTCTATGCTGACTATTCCGCGTCGCGCGAAGTGAATTTCTCGGTCTCTCCCTAACAATTACTATTAACATCGTACTTTATGCTCGTAATCGACAATCTTTGGAAAAACTTCAACGGGGTACCGGCGCTGCAAGGTGTCTCGTTCGCGGTGGAAAAAGGGCAGATCTACGGATTGCTTGGTCACAATGGAGCGGGAAAAAGCACGACCTTGGGCATCATTTTGGGCATGGTCGCCGCGCAATCGGGGGATGTAAGCATAGATGGGATCTCGATCACAAAGGATCGATCACGCGCACTGAGTAAGGTGGGAGCGATTTTTGAGGCACCATCGTTTTATGATTATCTCAGTGGCTGGCAGAACCTTAAAATTTTGATGAGCTATTCGGGACCATTCGATGAAAAACTCGCGCGCGAGGTGGTGGAGCGCGTGGATCTCACGAAACGCATCGACTCAAAAGTGCGGACCTATAGTCACGGCATGCGGCAGCGTTTGGCATTAGCCCAAGCGCTTTTGCCCGAACCGGAAATTTTATTGTTAGACGAGCCGACCGATGGACTTGACCCTGAGGGCATCAAGTGGTTTCGTGATTTCATTCTCGGACTGCGTGCGGAGCGCGGCATGACCGTTCTCTTCAATTCACACCTTCTTGGCGAAGTGGAGCAGATGTGCGATCGCATCGCGATTCTACAAGGTGGCAAGCGTGTGTTCGAGGGGCCGATCAAGGGTTTAGTTGAAGAGCAGCAAGGTTATGAAATTTCTGCTGAGCTGAATTCCGACCTAACAAAAATCGTGGATCAAGTTCTCGCTTCCGTAGGTGGTAATTGGGATGGTGCCTCACGCATCTTCATGCCGCACGATGTCGATCCGGTCACGATCCTGCGCTCCTTGGTGCAGGCTGGTGTTCCCTTGCGTTCCTTTGCGCGCAAGGATCGATCCTTAGAGGATCTTTACATGGAAATAAAACAACAACATACCACAATCCCACGCAGCGCATGATGTTCCTCGCCCAACTCCAAGGAGAACTCCGCAAGCTGTTTTCTCGCCCACGCACCTACATTGGCTACGTCGCATTCTTGGCGATGGAGATTTTGATTTTAGTGGTGTATAAACTGGATCGCACGCAAGCCTACACGCGCACGCAATTGCAAAATAATGGTCTCGATTTCGATATCTATTACAGCTCGCTTTCGATCACATTCACGATCATGCTGCTCAGTATGTTTGTGCTAGGATCGGTGTTTTTCGCGCTCGTCGCGGGTGACATCGTCGCCAAGGAAAATGAGGATGGCAACTTGCGTTTGATTTTTGCCCGGCCGATCAGTCGATTGCGGCTGTTGGTGGTGAAATATGCGAGTGTTTGCATCTACACGGTGAGCTTTGTGTTTTTCGTCGGCATCAGTGGCTACCTGATGGCGGTGGCGGCGGTTGGTTGGGAAGGTGGATTGTTTGTGATGGAGCCGAAGATGAAAGTCTTTGCGGCGTATTCCGAGTGGTCAGATGGTGCAGGGAGGCTTGCACTCAGTGCGCTCGGCATTGGCTTTAGTATGATTACGATTTCCTCAATCGCGTTCATGTTTTCGTGCTTCAAGATGAAACCGGCGGCGGCAACGATCATTACCTTGAGCATTTTGTTCGTCGATATGATCGTGCAGAATTTCCCGTTCTTCAAACCATACGAAGAATGGTTCGTGACCTGGCGCATGAGCGCATGGGTATTTTTGATGGAACCGCATTTGCCATGGGCGAAGGTGCTCGAGTCATTCGCCTTTCTCGGTGGCCTCAATGCGACCGTATTTGTGCTCGGCTGGCTCGCCTTCCAATCACGCGATTTCAAAACCTAAATCTTAATTCATAGGGCTGAACCTGAATGTGATGGCTAGATAAATGTATCTCCGCGATCCACATTGCGACCTCCGCACCTTTGCGCTTGGCTGTACTTCCAGCTTGAATCCAAGTTCATAAAAAACGGATGCGAGCTTTGGTTGACAGGAAATACAGAGAACTCCTCCACGCCCCAGCTTGATCGCCCTGGGTAGGGCCTCTTGATTTCGGGATTGCAAAAAGCTGTAGTACTGTTAAGTGTAGAACATGTCACTTTTGTTGGGAGTTAATGTGGATCATGTCGCCACACTGCGTCAGGCGCGCTATGCGTTGTTGCCGGATGCGCCGAATGCGGAGCCTTGCCCGTGTGAGGCGAGCGCGGATGCTTTGCTAGGCGGTGCGGACTCGATCACTATTCACGTGCGTGGCGATCGTCGCCACATGCAGGAGCGCGATGCGTTTCTGATTCGCGAAAAAATTGCTGCGCCCTTGAATTTGGAAATGGGCGTGACTGAGGAAATGATCGCCATCGCCCTGAAAGTGCGCCCTGAGTTTGTTTGCCTCGTACCTGAATCCCGCGAAGAGGTGACGACTGAGGGCGGTCTCGATGTGGTGTCTCGCCGCCACGAGGTGGGCGATTGTATTCGTTTGATGCAGAAAAATGGCATCAAGGTGAGTTTGTTCATTGATCCTGAAGTCGAACAAGTAAAAGTCGCCGCCGAACTTGGTGCTGAAATGGTCGAGCTGCACACCGGATGTTTTGGCAATGCTACCACTCAGACGGTCGGCGCAGAGTTGGAACGACTCAGGCGGGCCGCACTCGTCGGGCATCAGGCAGGCATTCAGGTAAATGCAGGGCACGGCATCAATTACGAAAATGTTCGCTTGCTCGAGGCGGTGCCGCATTTGACGGAATACAACATCGGGCACAGCATCGTCGCGCGAGCAATGCGCGTGGGGATGACGCAAGCGGTGCGGGAAATGAAGGCGCTGATGTCTCATTATCCTGTGTTATAATCGAGAAAGTCGCTGTTTATGGAGAGATTGCGAGTAGCGTGCGTGCAATGGGGGTATCGGGATTTTTCGGATGCCGCTGATTTTTGGCAGGAACTCGAGTGGCAGATCCGCACGGCGCGCGTTGACTACTCGGCTCAGCTGCTGATATTACCGGAATACGTGGCTGCGGGATTTCCGCAAGGCTGGCCTAAGGAGGCGGAGTGGCTCTCGCGGCTCGCGCGTTTGGCTAGTACACTGCAATTATGGATTGTGGGTGGTTCTATGCCGCGTGTGGCTGAGAATGGACTGCGCAATCGAGCATGGGTTATCGGCCCTGCGGGGGAATCATTTTTTCAGGATAAATTGCACATCACTCCGTGGGAGCGAGATGCATGGAATATGGTCGGCGGTGATGGTCTGGCATTGATCGACATCGGCGGCTGTAAGATCGCTGTCGCGATTTGCTATGATGTGGAATTTCCTGAGCAAATCCGTGCCGTCGCCGATGCAGGAGCGGAAATTCTCTGCGTGCCGTATTGCACCGATGACTGGCATGGTCACCATCGTGTGACGCGTTGCGCCATGGCGCGTGCTGTCGAAAACACCATGTATATTGCAACCGCTGGCGGCGTTGGTATGATCCGCGCAAGGGGTGGCTTTGCTCATCATCAAGCGCAATCAGTCATCGCGACTCCCTGCGATATCGGATTTCCCTTCGAAGGTGTCGCCGCGCGGGCGCATGCGGCTCAAGCGGGTGTGATCGTTGCTGAGCTCGATCTGGAATTGCTACGCAGTAGGCGTCAGGGTGGCACGGTGCAGCCGCGACTAAACCTGCGGCGTGATCTTTTTCCCGCTTCCTGTTCAGCAGGCTGGGCGCAAAAAAATTGTTAAGATTTGGTAAATCTGATCGACCTAGCCGTCGCTTTGTGTGTAAGTGATTATGTTTACATCGATGAAAGCATCTACCATCCGCCGCATTCTGATGATTGATGATGATCGCAAGCTTGCGACTTTGGTCAAAGATTATCTTGAGCCGATGGGCTTCCAGTTGGATCTGCGTCATGATGGAGCTACGGGTCTCCAGCAAGCCCTTGAAGGAAAATACGATGCCATCATTCTCGATGTGATGATGCCAGTAATGAACGGCATCGAGGTGCTGCGTGAGCTACGGAAAAAATCCGATGTTCCCGTGTTAATGCTCACAGCTCTGGGCGATGAGTCTGATCGTATTGTGGGATTAGAGATCGGTGCCGATGATTACTTGCCGAAAACGTTTTCTACTCGTGAATTGTTAGCCCGCCTGCGCGCCGTGACGCGCCGTTCGCAGCGCATTACAGAATCTGTGTCAACTTCTACGGATCTCGTTTGTGAAGTTCTACATGTGAATGTTTCAACTCACGTGGCGACCCTTGCAGGTGTTGTGTTAGAGCTCACTGCGTTGGAATTTTCCATATTGGTTTCATTGCTCAAATCCAAAGGGCGAGTGAAATCGCGCGAGGCTTTGATCGAAGAAGTGTCGGATAGGCGTTTCGATGTCTTCGATCGATCCATCGACGTGCACATTTCCAGCTTGCGCAAAAAACTTCACGATGACCCGAAAGAGCCACGCTTCATCCGCACCATCCGCGGTGTGGGCTACACCTTGGGTGAGGTAGGAAAGGGAGGCCCGTCATGAACAGCAAGGGCCTGCGCATTTCACTAATGGGAAAAATGCTGATCTGGCTCATGCTGCATATGGCTCTACTCGCAGTGATCGTTACGGTCTTCGTGAACTGGCAGTTTCGCGCGGGTCTCGATGGCTACTTGCAAGGGCCAGCGGGTGATCGCCTCCGAGTGTATGGAGAACAAATGGCAGCGCAACTCCGAACCGAACCGGTGCGCGATTGGCAACAGACAGTGCAAGGATTTTCTGATGCCTATCAGGTGAAAAGCTACATCTGGATGCCACACGGGGACTGGTCAGAACGGCCGCAAGAGGCGATACCAGAAGAAATTACCGAACACTTGCGTAGAAGCTCGCCGCAAGGTCTCGCGGGGAGACGAGTGCCCGGTGGTCCTCGGTCCGGTATTGGCCCTGGTCCAAGACGCGGCCCTCCTCCTGAGGAGGAAGAGTTACGAGAAGAAGACTTTCCTCCCCAGCGCTTTGAGGAAGAAATGCCTTCTGCTCGCCTGAGTAACATTTATCGCCCAGTAACTCCGCTATTTCTCCGATCTCCCGCTAAAAGCTCAGATTATTGGGCAGCTGTGCATTTGCCTTTGGCTGGTCGCTCCGCACCCGATCGCGTTATTTGGGTTATTCGTGCGGACAACCTCACGGGTAATGGATTGTTTTTCGATTTGAAGCCCTTGATTATTGCAGTATCGGCGTTGTTGGGATTGAGCATTCTCTTCTGGATGCCCTTTGCGATCAACATCACTCGCTACATTGGAAAACTCAAGTCGGCCACCGATGAGATTGCTGATGGGAAATTCCATTTAAATCTTGATACACGGCGCCGCGATGAATTGGGCAGTCTTGGTTCCGCGGTCGTAAGCATGTCCACACGCCTCGATCACCTGGTCAGCGGGCAAAAGAGATTCCTCGGCGACATCGCTCACGAGTTATGCTCCCCCCTCGCGCGGATGCGTACGGGGCTCAGCATACTCGAAACGAAGCTTCCTGAGTCCGAGCAAAAGCGCATCTCGGCGATCGAAGAAGATGCGACGGAACTAGCAGAATTGATCGATGAGATACTCGCTTTCTCTCGCTCCACCGCTGGTATTACACAAATCAAAGGCAAGCCTTTGTGCCTGCAGGATCTCATCACTGATCTACTCTCCCGTGAAAACCACCAGCTGAGCGTGGAAAACACCATCGCGCCTGAGCTACACGTTCTAGCCGATCAAAAACTGCTCCAACGAGCTATCGGCAACATCATCCGCAATACCATCCGCTACGCCGGATCCTCCGCTACATTGCAGTTTAACGCGAGTGTACGAGATGCTTTTATTACACTGCAAATCATCGATAACGGCCCCGGCGTTCCCGATGCGGAAATCACGCACCTTTTCGAGCCATTCTACCGTCCAGACATCGCACGTACAAGGGAAACTGGCGGAGTAGGCCTTGGTCTTACGATCGTAAAAAGCTGCATAGCTGCCTGTGGTGGAAGCATCGTAGCAGCGAACGCAAAGCCCCAAGGATTCGCGATTGAGCTAACTCTTCCATCCGCTTAAACGTATAATCTTCAAGGGTTATTCTTGATACTACAATGGTAGTAAAAGAAGAAAATATAGGTTGTCATCCAAACTTTGGCACGCCACTAGTTGATCTGCATATGGAATTTTTGCAACGAAATCGACCCGAAATACGAAAAATAGACATTGATTTTGCCAAATCTCGCCTAGCACAGTAAAAATAATGAAAAAATCTCACTCAATAAATCGTTGAGTATCAACATGTTTCTCGGTAAATTCGAATAATCAAAAAAAAGGTAACGAAAATCATTG